>NZ_BAAGSQ010000025.1:193891-1090313 GCF_054782355.1 Paraburkholderia jirisanensis | reverse complement strand
CCAGATACACCTGCGGCACCAGCACCGTCTGGTGCGATCCATCGGGCAGGGTCACGTCCTGCGACACCAGCCACACCATGTCGGTGGTCAGCTGCTGCATCTGCTCCGCGCTCAGCGCGATGCCCGGCGTGAGTTCGAATTCCTTCGCGTACGCGACGCCGTTCGTCATGAGCGCCGTGTATTCGGCCATGTTGTCCGTATAGCCCGCCAGGAACGTACGGCCGGTCAGCTGTGTGATCTGGTTGCGGATCAGCATCTGCTCGACCATGCCGTCGCCAAGCCGCTTGATCGTTTTCATCGGGTCGATCCCGAGCTGGCCCAGCATGTAGTCGCTGCTGATGAAGTTCGCGTACTGCGTAAAACGCGGATCGGTGGCGACCAGATAGGCCGCGTCCGGAGCGGCGTGGTACGTGTAGAGACCACCGGCCGGCAGTTTCAGGTTCGGGATGCCGTCGCTCGTGCCGCCGAGTGTCTGCAGTGGCACGACCGGTTGTCCAGCTACGGTTCCATCCGCGCTGCCACCTGTCACGCCGGAGCCGGTCACCGTCTGCCCGTTGCGATCCACCGACGCGATCGTGATCGTCGCGGCATCGGTCTGCACCGTTGCATTCGATGAGGCAATCGCCGGCAACGCGTCCACCGTGGCGCCGCTCCCGGCGATGGCGGTATTCACCGTCTTCGTATCGCTATCGCCTCCCGTCTTCTGGTGCCAGTAGAACGTCGACGTCTGTTCGCCGGTGACGGTCTGCCGCAGCGCGGTGCCGGTGTCGCTCACACTGCCGCCGTTCGCCCGGCGCACGAGGTCGCCGCCGGCGGCCATCGTCGACGATTCGTTGCTGACCGATCCGCCGTCCGCATTCACACGGATTGCACCCTGCGCCTGGATCGTCGCCGCGCGGCCGGCGCTGATGAGTGTGTCGGTGGCGGTGGTGGTCGTTACCGTACGCGAGGTTTCGACATAGTCGTGCTTGTCGTCACCGAGTGTTTCATCCACCCTGGCCTGGTCCGGCCGGATATGCTTCTGCGGATCGAAGTCCGGCCAGAACGTGATGGTGTACGAGTCGCCGTTATCGGTGATGCTGTTGTACCACTGCACCGGGTTCGTCGCGATATCACGCGTCTGCGGCACCGGCCTTTGCTGGCAGCCGTGGTCGTTACAGAACTCGGTCGTCTTTGAATCGTCGGAGTAGACCTCGATGAGCGGCCGCGTCAGCGAGAACGTCTGGGCGGCCGTGTCCAGGCTGCTCACCTGTGATCTGGGCACGGTCACGCTGACCGGCACCTTCAGCCTGTCAATCATTTCTCCTTTCAGCGGGGCCTTGTCCGGTGTCCAGCTCCATTGCGCAAAGGTCGAACTGCTGTGTGTTTTGAGCAGGTCGCCGATCGGGATGCCCGCCGTCCACAGTGTCAGCGTCTGTGTGGCGGTGGTTTGTGGTGCGCCCGCTTGTGTGACGACGCCCGTGCGGACGTTGGTCAGCGTGCGCGCGGCGATGTCGATGTTGCCGTCCGCGGAGATATCGGCGGCACGGTTCGTGAGCGTGTTCGTCTGGCTGCCGAGGAGGCCCCCGGTGTCGCGGGCGTTGTCTTTGCCAATCTCCAGGTCGCCCATGCTGTAGATGAGCGCGCCATCGGCGTTCGTGACGGAGTTTGATGCGTACAGGCCCACGAACTGCGCGCCCGCGATCACGGCGCTCTCGCCGGAATTCGTCATGTCCGTCGAGAACAGTTGCACGTCGTTGCCGATGATTGTGCCTGTGTTGGCGAGCGTGGTGCTGTGCGTGCGGACCGCGTCGCCCTCGATGCGGCCGTCGTTGACCAATGTGCCGGCTGCATTGACGCTGGTGGCGGACGAGTTGAGCACGCCGCTCGTGGCATTGATAACCTCCGTGCCGCTTGCAGTCAGGGCGCCGCCCGCGGCGAGTGTTCCCGTATTGGTTAGCGTGCCGCTCGCACTGACCGTCATGTCGTGGTCGGCACGCAGGTTGTTCGCGGCGTCGTTCGTGTAGTCGCCGGTCGCTGCAAGCACCAGGTCGTGGCCGGCGATCATGTTGCCGTCGCCGCTCATCGCGCCGCTTGCGCTCACATCACGGTTTGCGCGGATCGAGCCGCCCGCATTCGACAGCGCACCAACGGCGAGTGATACGTCGAGGCCACCGAGAATCGTGCCACCGTCGTTGATGACGTTCACGGCGGCCTGTTCCAGGTTCAGCGCCGTGCCACCAAAGAGCGTGCCGCCCGTGTTATTGACCGTCTGTGTGATGTTCAGGTTCGCCGTGCCGGCTGCGACGAGGTTCGCGCCTGTATCGTTGACGAGCGTCTGCGCATTGACGGTGACGTCACCGTTACCGCCCAGCGTGCCACCCGTGTTGGTCACGCTCGATGCCGTAACGTTCGTTGTGCCATCGCCCGCGTTCGCAAGCTTGCCGGACGTGTTGTCGATATCGCTGGCGGTGACAGTCAGCGCGCCGTGTGCGCTGTTGGCCGACACGGTGCCCTGCGTGTTGACCAGCGTGCCGGCCGCATTCAGATCCAGATCGCCGGCGGTCTGGACTGAGCCGCCCGTGTTGTCGATGCCACCCCGGGTCGAGAGGGTAAGAGTCTCGCCACCGTAGATCGCGCCGTTACGGTTGACGATGCCGGTCGAGCCGCTAACCTGCGCGGACTTCTGCGCGCTCAACGTGCCACCAGTGTTGTTCAGGTTCGCACCGCTGACGGCCAGCGCGCCGTTGGTCAGCACCTTGCCGCCGACGTTGGACATTGCTGCGACTGCGTTCACGTCAAGCTCGCCGGCTCCGGCGTGCTGGATCGCGCCGCCGTCATTTGCGATGCTGCCCGCCGCGATACGAAGATTGCCGGCATTCGATACGATCGTGCCGTTCGCGTTGTCGAGTGTGCCGCCCGCGTGGATGGACTCATCAGCGGTGCCGTACTGCGTGAGCTTGCCGCTGCGATTAACCAGCGCACCGGTCGTCGACAGGCTGAGCGTATCGCCGCTGATCTCGCCGTTCGTGTTGTCGATGAAGGAGGCGGCCACCGTCACTGCGGAGCCCGACAGTGTGCCGCCGACATTGCTGAGGGCGCCCGTCGCGTTCACGCTCAGGTCGCCCGTACCCGCCGTCGTGCCATCGCTGTTGACGCCTGCGCCGAGTGTGCCAGTTGAGGTGACGCTGCCAGCGCTAACCGCCGTGTTCTGCTTTGCGGCCACTACGCCGCTATTCGCCAGCGCTCCCGCCGTATTGAGACTGACGTTCTGCTGCGCGTACGTCGTCCCGCTGTTGTCGATGCCGTCGCGCGCGCTCGCCCTGATGTCGCCGCTCGCACTGGTCTGTCCGGCGAGCACCAGCTTGCCATCCGCCTGCAGGATCAGGTCGCCCGCATCAGCCGCAAGAATGCCCTGGGTCGAGACGCCCACGCCTTTTTCAGTGCCCACCAGAAAGATCCGGCCCGCGTACATGCTGCCGAGATAACCCACGTCGATCGACACACCGGTGACCGGGGCATCGCCTTCTCCCGCGATGCGCGTCGTCGCAAGCGTGTCGTGGTCGACCGCGTTCGCGCCCGTCACCACATTGAGATTCTTCGCAAAGATCGCGGCATTGGCCTTGACCGCGCGCGCGATCAGATCGACCTGATCGATGTTCGACGCATTCAGGCCCGCGCCCTGCACGAAGATATCGCCGCCCCTGACGTTAAAGCCCGATAGCGACCCATCAGGTGCAAAGTTCGGCGTACCGGTCGTGAGAATCGCCCGCGACGTGTTAATAAAACCACCGCCGTTCACGCTGATCCCCGAGCCGTTCGCAATAACGACTTCCGCGCGCTGGCCCGCGACCTCGAGATGCCCGTTGATCTGGCTCGCCGCGCCACCGTTGACCTGGTTGACGATCACACGTGCAGCCTGGCCGGGCCCGAAGTTCGGATTGCCGTTGATCAACCCCGCCTGCTGCGTCTGCACGATCGTCGGCGAGTTATTGAGGATTGCACCGCGCTGCGGCACATCGAACTGGCCGTAGGTGTTCATCGAGACACCTGCGCCCGATGGCCGGTTGATGTTGACCTGGTCGAGGCCGTTTTGCGTCTGGACCACAGAGGGTGCGTTCGCACCGCCCGGCACCATCTGCGCACTGGACCACGTCGGCAGCACACCCAGCAGCACAAGTGCCGCGCAAGGAATCTGCCGGAGCGTGAATACGAGGCCCAACGGCCCGGACAACCCCGACGTCGCCACACCACAAGACGTCTGCCCGGTTTCCTTACCTGCTGCCGTAGCCGTCTCCCCGACAGCGACAACCATCCCTCTGATCCGGCTGAAGACAAGCCGATAGTTATTGCTGTTCATCCGTTACTTCGGAACGCCAAGTTTTGAAGACTTGTAAACTAACGTCCAAAGATACAAATGTGATCACTTGTTGAGCTGAATACAACAGGTAACATCAAATAGGAGTTTTCTGATCGAGCATTTCTCGGTGCTCATGTAACGCCATCTGCATGCCGTGCAAAGAAGGTCTGATACGAGGAACCGGCGAGCGACTCGCAGCACCTGAGCGAGCAAAGAATTATCGCGATAAGAATATTCTTAACCCAATACTAAATTCAGCTTCTCGCTTGAGAAAATATCCGAATAAAAAATCAAACATTAGGATCGAGAGAAAAATAGCCCACGAAGTTGATCCCCAAACTCAGGTGCCAATCTATAATCCCACTGTCATCAAAGCAACGATGAACAGGTGTGGAAGCCTGAAGAGTTTCACCAAAAACACTCTGCATTAACACGCACCGTGAGGGAAACATCATGAGCAAACACACCATCCAATCGACTTCTTCGAAGCAAACGCAGCACAAAAAACGCCACGCCCATCTCGAGCGCTTCAGTCTCTCAGCAATCGACCATGCCACCCGCACCAGCGATCAGCTGGCGCAACTCAGTGCGTTGGCAACCACCATCGCACGCGACGAGGAACGGCGTCCCAACGAGCAAAGAATGCTGCTCCACGGCCTCGAAACTCTCGCGCAGCACTACGCTTCAGAAGCCCGCATGGACATGGAGCACATGAGCATCGCGCAAATGCGGCATACGTCACGCTGGAAGGAGTTCAAGAAGCAGGGGCAATAGGCCCCAAAACAAAGCCCGCACTCGGTCAGTTAACCGATGCGGGCTCGTAACAACAGACAGTACTGCAACAGAGGATGGCCAAAAAAGAGCAGGGGACTGCCATAACAACTAAAACCCAAACCCCCTAAATCACCCGCTCCCTCAACTTAGCCGACAGCACATCCAGCAACGTCACCACCACCACAACCATAATCAGCACCGCCGTAGTCTGCGCATAATCAAACGATCGAATCGACTCATAAAGCACGACACCGATCCCCCCAGCGCCAACCATCCCCACGACCATTGCCGATCTCACATTCGATTCAAAGCGATACAGCGCATACGAAATCCACAACGGCATGACCTGCGGCAGCACACCATAAATAATCTCATCAAGCCCCGTAGCCCCCGTAGCCCGCACACCTTCCGCAGGCCGGGGATCAATCGCCTCCACCGCCTCAGCAAACAGCTTGGCCAGCACCCCCGTCGTATGCACCCACAACGCCAGCACACCCGCAAACGGCCCGAGCCCCACCGCGACGATAAACAGCATCGCGAACACCATCTCATTGATCGCGCGGCAAGCATCCATCACACGCCGCACCGGCTGCACGACCCACGCCGGCGCCATATTGCTCGCCGACATCAATCCAAACGGGATCGCACAGACGATCGCAAGCGCCGTACCCCACACAGCCACCGCAAGCGTCACCCCAAGTTCCTGCAAATACAACTGCCAGTCGTTGAAGTTAGGCGGGAAGAAGTCCTTGACGAACTCCCCCATATTGCCCGCGTCGGCAAACAGATCGAGCGGGCGCATATCCGCCGCGTGCCACGACGCACCGAGCACCGCAATCAACGCCACCCAGCCGAACGTCGACACCCAGCTACGCTTGCCAGCCGCCGCAGCAGTAGCCGCGCCCTTGACGCCCTTCACCGCATCGCGACCGGTGCTCAAATCGACGGAATTCATTGCTTGTCGCTAGCGCCACTGAGCGCATTCAGCTTGGCATCGATAGCCGCAACCTGAGTCTTACGATCCGCATCCGACAGATGCGTATCAGCCTCGACCTTCTGCTTCTGCTGGAACAGCGCAACCTGGCGAACCGGCAGCAGTTGCGCATCCGACGACGCAACAAAGCCGCTATAGCTCATCAGGTTCTTCATCACTTCCTTCTCTTTCGGATCGGTCTTCGCATAGTTCACAAAGAAATTGCGCAGCTTGTCCTTCGTGTCCTGCGGCAGATCCTTGCGATACACCAGCGGGTCGCTCGCGATCAGCGGCGATTGCCACAGCACGCGCACCTTCGCGTACTGCTCCGGATGCAGATCTTTCAGACGGCCCATCTCCACCGAATTGTTCGTAGCGATGTCGACCTTGTTGTTGACCACAGCCAGCAGATTCGCCTCATGGCTCGACGGCACCATCGACTTGAACGACGCCTGCGACACCGTTACATTGTGCTTCGCGAACAGGTAATAGCCCGGAATCAGCGTACCGGACGTCGAATTCGGATCGCCCCAGCCGAGCGTCACATCTTTCGTATTCTTGAACACGTCGTCGAGCGTCTTGAAGCGGCTGTCGACGTTCGTAATCAGCAGCGAGTAATACCCAGCATCGCCATTCGCATTGACGGCCTTCGCAAATACTTCGCCATTCGAACGGTCGGCTGCTTCCATCGCCGAAGCGTTGCCGAAATAACCGATCTGCACCTTGTTAAAGCGCATCCCTTCGATGATGCCGGAATAATCGGTGGCGAAAAACGCCTTCACGTGCAGGCCGGTTTTCCGGTTCAGGTCGTCGATCAGCGGCTGCCAGCGTTGCTTCAGCACGCCCGACGAATCCGTCGAGATGATGCCGAAGCTCAGGTCTTCAGCATGAGCGGCAACGCAGGCGAACGTGGCAACGCCGACGATCAGTGAGCGCAAGAATTTCATGTGTTCAGAATCCGTGTAGGTTGGTCGATCAGACAAGACAGCTTGGAGTTATCAGGTGCTGCCGGGGCGGCGATATCACGCCGAATGCACCGGGTCGAGTGCGAACACGTACGGCTGCGATGGCGGCGCATCGTCTGCGGCTTGCTGCTCTTCGAGCAGTTCGCGTGCGTCGTCGCCATAAAGCTTTTTCAGTAGCGCGGGCGTAAGGTCCGCCGAAGGACCGTCGTAGACGATCTTGCCGCGCCGTAGCGCGACCGTGCGCGGGCAGTACTGCATCGCGATGTCGACCTGATGCAGCGACACCAGCACAGTCAGGCGGTGCGCGGTGTTCAGCTTGCGCAGCATGTCCATCACGCGACGCGACGATTCCGGGTCGAGCGATGCGATCGGCTCGTCGGCGAGAATGATGCGGGCCTGCTGCACCAGCGCACGCGCAAGCGCCGCGCGTTGTTGCTGTCCGCCGGACAGATTGCTCGCGCGTTCACGCAAATGATCGCCGATGCCCACTTCGCGCAACGCGGCGAGTGCAAGCTCGCGTTCGCCGCGCGGAAAGGCGCCGGTCAGTCGACGCCACAGCGGCAGCCGCGCCAGCGCGCCGACCAGCACGTTGGTTTCCACCGACATGCGATTGACCAGATTGAACTGCTGAAACACGAAGCCGATGTCGCGGCGAATCCTGCGCACTTCGCGCACGATGCGGCCGTTCTGCTGAATCGGCCGGCCGAGAATCTCGATCTGCGACGGTTGTGCATCGGAGGGCGTGAAACCGGCGATATGGCGTAGCAAGGTCGATTTTCCCGAACCTGATGCGCCGATCAGCGCGACCATTTCGCCGGGTTCGACCCGCAGGTCGATTTCGTCGAGCGCTTTGCGGCCGTTGCTGAAGGTCTTGCTCAGACGTTCGATGCGAATGGCTTCCATAGAAATCCTGTCGATGTCGCCCGTTCTTCCGGGACGTTCGGGCACATTCTAGGAATCGACTGTGACGGTTAGGTGAAGGTGTCGCAACGTCTAGACGACTATATGTATCGGAACGTAACCTCACGCCATGTGGCTGTGTTGTGTCATCGATATGACGCACGGATGTGTGTCGCGCCACTGTCATGTATTCGCATCGCGCGCAGGCTATATTGACGGGCAGTGCATGAGCCGTCCCCAATAACGCAGCGCTTCCCTCACCTCCGGCGCACGCATGCAGGCACTCAGCTTTCTCCCCGATTCGTTCGCGGAGTACGAAGAACTGAAGGCAATTCTCGACGGCGGCAGCGCCAGTTTCGAGATCCGGACCGTCTGCGAAACGCAGGTGCGGGGTCGGTCGTTCTCAGTTTTTTCGGCGAGTATCGGTTCGAGCGATCCACGCGCGCCGGCGATCGGCTTTTTCGGCGGTATTCACGGGCTCGAACGGATCGGCTCGCAACTGGTGCTCGATTACATGCGCTCGCTACTCGGGCGGCTCGAATGGGACGAACTGCTGGTGCGGCAACTGCAGTCGGTGCGCCTGATCTTCATGCCGATCGTGAACCCAGGCGGCATGTGGGCCGCGACGCGCGCCAATCCGAATGGCGTCGACCTGATGCGCAACGGCCCGCAGGACGCGGACGAACACGTGCCGTGGCTGGCCGGCGGGCAGCGCCTCGGCGCGTGGCTGCCGTGGTATCGCGGCCGGCGCGGCGCGGCGATGGAGCCGGAGGCGGTCGCGCTGCTGCAAGTGGTTGAGCGTGACCTGACAGCACGTCCGTTCAGTTTTGCGCTGGACTGTCATTCCGGTTACGGCTGGCGCGACAGCATCTGGTTTCCGTATGCGCGCACGCGCCGCGCGATGCCGCATCTGCCGGAAATGTTCGCGCTAAAGACCATGTTCGAGCACGCGCACCCGCACCATGGCTATCTGTTCGAGCCGCAAAGCCATCAATACCTGCTGCACGGCGACCTGTGGGACTGCGCATATGACCGCACGCCGGCCTCGAACATTTTTCTGCCGATGACGCTCGAACTCGGCTCGTGGCTATGGATCAAGAAAAACCCGCGTCAGATTTTCTCGCGGCAAGGCATGTTCAACCCGGTGAAAGCACATCGCACGGCGCGCGTGCTGCGGCGGCACGCGAATCTGCTCGACTTCCTGACGCGCGCCGCGTATTCGTCGCAGCGCTGGCTGCCGCAGGGCACGGGCCGCCAGCAGCTGCTGCAGCGTGCGTTCGACCTTTGGTATCGGACCGCTCAGCAATGAGTACCTGGATCCTGTTGCGCGGCCTGACGCGGGAAATGCGCCACTGGGGCGCGTTGCCGACGTTGTTGCAACGGGCGTTCGGCAGCGCGCGGATCTTGCCGATCGACCTGCCGGGTAACGGCGAATTCGCACCGCTGCGTTCGTATGCGAACGTGCCGGAGATGGTCGATTTCGTGCGGAAGGTTGCGCTCGAGAGCGGTGTGACGGGGCCGTGCCGCGTACTGGCGATGTCGCTGGGCGGCATGGTGGCGACCGACTGGGCGCAGCGCCATCCGCAGGAAATCGAGCGGCTGGTGCTGATCAACACGAGCCTGCGGCCGTTCAGCCGCATGCACGAGCGGCTGCGGCCGCGGGCGTGGCCGACGTTGCTGCACGTGGCGCGCAAGTGGAGCGACGCGCCGGCTGCCGAGGCGGCCATTCATGCGCTGACCTGCAACGCGCGGCAAGCGCAGGCCGCAGACGTCGCGGCGTGGGCGGAGATCCGCCGTAGCGCGCCGGTGGGCCGCGCCAACGCGCTGCGTCAGCTGGCGGCGGCAGCGGGGTACCGCGCGGCGTCGGCGGCGCCCCAGAGCGCGGTTCTGGTGCTGTCGTCGCGTGGCGACAGGCTAGTGAATCCGGTGTGTTCGTCCAGCCTCGCGGCTGCGTGGGGCGCGCCGCATCGGCAACATGAATGGGCGGGCCACGACTTGCCGCACGACGATCCGGCGTGGACTGTCGAGCAGGTGCGAGAGTGGACGCTATCGCTGGATACACAAACGGAACAGCAGGTCGAACGCACGCCGGATTGACGTTTTTTTAACCGCTTTACGATTGCTATCCAACCTATTTAATGTGCGGATTTTTTGATAATTTATTCAATGGATTTAATGATGTTTATTAACCGGTAGGGGCGCTGGATTGGTGCGTTGCCAGACGGTTTGCAGCGAGCGCTTCGTTTGTAATGTTGGTCAGCAACGCGCTGACTACACGCCACGCAGCGTCGGGAAATTCTGCTGTATGTAAGCTGGCGCATCGCAAAGGATACGTTTTCGAGGTTGCAGAAAACGGCCTGCCAGCCCCGTGCAGATTGGCGTTGCGCCATGCGAAGCCTTATGCGGTAAGCTTTTCAGCCCGATCATATGCGTAATGTCGTTGTATGGCTCAGACGAAAACGCCCGCGCGAGTGCCAAAGCAGAAACAAATCACAAGGCTGCGCTGTGTCCCACAAAGAGACGGCAAGCAATTGAATATAAAAAGACTCGCGAATCGCTGAAAAATAAAAACAAGAAAATCGCCCGATTGGCTGTTTCAAACGAGAAACAAAAAACGCTACTGCGCGCTTCGACAGCTTTCATTGCGTATCGTGAAATGCGCGAATTTCTTTTGCGATTCAACCCCTTGCATTCATGGCATCGCCTATGCGTCGTAGGCCGCGGATTGGCGCAGTCCCGCCAAGCCGCCCCCTATCGAACCGGAGGATTCCATGCGAAAAACTTTATTGGCGACCGCCGCGGCCCTGGCCCTGGGCTGTAGCGGCTACGCAATGGCAAATCCATGTAGTGGCAACGATGCGTCGTGTAACCAGAAAAGCTACGGCGGCGACAACACGCTGACCAGCTCCGCGCAATCGACGCAGAGCTCGACGTCCGGCAGCAATGCCAATGAAATCGCGTCGGGCGCGCAGCTGTGGCAGGACTCGTACAACACAAGCAAAGTGGTCGCGTTGAGCCGGCTCGATGGCTCGGTGAGCAATGTCGGCGTCAGCAATATTGGCAACGTTGCGTACAACTCGGGCAGTGCCGCGGGCGGACGCGGCGGCAGGGGCGCGGCAGGCGTTGGCGGGATAGGCGTCGGCGGTAACGGCGGTGCGGGCGGGGCCGGCGGCAGCGGCGGCAATGGCGGCTCGGCAAGCAACGGCAGCGCGAGCGCAGGCGACGCGAACAATGCCGGTGCGGTGGCTGGCGACGGCAATGGCGGCCGCGGCGCGCGCGGCGGCTCGGCGCACGCGGGCGGCACGCAAGGCGGCAACGGCTATGGCCGCGGTGCGGCCGGTGCGGCGGGCAGCGTAGCGCTCGGTGGCTTCGCGGGCGGCCGTGGCGGCGGCTCGGGCGGCAATGGTGGCGATGCAGGTGCCGGCGGCAACGGCGGTAATGGTGGCGGCGCGCGCGGTGGCTCGACGGTCACCGCCAATTCGCCGGGCGGTGCGGGCGGTGCGGGCGGCGTGGGTGCGGCAGGCGGTGCAGGTGGCGGCACGGGCGGCGCGGGCAGCGGCACTGGCGGCGCGGCGACCACCGGCGCGACCTCGGGCACCGGCGGCGCAGGAACCGGCAGCGGCGGTGACGGCGGCGCGGCGACTGCTACCGCCGGCGCAGGCGCGGCAGGCGGCACCGGTACCGGCGGCACGGCTACCAACGGCAACTCGAGCAGTACCGCAAGCAACGGTAGTGCGACCGGCGGCGTCGGCGCGGCAGGTGCGGCTGGCGGCGCGGGCGGCGCAGGCGGCGCGGGCAACGGCGGCATCGGCAACGGTGCGGCTGGCGGCCCCGGCGGCGCGGCCGGCACCAACACCGTCGACGCAGGCAACTTCAACATGAGCAACACGATGACGGGCGCCGCGCAATCGGCAGCCGGCATTGTCGTCATGAACCAGAACAGCGGGATGGCGTCGCTCGTGCAACAGGCGGTCACCGTTCAGGCCAACCTCACCGTCGGCCACTAACCGAAGGAGACTCCTATGAGAAAGACTCTGATGGCGAGCGCGGCAGTGCTGGCGCTCGGCTGCAGCGGTTACGCGCTGGCTAACCCGTGTAGCGACACGGGCTCGTCGTGCAACCAGACCGCGAGCGGCTCGAATACGTCGACGGTGTCAGCCGATTCGACGCAGACCAACCAGTCCGGCAGTAATGCGAACGAAATCGCATCGTACGCAGCGGTCAGCCAGAACTCGTTCAACACCAACAAGGCGGTCGCGCTCGGCAAGCTCGATGGTTCGGTGACCGGGCTCGGCGTATCGGGCATCGGCAACGTCGCCTACAACACCGGCAGTGCCGCAGGCGGACGCGGCGCGCGTGGCGGCACGGGCTATGGCGGCATCGGCGTCGGCGGCAATGGTGGCGATGCGGGCCATAGCGGCAGTGGAGGCAATGGCGGCTCGGCAAGCAACGGCAGCGCAACCGCGGGCGCCGTCACGAATGCCGGCGCGACCGGCGGTACTGGCTACGGCGGCGACGGCGCACGCGGCGGTCGCGCCAGCGCAGGCGGCACGCAGGGCGGCAACGGTGCCGGCGGCGGCGGTCTTGCTCTGGCTGGCAGCGCGGCGGCGGGCGGCTTTGCCGGCGCACGCGGTGGCGGTGCGGGTGGTAACGGCGGCGCAGGTGGTTCGGGCGGCGACGGCGGCAATGGCGGCCGTGCGGGCTCGTGGTTCGGCGACGCGACAGCGACCTCGGCGGGTGGTGTCGGCGGGGCGGGCGGTGCGGGTGGCGCGGGCAGTGCCACCGGCGGCGACGGCACGGCGACGGGCGGCTCAGGCACGACCGCCCCGACCACGGCTACCGGCGGCGCGGGTAGCGGCACCGGCGGCAACGGCGGCGCGGCGACGGCCACGGCAGGCGACGGCGGAGCCGGCGGCAATGGCACCGGCGGCAACGCGACCAGCGGCAGCGCGACGTCCACGGCCAGCAACGGCAGTGCGACGGGCGCCACCGGCGGAGCGGGCGCGGCGGGTGTGGCCGGCGCGGCAGGTGCGACCGGCACGGGTGCGGCCGGCAGCGGCGGAGCCGGAGGAGCGGGCGGCGCGGGCGGCAGCAATTCCGTCAATGCCGGCTCGTTCAACATGAGCAACACGATGACGGCAGCAGCGCAATCGGCGGCGGGCATCTCGGTGATGAGCCAGAGCAGCGCCGCGGCTTCGCTTGCACAGCAGGCGGTGACCGTGCAGGCCAATCTGAGCGTCGGGCACTGAGCGGTACGCGTTGGTACGAGGCGGGTCCGTGAGCCGGCCGCAGTGCGCAGACGAGGGCGTATTGCGGTATCGGCTGCGGCTTCGGTTGCGGCGCTGGGCATGCGCGTGGGTTCATGCGCTTGTCCGGTGCCGATAACCGAGGCCGGGTGGGTCGCGCGCGGTGCGGGTAGCGCCGCGCGCGAAACTGGGGAGATGCTCATGCAAGCGCGCAAGGGTTTTGGGGTGCTGTGGTGGCTGGCAGGCGTTGGCGTGCTGTGCTGCTGGCAAGGTGGGGCGGTGGCGGGCGAAGTGCTGTCGGCGGTGGGGCCGTCGCCGGCGGTGGGCGAAGCGAATGGTGCGGTTGAGGTCGCGCAAGCCGCACCCGACGCGCGTTTCGGCATCGCGATGAGCGCTGCGCAACTCGACGCGCACCGCGGCGGCGACGCTCTGATCGGTCAAAACGATCTGACCGGCAGCCTGACGAACACCAGCGCGAACCGCGTCGTCACCGGCTCGAATTCGATCAGCCAGGGGTCGTTCTCGAACGCGAGCGGCCTGCCGACCGTGATCCAGAACTCCGGCGCGAACGTGCTGATCCAGAACGCGACGGTGCTCAACGTGCGCTTCGGCGACTGAACCGGGGCCACGCGATGAAGCCTGCTGCGACCTCGCTGCGCATGACGCTCGCTTCGGCACGCGCTTCGGCACTCGCGCCGGCGCTGGCGCTGATGTGTCTGCTGTCAGCCGCGCCGGCCGCGCAGGCGGACGACCTGACGATCATCGATCCGTCCGGCGCCAACTACGCGATGCACGTGACGAGCCTCAAGGAAGCCCGCTTCAAGCGCACCATCAAGCAGCAGTTCGATTTCAGCTGCGGCTCGGCGGCGGTTGCGACGCTGCTGACGTATCAGTACGGCTATCCGGTCAGCGAGCAGGTCGCGTTTCAGGAGATGTTCGAGAACGGCGATCAGGACAAGATCCGCCAGCAAGGTTTCTCGCTGCTCGATATCAAGCGCTTTCTGGAGCGGCGCGGTTTCGTCGCGGACGGCTACGAACTGCCGCTGCAGAAACTCGCCGAGACCAATACGCCGGCGATCGTGCTGATCAGCGAAAACGGCTATCACCATTTCGTCGTCGTCAAAGGCTTGCGCAACAAGCGCGTGCTGATCGGCGATCCGGCTACCGGCACGCGCCCGGTGCCGCAGGAAAGCTTCGAGAAAAAATGGGAGGACCAGGTTCTATTCGTGATCCACAACAAACCCGGGCGCGCCGTGTTCAACAGCCCGGACGACTGGCGGGTCGCGCCGAGCGCGCCGCTTTATACCGGCGTCAATCGCGATGGGTTGTATTTCGTCGTGATTCCGAAGCACGGGCCGAGCGACTTTTGAGCTAAGGGCGAACATGCAAACGCAAACCGTCAGGCTCGTGCAGATGGCCGCGCTCATGTGTAGCGGCGCGGTGTCGCTGGCTGCGTCGGCGAATGAAAACGGTGCCACTTCGTTGGCGCAGACGGCGGGCGCGTCAACCGGTGAAAACACGCACCACGCAACGGATGGTTTGTCGATTGTCGAGCCGCGCGAAACAGATGCACAATGCATCATCGATGCGACCGGCGCGTGCAGCGTAGCTGTTTCCTACGCGGCGCAGATCGCCCATCCAGTACGGACCGAAGCGGGGGCGGGTATGGACATGGAAGCGGCGATGCCGTTTGCCGCTGCGCGAGCGGACGACGAACTGGAACGGGGTGACGCTGGGGCGCACGTGGCGCCGGTGCTGGCGCAGGTGGAACCGCCGGCGCAGGAAGTGCTGCCGGCGCAAGTGGCGCAAGCGGCGCAAGCGGCGCCGCGTGTGCGTGCGGTGCCGCTCGAGAATGCGGCACGTGTCGAGGAGGCCGGGCCTGTGACGCAGCCGGTGCCGCCTGTGCGGCATGTGCTGCGTCCCGCACGGCCGGCGCTGCTTCCCGATGCGCGGCGGCCGGTGCGCAAACCGCCGGTGTCGTATGCGGCGCCGATTGCAATGCCGGTTCAGGCGGCGGGTTTTGAGGCGCAGCAGGTGGTTGAAGCGCAGCGGGCGATCGAGGCGCAGCAGGCGACCGAAGCGAAGCAGGCGATCGAAGCGAAGCAGGCGATCGAAGCGAAGCAGGCGATCGAAGCGAAGCAGGCGATTGAGGCGAAGCAGGCGATCGAGGCGAAGCAGGCGATCGAGGCGAAGCAGGCGATCGAGGCGCAGCAGGCAATCGAAGCGCAGAAGGCAGCCGAAGCGCAGCGGGTGGTCGAAGCGCAGCAAGCAGCCGACGCACAGCACGCGGCAGCGGCATTGTCAGGCGCTCGGACGGCGAGCAGTGCGCTTCAGGCTGGTACCGCGCTGCCGTTACGCGCAGCGGCGGACCCAATGCCAACGTCATCGCGCAGCGATTCCGCGCAAACCGCCGCAGCGGCTCAGGTTCCCGCACCCCACACCAGTACACGGCTTTCCTACGCAGCACCGGTTGCAGTCCCGCCACACGCGGACGATCCTTCCGGTGAACGCAAGCAGATAACGGCACCCACCACCCCGGCAGCAACACCCTCCCACGCGGCCAGCGCCACCGAAGACCCGCACTGGTCGTATTCGGCACCCGCCGTACTAAGCGACGCACGCCTCGATACGATGCGCGGCGGCTTCGATCTGTCGTCGGGCGTGAAGGTGTCGTTCGGCATTTCGCGGATGGTGGTCGTGAACGGCAACCTGGTGACGAGCACCAGCTTCAACATCCCCGACATTGCGAACATCACCGCGCAGCAGGCGCAGACGCTCGCTTCGGTGAATGCTGGCGCGCTATTGCAGAACGGTCCCGGCAACGTCGTGCAAAGCGGCGCAGTGCCGTCGCTGTCGGGCGCGGTGATCCAGAATTCGTTGAACAACCAGAGCATCCAGGCATTGACGACGATCAACACGACGGTCAATTCGCTGTCGATCTTCAAGAACCTGAATATCGGCGCGACGCTGAACAGCGCATTGACGAGCGCAGTGCGCGGCCGTTAGCGGCATGCACGCATTGCACACCGCTCACGAAAGTACATCGCAACACGGTCGCAAGCGCATCTAGAACTGAATCGGCAAACGGAATGTGAGCGTGAGGTCCGGCGTATCGCGCGTGAGCCCGGCGCCGAGCGAGAAGTTCAGCGTGGTCTTCGGCGAAAGCCGATACGAGTAGCCAACCAGCAGCGTGCCAAGTACGACACGCACCGAGCCCGGCACTGTTTCGCCATTCTGATGCGTCGGCAGCACGATGCTCTGATCGTAGCCGATACTGAACGACGACTTCTCGTTCAGCGCGAGCCCCATACCGACATTGAAGCCCCAGATGTCGCCCGGCTGAATGCGCCCGACGAACTGCTTGTCGCCGTTCAGCAGCGTGAGGCTCAGATCGCTGCGACCGAAACTGTGCAGATAGCTGAAGTTGCCGAAGAACACCACCGGGTCGCTCGGAAACAACCACGTCAGGCCCGGTTGCACGGCATAAAAGCCAGTACCGGTCGGTTGTTCGAGCGGCAGGCCGGTGCCGGTCGTGTTGCCGATGCAGCGCGTCACGCAATCGGTCACCACGTCGAACGGGCTCTTGCCGGTCGTGCTCTTGAAGCGCAGCCAGCCGACGTAGTAGAACTTGTCGGGGCCGCCTTCGTTCAGCTGATAGCGCAGCGTCATTTCCACGTCGCCGATACCGTTGCCATGGCTGTTGAACACGTTGTCCTGTGCGCTGCCGGTGAAAATCTCGCGGCTGACGGTGTCGTTGGTCGAATAGACGTAGGGCACGCGCACTTCCACTTCCATCCGGTTCGTGATGCCGTAGCGCAGCGCGACGCCGCCGGTCAGCACGGTCGACTTGATCTCGCGCACGTCGATCAGGCCGATCAGCAGTGCGGGGATGATCGTGTAGCCGACTAGCGCGACGCGGTCCGACGACGAATAGCCAAACTGGAACGAAGGCTCGATGACAAACTGGTGACGCGGCGTGAGCACGCCCGGCTGATCGAAGATCGGTGCCACCGCGGGTGGCGCGGTGTCTTGCACGGGTGCCTGCCCGACCGGCTGTTGCGGCGCGGAGGGTTCGGCTTGCGCGGTGTTTTGTGTCGTGTTTTGCGCGGCACCGGTGGCCGCGCCAACTGCAGGCGCCTGTGCAGGTGCCGCAGCCTGCGCGGCGCCAGCTGATTGCGGCGCCTGTTGTGCCGCGCCCTGCGCCACGCCTGCCCCGGCGGCAGCAGCCGCCCCGTTGCCGCCCGGCTCACCCGCGCCACGCTTCGTTCCGAGCACCTGTGCATCGAGCGCCCGGCTTAGCTGCTGGAAATTCGCTTCCTGTTCCGCGAGCTTGCGTTTTAATGCGTCGAGTTCCTTGATCCGGTTATTCAATTCTTGCCGAAGCGTTTCGATGTTTTCCTGTTGTGTTTGATTGCCGAGCGATTGTGCGTGCAATTCGCAATGAACAAAAAGCGATAGCGTCGCATAGCTGATGATCCGGAAATGTCTGAATGGCGCGCGCTTCATGGGTCGGTCTCCATGTCAGGCTGGCGGGTTCGAATTCTGAACATCCCGATCGCGTTGTAGCGCGATCGGCGCGCGGAGTCAGGCGCGGGCCGGCTACGGACTGAGGCAGCCGCAAAGCGCGGCGCCGGATTGCATGCTGTGAACGAGTGAATGCGAGAAGCCTGCCGCTGCGGCAAAGGATTCTAAAAGACTAGTGCATCGATTCTTTATCCGCCAACCAGACGAACCCTGGCTAATGTCGTTAAATAACCATTGTTGGCGCGTATGAAAATCTTTTAAAAAACGCACAAAAAAATGCATAAGCGGCGCATCTGAATGTCGATGCACTGACGCAGCCCGGCAGGTTCGCGTAACAGCGTGCCTGCCACGCGTTGCGCATACGATGTGCGCCTGCACACAGCGGCCTCACACGCTAGGTGCATAATGCGTGTCTATCGATGCAGTGGATCGCCGCCCTTTGTGGAGGACACCATGCTTGCGAAGAACGAGGAAGCCGTTGCTCACTTGCTCAACGACGTAATCGAATTTGCGCGAGGCCGGTTGCCCGAACCCGCCTTTGCGGTCATCGAACCTTTCCTGCGGCATTACTACGATTTCGTCGACGCCGACGAACTGCAAAGCCGCAGCATTCCCGACCTGTACGGCGCCGCGATGGCGCACTGGCAAACCGCCCAGCGCTTCGTGCCGGGCACCGAACGGCTGCGCGTCTACAACCCGATCCTCGAACAGCACGGCTGGCACTCGGACCACACGGTCATCGAGATCGTCAACGACGATATGCCGTTTCTGGTCGATTCCGTTTCGATGGCGGTGAATCGGCTGGGCCTCGCGCTGCACTCGGTGCTGCATCCAGTGTTTCGCATCTGGCGCGGCAAGGACGGGGCGATTACGCGAGTCGGCGTGGGCGGTGCGACCGCCGACGACGGGCAGTCGCAGCTCGCGTCCTTCATTCATTTCGAAGTGGACCGCTGCGGCGACGCGGCACGGCTCGACGCGTTGCGCGACGACATTGCGCGGCTGCTCGGCGACGTACGCGCTTCGGTGGAAGACTGGCCGAAGATCGTCGAGATCGCGCGCAGCACGATCAAGGATATGGCGGCGCGCGAAACCACCGCGGATGGCGTTGAAGCGCGCGCGTTTCTCGAATGGATGGTGGCCGATCATTTCACGTTTCTCGGCCAGCGCGACTATGAACTCGTGTCGCACGGTGGCGGTTTCGGCTTGCGCAGCATTGCCGGTTCGGGGCTTGGCATCCTGCGCGAGGCAGCGCGCGGCGGCAGCGCTGCCAGCGCGGATGTGACGCCGCTGCCGCCGGCTGCCGCGGAAATCATCAAGGGTGCTTCACCGATCTTCCTGACCAAGGCGAATTCGCGCGCTACCGTGCATCGCCCCGGCTATCTTGACTACGTTGGCGTGAAGCTGGTTGGACCGGATGGCAAGATCGCCGGCGAGCGCCGCTTTATCGGTCTCTATACGTCGACCGCTTATATGGTGTCGAGCGCCGAAATCCCGATCGTGCGCCGCAAGTG
Source organism: Paraburkholderia jirisanensis (assembly GCF_054782355.1). Classification (NCBI taxonomy): domain Bacteria; kingdom Pseudomonadati; phylum Pseudomonadota; class Betaproteobacteria; order Burkholderiales; family Burkholderiaceae; genus Paraburkholderia; species Paraburkholderia jirisanensis. The sequence goes on along the minus strand of NZ_BAAGSQ010000025.1, from coordinate 1,071,081 downwards.
CGCGAACATCGTGCGGCGTGCCGGTTTTCTGCCGAAGGGGCATCTGGGCAAATCGCTGGTCACGGTACTCGAAACCTATCCACGCGACGAGCTGTTCCAGGCCGACGAAAACGAGCTATACGACATCGCGATGGGCGTGCTGCGGCTGCAGGAGCATCAGCGCACGCGGCTCTTCGTGCGGCGCGATCGCTTCGACCGCTTCGTGTCGTGTCTCGTGTTCGTCCCGCGCGACAAATACAACACCGATATGCGGCGCCGGATCGCGAAGCTGCTGATCGATGCGTTCAACGGTTCGGCGGTGGAGTTCACGCCGCTGCTGTCGGAATCGACACTCGCGCGGATTCACTTTGTGGTGCGCGCGGAGCCCGGTGCGATGCGCGACGTCGATACGCGCGAACTCGAAGCGCGGCTCGTGCAGGTATCGCGCCGCTGGCAGGACGACCTCGCGGACGCGCTGCTGGATGCCTTTGGCGAAGAGCAGGGCAATCGTCTGCTGCAGCACTACGGCGATTCGTTCCCCGCCGGCTATCGCGACGACTACGCCGCTCGCACGGCGGTGCGCGACATCGAGCTGATCGAGCGCGTGCAGGGCACCGGCCATCTGGCGATGAACCTGTACCGGCCGATCGAAGCGGGCCCACGTGCGTTCCGCTTCAAGGTGTATCGCGCGGGCGAGCCGATTGCGCTGTCGCGCAGCTTGCCGATGCTCGAGCATCTCGGCGTGCGCGTCGACGAGGAGCGTCCTTACCTGATCGAAACATCGCACGCAACGCCGGCGTGGATTCACGATTTCGGCCTCGAACTCGCCGACGACGCGGAATTCGATATCGAACGCGTGAAAGATCTGTTCGAAGATGCGTTCGAGCAGGTGTGGACCGGCACGATCGAAAACGACGACTTCAACCGGCTGGTGCTGCGCGCGCATCTGGCCGCGCGCGAGGTGACGATTCTGCGCGCGTACGCGAAATACCTGCGTCAGGTCGGCTCGACGTTCAGCGATGCATACATCGAACGCGCATTGACCGGCAACCCGGCGATCGCGCGCATGCTGGTCGAATTGTTTATCGCGCGTTTCGATCCTGCGCCGGGTACTGGCCGCGAAGCGCGCATCGAGCGCTTGCTGAAAGTGATCGGCGGCGCGCTCGATCAGGTGCCGAATCTCGATGAGGATCGCATCCTGCGTCAGTTCCTCGGCGTGATCAATGCGACGCTGCGCACCAACTACTTCCGCCGCGACAAAGAGGGGCGGCCCAAGCCATATCTGTCGTTCAAATTTGATCCCTCTCAGGTGCCGGGCCTGCCCGAACCGAAGCCGATGTTCGAGATCTGGGTGTATTCGCCGCGCGTAGAAGGCGTGCATCTGCGCGGCGGCCGCGTCGCGCGCGGCGGGCTGCGCTGGTCGGATCGGCGCGAGGACTTCCGTACCGAAGTGCTCGGATTGATGAAAGCGCAGATGGTGAAGAATGTCGTGATCGTGCCGGTCGGCTCGAAAGGCGGCTTCGTCGTAAAGAACCCGCCGCCGCTCACCGATCGCGAAGCGTGGCTGCGCGAAGGCGTCGCGTGCTATCAGACCTTCCTGCGCGGCCTGCTCGATCTGACCGACAACCGCAGCGGCGGCGAGATCGTGCCGCCACCAGACGTGGTGCGGCACGATCCGGATGATCCGTATCTGGTGGTCGCCGCCGACAAGGGCACGGCCACCTTCTCCGACTACGCGAACGCGATTTCGCAGCAGTACGGCTTCTGGCTCGACGACGCGTTCGCGTCGGGCGGCTCGGTCGGCTACGACCACAAGAAAATGGCAATCACCGCGCGCGGCGCGTGGGAATCGGTGAAGCGGCACTTCCGCGAGATGGGTGTCGATACGCAGACCACCGATTTCACGGTGGTTGGCGTCGGCGATATGTCCGGCGATGTGTTCGGCAATGGGATGCTGCTGTCGCCGCATATCAAGCTGGTCGCAGCGTTCGATCACCGGCATGTGTTTCTCGATCCGAATCCCGATCCGGCTACGAGTTTCGCGGAACGGCAGCGCATTTTCGCGCTGGAGCGCTCGAGCTGGGCCGACTACGACACCGCGCTGATCTCAGCCGGCGGCGGCGTGTTCCCACGTAGCGCCAAGACGATTCCGCTGTCGAGCGCGGTGCAGGCCGTACTCGGCGTCAGCGCGGCGGCGCTCGCGCCGAACGAGCTGATGCGGGCGATCCTGCAGGCGCCGGTCGATCTGCTGTACAACGGCGGCATCGGCACCTACGTGAAGGCAAGCCGCGAGACGCACACGCAAGTGGGCGACCGCGCCAATGACGCAGTGCGCGTAAACGGCTGCGAACTGCGCTGCAAGGTAGTCGCCGAAGGCGGCAACCTGGGCTGCACGCAGTTGGGGCGCATCGAGTTCGCGCAGCGCGGCGGACGCATCAATACCGATGCGATCGACAATTCGGCCGGTGTCGATTGCTCGGATCACGAGGTCAACATCAAGATTCTGCTTGGCCTCGTGGTGGCCGACGGCGAGATGACCGACAAGCAACGCAATGCGCTGCTCGCCGAAATGACCGATGAAGTGGGCCTGCTGGTGCTGCAGGACAACTATTACCAGACGCAGGCCTTGTCGATTGCCGGCCGCTACGCGGTGCAGATGCTCGATGCGGAAACGCGGATGATGCGCTGGCTCGAGCGCGCCGGGCGCCTGAATCGCGTGATCGAATTTTTGCCCACCGACGAGGAGATCAACGAACGGCGCGCGGCGAATCAAGGGCTGACTTCGCCGGAACGCGCAGTGTTGCTCGCGTACAGCAAGATGTGGCTGTACGACGCGCTGCTCGATTCGGATCTGCCTGAAGACGCGCTGGTGGCAGGCATGCTGTCCGGGTACTTTCCGCAGCCGCTGCGACAGCGCTTCGACGAGCCGATGTATCGGCATCCGCTGCGCCGCGAGATTCTCGCGACGTATCTGACCAATGAACTGGTGAACCGGGTCGGCTGCTCGTTCGTGCACCGGCTGATGGAGGAAACCGCCGCGCAACTCGGCGATATCGTGCGCGCGTGTCTGATGGCGCGTGGCGTGTTCGATCTCGACGATGTGTGGCGCAAGATCGATGCGCTCGATAACCGCGTCGCCGACGACGTGCAGGCGCGTATGTTCGTCGAGATCACGCATCTGCTGGAAAGCGCGGCGTTGTGGTTCCTGCGGCATCTGCAGGCGGGCGAGCTGAAGGACGGCGGCGCAGCGGTGTTGATCGCGCGTTGTCGCGATGCCGCGCAGCGCCTCGCGCCGCAATTGCCGGCGCTGTTGCCCACGGCGGATCTCGAAGCGCTTTCGGAGCGGCAGCGCGTGCTGGTGGATGCAGGGGTCGACAGCGAACTGGCGGTACGTGTCGCGAGTGGCGAGATTCCGGCGGCGCTGCTCGATATCGCCGAAGTGGCGGCCGCGAGCGGGCGCAGTCTCGAACAGGTCGCAGGCGTGTACTTCGCGCTCGGCACGCAGCTGAATTACAACTGGATCAGCGAGCGCGCCGCCACGCTGCCGACGCCCACTCATTGGGACGTGATGGCGCGCGCCGCGGCGCTGGCGGAACTGGCGTGCCTGAAACGCGCACTTGCGACCAGCGCGCTGGTGGAAGCGGGCGAGGCCTCCGGGATGGCGGAACCGCAGGAACTGGTCGACGCGTGGTGCAAACGGCGTGAAGCGGCGCTCGCGCGCTATGCGCAATTGCTAGGCGAATTGCGCGCGGCAGGCGGTACGAGCCTGTCGATGCTGCTGGTGGTGGTGCGGGAAATGGCGGCGCTGGAGCGACATTGAACGTGAAGTCACGGCAGCGTCGCGCGAGATTGCCGATAATATGGGTTCTTTCGATCACTGCACTACGCTCGCCATGAACCCATCCGAATCGTCGAACCCCACCGCTCCCCGCCTGACGAGCCTGTCGCACGGCGGCGGCTGCGGCTGCAAGATCGCGCCTGGCGTGCTGTCCGACCTGCTCAGGCGCAGCGTGCCGCTGCCGATGTTTCCCGATCTGCTGGTCGGCACCGAAACCGCCGACGATGCAGCGGTCTATCGGCTGAACGACGAGCAGGCGATCATCGCGACCACCGATTTCTTTATGCCGATCGTCGACGATCCGTACGATTTCGGCCGGATCGCGGCCACCAACGCGCTATCCGATGTGTACGCGATGGGCGGCAAGCCGATTCTTGCGCTTGCGCTGGTCGGCATGCCGATCAACGTGTTGCCGCACGACGTAATCGCCGCGGTACTGCGCGGCGGCGAAGACGTTTGCACGCAGGCCGGTATTCCGGTGGCGGGCGGCCACTCGATCGATTCGGTCGAGCCGATCTACGGCCTCGCGGCGCTGGGCGTCGTGCATCCGCAGCGTGTGAAGCGCAATGCCGATGCGCGTGCCGGCGATGTGTTGGTGCTGGGCAAGCCGCTGGGTGTCGGGGTGCTGTCCGCGGCGCTGAAGAAAAATCAGCTTGGCGAGGCCGGTTATGCAGCGATGATCGCCGCGACCACCAAACTGAATCGTCCGGGTACTGCGCTTGCCGCGTTGCCCGGCGTGCATGCGCTGACTGACGTGACCGGCTTCGGCCTGCTTGGTCATACGCTCGAAATGGCGCGCGGCGCCGGGCTGGTCGCGCGGGTGCGCTATGCGGATCTGCCGTGGCTCGAAGGTGTCGCCGCATTCGCGGCAGCGGGCGTGCTGACCGGCGCATCGGGCCGCAACTGGGCGTCGTACGGCGAGCAGGTACAGCTTGCCGCCAGCCTGCCCGACGTCGCACGCACGCTGCTGACCGATCCGCAAACCTCCGGCGGCCTGCTGGTTGCGTGCGCGCCGGATACGGTCGACGAGGTGCTGGCGATTTTCCGCGCCGACGGCTTCGATCACGCAAGCGTGATCGGCGAAATGCTGGACGGAGCGCCGCGCGTCGAAGTCGTTTGACACTGCAGTCAAGGGCCGCCGCAACTGTCGCCCGACGTAACCCTCACCCGACACAACCCCACCGACGATGAAAGAAGAATCGCCGAAAGCCATCTTCTACGCGCTCGCCGCCAATCTGGGCATCGCAATCTGCAAGTTCGCCGCTGCTGCGTTCACGCGCTCCGGCTCGATGTTCGCCGAAGCGATTCACTCCACCGCCGATTGCGGCAACCAGGTGCTGCTGCTGGTGGGGCTACGGCAGGCGCGCGAGCCGGCCAGCCCGCTGCATCCGCTCGGCGCGGGCCGCGCAATCTACTTCTATTCGCTGATCGTTGCGTTGCTGCTGTTTTTTGTAGGCGGCGCATTCTCGGTGTATGAGGGTGTGCATCGCGTGCAGGTGCAGGAGCCGCTGTCGCATGCGTACGTGGCAGTCGGCGTGCTCGGCATCTCGGTCGTGCTCGAAACGCTATCGCTAATGGGCGCGCTGCGCGAAATCCGCAAGAACCATCCGGATAAATCGATGTGGCGCTGGTTCCGCGAAACGCGCGAATCCGAGTTGCTGGTGGTCGCGGGTGAGGATATCGCCGCGCTCGCAGGCCTTGCGATCGCGTTCGTTGCGGTGCTGCTGACGATGCTGACCGGCAATCCGCTGTTCGATGCGCTGGGTTCGATCGGCGTCGGTGTGCTGCTGATGGTGATCGCGTTTCTGGTGGCGCGCGAAGTAAAGTCGATGATGATCGGCGAATCGGCGAGCCCGGAAGTGCGTCGCGCAATCGAGGCGCACTTGCGCGCGCGGGGCGAGATTCGCGGCATCATCAATCTGATCACGCTGCAGTGGGGGCGCCACGTGGTGGTCGCCGTGCAGGCGGAAATGATCGACTACGATAGCGGCCGCGCGATGGTCGATGCGATCAACGTGATCGAAGCGGACTTACAGGAGCACTTCCCGCAGGTGCGCTGGGTGTTCTTCGAGCCGGACGTGCCGCGCGTCTGAATAGCCGATGCGAGGCGCGACGTGATGCCTTGCTTTCGTGAACGGTTATTGATTATTTCGATTGAGCCACCGCGTCGCGGGATTGAATGTTTAATGCCGACCCGGCGGGCGCGCCCCTATACTTGCCGCGTTTATACGTGCTGCCTTTTTACGTGTCACTCATACGTGCCGCTTTTACGTCCGCTTGTACGTGAGATGCGCTTGCCTGCTCTGTGTATCGGCAAGCTCGTGTGCCGTGTCATTACACCGCAAATAACAAGGAACGTTTTTCCATGAAGACTCGCCACCGTTGCCCGACTGTTCTGCGCCGCTCACTTGCGGGTGCCGCGCTGGTCGCTGCGGGTTGTCTATCGGTAGCAGCGGCGCAGGCGAAGACGCCGGTAGCCGCTTCGGATACCACCGCCAACGCGCACGCCAATGCCCGCGGTACTGCAACCACTCGCGCGGCGCGGGTGCGTGCGCCGAAGGTAATGATCGTGTCGATGTTCGGCCCCGAAGGCAAGGTCTGGCTCGACAAGCTTGGACCGTGGCAGGACATCGCCGTCGACGGCCTGTCGCCCGACTATCCGGACGTGCACTGCAACGCGCAGGATGTCTGCGTGATGACCACCGGCATGGGCCACGCGAACGCCGCCGCTTCGATGATGGCGCTGACGTTTTCGCCGCGCTTCGATCTGCGCCACACGTACTTCGTCGTCGCCGGCGTGGCAGGCATCGATCCTTCGCGCGGCACGCTCGGCACAGCGACGTGGGCCAACTGGCTGGTCGACTTCGGCATTCAATGGGAAGTGGATGGCCGCGAAGCGCCACCCGACTGGAACAGCGGTTATTTCGGCATCTTCGCGAAGAACCCGGCTGAAAAGCCGCCGCTCGAATACAAGACCGAAGTGTTCCAGCTCAACCCGCAACTCACCGACGCCGCATACGCACTATCGCGTGGCGTAAAGCTCGCAGATGCGCCGCAGGCGCAAGCGACGCGCAGCAAGTATGCGTATGCACCCGCCAATCGGCCGCCGACAGTCGTGCAATGCGACACGTCGACGAGCGATACGTGGTGGTCTGGCAAGCGCATCGGCGAACGCGCGCGCGACTGGACCAAACTGGTGACCGACGGCAAGGGCGTGTATTGCACGACGCAGCAGGAAGACAACGCGACGTACGAAGCGCTCAAACGCGCGGCGAGCGTGCACCGTGTCGATTTGCAGCGGGTGGCGGTACTGCGCACCGGCGCGGACTTCGACCGGCCTGCCGACGGTACATCGAGCGTCGACAATCTGCTGAACACGAACGGCCAGGGTGGTGGCGATATTGCGCTGGAGAATCTGTATCGCGCAGGGCAACCGCTGGTTCAGGCAATCGTCACGCAGTGGAGCAAATGGCAAGAGGGTGTGCCGCGTAACTGACTGGCGGACACACCCTCAAAAGGCAGCACGTAATCGCGCTGAGATTCTCAATTGCATTAAATGGAACGATACGGCGTCCACACGGGCACGTCGGTCGACCATTGATCGAGTTCGGACGGGGTCATGTTCGGCTCCTTGATGGAATGTTCAACGGAATTGCCGCGCGGCTTCGCCAGATGGGTGGGCGCTTCGCGCGGCTTCGGGATTACTGGTTGTTCGAGCTGTTTGCCGCGCTGTTGCCTTGCACGGCGAGATGTTCGCTTTGGCTGCCATCGGCGCTTTGCACGCTGTAACCATGCGATTCGGCGATACCTGCTTTAACTTCGGCGCGGGTGGCGCTGCTGCCTTGCGACCACCACGGCTGGTTGTACGTACCGGCGTGGCCGATGCCGCCACCGCCAGCTGCAAAGGCGGACGTGCTTGCCAGCAGCGAGAGAACCAGACCTGCGAAGAGCTTGCGTTGCATGTTTCACCCCTGTGATTCGTTTGCAGTACGAGTGCGCCGCGACAGGGTGAAATGTAGGCTTTGAGAGGCAGCGGATAAATCCGCCTTTCGCGAAATGAATTGTCAAAAATGCGGAACAATCGCAGCGGGCGCTGCGATTGATTGTTTGTCAGACGAGAGCGGTGGGTTTCACGTCGTTCAGCCGATCAGGCAACCCACTCGGTCACCACTGGCGTATCCAGTTCCGGCTCTTCTTCGCGCTGCTCGATGGTTCGCCCGGTGCACGTCGCATCGAGTCTGCCGCGGCCGCTCAGCAGCGGACAGCTGTCGAACAGCTCGGCCACCCAGTCGACAAACACCCGAACCTTCGACGAAAGATGCTTGCTGTGCGGATAAACCACCGAGATCGGCATCGGCAGCGGCTTGAAGTCCGGCAGCACTTCGACGAGCTCGCCCGTATGCAGATGCGGCAGCACCATGAAAAGCGGCGGCTGGATCAAGCCGAAACCTTCGAGGCCGCAGGTCACGTATGCATCTGCATCGTTGACCGAAACAATACCCTTCATCTTGACAGGGACTTCCTTGCCGTCGACCAGAAACTCCCAATCGAAGGTTCGACCCGTGCGGCTCGAAAAATAATTGACGGCGCTGTGGTTCTCGAGATCTTCGAGCGTGCGCGGCGTGCCCGAACGCGCGAGATACGACGGCGCGGCGCACGACACGCCTTCGAATAACCCTACTCGCCGTGCGACCAGCGACGAATCCTGCAGCGCGCCGACCCGCAGCACGCAATCGACGCCTTCCTGCAGCAAATCGACCGGTCGGTCAGTCAAGCCAAGCTGCAGATCGATGTCCGGATAGAGCTTATGGAATTCGCACAGCTTCGGAATGACCAATAGCCTGCCGAGCGAGCCCGGCATGTCGATGCGCAACTTGCCATTCGGCTTCTTGTTGCCGATCTGGAAACTCGCTTCGGTTTCTTCGACGTCCGCAAGAATTCGCACGCAACGCTCGTAGTACGCGGCGCCATCCGGCGTCAGCGATAACCGACGCGTGGTTCGATGCAGCAGGCGCGTGCCGAGAAACGCCTCGAGATTCTGGATGATGGTCGTGACCGATGCGCGCGGCAGGTCGAGCGTTTCCGCGGCCCGCGTGAAGCTGTTGGTGTCGACGACCCGGGTGAACACTTGCATGGCCTGAAGCCGGTCCATGGCAAACCTCCGGAGGATTGAGTGCTATCGATGCGTCGTGAAGCCGGCGAGGCCGCTCAAACGGGAACAAAACGAACGTATTGTTCAGGCGCACCGAATTGTGTTGCCGGATTATAGGCATTTATTTGAAGTTTTGCTGAACGCACAATGCGCACCATTCGATAATTTCGCGCTTTGCGCACCTCCGCATGGAAGCATTCAACTCGCGCCACTCGCCGGATCTGGCAGGCGGCAGTAGTGGCACGGCAAGCGGTCTGGCAGCGCTGGATATCAGTGATGTGCAGATCGAAGGGTACGCGCAGGAGATCACGTTGCGGCTTTACAGGCTGACCGGCAAACACGCATTGCCGATCGTTCTGTATTTTCACGGCGGCGGTTTCATGCGTGGCTCGATCGACGAATCTGACCCGGCCGCGCGGTTTCTTGCGCAGCAATTGCCGGCTCTGGTGGTGTCGGTAGGTTATTCGCTTGCGCCGCAATTCCCATTTCCGGCGGCACCGGAAGATGCGCATCGCGCGTTGCTGTGGGTCAAGACGCGAGCGCGCGCGTTTGGTGCAGATTCGAAACGGATCGGCGTCGCGGGGCACGACGCCGGCGGTCATCTGGCCAATTGCCTGTCCTTCATCGCACGTGATCGCGGTGACGTGCGCATCGAAGCGCAGGCGTTGTTTGGGCCGATGCTCGATCCGAGTCTCACGCGTCTGGGCGACGAACGGCAGTTGAGCTCCGACATCACCGCGAAAGAATGCGCGGCGTGTTACCGCGCGTATTTGCCACAGGCGGCGCAGCGCATGCATCCGTATGCCGCACCGCTTGAAGCGTCGCGTCTCGCGAATCTGCCCGACACGCTGATCGCCACTGCCGGTAACGATGTGCTGCATGTCGAAGCCGAAAAATATGCGGGCAACCTGATCGCCGCCGGTGTGCTGACCCAGGTGGTGCGCTTTCCGAATGTTTCGCACGCGGGGCTCGCCGATCACCCCGCGGCGCTGCACGAAGCGGTGCGTTTTCTACGCTGCCGCTTTGCCGCGCGCGCTCTCCGTTAAACCAACTTCAATCAACCAAAAAAACCGGAGTCTGTCATGTCTAAACTTCCCTTTACACGTTCCCGGCTAGCGATCGCTGCCGTAGCGGTCATCGTGCTCGCGGGGCTCGGCACGCTTGGCGCAATGCGCTTCGATGCGCACTCGGAGGCGCAAGCCGCGCCCGCGCCGGCGTTGACCGAAGTCGATGTCGCTTCGGTCCTGCAGCGAACCATCACCGATTGGCAAAGCTATTCGGGCCGGCTCGAAGCGATCGATCGCGTCGATATCCGTCCGCAGGTGCCGGGCTCGATCGTGGCCGTCAATTTCAAGGATGGCGCGCTGGTAAAGAAGGGTGACGTGCTGTTCGTGATCGACCCGCGTCCGTATCAGGCGGAAGTGGATCGCGCGGCCGCGCAGCTGGCCGCGGCGCAGGCACATCGCATCTACACGCAGACCGACTGGGAGCGCGCGCAACGCCTGATCGGCGACAACGCGATCGCCAAGCGCGATTACGACGAAAAGCAGAATGCCGCGCGCGAATCGGATGCGAACGTGAAGGGCGCGCAGGCCGCGCTCGAAGCGGCGCAGATCAACCTTGGCTATACGAAGGTCGTGGCACCGGTTTCAGGCCGCGTATCGCGCGCCGAGATCACGCTCGGCAACGTGGTGAGCGCGGGCGCAAGTGCCGCGCCGTTGACCACGCTGGTGTCGGTATCGCCGATCTACGCGTCGTTCGACGCCGACGAGCAGACCTACCTCGAGTACATCAGCCAGGTGAAGAACAGCGGCAAGGTGCCGGTCGAACTGGGTCTCGCGAACGAAACCGGCTATTCGCGCTCGGGCGTAATCGATTCCGTCGACAACCGGCTCGATACGTCGTCGGGCACGATCCGCGTGCGCGCGCGTTTCGACAACGCCGACGGCACGCTGGTGCCGGGCCTCTATGCACGCGTGAAGGTCGGCGGCAGCGCGCCGCACCCGGCGCTGCTGATCGACGATGCGGCGGTCAACACCGACCAGGACAAGAAGTACGTGTTCGTGGTCGACAAGAACGACCACGTTGCGTATCGCGAGATCACGCCGGGCGGCCTGCAAGGCAATCTGCGGGTGGTCAAGGGCGGCCTGCAGGCCGGCGACCGGATCGTCGTCAACGGTACGCAGCGGGTGCGTCCGAACGAGCAGATCAAGGCCCACATGGTGCCGATGACCGGCGATGGCGACGCGAACGGCGCGCCGGTCGCGCAGTCGCCGGCACGCGCGAAGGCGCAGAAGGACTCGTGATCCATACGGATTCCGTTTTCCTTCAGCGCATCAGCATCAGACTAAAGAGCCTTTCATGAACATATCCAAATTCTTCATCGACCGGCCGATCTTCGCGGGCGTGCTATCCGTCCTGATTCTGCTGGCGGGCATGATCGCGTTGTTCCAGCTGCCGATTTCCGAGTACCCGGAAGTCGTGCCGCCGTCGGTGGTCGTCAAGGCGCAGTATCCGGGCGCCAACCCGAAAGTGATCGCCGAAGCGGTCGCGTCGCCGCTCGAAGAGCAGATCAACGGCGTCGAAAACATGCTGTATATGCAGTCGCAAGCCAATAGCGACGGCAACCTGACGCTGACCGTGACGTTCGCGCTCGGCACCAATCCGGACCTCGCGACGCAGCTGGTGCAAAACCGCGTGAACCAGGCGCTGCCGCGCCTGCCGGAAGATGTGCAGCGCCTCGGCGTGACGACCATCAAGAGCTCGCCGACGCTCACGATGGTGGTGCATCTGATCTCGCCGAACGACCAGTACGACATGACGTATCTGCGCAACTATGCGCTGCTGAACGTGCGCGACCGGTTGCAGCGGATTCGCGGCGTCGGTGAAGTGCAGCTGTGGGGCGCGGGCGACTACGCGATGCGCGTGTGGCTCGATCCGCACAAGGTCGCCGAGCGCAATCTGACCGGCACCGAGGTGGTCAATGCGATTCGCGAGCAGAACATTCAGGTTGCGGCCGGCGTGATCGGTGCGTCGCCGTCGGTGCCGGGTACGCCGCTGCAACTGTCGGTGAATGCACGCGGGCGCCTGAAGACCGAAGCCGAATTCGGCGACATCGTCGTGAAGACGGCGCCGGATGGTGCGGTCACGTATCTGCGCGACATCGCGCGGATCGAGCTGGCCGCGTCGGAATATGGCCTGCGTTCGCTGCTGGACAACAAGCCGGCGGTTGCGCTGGCAATCAACCAGTCGCCGGGTGCGAACTCGCTGCAGATTTCGGATCAGGTCCGCAAGGAGATGAAAGATCTCGCGCAGGACTTCCCGGCCGGCGTGCAATACAAGATCGTCTATGACCCGACGCAGTTCGTGCGCTCCAGTATCGAGGCGGTGATTCACACGCTGCTCGAAGCAATTGCGCTGGTGGTCGTGGTCGTGATCGTGTTCCTGCAGACCTGGCGCGCGTCGATCATTCCGCTGATCGCCGTGCCGGTGTCGATCGTCGGTACGTTCTCGCTGCTGCTCGCGTTCGGTTTCTCGATCAATGCGTTGTCGCTGTTCGGTATGGTGCTGGCGATCGGTATCGTGGTCGACGATGCGATCGTGGTGGTCGAGAACGTCGAACGGAACATCGAACGAGGGCTATCTGCGCGCGAGGCCACGTATAAGGCGATGCAGGAGGTCAGTGGGCCGATCATTGCAATCGCGCTGACGCTGGTGGCTGTGTTCGTGCCGCTCGCGTTCATGACCGGTCTTACCGGCCAGTTCTACAAGCAGTTTGCGATGACCATCGCGATCTCGACGGTGATCTCGGCGTTCAACTCGCTGACGCTGTCGCCGGCGCTTGCCGCGATGCTGTTGCGTGGCCACGGCGACAAGGAAGACTGGCTGACGCGCGCGATGAACCGCGTGTTCGGCGGCTTCTTCAAGCGCTTCAACAAGGTGTTCCACCGCGGTTCCGAAGCGTACGGCAAGGGCGTAACCGGTGTGCTGCGTCACAAGGGCGCGATGCTGGTGGTGTATGTGGTGCTGCTCGCACTGACGGGTCTGGTCTATCGGACCGTGCCGGGCGGCTTCGTGCCGGCGCAGGACAAGGAGTATCTGATCGCCTTCGCGCAACTGCCCAACGGTGCATCGCTCGACCGCACCGAGAAAGTGATCCGCGACATGAGCGCGATTGCGCTGAAGCAGCCGGGCGTGGAAAGCGCAGTGGCGTTCCCGGGTCTGTCGGTGAACGGTTTCACGAATAGTTCGAGTGCCGGCATCGTGTTCGTCACGCTGAAACCGTTCGACGAACGCAAAGGCAAGGCGTTGGCGGCCGGCACGATCGCCGGTGCGCTGAACCAGCAATACTCGCAGATCAAGGACTCGTTCGTCGCCGTGTTCCCGCCGCCGCCGGTGCTGGGCCTCGGTACGCTCGGCGGCTTCAAGATGCAGATCGAAGATCACGGCGCGGTCGGCTACGCGGCGCTCAACGATGCGGCCGAAGCGTTTGTGAAGCGCGCCGCGCAGACCAAGGAGCTCGGCCCGACCTTCTCGAGCTATCAGATCAACGTGCCGCAGCTGAACGTCGATCTGGACCGCGTGAAGGCGAAGCAGCTCGGCGTGCCGGTCACCGATGTGTTCAACACGATGCAGATTTACCTCGGCTCGCTGTACGTGAACGACTTCAACCGCTTCGGACGCGTGTACCAGGTGCGTGTGCAGGCCGATGCGCCGTTCCGCCAGAACGCCGACGACATCCTGCAGCTGAAAACACGCAACACGAATGGCGACATGGTGCCGTTGTCGTCGCTGGTGAAGGTGACGCCGACCTTCGGGCCGGAAATGGTGGTCCGCTACAACGGCTACACGGCAGCCGACATCAACGGTGGCCCGGCACCGGGTTTCTCGTCGGGCGAAGCGCAGGCAGCGGCTGAACGTGTCGCGGCTGAAGTGCTGCCGCGCGGCGTGAAGCTCGAATGGACCGACCTGACGTACCAGCAGATTCTCGCCGGCAACGCGGGGCTGTGGGTGTTCCCGATCAGCGTGCTGCTGGTGTTCCTCGTGCTGGCTGCGCTGTACGAAAGCCTGACGCTGCCGCTCGCGGTGATCCTGATCGTGCCGATGAGCGTGCTGTCCGCGCTGACCGGCGTGTGGCTCACGCAGGGCGACAACAACATCTTCACGCAGATCGGTTTGATGGTGCTGGTGGGGCTTGCGTCGAAGAACGCGATCCTGATCGTCGAGTTTGCGCGCGAGCTCGAACACGACGGCCGCTCGCCGCTGGCCGCGGCGATCGAAGCGAGCCGGCTGCGGCTGCGCCCGATCCTGATGACGTCGATCGCTTTCATCATGGGCGTGGTGCCGCTGGTGGTGTCGAGCGGTGCGGGCTCGGAGATGCGCCACGCGATGGGTATCGCGGTGTTCTTCGGCATGCTCGGCGTGACGGTGTTCGGCCTGATGCTGACGCCCGTGTTCTACGTGGTGCTGCGGTTGCTGGCAGGCGGCAAGATTCACGTCGCACAGAAAGATTCGCCGCATCTGGTTGCACATGCAACGACCGATGCGTGAAGGGAGAAAATATGAAACGAACTGAATCGATGCGCGGGTGGGGCCGCGCGGCCGCGAGCGCGCTGCTGGTTGCATTGCTGGCGGCGTGCTCGGTCGAGCCGACCTATCACCGTCCGGATGCGCCGACGCCGACGGCATTCAAGGAAGCCGCTCCGCTCGACGCAAAAGAAGCGGGCACGTGGAAGCCGGCTGAGCCGGCCGACGACGCACATCGCGGCCAATGGTGGATGGTCTTCGGCGACCCGGTGCTGAACGATCTCGAGCAGCAGGCGGCCACCGCGAACCAGGACCTGAAGGCGGCTGCCGCGCGCGTGCAGCAATCGCGTGCGTTGGTGCAGTCGGCGCGCGCCGCGTGGTTCCCGTCGATCGATGCAGGCTTTGGGCCCACGCGCGAGCGTCTGTCGCCGGCATCGCAGTTCCTGCCGCAGGATGCGAACGTGCCGACCCAGACCTTGTGGCGTGCGCAGGGCACGGTGTCGTATGAGGCGGATCTGTTCGGGCGCGTCAGCTCGAACGTGAGCGCGTCGAAAGCGGATTCGCAGCAAAGCGATGCGCTGTTCCGTTCGGTGCAGCTGTCGCTGCAGGCCGACGTGGCGTCGAATTACTTCCAGCTGCGCGAACTGGATTCGCAGGTCGATCTGTTCCGCCGCACGGTAACGCTGCGTGAAGATGCGTTGAAGCTGGTGGAGCGGCGTTTCAAGGAAGGCGACATCAGCGAACTCGATGTGTCGCGTGCCAAGAACGAGCTCTCCACGGCGCGTGCGGATGCGGTGGGTGTTGCGCGTCAGCGTGCGACTGCCGAGCATGGTCTGGCGATTCTGCTCGGCAAGGCACCGGCGGATTTCTCGTTCCCGGAAACGCCGCTCGTGCCGGTTATGACGAGCGTGCCGGCTGGCTTGCCGTCCGCGCTGCTCGAGCGCCGGCCGGATATCGCCGCGGCAGAACGGGCGATGGCCGCAGCGAATGCGCGTGTGGGTCTGGCGAAGTCGGCATTCTTCCCGAAGCTGGATATTACCGGCGCGTTCGGCTATGAATCGGCGACGCTCGGCGATCTGTTCCAGTGGTCGAGCCGTGCGTTCCTGCTCGGGCCGTTTGCCGGCACCGCGCTGGCGATGCCGCTGTTCGATGGCGGCCGGCGTCGCGCAGGGCTCGCCCAGGCGCGTGCCAAATACGACGAGGATGTTGCGCAGTATCGTCAGCAGGTGCTGCAGGCGTTCCGAGAAGTCGAAGACAATCTGTCGGATCTGCGTTTGCTGCAGGATCAGACGCGCGAGCAGAACGATGCGGTCAATGCGTCGCAGCGCGCCGCGCATCTGTCGACCACGCAGTACCAGGAAGGGCAGATTGCCTACCTGGACGTGATCGATGCGGAGCGTCAGGTGCTGCAATCGCAATTGCAGGCAAGCCGGCTGACCGGCACGCAGGCGGTGGCAACCGTCAACCTGATTCGCGCGTTGGGCGGCGGATGGGGTGACGCGAAGCCGCAGGACGGCAGCGCGGTTGGGATGCAAAGTGGGCCGGAGCAGGTCGCGAAGCAGTAAGTTCGCGGTTCGCTTTTCCAGCTCGACGCAAGCGGCGTTATTCGCGCATCAGTGTGCGGATAACGCCGTTTTGTTCTATATGGCGGCGCACACGGCTGCTCCCGCATATCGCATTTCGCGATTTCCTTTCGAAAATCGCTTGGTAGACGCTAGTCAGGGTCGCTTCTATCATCGGCTGCAGTCAATTGACGAGCCAACCGATGAACCCGTTCCATTCGATGATTCGCGCGCTGCGGCACGCTGCGCGCAGGCCGCTGCATGTGTTGGGCGTTGCTGTCTTTGCACTGCATCTGTGCGGCGCAAGCGTGGCCGCGAGTGCGGCTGATACGGCAACGCTAAAGATCGGCACCGCCACCAGCCCGCAGATCGAAGCGCTGAAAATCGCCGCGCAGGAAGCAAAGCAGCAGGGGCTCGACGTCAAGATCATCGAGTTCACTGACTGGAACACGCCGAACGCGGCGCTGGCGAACAAGGACATCGACGTCAACTATTTCCAGCACATTCCGTTTCTGGAAAACGCCAACAAGCAGGGCGGCTATCACTTCGTGGCGATTGCGCCGGGCACGATCATGAAGATCGGCCTTTATTCGAAGAAGGTCACGCGTTTCGACCAGCTGAAAGATGGCGCGACCGTGGCCATCGCCAACGATCCGGTGAACGGCGGGCGGGGTTTGCTGCTGCTGCAGCGCGCAGGCCTGATCAAGCTGAAACCGGGCGTCGATTATCGCGCCACCACGCTCGACATCGTCGATAACCCGAAGCATCTGAAGATCGTCGCGCTTGAAGCGTCGCAACTGGCGCGCTCGCTCGATGATGTCGATCTCGCGCAAGGCTATCCAAGCTTTATCAAGCTGGCCGGTACGGCTGACCCGAATAGTGCGCTGCTGTTCGACGGCACCGAGAACAAGATCTTCGCGATCCAGTGGGTGGTGCGTCCGGAGAGTACGAACGACCCGCGCATTCGCAAGTTCATTTCGATTTACCAGCATTCGCCGGCGGTGCGTACGGCGCTCGACAAGGCGTTCGGCAATCTGTATGCGGTGGCGTGGTAAGTGCGCCAGTGAGCACGAACAAGTGCACAAACAGACGTTGCAAACAGGCGCCCGCTGAGCGCCCGACGCGTTGACAAGGACCCTCCCGATGCCGAGCAAGAAGATCCTGCTGAACGCGTTCAACATGAACGCGGTCGGCCACATCAATCACGGCTTGTGGACGCATCCGCGCGACCGCTCGCCACACTATACGGATCTCGACTACTGGACGAGCCTCGCGCAAACGCTGGAGCGCGGCAAATTCGACGGCATTTTTCTGGCCGATATCGTCGGCGTCTACGACGTCTATCAGGGTGGCCCAGGCACGCCGTTGCGCGAGGCTGTACAGATTCCGATCAACGACCCGGCGCTGATCGTGCCGGCGATGGCGCACGTAACAAAGCACATCGGCTTCGGCGTCACCGCGAATCTGACCTACGAGCCGCCGTATCTGTTCGCGCGCCGCATGTCGACGCTCGATCACCTGACCAAGGGGCGGGTAGGCTGGAACATCGTCACCGGGTATCTCGACAGCGCCGCGCGCGGCATGGGGCTGACCCAGCAGATCAGCCATGACGACCGCTACGACCGTGCGGACGATTACATGGACGTGGTTTACAAGCTGTGGGAGCAAAGCTGGGAAGACAACGCTGTGCGCCGCGACCGCGTGGCGCGGGTGTTTGCCGATCCGGCTAAAGTGCATCGGATCACGCATACCGGGCCGTATTATTCGCTCGACGCGATCCATTTGAGCGAGCCTTCGCCGCAACGCACACCGGTGCTGTATCAGGCCGGTTCGTCGGCGCGCGGCATCGACTTTGCGGCGCGCCACGCGGAATGCGTGTTCGTCGGCGGGCAAAACAAGCCGCTCACGCGCTCGATCGTCGACGATCTGCGCCGTCGCGCGGTGAGTTTCGGCCGCGCGCCGGACGACATCAAGATCTTTGCCGGCATGACGGTGGTGGTCGGACAAACCGAGCGGGCCGCGCATGAAAAGTACGAAGAGTATCGCCGTTATGCGAGCGCCGAAGGCGGTCTCGCGCATTTTTCGAGTTCGACGGGTATCGACTTCGCTGAATTTGCGCTCGACGAGCCGATTTCATATGTGAAGACCGAGTCGATGCAGTCGGCGGTAGAGGCGATTTCGAAGAAGAGCGTGAGCGGTGTCTGGACCAAACGCAAGGTGCTCGAACAGATGACGCTCGGCGGCCGCGCAAAACCGGTGGTCGGCTCGCCGCAGCAGATCGCCGATGAAATGATCTCGTGGATCGAAGAGACCGGCATCGACGGTTTCAATCTGACGCGCACCGTGATGCCGGAGTCGTTCGAGGATTTTGTCGATCTGGTGGTGCCCGAGTTGCAGAATCGCGGCGTCTACAAGGAAGACTATGCGGCCGCGCCGACGCTGCGCGAAAAGCTGTTCGGCGCGGGCCGTGCGCGTTTGCCGGAAGCGCATAGCGGCGCGCAGCACCGTTTGCATGCGCGTGCAACGGTAGGAGCGTAATCGAATGGACCATCTGCTGATGAGCAATCTGCTCGATATGGCGCGCTTCGTCGAACCCGTGTCCGTGCCCGTGCCAACCCAGCGTTCCAGTGAGGCGGCGGGCGATCTGGCGGCGCCCGCGGTGATCTTCGACAGCATTGGCAAGATTTTCGGCGATGCGAAGCAAAACAAGGCTGCCAATCCGGCGGGCGGTACCGCGGCGCTCGACAAAGTCGATCTAAGCGTCGCGCGCGGCGAGGTATTCGGCATCATCGGACGCAGCGGCGCAGGGAAGTCGACGCTGCTGCGCCTCGTCAACGGTCTCGAGAAGCCGACCTCCGGCACGGTGCGCGTGCATGGTGTCGACGTAGGCGCGCTCGACGAACGTGCGCTAGTCGCGTTGCGGCGACGCATCGGCATGGTGTTTCAGCATTTCAATCTGCTCTCCGCGAAGACCGTGAGCGAGAACATCGGGCTGCCGTTGAAGATCGCCGGCGTGCGCAAGGCCGCGATCGATGCGAAGGTTAGCGAACTGCTGGAGGTTGTCGGCCTCACGGCGCGCCGCGACGCGTATCCGGCGCAATTGTCCGGCGGGCAGAAGCAGCGCGTGGGCATAGCGCGCGCGCTGGTGCACGATCCGGACATCCTGCTGTGCGACGAGGCCACTTCCGCGCTCGATCCGGAAACCACCCAGTCGATCCTTGCGCTATTGCGCGACATCAACCGGCGCCTCAAGCCGACCATCGTGCTGATCACGCATGAGATGGCGGTGATCCGCGAAGTATGCGACAGCGTGGCCGTGCTCGAACGCGGCACGGTGGTTGAAACCGGCCCGGTGTGGCGCGTGTTCGGCGATCCGCAACACGATGCGACGCGCGCATTGTTGCGCCCGCTGGTGCACGATTTGCCAGCCGATCTGGCCGCACGCATGCAGCCGCTCGACCGCGCGCCGCTGCCTGGCGCCGCAGTGCTGTTCGACGTGCGCTATACCGGCGCGGACGGCCGCGAGCCGGATCTGGCCGCGCTTGCGCAAGCGCTCGGCGGCACGCGTGCGCACGTGAGTTTCGTGCATGGCGGTATCGACAGGATTCAGGGGCGCGCGCAAGGGCGGCTGGTCGTCTCCGCGCAATTGCGCGGCGGCGCGGCAAGTAATGCATCTGAAGCACGCGATGCGTCAGACTCACGCGATACATCCGAGGTGTCCGCTGTCCATACCGTCGGCGCATGGCACACGCAAATCGCCGCGCTGGCCGACGCAGCCCGTGCCTACGCAAACCGGGTCGAGGTGCTGGGCTATGTCTGATCTGTGGCTTTCCGAGCTGTGGGGTGCGATCGGCGACACCGTGCTGATGGTCGGCATCTCGGCACTGGTCGCGCTGCTGCTGGGCATTCCGCTTGCGCTGGTGCTGGTTGCGACCACACGCGGCGGCATCTACGAACGCCGCGCGCTGAACACGACGCTCGGCTCGCTGGTGAACGCGTTCCGTTCGACGCCATTCATCATCCTGCTGGTCGCGTTGCTGCCGCTGACGCGGCTGGTTGTCGGCACGACGATCGGCGTATGGGCCGCCATCGTGCCATTGAGCATCGCCGCGACTCCATTTTTCGCCCGCATCGCGGAAGTGAGCCTGCGCGAAGTGGACCGCGGCCTGATCGAAGCCGCACAGGCGATGGGTGCGCAACGCCGTCACATCATTCGCCACGTGCTGCTGCCGGAAGCGCTGCCGGGCATTCTGGGCGGCTTCACGATCACGGTGGTCGCTATGATCGGCTCATCGGCGATGGCGGGCGTGGTTGGCGCCGGCGGGCTCGGCGATCTGGCGATTCGCTACGGCTATCAGCGTTTCGATACCACCGTGATGGTGACCGTCATCGTGCTGCTGATCGTCATCGTGACGGCCGTGCAGTTCACCGGCGACTGGCTGGTGCGTCGACTGTCGCGCCGCGCCTGAATTTCCTTCCTTTGGCCAATCCGCTATGACCACCCAAGCATGGAACCCGCCGCAATGGAATGCGGAGTTCGAGGAACGTCTGTTTCTGCAGGTTGCGCGCCGTCACGTACCGGCATTTCCCGAGCGACTCGCAGTTGCGCCGCGTGCGCCGCAGAGTGCCGCCGAACTCGAGGCGGTGTGCGATTACTACACGCGCATGGCGGCGCACGATCTGTTCATCGTACAGGTCGTTGCGCGCGCAATCGATACGCTGTTCGCCGACGACCCGCATTTCCAGCTGATCCTCGCGCGCCAGCTCGGCGACGACGGCGCGCATGCGGTGCTGGCGCGCGAGCGTATCGTCGCGTTGACGTCGGTCGATCCGCTGCCCGCGATCGAGCGGCGTGTCGCCGAGCATTGGCAGCGGATCGGTGATCTGGCAGTGGCAGACCTCGCCGGCTTCCTCGCGTTCGAGTGGCACTACGAACTGCACATCCTCGCGAAGCTATGGATCCAGCGTAAAACGGGCACCATCGCCGACCCCGCGATGCGCGAGCACGGCGAAAATCGCATCCGGCCCGACGAGGAATGGCACCGCGTGCAAATCATCGAATGGTGGCGCACGCGGCTGGCCAGCACGTCGGGCCGCGCGCGCGAAGCGCTGATCGACCGGGTACTCGCAGCCGACGACGCGCTGCAACAGCGTCTGGACGCGTATCTGCATGACGAATACGCGCATACCGCGCACGTATTCGGCGCGGACATCGACGCATACCCCGCAATCTATGACGACTGGCGGCGCGAGATGCTGGCACGCCTGACCGGACGCGATCCCGCTAAACTGTCGGCACTCGTGTCGCTTTCGACGCGAAGGTCGACGGAGAACGCATGAACGACGCTTACAGGCCGACACAGCAGCGCACAGACGCGAGCGCACCGGCAACCGATCTGACCGCGCTGGTCGACGCGCTGCGCGCTAGCGCGGCGGCGCGCGATGCCGCGGGCGGCCACGCGGCGCAGGAAAAACAGTGGATCGCCGATGCCGGCCTGCTCACGCTGACGGTGCCGCGCGAATTCGGCGGCGCCGGCGCCGGCTGGTTCGACGCATATCGCACGGTGCGCATGCTGGCCGCGGTCGATGCGGCGCTGGCGCATCTGCTGGGCTTCCAGTTTCTGCAGGTCGCAAGCGTCGACCTGTGGGCCAGCGACGAGCAACGCGCGCGTTATCTGCGCGCAACCGTCGACGAGCGCTGGTGGTGGGGCAACGCGATCAATCCGCTCGACCCGCGGCTGACCGTCACCGCAGCCGGCGACGGCGGCTACCGTCTCGATGGCGTCAAAGGCTTTTGCTCAGGAACCCGCGGCTCGCAGATGATGACGCTGTCCGCACACGACCCGTCGAGCAGCAAACCGGTTTTCGGCATCGTACCGACCACGCGCGCCGGTATCACCGTCAACGAAGACTGGGACCCGATCGGGCAGCGCCAGACCGATAGCGGCAGCGTGTCGTTCGACGGCGTTTCGCTCGCGGCGCACGAAGTGATGCACCGCCCGGAAACGCCGCGCGCGACGCTGCGCACGCTGGTCGCGCAGATGGTGCTGACCAACCTGTTCGTCGGCATCGCGTTCGGCGCGCTGGAGGAAGCCCGCCAGTTCGTCACGCAGAATGGCCGGCCATGGATCAATTCGGGCGTCGCGCGTGCAGTCGACGATCCTTATATGATCCAGCGCTTCGGCGAAATGCGGCTAAAGGCAATCGGCGCCGAAGCCATGGCCGATCGTGCCGCACTCGCGCTCGACGCCGCCTGGCAGAAGGGCGGCGCACTCGCGGCCGAGCAACGCGCACAGGTTGCGCTCGCAACGTCCGAGGCCAAGGTGTTCGCGCATCGCGCGTCGCTCGAGGTTAGCGAAGCGCTGTTCGATGCGTGCGGCGCGCGCGCCACCGGCGCAGGTCTCGCGCTCGATCGTTTCTGGCGCAACGCACGCGTGCACACCTTGCACGATCCGCTCGACTACCGGGTACGTGATATCGGGCGCTATGCGCTTCTAGGGACACTGCCGGAAGTTTCTTTGTACACTTGAGGGAGTCGGGGGCGTACGGGTTGGCTGTGCGGCTGCGGCATCAACCTGGATCGAGGGCCACCGGCTTTGCAGTTCAAACTTCCCACTACCGCTACCGCTCCGTTTTGCCCTGCCGAAGTGCAGGGGTCCGTCGTCGTCACGCCCGGCGCACCGTTCTGGAAGCGCATCATGCAGTTCGCGGGCCCCGGCCTGCTCGTGTCGATCGGTTACATGGACCCGGGCAACTGGGCGACCGACATCGAGGCCGGCTCGCGTTACGGCTACAGCCTGTTGTTTGTGGTCGTGCTGTCGAGCGTCGCCGCGATGGTGCTGCAATGTCTGAGCATGCGTCTGGGCATTGCAACCGGCAGGGATCTGGCGCAACTGTCGCGCGACCGTTACTCGCCGGGCGTCGCGCGCGTGCAATGGCTGCTCGCAGAACTATCGATCGTCGCGTGCGACCTTGCCGAAGTGCTCGGCGGTGCGCTTGCGTTCCACCTGCTGTTCAAGATGTCGCTGACTTCCGGCGTGCTGCTCACTGCGCTCGATACGTTGATCGTGCTCGGCCTGCAGGGCAAGAACTTTCGCGACCTCGAAGCGATCATGCTGGCGCTGATTGCAACCATTGGTATCGGTTACATCATCGAGCTGGCGCTCGTCAAACCGGCCTGGTCCGCAGTTGCGCAAGGGCTCGTGCCGTCGCTCTCCGTGCTCAGCGGCCGTGAGCCGCTCTATCTGGCGATCGGCATTCTTGGCGCGACGGTGATGCCGCATAACCTGTATCTGCACTCGTCGGTGGTGCAGACGCGGGCGGTCAAGCGTAACTCGCAAGGCATCGGCTCGGCGATCAAGATGTCGCGCATCGATACGATCGCTTCGCTGATGCTGGCGCTGCTGATCAACGCGGCGATTCTGATTCTGGCCGGCGCGGCATTTCACGCCACCGGCCACAACCAGGTGACCGATATCGAAGACGCATACCGGCTGCTGGCACCCGTGGTCGGCACCGGGCTTGCCGCTGTGCTGTTTGCAATCACGCTGCTCGCATCGGGACAAAGCTCGACGTTCACCGGCACCGTGGCGGGGCAGGTGATCATGGAAGGCTTTCTGAAGCTGAGTATTCCGTGCTGGCAGCGGCGTCTGATCACGCGTGGGCTGGCGCTGATTCCGGCACTGATCGGCATTCAGCTGCTCGGCAACGGGGCAGTAGGCAAGCTGCTGGTGGCAAGCCAGGTGGTGCTGAGCCTGCAACTGCCGTTTGCTCTGTATCCGCTGATCCGCATGACCAGCGACCGCAAGCTGATGGGCGAATTCGCCAACAAGCTGGTGACGCGCGTGGCCGCGTGGGCGCTGTTCGTGGTGATCAGCGCCGCGAATATCTGGCTTGTCGTGCAGACGGTGACGGAGTGGGGCAGCTAGTACCGAAGCCGGTTTGCCTGACCCGGGCTGGCGGCAATGCCGTCAACCGGGAGGGCAACGAAAAATGGGCAGGCGAGTGTAAAACGCGGACTTCAGACGCGGACTTCAGGCGGCCAGCGGTGTCGGTTCCGCTCGCGCAGCTTCGATCACTTCAGCAGCTTCCTGAGCTTCACGGCTGTGCGCCTCAAGCTGCACCGCTTCGATTTCCTGCTTCGCCGCGGCCGCTTTCTTCGTCTTGCCGGCGCGCGACGGCGGCTGGCATGCGCCGCACACGACATTGTTCTGCAGGTCGTGACGATGCGCGACGAACTTGCCGCTACAACGGCAGCAACGCGTCAGTTGCAGGATGTCCGCGTCGAAGAAGCGCACCAGCGTCCATGCACGCGTCAAGTCGAGAACCGGTTCGCTCTGTGTGTGACGGCAGTGCTCCAGATACAGCCGGTAACCCTTGGTCAACGCATCGAGGTGCGAGCAGTGCGCCTCGTTCTTCAGAAACTGGTACGTGTTGTAGAACAGCGACGCATGAATGTTCGCCAGCCACGTCATGTACCAGTCTGCCGAAAACGGCAGCATGCCTTTCGGCGGCGATACGCCCTTTACCTCGCGATAAAGGCGAATCATCCGGTCGCGCGAAAGCGTCAGTTCGCTTTCCAGCACTTGCATGCGCGCGCCGAGTTCGATCAGCGCGATGGCGCGGAATACTTCCTGCGCGTCTTCGGTCAGGCTTTTCTTCTGCATCGCAGTTCTCTCAGTTAAGCAAACTGCTCGGCAGGCTGGCCTGCAAGCAGAATCGCCGCGTGCGTCGACGCGACTTCAGCGTGCTTGGCCGTCTGCGTCAACGCCGACAACATCGAGTGGTCGTTGAAGCGGAAGAAACATAAAAGCTGGTCGGAAGAGGCCAGCTTCACGATCTGCGCGAGAGACAGACCAGAAAGCAAGTCGGCCAATTCCGACGACAGGCCCAGACGGAACATGCCGACTGGCTTGTCCTCACGCAACATACGTTGCGCAAGCATGATGTACGACAGATTAATCTCGCGGATTGATTCCAGCGTCTCGCTGCTACGGTCCATTTTTTCGTTCCCGAAGCCCCGATTGTTTCGGCATTTCCTGCCTTATGGTCTTTGCCTCGTCCGGAGGTGGCTCCCCTCCGGCACAGCGGCCGCTCTGATACAACTGACGGCTCTTTGATACAAGGAGTTACATTTCGTAACAGCCTGGAGCGAATTGTATGAACAGGCCTGGAGGAATGCAATCCCTTTCTCAAAAAAATGTCGCTTAAATTCCACGCCATTCAGGTAACTTTTTCATGGCGCTGTAATAGTCGTTCGTAAAGCGCGAAAAGGCATTGGACGATTCCCGGAAAGTGTTGCTACATAAGGGTCCTGGAAAAGCAGGCGAGTACCGGAGTTGAGGCCTGGAATTAGTTGCGTCGGCAATTTTCTTTAAGAAAGGAAAAAGAAAGCATGTTCAATTTGCGGTAAAAAATGCGGGTAATCCCGTGGGCTTTCGGGTTGGGTGAATTTGTAACTGTTATGCGCAATGACTGTTACAAGAGGGGTGAGTTTGTAACGTGTAACAGCACATTTGCATGGTGTGCGCGCGTACGTGGCGCTTTGGAAGGCGCAGAGCCCTGCTTTTACAGATGTGGGATAGGCATCTTTTCGAAGCGTTTTAGCCGTTTCTGTCTAATTGGTTCGGTGGCTAGTCCTGCGGCTTGCCTGCCGCCTGCTGGGCGAATTCCCGCAGCGCGTCGGCGGTCTGTGCGTCGGCTGGGAAGAACGCTTCAATCGCGAGTTCGGACAGTGTGATGTCGACTGGCGTGCCGAACACGGTGGTCGTGCTGAAGAACGACAGCACGCCGAGCGTGGTCTTCAGGCGCAGCGGCACGGCGATCTGATTAAGCTCGGCGCTTTCGTCCTGCGCGGCGTGCCCGGCGCCGGCTGGCGGCGGATACGCGACAAGTTCTTCATAAAGCGCGGCAAGCGTCGCATCGCCGCTTACTTCTATTTGCCGCTGCAGGCGCGCGAGCAGATGCGCGCGCCAGCTGTGCCAGTTGACGATCGACGGTGCGATGCCGTCCGGATGCAGGCTCAGCCGCAACGCGTTGACCGGCGCCGCAAGCAGCGCGGGCTGCGCATCGGCAATCAGCGGGGTCAGCGCCCGATTCGCTGCGACGAGGGTCCAGTGCCGGTCGATCGCCAGCGCCGGGTAGGGCTCATGCCCTTTCAGCACCATCTCGACAGCCTCGCGCGCCGCGTTCAATTGCGGGTCCGACAGCGGCCGCTCGCGAAACAGCGGTGCGTAGCCCGCCGCGACCAGCAACGCGTTGCGCGCCCGCAGCGGCACCTCGAGCCGCTCCGCGAGATGCATCAGCATTTCTCGGCTCGGCAGCGCACGCCCCGATTCGACGAAGCTCAGATGCCGTGTCGAAATCTCGGCCTCGGCGGCGAGCAGCAGCTGGCTCATGCGGCGGCGCTGCCGCCATTCGCGCAACAGGTCGCCGACCGTGCGGCTCGACGCGGATGCACCCCGCTGCCCTTCGTGAGTGATCGAGATCGTATTCATGGTGTCGATGATAGCTAAAGCGTGCCGGGTTTCTATTACCTCGGAGGTCATGGCGCGCCGTGCGGCGGTATGGACAACTGATACGCGCGAATCCGGCGAGCCGTGCCTGATCCGCGGAATAGACCGGCTCGACCGCGTGTTCTATGTGCATCGGTTACTTCGGTACGCCGTTATTCCGGAGTGCGAGCGGCCTGATATTGAACTTGCATGCAACGCGCGAAATCCGGGCTCGCATGCCGAACCGGCCGCCGCAATTGCATTACCTCGCACGTAATCGACAGGCTGCTGCGCATCGCCGAATCTTCATTCCGGACACACCGCAAAACGCTGCTTCGCGAGTGTCGCCCGAGTTCAACCCAATGAAGGAGTTCGCGATGGACGCACATACCGCTTTGATCGACCGCTATTTCGATGCATGGAATGAAACCGATGCCGAGCGTCGCCGGCAATTGATTGCCGCGATTTGGGCAAACGATGCGGCGTACGTCGATCCGCTGTTATCCGGTGCCGGCCATGACGGTATCGACGCGATGATTCGCGCGGTACATGAGCGTTTTCCGCGCCATACGTTCCGGCGTACGACGGCGGTCGACAGCTTTTCGGATCGTCTGCGGTTCTCGTGGGAGCTGGCGACTCCGGAAGGCATTTCGATCGTCAAGGGTTCCGATTTTGGTGTGCTCGACGGAGCTGGCCGTTTGCAGAACGTGACCGGTTTTCTCGATAGCGCACCGGGCGCTGCGTAAGCGCGCTCCGCAACAACTGATAAGGAGAAGAGAAGATGTTGCACGAGTCCGATGTCGCACACACGGCCGCCAGATTTGCGCGTGCGTCGGGCGCGATCGACGCGCTGTGCGCCGCAATTGCCGGCTTCGCGCTGCTCGCAGGCGCTCGCGTGTTCATGTTTATCGCGCTGGTTGCCTGGCGCGAGCCGGTGCTGGGTGGCGCCGGGCTCGTGCTGCTCGCGGTGGTTGGCTGGATCCGGTGGTTTTGCACGCACGTGATGGCCGACAAGACAGGGCTGTTGTTGCGTCGTTTCAGATAACGAAGCGCGTCACGCGCAAGTTCTGGGCTGCTCGCGAATGCGCGACAGCACCGGAACGAATCTCGGCTAGTCCGAGTGATTTTTCTCCATCCTCCCCCTTATTCCTCCCACGTCTTTTCAATTCGCGCTCCCGAATTTGGCGCATCAGAGACTCGCGACGCACCATGTCAGAGCAGACAGGATGTCGTGTCTGCGTGAATAGCCGTTGTCACGGCGATCAAAGCGACGCTCTTCGATCATCCTGTTCTTGTGCAAGCGGCCTACGTGAGCATTTCACGCCTGAGGCAAATTGAAATTTAGCTTGTACGAAACTTTTTTTACGTTCTAAATTCGCCCCATCGAAACGCCTACCTGACAACGGTGAGCATCTCACCATGTCAGCGTAGAAGAGCGTAGCGAAGGGGTCGCACATCGGTTTTCCATCTAGCGAATAACCTTATAAGCGCCCTTGTCGATTCAATATTCTTAGCAATCCGATATTTAATCCTGACGAGAGTGAATCGAGAATGAAAAGAAGCTATCTGGGCGGTTCAGCGGCGGTCTTCATGTTTGCCGCGCTGCTGGCAAAGCCCGCATGTGCGGAAGTCACGTTGTACGGGATTCTGGATACCTCTGTCGGCTACGCGAACGCAGGCGGCAAGGGCACGCAGATCAGCGAGCAAAGCGGCGGCCTTTACGCGAGCCGTGTGGGGTTGCGAGGCAGCGAGAACCTGGGCGGCGGCTTGCGTGCAACCTTCAATCTGGAAAACGGCATTCTGACCAACACCGGCGCGTCGACGGATTCCACGCTCGCGTTTAGCCGCAGTGCGTGGGTGGGACTCGCAAGCGATTACGGCGAAGTTCGTTTCGGAAAGCAGAATTCCGTGCTGTTGCTGATGCACAGCAAGTTCGACGCGTTCAACGGCGGCACCTACGGTTCGCTCCTGCACAACACGTCGACGTTTTCGTTCCGCTACGACAACATGATCACGTACTGGTCGCCGAATATCGCGGGCTTTACGTTCTCGGCCGGCGTCAGTCTCGGCGGGCAGACCTCGCCGCACGACAGCATGAACGCGTACGTCGGTTCAGCCGAATATCAGCGCGGCCCGCTTTATCTCGGCGTGAGCCACGCGGAACAGAACGGTGCCAACGGCCAGAACAACACGAAGACGACCTTCGCCGGCGGCAGCTACCGGTTTGGCGACGTGACGGGGTACTTCGCGTTCTATCGCGGCAACAACCTCGGTTCGAATCTGACCACCAACGTGCAGGGAAAATATCACAGCGTGTACCAGCTATCGGCCGGCTACATGGCCACGCCGGCGCTGCGTCTCACTGCGGGTATCGGCTACGTGCAGGACAGCACTGCGCAGAACAACAACGCGGGCGAGCTGAGCGTCGGCGCGTTTTACAACCTCAGCAAGCGCACGCTGATCTACAGCACGGTCGCACGCCTCGTGAACCGTCATGGTGCAACGTACTCGCTGATGGGCAATGGCCCGTCGACGCCCAACACGCCGTTGCGCGGTGAAGGCACCACCGGCGCTCAAGTGGGCTTTGTGCAGTTTTTCTGACCGGGCGCGCTGCGATAACAGCAGCTTGAATGCTGCAGCGTACACATGAATTCCTTATGCCTGAGCAGCCTAAGATACGCACATTTTTTCGCGTGCAATTTTTTTATGGCTGTTCTAAGTTAACTCAACGCCTGCTTAGGTAATGTTCGTGAGCAGCTCACCAAGAGAAGGAGAGGTGTTGTGAAAGACTCAGCAGTCGCTCCGCCGGTGCAGTTGATCGATTGTTCCAACGAGGCCAAGCTGCTCAGCGAGCGCGCGTGTTCCGCGATCCGCCAGGACATCCTGTCGTGCGTGATCGAGCCCGCAGCGACCTTGACTGAAGCAGCGCTGATGGCGCGTTACGGCATCGGCAAGGCCACTTGCCGCGTCGCGCTGCAGCGCCTCGCACAAGAGGGTTTTCTGCGTGCGGTGCCGCGGCAAGGCTACGTGGTGCGGCCAATCACGCTGAAAGACGTCGAAGAAGTGTTCGCGCTGCGCCTGCAACTGGAGCCGCTTTCCGCGCGGCTTGCCGCAGGCAAGGCGGATATCGACCTGCTGCGGCGTCTCGAGCGTGCCTGCCGCAACGACGACGTGTCGCTGGGCATCAGCAGCCGTATCGGCCTTTTTATGGATGCTAACGCCGCCTTTCATATGGCCATCGCCGAAAGCTCGGGCAACAGCCGGCTCGTCAAGATGCTCGGTGGATTGCTGAACGAAATGGAGCGGCTCGTCGCATTGGGTTTCGGCGTGCAGAACACCAAGCCGGAGATCCGGCACGACCACACGAAGATGATCGAAGCCCTCGAAAGCGGCAATGGCCGCCGCGCGGAACAGATCGCTTACCGGCACGTCGCGACCTTTCGCGACATGACCATGGAGAAAGTCATGGCCAGTCTCAGGGATACGCATGCCGGCACGCCGATCGTGCCGCTACGGGGGGCGCGATGAATGCGTTGCCGATGCGCTCGGTTCCGGTGACGCCGACAGCGCGTCACGCGGTCGAGCTCACGCATGTGTCGAAGCATTACGGCAAGCTGCCGGTGCTCGAAGACATTTCACTCGCGGCGCCGGCTGGTTCGGTACTGGCGATCGTCGGGGCATCGGGCTGCGGCAAGAGCACGCTGCTCAACATTATCGCGGGCCTCGTGCAGGCGGACAGCGGCAGTGTGCAGATCGATGGGGTGGCGCAGAGCCCGGCACAGGACACGCGTGTCATCAGCTACATG
Source organism: Paraburkholderia jirisanensis (assembly GCF_054782355.1). Taxonomy (NCBI): domain Bacteria; kingdom Pseudomonadati; phylum Pseudomonadota; class Betaproteobacteria; order Burkholderiales; family Burkholderiaceae; genus Paraburkholderia; species Paraburkholderia jirisanensis. Next base: position 1,040,725 of record NZ_BAAGSQ010000025.1, on the reverse strand, counting down.
TTTCAGGAAGACCGGCTGCTGCCGTGGCGGACCATCATCGCCAACGCGGAGTTCGGACTCGAGGCGGGTTCGTTGAGCGCGGAAACACGCCGTGAACGTGCTCTCGAGGCGCTGAAGATGACCGGCCTCGAAGGCTTCGAACATGCGTATCCGCACGAGCTTTCAGGCGGCATGCGCAGCCGTGTGGCCCTGGCGCGCAGCCTCGTCGTGAAACCTTACATCCTGCTGATGGACGAGCCGTTCTCGAAGCTCGACCCGCAGATGCGCTCGCAAATGCATCAGGAATTGCTGCGCATTCGCGAGCAACTGAAGATGACCGTCGTATTCGTTACGCACGACGTCGAAGAGGCGATCGTGCTGGCCGATCGCATCGTCGTGTTGCGGCCGCGGCCGGGCCGCGTGCGCGACGTGCTGCCGATCGACCTCGCGCGGCCGCGCGACCCGCTGGCGGCCGACGTCGCTGAAACCGTGCGCCGCGTGCGCGCTCTTATCTAAGGACTATGCGATGTCGTCTCTTCCCGCAGAGCGTTCCGCGTTGCCCCGCAAGGCCACACGATTAGGCGCAATGGTTCGGGTTGCCGGCCAGCGGCTGTCGCTGGTAGTGGTCTTTCTGGTGTTGTGGTGGCTCGCGGCGCAACGTGTGCCGGCGTTCATCCTGCCGGGTGTCGGCAAGACTTTCGATGCACTGCGCGAACTGATCGCGTCGGGCACCTTCGGCGAGGATCTCGGCATCACGCTTTACCGGGTGGTAGCGGGCTTCCTGCTGGCCGCGCTGATCGGCACGCCGCTGGGCATCCTGCTCGGTTCGAACCGCATGCTCGGCCATTTCTTCGAGCCGGTGCTGTCGGTGCTCAACACGGTTTCCGCTGCGATCTGGGCGATCTTCGCGCTGATCTGGTTCGGCATCTCGAACGGCACGACGATCTTCGTGGTGTTCATGGAAGCCATGCCGCTGATCCTGACCAACGTCTGGCAGGGCGCGCAAAGCGTGAACGCCGAATACGTCGAACTGGCACGCAGCTTTCAGATGTCGCGTGCCAAGGTCATGACGAAAATCTATCTGCCGACCGTGCTGCCGTACTTTTTCTCAGGCGCACGGCTGGCATTCGGTTTCGGCTGGCGGGTATCGCTGGTGGCCGAGACGATCGGTTCGTCGAACGGCGTCGGTTACCGCCTGCGCCAGGCAGCCGATCTGGTGCAGACCGACCAGGTATTTGCGTGGACGCTGACACTGGTCTTTCTGATGGTGCTGCTCGAATACGGCATTCTGAAGCCGCTCGAGAACCATCTGTTTCGCTGGAAAAAGCGCGTGAGCTGATCAGCGCTCATGCGGAAGTAAATGCAACCGAATCTATTCATAGATTCTATATATAGGAATCCGTATGGACAGTACGATGAAGGCCCTGATACTTGACGAGCATGGCGATGTCGACAAGCTGAGAGTCGGCACCAAGCCGATCCCCAAAGTCATCCCCGGCCACGTAGTGATTCGCGTGCGCGCGTCGTCGTTCAATTACCACGATGTGTTCACCGTACGCGGCATGCCTGGCATCAAGGTGCCGCTACCGGTGGTGATCGGGCTCGACATGGCGGGTGAGATCGCCGAAGTGGGCGACAACGTCGAAGGCTGGAAGGCAGGCGCCCGCGTGCTGGTGAATCCGCTCAACAAGAAGAAAGGCCTGATGGGCGAAATGCTCGACGGCGGGATGGCCGAGTACTGTCTGGTCTCAGCCGACCAGCTGATCGCGATGCCGGATGAAGTGACGTTCGAAGAAGCGGCGTCGCTGCCGGTCGCCTACGGTACCGCGCATCGGATGATCGTCACGCACAACACGATCAAGGCCGGCGACCGCGTCGTGATTCTCGGCGCGAGCGGTGGCGTAGGCACGGGCTGCGTGGTGCTGGCGAAGATGCTCGGCGCCGAAGTGGTGGCCGCCGCCGGCAGCGCGGACAAGGCAGAGCGGCTAAAGGCGCTGGGCGCGGACCACGTGATCAACTACAAGGAAGTCGATTTCTCGAAGTGGGTGATCGAAAAATACGGCAAGCCGCAACGCCGCAGCTATGAAGGCGGTGCCGACGTCGTGATCAATTTCACCGGCGGCGATACGTGGGTTCCGTCGCTGAAGTGCATCAAGCGCGGCGGCAGCCTGCTCGTGTGCGGCGCGACGGCCGGCCACGATCCTAAAGAAGACCTGCGCTACATCTGGAGTTTCGAACTTCAGGTGAAGGGCTCGAACAGCTTCTATGACGACAACCTGTCGGCACTGATGGAGCTGATCCGCACGAAGAAAATCTCGGTGCAGATCGACAAGGTGCTGCCGCTCGAACAGGCGGCAGAGGGGCTGCGCATGATTCGCGATCGCGAAGTGCTCGGCAAGATCGTCGTTACGCCTTGAGCCCGGAGACCGCTATGGCAGAAACAAAACAGCTTACCGCCGAAGAAGTGCAGGCACTGATTGCGCGCGGCCCTTATCACCAGTGGCTGGGTTTGCGTGTTGTGAGCGTCGGCGACGGAGAAATCGAAATCGCCGCGAAATGGCGCGAGGAATGGGTCGTCAATCCGGAGCGCCGCTATACGCACGGCGGCATTCTGGCCGCACTGGTCGATCTGACCGCCGATTGGGCGCTGGTTTCGAAGACCGGCCGAGGCGTGCCGACCATCGATCTGCGCGTCGACTATCACCGTGCCGCGATGCCCGGCGACCTGGTGGCGCGCGGCAAGGTCGTGAAATTCGGCAGTTCGATCTCGGTGGCGGAAGCGTCGATTTTCGATGAGGCCGGTGTGCTGCTCGCGAGCGGCCGCGGTGTCTATTCGACGGCGCCGCTTCCCGCACCGGCACCCAAGGCGTGACAGCCGTCATGACGCAAAGCGCGACTGTTGCTACGGGCCAGATGCTGGACCACGTCGTCGTCAATGCGATGTTCGAAACCGATGCCGCGGCGGCCTGTTTTGCGGCGCTCGGTTTTGCGCTGACGCCGCGCGGGTATCACTCGCTCGGCTCAGTCAATCACCTGATGATGTTCGGCGACCACTATCTGGAGCTGGTCGGCTTGCCGGTGGGCGCGACCACGGTGCGACGCGAGATCCTCGAAAGCCGGCTTGGCATCGATGGTCTCGTGTTTAGCAGCGGCGATGCGCAGGCGACGTACGCGAGGTTGCGGTTAGCTGGCATCGACGCCTCGGAGCCGCAGACGTTTTCGCGCCCGGTGCAGATAGACGGCAGCGAGCAGCTGGCGAGGTTTGCGACGACGCGTCTCACGCCTGGTGAATTGCCGGCCGGGCGGGTCTATTTTTGCGAGCATCTGACGCCGCAATGGGTGTTTCGCGACGAATGGACCCACCATCCGAACGGCGCACGAGCATTGACGGAATTGACGGTAGTCAGTGCGAACCCGCTGGCGGAAGCACAGCGCTATGCGCTGACCGCCGGGCAAGGCGAGGTCGTGCCGGCGCCGCATGGCAACAGTGCAACAACGGGTGCCACGCTACGCATGCACGGCTTCACCCTGTCGTTCGCAACGGAAGCCCAATACCGCGCCCACTACGGCCCGCTCGCATGCAACGCCGCCGACCGCGACAGCTACTTCGGCGCGCTCACCGTAGAAGTCGCCGACCTCGCGCCGATCCGCACACGCCTTGCCGCGCTCGCCACGCAGCAGGATTGCGCGATGACGGTTGCGGACACAACCAGCACGTCCGGCCAGCAGTCCGTTGCCGTGCTGCTGAATTCATTGAACACCTTGATCGAATTTATCGGAACTGTCGAACATGCACACTCGTGAGAATCTCGGCGACCTGATCGATGTGACGCGCGATCCGCACAAGCTCGCGCTGATCGCAATCGGGGACCGGGACGAAGCGGAGGAAGGCTGGCGCGACACGCGTATGACCTATGGCGAGCTCGACGCGCTCGCCGATGGTGTGGCGCGTGCGTTGTTGAGCCGCGACCTTGAAAAGGGCCAGCGGGTAGCGATTCTGGCCGCCAACTGCGCGGAATATGTTGCAGCGCTGCTCGGCATCATGCGTGCCGGACTGGTCGCGACGCCGGTCAACTTTCGCTTTCCGCCGGCGCTGTCGACCTTTGTGATCCGCGACAGCGGCGCGCAACTGGTGTTTTGCGATGCGGCCCGGCTAGCCGATTGCCCAGCGGATCTGCCGACTGTCGTTTTTGACGGCGATGGCGAAAATAGCTTCACGTCGTTCGTCGATCCGGGACCGTTTGAAACGGTGATGCCGGAATCCGGCACGCCTGCGATGTTTCTGTACACGTCCGGTTCGACCGGCAAGCCGAAGGGCGTGATGCTGTCGCACGAAAGCCACCTATGGGTTGCGCATACGCGTGCGGCCGCGCAACCGCCCGAGGCACACCGCTTTCTGGTCGCGGCGCCGATGTATCACATGAACGCATTGACGCTGGTACTGATGTCGCTCTACGGGCACGGCACGGTGGTGCTGCTGCCGCAGTTCAAGGCGCGCACCTATATCAGCGCAATCGAGCGCTACAACGTGACATGGCTCACGTCGGTGCCACCGATGATCGCGATGATGCTGCGCGAAAAAGATCTGCTGGCACGCACGAATCTGTCGTCGGTGCGCTTTATCCGTATGGGTTCTGCGCCGGTCGGCGAGAGTCTGCTCGAACAGATCGGCCAGGTGTTGCCGAACGCGAAAGTGACGAACGTGTACGGCACCACGGAAGGCGGCCCGATCGTATTCGGCCCACATCCGCAGGGAATCGAGCCGCCGCCTTTGTCGGTGGGCTATCCGCATCGCGAAGTGCAGGTGCAATTGCTCGACGCCTCCGACGATGGCAACGGTACCGCAACCGGCGTGCTCGCGGTAAAGAGCCCGGCGGTGATGCTCGGTTACCACAACCGCAAGGATCTGCCGGTGCCGATCACCGCCGACGGCTTCTACATCACGGGCGACGTGTTTCACCGCGACGAGCAGGGCTTTTACACCTTCGTCGGCCGCGCGGACGACATGTTCGTTTCCGGCGGCGAAAACATCTTCCCGGGCGAAGTGGAGCGCGTGCTCGAAACGAATCCGGATATCGCGCAGGCCTGCGTCGTGCCGGTCGACGACGACATCAAGGGCACCAAGCCGGTGGCGTTCGTGGTGCGCCGCTCGGGCGCCACGCTCACGGAGGAAGACGTCAAGCAGTATGCGCTTGCGCATGCGCCGGCCTACCAGCATCCGCGTCGGGTCTGGTTCGTCGATGCATTGCCGCTCGCGTCCACTAACAAGATCGACCGTGCGGTGCTGAAGAAGACCGCACAAAGCGAATTGCCGGCAACCGGCGCCGCGTGATGCATGCGCGTTGCGAACCGGCTTGGCCCAGCCCGGCCATCACCTATCCAGGAGTCCAGCATGAAAGAGAACTTTCGCGAGTTTCTTGAGCGGCTGCGTACCGCACAGGAACTGATCGACATTCGCCAGCCGGTCGATATCCGGCACGTCGGTACGCTTGTCGATCAAAGCGACAAGGCATTGCTGTTTCATAACGTGATCGGCTACGACATGCCGCTGCTGTCGGGCATTATCCGCACGCAGAAGCGCGCGATGATGTCGATGGGCTGCGAAAGCTACGGTGAAATCGAAAAGATGCTGGCACACGGCATCCAGAATCCGATTCCGCCGAAATACGTCGCGACGTCTGCGACAAAAGAAGTGATCTACAAGGGCGACGACGTCGATCTGTTCCGCCTGCCGATTCCGATGTCGTCGATCTACGACGGCGGCCCGATGATCACCGCCGGCATCGTGATTTCGCGCGATCCGGAATATGGCCTGAATAGCGGCATCTACCGCTTCATGGTGAAAGAAAAAGCGCTGACCGGCATCGACATCGTCACGCCGAACAATATGCGCATGTTCGCGCAGCGCGCGTATGAACTGGGACGGCCGCTGCCGATTTCGATTTCGATCGGCAATCACCCGGTGGAGATCATGGGCGCCGGCTACCGTGCACCGATCGGCGTCGACGAAATGGCGATCGCGGGCGGTATTCGCGGCGAACCAGTCGAACTCGCGCCTTGTGAAACGATCGACTTGCCGTATGTCGCGGATTCGGAAATCGTCATCGAAGCAGAAATTCTGCCGACCGGATGGACGCAACCAGAAGGGCGTTTCGGTGAATTTACTGCGTTGATGGGCGGCCTGCACTGGAACCCGAACGTGCGCATCAAGGCGATCCTGCACCGGCGCGATGCGATGTACTACTCGCTGCATATGCCGTGGGAAAACACCTGGCTTGCCGCGCCGACCCGCTATCAGGCGATTCGCAGCGCGCTGCGCACAGCCGGCGTGCAGGTGAAAGACATCAACGTAACGCTCGGCGGCCGCGCATTCTGGCACGCGGTGATTTCGATCAGGAAGCAGGCCGGCGAAGGCAAAAACGCGTTGCTGGCCGCGCTATCCGTAATGGATCTGAAGCACGTGGTGGTGGTCGACGACGATATCGACGTGTTCAACGGCGAGCAGGTCGAATGGGCAATCGCAACGCGTGTACAGGGTGACCGCGATCTGATCGTGATTCCCGGCGCACGCGCCAAACCGCTCGATCCGAGTCTGCCGGTGATGCCGCACGGGCGCGTGCCGACTGGCGCGAAGGTCGGTATCGACGCGACGATTTCCGAAGGCATTCCGCACGAACGTTATGAGCGCATCTCGTATGCGTACGCGGATACCGCAAAGATCGCGGACTACGTGGCCGGCAAGGCGGATGAAGTCGCGGTGTCCGGCGCGGGCGAGATCGAAGCCGCCGCGCGCGATGCGCTCGAACTGATCGGTGTCGAGCCGCTGTATTACACAGCGCTTGCCGAACGCCTCGCGAAGTACGATTTCCAGACGCTGGCGCGTGCGCTGGGCGTGCTGCACGAACGCGAGCAGCTGTGGAAAACCGCGGAAGGCAAACTGTGCGTACGCGGTTCGCGTTTCGACGCGGTACTGCCATCGACACGCTAGTCGTCAGGCCGCTCGTAGAGCGTTCCGAAATGCGCCGCGCACGCGCGGCGCTTTACTCAAGCAGAGACGAACCAATATGTTGCGATTCAAACGGCGAGTTGCACATCGGCTGATGGCGGCTGCGGTTTCACTGGTTGCGCTGACGGCGCATGTGGCGCACGCGGCGCCGTTACGCATTGGCTATTGGACGAGCGGTGTGAGCCTCGGGCTCGGCGCCGTGCTGGAAACCGGCGACTTTCTAAAGAAAGCCGGCATCGACGACGTGCGCTTCGTGCACTTCTCCGAAATCAATGCGCCCGCCAGCGGGCTTGCGGCAAATGTGATCGATATTAGTTTCAGCGTGCCTGCGGCGAGTGCGTTCAGCATTGCGGCTAGCGGTGTGCCGGTGAAGATTTTCGGCGCGACGGCGCCGGCCGATGTGACCTTCGTCACACCGGCTACGTCAACGGTCACTTCGCTTGGTGCGCTGCGCGGCAAGAAGATCGGCATGTCGCCGGCGGGCAGCTCGGTGGCGTTGATGACGGCAGCCGTCATGCACGCGAACTACGGCTTCACCGCGGCCGACTATTCGCTGGTGCCCGGCAATGAAGCGCGCCTCGCGCAGTTTCTGATGCAGCAGCAAGTGGATGCCGCCGCGCTGCGTTCGGTCACGGTTGCGCAGTTGACCGAGGTGAAGACAAGACGCCTCGGCACGCTGGTCGACGAATGGCACAAGATGACGAAGTCCGATGCGATGCCTTATCTGGGCGTGGGTGCGGTACGTACCGAACTGATCCAGCAGGACCCGCAGACGGTGGCGAAACTGATTGTCGCGATTCATAACGCCATTGCGTGGGGCAGTGCGCACCCCGATCAGGTTGCAGCGACCTTGCAGAAAGTTGCGAATCTGCCGGCCGGCGACGCGCAGGTCTACGCCGCGCATTGGGCGGAGCTGAATACGGTGTCGTTCGAGCCGACAGATATCGACACGTTAAAGCGTGAGCAACAGATCTTCGCGGCAAGCGGCGCGATCAAGGGTACCTTGCCGCCCGACGTGTTCGTGAGCGGACCGTACGACGCGGCGAAAAAGATTCTGGCAAGCCAGAAGCCATGAACGCAACGGATCACACGCGACGCCGCATCGTGGTGGGCATCAGCGGCGCATCCGGCGCGATCTATGGCGTGCGGCTGCTGCATTTGCTGCGCGCGCTCGACGTGGAGTCGCATCTGGTCGTCAGCCGCTCCGCGCAGATCACGCTGACGCAGGAAATGAATATGCAGCTGGCGGACCTGAAGGCGCTCGCCGACGTGCACTATCCGAACGCCGACATCGGCGCGGCGATCTCGAGCGGGTCATTCCGGGTCGACGGCATGATCGTTGCACCGTGCTCGATCAAGACGCTGTCGGAAGTCGCCACGGGCTGCACCAGTTCGCTGCTGTCGCGCGCCGCGGACGTGATGCTGAAAGAACGCCGGCGCCTCGTGCTGATGGTGCGCGAAACACCGCTGCATGCCGGGCACATCCGCAGCCTGGCTGCAGTAACCGATGCAGGTGCGATCGTCTACCCACCCGTCCCTGCGTTTTATGCGCAGCCGGCGACGCTCGAGCAGATGGTCGATCACACGCTGGGCAGGGTGCTGGATCTGTTCGACCTGGACGCGCGCACGGTGCGCCGCTGGCAAGGAACGGTTGGTTGAGCCAACGTTATTTTGACCTCTGTTTACTTGGAAATATGCATCTCCTAGAATGGGTTTCAGGGTTGCTGTGAGGTGCCCACCGCACCGCGTAAGCACAATAAGCCGATACACCACGGGGTAGTGCAAGGAGGTCGATATGCGGGCAAAAATCATCGCCGGGAACAAGGCGTCGTCGGGTGAAAGCATGCTACTGGGCGAATCCACCTATCTTGCGATTCGCCAGGCCATTCTGTCGTGCACGCTGCAGCCTGGCAGCATGCTGACCGAGGCGGAGCTGATGGAGCATTACGGCGTCGGCAAGTCGACCTGCCGTCTCGCGCTTGCACGTCTGACGCACGACGGTCTGGTGCGTTCCGTGCCGCGGCATGGCTACGTGGTGGTGCCGATTACGCTGAAGGATGTCGAAGAAGTATTCGCGCTGCGGCTGATTCTCGAGCCGGAGGCGGCGCGGCTCGCGGCCGGCAACGTCGATACGCGCGCGCTGATGCGCATCGACAAGGCGGCACGCGGCAACAATGCTTCGCAGAATCACGGCAACCAGATCGGCTTCTTTCTGGAAGGCAACCGCGCGTTCCATCTGCAGATTGCGATGGCTTCCGGCAACGATCGTCTGGTGCGCAGCATCTCGGATCTGTTCGACGATATGGCGCGTCTCGTTGCACTTGGCTTTGCCGATGAAGACGATAGCCCGCAAATTGCCGGTGATCACAAACTGCTGGCCGAAGCGCTCGGCGCCGGCGACGGCAAGACGGCCGCGCGCATCGCGCGCCGGCACATCGAGCGCTTTCGCGACATGACGATGGAGCGCGTATTGCGCAGCATGAAGCAGGATTTCGAGCATGCGCCGCTGCTGGCGGTGGGCAAATGAGCGCGCAAACAAGCGGGTAAATAAGCGCGCAACACGACGCGCACTCGTACCGCAGTACCGCAACATCCCGGTCCTCGCTTCGAGGTGGTCCCACGCATGCCGCGCAAAGCGCGGCGTAACGCGCATTGCATGATGAAAACAATCGGTCTTCTCTCGCAGCTTTTTGTGGCGCTGGTATTCACGGCGTTTAGCGCAGGTTATACAGGTGCGGCCGAATTGCGGGTCGGCTACTGGACGAGCGGTATCAGCCTCGGTTTCGGCGCGCTGCTCGAAGCGCAGAAGTTTTTCGAAAAGCAGGGCCTGCAGGTGAAGTTCATGCGTTTCCCGGACGTCAACGGTCCGACTACCGCACTGGCATCGAATGCGATCGATCTCGCGTTCGGCGCGAGTCTCGCCGGTGCGTTCAGCTTGAGCCAGCAGGGCGTGCCGGTGCGGATCGTCGCGGCGACGCAGCTGGTCGATGCGGAGCTGGTCGTGCTGGCCGATTCGCCGGTGCGCAATCCGGGCGAACTGCGCGGCAAGAAGATCGGCATGTCGCCGCTCGGCAGCGGCACGACCGGTGTCGGCACCGCGGTGCTCGACGGCAACTACGGGCTGAAGCTGGCGGACTATCGGCTGATAGCCGGCGACGAGCCGCGGCTTGCGCAGTTTCTGCTGCAAAAGAACGTCGATGCAGCGGTGATTCGTCCGACCACCGTGGCGCAGGTGTCCGACAACGCAAACAAGATTCGCGTGCTCGGCACGCTGTCGGACCAGTGGAAGCAAATGACGAAATCGTCGGCGCCGCCTTATATCGGTGTGGCGGTGATGCGCAGCGAGTGGCTGCAGGCCAACCCGGCCGACGCGGTCAAAGTGCTCGCGGCAATGCGCGCAGCCGTTCAGTTCGGCTCGACCCATCCTGATGCGGTGATCGCCGCACTCAAGCAAACCGCGAATATCAGCGATGAAGGCGCGCGCTTTTACGGTAACCACTGGGCCAGCATGAATACCGTCGCGATGGGACCGGACGACATCGCAACGCTAAAGCGCACGTTCGACGTATTCAAGGCAGCGGGCACGCTGAAGGGCGATCTTCCGGCGCAGCTGTTCGACCCGAAGCCTTTTCTTGAAGCGGAGAAAACGAAATGAACAGTACGATAGCGCCGCCGGCGAGGCGGATCGAATGGCCCGCCGAAGGCATCACGCGCGTGCCGCTGCGCGTGTTTGCCGATGCGGCACTCTACGAGCGCGAGCAGGACGCGATATTTCGCGGCCCGACATGGAGCTTCCTGTGCCTGGACAGCGAGATTGCGAATCCGGGCGATTATGTGACGACCAAGGTCGGCCATACGTCGGTGATCGTCGTACGGCATCAGGATGGCGGGATTCGCGCGCTGGTCAACAAATGTGTGCACAAGGGCTCGGTGCTTTGTTATGAGGCGCACGGGCACCGTCAGCGGCCGAATCTGGTTTGCCCGTACCACAACTGGGTCTACAACTTCGAAGGCGAACTGACCAGCGTGGCATTCGAAAAAGGCGTGCAGGGCAAGGGCGGCATGCCGGAAGACTTCGACAAGAGCAAATTCCGCCTGACCACGCTGCGTGTGGCCAGCATTCGCGGCCTCGTGTTCGGTACGTTTTCGGATGAAACACCGGAGCTGGTCGACTATCTGGGCCCTGTGATGGTTGCGCACATCGAGCGGACGCTCTACGGCAAGGTGAAGATTCTCGGCCGCTACAGCCAGGTGATGCATAACAACTGGAAGCTGTACGTCGAAAACAGCCGCGACAACTATCACCCAAGTCTGCTGCATGCGTTTTTCTCGACCTTCAAGATCAACCGCCTTTCCGCGGAAGGCGGCACGCTACAGGACGCAGACAGCCGTCATCACATCACCTTCACCAAGCGCTTTACCGATGCAGGCGATGCGGTGTACGACTCCGGCATCATCCGCGCGATGCGCGACGACTTCGGTTTGAAGGACCCATCGCTGATCGATCAATGGATGGAGTACCCGGATCAGATCACCAACGCAATTCAAAGCATTTTCCCGGGCTTCGTGTTGCATCAGATCATGAATTCGCTTGGCGTGCGGCAAGTGGTGCCGCTCGGCGTGGATCGCTGCGAACTGATCTGGACCGTGCTCGGTTTCGAGGAAGACACGCCGGAGCAGACACTGATTCGCCGCAAACAAAGCAACCTGGTCGGCCCGGCAGGGTACGTGTCGATGGAAGACGGCACGATCGGCGCATTCGTCGAAAAGGGCATTCGCGGCGACCTCGACGATACCGCCGTGATCGAAATGGGCGGCAAGGGCACCGGCCCGATGGCGACCCGCGCGACGGAGACCTCGGTGCGCGGCTTCTGGAAGTTTTATCGGGAGTTGATGCATGTCTAGTACGACCACGCGTTATGCCGAAATCGAAGTCGGCGTGCACGCCACTGCGTGCATCGGCCGCATGAATGCGCATTACTGCAGCGCGATCGACAATGGCGACCTCGAACAATGGCCTGGTTTCTTTACCGATGACTGCACGTATCGGATCCTGACGCGCGCGGATTTCGAAGCGGGCCGCGATTTCGGCATCTGGTTCTGCAACACGCGTGGCATGTTGCTCGACCGCGTCAGTTCGATCCGCTCGGTGAACGTGTTCGAGCCGCACGTCTACCGGCATGTGATATCGCCGACCGAGATCGTCGGCGTCGACGAAGACGGTGTGATTCGCTGCGAGACGAGCTATATGATCGTGCGCACCGGTTATGAAGGCGAGATGGTTGTGTTCAGTGCCGGGCGTTACGTCGATGCGGTCATGATCGAAGGCAGCCGCGCGCTGTTGCGCGAGCGTACCGTGGTCACGGATTCATGCCGCTACGACACGCTGGTCGCGTTGCCGCTATGACGATGGAGCACCGATAAAATGCCTACGCCGCCCGCGCGTCGTTACCGCTTGCACCTCGAAAGCCGGCGCGGCCAGGTGCCGGCTTTTCATCTGACCGAGGCCGTGTGGCGAGAAGCCGCCGCACGGCATGCCGAACTCGCGGCCTCGCTCGACCTATCGTTCGGCTGGGACGGCGAGCGCTTCGCAGCGCCGCTCGATGACATCGACTTTCTGCTCGCATCGCGCTTTCCGAGTGAGGCGGTCAACGACGCGCCACGCTTGCGATGGATTCACACCACCGGCGCCGGAGTGGACCAGTTGTTGCCGCTGTCGCAGTTCCGTGCCGATCTGATCCTGACTAACAGCAGTGGCATTCATGTCGACAAGGCCGGCGAATTCGTACAGATGGCCCTGCTGATGTTGAACGCGCAACTACCGGCGGTGTTGCACGCACAGCGCGAGCATCGCTGGGACGCGCGTTTGACTGCGCCAATTCGCGGCAAGACGGCGTTGCTGATCGGCCTGGGCGACATCGGCGGTGCGGCCGCGCGTGCCGCGCATTCGCTCGGCTTGCGGGTGATCGCGTTGAATCGCAGCGGCCGCGCGCAGCCGGATATCGCAGGTCTCGTGGACACGCTCGCACCGATCGCCGCACTCGACGACTGGTTGCCGCAAGCCGATTTCGTGATCGTCACCGCACCGTTGACACCCGCTACGCGCAATCTGCTGTGCGCAGACCGGCTTGCGGCGATGCGCCCCGGTGCGGCCGTGGTCAATCTGTCGCGCGCGGCGCTGATCGACTACGACGCGCTGTTCGAGCGCTTGCGCAGCGGCACGTGCGGCGGCGCGGTACTCGACGTGTTCGAGCCCGAACCGCTGCCGGCGCACAGCCCGGCGTGGGACGTGCCCGGCCTGATCGTCACGCCGCACATTTCGTGCGACGCGCCCGATTACAACCAGCGCGTGCTTGAACTATGGTTCGGCAACTTCGCACGATGGTTGCGCGCGGAACCACTGCTCAACGTGGTCGAGCGCGAGCGCGGTTATTGAACCGGCAAGCCGGCGCGGCGTATCGCGCGATGTCGGCTATAGCGCAAGATCCACATCCTGGCACACCGCATAGCGGGTGCGCGACCCGTTCATCGTGTCGACCACGAATTCCAGAAACGCCCTGACTTTCGGCGATAGTTGCCGCAGCGACGGATAAACCGCTTCGATATTGCGGCGGGGCGTGCTGTAGTTCTTCAGTACCTGTTCGAGCGTCCCCGCGCGCAGATGGTCTGCCACCGCATAGGTGTGCACGTAGACGATTCCTGAACCGGCCAGCGCCGCATCGATCAGCGCATCGCAATGATCGATCATCTGGCGCGCCGTATCGCCGACCCGCACGGTCCAGTCACGGCTTGCCGACATGAAGTACCAGTCGCGGCAGCGCCGCGTTTGCGCCGAGATATGAGCGACGCAAGTGTGACCCGCCAGATCTTCCGGCGTTTGCGGCCGGCCGTGCTGATCGAGGTAAGCCGGGCTCGCACAGGCCACCCAGAAAGCGGTGCCCAGTTCGCGCGCAATCAGCCGGTTCGACGGCACATCGCCGATCCTGATCGCGATATCGAAGCCCTGCTCGATGATGTCCTGAATGCCGTCCGAAAGGCTTGTTTCGATCGTCACGTCTGGGTGCAGCCGGCGAAACTGCGCGAGTGCCGGCATCAGCACCGTGCGCCCGAAGGTGACTGGCGCCGTGATCCTCAGCTTGCCTGAAGGCACCTGCGCGGCCTGCAACAACGCGGCTTCTGCGTCGCGCAGTTCGATCAGGATGGCACGGCAACGCTCGAAGAAAATCGCTCCCTCGGCCGTAAGCCCGACGCTGCGCGTCGAGCGATGCAGCAGTGCGACGCCGGTTTGCGATTCGAGCCGCGTCACGGCTTTGCTGACACCCGAAGCGGTCAAGCCCATCTGCTTGGCCGCTTCGGTGAAGCTGCGAGATTCCGCGGCGCGTACGAACGCCTCAACGGCAGACAAATCCATCTGAGCCTCAATCGATCGAAGAAAACGGCGCAGATGCGTGAAGCAAGAGCCGCCAGCCGATGCGCTGCAAAGCCGCACGCCGCCACCGTTGCGATGCGCGATTCTACGGTGTACGTACACAGCGAAAAACCCTTGTGGATTCATGACAGTAGTGAGCACTATTCCATACCCACCTTTTCGCGCAAAACGTGCCAACATTTCACGTAAACCTTGATAGGGTGCGTTGCACGTGCGGTTCGCAATGCGGCGTTATCGCCTGCTTCGATTCGACCAGACTGCTTTCTTTGAATTCCAGTCACAACTGTGATGAGACCGGGGCATGTTCAACGTGATAGCTGTCATTTCTTACGCATCTGACGTGCGGTGCGGCCCGTGGTGCAATGCTATGCGCGGAGGCACCGATGCACAGTGAAGCCGCTGCGTATGCGACGCAGCGCGCCGACGATGCGATCGTCTATGTGATCGACGATGATCCGGCGATGCGCGAAGCCTTGAATGCGTTGCTGCGTTCGGTCGGCGTCAGCGTTGAAACCTTTTCGAATGCTCAGGAATTCTTTGCATATCCGCTGCCGGATCTGCCCGCCTGCCTGATTCTCGACGTACGCCTGAAAGGGCAGAGCGGGCTGGCCGTGCAGGAACAGATCGCGGCAGCGCAAATCCGGATACCCATCGTATTCATCACTGCGCATGGCGACGTCGAGATGTCGGTGCGGGCGATGAAGGCAGGCGCATGGGACTTCCTTGCGAAACCGTTTCGCGACCAGGACATGCTGGACGCGGTCACGCAGGCACTCGCCGCGGACGAGGAGCGCCGCGCGGCGGACCGCACGATTGCCGATCTGCGCCGCCGTTACGATTTGCTGACACCGCGCGAGCGCGAAGTGATGGCGTTCGTCGTCAATGGCTTGCGCAACCGGCAGATTGCATCGGTGATGAACCTCAGCGAGAACACGACGAAGTTTCACCGCAATCAGGCGGTGAAGAAAATGGCCGCGAAAACGCTGGTCGATTTCGTCTTGATGGGTGGCGCGCTCGGCTTGAAGGACACGGAAGATGGCTTGTGCTACCGGGCAGCGTCGCGCAAGGTCGGGGGTTTTTAAGCGACGCGCGGACATCGTTCGAAACCTCAATGGCCGTGCGAATGCGCAAGGCGACGCTTGAAAAAGCATCGAAGATCATTCTCTCTTTCCTTCGAGACCCCGTTCGCCATGACCACGATTACCGTTCCGACCCGTGACGAAGTTTCTCCTGCGAATCAGGCCATTTTCGACCAGCTGAAAGGCGCGCTAGGCGTCGTGCCGAACCTGTACGCGACCTTCGCGTACTCGGAGCACGCGCTCGGCAGCTACCTCGCGCTGCAGAATGCGAAGAGCAGCATTACCGGCAAGGCACGCGAAGTGGTGAACCTCGCGGTCAGCGAAGTGAACCAATGCGAGTACTGCCTGGCTGCCCATACGATGATCGGCAAGAAGGTCGGCTTCACGGATGCGCAGATTCTGGAAATCCGCAGCGGCAAAGCAAGCTTCGACCCGAAGCTCGATGCGCTGGCGCGCCTTGTGCACGACACGACTGTCAAGAAAGGCCATCCGGACGAGGCGCTGATCGACGCGTTTCTGGCGGCGGGCTGGACCAAGGGCAACCTGGTCGACGTGATCGTCGCGATCGGCGACAAGGTCGTCACCAACTATCTGCACGGCGCCACGCACGTGCCGGTGGATTTTCCGGCTGCGCCGCCGCTGCCGCGTTAAGCATCGGAGTGCCCGCGCAGCACAACTGCAGCGCAAAAAAAACGGAGCCATGCGGCTCCGTTTTTCGTTAGCGGGCGAACCCGATGATCGCCGCGGCACAGATCCCAATCAGTTCTTGACCACCGACGCCTGATAAATCCGATCGACCACCTTGCCCAGCGTCGCATCGAATTCGCTGTCGCTCATGTTTTTCTTCAGATCGTTGATCAGCGCACGCGAGAAGCTTGCGATCAGGCCGTGGTTCGCGGCAAGGCGATCGCATGCCTCGTCGAGCGAATAACCGCCCGATAGCGCGACCACCCGCACGACGCGCGGGTGCTCGATCAGCGGACGATAGAAATCCGCATGTTCAGGCAGCGTCAGCTTGAGCATCACGTTGCTCGATTCCGGCAGCGCATTCAGGCCCTTGTGCAGTTCGGCCAGCAGGATTTTTTCCGCACCCGCCTTGTCCGGGCTCTTGATCAGCACTTCGGGTTCGAGAATCGGCACCAGCCCATGCGCGATGATCTGCGCGCCGAACTCGAATTGCTGTCTGGCGATTGCGGCAATGCCGGCCTGCGAAGGCAGATTGATCACCGAACGCATCTTCGTGCCGAACACGCCAAGCTTCGCCGCGCGCTCGAGCAGTGCGTCGAGGCCGGGCATCGGCTTGAGTAGCCGCACGCCGTCGGCTTCTTCGTGAATGCCTTTATCGACCTTCAGGAACGGCACTACGCCGCAATCGTCCCATAGGAACGACGGCACCGGTTTGCCTTTCACGAGGCCGTCCATCGTCTGCTCGAACAGGATCGCGCCGATCACCTTGTCGCCGGTGAAGGCAGGCGACGTAATGATGCGGCTGCGCATTTCGTGCATCAGCCTGAACATCTCGGCTTCGTTGCCTTGATACGCGTCTTCGGGAATGCCGTACTGTTTTAACGCGCCGGGCGTCGAACCGCCGCTCTGATCGAGTGCGGCAATAAACCCCGGTTTGTCCTGCATCTGCGCAAGCATCTTGTCGTTAGCCATGAGCGTCTCTCCGTTCAAAATCCAATCAGACTTTTGTAGCCAGGCGCACCCGAATGGGCCTTTCCATTTTGCATCCGGCAAGTGTAATGGCAATGACCTTCACACTAATTAAAACAGGCCGGTAAAAAAATCGCAGCGTAGGGTGGGCGCCCCTCCGGGAGGCGCGCTTTTCACATAACCCAGAGCACGAATTAGACAGCGCAAGCAACGCGCGTGCCGCGCCCTGGCGCACAGTGCGCAACATTGAAAATCACGTTAGGTGAAAACCCCGAGAACGTTTTCAGTGTGGGTGAAAGCCTTACCCAGCTTGGCTGTGCGTCGTGACAAGAAGCATTGCGGCGCGATCGGGCGTGGAATCAACATAACGACACTTGTTACGATCCTATCATTCGAGTACATTAACTGCGAACAACCCATCAGCCGTTGCTGTGCATTGCACAAAATTGCGGGACGTCTCATGCCTGAAGCTTCTACTTTGTCTACGTCGGTCGTTGCGCTGCGGCGCGGCCCGATCATCCATCCCACGCGCAACCCGGGCGTGCCGTTCGATGCCGGCTGGCTCGACGGGCTGCGGGTCAATCAGTCGGCAGTCGAGCGGCGCACGGCGACGCTCGGCACGCGCCGCACCGTCAAGAAAGATGCGCAGGCCGCGTGGCTGCTCAAAGCGATCACCTGTATCGATCTGACCACGTTAAGCGGCGACGATACCGAGGGCCGCGTGCGGCGCCTGTGCGCGAAAGCGCGTCAGCCGGTGCGCTCGGACCTGCTCGCGGAACTGGGTGTGGCGCCCAACAGCATCACGACCGGCGCGGTCTGCGTGTATCACCGCTTCGTCGGTGCTGCGGTCGATGCGCTGCGCGGTAGCGGCATTCCGGTGGCCGCGGTGTCGACCGGTTTTCCCGCAGGTTTGATTCCGCACGAACTGAAGCTGAAAGAGATCGAGGCTTCGGTGGCGGATGGCGCGGAAGAAATCGATATCGTCGTCACGCGCGAATACGTGCTCACCGGCAACTGGCGCGCACTGTATGACGAAGTGCGCGAGTTTCGCGCCGCCTGCGGGCCGGCCCATCTGAAAGCGATTCTCGCCACCGGCGATATCCGCACGCTGTCGAACGTGGCGCGTGCATCGATGGTGTGCATGATGGCGGGCGCCGATTTCATCAAGACGTCCACCGGCAAGGAAGGCACCAATGCGACGCTCGACGTGTCGCTCGTGATGGTGCGGATGATCCGCGAATATCACGCGCGCACCGGCATCCTGATTGGCTTCAAGCCGGCCGGCGGCGTATCGAACGCGAAGACTGTACTGTCGTACCAGATTCTGATGAAGGAAGAGCTCGGACGCCCGTGGCTCGAGCCGGAACTGTTCCGGATCGGCGCGTCGAGCCTGCTCGCCGACATCGAACGCCAGCTCGAGCATTACACGAGCGGCCGTTATTCCGCATTTAACCGTCACCCCGTTGCTTAAGCAGGCAGGCCGATTCTCATGAGCGTAGCCGAGTATTTTTCTTCGATGGATTACGGTCCCGCACCCGAGGACGATCAACCTGCCCGCGCATGGCTCGCGCAGCATCACGCGGAGCTGGGGCATTTCATTGGTGGCGCGTGGCGCGCACCGGCATCGGGTGAGCGTTTCGCTTCGCAGGAGCCGGCCACCGGCAAGCTGCTCGCGCAGATTGCGCAGGGCGATGCGGCCGACGTCGACGCCGCGGTGGCTGCCGCGCGTGCGGCGCAGCCGGCATGGCGTGCGCTGGGCGGAGCGGGGCGCGCGCGGCATCTGTATGCGCTGGCGCGGATGGTGCAGCGGCATAGCCGTCTGTTCGCGGTGCTCGAAGCACTCGACAACGGCAAGCCGATTCGCGAAACGCGCGACATCGATATTCCGCTGGTGGCGCGGCATTTTCTGCATCACGCGGGCTGGGCTCAACTGCAGGACAGCGAGTTTGCGCATCACACGCCGCTTGGTGTGATCGGCCAGATCGTGCCGTGGAATTTCCCGCTGCTGATGCTGTCGTGGAAAATCGCGCCGGCGCTGGCTACCGGCAACTGCGTCGTACTCAAGCCTGCCGAATACACGCCGCTTACCGCGCTGCTGTTCGCCGAGCTCGCGCAACGCGCCGGTTTGCCCGCGGGCGTGCTGAACGTCGTG
Organism: Paraburkholderia jirisanensis; assembly: GCF_054782355.1. Classification (NCBI taxonomy): domain Bacteria; kingdom Pseudomonadati; phylum Pseudomonadota; class Betaproteobacteria; order Burkholderiales; family Burkholderiaceae; genus Paraburkholderia; species Paraburkholderia jirisanensis. The sequence continues at coordinate 1,021,424 of NZ_BAAGSQ010000025.1, read as the reverse complement.
ACCGGCGATGGCCGTACCGGCGCCGCGCTGGTCGAGCATCCGGACGTCGACAAGATCGCCTTCACCGGTTCGACCGAAGTCGGCCGGCTGATCCGTGCGGCCACCGCCGGCTCCGGCAAATCGCTGACGCTCGAACTGGGCGGCAAGTCGCCGTTCATCGTATTCGACGATGCGGACCTGGACGGCGCCGTCGAAGGCGTGGTCGACGCAATCTGGTTCAACCAGGGGCAGGTGTGTTGCGCCGGTTCGCGGCTGCTGGTGCAGGAAGGCATCGAAGCGCGCTTTATCGAAAAGCTGAAGCGCCGCATGTCGACGCTGCGGGTCGGCGCGTCGCTAGACAAGAGCATCGATCTCGGCGCGATCGTCGATCCGGTTCAACTCGAGCGGATCCAGCAACTGGTCGAAGCCGGGCGCCGCGAAGGCTGCGCGGTGTGGCAGGCACCCGAATCCGCATTGCCGCAGCAAGGCTGTTTCTTCCCGCCGACTCTGGTGACCGGTGTGGCGCCCGCATCGACGCTCGCGCAGGAAGAAATTTTCGGCCCGGTGCTGGTGACGATGACGTTCCGTACACCCGATGAAGCCGTCGAACTCGCCAACAATACGCGCTATGGGCTCGCTGCAAGCGTATGGAGCGAAACCATCGGCCGCGCGCTCGATATCGCACCGCGCCTCGCGTGCGGTGTGGTGTGGGTCAACGCAACCAATCTGTTCGATGCGGCGGTTGGTTTCGGCGGTTATCGCGAATCCGGCTACGGACGCGAGGGCGGACGCGAGGGCATCTACGAATACCTGAAACCGAACGCGTGGCTTAAGCTGCCGCAGCGTCGTACGGTGCAGCGCGCGGCCGCGAACGAAGCGCGTGACGATGCGTTCGGTACCGCGCCCACGTCCGACGATACGTTCAGCGTGGACCGTACGCCGAAGCTGTTTATCGGTGGCAAGCAGGCGCGTCCCGACAGCGGCTATTCGCTGCCGGTGTACGGCGCGAGCGGTGCGCTGGTCGGCGAAGTCGGTGCGGGCAATCGCAAGGACATCCGCAACGCGGTGGCCGCGGCACGCGGCGCGACGAAATGGTCGAGTGCGACCGCGCACAATCGCGCGCAGGTGCTGTACTACATTGCGGAAAATCTCGCGGTGCGCGCGACGGAGTTTGTCGCGCAACTGCAGGCGCGCACCGGAGCGAGCGAATCCGACGCACGCCGCGAAGTGGATGCAGCGGTCAAGCGGCTGTTTACGTACGGCGCGTGGGCCGACAAGTTCGACGGTGCGGTGCATGCGCCGCCGCTGCGCGGTGTCGCGCTGGCGATGAACGAGCCGCTGGGTGTGATCGGTATTGCGTGCCCGGAAGAAGCGTCGCTGCTGTCGTTCGTCTCGCTGATCGGGCCGGCGCTGGCGATGGGCAATCGCGTCGTGGTGCTGCCGAGCGAGGCAAACCCGCTGACGGTGACCGATTTCTATCAGATCGCCGAAACGTCGGATGTACCGGCCGGTGTGCTGAACGTCGTCACCGGCGAGCGTGGCGCGCTGCTCGATGCGCTTGCGAAACACGACGATGTCGACGCGCTGTGGTGCTTCGGTTCCGCGCAGGATTCGACGCTGGTCGAACGCCTGTCCACCGGCAACATGAAGCGCACGTTCGTCGATCATGGCCGGCAGTTCGACTGGTTCGATGCTGCAAGCGAAGGCCCGGCGCTGCTGCGTCAGGCCACGCAAGTGAAGAATATCTGGATACCCTACGGCGACTGATCCGTCTGAAAACACAGAACGGATAGCGCGCCAACCGGAATGGAGGAGACAACGTGCTAAAGAATCTGGACCCGCTGCTTAACGCCGACGTGCTGCATGCCTTGCGCGCGATGGGTCACGGCGACGAACTGATCATTTGCGACGCCAACTTCCCGGCCGACTCCGTTGCGCGCGCAACGGTGCTCGGCAAACTGCTGCGTATCGACGGCGCCGATGCGGCGCGCGCGATTCGCGCGGTGCTGTCGGTGCTGCCGCTCGACACCTTTGTCGACGACCCCGCATTGCGCATGGAAGTAGTCGGCGAACCCAACACGATTCCCGCGGTGCAGCGTGAAGCTCAGGCTGAGGTCAACGCTGCCGAAGGGCGCGACCTGCCGTTCCATTCGATCGAACGGTTTGCGTTTTACGAGCGCGCCCGCAACGCTTATTGCGTGATCGCCACCGGCGAACAGCGCGGCTATGGCTGCTTCGTGTTCAAGAAGGGCGTGCTGCTCGCGCCCGATGCGCCGAAGGATGCGCAGGAGTCACGCAAATGAGCACGTCGACGGGCACGCAACCGCAAAGCCGCGGGCGCGTGGTGATTCTCGGCATCTACGTGACGGATCTGACGTTTCGTGCCGAGCGTATGCCGCTGATCGGCGAGACCATCGCCGGTTCCGGGTTTGCGATGGGACCGGGCGGCAAGGGCTCGAATCAGGCGGTGGCGGCGGCGCGCGCTGGTGCCGACGTGGTGTTCTGCACGCGCGTGGGCAACGATGCGTTCGGCCAGATCGCGCGCGCGACGTGGGACGCCGAAGGCATTACGTCGCGCGCCACGGTGATCGATGGCGCGTCGACCGGTGCTGCCCACATCTTCGTCGACGACACGACTGGCATGAACGCGATCATCGTCGCAGCCGGGGCGGCAGGCACGATGAACGCCGCGGACGTCGATGCGATCGAGGCGGATATCGCCGGCGCGCGCGTGTTCGTTACGCAGCTCGAGCAGCCGCTCAGCGCTGCAAGGCGTGGCCTCGAAGTCGCGCGCAAGCATGGCGTGACGACGGTGTTCAACCCGGCGCCGGCGATGGCGCTCCCCGACGACATGTTCCCGCTGTGCGACTACATCACGCCGAACGAGACCGAAACGGCAGCGTTGACCGGCGTGCCGGTCAGCACCGTCGACGATGCGCGCCGCGCGGCCGACCTGCTGCTGAAAAAAGGCGTCGGCACGGTGATCGTTACGCTTGGCGAACAGGGCGCGCTGCTGCATAGCGCGACGCAATCGGTGTTCGTGCCGGCGTTCCGCTGCGGCCGCGTGGTCGAGACCGCTGGCGCCGGCGACGGCTTTACCGGTGGCTTCGCGGCAGCGCTCGCACGCGGCGAGGAACCGCTCGCGGCCATGCGCTTCGCTAGCGCGCTCGCCGGTATCTCGGTGACGCGTGCCGGCACCGCGCCTTCAATGCCGAAGCTCGCCGAGATCAACGAAGTATTGCAGCAGTCCGGCACGAGCCACGCGTTGTCCGCGTGACGCAGGCCGTGTTGCATCGCGCTGTATGGAGGAAGCCTCAACCATGAAGTCTTCGTTTTCCGCTGCCAGGCTGTTCGCCGACCGGCAACTGAACTTCCTGTTGATCGTCAACGTGCTGGTCGTGCTCGTTGCGACGTGGCTGTCGCACGGCCAGTTCGTCGATATCGACAATCTTCAGTCGATGGGCAGCCAGCTGCCCGAACTCGGGCTGCTCGCGCTCGGCATCATGCTGTCGATGGTGTCCGGCAACGGCGGTATCGACCTGTCCGGCGTCGGCCTCGCAAATCTGTCGGGCATGGTGGCTGCATTGATCGTGCCGAAGTTCCTGAGCGGCGACGATTCGCCGATGCTGTACACCGGTGCGTTCTGCGCGATCGTCGTCGCAATGGGCGCGTTGGGCGGCCTGTTGAATGGTGTGGTGATCGCGCGGCTGCGCCTCACCCCGATTCTGGCCACGCTCGGCACGCAGCTGTTGTTTACCGGTTTCGCCGTGGTGTTGAGCAATGGCGCATCGGTGCGGATCGATTATGTCGAGCCGCTGGCTGATATCGGTAACGGCACGGCCTTCAACGTGCCGATCTCGTTCATCATTTTCATCGCGGCCGTGGTGCTGCTCGGCTGGCTGCTCAGACGCAGCCCGTTCGGCTTGCGGCTCTATCTGATGGGCACCAATCCGAAAGCGGCGTTCTATACCGGCATTCCGCGCGACCGGATGCTGATCCTGACATACATGATGTGCGGCGTGCTCGCGTCGCTCGCGGGACTCATCAGCGCAACGCATACGTCGAGCGCGAAATGGGACTACGGCAACTCGTATCTGCTGATCGCGATCCTGATCGCCGTGATGGGCGGTGTGAATCCGTCCGGCGGTTATGGCCGCATTATCTGCGTGTTTTTCGCCGCTACCGTGCTGCAGTTTCTGTCGAGCCTGTTCAATCTGCTCGGCGTGTCGCAGTTTTTCGGCGATTGCGCGTGGGGTTTCCTGCTTCTGCTGTCTTTGGCTTTCGCGGGCGGCGAGCGGGTGCGCGCGATCTTCGGGTTCATGCAGCCGAACCGCAGGCGCTAGCGCGAACGTGATGATTTGCTGGCGGACCTCGGCGCCCTCCTGGCCCGCCAACGAAAACCCAGGGGCAGTGCGGCAGATTCGAAAGCCGACGATCGACACCAATAACCTAGACGAATTGCCTGATACCAAGGAGACAACGCAATGAAACTGAAACGACTGACTGCCGCGCTCGGCGCAGCCGCCCTTGCCGTAGGCGTGATCGCCGCCGCTCAAGCCGCGACCGACCAGACCATCGTGACGGTGGTCAAGGTGACCGGCATCAACTGGTTCAACCGGATGGACGACGGCGTCAAGCAGTTCGCGAAGGACAATCCGGGCATCAACGCGTATCAGACCGGCCCGGGCCGCGCCGATGCCGCGCAGCAACTGAAGATCATCGAAGATCTGATCGCGAAGAAGGTCACCGCGATCGCGGTGGTGCCGTACGATCCGCCGACGCTCGAGCCGGCGCTGAAGAAGGCGATGGACCGCGGCATCAAGGTTGTCACGCACGAAGCGGACAACGAGAAAAACACCATGGTCGACATCGAAGCGTTCGACAACAGCGCGTATGGCGCGGGCCTGAACGAACGCCTCGCGTCATGCATGCACAACGACGGCAAGTGGGCCGTGCTGGTCGGCTCGCTCGGCAGCCGCTCGCAGGTGCAGTGGGCTGACGGCGGCATCAACAACGCGAAGGCCAAGTACCCGAAGATGAACCTGGTCGAGCCGAAGCTCGAAACCAACAACGACGGCGAGCGCGCCTATGAAGTCGCGAAGGAAGTGCTGCGCAAGCATCCGGACCTGAAGGGCTTCCAGGGCTCGTCGTCGCTGGACGTGATCGGTATCGGCCGGGCGGTCGAGGAAGCCGGCCTGCAGGGCAAGATCTGCGTGTACGGCACGGGCCTGCCGACTGAAGCCGGTAAATTTCTCGAAAGCGGTGCAGTCAATGGCATCGCGTTCTGGGATCCGAAGCTCGCCGGCATCGCGATGAACAAGATCGCGAAGATGCTGATCGATGGCAAGACCATCAAGAGCGGCGATGACCTCGGCATTCCGGGCTACACGAAGGTAACGGTCGAAAAGGGCCCGGGCAAGGGCATCATCGTGCGCGGCCAGGGCTGGGTGGATGTCGACAAGTCGAACTACAAGCAGTACCCGTTCTGATCGTTGTGTATTACCGCGCATCTCTCGCGATGGCTGCGGCCGTTACGCGCCGGGATGCGCGTTCCAAGACTTACGGCCTGGTACCATGAACCAACACGATTCCTCGACGCCGTTTCTCGAAGTGGTCGGCGTGCACAAGCGCTTTACCGGCGTGCACGCGCTGCGCGGCGTGAGCCTGTCGTTCGCGCGCGGGCAGATCTACCATCTGCTCGGCGAGAATGGCTGCGGCAAGAGCACGCTGATCAAGATCATCTCCGGCGCACAGCCGCCCGATGAAGGCGAACTGGTGATCGAAGGCGTGCATCATGCGCGCCTGTCGGCGCTGGAATCGCTCGCGGCCGGCATCGAGACGGTTTATCAGGACCTGTCGCTGCTGCCGAACATGAGCGTGGCGGAAAACGTTGCGCTCACGGCGGAACTGGCCGAACACAACGGCCGCCTCACGCGCACGTTCGACCGCAAACTGCTCGCGCAAACCTCGGCGCGAGCGCTGCAGGCCGTCGGCTTGCCGGGCAATGCCGAATTCCAGGCGACACTGATCGAGCAACTGCCGCTGGCGACGCGCCAGCTGGTAGCGATCGCGCGCGCGATTGCCAGCGAGGCGAAGTTCGTGATCATGGACGAACCGACCACGTCGCTGACGCAAAAGGAAGTGGACAACCTGATCGCCGTGCTCGCGAACTTGCGCGCGCAGGGCGTGACGGTGCTGTTCGTCAGCCATAAGCTCGACGAATGCTATGCGATCGGCGGCGAGGTGATCGTGCTGCGCGATGGCCAGAAAATGGCGCAAGGTCCGATCGACCAGTACACGAAGGCGCAGATCAGCGAGCTGATGACGGGCCGCCAGCTGTCGAACGAGCGCTATCGCGCAGGCGAAGTGGGCGGCGACGTGGTGCTCGACGTCAAGCATCTGACGCGTGCCGCGCAGTTTGCCGATGTGTCGTTCACGCTGCATCGCGGCGAGATTCTCGGTGTGACCGGCTTGCTCGATTCCGGTCGCAACGAGCTGGCGCGCGCGATCGCCGGTGTCGCGCCTGCCGACAGCGGCGCGCTGGTGCTGGACGGCAAGACGATCAAGGTGCGCACGCCGTCCGACGCGCGAGATCATCGCATCGGCTATGTGCCGGAAGACCGCCTGAATGAGGGCCTCTTTCTCGACAAGCCGATTCGCGACAACGTGATCACCGCAATGATCTCGACGCTGCGCGACCGCTTCGGCCAGATCGACCGCGCGCGGGCGCAGCAACTGGCGGTGCAGACCGTGAAGGATTTGCAGATCGCCACGCCCGACGTCGACAAGCCGGTGCAGTCGCTGTCGGGCGGCAACCAGCAGCGCGTGCTGATCGGCCGCTGGCTCGCGATCGACCCGCGCGTGCTGATCCTGCATGGGCCGACGGTCGGCGTGGACGTCGGGTCGAAGGACATCATCTACCGGATCATGCAGCGGCTGTCGCAGCAGGGCATCGGCATCATCCTGATCAGCGACGATCTGCCGGAACTGCTGCAGAACTGCGACCGCATCCTGATGATGAAGAAGGGCCGTGTGGCCAATGAATATCGCGCGGACCAGTTGCATGAAGCGGATCTGTATCACGCGCTGCTGTCGGAAGCGGCGTGAAAGTTGCGCGCGCAAGCATCGCGATTGCAATTGCGATGGCGCGGCATGCAAGGCAAGTGCTCTAAAGGTTTTGAAGGATGTCATCGATGTCAACCAGCTTGAAGCAGACCATGACCACTCCCAATGTCGCCGAAGTCGCTCCTGACGTGAAACCGCCCGGGTTGCGCGCGCGGCTCGCGCGCCAGCCGGAATGGTTCACCGCCGGACTGATCGTCGTGATGTGCGTGATCGTCGGCGCGATCAACCCGCGCTTTTTCCAGCTCGCGACGCTATTCGACCTGCTGCATTCGGCGACCACGGTGTCGCTGTTTGCGCTCGGCACGCTCGTGGTGCTCGCGTCGGGCGGTATCGACGTGTCGTTCACCGCGATCGCCGCGCTGACGATGTATGGGATCACCAAGGCCGTGTTCGCGTGGTGGCCCGATGCGCCGTTCGCGCTGATCCTCGTCACCGGAGCGGTGGGCGGAATACTGCTTGGCCTGATCAACGGCTTGCTGGTGCACCGGCTAAAGGCGCCTTCGCTGATCGTCACGATTGGAACGCAGTACCTGTACCGCGGCATTCTGCTGACCTTCATCGGGACCACGTTCTTTATGAACATCCCGCACAGCATGGATCACTTCGGCCGCATTCCGCTGTTCCTCTATCAGACCGGCGACGGCCTGCGCGCGGTGTTGCCGGTTTCGGTGCTGGCGCTGGTGATCGCTGCATGGGTGACGTGGTGGCTGCTGAACCGCACGATGATGGGCCGCGGCGTGTATGCGATGGGCGGCAGCCTCGCGATCGCCGAGCGGCTCGGCTATAACCTGCGCGCGATCCATCTGTTCGTATTCGGCTATACGGGGATGCTGGCCGGTATCGCGGGCATCGTGCACGTGTCGAACAACCGGCTCGCGAATCCGTTCGATCTGGTGGGCAGCGAACTCGACGTGATCGCCGCGGTGATTCTGGGCGGTGCGCGCATTACGGGTGGCACCGGCACGGTGGCCGGCACGCTGCTCGGCGTCGTGCTGGTCACGCTGATCAACAACGTGCTGATTCTGATCGGCGTGCCGAGCACCTGGCAGAAGGTGATTATCGGCGGGTTCATTCTGATCGCCGGCACGCTGTTCGCGTTGCAACGCAAGCGCTGATCCTGGCTGTTGAAACAATCCCACCTGCTATAGCAACCGCCGGCGCCGATTGACCTGTTACTTGCGCCGGCGCGCTTGCTGCCCCTTCTCGGTGATGATCGAATCGAAGTCGTCGACCTGCGAGAAGCGCACCGCCTTGACGACGCCGAACTTGCTGCTGTCCACCACGAGGTGGCTTTCCACCGCGCTCGCCATTGCCGCCTGCTTCAGCGCGACTTCATGAAAATTCCAGCAGGTCACGCCGCGCGTTGGATCGACGCCACCCGCTGAAATAAACGCCTTGTTGATGCCCATGCGACGCAGCACGTCGATGCTGTCCTCGCCGGAAAACGAATCGGACGACGGCACGTAGACGCCGCCCAGCAAGATCATCCGCACATTGGGCTTGCGCCGCAGAATCTCCGCGACGTTCAGCGAATAGCAGACTACCGTCACATGCCGCTCCGCCGGAATCAGTCGCGCGAGCGTGGTGAGCGTGGTGCCGCAATCGATAAACAGGGTTTCGTTGTCGCCGATCAGTTTGGCCGCATGCGCGGAAGCTTCTGCCTTGGCGGGCGCGAAGTGATCCTTTTCCTGTTCCAGCGAATAGCCGGCGGAATTCGGCACGTCGGTCGCGCTGACGATATAGCCGCCGAGATACGTGAATTTGCCGGGACTCGCGGCAATATCGCGGCGCACCGTCATTTCCGATACACCGAGCAGCGCCGCCGCGTCGCGCAGGCGCATCACGCTTTGCCTTGTCAACGCATCGGAAAGCACACGCAGACGTTCAGTTTTGAGCATGGAAGTCCTCGCGCGCGGGTTACGCGGGCGCGTTAGATTTTTTTCGGGTTATGGGAGAATTATAACAACTTGACGTCAGAGTCTGTCACATCAAAGCGCATCGATTGCATTTTTATCGGCCGCATCGAGCGGCACGAAAAATCTGCAAGGCCTGAAAATTTTGCTGATTTACGCAGGGCCGTAACGTAAAAGGGGGAACTGATGCGCGGTTCGCAGGGTCTTCTGCTTAATTCAAACGAAGGGGGAGAACCCATGACGCGTGCCGTCGATTCCGGCGTCATTTTGATTGCGCGCATTGCGCTTGCCGTGCTGTTTCTATGGGCAGGCACGATGAAATTGCTGGGTTACGCGGGTTTTGTCGGCTACCTGCAATCGAAGGGGGTACCGTTCGTTGCGATCGCGGCGCCACTCGTCGTCGCGATCGAAGTGCTGGGCGGCGTGCTGCTCGTGCTCGGTTTCAAGATTCGCGCCCTCGGTTTGATTCTTGCGATCTACGCGGTGGTGACCGCGGTGCTCGGCCACGATTTCTGGAACGTCACCGACGCGAGCCTGCAGCGCGACATGGTGGTGCATTTCTGGAAGAACATCGGTATTGCCGGTGGTTTTTTGCTGCTGACCGTGACGGGCGCTGGACGTATCAGTATCGACGGTGCGCGCGCGCCGCGCAGCGGCTTGTCGCTTTAGGCCGGTATCGGTGGCGTGCGTTGCCTTGAAGCGTGGCGCGGCACGGCGGGCCCGAACGTTGCGTAACACTGCGTGATACGCTCTGGCGAATCTCCCCAACGGTTTCGATCAAGCTAAAAAGGAGCACGCAATGATTCAAGGTTTCGACTACACGATCGGCGGCCAGGTCATGCAGTTTTGCGCGAGCCTGGGCGAAGGGCCGACTCCGCATCGCGTCATCATCAGCATTGCGGACTCAGCCAAGACTCTCGTTCTGATGGATGCGTCCGGCTTGATCGGCACGATCAAGGCAGAGATCGAAGAGCCCAAGGAACTCATTGCCAATGCGATCCGCAAGGTGCAGCACGAGAAGCTGATCGAGAAGGCGCTCGACACCGGCGAGATTCAGGAAGTGCCGTTGTAGGCAGCGGCGAGTGCGGCGCGTCGGGCATGCGACATCGTTCGGGCGTGCAACAAAGCCGCACAGCCGCACAGATCGCAACGCCCGCGAATGCTTTAGAGGGCATCGCGGGCGTTGTCTTGTTTGATGTCCGGCGTCAGACGCAAAAGCGCATTTGCAGCGACGCGCAGCGCTGCCCCTACTGCGTTGTCTTATTCGGCCGTATGCACCGCGTTGCGCGGGCCGGACGCACTCCCTCCATCGCGTACCGCGGCACCCACATGCGGATGCGGGTCGACCAGCCACGCCAGCGCAAACGCCGTGACCAGCACGACTGCCGAGATGGCTGCCGCCGCGTGCAGCCCGGCCACGATGTGCGTGCCGACCGCCAGCGCGCCAAATGCCGCGACGCCCACCGCACCGCCCGCCTGACGCGCCGTATTCAATACCGCCGACGCGATGCCCGAGCGGCGCGCGTCGGTGGAGGCGAGTACCGCGGTGGTCATTGCAGGCACGGCAAGCCCCATCCCGGACGGAATCAGCACAAACGGCACAAACAGCGCCCAGAGCGGCGAGTTCGCATCGATGCCGTGCAGCAGACCATAACCGAGCGCTGCGATCAGCGCGCCGCCCACCATCGGCACGCGCACGCCGCAGCGGCCGGCCAGCCAGCCGCTCGCGACATTCGACACCAGGAAGCCGCCGGTCAGCGGCAGGAACACGAGGCCCGCCTGCAGCGGCGTGTAGCCGCGCACGCGCTGCAGAAACAGGCTCAGCACGAACACTACGCCGTAGTACGTCAGATTCACGCAGATGCCGAACAGCACGGCAGCGCTGAAGGTGCGCGCGCGAAACAGCGTCAGCGGCAGCATCGGTGCGGCGCCTTGCCGCTCGGCGCGACGCTCGACCGCGACGAACGCGAGCGCCGCGACCAGCGCAAGCGCGAGGCCGCCCGCGACGAGCGGATGCGCGATGCCAAGCGGCCGCCATTCGATCACCGCAGCGGTGAACGCGGTCAACGCGACGACCGCAAGCGCCTGGCCGCGCAGATCGATGCCACGCGCGCTAGCGGCGCGAGCCGGCTGCTGCGATGCCGCGCCCGGCACCCAGACGAAGGTGGCCGCCAGACCCGCCGCGCACAGCGGCAGGTTGACGAGAAAGATGCTGCGCCAGCCGAATGCTTCGATCAGCAAACCGCCGATCACCGGGCCCGCCGCGATCGAGACCGCGCCGGCGGCGGTCCACAGCCCGACGGCGCGTGCGCGCAACCTCGAATCGTGCCTGCACGCGTCGTTCAGCAAGGCGAGCGAGTTCGGCAGCATCGCCGCCGCGCCGATCCCCTGGCACGCGCGTGCAGCAACCAGCAGCGCCGCGTTGCCGGCCAGCCCGCATAACAGCGAGGCGACGGCGAACAGTGCAATGCCGCACGCGAACAGGCGACGTGCACCGAAACGGTCGCCGAGCACGCCGGCCGACAGCATCAGCACCGCGAACGCGAGCGTGTAGGCATCGACGATCCATTGCAGGCCGGCGACGCTCGCGTGCAGGTCGTTGCCGATCTTCGCGAGCGCCACGTTGACGATGGTCACGTCGAGCTGCGTGACGACGAAGCCGACGCTGACCGTCGCAACGATACGGGCCAGTGCGGGCGAGAACGATGAGGCTCGGGGAGGGGTTGGTGTGTTCATAGGCCCATGTTACGGGCGTGCCGAGCCGCGACGTTTCCGGCCTGGCTGAACCATGCATGCGGCAATGCAGGGGGCGCGCGGCGTTTTTGCTGATTTACGAGACAAGCGCCGGGAACAGACGCGAACCCTTGCTGCACAAGGCCCGGCCACGCCCACGACGCCGCTTGCCCAGCCGCGCGCGTGCCGCGCAAGCATGTGGCCCTGCAAATTCAGACTGGTCTTATGGGCGATCGCAGTCGCACCTCACAGAATCGCCAGCGAGGCGAACTTGAGAATTTTTACAATGCGAATTGCGATCCTTCAACGAGATCCGGTGCGGAGCAAACAGCTCGAACGCATCCTTGTCCAGGCCGGCCATAGCTGTCTGCTCTTCGACGACGGCCTGATGCTGGCGAAAGCCCTGGCCCGTTCGACCACCGATCTGCTGATACTCGACTGGCCCGGCGCACGAATGTCGGGCAGCGACGTGCTGAAGTCGGTGCGTTCGGTCAGCGGCGACCGGGTGCCGGTGCTGTTTGCATCGGAAGATGCATCCGAAGAGAGCATCGTGCGCGCGCTGTCGTGCGGCGCGGACGATTACGTGACGTTCCCGGTGCGCATCGCCGAATTCCGCGAGCGCATTACCGCGCTGTTGCGGCGTGCTTATCCGGAGCGTTTCGGTTTGTCGAGCTTCGAGGTCGGGCCGTATCGATTCGATACGCGGCGCCAGATCGTGACGCTGCGCGGTCAACCCGTGCAGCTGTCAGGCACGCAGTTCCGGCTGGCGTCGCTGTTCTTCTCGAACGTCGGCCGGGTGCTGTCGCGCGATCACATCTTCGCGATGGTGTGGGGGCGTGAATTCCGCGAGGTGACGCGTACGATCGACAGCCACGTGTCGCGGCTGCGCGTGCTGCTCGAGATCGGCGACCACAACGATTTCCGTTTGCAGCCGGTGTACAAGAGCGGATACCGGTTGTTGTGCGTGAGTACGGGCACCCGCGAGAACGCCGCTGAGCGGCAGCCCGCCGCGGCTTGACGATGTGACGAAGCGCGCCGCAACGAGGCAATGACACACTGCGCGCGCCACGCTGCCCATGCATAGGGCACCGCTGGCGCGCGCGCATGTCTGTCTGGCTTTCGCAGGCAGCTTGTTCAGCTCTTGCCGCCGATCGTATCCATCGGCACGAACGCGCCTTTGTCCACCTTGTAGATCGTCACCGGCGCATCCTTCAGGTCGCCCTTCGTGTCATACGCGATGTCGTCGGACGTCACGCCTTTCAAGGTCAGCTTGACCAGATACGGCGTATAAACCTTCGGGTCCGTCGAGTTCGCGTTCTTCATCGCCGTCAATAGCGCGATCGTGCCGTCGTACGAGTACGGCGCATACGTCACCGGGCTTTCGTTGAAGCGTGCCTTGTAGCGCTCTGCGAAGCTCGCGAAGCCAGGCATCTTCTGGTTCGGCAGGCCGCCCATATAGACGATCGAACCTTCCGCCGCGCTGCCGCCCACCTTCAGGAAGGTCGGCGATTTCGACATCTCGCCGGTAATGAACGCCGACTTGATGCCGAGTTGCCGCATCTTGCGGATCATCGGCGACGATTGCGCGTCGCCGCCGCCATAGAACACCGCATCGGGCGCGATGCCCTTCAGGTTGGTCAGGATGGCGGAGAAATCGAGCGCCTTGTCGTTGGTGAAGTCGCGCTTGACGATCGTGCCGCCGGCGGCCTGCACGGCCGTCGCGAATTCGTCGGCGATGCCCTGGCCGTACGCGGTGCGGTCGTCGATGATAACGACGCGCTTGTAGTTCAGGCGCTTCACCACATACGCCCCCATGATGCTGCCGGCCTGAGAATCGCTGGTCAGCAACCGATAGGTGGTCTTGTAGCCGCGTGCCGTGAATTCCGGCGAAGTGGCCATCGAAATCTGCGGCAGGCCCGCGCGGTTGTAAAGGTCGGATGCGGGGATGCTGGTGCCCGAGTTGAAGTGGCCGATGATGCCGTGCACGCCATCGTCGATCAGCCGCTGCGCAACGGTGGTGCCGGTGCGTGGATCGGCCTGGTCGTCCTCCGAGGTCAGTGCGAAGGTGACCGGCTTGCCGTCGATCACCGGATGCGTCGCGTTGAAGTCGTCGATTGCGAGCTGCGCGCCTTTTTGCATGTCGGTGCCGTAGTTCGACTGCTGGCCGGTCAACGGCGCCGCAAAGCCGATCTTGACGAGATCGCCGTCCGCGGCGGACGCGCTGCCGGCGGCGAAGGCGACGGCAATTGCCGACGCGATGACAACGTGCATTTTGCTGAGCTTCACTTTCACTTCCCCCGTGTATGGATGAACGCCGACGCGGCTTGCGCGTTCTTGCGCATGCCGGCGGCACTTCGTTGACGTACGTGGTGTTGCGAATGGATGCGTGAGCGGGCGCGCGGCGTGTGCAACGCGCGCCCGCTCACTTGCGATAGAGCGGCGTTTACAGCTTCGGCAGTGCAGGGCGCGTTTCGATCGAGCGGCGGATCAGCGCTTCGACGCTCTTGCGCTCGTCGCCGGCAAGCGGCAGGCGCGGCGGGCGCACCGGCTCGGTGCCGAGACCGACGATCGCTTCGGCAAGCTTGATGTTCTGCACGAGCTTGGCCGACACGTCGAGCGCGAGCAGCGGCGCGAACCAGCGGTAGATTGCGCGCGCTTCTTCGAAGCGGCCGGCCTTGAACAGCTTGTAGATCGCTACCGTCTCATGCGGGAACGCGCACACGAGGCCCGCGACCCAGCCGTGCGCGCCCATCATCACCGCTTCGAGCGCGAGGTTGTCGACGCCGCACAGAATCGCATAGCGGTCGCCGACGGCGTTGATCAGATCGGTCACGCGCCGCACGTCGCCGCACGATTCCTTGATCGCGACGATTTTCTTCTCGTCGGCGATTTCCGCGAACATGTCGGGTGTCATGTCGACGCCGTATGCGAGCGGGTTGTTGTAGATCATCAGCGGCAGGCTGCTTGCGTGCGCAACCATCCGGAAGTGATTCAGCGTCTCGCGGCGATCCGACAGGTAGCGCAGGCCCGGCAGCACCATGTAGCCTGCGGCGCCGTGCTTCGCACCGGCTTGCGCCTGGCGGCACGCGTCGAGCGTGCTGTTTTCGGCGATGGTCAGCAGCACCGGCACCCGGCCGCGCGATGCTTCGACCGCCACGTCGAGCACCTGCAGCTTTTCGTCGAGCGACAAGGTCGACGCTTCGCCGAGCGAGCCGCAGACGATGATGCCGTCGACGCCCGCATCGATCTGTGCTTCGATATTCTTCTTGGTCCAGGCGCGGTCTATGCTGAAATCCGCGTGGAATTTGGTGGTGACGGCAGGCATCACGCCTTCCCAGATATGCGCCACGACTGCTCTCCTGATGGTGATGAATCGATCGCAGTGTAAGCAGCGAAAATGCGCACGTCTTGCGCGATTCGCGCGTGCCGGATGACGATTTCAGCATAGTGCGGTCGTGATGGCTGGCAGGCTATTGGGCTTCACGTCATGGTGGTTTACGGCAATCAGGGATGTTACGGAGGCTCGCTGCCTGTATTGCAACGGCAAAGCCGTAGGGCCGACGAGCACGTGTCGCGGACGATCTGGCATGCGGCCTGTTGCGCTTGTAACGTGCTGCCGTAGCATGGATTCGCTACAATGCCAGACGGCTCGCATCGCTATGCCGAAATCGTCACAATCGGCGCGCAACCGGGTCAAGACTCACGCGCGCCGCATTCCTACCATGACGCCATGAAAACCTTGAACGTAATCGATTCCCACACGGGCGGCGAGCCGACCCGTCTGGTTGTAGCGGGTGGCCCTGAACTCGGCGCGGGCACGCTTGCCGAGCGCTTCGACGTGTTGCGTACCCGGTTCGACGCGTGGCGCGCCGGCGTGGTGACCGAGCCGCGCGGCTCGGACGTGGTGGTCGGCGCGTTGCTGTGCGAACCGGACGACCCGGAATGCGCGGCGGGCGTGATCTTCTTCAACAACGTCGGCTATCTCGGCATGTGCGGGCACGGCACCATCGGCCTCGTCGTGTCGCTTGCGCATATGGGCCGCATCGGGCCCGGGCGGCACCGGATCGAAACGCCGGTCGGTATCGTCGAAGCGACGCTCAACGACGATCTGAGCGTGTCGGTGCGCAATGTGCCGTCGTATCGCTATCGCAAGGACGTCAGCATCGACGTGCCGGGTTACGGCGCTTTCACCGGCGACATCGCGTGGGGCGGTAACTGGTTTTTCCTCGTTGCGGATCATGGCCGCGCGCTGGAAGCGGCGCATATCGCGGAACTGACGACGTTCAGCTCGACAATGCGCGACGCGTTGAGCGCCGCCGGCATCACCGGCGCAGACGGCGCGCTGATCGATCACATCGAACTGTTCGGACCGGGCGCGCAAGCGGGTATCGATAGCCGCAGCTTTGTGCTGTGCCCGGGCGATGCCTACGACCGTTCGCCGTGCGGCACCGGCACCAGCGCGAAGGTCGCGTGCCTTGCGGCCGACGGCAAGCTCGAAGCGGGCCGCGTGTGGCGTCAGCAAAGCATTATCGGCAGCGTATTCGACGCGAGCTACGTACAAGGTGCACCGCTCGGCGGTACGCCGACGGTGGTGCCGACCATCACCGGCCATGCTTACGTGATGGCGGAGAGCCGTCTGTGTTTTGACGAGCGCGATCCGTTCGCCGCAGGCATCCGCCTCAGATGAGCACGGGCAATACGGTCACACGCATGCGGCGACGCATGCACGCGTCGATAGCCATGTTCGAGTCATGACGCATTCGATGAGAGCAGATGCAGTGATCGTCGGCGCCGGCATCGTCGGTGCGGCGTGCGCGGCGGAACTGGCGGCGCGCGGCATGCGCGTGATGGTGCTCGACGCGCAGGGTATCGGCGGCGGTGCGACGGCGGCCGGCATGGGCCATATCGTTGCGATGAACGACTCGCCTGCGGAACTCGCGTTGAGTGCTTATTCGCGCAGCTTGTGGCTGGAGCTTGCGCCGCAGCTGCGTGCACGCGATGCGTTCGTGCGCTGCGGCACGCTGTGGGTCGCCGAGGACGACGACGAATGGCAAGCCGCGCGCGCGTTGCACGACGGCTTCGCCGCGCAGCAAGTCGCGGCGCAATTGCTCGACGCGCACGCATTGCGCGAGTGCGAACCGGCGTTGGCCGAGCGGATGGCAGGCGGTCTGCTGATCGAAGACGACGGCATCGTCTATGCGCCGGCCGTTGCGCAATGGTTGCTGCAGGAAGGGCCGGGCGCATCGCGCATCGAATTGCGGCTCGGTGCGCAGGCGGTGGCAGTCGATGCGCGCAGCGTGACACTGGCGGACGGCGCACGCGTCGAAGCGGCACACGTGATCGTCGCGAACGGTATCGGCGCGAATACGCTGGTGCGATCGTTGCCGATGCAACCGAAAAAAGGCCACCTGCTGATCACCGACCGCTACCCGGGGCTGATCCGCCATCAATTGCTCGAGCTTGGCTATATCAAGAGCGCACATCACGCGAGCGGCACGTCGGTCGCGTTCAATGCGCAGCCGCGGCCCACCGGCCAACTGCTGATCGGTTCGTCGCGGCAGTTCGAGACGACCGATCCCAGCGTGGAAATGCCGGTGCTCGCGCAGATGCTGCGTCGTGCCGCGCATTATCTGCCCGCGTTGCCCACGCTGAACGGCATTCGCGCCTGGACGGGTTTTCGTGCGGCGTCGCCCGATGGCTTGCCGCTGATCGGACCCGCCGGCGCTTTCGCTCCCGGTGTGTGGCTCGCAACCGGCCATGAAGGGCTCGGCGTGACGACTTCGCTTGCCACCGCCAGACTGCTTGCCGCGCAGATCACTGCCAGTGCCGCGCCGATTCCGTGCGAACCGTATTTGCCTGCGCGCTTTGCGCTGGGAGTTTGTCATGCGTGACGAACATGCTGCGACGCTACGCGTGACGGTGGATGGCAAGACCGTCGACGTCGCGGCCGGCGCGACCATCGTAGCGGCGCTTGCGATGCGTACGGGAATTGCCGGTACGCGTCTGTCGGTAAGCGGTATGCCGCGCGCTGCGCTGTGCGGCATGGGCATCTGCCAGGAGTGCCGTGTGACGGTTGACGGCCGCGCGCACGTACTGGCGTGCCAGACGCTGTGCCGCGAGGGCCAGGTCATCGAAACCGTGAGGCTGCGATGAAGCAGCAATACGACGTGGTCGTGGTGGGGGCAGGGCCGGCAGGTTTGAATGCGGCGCACGCGGCGGCACGCGCGGGCGCACGCGTGGCGGTGCTCGACGACAATCCCCGCGTGGGCGGCCAGGTGTGGCGGCACGGTCCGCGGCATCCGCGCGCGGCGGCGTTGAGTCAGCGTCTGGCGGCTTTGCAGGAAGCCGGTAACGTCGTGCTTTTGAGCGCCGCGCGGGTCGTTGCGCCGCTCGACGCGCGTGGTCTGCTGGTCGAATCGGTCGAACATGGCGCGGTGACGGTCCAGTATCGAAAGTTGATCCTCGCCACCGGCGCGCGCGAGCGATTGTTGCCGTTCAACGGCTGGACTTTGCCGGGCGTCACCGGTGCGGGCGGGCTGCAGGCATTGATCAAAAGCGGCGTGCCGGTGCGGGGCGAGCGGATCGTGATCGCCGGTAGCGGGCCGCTCTTGCTTGCCGCGTTGGCGACGGCGCGACAAGCCGGCGCCGAGGTGGTGGCGGTGGTAGAGCAGGCAGCCTGGCCGGCAGTGGCGCGTTTCGGTCTGTCGCTCGCGGCGACGCCGGCAAAGCTGTGGCAGGCGGCGCAACTGACGCGTGGCTTCGCCGGGTTGCGCTACTGGAGCGGCAGTGTCGTGCGCGAAGCGCTCGGCAACGGGCGGGTCGAGCGCGTGCGCATCCAGCGCGGCGCCGAGGTTGGCGACGATATCGTGCTGGCTTGCGAGCGCATTGCCTGCGGCTACGGGCTGGTGCCGAACGTCGTGCTGGCGCAGGCGCTCGGCTGCGAGATGCGCGGCGGCGGTGTCGCTACAACTGCAACTGCGGGCGACGGCGCGGCTATCGCGGTCGACGACGCGCAGCGCACATCGCTCGAGCACGTGTTTGCCGCAGGCGAATGCACCGGCATCGGCGGTATGGAGCTGTCGGCAGTGGAAGGCGCGATCGCGGGATTGGCGGCGAGCGGCAGCAGTTCGCAGGAGCTGCCGCGGTTGCGCGCGCAGCGCGCGCGCTGGCAGCGTTTTGCGGCGCGCGTCGAAACGGCGTTCGCGCTAGGCGAACTCGCACGTACGCCGCCATCGGACGATACGCTGCTGTGCCGTTGCGAAGACGTCACGTATGGCGCGGTGCGCGCGCATGCGAACTGGCGCGACGCGAAACTGCATACGCGCTGTGGAATGGGCGCATGCCAAGGGCGTATTTGCGGCACTGCTGCTGCGGTCTATTTCGGCTGGGATGCTGCGCAACCGCGGCCGCCGTTCAGCCCGGCACAGATCGCCACGCTGATCGAGGCCGCGCCGCAGCCGGCGAATGCGGATTGATGCACGAACGCGGGCAGCGCTGCGGCCCGGGCTCCGATTGTTTGCTGCGCAACCCGGCTTCAGGCTCCTCCTGGTTTTGCCTCCGGGCTCGGCCCTATAATCGATCGCACCCGTCAACCGTTCGCCCGCACAGGCTCGCACGATGAATATGGCCAATCCGCTGGAAGCGCTCGGCGCGAGCGCCGCGACGCTTGCCGTGATGCTCGCGCATTTCACGCTACTCGAGCCGGTGTTCGACGCGATGCCGGACGTCGTGTTCTTCGTCAAGGACGACGCAGCGCGCTACGCGCTGGTCAATCGCACGCTGGCCTCGCGCTGCGGCTGCAAGGAAAAGGAAGCGCTGCTCGGCAAGACCGCCGAAGACGTGTTTCCACGCCGCTTCGGCCGTGTCTATACCGCGCAGGATCAGGCGATCATCCACGTCGGCAACCAGATGCTCGATCAGCTGGAGTTGCATCTGTATCCGGGGCGTCAGCCTGGCTGGTGCCTGACCACCAAGCAGCCGTTGCGCGATCCGTCGGGACGGGTCGTCGGGCTTGCCGGTATCTCGCGCGACCTGAAAGCGGATGAAGGCAGCCACCCGGCCTACAGCCGGCTTGCGGTGGTGGTGCAGTACATCCAGCAGAACTACGTGCAGCCGCTGAATCTCAAGCAACTCGCGGCCATGGCCGACATGTCGGTCGCTCAACTCGAACGTTATTTTCACAAGGTGTTTCAGCTGACGCCGCGCCAGGTGCTGCTGAAAACGCGCCTCGACGCGGCCACCGCACTGCTGGTGTCGCAGGAGAAAGTGACCGACGTCGCGGCGTTATGCGGCTACACCGATCACAGCGCGTTCACGCGGCAATTCAAGGCGACGGTTGGCGTGACGCCGACCGAGTACCGGATGCTGCTGCTCGGCAACGGCCGGCAGCGCGCAGCCGCGTGATGCGCTGCCCGATACTCCGTCACGCACGCAAATGAGTCCGCGCGGCCCCGCATTACGCTATTACGTGTACGTGGTGGCGCTCGACGATACGGTGTGGAACGAGCCGCGCTTCAGGCGCGCGAACCCGGACTATCGTTTCGACAAGCCGTGTGTGTATGTGGGGATGACCGGTCTCGACCCGGACCTGCGTTTCGACCGGCACAAGGCCGGTATCCAGGCGAACCGCTTCGTGCGCGATTACGGCCTGCGGCTGATGCCGAAACTGTATGAGGTTTTCAATCCGCTGCCGTACGATGGCGCGCGCGATATGGAAGTGGAACTGGCGATCGGCCTGCGCGAAGCAGGCTACGCGGTGTGGCAGGCGTGAAGCATCACGCCGTCGGTCAGGGAGTTGTGAGCTTGATTACGTTTGATCGTGCGTTGATTCCGTTTTAACGCACCCCAAGACCACGCAGGATGGCATTACCGTGTTCGGTCAGACGAATGCGCGGCGCGCCGGCGTCGGAGGCGATGGTTTCTACCAGCCCGGCTTCCTGCAGCATCGGAATTTCCGGCTTCGCAAGCGCGTCGACCGGCGCATGCAGCAACAACAGCAATGTGGCAATTTCGTGATGACTCAACAGCCGGCGCAATATGGTCGCCCG
The DNA here is from genome assembly GCF_054782355.1 of Paraburkholderia jirisanensis. Taxonomy (NCBI): domain Bacteria; kingdom Pseudomonadati; phylum Pseudomonadota; class Betaproteobacteria; order Burkholderiales; family Burkholderiaceae; genus Paraburkholderia; species Paraburkholderia jirisanensis. The sequence continues at coordinate 1,000,627 of NZ_BAAGSQ010000025.1, read as the reverse complement.
TTTCGGGGCCGCTTGCGTCTGCTTTGCATCAGGCGGGCTGCTGTCCATCGGACACCTCTTGTCGATCATGTTTAATTCTGGTGACCGCGATCATGCGCAGCCAAACTTAAACCGCGCTTAAACCGCGCTCAGGCACCGCACGCGGTTTGCGCACGGGCGTTGCGCGCCGACGCACACTGTTGCTTACATTTGCCTCACGGTGCGCAGGTCTGGCTCGCGGCTTCGATCCACATGTTCGACATGTGCCGCTGGCCTGCATAGAAACGGTAGGTGGTGCCGCCGTTGTCCTCGCGCACCTTGACGATGTTCGAGTCGCCGAAATCGAGCATCGTGCCCTGCGGAATCGGCGTGGCCTTGAAACTCGTGTTGTGCTTTTGTGCTTCCTGCTTCATGCATTGAACGACATCGTCGACGGGGCGTTTCGTCATCGTGTCTTTCATCGGGTCGCCCGCGTCCGGGTTGCTCTGGAACTGCGCGCACGCGCTGAGCGCGAGCACCGCACACAGCGTTGCAATATGTGTTTTCCTCATGACTCTCCTTGGATTTCGGGTCGTTTCCGGCAATTTTGCCGGTCGCGCAACATCACGGATTATATCGGCGCAAGAGCTGTGCCTAGCGCAAAGCTGCGGTGCAGCACGCGGCACTGTGCCGCAAGCGGACGCGCCGGCGCGGTTTCAGCGGCCCTGTTGCGTCGTCCCTGCGCACGGGCCGAAGGATGCATCTGCGTTGTTTCAGCGTACCGTGCGGCGCCTTGCGGCCAGCGCGTCGCGTGTTTGCATCGCGGTGTAGGTGAACTGCGCGGCGGCGAGGCCAAGCGCGCCGAAAGTCGGGGCGAGACCGAACTGTGCGAACGCTTCGGGAACCGGCCGTTCGCCGGCGATCGCGGCAGCCAGCAGTTCGCCCGAGACGGTGGTCGGCGCCATGCCGTGCCCACCGAAACCGACCGCGTACCAGACGCCGTCGCTGCTGCGGCCGATCTGCGGCATCTTGTGCCGCGCATAGCTCATCAGTCCGCCCCACGCATGATCGATCTGCACGTCGTGCAGCTGCGGATAGACCTTCAGCAGGTCGCGGCGCAGCAGCCGTGCGATCGCCTGCGGTGTGCGTTCGACGATCGAGATGCGGCCGCCCCACAAAATGCGCGTGTCCGGCAGCGGGCGATAGTAGTCGAATGCAAAGCGCGTGTCGTACACCGCGCAAGCGCAGGCGAGCGCCTCGGCGAGACGGGCGCCGAGCGGCTCGGTCGTCATCACGTAAGTGGCGATCGGCAATACCGCACGTTCGACGCGGCGGTACACGTTGCGTGCGTAGCCACCGCTCGCCATCACGACATGCTCGGCGTCGATCGCGCCATGCTGCGTTTCGACCACGAAGCCGCCGCCACGCTGCGCGCGTAGCGCTCTCACCGGCGATTGCTCGTAGAGCCGCGTGCCGGCCGCCGCGGCAGCGTCGGCCACGCCGAGCACGTACTTCAGCGGGTGGAAATGGAACGCGTTGCGCTCGAACAGGCCGCCGTGATAGCGGCGTGTCATCAGACGCGCGGCGAGCTCCGGTGCGGCAAGCGGTTCCCAGTCGACGCCGAACGATTCCTTCATCAGCCGTCGCTGCGTGTCGAGCCGGGCGGGCTCGTCGAACCAGTTTGCGAGTATCACGCCAGCATCGGTCGCGTCGCAGTCGATCCCGTAGCGGCGGATCCGCTTGCGCATCAGATCGACCGCGTCGATAGTCAGCGCGTACAGTTCGCGGGCCCGCGCCGGGCCGAGCAGTTTCAGCAGGTCCGCGCAGTCGAGGCTGTAGCCGCCGAACACAAAGCCGCCGTTGCGGCCGGAAGCACCGAAGCCCATGTGCTGCGCTTCGAGCACGACGACGTCGGTCACGCCGCGCTCGGCGAGACCGAGTGCGGTGGAAAGTCCCGCAAGCCCGCCGCCGACGATGCATACGCGTGCGCTGTGCCGGCCGCTCAAACGCGCTCGCTCGGGGCGTGCAACAGTGGCTTCGTAGAAACTCTGCATCGGGCTGGATAAGTGGTGCGGCTCGGATTGGATTCGTGCGGGACGCATGTGCGCTTCATATGTGCTGCGTGGCACTTCGTCGCGTGCATGGCCGGCGCTTCCCGCACGTCTTTCAGCGTGCCTCTCAGCGCGCTTCCTTGTGCATTCTCTCGCGCATTTCTTCGAGTTCTACCAAACGAAGCGCGCTATGGTACTGAAAATCTCCCGGCGCTCCAATCGGGCTTTTCATGGGCTGCGCATCGGTTATGGCCCGAGTGTTGCGTAGCGTACTCACAACTGCGGCGCCTTTCCGCGACAGTCCATCGAAAGCGGCCGTTACGCGCTAGACTGATACGAGTCGCATTTTTTGTGGTCCGGCATCTGCAAGGAGACGCCACCATGAATCGGCCGCTGCTACGGGTTCCGCTACGTGCCACCAGCACCACGTCCTTCTGGAAGTGGTTCAAGTGGCTGCTTATCGTGGGGTTTCTGGTCGCCGCTGCTGGTTTCGTGCGCTTCGTGCAGATCGAAATGGATACGTCGAGGCTGCAGGCGCGCTATCTGTCCGAGTTGACCAGCGAAGTCGGTTTTACCGTATCGGCTGGCTCGAGCGACCATATCCGCTTCCCGAAAGACGGCCCCTACGATCTGCGCCTCGGCTACACACTGCTGCCGTCGATCGAGCGGCGCCTGCGCGAGCGCGGTTTCATGGTCGCCGCGCAAGCACGCGATTCGGACCGCATGCTGTCTCTGGCCGACCAGGGCCTGTTCATGCCGTACATGGAAAAAGACCAGGCGGGTCTGCGCCTGTTCGATACCACCGGCGAACCGCTATTCGGCGACGACTATCCGAAGCGCATCTATGCGAATTTCAACGCGATTCCGCCGCTGGTCGTCGATGCGCTGCTGTTTATCGAAGACCGCCATCTGCTCGATGCGGACCAGCCGAACCGCAATCCGGCGATCGACTGGACCCGGCTTGGCCGCGCGGTAGCCGACCAGGGCGCGCGCCTGTTCAATCACAACCAGCAGACGCCGGGCGGCAGCACGCTCGCCACGCAGATCGAGAAGTTCCGCCATTCGCCGGGCGGACGCACGGCGACGCCGAAAGAGAAGCTGCGTCAGGTGGCATCGGCTTCGCTGCGCGCGTATCTGGATGGCCCGCGCACCCTCGATGCGCGCCGGCAGATCGTGGTGCGCTATCTGAATTCGGTGCCGCTCGCCGCGCAACCTGGCGTCGGCGAAATCAACGGCATTGGCGATGGGCTGGCCGCCTGGTATGGCCGCGATTTCGACGATGTGAACCGTATCCTGAGCCAGCCGCCTGGCGACGACAATCTCGCGGCTCAAGGCCTTGCATTCCGCCAGGTGCTGTCGTTGATGATCGCGCAGCGCGGCCCGTCGCATTTCCTGCTGCGCCGGAATGTCGATCTGGCTGCGCTGACCGACAGCTACTTGCGGCTGCTTGCAAACGGCGGTGCGATTTCGCCGGCACTGCGCGATGCCGCGCTGGCCGCGTCGATCGAACTGCATCGCTCGCAATTGCCGCCGCCGACCGAATCGTTCGTGTCGCGCAAGGCGGTCACTTCGTTGCGCGCGCATCTGATGGGCGCACTCGGTGTGCGCAATGTGTACGACCTCGACCGGCTCGACCTGAGCGTCACGTCGACGCTGAACGACGAAGTGCAGCAGGCGGTCAGCGAGCGTCTGGCCAGCGTCGCGTCCAAGGACGGCGCGCGCGCCGCGGGCCTGTACGGCAAGGATATGCTGCGCCCGCAGGACGATCCTTCGAAGATCGCATTCAGCTTTACGCTGTACGAAATGCGCGACGGCGCGAACCTCACGCGCGTGCAGACCGACAGCGTGAACCAGCCGCTCGACATCAACCAGGGCGCGCGGCTGAACCTCGGTTCGACCGCCAAGCTGCGCACCATCGTCACGTATCTGCAAACCATCGCGGAACTGCACGGCCGTTATGGCGCGATGAGCGTCGACGAATTGCGCGCGGTGAAGCCGGATCGGATGGATGGTTTGTCGTACTGGGCAGTCGATTATCTGTCGCATACCAAGGACCGTTCGCTTACCGCGATGCTGGATGCCTCGGTGGAACGCAAATATTCGGCGAGCGCCGGCGAGATGTTTTATACCGGCGGCGGCGGACAGGTTTTCACGAACTTCGAATCGACCGACAACGGCCGCATTCTGACCGTGCATCGCGCGTTCCAGCATTCGGTGAATCTCGTGTTCGTGCGCATGATGCGCGACATCGTGCATTACCAGATGATCCAGACGTCGGGCCAACCGTCGCAATGGCTCGACGATCCTGCCACGCGCCATATGTACCTGACGCGCTTCGCGGATCAGGAAAGCCGTGTGTACATGAATCGTTTCTACACGAAGTATCACGGCAAGAGCGCGGACGCCGCGCTGGCTGCGCTGCTGCACGGCGTGCGCAAATCGCCGCCGAAAGTGGCGACCGCACTGCGCAGTGTCGCGCCGAACGAGTCGCAGGAATGGTTCAACGCGCAGATGCGCGCTGCGCTGAAAGGCACGCCGGCTGCAACGATACTCGACAACGAAGACCTCGAAAAGCTGTACACCAAGTACGCGATCGACAAGTTCAACCTGAACGATCGCGGCTATATTTCCAGCGTGCATCCGCTCGAACTGTGGACCGCAAACTACCTGCGCACGCATCCCGATGCGACGCTGAACGAAGTGCAGGAAGCGAGCAGTTCGGCGCGTACTGACGCGTACAAGTGGCTCTTCAAGACGCGCTATCACGCAACCCAGGATCGCCGCATCAAGCGCATGGTCGAGCAGCGCGCTTACGAAGAGATCGGCAAGTCGTGGCGCGCGCTTGGTTACCCGTTCGCCAAGCTGACGCCTTCGTATGCGGCGGCGATCGGCGCATCCGGCGACCGTCCGGTCGCGCTCGCGCAGTTGATCGGCATCATCGCGAATGGCGGCAAAGAAGCGCCGGCGCAAAACATCGACGAGCTCGAGTTCGCGAAGGGCACGCCGTATGAAACGCGTTTCACGCGCGCTGCTGCACAGCCGGAGCAGGTATTGCAGCCTGAGATCGCGAAGGTTGTGCATATGCTCACGCGCGATGTGGTCGCGGGCGGCACGGCACGCCGTCTGGCGCAGGGCATCACGTTCCCGAACGGGCAGACGCTGCAGCTGTATGGCAAGACGGGTACTGGCGACCAGCGCTTCAATGTCTGGGCGCGCGGCGGCCGGTTGATCGAATCGCGCAAGGTGAACCGCACCGCAACCTTCGTATTCGTGCTCGGCGACCGTTTTTACGGCACGCTGACCGCATTCGTGCACGAGCCGTATGCGGCTCGTTACGATTTTACGAGCGCGTTGTCGGTGCAGTTGCTGAAGTCGATGGCGCCGGCGCTCGAGCCGCTGCTCGATGCGCCGCAGCGCGTGCCGAAACAGCGTGTAGCAGTGGCCGATGAACCGACTGCGGGAACATCGTCGACGAAATAGCGGTGCGTCTCTTTGGGACTATTGTTCGACGCCCGAAAGGCACCACCGCTAAGCTTAGCTGTTTAAATCGTTTGTACACGGTGCAGCCTGATTCTATGATTAAAGGCTCTCGCCGCTGCAGCGCCGCGCTAAAGCCGATTTAGAACGCAAGGCCGGGCAGCCCGTCTATCGATACCAGCCCGAGCCCCAGCATGCCGCCAAGCCTGTCACGCTATTTTTATCGCGCATTGCGGGCCGCGCGACGTGCCGCCGTTCTCGGCGTCCTTGTATTCGGTGCTACGCAGCAAGGGTTCGCCCAGCAATGGCATCCCACACGCCCGCTCGAACTCGTCGTGCCGAGCGCGGCGGGCGGTTCCGCCGACCTCGTCACGCGCACCCTGCAGAACGTCGTGCTGCAGACAGAGCAGACCAGTGTGCCGCTGCTGGTGGTCAACAAGCCGGGTGGCGGTGGCACGATGAGCCTTGCATACATCGACTCGCATCCCGGCGATGCGCGCTCGGTGTCCTTGCAGTCGCTGCCGCTGATCACCAATCGCGTCACGGGTTCGAGCACGCTCGGCCTCGCCGACGTGACGCCGCTGGCCCAAGTCGTGTCCGAGCCGATCGCGTTTTCGGTGCCGGCCGGCTCGCCGATCAAGACCGGCCGTGACCTGATCGCGCGGCTGCGCCAGGATCCTGCATCGGTCACGATTGCGGTATCGAGTTCGCCGGGCGGGCAGAGCCATATCGCCGCTGCGTTGCTGCTGAAATCGGCGGGCATCGACCCGGCCAGGCTCAAGATCGTTTTCTTCGATTCGGGATCGCAGGCGCTTACCGCGCTGATGGGCAAGCACGTCACGGTCTCGGTGACCGCCGCCGATGTGGTTGCCGGCGCAGCCGCGTCGGGCCAGGTGCGGATCGTCGCGACACCCGCGGCGGCACGTCAGGGCGGCCAGTTGTCGGGCGTGCCGACGTGGAAGGAGCAGGGCGTCGACTTCGAGTTCAGCACCTGGCGCATCCTGGTCGGCCCGAAGGACATGACCGCCGCACAGGTTGCGTGGTGGGATGCGCTGCTCGCGAAGGCGATCGCGTCGCCGCAATGGAACGAGGCCGCGAAGCGCAACCTGTGGACCGTCGACTACAAGAACAGCGCCCAGACGCGGACCTTTCTGGCCGCCGAAAACGTGCGCCTTGGTGCATTGCTGGGCGAGCTTGGACTCGCGCGGTGATCACCGCGTTCGATCAGCGCGCGTCGTTGACGGGCAGCCAGCTCGCGCACTTGTAGTAGGCCGCCTCGAAGTCCGGCAGGCGCGACGCAAAGCGTTCGGTCATGCCGATATCGTCGAGCCCGAGCAACAGCTTCTCGCGAATCAGCTCGTCGATGGCGAAGGCGATCGGCGCTGCGTCATCGGGCTGTACCGTGAGGGCGGCCAGATCGACGGTGATCTGCAATCCGGGGCGGTCCGTCACGAGCGTTTGCAATGAACGAACCGTTTCGGCATCCAGAGTGATCGGCAACAAGCCGTTCTTCAACGCGTTGTTGTGGAAGATGTCCGCGAACTCGGGCGAGATGACCGCGCGGATGCCGAAACCCAGCAACGCCGTCACCGCCGTTTCGCGCGACGAGCCGCACCCGAAGTTGCGGCTGCCCACCAGGATCTTCGCGTCCCGATACGGCTTGCGGTTCAATACGAAGTCCGGTTTTTCGCTGCCGTCCGCATTGAAGCGGCGGTCGTGGAACAGCACGCGTTCGTAACCGGGTCCCACCACGGTCTTGTTGAAACGCGACGGGCACAACTGGTTCGTGTCGAGATTCGTCTCGTCGATCGGTGCGGCAACCGCGCGCAACTGGGTGAAGGCTTCCATTGCCGTGCTTATCCTTGCAAGAGTGTGCGCACGTCGGTCAGCTTGCCGGTCAGCGCCGCGGCAACCGCCATCGCGGGGCTCATCAGATGCGTGCGTCCGCCTACGCCCTGACGTCCCTGAAAATTACGGTTCGACGACGACGCGCAGCGTTCGCCCGGCGTCAGCATGTCGCCGTTCAGCGACGTGCACATCGAGCAACCGGGCTCGCGCCATTCGATATTCGCCGCGCGGAAAACCGCATCGAGACCTTCGGCCTCGGCCTGGCGCTTCACTTCCTTCGACCCCGGCACGATCCACGCGGCGATCTTCGCGCGGCCCAGACGCGCAACCCGCGCCGCTTCGCGGATATCTTCGATGCGCCCGTTCGTGCATGAGCCGACAAACACGCGATCGATAGCGATATCGGTGAGCGGTGCGCCGGCGCGCAACCCCATGTAGGCGATGGCCTTTTCGAACTCGGCGCGCTGGTCGGCGTCGGCGATCGATGCGGGATCGGGCACGCAACCTGTGATCGGCAGGCACTGCTCGGGCGTGGTTCCCCACGACACCATCGGCGCAATGTCCGTGACCGCGAGCGATACCTCGCGGTCGAAGTGCGCATCAGCATCGCTGGGCAGCGCACGCCACGACACTAACGCCGCATCCCAGGCCGCATTCTTCGGCGCGAAGGGTCGGTCGTGCAGGTACTCGAACGTGGTGTCGTCGGGTGCGATCATGCCTGCGCGTGCGCCGGCCTCGATCGACATATTGCACAACGTCATGCGCGCTTCCATCGACATCGCGCGCACGGCTTCGCCCGCATATTCGATCACGTGGCCGGTCGCGCCACCGATGCCGATCTTCGCGATCAGCGCGAGGATCACGTCCTTGGCGCTCACGCCCGCACCGAGCTTGCCATCGATCGATACACGCATGGTCTTCGGCCGGCGTTGCCAGATCATCTGCGTGGCCATCACGTGAGTCAGTTCCGACGCGCCGATGCCAAACGACAGGTTGCCGAACGCGCCATGCGTCGAGCTATGCGAATCGGCGCCGACGATCAGCATGCCCGGCTGGGTCATGCCTTGCTCCGGGCAGACGATGTGCTGAATCCCCTGGCGCGGATCGTCCATGCCGATCAGCCTGAGACCATGCCGATGCGCGTTGGCCTCGAGCGTCTCGACCATCATCCGGTAAGTCGGGTCGACGAAATCGCGGGTGCGCTCGTGAGTGGGTACGTAATGGTCGGTGCAGGCGATGATCTGCAGTGGCCGAACTACCTTGCGGCCCGCCGCATGAAGTGCGTTGAACGCATGGATCGAGCCTTCGTGCAGCAGACCGAGATCGACGAACAGCAGCGCATCGACGCCTCGTTCGACGGCTACTACGTGACGGTTCCAGATCTTGTCGAACAGGGTTTCCGGCTGGCTCATGCCAAGTTCTTTACAGATGAAAGTATTTGATGGGCGCACTGCACAGGGACACTGCATATGCACGCAACACATAGCCGAGCCATGCAAACGAATGATTGTGATGCGCCGATGCATCCTAGGATGTGAAGTGCAAACTGTCAACAATTTGCATGAGGCTGCTAGCGCTGCGCTTCGAGTGGCGCAGTGTCAGGTTTTTGTCGGCTAGTAGCCAACCTCGGCAGCGGGCTTCAGAAACAGCTCGTGAACCGGTGCGAAATGCGCGTATAGCGGCAGAATCGCGCCGCCCATCGCGCGCGCATCGGCGCCGATGGTGCCTTCCAGCAACTGCGGCCGCACCATGCCCTGCCATTCGAAGCGGTCGAGCACGCACCCGGTACGGCGGATGATTTCGCGCACCAGTGGCCGGTCGAGCTCGCCGTCGATCACCACGGCTTCGAGATCGAGCAGCGCCGCGGCGTTGGTCAACGCACTGGCGATCGCGGGGCATGCGGTGTCGAGCCATCGATCGGTCAGAGGCCAGCCTTCCGCCGACATTGCGCGGTGATCGTGCGCGGCCGAAGGTGGCATGCCCGCATCCTCGAACAGCTTTTCGAGCACGAACCCCGATGCCGCATGCAGCAGCTGTTGCGCGGGCTGCCGGCCGCGGGCGCCAAGCGGAATCGAGCCGACCGCGCCCGCGTTGTCGTGCGGGCCGCCGTGCAGACGTCCATCGATCACGAGGCCACCGCCGATAAACGTGCCGACGAACAGATACAGAAAATGATGGATGCCGCGCCCCTGGCCCATTACGAGTTCGGCGGCGCAGGCAGCGGTCGTGTCTTTGGCGAATTCGACCGGCAGGCCAGTCAGTTGCGCGATGCGCGCGCGAATATCGATGTCGTTCCATGCGTCGAGCGCATCGCGCGGTGCGCCGAGAAACTCGCGCCAGCCGCCGAGCCATAGCGGCGCGGCCACGCCGACACCGACCACCTTGCGTTTGCGCGCCGCACCGAGCGCCGCGTCGATGCGCGCGAGTTTGCCTTCGAGTGCCGGGAACAGCGCGCGCGGATCGGGGTATGCATAGTCGAGCACTTCGCGGCAGCACACGTGGCCGGCGAAATCCATCGCCAGTACGTCGAGGCTGCGCCGCCCGACCTTGATGCCGATCGTGTACGCGCCTTCAGGCCGCAGTGCGATCGGCACCGACGGCTGGCCAATGCGGCCGCGCACGCGAGCCTGCTTCGCGAGCAGCCCATCGTCGATCAGCCGCTCGACGATCATCGATACGGTCTGCATCGACAGGCGCGTCAAGCGTCCGACGTCCGCTTTGGGCAGCGGCCCGTGCAGTCGGATTGCCTGTAGCACGATGCGCTCGTTGAACTGCCGCATACCGACCTGGTTCGAACCGACCGTGCGTTTGAGCGGGGCGTGGGTGCCGGTGGTGTCCATGGCGGCCGGTGCGTTTTTCAGGCGTGTACGTCGACGCGAATGCGAGCACGAGCACGTGCGATGGTTGCGCGCGCATCCATCATGCGATCGCCTTTACGTCCGCTTCCTTGGCGCCGGTCATGATCGCGACCGCCTCGGACATATGAATCTCGCTGCGATTGACGAGCGCCGCGCGCCGGCCCAGCCGCTGGATATGAATGCGGTCGGCAATCTCGAACACGTGCGGCATGTTGTGGCTGATCAGGATCACCGGCAGGCCGCGATCGCGTACGCGACGGATCAGTTCGAGCACCATGTTGCCTTCTTTCACGCCGAGGGCCGCAGTGGGTTCGTCCAGAATCACCACGTGCCGCGCGAACGCCGCGCTGCGCGCCACGGCGACGCCCTGACGCTGTCCGCCGGACAGCGTCTCGACGGCCTGACGCATCGAGCGGATGCCGATCTGCAGGTCCTTCATATGCGCGGTCGCTTCTTCGAGCATGCGGCGCTTGTCGATCATCTGCAGGATCGAGCCGCGCCAACCCGGTTTGCGCAGCTCGCGCGCAAGGAACAGATTTTCTGCGATGCTCATCGCCGGCGCGACGGCAAGGTCCTGATAGACCGTTTCGATGCCCTGTTGACGCGCGTCGAGCGGACTGCGAAATCTGACCGGCTTGCCGTCGAGCAGCAGCTCGCCCTGGTCGGGCACCAGCGCGCCGGATAGCGCCTTGATCAGCGACGATTTGCCCGCGCCGTTATCGCCGATCACGGCCATGATTTCGCCGGGCATCACTTCGAAATCACAGCCGTCGAGCGCGGTGACCTGGCCGTAGCGTTTGACGAGGCCGCGCGCGGCAAGCACGGGCGTTGCAGGTGAAGCAGAGGCGGGCGTCGACATGACGGACTCCATGCATGTTGGTGTGCACATCGAGTGCGCGTGAGCGCTGTGCCCGATTGCGTTCGAGGTTCCCGGTTCAGCTTTGTTTTAGCGTGCGCCACGGCGCGACAGCTTGTCGGCGGCAACGGCGAGAATCACCAGAATGCCGGTGATCAGCACCTGATACACAGACGACACACCGATCAGCGTCAGCCCATTGCGAAACACACCGACAATCAACGCGCCGAGCAGCGTGCCCGCAATCGAGCCGCGTCCGCCGAACAGGCTCGTGCCGCCGAGCACGACCGCGGTGATGCTGTCGAGGTTTTCGGTTTGCCCGGCCTGCGGATCGCCGACGCCGGTGCGCGACACCGACAGCAGCGCAGCGACGCCGTAGATCGCGCCGGCGAGCGTATAGACCGTGAGCAGAATCTTCTGCGACGACAGGCCCATCAGCCGCGCCGCTTCCGGGTTGTTGCCGAGCGCATACAGGTGGCGTCCCGGCACCGTATCGCGCAGCACGAACCACGTCACCAGATACATGACGAGCGTCAGCACCGTGCCGTACGTTACTTCGGCAGGGCCAAGCCTGAACGTGTTGCCGAAGAACATGATCGCATCGGGCAGGTTCGACACGCTCTCCGCGTTCGAATAGATCTGCGTCAGCGCGAACGCGATGTTAAATGTGCCTAACGTGACGATGAACGAAGGCAGCTTGATGCGCGTGATCAGCACGCCATTGGCGAGCCCAAACAACATGCTCGCCACGATGCCGCACAGAATGGCGAGCCCCGGCGGCACACCGAGTACGACCGCGAATTTGGTCATCACGATCGAGCCGAACGCCATCACCATGCCGCACGACAGATCGATGCCGCCGGTCAGCACGATCAGCGTCTGGCCGATCGCGATCACGGCGACCACCATGGTTTGTTGCAGGATCAACGAAATATTCTGTGCGGACAGAAAGCGGTCGCTCTGCGAAATAAAGAATGCGCAGGCGAGCACCAGCGCGATCAGCGGGCCGGCTTCGGCCAGCGACGGCAGACGCTCGGCGAAGCGGCGCCGGTTGTCGGGGGCAGGGGCGGCGGGGGTGGTCGACATGATGTTTCCTCGATGCAGTGCGCGACGCGTGCAGCGCGCGGCGTTCGGTGTGGCTACGCCGCGCGGTGGCGTCGCATTCGTCGCGTTACTTGTTGCCCCAGCAGTTGTCGAGGCCGAACTGCGTGTCCTTGCTGTCGACGCCGGAAAGCGGCTTGTCGGTGATTAGCGTGACACCGGTGTCGTGATAGCCGGTCGGCTTCTTGCCGGTCTTCGCATATTCGACGCCGGCATTCACGCCCAATTCGGCCATCTTTAGCGGGTACTGCTGCGAGGTGGCGGCGATCGCGCCGGCCTTCACGTTGCGCACGCCTTCGCAGCCGCCGTCGATCGACACGATCATCACGCTCTTGTCCTTGCCCGCGGCCTTCAACGCGCGATATGCGCCGGCTGCGGCCGGTTCGTTGATGGTGTAGACCACGTTGATGTCCGGTGCTTTCTGCAGGCAGTTTTCCATCGCGGTCTGGCCTTTCGCCTGATCGCCGCGCGTATCCTGGCTGCAGACGATCGACGCGTCGCCTTCCTTCACGCCGAAGCCCTTCAGAAAGCCGTTATGACGCAGCACGCCGACCGATACGCCAGGCGCGAGGTCGAGCGTTGCGATCTTTGCGGGCTTGCCGGCCAGCGCAGATTTGGCGTATTGGCCGATCAGCACGCCGGCCTTGAAGTTGTCGGTGGCAAACAGCGCGTCGGTGGCGTCTTGCGGTTCGGTGGGGGTGTCGAGTGCGATCACGATTGCGCCGGCGGCGCGTGCTTTCTTGATGCTCGGCACGATCGCCTTGGTGTCGCTCGGCGTGATCAGGATCGCTTTGGCGCCGGCCGTCAGCATGTTTTCGATCGCGGTGACCTGGCTCGCGTTGTCGCCGTCGAATTTGCCGGCCGCGCTGATCAGTTTGGCGCCGTCTTTTTGCGCGGCTGCATCCGCGCCCTGACGCATCTTGACGAAGAACGGGTTGGTGTCCGTCTTCGTGATCAGGCCGACTACGGGCTGGTCCGCCGCGCGGCTCGCGTTGGCGTAGCACAGCGCCGATAGAGCCATGCATGCGGCGGCGATACGCGTTGCGGCGCGCGGCCCGCTGTTTTTGTGAGTCATGGAAACGCTCCTCCGGGTTGATTGACAACGACGTTATGGGCTGCGGTCGATTCAATGGGTCTTGTGCGGACGCGGTGGGCCGCGCTGAAAACGGGCGAAAGAGATGCGCGCCGATTGACGCATAAGCTGGTATTTGATTGAAAAATATCTTCCACTACCTCCCTTCGGCAGACCTGTCGGTCCAGGGCCGAAGCCGGTAAGGCTTAATTAAATCGATTTGCTTTAGTTAAGATTTTGCGTGAGTTGATGTCAAGGGATATGCATGTTGCGGCGCGCCGATCCGGCAGGGCCTGCTATAGGCAAGTCCTTGCTATATCTCGCAGTACGGGAATTATTGCGCCGCTCGATGAACGGATACGAGCAATTGAGTGCGGAAGAGAAGAAGGCAGCCGATTTGTGTGGAAGCCGCCTTCTCCAATACATGCACAAAAAACGCAGATACTGAAGCTGGCCGGCATAAGGCCGCCGGGTCACCGCGTAACGGCCAACGATCTCTTGCGACGCAGGCGTTAAACGAGCCACATGCCTGAAAATCGCTGGCCAGGACCTTATCGCGGCGCTTCTGTTGCAGAATGCAGGCCGGCCCGCTTACGCGAATCCGCCGTTCGCCCGCAGAACCTGGCCGTTGATCCATGCGCCATCCGGACCGGCGAGAATCGAAACGGCGCTGGCGATGTCGTCGGGCATGCCGAGGCGTTCAAGCGGCGACAACTCGACGAACGCCTTGATCTGCTGCTCGGTCTTGCCTTTGAGGAACAGTTCAGTACCGGTCGGTCCCGGTGCGACGCAGTTGACGGTAATGTTGCGTCCGCGTAGTTCATTGGCGAGTACGCGCATGAGGCCTTCAACACCTGATTTCGATGCAATATATGCGCCGTAGTTCGGAAACGATTTACCGAGCACGCTGCTCGAGAAGGCGATGATACGTCCGCCGCTGCCAAGTGCATTGGCCGCCGCCGAGAAAATGAGAAACGTGCCGCGAAGATTCGTCGCGATCACTTTGTCGAAGGCCTGGACGTCACCAGCCGCAATTGGCCCGAGCGGCATGATGCCAGCGCAATTGACGACGACATCCGCGGGTCCGAGTATCTCGCGTGTTGTGTCGAACAGGCGCGCAACGTCGTCGGCGTTCGATACGTCGGCTTTAACGGCGAGTGCGTCGCATCCAAGTTTCTTGATATCTGAAACGAGTGTGTCGGCTGCGGCGGAGTGGCCGGAATAGGTCGCGACGATGTCGCATCCGTCGCGTGCGAGGCGCGTGGCAACCGCACGGCCGATTCCGCCCGATGCGCCGGTTACGATTGCGACCCGGTTGGAAGGCTTAGTCATTTGAACTCTCCTGGATTTGCTTGTTGTCCTGTCGACGCCTTGAATTCAGGGCGTCGACAGGGAAGGGTGAAACAGGGCCGGCGAGACGGCCTTGTAACGCTAAGGCGTTGATGAAGGAATGCCCCCCGCGAGTGGAGGGCAGGACACCGCCATTACGGGCAGAACCGCTTGCGTCCCTCAGGCAACCACGCACGTGGTGCGTGGGTCGTGGTCCGCTACGTCAGCACACGCGGCTTGAGCAGGTCGCTCATGCCGACCCGGTGAAGCATCTCTGCACGCACCCGGTCGAGGACCGCAAAACCGACTTCGGCGCCGTCTTCGGTGGGATCGACATAGACACGGAATGGGCGCTTGCCGAATTGCGCGTTGACGACCTTGACGATCGCATCGGCCAGCAGCGACGCGTCCGCATCGGGTGGCACGATCGCTCCGAACGCGTTCTGGATCTGCTCGCCGAATCCCGTATAGGGACCTTCCTCATACTCGGCGGCGCGCGCTGCGTCGGCCGGTGCCCCGGCATGCGAAAAGTGGTTCGTACCGCTAGTGAACGCGCCGGGTACGATGATTGATGTCTCAACGCCCCAACGCGACAGCTCGCGCGCATATTGAACAGCGATCGCGTCCATCGCGGCCTTTGCCGCGAAGTACGGCGCGAGGTACGGCGGCGTGCCGCCGGCCGAGCTGCTGCTTGATATCCACACCAGCAAGCCTTTGCCCTGGCGGCGCAATTGCGGCAGCACCGCGCGGTTCACGCGCTGCGTGCTAAGCACGTTCACGTCGTAAAGGTGGGCGTATTGCTCGGGCGTGAATGCCTCAGCCGGGCCGAACGCCATATGGCCTGCGTTGTGCATCACCACGTCGATGCGCCCTGCGTCCGCGACGATCTGCCCGACCGCCGCATCCACCGACGATTGAGACTGTACGTCGAGTTCGATGGTGCGCAAATCGACGCTGTTCTGGTGCGAGAACTCGGTCATTTGCGTGACGATCGGCGCATTACGGCTAGTCGTATTGCGCATCGATGCGTAGACGGTGTGACCGGCCTTCGCGAGTGCTTCGGCGGTGAGGCGACCAAAGCCGCTTGAGGCGCCAGTGATGAGGACGATTTTTCTCATGATCTGCTCCTTGGTGCGCGTAGTGCGCTGAGATGTCGATTCGACAGGTTTTGTCAGTAAAATTTATGGGTAGCTCTTAAATCTCGCCACGATTCGTTAGAAGAGGCGTCAGCGATTCAGATGCGCGCAGTCGCCGGCAGAGTTGATGAGACGTGAGGCGCGCGCGGGTCAGGTGATGGCCGCGACGATCATGAGCGACTCAACCCTAACGAGGGGAAGTCTGGTTGAATTTGGGGCTCAGGACTGCGCCCCGTCAGGTTAGGCCGCGCGCTAAAGCGCGGCATGGGATGGACGATACGTTGCTGCTAACCAGATCACCAATACGATTGTTCGCATTGCCAGGATTATGGAGATTTCAGAGAATTCCGTGTGCGGGATCGTCCTGGCCGGCATTGAGCGCGCTCGCGATCTCGTTACAATGAATGCTTCGTTTTGAGCACGTCGGGCTATGAGTCCCCACCAAAGTCAGGAACGCATTCCGTTGCGAATTATTTCCAATAGTCGCTCGAACCGTCATATTGATCTCTTTCGCTTGTCAATTGATCGCCGTATCACACAAGTCAACCTCAAAGAGGTTCCCTCAAAAGCGACGTTCCAACGTTCTCTCTAGCAGGCTCAATTGTCCAGGCTATCCGCCTGGAAAACTTGTCCATAAGATACAAGTTGCTGCTCCATATAGGTCGAACTCATTTGGGCTTCCGCCGGGAGATTTGGAGTGGCACGCGACCGCGCGTTGCAGAAGAAGCGTTCAGATTTCTCCTCCAATGGGATCCGAGCGCTTTGCTCGACAGTGTCAGGCAAGCATGGCTACTATGAGTGCCTGCTTGAACAGGCCGACCTGTCTTTGGGTTGTGCGCATGGAACTGCTAAAATTTCGTCGCTGCGTGTGTATCTCAATGTTCTTCGTCAAGCTCCGGTATCGGGTCTATGGCCAAACTGTTTTCAAGTCGAACCCTTTTTCGGAATTCACTCACCGCATTACTGTTGGCCATCGCTTCGCTTGCTGATACACCATACCGCTGCTTGAAGATACGGCAAAAATGCGTATGTGTAGAGAATCCGCACTGCAACGCCACCTCTTGAATTTTCGCATGACGAATGCCAGATCTTAAGAGGAGGCGACAAGCTACCTCCAATCGACGATTCCAGACGTAGCGCATAAGAGACGTACCTTCTACTCTAAAGAGACGGTTAAGGTGGACCTCCGACGCGCCCACGCCAGACGTAATAGCCGCAGCACTTAGCTTTGCATTGCGCAAATTGCGATCAATGTATCGTTTCGCCCGGAACAACGTAGCCTCACCGCTAGGCACACGTGCAAGAGCCGACGCATCTTCGATGACGACATCTATCATATCCAGGAGTTGATTGGCCTGACGACGGCGCATAGCCGAACTTGTGGCTGCGTTCTGACCCGCTACGGCAAGAATAAAATCCCGAACAACTCGTACATCTGCGCCAGTCGTATCGGGACTACCTAGCTGCTGAAATCCTTGTTTAAAACCACGCTCTCGTAAACTTCGACGCGGAATCTTGACGGTGACTACTCGCGTGGTTTCCTGAATCCGTTCTCTGTATGGTTGACCGGTATCAATCAGCAGCATCGCGCCAGGGGCAGATGCACGCACACGGGATCCCTGCTCGACAATCAGCTTTCCGGAAGTGACTACCTGCAGCAGAACGCCAGCATCACCTTGTTGCTCCAGTGACGAAAGAGTCTGATGGGCAAGTCGTGCATCAACTAATAGTAAATCGCCAACCGACCAACCTCGTACACATGATCCGATTGAGCGGTCCTTCTCAAGCACACAGCTTATGCCAAGCTTTTCGATAAATATTCTGTGCCACGTGTCCACATTGCGATCAATAAGGTCAAACTCGAAAATTTCATGCTTCATATTTATGAACAGGACTAGAAAACAACAGCGCAACCGTCATCGGACGAACCTTGGCGATTTGTGTTGGGCTAAGCGCGTACCCATGTAACATCCTGACCGCAAGAGTCGTTATCAACGGATAGCTGAATTGCAATACAGCGATACTTGCCGTCCTCAGTCCACTTATGTCCGACGTACAGCACGACATGGGCTAAACCTTATGAATCGCACCGATGCCTTCAGGCGCCTGACGCCAGCACTCTGTTATTCAGCACGCTGGTCGCCAGCGCGCATCCACCATGCTCCTATGTGATAGTGCGACGCCGTCGGTGCTGAGCATGACGACGGCGAGAACCATCCGCGCGGCGTCGCTCCTCGCGGCGGATCACCCGCTGAACGTGCGTGACCGTGCTCGAAATCGGTGTTGTGGATTACATGCCGCGCATTGTGTGCGCCTTGACTTCATCTGAAAAGCAAATTTATATTGACCAAATCATTCGAAAATCGAATAGAAACCATGCCAACCAAAGACATGCAACCGGACTGGCTGCGCGCGTTTGTGGCGGCGGTCGACACCGGCTCGCTCACCGCAGCTGCTAGCTTGGTGCATCGTTCGCAATCGGCTGTGAGCATGCAGATCAAGAAGCTCGAAGAAGTAGTCGGCAAACCCTTGCTGACCCGAGACTCGAAGCATCTTTCGCTGACGCCGGAGGGGGCAGACTTGCTGGTTTACGCGCGGCGTATGCTCGAATTGCAAGCGGAGGCCTTGGCCGCCATCCATGGAGCGCTCATCAAGGGGCGGATTCGCCTCGGCGTACCCGACGACTATGCGATGGCCTACATAACGCCTGTTTTTCGCCAGTTTTCAACTCGCTACCCCAACATCGAAGTCACGCTGGTTTGCGAGTCGTCCACCGTGCTTATACCTAAGGTCGAGCGCAGCGAGTTGGAACTTGTCGTCGTTACGCGCGATCATCCCGAACGGGGCACACTATTGTTTCGAGAGGGCTTGGTCTGGGTGGGGGCCGAACAACACGAAGCCTGGCGTCGCGATCCCTTGCCGATCGCGGTACACGAAGCGGGCAGCGTCCCTCGAGCCATTGCGCTCTCAGCCTTGGCGGCCCAGAAGAGGGATTACAGGATCGTGTATCACAGCCCGAACGTGGCTGGCCAGCATGCGGCAGCCGCGAGTGGAATGGCCGTAGCCGTGCTTACACGTTGCAGCGTGCCGCCTGCTCTGACGATACTCGATGCCCGGCATGGACTACCCGACCTACCCGAGCTCGAGGTCGCGGTCGTTCGGGCCAGGAAGTTCGTGCGCTCGCAGGCAGTCGATGCCATGCATGAGCAGATCGTTCTCGCTCTAAGCAAAGGCGCGGATAAAAACACAAGATGATCGCTTCCGAGGCCGATGCGGTGCGGGCATGTCCCAATGAACTAGGGTAGACAGACCTGAGTCATCGCCGGGATCCGATATACGACCCATTCCACGCCGGAACTGATACTGCTGCGGAGAGAGCCGTCGAGTCTTTGGCCAGTGCGATCCAACGCACGTGCTCGAGACTGAACGGCATCATACGAGTACTTGAAGCTTCTTACGGTAAGGCTATAGATTGTGACGGGCTTGTAGCAGACTGGCTGCCCGCTCACCCACAACGACACAAGGTGCCATCGTGTTTCCCGTCGTAATGCGAGGCAAGACAGACCCGTCAGCGATCGTCAAACTATTCAGGCCGTGAACCGCGAGCTTTCCATCAACCACAGAATCGGCGTCGTTTCCCATCTTTGCCGTACAGGTCTGATGCCAAACGCTCATGACGGAATCGCGCACAAAGTTCTCCAGTGCGGCTCCCTCAAGCCGACCCGGAGTGACTTGCCGCTTGATGAACGGCCTGAGCACCGCTGATCGACCGATTTCCTGAATCCGTTCAATTGCTCTCGTCAACGCTGCCAGATCCGCTGACGCGCTCAACGCATTCGCTTCTATGACAACCGGATCCGCGGGACCGGCACCAGTCAGCCTGACCCTGCCTCTCGATTCCGGCCTGACAAGCACAGGCAACAGGGTCCATCCCGTGTGCGGAATGGCAAATTGCGCCGCAATTTCCCGGCTTGGAATTGGCATGCCAGTCTGAATCAGCTGGATGTCCGGCGAACTTAACGACGGATCACTACGGAGGAATCCATTGGCTTGCACACCGCCTTCGTGAGCCGGATTCATGGAGTCCGGATACTCCCAGATGCACCCCGCAACCATCAAATGATCTTGCAGGTTGCGTCCTACGCCTCTCAGGTGTTGTACGACCGGTATGCTGAATTCACGCAGCGCCGCTTGGTCGCCGACCCCCGACTGCATGAGTACCTTCGGCGTATGAATCGCGCCTAACGAAAGCACGACTTCGTGGGATGCCTCAACGACGTGATGTTTCCCGTCGATAAGATACTCGACTCCCGTGGCGCGCTTGCCGTTGAAGATGATGCGTGTGACCATTGCGCCTGTGAGGACCGTTACGTTCGGTCGGTCCATGATCGGGTAGAGGTAGGATCGGAATACGGACACGCGGCGACCGTCCTTGACGCAAACATCTCCGATAGATGCGCCTTCGGGGGCCTCTACGATCTTGCCGTTCTGGCTCTCGAAAACAGGTATGCCGTGCTCCTCGCTGCCTTTTAGCCACGCTTGCGCGATAGGTGAGATGGGGGCGGAAGGGCCCACGTGAACCATTCCCCCGACGCCACGGTAGCGCGTATCCGGTTCCCCGTGCCAGTCCTCGATCTGCCTGAAGGTTTCGAGCAGGGACATATAGCTCCAGTCTGGATCCCCAGCCTCGGACGCGAAATAATCCCAATCGCTTCGATGCCCACGTGCCCAGTGCATCGCGTTGATGCTCGAGCCGCCCCCAAGCACCTTGCCCATGCTCATCGGGATCGACCGCCCGTTCACGTGCGGATTGCTACGCGCGACAAAGCTCCAGTCACGTTCTGATCCCAGATTGGCGAACCAGTTAGCGGCCTCTGTTACTTCGGGCGCGTCGTCTGCACCGCCTGCTTCGAGCACGAGGACGGTTGTTGCCGGGTTTTCCGCAAGCCTGCGAGCCACAACCGAACCTGAAGTACCCGCACCGCACACAACAAAGTCATAGCCGCGGCGCATTTCCGACGCAAGCCTCTTTTGATTGCTTAGTACCCGAAGATTATGTTCCCGAGTGTCGCGTTCCGTGTGAATATACATTTCTGAATGTCCTCAACGTTTTTAAGATAAGAGGCTGGCAGTCGATTTATTTTCAATTAAATCGAGGCGCCCATGGGAGATGCCATGAAAAGATATCTTGAATATTAAATGATGAATCAGGGAATTAAAAAATAGCCGATGATTTTTCTTGGTGGCGTATTACGAAAAGCTCGCTAAGTTCTCGTCGATAGACTATACGTCCACAATAAGATGACATTAAAAGTCCTACATACCTCGGTGCAATTGCTTCTTGCATCATTGCAACAGCAGTAGTGTATTGAACGCGCCCGATGAATCAACTGGCCATCGTCGTAGGGCCTCCAGACGCCCCGCACCTTGGAATCCTCGCCAACGCAAAGAGGTCATTTTCGGGCAACTCCGCCGCAAAACCTTCTCCATAAAATACAGGTTTCTGATCTGGTTCAGTCATTTGTCAAGGGCGATGGGATCGTGTTGATAAAATGGAATAGAGTGCGGACATGATCGTTTTAGAGGAGCACTTCTGTCATACGCGTGATAGGACAATCTATTCTTCGACGATGCATGTTAACGATGCGTTTGGAACCAGCTTCAGAATATGCAAACTGACGTCTTCGAAGTTCATCTAGACGATGACAACAGCAGTAAAGAGGTATGGCGAAGTATTTTTGCCAAGCAATTTGGCTTACATTGCCAGTTTGATCAGAGTGAATTTATCGGATCGTCGTTGAGAAGTTGGTCCCTTGGAGATCTGCTGCTAGTTGATGCGAAACTTTCCCACGCGGTGCTTTGGCCGATCGAACACCAGGGGGCAGCTGATGTGCTACTAAAGATAGTAGGGGCTGGCCGGGTAACCATCGAACAACGAGAGCGCGTATGGAACTTTGACTCGGGAGCGATGTTATTGGTCGATACGGGATGCCCATACAAGCAGACCATCGTGGAAGCTACACGGCTGATCATCGTTCGTATTCCGCGCCATCGCCTGCGAGAACGCGGCTTTGAACACAGTCTCCGTGGACTGACCTCCCCCGATATAACTCTGGCGGACGTGCAAGCATTACGTGATTTAATTTTTAATATTGCGAAGCAGAATGCGAGCACCAGTACCGCTGTCCGCTGCCGCCAAGGAAATCAGCTCCTCGATCTGATCGACGTCGTCATTGAGGATCCGTCTGCGTTCGGACGCTCACGTAGTAGTGAGGCGACGTTGTTTCGCGCGAAGCGCTATATTGAACGTAATCTGCGCAATGCGGACTTGAATGCGGCCGCTATTGCGTCGGCAGTCTGGACGTCTCATGTTCATTTAAATCGCTTATTTAGAACCGACGGTACCACCCTCATGCGATACGTATGGGATCGTCGCCTGGAGGTCGCGGCTCAGCTGATCTCCATCTCAGGTGAAAGCAGGCTAAAAGTCCACGAAATCGCGTTGCGGTGCGGGTTCTCGACGCATGCCCACTTCAGTCGTGTGTTCAAGAAGAGATACGGCGTATCGCCTCGCGAGGCATTGGTGGCCCGAAGCATCGTTTTTAACGGTGATAAAAACAGGGAAGGAGGAGAAGAGGAACTTTAAGGTTTCCGCCAGAGTTGATGGCGACGCTGGACACGCGCCGGCCAGGTGCTAGCGCTGTTAGAGAATTACGGCTCGATGAGCTACAGGGAAAATTGGCTTGTATGGAGTAGAAACGCGTATATTTTGGATAAGTTTTCCGGATAAATATAATAGATAATCAACTTTTTCCTAGTGGATCTTGTCGAGACAGTGCTCGCGAGGAATGCGACTGCAGCGTCGAACAGGTAGAAAGACGAAATCGATCAAGATAATGATGCGTAAGAATATCTTGCATTTTTCTGTTTTTCATCTCATAAGCTCATTTTTTTCATGAGAAATTAATGAAACTCATCAGGCATATTGCCGATTCAATCGCGCAATGTCTCTGGCGAGGTCCATGTGGAGAACAAGAGCATCATTCAAGCGTCAATGTTGGCGTGGTCAGCAGGTCCCACGCGACACCCAATGCATGTGGGGATTCAATAGCAACTCTTTCGTTCATAAACAAACAGTCGGAAAAGAGAATCATGAGAAAGGCTTTGAGTAAAAGTTTGGCAACCGTCCTCTCAACGCTTGCTATGTGCGGTGGCGTTCACGCAGAGCAGACTGTCAAGATTGGCGATGCCGCTCCGACGACGGGCCAGATCGCGCACCTTGGCAAAGACATTGAGAATGGCGCGCGCCTTGCGATTGAGGAAAGCAACGCGAAAGGGCTGACGATTGGCGGTCAGAAGATCACGCTGGTGCTGGACGGGCAAGACGACGCCGCGGATCCGCGCACTGCGACCCAAGTTGCGCAGAAGCTCGTCGATGACAAGGTCGTCGCGGTAGTCGGCCACCTCAATTCGGGCACGTCGATTCCCGCTTCGAGGATCTACAGCGACGCGGGCATCGTGCAGATTTCACCGGCATCGTCGAACCCCGCATACACACTGCAGGGCTTCAAGACAACGTACCGCGTAGTCGCGACCGATGCGCAGCAAGGTCCCGCATTAGCCAATTACGTTGCAAAGATATTGCACCTGAAGCGCCTGGCAATCGTCGACGATTCGACCGCATACGGTCAGGGTCTGGCAAACGAATTCGAGAGGACCGCAAAGTCGCTGGGTCTGACCGTGATTTCGCATGATGCGACCAATGACAAGGCCATCGATTTCCGCGCGATTCTGACGAAGATCAAGGGCGAAAATCCGGATGCGATTATGTACGGCGGCATGGACGCCACCGCTGGCCCGTTCGCGAAGCAGGCAAAGCAGCTCGGCTTGCGCGCCAAGGTGCTGGGAGGCGACGGCGCCTGCAGCGAAAAGCTGTCCGAACTCGCGGGCGACGCAACCGATAATATCGTGTGCTCGGATATCGGCATGTCGCTCGACAAGATGCCGGGAGGCAAGGCGTTCGCGACTAAATACGAGAAGCGCTTTGGCCAGCAGGTGCAGATTTACGCCCCGTTCGCGTATGACTCAGTGAACATCATCATCGATGCAATGAAGCGCGCGAAGTCGACGGATCCCGCAAAGATTCTGGCGGCGATGCCGAATACCGACTACATGGGTGTGATCGGCGAAACCACGTTCGACGCAAAGGGCGACCTGAAGCGCGGCGTGATCTCGCTGTACGGCTACAAGGCCGGCAAGAAGACGCTAATTGACGCGATCCATATGTAACGGCGGGCGTTGCTTCGTCTGCGCGCTACGATTGCGGAACCATTCCATGGCAAGACACCCGTTGCGGATTTTGCCGTTAGCGCCTTCGTTCGTTCCGTTCTGCCACGGATTACCGGAATCGATCGGTGGCGGTTCGATTTTCTCTGCGTCGTTTATTGCACCACTTTCCCGATGACACTGGAGGTCTCTTGAAAGTCGGAGGTTCAACGTGGGCATGAACGACCCTTGGAACGCGATCGTATGGGGATTGGTCGAGTCCGGAGCCGCAATGTTTCATGTCCACCGTAAGGGCGATGGCTGTTCAACGGGCGCGCATCGCGCCAGCTTTCAGTGCGTTTCGACGAGCGGGTTGGTTGTTAGCCGCATCGAATGGCAAACCGACTGCACAATACTCGTGTCGTGGAGTGATCCTACCCGCGGCCGGTATGTCGATCAGATCTGGCGGATGGGCTATGCGAGAGGGCCGGGGGCGTGTCTGCTAAGCGGAGTGCGAGTCACGCGCGGCGACCAGGTGTTCCGGCCGCTGTTTCGCAAAGGTGCCGAGCCGCCAAATGCGAGCGATATGATCCTGAGCACGACGGTCATCCCCCCCGCTGCGTAAGCGGGATGGAAAGTAGAATATTCCAGTAAGGGAAGTTCTACGGATGAGGAAGTCGACGAGAAAGCTTTACGTTTCTTCTTCGTGCATGCCCTGCCGACTCAATGCGCCAGTTCGTCGAACTCGATCTTGCCGCCCTTCATCACCAGCGGAATATGCTCGCCCTGCCCGGTCAGACACGCGATGTCCTTGAACGGATTGCCATCGACGACGATCATGTCCGCCCACGCACCCGGAGCGATGCAGCCGAGCTTCTCCGGCACGCCGAGCACTTCCGCGCCAATCAGCGTCGCGCTGCGAATCGCCGCAGCCGCGCCGAGCACGTCCGCGCGAATCAGGAACTCGTTGCTCTGCAAGCGCTGCGACGGTCCGAGCAGATCGGTGCCGAAGCCCATTTTGACACCCGCGTCACGAAAGATTTCGAGCGAACGCTTGCCGGCATCGCGCACGTCTTCGATCTTCGCGACGCTTTCCTCAGCGAGGCCATATTGCGCGCCTTCGCTGGCGAGTGCTTCGTACGTGACGAGCGTCGGTACGACGTAGGTGCCGGTTTCCGCCATCAGCCTGGCGGTCGGCGCATCGATCAGGTTGCCGTGCTCGATGGTGCGCACCCCCCAGCGCACCACGCGCTCGATTGCGTCTGCCGTGTACGCATGTGCCATCACGTACGTATGCCGGGCGCGCGCTTCTTCGACGATCGCGCGCACTTCGTCTTCGGCGAAACCATACGCGCCGACCGGATCGGTCGGCGATGCGACGCCGCCCGAGGCCATGATCTTCAGATGGTCCGCGCCCATCTGCAGTTCTTCGCGCGCGGCGCGGCGCACTTCATCGACGCCGTCCGCGACGCGCGACAGCGCACCGACCCGCACGCAGCAGCCGCATGGCGCGCTGGCGCCGATGTAATCGGTGCGTGAGCGCATATCGCCGTGGCCACCGGTCGGGCTCAACGCGCGGCCCGCGACGAACAGCCGCGGCCCCGCCGCGAGGCCGCTTTCGACGGCCTGCTTGTGCGGCGCGTTGGCACCCCCCGCATCGCGCACGGTGGTGAAGCCGCGCCGCAGCATGCCTTTCATCAGCGGCACCGAGCGCAGCGTGACCAGCACGTTCGGCATGTGCACCTGCTGCGCGAGATTCAACTGCACCGCAATCACGTGCACGTGCAAATCGATCAGGCCAGGCATCAGCGTCTTGCCCTTCAGGTCGATCGTGCGCGCGCTCGCGCTGTGCAGCGGCCGGTCCGACACTTCCTTGACGAGACCGTTCTCGACCAGCACGTCGCGCGTTTCGAGCAATTCGTCCTTGTGCGGATCGAGCAACGCGGCATTCTTGAACAGGGTACTTTCCACGACTTCCTCCTCAGTCAATCGGTTTGCGGATCGAGCAGCGCAGGCAGCGCGTATTGCGCGAATGCACGCGCGAGCGGCACCTGCTCTTCCCGATACCAGTTCTGCGTGTGCAGCAGATTCAGCGATGCAAGCGTTTGCCCGCGCCAGCGCACCGGCACGTTCAGCACGCTTTCGCAGCCAAGCGATGCGATCAGTTCGTGATCGGCGAACACGCTGGCGAGATCGTCGCGCGTGCGGCCGATATAGGCGTCGCCACGCTCCAATACGATGTCGACCCACGGGCCGCCGGCGAGCGGTTTTTTAGCGCCAGTCGGATAGGGCACCGGCATGTTGCTGTAGATGCGCGCGGATTCGCGGGTCACGGGGTCGTACGACAGGATCGTGAACAGCGTATGGCCGATCGTGCGTGCGAGCGCGTGGTCGAGTGCTGTATAGAGTGCATGCGGCGCTTGAGCGTGTCGATGCGTTTGCGCATCCGCGACTTCCTGCAGCGCCTGCAACACGTCATCGCAACCGATGTTTTGCGCGCCGGCCATCGCACTCGTGGCGCCGCTCATGCAGCCTCTCCCGCAGCGATTTCCTCGAGCGAACGTCCGCGGGTCGGCACGCCCATCACGAGCACCGCCAGTGCACCGAGTACCAGCACGACGGTCGTCATGCCGAACACGCCGCCGAAGCCGAACTTCGGAAACATATAGCCGACCAGAATCGGCGACACGATCGCGCCGATGCGGCCGATCGCCGACGCGAGACCCGTGCCGGTCGTGCGCACGCCCGTCGGGAAGACTTCGGAGGTGTACGCATAGACGCCCGCATATGTGCCGTTCATAAAGAACGACAGGCAGATGCCTGCCAGCATGATTTCGTTGGGCGTGCTCGCGAACGCCATGCCAAGTGCGCAGGCCCCGCCGAGCACCATATACGACGCGATGGTCGCTTGCCGGCCGATCCGTTCGTTAAACCACGCTGCGCTGAAATAGCCGGGAATCTGCGCGAGATAGATCGTCACCGAATAGCCGAAGCTCTGCGTAATGCTCATGCCGCGTTGCACGAGCAGACCCGGAATCCACGTGAAAAACGCGTAGTAGCTGAACGTGATGGCGAGCCACATCAGCCAGGTCATCGACGTGATACGTGCCTGGCGGCCGGCCCACAGCGCGCGGAAATTGGCGAGCAGCGTGCCGGTCGGCGCAGCGGCTGCACCGCTTGGCCCCTGCGTTTCAGGCGGCGGGAGGGTGACGCCTTGCGCGGCAAATTCGGTTTCGATCTTGTTCAGCACGGCGTCCGCTTCGGTTTGGCGTCCGCGGCTTTCGAGCCAGCGCGGCGATTCGGGCAACGCGCGGCGCCACCACAGCAGCATCACGACCGGCGCCGCCGTGATGTACAGCACGATGCGCCAACCGTCGGCAAACGCGGGCACGATGAAATAGCCAAGCAAGGCCGCGCCGACAAAGCCGAACGAAAAGAATCCCGCAAGCGAACCCGTGAAGAGCCCACGATAGCGCCGCGCAACGAATTCAGCGAGGTAGGGCGCGATAATCGCACTCTCCGCACCGGTGCCGATCCCAGAGATGATGCGCGCCGCGAGGAACGCGGGCCACGAGTGGGTCGTCGCGCTGACCACGGTCGCCGCGCTATACAGTAGCAATGCCCACATCATCACCTTGCGCCGGCCGATCAGATCGCCGAGCGTGCCCGCACACAGCGCGCCGAAGAAATAGCCGATGAAGTTGCCGCTGCCGAGCACGCCGGTCTGCACGCTGGTCAGCGCCCATTCGTGCCGCAGCACCGGCAGCACGAACGCGACGATCGCCGCATCCATCGCATCAAAGGTGTAGCCCAGGCCTCCCATCAACAGCAGGCGCTTGTGAAAGCGCCCGAACGGCAAGCGTTCGATGCGGCCGGATATCGTCGACACGTTTTGCTCTCCCTTTGTCAGAAACCAACATCGTGGCGGCCTTAGCGCATCTCGCCGTGCGCTTGACCGTATGCGGAACACGCCATGCATGGCGATTCTAGGGCTTGGCGCAACGTCAACAATATTTATAATTGTGATCCGCTATATAAATGCGCTGAATGTACGCCGGGCTAATCAACGATGAACTTCCGCACGCTCGACCTGAACCTGCTCAAAGTATTCGAGGCATTGATGTCGGAAGGCACGGTCACGCGTGCCGCATCGAAACTGGCGCTGACGCAGCCGGCAGTCAGCAATGCGTTGAGCCGGTTGCGCGAGGCGTTCGACGATCCGCTATTCGTGCGCCACGGCTCGGGCGTCACGCCGACGCAGCGCGCGCTGGCGCTGTGGGGGCCGCTCGGCGAATCGCTAACGCGGATTCGCGCGGCACTCGACGAAGAATCGTTCTCCGCCGAGACGGCGCAAACCAGCTTTAGCCTGTCGATGTCCGACTACGTGGCCGGCATCGTGATGCCGCGGCTGATTGCGCGTTTCAGCGAAACGGCGCCCGGGCTGCACTTCCATTCGGTGCCGAACCTTTTGCTCGATGCTCCAACCTTGCTCGAGGACAATCGCGTCGATTGTCTGATCGGGGTTTACGTGAACGAGACGCTGCCGCCTTCGTTTATCCGCTCGCGCTCGTTGTGGACTGTCGAATACGCGTGCCTGATGCGGCGCGATCATCCGCTGGCGAGCGCCGGGCGGCTGACGGCGCGGCGCTTCCTGAATGCGCGGCACGTCGACGTCAGTCTTGCCGGCCAGACGCAGCCGTCGTTCGAGATTTTTCTGGCGTCGCGCGGCTACAAGCGCAATCTGGTTTCGACGGTGAACCATTACGCCGTAGCTGCGGAAATGGTGCGCGAGAGCGATCTGATCGCAGTGATGCCGCGCGATCTGTGCGAACGCTTCGGCATGGCCGGCGAACTGGTCAGCGTGCGTGCGCCGCTCGAAGCGCCGGAACGCGTGATCAGCCTGTTCTGGCATCAGCGCAATGAGAGCGTGCCCGCGCACCGCTGGTTGCGCGAGCAACTAGTCGGCATGTTCGGCGCATAGTGCGTGCGTTTTGCATCTGCACTTTGCGTATATGCCTCAAGCGCGCCACAAGCGCGCCGCAAGCGAAACGACACGACTTGCTGGCACACTAGCAGGCTTGGCCGCTAGCGGTCATGTCAATCTCACATGTTGAACAAGGAGGGACGTTTGATGCAGATCAATCATCGCCGCTTCGGCCGTACTGGCTGGGATGTTGCGGAAATCGGGTTTGGCGCATGGGCGATCGGCGGCTCGTGGGGCGACGTGTCGGACGCGGATGCACGGCAAGCGCTCAATGCGGCGCTCGATGCCGGCGTAACGTTCATCGATACCGCCGACGTGTACGGCGACGGCCGCTCCGAACGCATCATTCGCGACGTGCTCAACGAGCGCGGCGGCCCGCGGCCGGTCGTCGCGACCAAGGCCGGACGCCGGCTCAATCCGCATGTTGCCGACGGCTATACGAAGGCGAATCTCGAAGCGTTCATCGACCGCAGCCGCGAAAATCTCGGTGTCGATACGCTCGACCTCGTGCAACTGCATTGCCCGCCCACCGACGTGTACTTTCGCCCGCAACTGTTCGACGGGCTCAACGAGCTGGTCGCAAAGGGTAAGCTGAAGCACTACGGCGTGTCGGTCGAGCGCGTCGAAGAAGCGTTGAAGGCGATCGAGTATCCGGATGTCGTGTCGGTGCAGATCATCTACAACATCTTCCGTCAGCGTCCGGCGCAGTTGTTCTTCCGTGAAGCGCAGGCGAAGAACATCGCGGTGATCGTGCGTGTGCCGCTCGCGAGCGGCATGCTGACCGGCAAGCTGAATGCGCAGTCCACCTTCGCCGCCGACGATCATCGCAACTTCAACCGGCACGGCGAAGCCTTCGATGTCGGCGAGACTTTCTCAGGCGTGCCGTACGAGGTCGCGCTCGAAGCAGTCGAGGCATTGCGCCGCAGCGTGCCGCAAGGCGCGACGATGGCGCAGTTTGCGTTGCGCTGGATCCTGATGGAAAAGGCCGTGACGGTGGTCATTCCGGGCGCGAAGAACGCCGCGCAGGCGCAGGCCAATGCGCAGGCCAGCGCGCTTGCGCCGCTGCAAGAGGAAGTGCTCGAGCATGCGCGCAAGATCTATGACGAACTGATCGCGCCGCACGTGCATCAGCGCTGGTAAGTACCGACGTAAGCCGTAAACGCCAAACGGGCCGCTGTTAAAAGCGGCCCGTTTTTTGTGAACCGATCGGTCCGTTTGCGTGCGCGATGCTGTCTATCCATGCACCGCGCTACCGATCGTCAGCCTATCAATGCCCGTCAGCCGAGATCCGCGCCGAATCGCTGACGAGCGTGCCGCCATACGGCACCTCGCGGCTCGGCGTCGAATGTTGCAACGCATAGGCGCGCCGCATCGGCTTCAGCACGAATAGTGCGAGCAGTGCTGCCAGTGCAGCCATACCCGAAGCCAGCATAAACACTGCATGCCAGCTGCCGGTTGCCGCGGTAATCACGCTGGAAAACGGCACCAGCAAGGCGGCGGTGCCTTTTGCCGTGTACAGCAGGCCGGCATTGGTCGCCGCGAACTTCGGTCCATACGTGTCGCCGCAGGTGGCCGGGAACAGGCTGTAGATTTCGCCCCACGCGAAGAACACCATGCCGGTCAGGATGACGAATGCCACCGGGCTATGGCCGTAGCGCGACAGCGCAACGATGCCGATCGCCTCGATCGCAAACGCGAGGAACATGGTGTTCTCACGGCCGATGCGGTCCGAGATCCAGCCGAAGAACGGTCGCGTCAAACCGTTCAGCACGCGGTCGATGGTCAGTGCGAAGGTCAGCGCAGGCAGCGTCAGGCCGAGCAGCGAAACCGGCGAATCCTGCAGGCCGAAGTCTTTGGCGATCGGCGCGAGCTGTGCGGTGGCCATCAGACCGCCGGCGGCCATCATCACGAACATCAGGTACATCACCCAGAACACCGGCGACGTGATCACTTCGCGCGGCGTTGCGTTATGCACGACGCGCTTCGCGGCGTTCGCAACGTTCTTCGCGGTGGCGAGCACGTTGGCCGACGGCGCGATCAGCGCGAGGCCGAGCAGGAAGACGATCAGCCCCTGGCCAAGACCGAACCACAGGAAGGTCGCTTCGTAGCCGGCGCTCTTGATCATGCTGGCAATCGGCACGACGGTGGCCGCCGAACCCATCCCGAAGCCTGCCGCGGTGATGCCGGCCGCCAGCCCGCGACGATCCGGGAACCACTTCAGCGCATTGCCGACACAGGTGCCGTACACCGCGCCCGCGCCGATACCGCCGATAGCCGCAGCGAAGTACAGCATCGGCAGCGATCCGGCCACCGAGTTAAGCGCCCATGCAATTGCGCACAGCAGGCCGCCGCCTACGACCACCGGCCGCGGGCCGAAGCGGTCGACCAGGTAGCCTTCCACCGGCACCAGCCACGTTTCCGTGACCACGAAGATCGTGAAGGCCACCTGAATTGCCGCACGGCCCCACTGATACTTCTCGTTGATCGGATTGACGAACAAGGTCCAGCCGTACTGCATATTCGCGATCATGGCCATGCATATCACGCCGAATACGAGTTGCACCCATGGCGTCGCCATCCATGACGACGCTTGTCCCTGGTGATCCGTTTTCATTGCTGTCTCCTAGGCATGTGTGCCTTGCTTTGTGTTTGCGGGGACGATGCGACTAAGGCATCGCCTGCCGTACGAAAGGCCGGTCATGGATTGACATAGTATGTGATATATCAAGTAAGTAAAGCGAAAGAAACGACGGGGTTTTCACCAGGCCATTCATCGAAAGAAAGGAAAATGAAGGAAACGCTTATCTCAACAGGCCTAAATAAAAAAAGCCCGCAAGTTGGGGCTTGCGGGCGAGGACATGCGGCGAGACAAAGCGGGTTCGCAACATGCATTGCCTTTATAGATGAAAGCAAACCGTAAAGTAAAGTTTTTTATTCGTAGGGTTGTGGGATGTCGCGCATAGCGCCGGCTAGAGCGGCTATCGATTGATGATGTGTGGTGTTGAATCCTGATATCGCATCGCTACGCGTCGGTGCAATGAACCGGCGGCAAGGCGTCATTGCCTCGCGTAGGTCCGCGCATGCTCGGCCAATGCGTTTGCCATTGCATCGATCACGTCGTGCCACTCACCGAGACGTTGCTGACGAAACAGCCTCGCGCTTCGATACCACGGGCTGTCGTCGCGTGCGAGCAGCCAGCGCCAGCACGTGTCGACGCGGTTCGGAATCCAGACAGGCTTGCCTAGCGCGCCGGCCAGATGCGCGGTCGACGTATCGACGGAAATCACCAGATCGAGTTGCCCGATCAATGCAGCGGTGTCGGCGAAGTCGGCGATCTCGCGGGTGAAATCGGCGATACGCTGCGGTTCTTGCCGTGGCGCGTTCAGTGCCGCGACCTGATGCGCGGCATCGCCGATTTGCAGGCTATAGAAACGCACATGCGGCACATTCAGAAGCGGTGCGAATGTTTCGAGTTGCAACGAGCGGCGCCGATCGGTTCTGCGTAGCTCTGAAACCTGGGGACGATCGCCGCCGGCCCATACGAGGCCTACGCGCAACGTGCCGGGCTCGCGTGGGCCGACGCGCTGCGCCCATTGCTCGAGGTCCGCGGGGCTCGCGTGCAGATAAGGCGTGGTTGCAGGGATCGATGCCAGCGTCGTGCGCAACGCGAGCGGCAAGCTCAGCAGCGGACAGTGACAATCGAAGTCCGGCAGCGGTGCGCCTTCTTCGATCAACTGCGCAACGCCGTCGAGGCTCTGCAGCAGCCGCAGCAGCGGTGCCGGCACTTCGAGTAGCACCTTCGCGCCAAGGCGTGCGACCTCCGTCGCGTAGCGGCAAAACTGCAGCGTATCGCCAAGGCCCTGTTCCGCATGAAGCAGAATCGTCTTGCCGCCAGGCGAAAAGTCCCCAAGCCATAGAGGCTGCGCAAAAGCGCGTGGCCGCGCGCCAATCCAGCGCCGCTGCCAGCGCACTTCGTATTCCCGCCAGCCCTCGTCGAACCTGCCCATGCGCAGCAGGCAATTCGAGCGGTTCCAGCGGCATTCAAGGTAGTCGGGGTTCAGTTCGAGTGCACGTTCGAACGCAGCGAGAGCGGCTTCATGCTCGCCGAGATCGATCAGCGTCAGGCCGAGGTTGTTCCATGCATCGGCAAATGCAGGCGCGATGTCCAGCGCCTTCTGGTAGCTCGCGCGCGCATCGGCTGCGCGGTCGAGATCGCTTAGCGCATTCGCGCGGTTGCTCCACGCCTGCGCATAGGCGGGTTGCAGTTCAAGCGCGCGCTCGCAGCTCGACAGCGCATCTTGTGGCTGGTTCAGATCGCGCAGTGTGCATGCGCGGTTGTTCCATGCGGGCGCCATGTCGGGTGCCAGCGCGATTGCCTTGTCGAAGCTCGCCAGTGCATCGTGCGGCCGTTCGAGTGCGGCAAGCGCAGTGCCGTGATTGTTCAACGCGTCTGCAAAGCGCGGTTGCAGCGTGAGCGCGCGATTCGCGCTGGCTAACGCTTCTGCGTGACGTTGCAAGGCGTTCAGCGCGTATGACAGATTGGAGTGCAGCGCGGGCTGCTTTGCGTCGACTGCGAGTGCGCGCTGTAGTTGCGCGGCACCTTCTTCGAGCCGGCCTTGCTGCAGCATCAGTGTGCCGAGCAGTTGCAGCGCGTCGAAGTGGCGCGGCCGCGCAGCGAGCAATTCGCGGTACAGCTCTTCTGCTTCGGCCAGCGCGCCATTCTTTTGCAAGGCCAGGGCCTGTTGCAGCAGCGCATCGATCTGGCGTGGGGTGAGGGGCTTCCTGGTCATCGTTCTGTCTGAGAGTGCGGCTGCCTGACACTAATGCTTGCCGCCGACGGCGGACTATATATGGACGAGCTTACATTTGCCGGGCGTTGCGGCCGATGCCTTGCGGTCACGTCACCTTCGGGCGCGCATGTTCAGGCTTCGAGTGCGAGCGTCGCGAAGGTGGCAAGCCAGTGTTCGCCCATATAGTCGCCCGCGACGTGAGCAAGCGCATCTCGCAGATGAAGTTCAGCAGCTTCGAGCAGCACGTGGTGTCGCGCGTCGGTCTGCGGCAATGCACGCGCGAGCGCGCGCTGGCACCATGCGCGGCTCAGGTTCAGGCCGTCCAGATGCGCGATCTTGCCGTCGCTACGGTCGGTCACGGTGGCCGGCGCGAACAGCGTTGCCGGCT
Organism: Paraburkholderia jirisanensis; assembly: GCF_054782355.1. NCBI lineage: Bacteria > Pseudomonadati > Pseudomonadota > Betaproteobacteria > Burkholderiales > Burkholderiaceae > Paraburkholderia > Paraburkholderia jirisanensis. The sequence goes on along the minus strand of NZ_BAAGSQ010000025.1, from coordinate 966,514 downwards.
GGCGCGCCGCGAGGTCAGGTAGAAAACGCGTGAACCAGTCCGCAAATTCCGCGGGTGCGAGCACACGGCGCATCAGTTCGGCCTCCATCAGCGCCGGCGACAGAAACTCGTCGCCGGAGGGCTCCCATGCCTGGCAGCCCGCGTCGTTCAGATACCAGCGTTTCGACGTGGCGACGATCAGTTGCTCGAGCGATGTGCGTGCCGTCGCACGCGCAAAATCGAGCGTCAGTGCGAGCGCAAATGCCGTGTTGAAGTGCGTGCCCACGCGCAGTGGGTAAGTCGCCTTCGGCAGGAACTCGCCGAAACGCTCGACGAATGCCTCGGTGAGCGGCGCAAACGTGCTTGACCAGCGTGCGGCTTGCGGCAGCTTGAGCGCATCGAGTTGCGCGGCGAGCGCGAGCAGCCACGCCCAACCATAAGGACGCTCGAAGCCGCGGTTGTGCGGCAAGTCCAGATACGCGCGTTCGCCGGCTACATTTGCTTCGGTGAAGTGCGCATCGACAACGGCGACGATGCGCGCGGCGTCCGGCAGATCCGGGAAACGGTCGAGCAGATGCAGCACCAGCCAGTAGCCGTGCACGCACGAATGCCAGTCGTAGCTGCCGTAGAAAATCGGATGCAGCGCACGCGGGCCCTGCACATCTTGCGGGCCGGCGAGGGCGTGGGTCAGCTTGTTCGGGTATTCGCGCGTCAGATGGTCGAGCGCGAGCCGTGCGAATTTCGCCGCAGTGGCGGCATCGAGTTGCAGATAGGCGGACATCGAAGGTTCTCGCGAATCAAGGTCGAGCCATGGGCGGTGCCGTGTTACCGATAGCACCGGGCGTGTTGCAACGCTTATTGTGTCAGGTTTGCGTGACGCCATATCCGCCCGTCTACGCAGTGCCGGTCGTTCGATCTGCTCAAACGATGCGTTCTCCATTCGCGTGTCTTATTTGAAATCCGGCAAGTCATAATCGTCGCGCAGACATTGAGTAGCGCATCAAGCGAATTTCGGCTGGCTCGATGCCTCGCGATCAGGTGCGCAAGCGGGCAGACGAAATGCCATTCGGCGCAGTTCACTTTGATAGAGCGGTAACTTCATGGACGTCATACATTTCTTTCGCATGTCGCTGTCGCAGGACGATGCCTGGGTGCTTCGATGACCACTCGCATCGAAGACGATATCGTGCGGCGCGCACTCGTTGGCCTGTTGATGCCGCAGCCGGCAGGCAATACAGCGAGCCGTAAAGCGGCTTGCAGCTTGCGCGGTGCGATGCAGTTGAAGCGGCAGCCGCCGGCTTTAGAAACGCTCGACGGTGGCCCGCAAACGGTGCGCGTGAATATCGTGGACAAACTTTCGTCGGTGACGATCAGCGTGTACTGGAGCGACCCGTGTTCCGGACGCTACGCGGAACAGATATGGCGGATGGGCTTTGCGCGTATCGACGCAGCGTGCGTGCTGACCGGTACACCGATTCGCCGCGGCGACCCGGTGTTTCGACCACATGCCCGCGCGACCAAGGCGCCGGCCAACGCCGGACGGATGATTCTTGCGTCCGCGGTGCCGGGCTATGTCTGATCGGTGGCGAACTGCGTTTCGCAAGCTGACCGGGCTACCCGAGCGCGGTCTTTAGCCACCTGTTTGCGGGCTTATTGCCTCGTCTACCGCTTCGCTATCGAATCCACTAGAATCGAAAGCCATCTCGTCGATAAATGGATAAGCGACTTTGGACCGACTGGAAGCGATGGCCATGTTGCTGGCCGCGGTTGAGAAAGGAAGCCTTTCTGCGGCCGCGAGAGAAATGAATATTCCCGTGCCGACGCTCACCCGAAAGGTCAGCGATCTGGAGGATCAGCTAGGCACGAAGTTGCTGACGCGCACCACACGCAAACTGACGCTGACCGATGCCGGCGAGGCCTACGTGGCAACGGCACGTCGCATCCTCGAACTGGTCGATGAGCAGGAGCGCGAGGCGGCCGGCGAATTCACTACGCCGCGCGGCGAACTGGTGATTACCACGTCGATGTTGTTCGGCCGTCTCTACGTGTTGCCGGAAGTCGTTAATTTTCTGGCGCTGTTTCCCGACATCAACGTCAAGATCATGCAATCCGACCGCAACGTCGATCTGGTCGATGCCCGGGTCGACCTGGCGGTACGCATCGGCAATCTGCCCGATAGCGGTATGATTGCCACGCGGATCGGCTCGTTTCGCTTCGTCACCTGCGCGAGCCCCGATGTACTGTCCCAGCACGGTGTGCCGCAGCATCCACACGAGCTGGCCAACATGCCGTGCGTGATGTTCACTGGGCCGATGCTGTCGCCGTACTGGCGTTTTCGCTTGCCGGAATCCGGTGAGTACACCACCGTCGACGTGGTGCCGCGTTTGCAGGTGTCGAGTCCCGACTCGGCGGTCGAGGCGGCGATGAACGGCGTCGGCTTTACGCAGCTGCTGCACTATCACGTCGCCGACGCGGTTGCCGCAGGCAAACTGCGCATCGTGCTCGAAGAATTCGAGGCGCAGCCTGTGCCGATCCACCTGGTTCATGTATCGCGTAACCTGATGCCGCTGAAGCTGCGCCGTTTCATCGATTTCGTGGCGCCGCGCCTGAGAGACGCGTTGTCGAAACTCAACGCCTGAATTCCTGAACGATCTAGCGACCGGCGCTTGCGCCTCCATCTACGGGCAAGATCACGCCGGTCGTGAAGTCCGAATCCATCAGATAAAGCACCGCGGCCACGATCTGCGCGCTGTCGCCGACGCGGCTAAACGGATTGAGTGTCGCGAGAAACTCATGTTTGTCAGGGTTGTGCAACGGCGTGTCGATTACGCCCGGCGCGACTGCATTGACCTTGATGTGATGCGGAGCCAGCTCGATCGCAAGCGCTTTGGTGGCCTGGTTGAGACCGCCTTTAACCATTGTCGGCAAGACCGACGGAACCTTCGCGTTCGGCTGAATGCCGACTGCTGCCGTGATGTTCACGATATGGCCGCCGCCGTTGCCGATCATATGTTCGGCGGCGATCTGGGTCGGATAGAAAAAGCCTTTGAGGTTGGTGTCGATCAAGCTGTCGAGATCGTCGGGCGTATAGCGTGTAATGGGCTTAGCCACAAAAACGCCGGCGTTATTGACAAGCACGTCGACGCGTCCGAATTTCGCAATCGCTGCGTCGAACAGACGCTTCGACGTGTCGGCGAGTGCGATGTCGCCTGAGATGCCCAGAAAGTTTTCCGGCTTGCCGATTGTTTGCGCGGCGGCGTTCAGGCGGTCTGCCGACCTCCCATTGCCGACCACGTTGTAACCGCGCGCGATGCAGGCTTGCGCCAGCGCGAGGCCGATGCCGCTCGAGGCGCCGGTGATGACAACGGTGCGTGGTCTGTTCGACATAGAAAGTCCTTGAATGCGCTTTGCTGGTTGCCATCGCTGCTGGCTGTGCGCACATCATGCCGGTTAGCGTGCGATCGTTTAACCGGGTGAATTCGAGTTACTGTTGCTCAAAAAATGACGAGCTCGATCCACCGAATTACGCAGGGGCAACAAAGCCTGTGCCACACGTGTAAAAATAGTCGAGGGTGCTCGGCTTTCTGAAGTGCGTAGACGGACAGCACCTTTGGTGTTAGAGGCGCGTGAACTGCGCCGCGATCTAGAAGCATTCCCGCAACCGGTGATAAAGCATGCCGAGTTCGAGGGCGGGCGCGCGCCATGTCGCACCGCCCGGAAAGCGCGCATGCCTGAGCTTTGCAAAAAGATCGAACGCTGCGCGCTCGCCGACGATGGCCTGTGCGATCACGCGTCCTGCGATGCCGGTCAGTGCCACGCCATGCCCTGAAAAGCCTTGCGCATAAAAGTAATTCGGATCGATCGCACCGAAATCCGGTGCACGGTTGCGCGTGACGTCGACAAAGCCGCCCCATGAATATTCGACGCGCGCGTCGGCCAGTTGCGGAAACACGGCCAGCATCCGTTGGCGGATCTGCTCGCTGATCTGCTCGGGCGGCACGCCAGTCGACGTGGCGCGTCCACCGAATAACATCCGATGGTCTGCGGACAGGCGGAAGTAGTCGAGAAAGAAGTTGTTGTCGCAGACGGCCTCGCGGCCCGCGATCAGCGCATCGGCGCGTGCGTTGCCGAGTGGTTCGGTGGCGATAATGTACGAAGCGATCGGCGCAACGCGCGCCGCCACGGTAGCCGGCAACACATTGCCGATGGTCGCATTGCCGCACGCGACGACAAAACGGCAACGTACCGCACCGTTGCGTGTGCGCACCAGCGGTTGCGCGCCGCGTACCACCTCGACCACCTGCGAATCCGCGAACAGCAGCGCGCCCTCGCTGCGCGCAGCTTGCGCGAGGCCAAGGCAATACTTGAGCGGATGCAGATGCCCCGACAGCGGATCGTAGACGCCAGCCAGATAGCGTTCGGAAGCGATGCGTCCGCGCATTTCATCGCGTTCCAGCCACTGCAACTGCGGATATCCCCAGCGTGTGGTCACTGCGTCCATCCAGCCGCGCAAGTCCGGCACACGTCTGGTTTTCGTCGCGACTGTCAAATATCCATGCGTCAGGTCGCAATCGATGCCGTAGCGCTCGATCCGCTCGCGCACCAGCCTCACGCCTTCCACCGATAACGCCCATGCCGCGCGTGCACCGTCCGTGCCGAGTTGCTGGTCGAGGACTTCGTCTTTCGCGAAGCCGACGATCATCTGGCCGCCGTTGCGCCCCGATGCGCCCCAGCCGGCTCGATGCGCATCGAGCACGGCAACGGTCAGGCCGCGTGCCCGGCATTCGAGCGCAACCGAAAGGCCGGCGAAACCTGCACCGATCACGCAGACGTCTACGTCGAGGGTGTCGGCGAGGACAGGGTCGTCGATCGCCGGGCGCGGCGTGGTGGCTTCGTAGAAGGAGTGGCGAATCAGTGCGTCCGCGCGCTGGTCGAGAGTTGGGGACATCGGAGAGTCTGGGTTGCCGTACATTACGAGGCTCGCACTACCAGCGCGAGCAGGGCCGGTCGAAATTCTACCCGGTGCGCTACGGTCTGCCAGTCCGTTGATGTCCCCAAACGATGTTTAGCCCGCTCCAGTCTGCCGGGCGGTTGCATCGATGGCTTGCTTCGCCTTCTCAACGATCTCGTCGATCTCGCCGTGCGTGATCACCAGCGGCGGCGACAGCAACATCCGGTCGCCGGTGGCCCGCATGATCAGATCGCCGTTGAAGCAGAAATCGCGGCATATCGCGCCGACCTCGCCGCCATTCGCAAAGCGCCGCCGCGTGGCGGGTTCCTCGGCCAGTTGAATGCCCGCCACCAGCCCGGTACCGGCGATTTCACCCACCAGCGGATGCCCTGCGAACGTCTCGCGCAAGCGCCGCTGAAAGTACGGGCCGGTTTCGTTCCTGACGCGCTCGACAATGCCCTCGTCGCGCAGCAACGTGAGATTCGCAAGCGCGACCGACGCCGCGACCGGGTGCCCGGAATAAGTCATACCGTGATTGAATTCGCCATGCGCGGCAAGGGCTTCGGCAATCCTGTCGTGCACAGCCACGGCGCCCATCGGCACATAGCCGCTCGTCAATCCTTTGGCCAGTGTCATCAGATCCGGCTCGAAGCCGAAATGCTGATGCGCGAACCATTCGCCGGTGCGTCCGAAGCCGCCGATCACCTCGTCGGCGATCAGCAATACGTCGTACTGGCGGCAAATGCGCTGGATTTCCGGCCAGTAAGTTTGCGGCGGAAAGATCACGCCGCCGGCCCCCTGGAAAGGCTCACCGATAAACGCCGCGACATTCTCGACACCCAGTTCAAGAATTTTCGCCTCCAGTTGCTGTGCACGGGCGAGGCCAAATGCTTCGGGCGTGATGTCCTGTGCCGCTTCGCCGAAGAAATACGGTTGATCGATATGCACGATATGCGGAACGGGGGAGGGCATCTGTTCGTGCATATAGTCCATGCCGCCAAGCGTTGCGCCTGCGATCGTCGAGCCGTGATAGCTGTTGTTGCGCGAGATCACATATTTCTTTGCGTGCCTGCCTTGCGTGGCCCAATAGCGATGAACGATGCGCAGCGCGGTGTCGTTGCCCTCCGACCCGCTATTGCAATAGAAAAAATGGTTGAACGGGGCCGGCGCGAGTTCTGCCAGCAACGCCGAAAGTTCGATCACCGGTGGATGCGTGGTTTTGAAAAACGTGTTGTAGAACGGCAATTCCTGCATCTGGCGCCACGCGGCGTCGGCCAGTTCCTTGCGGCCGTAGCCGAGGTTGACGCACCATAGTCCAGCCATGCCGTCGATGATGCGGTGGCCATCCGAATCCCACAGGTACACGCCCTCGGCGCGCACGATCACGCGGCTGCCGGCGCGGTTCAGCGCTCCCATGTCGGAAAACGGATGGATGTGATGCGCGGCGTCGAGTGCGCGATATCCGGCGGTGCTGCGTGCAGTACGCGGCCGCGTGGCGGCGGCATTGGCGCTAACGCTGGCCGATGCGACTTCTTTTACGGTGTCACTCATGATTGTTCCCATACGTATTGGGCTAATCCAGCAAAACGGCAATTGGGCGTTTGACGCTATACGTGCAGCAGCAAATGTCTGCGCTCCCACGAACTGATCACGCGGAAGAACGCCTCGTATTCGGTTTCCTTGAGCGTTACGAATGCCTTGACGAACTGCTCGCCGAGCGTTTCCGCGAGCGGCGCGCACGCCGCCATCAGCGTGAGGCCTTCCTCGAGATTGCGCGGCAACTGGTAGGGCAGCTGATAGCCATCGGTACCAAGCGGCTCGGTTGGACTCAGGTGCTGCGTCATGCCGAGATAGCCGGCCGCGAGCGTGCCGGCTATTGCCAGATACGGGTTGCAGTCGACACCCGGAATGCGGTTCTCGATACGCCGCGCAGCCGGCGCCGAGTGTGGAATGCGAAAACCCACCGTGCGATTGTCGTAGCCCCACTGCACGTTGATCGGCGCCGCCATGAAGCGCGACAGGCGCCGGTACGAGTTGATGTAAGGCGCGAAAATCGGCATCAGCGAAGGCGTGTATTTCTGCAAGCCGGCCACGTAGCTGTGAAACAGCGCGGTGGGTGCGCCGTCGCGTCCGGTAAACAGGTTGTCGCCGCTATGGCTGTCGACGATGCTCTGGTGCACATGCATCGCCGAGCCGGGTTCGCCCTCCATCGGTTTGGCCATGAAGGTCGCGTACATATGATGGCGCAGCGCCGCTTCGCGCACGGTGCGCTTGAACAGAAACACGCGATCGGCGAGATTGAGCGGGTCGCCGTGCAGGAAGTTGATCTCCATTTGCGCGGCGCCGACTTCGTGAATCAACGTGTCGACTTCGAGCTCCTGCACGTCGCAATACTCGTAGATATCTTCGAACAGCGGATCGAACTCGTTGACCGCTTCGATCGAATAAGCCTGACGGCCGGTCTCCGCGCGGCCGGTGCGGCCCACCGGCGGACGGAGCGGCAAGTCCGGATCCTTGTTCATGTCGACCAGATAGAACTCCAGCTCCGGGGCGATCACGGGCTTCCAGCCCTTCGCTTCATACAACTCCAGCACGCGTCTGAGTACGCGACGCGGTGAAATCTCGACCGGCGTGCCGTCGAAATGCACGCAATCGTGAATCACCTGCGCGGTCGGATCGACGGCCCATGGAATGATGCGGATGGTTGCCGGATCGGGCACGCACATCATGTCGGGATCGGTAACGCCGGTCAGGCTGCCGTCTTCCGGATAGTCGCCGGTAACGGTTTGCACCATCACCGCCTGCGGCAGGCGCATCGCTTCGCCCGCTTCGAACTTGCTGCGTGGAATGATCTTGCCGCGCGCAATGCCGGCCATATCGGGAATGATCGCTTCGATTTCAGTGATGCGATGCTTTTTCAGGAATTCGTCGATCGCGTTCATGATTGTTCTCGCTTTGGTTGGCGCGCGGTCGGCATATGCGTGAGCAGCCGGCCGCGGCCAATGGATCGCGGCACGCGAGGTGCGGATCCAGGGTGCGACGGAAAGCGGCGAAAAACAGCAAAGCGCAGCGAAGCGCACCGCTTTGCAGGAGCGCGCGCCGATGCACGCATGCGCACGTACGCCGCCTTGCGCGCCACGTCGGCGCGCACGGTGTGGTCAAACAGGTGGCAGCAGGGAAGGGGTGCTACGGCAGCAGCGACGCCACGCCGTCGCAATGCACGGGCACGAAGGCGCGCGAGCGCACGGCGTTATGGCGCCTGACGCAACGGCGGGAAAGCATTGAGAAGACCGACAGGAAACGGCGCAATGCATGCGTGCCGCTGCTGCGGTCGGTGCTGGGGCGATCGATGCGAAGACCTCTCGCAGCTGGATCGCGGTTCCACCTTACCCAAGAGCCTCGGACTTTCACGATGACACTCGACTGGCGACGTTGGAGTTTGAACATGCGTCGCCTGAACGCGCACAGCGCTCAAACGGACCACACGTGGGCGGATCGCATGACGAGGCAGGGGATCTCACGTCGGGACGAGATGCCAGCCTTTCGATAGCCCTGCGATTGCCTTCGCTCAGGATATACATGAGCTGGAAATCGCGTCAATTGCTTTTTAGGCAAGCCCCGTGCGGAGTTTCCCTGAGCCATGCAGCACTATGCGTGAGGAATCGTGGTGGTGTTCGATTGTCGATTGGCATCATTCAGGCGCGCTGCCATTGCTCTTGCGCGATCGCTTCGCGGCCGGCACAGCCGGCGCTGTCTGATGTACGGCTTCGTTCTGCTCGAGCCGGCGGGTCGCTTCGGCGACATCGTGGCGGAATTGCGCGAGTGCGGCGAGCGACGCATCCGGCGGCTGCAGCGCGGACCACAACACGTCGATCAAACGTTCCGCGGTTGCGTCGATATCGGTGCGGCGGTTGGCGAGCGTCGCGTCCCACAGCACATGCTCCATCGGCCCGAACACCAGCGAGCGCAACAGGCGCAGCGGCATGTCGGCGCGAATCTGGCCGGTGGCCTGCCCAAGGGCCAGCACGTGCATCAGCGGTGCGGTATAACGCCGGTGCAAACCGGTCAGCGCTTCGCTCAACTCGTGCTGCTGGGTGCGTCCTTCGGACAGCACCAGCGAGCACAAACCGGTGCCGTTCACCAGCATCAGCCGCAAGTGCGTACGCACGATGAACGCGAATTGCTGGCGCACGCTGCCGTCGCGCGGCAAGCCGGCTTCGATCGCTTCGATGATCTCGTCATACCAGTCGCCGATCACACGCGCACACAGTTCGCGCTTGCCGCGGAAGTAGCTGAAAACGGTCGCCTCGGAGATCGACAGGCGCTGCGCGATTTCGGCGGTGGTGGCACGCTCGTAGCCTTTCTCGGCGAACACGTCGCGGCCGGCTTCGAGAATTTCCTTCACCCGCTGCTGCGATTTGCGCCCTGCCGGCTGCCGGCGCGATGTCAGCGCTTCGTCTTTCACTATGCGCATCATATGAGTCCAGTTCAGATTTCGGTGCCGGAGCACGCCCGTTCTTGCCGATACTAGCATGAAGGAAGCGGCTAGACCGCCATCTGGCTTTATGAGTCAGGCTCAAAAACACCTATTGACGCATACGTAAATCTGGCGTGAAATGCTTCGTTGAAAGGCGGCCTGGCGAATCGGCGCGTGTCGATGCAGCAGCGGCCGCCGTCCATACTGAGCGCCGCTCAGGAAATGCCGGTAAGCGGGCGCAGCAAAACTGTGCAACGCGTCGGCGCGATCGTGGAGACACACACAATGAGCAGTCTGCCCGGTTTGCAATTCCCGCTTGGTGAAGAAATCGAAATGCTGCGCGACAGCATCGCCGGCTTCGCAGCCAAGGAAATCGCGCCGCGTGCCGGCGAGATCGACCGCACCGATCAGTTCCCGATGGACCTGTGGCGCAAATTCGGCGAACTCGGCGTGCTCGGCATGACGGTGGCCGAGGAATACGGCGGCGCCAACTTCGGCTATACCGCGCATATGGTCGCGATGGAAGAGATCTCGCGCGCATCGGCTTCGGTCGGGCTGTCGTATGGCGCGCATTCGAATCTGTGCGTGAACCAGATCCACCGCAACGGCACCGAAGCGCAAAAGCGCCAGTATCTGCCCAAACTCGTGTCGGGCGAACACGTCGGCGCTCTGGCGATGAGCGAAGCGAATGCCGGGTCGGATGTGGTCAGCATGAAGCTGCGCGCCGACCTGAAAGGCGACCGGTACGTGCTGAATGGCACCAAGATGTGGATCACCAATGGCCCGGATTGCGACACGCTGGTCGTTTATGCGAAGACCGATCTCGAAGCCGGGCCGCGCGGCATCACGGCGTTTATCGTCGAGAAGGGCATGAAGGGCTTCTCGGTGGCGCAGAAGCTCGACAAGCTCGGCATGCGCGGTTCGCATACCGGCGAACTGGTGTTCCAGGACGTCGAGGTGCCGCAGGAAAATATCCTCGGCCAGTTGAACGGCGGCGTGAAGGTGCTGATGAGTGGGCTCGACTACGAACGGGCGGTGCTCGCAGGCGGCCCGACCGGCATCATGGCCGCGGTGATGGATGCGGTGGTGCCGTACATTCACGAGCGCAAGCAGTTCGGTCAGTCAATTGGCGAATTCCAGCTGATTCAGGGCAAGGTCGCCGATCTCTACACGACGATGCAGGCGTGCCGCGCGTATCTATATGCAGTGGGCCGGCAGCTCGATACGCTTGGCAAGGATCACGTGCGCCAGGTGCGCAAGGACTGCGCCGGCGTGATTCTGTACACCGCTGAAAAAGCCACGTGGATGGCCGGCGAAGCGATCCAGATTCTGGGCGGCAATGGCTATATCAACGAATATCCGGTCGGCCGTCTGTGGCGCGATGCGAAGCTTTACGAAATCGGCGCGGGCACCAGCGAAATCCGCCGCATGCTGATCGGCCGCGAGTTGTTTGCGGAAACGATGTAAGCGCAACCCGTAGCACTACGCCGCTGTACGCCGAAGAACAGGAGAGCCGCTCAATGCCCGTTATCGAAACCAGGCTGAATCCGCGCGCGGACGAGTTCCGCACCAATGCCGCGGCGCTCGAGGCGCTGGTCGCCGACCTGCGCGACAAGATCGACACACTCGCGGCCGGCGGCGGCGCGGCCGCGCGCGACCGGCACGTGTCGCGCGGCAAGCTGCTGCCGCGCGCGCGGGTGGCGCAACTGCTCGATCCGGGCACGCCGTTTCTCGAGCTGTCGCAGCTGGCCGCGTTCGGCATGTACAACAACGATGCGCCGGGTGCCGGCGTGATCACCGGCATTGGCCGCATTGCCGGCCAGGAATGCGTGATCGTCTGCAACGACGCGACCGTCAAAGGCGGCACGTACTACCCGATCACGGTGAAAAAGCACATACGCGCACAGGAAATCGCAGCGGAAAACCGCTTGCCGTGCGTGTATCTGGTCGATTCGGGCGGCGCCAACCTGCCGAATCAGGACGAGGTGTTTCCCGACCGCGATCACTTTGGCCGCATCTTTTACAACCAGGCCAATCTTTCCGCTGCCGGCATTCCGCAGATCGCGGTGGTGATGGGCTCGTGTACCGCGGGCGGCGCATACGTGCCGGCGATGAGCGACGAGTCGATCATCGTGAAGAACCAGGGCACCATCTTTCTCGGCGGGCCGCCGCTCGTAAAGGCTGCAACCGGCGAAGAAGTGAGCGCCGAAGATCTCGGCGGCGGCGACGTGCACACGCGGCTGTCGGGCGTGGTCGATCACCTCGCGCAGAACGATGCGCATGCGCTGGCGATCGCGCGCAGCATCGTCGGCAATCTGAACCGCACGAAGACTGTACCGGTCGCGCTGCAGGAGCCCAAGCCGCCGCGTTACGATCCGCGCAGCGTCTACGGTGTGATTCCGGTCGATACGCGTAAGCCGTTCGATGTGCGTGAGGTCATCGCACGCATCGTCGACGATTCCGCTTTCGACGAATTCAAGTCGCGCTACGGCACGACACTTGTCACCGGTTTTGCGCATATCTGGGGGCACCCGGTTGGCATCGTCGCGAACAACGGCATTCTGTTTTCCGAGTCGGCCCTGAAGGGTACGCATTTCATCGAGCTGTGTTGTCAACGCAAGATTCCGCTGGTGTTCCTGCAGAACATCACGGGCTTTATGGTGGGCCGCAAATACGAAAACGAAGGCATTGCGCGCAATGGCGCGAAGATGGTCACCGCGGTGGCGACGGCCAAGGTGCCCAAGTTCACGGTGATCATCGGGGGTTCATTCGGCGCGGGCAACTATGGAATGTGCGGGCGCGCGTACTCGCCGCGTTTTCTGTGGATGTGGCCGAACGCGCGCATTTCGGTGATGGGCGGCGAGCAGGCCGCTTCGGTGCTGGCTACCGTGAAGCGCGACGGCATCGAAGCGAAAGGCGGCGCATGGAGTGCCGCGGAAGAGGAGGCGTTCAAGCAGCCGATCCGGACGCAATATGAAGAGCAGGGTCATCCGTATTATGCGAGCGCGCGGCTGTGGGACGACGGCGTGATCGATCCGGCACAGACGCGCGACGTGCTCGGCCTCGGGTTGTCGGCGGCGATGAACGCACCGGTTGAGGAAACGCGCTTCGGCGTGTTCAGGATGTGAAGCGCAGGATGTAAAGCGCAGGAAGGAAAGCGCAGGAAGTAAAGCGCACGATGTAGGCAGCAGAAGCAAGCACCAAGCGAGCGGCGCAAAGGAGTGTCGACATGGAACAGCCCAAGCCTGAAACACTGACAATCTCGTTCGATCATCAGGTGGCAACCGTCACGCTGAATCGCCCCGAGGTGCGCAACGCGTTCAACGAAACGATGATTGCCGAGCTGACTGTCGTGTTCCGCGCGCTGGAGCATCGCGACGACGTGCGCGCGATCGTGCTGGCCGCGAACGGCAAGGCCTTCTGCGCGGGCGCGGACCTGAACTGGATGAAGAAAATGGCCAGCTACTCGGACGACGAAAATCGTGCCGACGCGTTGCGTCTGGCGGATATGCTCACCGCTATCTATCGCTGCGGCAAGCCGGTCATCGCGCGCGTAAACGGCGATGCTTACGCGGGCGGCATGGGCCTGATCTCCGTATGCGACATCGTGGTGGCGGTCGACTCCGCACGTTTCTGCCTGTCTGAAGCGCGGCTTGGACTGATCCCCGCAACGATTGCGCCGTATGTGATCCGCGCACTCGGCGAGCGCGCCGCGCGCCGCTACTTCGTGACGGCCGAGCAATTCGATTGTGCCACTGCGTTGCGGCTTGGCCTCGTCAGCGAGGCTGTGGCCGAAGACAGGCTCGACGATACCGTGCTGCAACTCGCCGCGATCCTGTGCTCGAACGGGCCGCAGGCGGTACGTGCCTGCAAGCGGCTGGTGCAGGACGTCGCAGGCCGTGAGATCGATACGGAACTGATCGAAGACACGGCCGGGCGCATCGCGCAGGCGCGTGCGAGTGCGGAGGGGCGTGAAGGCGTGGCGTCGTTTCTCGACAAACGGGCGCCGACGTGGCGCAGCTAAACGGTGCAGCCGCCCCATCCGCTTGCGCCTGCCTGACACACAATAGCGAAACAAAAGCCGGACAACAGCAAATCACCAGCCGCCAAAGGTAGACACTTCATGTTCAACAAGATCCTGATCGCGAACCGGGGTGAAATTGCCTGCCGTGTCGCTGCGACCTGCAAGCGGCTCGGTATAGCGAGTGTAGCGGTCTACTCGGATGCGGACGCGCACGCGAAGCACGTTGCCGCATGCGACGAAGCGGTCCATATCGGCGGCGCTGCGGCAGCCGACAGTTATCTGCGCATCGAGCGCATCATCGCAGCGGCGCGTGCGAGCGGCGCGCAGGCGGTGCACCCCGGCTACGGCTTCCTGTCGGAAAACGAAGACTTCGCACAAGCCTGCGCCGACGCCGGCCTGGTTTTTATCGGGCCGCCGGTCAGCGCGATTGCCGCGATGGGTTCGAAAGCCGCAGCCAAAGCGTTGATGCACACCGCGGCGGTGCCGCTCGTGCCCGGCTACCACGGCGACGACCAGGACCCTGAACTGCTGCGCCGCGAAGCGGACGCGATCGGCTACCCGGTGCTGCTGAAGGCAAGCGCCGGCGGTGGCGGCAAAGGCATGCGCGTGGTCGAGCGTAGCGAAGACTTCGCGGCAGCGCTCGCATCATGCAAGCGCGAGGCGGCAAGCAGTTTCGGCAACGACCGCGTACTGATCGAAAAGTATCTGACGCGGCCGCGCCACGTCGAAGTGCAGGTATTCGCCGATACGCACGGCAACGCGGTGTATCTGTTCGATCGCGACTGTTCGGTGCAGCGGCGTCATCAGAAAGTGCTGGAAGAAGCGCCGGCGCCGGGGCTATCCGACGAACTGCGGCGCGCGATGGGCGAAGCGGCGGTCGCCGCGGCGCGCGCGGTCGATTATGTCGGCGCGGGCACCGTCGAATTCATCATGACAGGCGGCGATTTCTATTTCATGGAAATGAATACGCGCCTGCAGGTCGAACATCCGGTCACCGAAATGATTACCGGGCACGATCTGGTCGAATGGCAGTTGCGCGTGGCAGCCGGCGAAGCGCTGCCGTGCGCGCAGCAGGCGCTGCACATCGATGGGCATGCGATCGAAGCGCGCATTTATGCGGAGCATCCGGCGCGCGGCTTCCTGCCGTCGACGGGCACGCTGAGGCATTTGCGCATGCCGGAGGGCGTCGAGTTCACGATCGGCGCGCGGCACGATGCATCGGCCGGCGCGAGCGGCGCCAGTGCGCGCGCTCCCGTGCGTATCGACAGCGGCGTGCGTGAAGGCGATACGATCACGCCGTTCTACGATCCGATGATCGCGAAGCTGATCGTGCACGGCGCGTCGCGCGCGCAGGCGCTGCAGCGGATGAGCCGCGCGTTGCAGGCTTGCGAGGTGGTGGGCTTGCATACGAACGTCGAATTTCTGCGGCGCATCGTGACCAGCGAGCCGTTCGTGAGCGGCGATCTCGACACAGGGTTGATCGAGCGGCATCACGCCGAGCTGTTTGCGCCGGCGCGCGTGCCGTCCGATGCGGCACTCGCGCTCGCCTGTGCGGCTTTGTTGACGCGCGAGGGCGGTACCGCGCGTGGCACGACACACGGCACGTCGCCATGGGACGCACTCGCGCACTGGCGGCTCAACGGCGGCTACACGCAGACGCTAAACTGGCGCGACACCGAAAGCGACGCAGCGTTGACCGTCACGTTCGCACGCGACGGCGAAACAGCCACACTCGAGCACGCCGGACAGCGTGCACCGTTCGCATCGTGGAGCGGCGCAGGTCCGCACGAATACGGCGCGAGTTTCGGCGACAGGCGTGCAACAGGCCGCGTGTTTATCGACGGCGACACGTTCCACGTGTTCTGCAACGGCGAAACGCTCGCACTCGAATGGCAGAACCTGCTTGCGCACGCAGCGGATGCCGAACATGGCGAAGGCCGTCTGACCGCGCCGATGCCGGGCAAGGTGATCGCGGTGCTGGTCGAAGCAGGCGCGGTGGTGGAGAAGGGCGCACCGCTGATCGTGATGGAAGCGATGAAGATGGAGCACACGATCGGCGCACCGACTGCAGGCAAAATCACTGAAGTGCTCTACGCGGTCGGCGATCAGGTGGCCGACGGTGCGCAGTTGCTGGTGCTGGAGCCGCAATGACGCGCGCGATCAGGCAAGGTCCGGATAGCCTGACGCGATCGCTTCGTTTTCAAGTTGTGTGATGCGCGCGTAGTCGTCCATCGAAAGGATGTTGAAGCCCTTCAGCTTCAAACGCCGCGCGCATTCCGGCTGCGCCGCGACCGCATCGTGCAATGCGGTTCGCAGCGCTTCGACGGTGCGTGTCGCCACGTCGCGCGACGCAATCAGCGGCAAGCCGGGCGACGCACGGGTCCAGCCGATTTCGCGTACCGCTTGCGCAAGTGCGGGAAGCTCGTCGCGTACGAAGGCCATCGTAATGCAATCGATGGCCGCGACGTCCGCGCGGCCATCGGCCAGCGCCTGCAGCGAGCCCACATGTGAACCGGTGCGCAATGCGGCGCTAAAAAACCTGCCATTGTGTGCGAGCGGTGCAACCGTGTGCCGTAGTGCATTGAAGCCGCTATTCGAATCGCGCTGATTGAACGCGACGCGCGCACCGCGGCACTGCTCGAGCGTCTCGAACGGTCCATCGGCGCGGGTGACGAGCACGCTCGCATAATCGCTGCCGTCGCAACCCGGCGCCGCGAAGCACGGCGTGGCGACCAGTTGCACTTCATCGCGCAGCCCGTGCATCAGCGGATAGCCGCAGGTCTGCGCAAGCAGCAGGTCGCGGCGCCGCCAGAACGCGGGCAGATCGTCGCCGGGCTCGACGATGCGCGCCGTGCCATCGACCGCGCGCAATACATCTGCCAGCAGATCGCGCCAGCCCTGCGCAAGCGCGGGCGTGACGTTATACATCGGCAGTGCGGCGACGCGGCTCATCATCCGACCTGATTCAGTACATCCAGCGCTGCTTTGCACGCGCCCTGCAGTTGCGCGCGCATCAAATCCTGCACGCGCGGATCGTTATTGACGATCGCGTCGCGAATCCGTACCGACTGCTCGCACGACGCGCGCATGCGTCCGCCGCGCGCCATCGCGATGCGCCGCACGCGCCTTACCGGGCCGATCAGCGCCGCATGGCTTTCCTGCAAGGTCTTGTTGTCGGCAATCGTCATCACGACGGTATAGAAGCGGTCGAGCGCATCGACATAGCTGGAAGGATCGTCGGCTTCGACGCTCGCCTGCATCGCCTGCACGACGTCGTCGAGCTGCGCACGGCCCAGCGCCGTGATGCGGTCGGCGGCCAGTTGTACCGCGAGGCCCTCGAGCGCGCCGCGTACCGTATAGATCTCTTCGACGTCGCGCGTGGTGACCGAGCGCACGAATGCGCCGATGCGCGGCAGCACCGTGACGAGCCCTTCGCGCTCGAGCTGCGCGAACGCCTCGCGCATCGGCGTGCGGCTCACGTTCAGCTGCCTGGCGACCTGCACTTCCGACAGGCGGCTGCCCGGCGCCAGCACGCCTTCGACAATCGCCTCGCGCAACGCAGGCACTACCACGCCTTCGCTCAATGAATCGCTGGCGGCATGCACGGTGCGCATGCGCGCATGGTATTTGCGGCCGATCGTATCGAGCGGCGGCTCATGTGGCGCCTCGTGCGGCGCCTCACGATGGCCGTGGCTTTCGGTTTTTTTCGCGGTTCGCAATGGGCGCTCCTGTTGATGCGTCATGTTATCCCAGCGGCTAACCGGGAGCAGTTTCGCTGCCCCTTGTTAGCGCCGGAAATGTCTGGTTTTGTTTGCCAGTTGACACCGCGGGATTCGTTGAATACGCTGTATACAGATTATACAACACAGGAGATGACGTGGATCACGTTACTTTGCCGCAACCCGTACTAATCGAACGAAAGGGCGCCGTTCTCACGTTCACGCTGAACAATCCGGACGCGGGCAACGAGGTCAATGGCCCGATGTTCGACGCGATGATCGCCGCACTGCGCAGCGAAGCCATCGAGCCGGCCGCGCGCGTGCTGCGGCTGCGCGCGTCGGGCCCGGCGTTCTGCAAGGGCCGCGAGCGGGCCGGCCGCGATGCGGCGTCGATTCACGCGGAAGTGACGCGGTTGATCGAATTGAAGCGCCTGCTGCGCAGCACCTCGCTGATCAGCGTGGCCGAAGTGCAGGGCGACGCGCTCGGCTTCGGTTTCGGCCTCGCGATCCTGTGCGATTTCACGATCGTATCGAGCGATGCGCGACTCGGCTTCCCCGAAATGAAAGCGGGGCTGCCGCCGGCCGCGATCATGGCTTATCTTGGCCGCTATGCGCTGCCCAAGCGGGTGTTTCCGATGGTGTTGTTCGGCGACCCGATGTCGCCCGCCGCGGCGCTCGACGCAGGTCTGATCACGCAGGTCAGCGAGCCCGGCCTGCTGGCCTCGGCAACCGACGCGCTGATCGAGCGCGTGGTTGCGTTGAACGAAGCCGGCGCGCGTCAGTGCAAGGCGTTCTTCCAGTCGACCGAAGAAAATTCGCTCGAGCAGAATTTCCGCTTCGCCACCGAAACGCTGACTGTCACGAGCCTGCGCCTGATGCAAAGCCGTTGAACGGACAAGGCCCGGGCCGCGGCGCGCTGATGCGCCGCACCGTGCCGCACCGTGCGCGCGGATCGGGAGCAAGCCGAACGCACTCGACCCGCGCCGAAAAAGATCACCCTTACTAGAAGAAATCGCCCGGAAACTGGCTGGAGACGTACATGAACGTGAACGCAGGAGCAAGACTCGACAGGCTGCCGATGTCGCCTTTCCATCGCCGCATCATGTGGCTGATCGGCATCGGCATGTTTTTCGACGGCTTCGACATCTATGTCGCGTCGACCGTGCTGGGCGCCACGCTGCAAAGCGGCTTCTCGACGCTCGCGCAAAACGCGCTGTTCGTGTCGCTGACCTTCTTCGGCATGATGATCGGCTCGTTCGCGACCGGCTTTCTCGGCGACCGCTTCGGGCGCCGCTTCACCTATCAGGCGAACCTCGCGATCTTCGGTATTGCATCGCTGGGCGCGGCGCTTGCGCCGACCATGAGCGTGCTGATCGCGTGCCGCTTTCTGATGGGCGTGGGTCTCGGCGCGGAAAACGTGGTCGGCTACTCGACGCTCGCCGAGTTCGTGCCGCCGGCCAAACGCGGCCGGCTGCAAGGCCTGATGGCGGTGTTCGTCGTCACCGGCCTGCCGGTAGCCGGCCTGATCGGTCTGCTGGTGATCCCGGCATTCGGCTGGCGCGCGATGTTCGTGCTGGGCGGGATCGGCGCGCTTGCCGTCTGGTATGCGCGTAAGGCGCTGCCGGAATCGCCGCGCTGGCTCGAGTCGTCCGGGCGCGACAAGGAAGCCGAAGAAATCATGCAGCGTATCGAGGCGGAAGTGGCGGTATCGCACGGCACGCCGCTGCCGGCGCCGGTGATCGTCGCCAAGCCCGCGCATGCGCAGCCGTTGAACTTCGGCTCGCTGTTCAGCGGCATGATGCTGCAGCGAATGATCGTCGGCTGCGTGTGTCTGGTCGTGATCAACACGCTGCTGTACGGCTTCGTTACGTGGCTGCCGACCTTCTTCGTGCACCAGGGCTTCAGCATCGCGAAGTCGTTCGGCTATGCGCTCGTGATGTCGCTGGGTGCACCGATGGGTTCGGCGATCGGCGCCTTCACCGCTGATTCATGGGGCCGCAAGAAGACCATCATCGCGGCGTCGCTGATGGCGATCGTGTTCGGCGCGATCTACCCGTTCGTCAGCAATCCGTTGTTGCTGCCGGTGGTCGGCCTGCTGCTGACGATTCCGATCTACGTGCTGGTCGCGCTGCTGTTCGCCGTGTACGTGCCGGAACTGTTCCCGACGGAAGTGCGGCTGCGCGCGTCCGGCATTTGCAATACGCTGGGGCGTGGCGCGACGATCGTCACACCGTTCATCGTCGTTGCGCTGTTTGCGCAGCATGGCGTGATCGGCGTGCTCGCGCTGATGATCAGCCTGCTCGCCGTGCAGATCGTGGTGGTGGCGTGGCTCGGTGTGGAACCGACCGGCCAGCGCCTCGAAGACCTGCAACCGGGCGAGGCGCTCGCGCATGATGGCGTCAATGCCGGTGCGCGAGTCTCGGCGACCAAATAATGCATACGTACACAGATAGACGCTTTAACGCATAGGTATTGCGCGCCTGACGGCAGACGATAGCCTGCCGCTCGCAAGCAGGGCGCAAGAAAAACTGCAAGGAACCTAAAGGAAAATCGCAATGGATGCACTGAACAAGCAGCACCTCGACGCGCAGCTCTTCATCGACGGCGAGTGGACCAACGCGAGCAACGGCCGCACGATGGACATCGTGAATCCGGCGACCGGCGCCGTGATCGGCAGCCTCGCCGCGGCCACCGAAGCGGACGTCGATCGCGCGGTGCGCGCCGGCCATACCGCCTTCGAACACGGCGAATGGCGCGACATGCCGATCCAGCAGCGCGCGCGCATCATGAACCGTTTCGCCGATCTGTTCGAAGCGGACCTCGAGAGCTTCTACCGGCTCGAAACGCTGAACAACGGCCGGCCGATCTCCGAGACGCGTGCGCAGATTTCGCGTCTGCCACAGTTCTACCGCTATTTCGCCGCACTCGCGCTGACGCGCCGCAGCGACGTGATCCCGATCGAAGGCCCGTACCTGTGCTACACGCAGCGCGTGCCGCTCGGCGTGGTCGCGCTGATGACATCGTTCAACCACCCGCTGATGATCCTGTCGAAGAGCCTCGCGCCGGCGCTCGCAACCGGCAACAGCGTGGTGATCAAGGCCTCCGAACAGACGCCGCTGACCACCGTGCGCCTCGTGCGTCTGCTGCAGGAAGCGGGCGTGCCGAAGGGCGTGGTCAACGTGGTGAACGGCGAAGGACGTGAAGCGGGCGCGGCGCTGGCCAGACATTCGCTGATCCGCAAGGTGGTGTTCACCGGCGGCACTGAAGTGGGCCGCTCGATCGGCGAAGCAGCGGCGCGCACTTTTGCGCTGACTACGCTGGAACTGGGCGGCAAGGGCGCGATGATCCTGTTCGACGATATGGATCTCGAACGCGCAGTGAACGGTGCGGCGTTCGGGTCGTTTATCGGCGCGGGCCAGACCTGCGTGTGCGGCGCGCGTATCCTGGTGCAGGAAACCATCTACAAGGAATTCCTCGAGCGCTTCCGCGCGAAGGCGGCGGGCATTCGCGTCGGCGATCCGGAAGATCCGAAGACGCAGCTGGGCCCGGTGATTTCGGACCGTTCGCGTCAGCGCATTCTCGCAATGCTGGAGCGCGCGCAGAAGGATGGCGCGAAGCTGCTGACCGGTGGCAAGGTGCCGGCGCATCTGTCGCAGGGCTTCTATCTCGAGCCGACGGTGTTCTACGACGTCGACCCGGCATGCGAAATGGGCCAGGAGGAAGTGTTCGGCCCGGTGACGGTCGTGATGCCGTTCAAGGACGAAGCCGACGCGCTGCGCATCGCCAACGACTCGCAGTTCGGTCTGGCCGCATCGATCTGGACGCTCGATGTGGCGCGTGCGCACCGCGTGGCGAGCAAGCTGGAGTTCGGCATGGTGTGGGTGAACGACCACCACCGGCTCGACCCGGCATCGCCGTGGGGCGGCTTCAAGAACAGCGGTGTGGGCCGCGAGACCGGCATCGAATCGTTCGACCAGTTTAGCGAACCGCGTGCGGTGACGGTCAATACGAGCGGCAAGACGGTCGACTGGTATGCGGACGATGGTCAGCTGAAGCGTTTGAACTAACTGATAGCTGTTGTACCTTTAACGCTGCCGCCATCGCTCGATGGCGGCAGCGTGCCGTATTCTTCGCGAAACCTCATCCCCCCGGTTTCCCGCGAGCGTGGCCTATAAAGCCCGTCTCGTGCGCTGGTGTTCGACCGTCGCGACGCGATGAACCTCGTGGCGACTCAGCGGCCAGCTGCTTCCACTTCCACTCACCCGCGCTTGCCCCGCCACTCTGTTGGACGCAGGCGCATGTTGACGCGTGAAAACCGACAGATCGTCCGCATGCACCGGGTGGGCGATCGCAGTGAACGCGTAACGCTTCGCCCATTCGCCAAAGCCCTTTACGACAAAGCCGCCGCAGCGCTCGATGTACTGCTGGCGCGACGCCTGATAAACATGTCGAAGCGCGAACCACGGCACATACGGCAAGTCGTGATGGACCAGGTGGTAGTTGTTATTCAGGAACAGCAGGCGCCAGAACCAGCCGGCCTCATTGATCACCGTGCGATGGCGCGGCTCGTGCGCGACGCGATGCTCGTGAAACGAGCGCACCGAACTCAGCGCGAGCGCAGGGTAACCGGCGCCGACGATAAACTGCCACGGCGCGATGCCGCTCGCATGTTCGAGCCACAGCGTCAATCCCGCCAATGCGGCGCCGTGCGCGAGCCATGCCGGCAGATCGCTGAAGTCGCGCTGTGCGAGTTTGCGCACCGCGTCGCGTGCAGTCGCGGCGAGCGAGAACGCGGGGCCGAGCAGCAGACGGCCCGCGAACGTATTGCGCGCGATCAGCAGTGCGCGCAATACCGGATGAGCGCGCTGCCACGCAGCGCTGCTGACGAAATAACTCTCAGGGTCGTGTTCCGGGCCGGTCAGATGCGCGCTGTCGTGATGGCGTAGATGCGACTCGCGATAGACGCGATACGGCAGCCACACCGCCAGCGGCACGGAGCCCAGCAACGCGTTGAGACGCGGCCAGCGCGTCGGATGGCCATGCATCAGTTCGTGCTGCAACGACATGTACCACGCGCCCAGCAGTGCGAACAGTGCAAGCGCGCCGGGAATACCGAGCATGCGCGCATGAACGGCTACGCCGAACCAGCCCGCGTAGATCGCGACAAGCACCAGCCACGTCGGCCATTCGGTGCGCCATGTCCAGCTGTTACGGCGAGTCCGCAGGGTTTGACGCTGTGCGTTGTCGAGATGATCGTCCATCGGCAAAGTCGGTCCGTAAAGGCGCGGTCCATAAAAGCGCGGTCCTGAAGCGGTGTGCTGAAACCGTCAGGCAGGCCCGATTGCGCATTGAAACCGATGCTATCCGCCGTTCCTCGTCGGCAGAACCAATTTGTCGCGCAAAGCTTTGCTGGAAACGCGCTATGCGTTCGGTGGCGTGGCTCTGTCGGAGTCCGCTGCGGGGTTGCCCGTTTCCTTGAGAATCCATTGGTTGAACGCGCGCATCGCCGGCGTGGCCGGTTTCGCCTTTTGCCAGGTGAGCCAATAGCTGCCCGCCTGCACGTCGATGTCGAATGGCCGCACGAGGCGGCCCAGTGCCAGATCGCGTTCGAACATCGACGCCGGTGCCAGCGCGACGCCGGCGCCTTGCAGCGCCGCCTCCACCATCAAACGCGATGAATCGAACACCGGGCCGCGCACGGGGCGCGGCGCGAGCCCCGCCGCGCGAAACCAGTTGGCCCAGTCGTCGGCGCGGTACGAGCGCAGCAGCGTGTCGCTGGCGAGATCGGCGGGAGTATGCAGATGTTGCGCGAGTTCCGGAGCGCACAGCACCGACAGCGGCGCATCGAACAGTTTCAGCGCGCGCGAGCCGGGCCACGTGCCGTCGCCGAAACGGATCGCGAAGTCGAGGCCTTCGCCGGCCAGATCGACGAGGTTGTTATTCGTCATCATGCGCAGCTCGATAAACGGATGCGCGGCTGCAAACGATTTCAGGCGCGGCATCAGCCAGCCCACCGCGAAGGTGCCGACCGCGCCCACCGTGAGCACCTCATGGAAGTGGCCACCTTCGAATTGCCGCATCACGGCCTCGATGCGATCGAATGCGTCGCCGAGCACGAGGTAGAGCGCGAGTCCTTCATCGGTGATTGCGAGGCCGCGCGGCAGACGCTTGAAGAGGGTCGTGCCGAGCCGCTCTTCGAGAATTCTGACCTGCTGGCTGACGGCCGCCTGCGTGACCTTCAGTTCCAGCGCCGCGCGCGTGAAACTCAGATGGCGCGACGCCGCCTCGAAGGCGCGCAATGCATTGAGCGGCAGATAAGGTCGCATGATCGAGCCATAAGTTTTTCTGGGGCAAAGGCCAATTTATCATCGTTTGTCAGCCGCTGGCGAAAGCGCGATAGTGGCGGCTCTTCAAGGAGGAGCAATGGTCACGCGGCGCAAGTTCACGATTCGGGTGTGCGGGGGCGGATTAGCTGCTGTTGCGGCTCGGGCGAAAGGCGTGCGGGCGGCTGCGCTCGCGATGCTGCTGGGTGCGTTGTGCGGCGCGCCGGGTATAAGCCACGCGCGCGGCGCGACGGACAAGCCCGGCGAGCCGCTGCGGCATGCGGTAGACGAAGCGATCGGCGCGATGATGCGCCGCGACCAGATTCCCGGCGTGGCGGTCGGCGTGATCGTGGATGGCAAGCCGATGGTGTTCAACTACGGTCTTGCGTCGCTCGAAACGCATCGGCCCGTTACGGGCGCCACGCTGTTCGAACTCGGCTCGGTGAGCAAGACCTTCACGGCGACGCTGACCGCGTGGGCGCAGGTGAACCATCAACTGTCGCTGGCCGACCCTGTCGATCAGCACTTGCCGGCGCTGCGCGGCAGTCCGTTTGGGCGCGTGAGCTTGCTGAATCTCGGCACGCATACGCCGGGTGGGTTGCCGCTGCAGGTGCCCGACGAGATCCACGACGATCAGCAACTGATCGCTTATTTCAAGGCTTGGCACCCGACCTATGCGCCGGGCACGACGCGTACCTATACGAACCCCGGCATCGGCACGCTGGGTCTGATCGCTGCGCAGAG
The DNA here is from genome assembly GCF_054782355.1 of Paraburkholderia jirisanensis. Lineage (NCBI taxonomy): Bacteria > Pseudomonadati > Pseudomonadota > Betaproteobacteria > Burkholderiales > Burkholderiaceae > Paraburkholderia > Paraburkholderia jirisanensis. The sequence continues at coordinate 942,297 of NZ_BAAGSQ010000025.1, read as the reverse complement.
CATGGGGCAGGATTTCACGGTGCTGATCGAGCAGCGGCTGTTTCCTGCGCTCGGCCTGAAGAACAGCTTTATCGACGTTCCGCTGGAGCGCGCCGCCGATTACGCGCAAGGCTATACGAAGAATGGCAAACCGATTCGTATGGCCGGCGGCGAGCTGGCGCCCGAAGCGTATGGCGTGAAGGCGACGGCGGCCGACATGTTGCGCTTTATCGAAGCCAACATGAACCAGCTCCAACTCGATGCGCCGCTACAGCGCGCGATCGTCGCGACGCACACCGGTTACTTCAAGGCCGGGCCGATGACGCAGGATCTGATCTGGGAACAGTATCCGTATCCGGTCGCGCTGAATACGCTGCTGGCCGGCAATGGGCCTTCGATGGCGAGCGACGCGACGCCGGTGACAGCCTTCGATCCGCCGCTGCCGCCGATGGATCAAGCGTGGATCAACAAGACCGGTTCGACCAACGGCTTCGGCACGTATGTGGCGTTTGTGCCGGCGAAGCGGATGGGCATCGTGATTCTGGCCAACCGCAATTTTCCGATCGCAGACCGGGTCGCGGCCGCCTACCGGATTCTGGGCGCGCTCGACGCCGCCGCGCAGTGAATGGGCGGCGCGGCGAGCCGCTCAATTGTGCTGCGCGATCCGGCATTCATGATCGAGCAGCCGCTCCGCGTTGCCGCTGCCGTTCTCGACGTTCAACCCGCTGTTGACGATCAGCCAGCCGTCCTTGTTCGTCTCGCCGGTGCCCGTCACGAGAATGGTCTGCTGCGCCATGGCAGCGGACCCCTGCTGATCGCGCGCGACCACTCTGAACGGATTGTTCTCGCCTTCCAGATCCGCCACCCGCATCACCCGGTAACGCTCCCCATCGAGCATGAGCCATTGCCATTTACCCAGCACATCGTCGCGATGCGGCGCGAGGATGCCGATCACGTCAGGCCGCATGCAGTCGATATGAATATGCAGCTGCGACTGCGAGCGTCGCGCCTTCGCATTGATCTCCAGCCCGAGCTGATTGTCCGGCATGGTCTTCTTCGCGCGCTGTTCGGTGAAGCGCCGCGCTGCCCACGCATCGACCCAGTAGTCCTGCGCGTCGGGTGCGAGAATCAGCGGCGACTCGATACCGGTGATGCGATCGGTCGGAATCAGCAGGTACTGCGTGTGGCCGAAGATGTCCTTCAGGATCGCGTAGTGTTTCGCGAGGTTCACGACCGTGCAATTGCCGGGCGTGCCGTTGGCCTTCTGCGACGGCACGCATTGGCCGTCGACGATTTCCCACAACGCATTCGGGTTGGTGGCGGGCAGTGACGAGCAGCCGGCAAGCGCCGCCGCGGCCAGCGAGACGGCCAGGGTTCTCCGCAGGAGATCGAGCATAAAGGTGAGGGTCGGTCAGATGGTAGGCGGCGCAAGTACGCCGAGCAGGTTTTCACAGGCGATGCCGATCGCCAGCAGGCGCCGGTCGCTGCCGACCGGTCCGTCCAGTTCGATGCCGACCGGCAGGCCGTCCGCGGTGAGCCCGGCGGGCAGCGACAGGCCGGGCAGGCCGGCACTGGCCGAAGGCTCCGTGTTGCGCAGATAGGCGGCCATCGTATCGAGCGCCGTGCCGTTTACCGACACCACCGACGAACCGTTGATCTCGTCGAGCGGCACGGCGGCGAGGCGCGTGGTGGGAAACAGCAGCGCATCGAGGCGCTGCGCGGCAAAGGCCGCCGCAAAGTATTGCTGCAGCCGCGGGCGCCACACGGTGAGGGCGTCGCGATAGTGCGGCGCGAACGGGTCAGCCAGCATGTGGCGGAAGATGTCGCACACATCCGGGCTCGCGATCGAAGCAGCCAGCTCCGCGACGGTTTGCACCGGCGCGTCGTTGGCAACCAGCCAGTCGCGCACGTCTTCGAGTACTTCATGAGCGACGATCGGCAGTGTCTGTTCGTTCAACGCCAGCAGATCGGGCAGGTCGAGTTCGACGAAGCTCACGCCGGCTGCCGCGAGACGGTGCTGCGCGGCGCGCGCGACGGCTTGCACAGTCGGCTCGAGGTCGGCCCACAGCGGCGCGGGCAGGCCGATGCGCAACTGGTTCAGCGCAACCGGCGGCAGTATCGGCTCGGCACTGATCACCGCATCGAGCAGCGCGACGTCGGCCACCGTGCGCGCCAGCGGGCCTACCGTATCGCGCGTATGGCAGAGCGGCAGCACGGTGTCCCGGTCGTGGTAGCGGCGCTCGCTGACGCCGTTGCCGACCGATGGGCGGAACCCGACCACACCGGTCAGCGCAGCCGGGATCCGGTTCGAACCGGAGGTGTCGGTGCCGAGCGCGACGGGCACGATGCGCGCGGCGACTGCCACCGCGCTGCCGCCCGACGAGCCGCCCGGAATCAGCCCCGGGTCGTACGGATTGCGCACCGGCCCGCAGTGCGCGGCGAGATTGGTGCTGGTGATGCCGCACGCCAGTTCGTGCATGTTCGCTTTACCGAGCACGATTGCGCCTGCGTCTAGCAGACGCTGCACCGAACGCGCATTGCGCTTCGGCGTGAAGTTCGCCAGTGCAGGTGTGCCGCCCGAGGTCGACAGGCCGATCGTATTGATGTTGTCTTTCACGACCACCGGCAAGCCGGCGAGCGGCAGCGCCGCGCGCTGGGCGGGTGTCAATGCGTCGATGCGCTGCGCGTGCGCCAGCGCGCCTTCCATGTCGAGGGCGACCAGCGCATTGAGGCTCGACAGCGCCGCGGCGCGGGCGAGCAAGGTCGCGACGTAATCGGTGGCGCGCAGCCGCCCGGCCTGGATGGCGGCTACGGCTTCGCTTGCGGTGAGCGCCAGTTGTTCGTCGACGGTCCATGCCATGCTGGGGTTCTCCGGGTCGAACCTGTGCGGCCGCACCCTTGCAGCCGCGGCGGCACACCTGGCCGGCATCGCATCAGCGCATGGGTGCGCCGCTTACTTTCTCATGAAGCGCAATGCGAGGCGCACGAGGCGCGGCATTGCAACGGGACGCAACAGTCTCGCATCGTAACCGCTCATGCGCCGTTCGTTTTCGGCGAGACACAGTTCGAACAGTTGTCGCGCGCTGAGCGCTGCGCCGATCGACGCGCTGTTGGCGGCGAGGAAGTTCGAATCGTGCACCACGCCGTTCTTGTCGATGCCCTGCGCGATGCCGATGCGGTCCAGCACCAGTTTGACCCAGATCGCGCCGACCCGCAGCGAGTGCCACGGCCGACGCCACCACGGCATGGTGCGCCGGTACCACGCCACCCAGTTGATGAAGAACAGGATATGACGTGCTTCTTCCTGGATCACCGGCTCGAAGGTTTCGACCAGCTCTTCGGGAAAGTAGCCCGACAGCTGCGCGGAACGGAACAGGCCGAACGCAAAGAAACTGTCGATGCATTCGCTGTACCCGGTGAACATCCACGCCCATTCGGGGTCGCGCGGCGCCGGATAGCTGGGCTCGGGCGCGAGTTCGATGCCGTATGCGGCGACGAGGCGCGACAGCACGTGCTTGTGGCGTGCTTCTTCGGCCGCGTCCATTTCGATCGCTTCGCGCAGCAGCGGGTCCGCGAGGGTGGCCGCGTAGGTCGACACGCGGATCCACGCGCGGCCTTCGGTCTGCACGGCGATGTCCCAGATCGGCAGCGAGGTGAGGCGCTTCAAGGCATCGGCGGGCAGCTGGGGCCAATCGATGACGGCGGGCTTGTATGGGTTGTGTGTCTCGAGCAGCATGCGGCAAAACATCTGCTTGTGAGCTTCGGAGCCGATCGGCGTGCGAGCGTGGCCGCGAAAGGTCCAGTTGCGCAGCGCATGGTCGCCGGCGGTGTCTGTCAAGGTGTCGGACATGGCAGAGTGTTGAAAGCGTCGAGCAAGTTGGCGCTTATTTTGTCACAATCTGCGGGTATGGCGCTTGCAAAGCCTTGCGGGGCTTGCGTGCGGAGGGTTGGCGCGGGCGCCGGGAGGCGCGTTCTTACAGGCCGAAAGCCGGCTTTATACGTGGTTCACTGATGATGGTCGATCCACAATTGCCCCCAACTGAAAGCATAGGCAAGCGCGTGTTCTTCGTCGAAGAAGTAGTCGAGCGCGTCGAACGAATAGGCCCGGCCGGTCTGCGCGGTGGTCTTCTCGATGGTCAGGTTGGCCGCGAACAGCCCGTTTGGCAGGCGCTGCGCGGCCGGGGCCACCTGGTAGCCCTTGTAGCGGATCAGTCGGGTCATGTGAGTCTTCTGCAATGCCAATGTGCTTGTCGGTCCGGCGCCTGAGGCCGCGTGGCGGCCGGTGTCCCCCGCGGCCAGGCCATGCGTCGTGCGGTCAGCGCATCGGGACTGAGTTCAGCGTACGCGTTGCCGCGCGGAGCGTGAACCAGTCATTTGTCACAAGCAAATCACCGTGGTCTGCGGCGGTTATTCGTTGCGACGCAAGCGAATGCGTTGGCTGCGTGAGGCGACTATCCGTCGTCGAACGGGGCGCGTCTGTGGTTTGGCACACGGTTTGGGCGAGCGTTCTGTGCGGGCGGCCGCATAGGCGCTATGCATCATGGCCGGGTGTCTGCCGCGAAGCGGTGTGGGGTTGGGCGAACTGGGGTGCCGTGCGGCGCAGGTAGGCAGGCATGGTTGAGCACGGTACAACGCGCTGCTGCGCAGCGTGTGCGCAGAGGGCGCGCAGATGCGGTGACAGAGGGTGATACGCGGCCGCCATATCGCTGCGGCCGCTGTTAGAGGGTGGGGCTATTCCGCGATTGCAAACAGCTTCGCTGCGCCAGCCTGCGCGGCACCGTCGGGCTGCGCAGCGTCGCGCTGCGCGCCGAACGCCAGCGCAAACGCGGCGGCCTGCTGGCCAACCAGTGCGAGCTGCTCGGCCACCTTCGGATCCGAACACCCATCCGGCCCATCGAAGCGCGTCTCGAGCGTGTTGATGCCGGCACCGAACGGCGTCGGCCAGCCGCGCAACGCGTGCACGATCGAGCGCAACGAACTCAGCACCGAACCGGCCGCCTGCCAGCCATAGGCCGTGACGATGCAGCCGGCAGCGCGGCCGTCGAGATACGGGCGCGTGTCGTCGCGCAGGTCTTCGAGCGTATCGAGCGCGTTCTTCACGAGGCCCGAGATGCCGCCGTGATAGCCGGGCGTGGCGATCACGACCGCGTCGGCGCGGCGCACTGCATCGATCAGTTCGACTTGCTCAACGGTACGCTGCGCGTTTTCCGGCGAGTAGTGCGGCAGACGATGCAGGAATTCGCCGCCGAACAGCCGGGTGCGCGCACCCGCGCGTTGCGCGCCCGCAAGCGCGAGGGCCAACGCGCGCTCGGTCGACGAAGCAGCGCGCGTGGTGCCGCCGATGCCGACCACGAACGGCCGGCGGGTTGAATCGGGACGGGTCAACTGGAAACTCCTTGCTTCGGTAGCGTTCAGCCCGGCAAAGCATGTCACCTGCACGGCGGCTGCCACGGTCCGGCTCAAAACGTCATCTTAGAGACCGATACGCACAACGCGAACCGACTTTTCGTTCTAACGATATACCGAACAACAGGTGTCTGCAGTCAGCCGGGCGCGGCGCCACGCGCTGTGCGGCACTGGCCGGGGGGCTGCACGCCGTCGGCTGGAGGTGGTGGGTGGAGCCCCCCGCGGGCTGCGCGGCCGCGGACGGGCTCACGCGCCCACGGCGTCGTTCGTTGCTACCGCTGCGCCGCCGGCAGGGCGCTGACGTCGCCGTCATCATCGTTATCGGGCAACGCCGGCATCGCCGCAGGAAGCGGATACGCGTGGCCTCTCCACGGTTCCAGTGCGTTCTCCCATCTGGCGATCACCGCCGAAGCGATGCTATTGCCGACCACATTGGTAGTCGTGCGCCCCATGTCGATGAACTGATCGATTGCGAGCAGCAGCACCACGCCTTCCACCGGCAGCCCGAATAGCGGCAGCGTCGCCGCGATCACCACGATGGCCGCGCGCGGTACGCCGGCCACGCCCTTGCTGGTCAGCATCATCACCAGCAGCATCCAGAACTGCTGGCCGAAGCTCAGGTGGATGTTGTACGCCTGCGCGATAAACAGCGCGGCAAACGCCTGGTACATCATCGAGCCGTCCAGATTGAACGAGTACGCGAGCGGCAGCACGAAGTTGCTGACGCGCGGCTTGACGCCGAAGCGCGTCAACTGCTCGATGGTTTTCGGATATGCGGCCTCGCTGCTCGCGGTGCTGAACGCGATCAGCATCGGCTCGCGAATCAGCTTCATCAGCGCGAACACCGGCTTGCCGAGCACGCCGTAGCCGGCAGCGAGCAGCACACACCACAACACCATCATGCTGAAATACACCGCGCCGATAAACTTGCCATAGGTGACAAGCATGCCGAGCCCCTGCACGGTGATCACCGCCGCCACCGCGCCGAACACGCCGAGCGGCGCAAACCACATCACGTAGCCGGTGATTTTCAGCATGATCGTGAAGAGCCCTTCGATCGATGCGAACAGTGCGGGCGGCAAGCTGTCTTTCAGCGCACCCATCGCAATGCCGAAGAACACCGAGAACACGAGGATCGGCAGGATCTCGTTGTTCGCCATCGCCTCGACGATGCTGGCCGGTACGATGTGCGTGATGAAGTTGTGCAGATTGAAAGCCGATGTGCTGACCCCAGCCGCACTGCCGGCTGCGGGCACCTGCAGGTTCATCGTGTGGCCGAGATCGAACAGGTTCGCGAACAGCATGCCGATCAGCAGCGACACCAGCGATGCGCAGAAAAACCAGCCGAGCGCCTTTAGCCCGGCGCGGCCCACCACCTTCGCATCGCCCATCGATGCGAGCCCGGCCACGAGGCCGCTGAACACCAGCGGCGCGATCACCATCCTGATCAGCCGCAGAAAGATGTCGGTGATCAGCGAGAAGTTGCCGGCGAGCGCTTTTGCCGCGGCGGGCGACCCGGCGCCCTGATGGCACACGTAGCCCGCGGCAATGCCGGCCACCATGCCGACGACGATGGCCAGCCCCAGTCTGTTCCGTTTCACGCGGTTCTCCTATGTGTTGTTGCGTGCGTAGCGAGTTGGCGATTGCCTTACAGATGCACTACGGCGGATCGGCCGCGCCGTCCCCGCGTCGTCCCGGCATCGTCCCGGCATCGTCCCCGGATGGTTCCGTATCTTCTGCGAACAAAATTCCGTGCGCCGCGCCTGCACGTCAGGTGCGGCGGCGTGCTGCATCAAGCCTTCGATACTTCGATCGCGAACGGCTGCGCGTGCCCAGGCAGCGGCTCGAAGCCCAACGCGTAGCGTACGCAGCGCTGTGCGAGATTGGCAGATGTGTCGAGCACGGGCCGTGCGAGTTCGGTCGCGCCGAGTACCAGCGGCACCTCGGTACAGCCCGCGATGATCACGTCGGCGCCCGCGTCGATCAATGCGTTGCCGAAGCCGCGCATCGCGGCGCGCGCCGCGTTCGACTGATCGCCGAGCTTGATCCGGTATAGCAGTGCCATGAAGCGCTGCTGGTCGGCAGGCGACAGCGTAACCACGCTCGGGACACGCGCTGCGTGGTTGTCTTCAAAGGCTTCTTCGAGGTTGGCTTCGAAGTTGTCTTCGAAGTTGTCTTGATAGAGCCGCGCGGCGATGCAGCCGCTGGTTGCCAGCAGCCCGTAGCGCCGTGCGGCAGGCCAGTTGCGACGGCACGCCGCGCCGGCCTCGGCGACGATACTGACGAACGGCACGCCGAGCCCGGCGCGGATTTCCGCTTCGAATGCGTGTGCGGTATTGCACGGCATCACCAGAAAATCGACCCCCGCGCGTTCGAGCGCGGCCGCCATCGCGGCGAGCACCGGCCCGGGCGACGGGCCGCGGCCGGCAATCGCATCGCTGCGGTCCGGCACCTTGGGGTTCGAATCGATCTGCACGCGTAGATGGTCCTGCTCGCGATCGACCGGTGTGGCGGTAACCAGCTTCGCCAGAAAATCGGCGGTGGCTTGTGGCCCCATGCCGCCGAGTACGCCTATAACGAGTCCATCCGGTTTTACATCGTGGCCCATGATGATTCGCGGTTGGTGGGAATCGTATGGCGTCGATAATAGTTTTCAACGCGGCACTCTGCCAATCCGCTTTTGCGTTTGCGGGCGTGGCAGCAACAAAACCGTCGCAAAACAGGTAGTAAAACGTGCCCGATGCATAGGCGAGCTGATCCGCCGGACACGGCACACGCCACGCAAAGCTGGCCGTTTTATGCAAAAATCCTGCCCTTCACCGCAAACCGTGAATAAAAACGAAAGGTTGCGGCATTACCCAAGACGTTCAGGAGCAGACATTGATTCAGCGCATCTCGCAGTTTTTCACCCAGGTTGTCCACCGTATTCTTCCCGATCCACTGATCTTCGCGATCTTCCTGACCATCGCCACCTTCGTGCTGGCTTTCGGTCTGACACCCAAGCCGCCACTCGAACTCGTCACGCTGTGGGGCGCGGGCTTCTGGAATCTGCTCGCGTTCTCGATGCAGATGGCGATGATTCTCGTCACCGGGCATGCATTGGCGAGTTCCGGTCCGGTCAAGCGGCTGCTGGTCGCGCTGGCGAACTCGGCGCGCACGCCCGCACAGGGCGTGATGCTGGTCGCGTTCGTCGGCGCGGTGGCCTGCGCGATCAACTGGGGCTTCGGCCTCGTGCTTGGCGCGATGCTGTCGCGCGAGGTCGCGCGGCGCGTGCGCGGCACCGACTACCGGCTGCTGGTGGCCAGCGCCTATATGGGCTTTCTGACGTGGCACGGCGGCCTGTCCGGTTCGGTGCCGCTGGTTGCGGCCACCAAGGGCAACCCGATGGAAAAGACGGTTGGCCTGATCCCGGTGTCGCACACCATCTTCACCGGCTATAACGCGTTCATCACGATCGGCCTGATCGTGATGCTGCCGATTCTCGCGCGCCTGATGATGCCGAAGCCCGAGGACGTCGTCGCGGTCGACCCGGCACTGCTCGAAGATCCGCCCAGCGTCGAGCGCCAGTTGCCGCCCAATGCGACGCTGGCCGAGCGCCTCGAAGAAAGCCGCGTGCTCGCGCTGCTGGTGGCGGTGGTGTGCTTCGGCTACCTGGTGGTGCGCACGATCCAGAAAGGCTTCGTGCTCGATATCGACACCGTGAACCTCGTGTTCCTCGCGGCCGGCATGGTGCTGCACAAGACGCCGATGGCGTATGCACGTGCGGTGGGCGTGGCGGCGCGCGGCGCGTCGGGCATCATGATCCAGTTTCCGTTTTATGCGGGCATCCAGGCGTTGATGGACCACTCGGGGCTGGCCGGTGTGATTACCAAATGGTTCGTCGATATCGCGAACGTGCACACCTTTCCGCTGCTCGCGTTCCTGAGTTCGGCGGTGATCAACTTCGCGGTGCCGAGCGGCGGCGGCCACTGGGTCGTGCAGGGGCCGTTCGTGATGCCGGCCGCGCAGGCACTGCACGCCGATCTCGGCAAATCGGCGATGGCGATTGCGTACGGCGAAGCGTGGACCAATATGGCGCAGCCGTTCTGGGCGCTGCCGGCGCTGGCCATTGCCGGGCTCGGCGTGCGCGACATCATGGGCTATTGCGTAACGGCGCTGCTGTTCTCAGGCGTCGTGTTCGTGGCGGGCATGTACCTGTTCTGACGCTTGCACAAACACATCGAGGGCAGGCGCGGGATCGCGCTGCCCTCGATACTGCGGCGTCGCGGCGCCGCACGCGTTGCTACCTGCCGCTGCTTACTGGCGCTTTTGCGCAAGCACTCGCGCCACATCCTCCTTCAGCAGATAGATCGATACCGCCAGCAGCACGACGTCCTTCATCAGGAACGGCACGTTGCCTGCCATCGCCGGAAAACCGCCCGCCGATGCTGCCCAGCCGCCGGGCATGAACGGAATGATCGTTACGGTGCCGACGAAGGTCGCGACCGAACCGAGCGCGCCCAGCACGCCGATGCGTTTGTTCCAGAAGCCGATGAAGATCAGCGTGCCGAACAGCCACTCGGATACGCCGAGAAACCAGCTCGCGCCGCGAATGCCGAACAACGGATACAGCCAGAAAATCAGCGGGCCGTGACTGATGTACGGAATCAGCACTTGCGCCTCGTACTCGAACCACTTTTGATAGCCGAAGAACGCGAAGATCAGCACCATCGATGCACGCACGATGTGATAGTCGAGGTCTTGCTTGAGGAGGCCCGAGCGGCCCAGGGTGTTGGTCAGAATGTCCATGGTCGTTCCTTGTGAGACGAAGCCCGTCGCGCAGCGCAATCCGCGGTACGGCTCGCGGGTTGGGCTGGGCGAACGGTGTTGTCTGTTTGCTGGTCGAGGGTGAGGGTTGCTGATTAGTGGCCGCGATACAGGTCGCCGAACTGTGGCTGAAGTACCGCGCCGGCACGCCTGTTCGCGGCACCGGTGCCGGCGCTGGCGCCGCCACGTGTACCGGCACCGGCATCGGAGCTGCCTGCGGTAGCGGGGCCATACGCAGTCGCCGCGGCGCCGTGCTCGACAGCCTTGTTCGCAACGTACGTGGCAGCAAGGTCGGGCGTGGCGTCCGGGTAGTGCGTCTTGCTGGTGTGGTATGTGCCGTTCTGTTCGGCTTCGATCAACTGCGCGCGCACTTGCGCACGGGTAAGTTCGGCCGCGTGCACGGCATGGCCGACGAACGGCGTAAGAGCGAGCGAAGCAACGATCAGAGCGCGGTTGAGACGTTTCATGATGGCCTACCTTTGAGAGAGTTTCCGTCTGCGACGGCATGGACTGAACTTTAGGTTTTCGCGCCTCGTGCGTGAATCGCGGCACGGCTCATCAAATTGCTCGATCGGCTCACGGCCCGCGTGCAGCCGGGGCGCGCGCTTACGAAGCGCGTGCATTGCGTTGTCATTTCAAGCTGGTATCGTTTGGCGCCGGCGCATCCTTATCCGGCCGCAAACGAAGCCGAAGCAACGTGTTATCTGACTTTTAATTGACTCTTTATTGACTCACGGTTGCTTCCCGTTGTGGCCTGGCTGCCCATTTGAGAGCGTGAGTTGAAAGCCGGCGTGGCTCATTCGACTTTCAGGAAGAAGCGGGGAAAAGACGGGAACAAGACGGGAAAAAGCGGGGCGGGTGCGGCCGCACACCACACGGCGCAAGCGCGGCGTACCATGCGAACCATACGGCTGCGACTGTAGCGGCGCGCCCGCTGCAGATAATCAGGAGACCATTGTGAACATCGATTTCCACTACGGCGTGATCTACGTGGTCGCGCGGCTCGGCGGGCTCGACGCGCAGGATGCGCGGACCGTCGCGCACGCGTGCCAGTACATCGACGACGCGACCACGCCCGGGCTGCTGCAGTTCGCCGGCGGCGAACTGTTCGATCGTTTCGCGTCGGCGCACAAGCTGTTCGACTACCACAACATGGATGACGATCTAAACCGTCTGGTCTGGACGCCGTTCCATTTTCTGCCCGCAGGCAAGGGCGATACGCTCGAACAGCGCGCCGTGTGCCGGCCCGATAGCGAGGTGGCGCGCGATCTGGTCAGGCACGCGCTGCAGCGCCGCAATACGGGCAACGCGCTGCATCGCCTTGGGGTGACGCTGCACACCTATGTCGATACGTGGGCGCATCAGGGCTTCGCCGGCATCGAATCCGACTACAACCGCGTCACGCATCTGGAAGCGGAAAACTGCACGCGCGCGCAGTGGCTCGCGCGCATCGTGCAATTGGCCGAGCATCTGGCCGACGATGTGGCGACGCGCGTGCTGACGCATACGCTGCCGCTCGGGCATGGTGCGGCGCTTTCGTACCCGGATCTGCCGTGGGTGAAGTGGCATTACGTGAACGGCAAGGACGAGCGCATCGAGCGAGAAAACCTGCCGCAATTCATCGAGGCTGCCGACATGGCCTGCCGCGTCGTGCGCGCCTTTTGCGCCGATACCGACGATTTCGTGAATCAGCCCGGGCTGCCCACCGACGCGAAAATCGCGTTGCATCAACTGCTGGAATCGAATCGCAGCATGGATGAGATGCAACGGTTGAACGTGATCTGCGACTCGGTTGCTGCGGGCGCGATTCCCGGCGTGAAGGCGCATGTTCCGGCCTATGTCGCGAAAGGCGAAGGCTCGTGGAAGCACCTCGCGACCGGTATTCGCGTAGCCGACGATGGCCGCCGCCAGCCGCAATGGACACCTGCGTTCGAAGACAGCGACTATCGCAAGTTTCACGATGCTGTCAAAGAACATCGTTTCGCGGTGGTGCAGGAAATTCTGCCGGCTCACGGCCTGCGGCTTGCGTGAACCGGCGCTACCCGCGCCGCTTCGGCGGCGGGGTGCCTACCGTCCGCCTACCGCTTCCTACTCCGCGAATGGCAGCTCGTTCTGGCCTTGCGCGCGCATGTTGAACACGTTCAGTGTCATCGCGACCAGCGTGTAGTAGCCGAGCAGCCCGACCAGATTGATCACGACCGTATGACCGAAGCGCTCGACCGCTTGCTGGTAAGTCGCGTCTGACACGCGCTTCGTTTCGTACAGTTCGGTGGCGAAGGCATGAATCAGCTGATCGTTGGCGTCCGTGAACACCGGCTGGCTGCCGGTGCGGATCGCTTCGGCGAGCTCGGCCGGCAGGCCTGCATCGAGCGCGATCGGGCAGTGGATGTGCCATTCGGCCTGGGCCTGCCAGCGCGCGGCGGTGACGAGAATCGCCAGTTCCGACAGACGCAGCGGCAAGCCGGTCTGATAACGGCAGAAGGCGCCCAGACGCTGCGCGTGCTGAGCAAATTCAGGGCTGAAGATCCAGCCGAGGAACGGGCCGTTCAGATTGCCGCGCGGGCCGCTGAGAATTTCGTCGAGCACGGCCCTCTGTTCGGTACTGGCGGTTTCGGCGTGGAAAACGGGGAGTCGGTCGTTCATGGTCGGGTTTTCTTCGGGGAGAAGGGCGCACGCGTCATGGCGCCACTGGCTCGTGGCGGCCAACGATCGGGCGCGAGGCGACCGCCTGCCGGGTTGGCAAAGCGACCGGCGCGCCGTCGATCGCATCGGCCAGCCGTGCGACGATCGTGTCGTCAGTTGTGCGGCTTCGACAATTGCGCTGCGGTGTCGGCAGCGCCCATCCGTGCGGCAGCATCGGCGGCCGAATTGCCGCCCGCATCGCGCGCCTGCGGATTCGCGCCGCGCGCGATCAGCAGGTCGACGATATCGGTGCGGTTGAACATCGCGGCGACCATCAGCGCCGTGCGTCCATCGGGCGAGGCGCCTTCGACGTCCGCGCCGTGGTCGAGCAGGATCGCGATGATCGGCATGAAGCCTTTGAACGCAGCGCCGGCGATCGGCGTCTGGCCGTTGTTGTTGCGGATGTCCGGATCTGCGCCGCGCTCGAGCAGTGTGCGCACCGCATCTTCATGGCCGTAGTAGCTCGCGAGCATCACGAGCGTGTCACCCTTGTCGTTGCGCAGATTCGGCGGCACGCCTTTGTCGATCACGGCGGCGAGCATCGATGCATCGCCGCGCCGCGCGAGTTCGAACACCTCGTGCGCCAGTTCGATCAACTGCGGATCCATCGGTTCGTCGGGCTGTTGCGATGGCGGGGAATTCGGGCTGTCGGTCATAACGGTTCCTCGGAGTGGGGCGCCGCACGTCGGCGTGCGGCCGGCCGCGATGGCCTCTGCCGCGCGCGGTTTGCACCAGCGTCGCGGCGCGCATCCGCCAAGGATAGCGCGGATCGGTTGACGTCGCGCGATGAGGCGAGGCTAAATGCGGGTTCATGCCGAAGGAGTCGCTGTGATGATGCTTGCGCGATGCGATGCTCTAGCGAGAAAGGCTGTGACGTGCGCGAGCACGAGGTTGCGCGGCGCCGTGCGTGGCAGTTTTACGGCGCTGGCCCTGGCGTTTGCATGCGTATCTGGAGGCGCGCTCGCGTTGATCTCGAGCTCGACTCCGGCCGCTGCCGCGCCGTCGCAATCGATCGCGCTGCTGAACTGCGCGTTGCTCGACGACAACGCCGAGTACAACGATGCCGAGCTCACCCGCGCGCAGCTGGCGCGCGCCGCGATGATCAGCGATACGTTGCGCGCGCAACTGCGCGAACGCGCGCTGTATCGCGTTGCCGACAATGCGCCGGCGCACGCGCTGATTGCCGGCTTCGAGGCTTCGCAGAATCTGCACGCGTGCAACGGCTGCGAGCGCGAAATCGGTCGCCAACTGGGCGTCGATAAGGTCGGCGTGTGCTGGGTGCAGAAGATCAGCAATCTGATCATCAATATCAATCTGCGAATCGAAGCCGTGAAGTCCGGGCAGATTGTGTTTCAACGTTCGGTCGATATCCGCGGCAATACCGATATCGCGTGGCAGCGCGGCGCGACGGCGCTGGTCGATCTGCTCGCGGCGGGGAGCGGCGCGCCTTAGCGTGCAAGAGTGCGGCACACCAGTATCGCGGCAGTTGAATGACGCCAGCTACGCCCCGCGGCGCGCTGCGGCATTTGCAAACATCTGGCGCAACTGCGCACGCTCGTCATCGGTCAACTGCGCCGCTTGCGGCGGCATCGCGAGCGTCACGTGCAGCCTTAGCTCGCCCTGCGTGCCCGCTGCATCGGAGAGCCCATGAGCGGGCAGCCTGATCACGCTGCCTTGTGCGCAATGCGGCGGTACGTCGATCAGCAGATCGCGGCCGAGTACGTGAGCGGCGAACGGACCGCCAAGGGTCGCGGTGACGAAATCGATCTGCAGCGAACCGCTCAGATGCAAACCGTCGCGCTGAAAATCGGCACCGCACACGATCACAACGGACAGAATCGCATCGCCGGCAACGCCTCCATGCGTTCCGGGGTAACCGCCGCCGGCGATGCCGAGCCGCTGGCCGTCCCATGCGCCGCGCGGCACCGCGACAGTGTCGGTGTGCCAGTAGCTCTCGATGCCATTGCCTTGACATGCAGTACAGCGGATGCGGCTCGTGCGCCCGCTGCCTGCACAGGTTGCGCAGCGCGTGTCGTCCGCTGCACGGCCTTGTCCGTCACAAGCCTCGCAATGCCCAGCCTGCCAGCGCGCGCTTGCGCCGCCGCATAGACGGCACGCAACAGTTATCTGGTAACTGCTCGGCACGTTGCCGCCGTTCAGCGCGGCTTCGAGTGGCACGTACAGCTTGTCGTGCCGGTTCGCGCCGCGTGTCGGGATGCGGCGCTCGCCGTCTTCGTACGCGCGCCAGCGGCCTGCGGCTGCCCATGCTTTAGCCGTATGCGCTTCGCGCGGCTGGGCTTGTGCATGGTGCTGCGATTGAGCATGTGTTTGCCGCGTCGTCGCGGGCCGGGCATGGCCTCGCGCAGCGGCCGCTGCTGCCGCTGCGTCTGGCGCTGCGGCGCGCGCGCCCGTGAGGATTTCGAATGCTTCCTGGATACGCTTGAAGACCGGTTCGACGCTCGCCTCCCGGCCCTTGTTGAGATCGGGATGATATTTCGCCCTCAGGCGGCGATAGGCGCGCTTGATCTCGTCGGGCGATGCGGTTTCAGGTAGTTCGAGCCGCTTGTAATATTCACCGATGCTCACGCATTGTTTCCATCGTTTTTTCAAGCCGCCAGTCTATCAAGCCATGCGCGCGATGGTAGGGGCGGCGGTGGCTCTTCAGGACCTGCGAGTTTGCGTGAAGCGTCGTCAGGCGCCGTGCGCCGATCTGCGATGCGGTGGGGAACCTGGCCGTGCGCGCGGTTTCTCACCGCTAGTCCGGCGCATCATGCACATCGTGTTCGACATCCTGAAAGGAGGCTTGCAATGACGCAACAACCACTCGCAGCAAAGCGCGCGCTCATCACCGGCGGCAGCAGAGGCATCGGCCGCGCGATCGCGCTGGCCTACGCGAAACTCGGCGTGCAGGTCGCGCTCACTTACCGCGAGAGCGAAACAACAGCGCGCGAAACGGTCGCACAGATCGAAGCGGACGGCGGCCGCGCAGTCGCGCTTCAGGCTGACCTGCGCGACGCAGCGAGTATCGCGCGGATGATCGACGCGGCGCGCAGCGCGCTCGGCCAGATTGACATCCTTGTCAACAATGCCGGTGTCGCGACACCCAGGCCGTGGCAGCAGCTCGACATCGACGACTGGAACGCGACGCTAGGCACTAACCTGACTTCAGCGTTTCTCGTCACGCAGGCGCTCGCGCCGGACATGGTGACGCGCGGCTGGGGGCGGCTGATCATGGTGTCGTCGGTTGCGGCGCAGCTGGGCGGTGTGGTCGGGCCGCACTACGCGGCTTCGAAGGCCGGCATGATCGGGCTCGCGCATGGCTATGCGATGCTGCTCGCCAAAACGGGCGTGACGTCGAACACGATCGCCCCCGCGTTGATCGAGACTGACATGATCGCCGGCAATCCGAACATTAAACGCGACGTGATTCCCGTGGGCCGCTTCGGCACCGCGGACGAAGTGGCGCAAGTGGCCGTGCTGCTCGCGAACAACGGCTATATGAACGGGCAGACCATCAACGTGAACGGCGGGTGGTACATGAGCAGCTGAACCGCAATCGCGCCATCGAGCCGCTGCCTGAATGAGCTCATCAGCGAACTCATCAGGTTTGCTCATCAAGGTTAACACCTACCCACACCGCAGTTGACACCGTCGTCTCACGTCACTACGCTCAATGTACATTGGATGCATTGAACGTTTTGTGGGCCAGGCAACTGCGAACGTGGCGCTCCACGCCCGCTTGTCTCCTTGCCTCCTCGCATCCGACGCAGCAGCAGTCAAAAAAAGGAGACATCCATGCAGATGGAGACACGCACACGCTGGACGCTGGTGTGGCTGCTGTTCGTCGGTGGGGCGATCAGTTATCTGGATCGCGCGGCGCTGTCGATTACCGCGCCGTTGATCGTAAAGGAATTGCATCTGGATCCGGCGCAACTGGGCATCGTGTTCAGCAGCTTCTTCGTCGGCTATGCGCTGTTCTGTTTCGTCGGCGGTTATTGCGCGGACCGTTTTGGCCCAAGGCGGGTGCTGACCGTATCGATGCTGGTGTGGTCGCTGTTTTGCGGTTTGACTGCGACAACCGTCGGCATTGCGAGCCTGCTGGTGGTGCGCGTGATCTTCGGCATGGGCGAGGGGCCGTTCTGCGCCAACATCAACAAGCTCGTGTCGAACTGGTTCCCGCGCCGGCAGCAGGCAAGCGCGATCGGTATTGCGAACTCCGGGCAGTCGCTCGGCGCGGCGCTGGCGGGGCCGGTGGTGGGTTTCATTGCGCTCGGCGCGGGCTGGCGCCTGTCGTTCGTGATCATCTCGGCAGTCGGCGTGTTGTGGGTGGTCGCATGGCTGATGCTCGCGAGGGATAAGCCCACCGTAGCGCCCGACACTGACGGCGCTACCGATGCACGCGGCGCGCACGGCGGTGCACAAGCGGTGCCATCGGCGATCGCTGCGATCGCAGCAGCGGACACACGCGTCAACACACCCGCAGCGCCGCTGCGCGACTATCTGCTGCGCCCCGCGATTCTTGCGACCGCGTTTGCGTTCTTCGGCTACGCGTACATCCTGTACTTTTTCCTGTCGTGGTTTCCGACCTATCTGACTACCGCGCATCACCTGAGCATCCAGAAGATGGCGATAGTCAGCGTGATTCCGTGGGCGGTCGGCGCGACCGGGCTTGTAATCGGCGGCCTCGTGTGCGACTGGCTGTTCCGCAAGACAGGGCGCGCGATCTTCGCGCGCAAGGTGGTGCTGATCGGCAGCCTCGGCGCCGGCGCCGTATACATCGCGCTAACCGGCACGGTGACGGACCTGACCAGCGCGGTGACGCTGATGGCGATCGGCGTGTTCTTTATGTACGCGTCGTACAACACGTACTTTGCGATCGTGCTCGACACAGTTGAGAAAGATCGGGTCGGCGCGATCGGCGGCTTCGTGCATTTCATCGCGAATCTGGCAGGCATCGTCGCACCGGCGCTGACCGGATTTCTGGTGCAGTGGTCCGGCAACTTCAGAAGCGCGTTCCTGCTGACCGGTGCGATCGCGCTGGCCGGTGCGCTGCTGGTGGCGCTGTGCGTGCATGCGCCGAAGCGCCAGTTGCAGTTCGAGCCGGGCATCGCATGAATTCGATGCGGGCTTGCACACGTCACATCAGCGATCGAACAGCCCATCCAACCACAAGCCGACCACGATGACCCATTTCGCCACCATCGAAGAACTGCGCGTGCATGCAAAGCGCCGCGTGCCGAAGATGTTCTACGACTACGTCGATGCGGGCTCGTGGAGCGAGTCGACTTACCGTGCCAATTCCGACGATTTCGCGCAGCTCAAATTCCGCCAGCGCGTGGCCGTCGATTTCAGCCGCCGCAACCTGGCGACGACGATGATCGGGCAGCCCGTGTCGATGCCGGTCGCACTCGCGCCTACCGGCATTGCCGGCATGCAGCATGCGGACGGCGAGATTCTCGCGGCGCGCGCGGCGGCGCGCTTCGGCGTGCCGTTCACGCTGTCGACGGTCAGCGTCTGCTCGATCGAAGACGTCGCGGCGCACACGCAGCAGCCGTTCTGGTTTCAGCTGTACATGATGAAAGACCGCGTGTTTATCGCAGACCTGATTCGCCGTGCGCATCAAGCCGGCTGCTCGGCACTGGTGCTGACGCTCGACCTGCAGATTCAGGGGCAGCGTCACAAGGATCTGCGCAACGGCCTGTCGACGCCGCCGAAGCTGACGCTGCGCAATCTCGCGCATCTGGCGCGCTACCCGGCATGGTGCGCCGGCATGCTGCGCACTTCGCGGCGCACGTTCGGCAATATCGTCGGCCATGCGCCTGGCGTGAACGGCATCGCGTCGATGGCCGAGTGGGCGAAGAACCAGTTCGACCCGACGCTGACGTGGAAAGATATCGAGTGGGTGCGCAAGCACTGGGGCGGCAAGCTGATCCTGAAGGGCATTCTCGATCCGGAAGATGCGCGCATCGCCTCGCGCTGCGGCGTCGATGCGCTGATCGTGTCGAACCATGGCGGGCGCCAGCTGGATGGCGCGCCGTCGACGATCTCGATGCTGCCGCGCATTGCCGAAGCGGTGCAAGGCGACATCGAGCTGCATATGGATAGTGGCATTCGCAGCGGCCAGGATGTGCTGAAAGCGCTTGCGTGCGGTGCGCATGCGGTCTACATCGGCCGCGCGTTTCTGTACGGGCTGGGAGCGGCCGGCGAGGCGGGCGTCACGCGTGCGCTCGAAATCATCCGCAGCGAACTGGACATGACGATGGCGTTATGCGGTATCACCGACGTACGCAACGTCGATGGCCGTGCGCTAGTCGACGGCGGTTTTCGCGCGGCCGTGCGAGATGCAGCGGTGCAGGCAGCCGTGCATGCGGCAGCCTGAGCGCGGATTGATTTGCAGATTCAGATTCTCAATGGAGGAATGGCATGCCGAAGTCCTTGTCTGCGCAACAGATCGAGCATTTCCACCAGCACGGCTATGTCGCGCCGATCCGCGTGATGTCGACGCAGCAGGCACTCGAGCTGCGCAAACGCCTCGAAGATTTCGAGCATTCGGATAGCCCGCTGAAAAAGAAGGCGCTGAACGTGAAGAGCCATCTGCTGTTTCCATGGCTCAACCAGCTGGTGCGCAGCGATGCCGTGGTGAATGCGATCGAAGACCTGTATGGCGAAAACCTGCTGGCGTGGGCGAGCAGCTTCTTTATCAAGAATGGCAACGATCCCGCTTACGTGTCGTGGCATCAGGATTCGACGTATTGGGGGTTGTCGAAGCCGGATGTGGTGACCGCATGGGTTGCGTTGTCGGAAAGCACGCGCGAGAACGGCGCGATGCAGGTGATTCCGGGCACGCATCTGCTCGAGCAGATTCCGCACCGCGACACCTTCTCCGAACACAACCTGCTGACGCGCGGCCAGGAAGTGGCGGTCGACGTCGACGAGTCGCAGGCGGTGTCGATCGAACTCGAGCCCGGCGAGATGTCACTGCACCACGTGCGCATCGTGCATGGCTCGCCGCCGAACGCTTCGGCCAAACGCCGCATCGGCTACGCGATTCGCTACATTCCCACTTATGTGCAGCAGCTCGAAGGTGACGATAGCGCGACCCTGGTGCGCGGCGTCGATACGTTCAACACCTTCGAGCACGAACCGGCACCGGCCGCGGAACTCGAACCGGCGTTCGTCGCGCTGCATCAGAAGATCGGCGAGCGGAACATGAACATCCTGTACAAGGGCGCGGCGCAGCAGCGCTGATGCCAACGCGCTGTTGCCAACGATTACGGAATCCAACTTGTCTTTCAATGCCGCGGTACTGTTCGAAGCGCGCGGTGCGCTTCAGATCGAATCTCTGGACCTGACCGGCCTCACGGACACCGACGTGGTCGTGCGCGTACGCGCAACCAGTTTGTGCCACACCGATCTCGAAGCGGTGCGCGGCGACTTGCGCACGCCGCTGCCGATGGTGCCGGGGCATGAGGCCGCGGGTGTCGTCGCATGGGTCGGCAAGGATGTGACGGCCGTGGTGCCGGGCGACCATGTCGTGACCTCGTGGAACCCGCACTGCAATATGTGCTTCTACTGCAAACGTCAGCTGAACATCCTGTGCCAGCCGTATCGCGAGCGCGCGGCGCAGTCGTTTCACTTCGATGGCTTGCCGCGCTTGATGCGGCGTGGCGAGCCGGTGCATCAACTGATGTATTCGGGCAGTTTCGCGGAACTGTGCGTGGTTAGCGAAACGTGCGCGTTGCGCGTGCCGCGCGAGATTCCGTTCAACCGCGCATGCCTGATTGGCTGCGGCGTGATGACCGGCGTCGGTGCGGTAACGAATGTCGCGAAGGTCGAAGCGGGCGCGACGGTGACGGTGCTCGGCTGCGGTGCGGTCGGTTTGTCCGCGGTGCAGGGCGCGCGCCTCGCGGGCGCGGCGCGCGTGATCGCGGTCGACCGGCAGCGCGCGAAGCTCGAACTGGCTGCGGCGCTCGGCGCGACGCATACGCTGATGGCCGACGATACGCTGGCCGCTGCGCATGCGGAGCTGACCGGCGCACGCGGTGCCGATTACGTATTCGAGGCTGCCGGCAATCCCGCTGCGTTTCGCGCGAGCGTGGAACTGGTGCGGCCGGGTGGGCAAGTGGTATGGCTTGGCAAGCTGCCCGCCGACGACGAAATGCCGTTTCGCTGGGGCTCGCTGATGGGCGAGAAACACATCGTGCGTTCGAGCTATGGCGGCGCGCAGCCGGCCCGCGATTTTCCGGCGCTGGCCGAGGCCTACCTCGAAGGCCGGCTCAAGCTCGACGAATACGTGACGTCGACGCTCACGCTGGCCGACGTAAACGCGGGTCTCGAACGCCTCGCGGCGGGCGACGACATTCGCGCCGTGATCGAGTTCTGACGATGCGCCATCCGCCACTGCAACCGGGCTGGATCGATGTGCCGCATCGAAGCGCAGCGTTGGGTCGTTTTGCGCTGGAATCGGGCGAGCAGATCGACGATCTGCATGTGTCGTACGTGATGCACGGCGACGAGGATGTCGATGACGTTGGCGGCGCTCGCACTAAACCAGTGGTTCTCGGCTTGTGTGCGATCGGCAGCACCCATCACCGGCTCGATTTTCTGATCGGCGCAGCGCGTGCATTCGATCCCGCACGTTTCACCGTGCTGGTGATCGACGCGCTCGGCAACGGGCTGTCCAGCTCGCCGTCCAACTCGGCGACGCAAGCGGGCCGGCACTTTCCACGCTTCACGATTCGCGACATGGTGCGCAGCCAGAAGCGCCTGCTCGAGCATCTGCACATCGACGCGTTGCAGGCGGTGATGGGCGCGTCGATGGGCGGCATGCAGGCGCTGCAGTGGGGCGTGTCGTATGCCGGCCTGATGTCGCACATCGTTGCGCTCACACCGATGGCGAAAACCGCGCCGTGGGCGCAGGCGATCAACCATGCGGGCCGCCTTGCGCTGACCAACGCGCCGCTCGATGGCGACGGCGCACCCGACTGGTCCGCATGGGTGACGGTAATGCACGTGCTGGCGATGCGCACGCCGCAACGCTTTGCGCAAGACATCGCGCAGGACGCAGCCGAGCCGCCGGGCGTGACCGACTGGCTCGCGCGCCGCACGCAATGGTGGCGCGCGCAACAATGCGATCCGCTCGACTGGACCTACCAGTCGTGGGCCTACGACGCGCACGATGTCGGGCACACACCAGGCTTTGCCGGCGACACGGCGCGCGCGCTTGCGTCGATCACTGCACGCACGCTGATCGGCGTGCCGCGCATCGATCTTTACAACCCGGTCGAAGACGGTATCTGGGCCGCGCGGCAGATTCCCGGCAGCACGTTGCTGCAATTGCCATTCGACAGCGGCCACCTGATGGCTTCCGAAGCCGACGCCGCAGCGGCGCAGCAACTCAACGACGCAATCGGTCGCTTCATTGCATAGGCCCCGCGCGGCCGCGCGCCGCGGTCCGAAGCTGTACGCCGCGTAGCCGCCGGAGTATCGTTTACGGGCTACCCGACGACGGTCACCCTCATGAGCCAGCTGTCCGACACTACCGCCCTTGCCATTGCCGCCGCCCCCGAACCGGACGCCGGCGGCTCGATCCAGCAGCGCACCTATGAGCTGCTGCGCGACATGATCGCAGATGGCCGCATTGCGCCCGGCGCGAGACTGCTCGAAGCGCAGGTCGCGAAGTCATTCAGCATCGGCCGCTCGCCGGCGCGCATCGCGCTTGCCGCACTGTGCGCGGATCAGTTCCTCGTCGAATGCGAAGGGCGCGGTTATCGGGTGGCCGGTCATGCCGAGGCGGGCGCCGCCGGCAAGGTTGCCGTGCTCGACAAGGTCGAGCTGGCCAGCGCGCCGCAATGGCAGCGCATGTATGCGGCGGTCGAACGCGAACTATGCACGCGCGTGCTGTTCGGCTCGGTGCGCATCACCGAAGAGCGGCTCGCGCAGCACTTCGACGTGAGCCGCACCGTCGCACGCGGCGTGATGGCGCGCATGCACAGCGTCGGCACGCTATCCAAAGACCGGGGCGGCCATTGGGTGGCCGAGCAGGTCACCGCAGAGCGTATCGGGCATCTGTTCGAAATGCGCCGCCTGCTGGAACCGGCCGCGCTGCTGCACGCCGCGCCGCACGTGCCGCACGCGTGGCTGCAGACGGTGCGCGACAAACTCACCGGACAGATCGCACACGACCAGCGCGGCGCCGCCGAAATGGACGAGGCCGAGACCGATCTGCATATCGATCTGCTCGCGCATTGTCCGAACAAGGAGATCACGGTCGCACTGGCGCGCACGCATGTGCTGTTCGTACCGACCCGCTATCTGGGCGACCCGTACCTGCAGATTCCGATGCAACTGATCAACGATGCTTTCACCGAACACCTGCAGATCGTCGACGCGCTGCTCGCCGGCGATGCGCAGCGTGCCGCGCAACTGCTGCACGAGCATATCCGCGAAGGCGATACGCGCTGGATGCTGCGCTTCGAGATCGTGCGGCGTATGAAGCAGCCGCCGCTGCCCGCGTATCTGACGCAGATCGCGCAGGTCGACCGCCATCATGATGCATGACGGGCAGGCTCGCAAAGACGGCTTGCCTCGCTTTGTCGCGGTTTTTCCGCGCTTTATTTCCGCTAGCCGGACGGCATGTGCCCGTGCCCGGCGCTTCCATCCATAGAGAGAAACGTATATGTCCAGAAAGGTAGGCGTGATCGGTCTTGGCGCGATGGGTCTGGGTGTCGCGCGTTCGCTGCTGCGTGCGGGTTTCGATGTGCATGCATGCGACGTGCGCGCGCCCGTGCTCGAAGCGTTCGCAGCCGAAGGCGGCGTCGCGTGTGCTTCGCCCGCACAGCTTGGCGCACAGTGTGAAGTCGTGGTGACGCTGGTCGTCAATGCGGCGCAGACCGAGGCCGTGCTGTTCGGCACGCCGGATGAGCCCGGCGCAGTCGGCACAATGAAAGCGGGCGGCGTCGTGCTTGCGTGCGCAACGGTATCGCCGTCGTTCGCGGTCGAACTGGGCAAGCGTGTCGAGGCCGCGGGCCTGCTGATGCTCGATGCGCCGGTTTCCGGCGGCGCGGCGCGCGCGGCCTCGGGCGAAATGACGATGATGACGTCGGGCCCGGCCGCTGCCTATGCCGCCTGCGAGGACGTGCTCGCAGCGATCTCCGGCAAGGTGTACCGGCTCGGCGACGCGCACGGCATCGGCTCGAAGGTAAAAATCGTCAACCAGCTGCTGGCAGGCGTGCATATCGCAGCTGCTGCGGAAGCGATGGCGCTCGGCTTGCGCGAAGGCGTGGATCCGCACGCGCTGTTCGACGTAATCACGCACAGCGCCGGCAATTCGTGGATGTTCGAAAATCGCGTGCCGCATATTCTGGCGGGCGATTACACGCCTCTTTCCGCGGTTGACATCTTCGTCAAAGATCTTGGGCTGGTGCTCGATACGGCGCGCGCGTCGAAGTTTCCGCTGCCGCTTTCGGCGGCTGCGCACCAGATGTTCATGATGGCCTCGACCGCTGGGCATGGCGGCGAGGACGATTCCGCCGTGATCAATATTTTCCCGGGCATCGAGTTGCCGAAGAAATCGTAAGCAGGCTTACAAAGCAACCCGCATGGCTGCCGGCTAACGCCTACATTTACTTACACAACGACACATCCTGCGCGAGGCAACTTCAATATAGTGCGACGAGGCCGCCGGGTGCGGCAGCGGCGCACGCGCATCTGTCATGCTGCGGGCGTCTTGCCTGTGTCTTTGCGAGCATCGACGCAATACCGCATCCGCCACGAACACCGTCACAAGGAGGCTACCGGCATGGCACCTTCGCATGAACGCTCGCTGGCAGATCAGCAAATTTCGGGCATGGAGGAACAGCAGTCCAGCAATGGCCGCAGCGTCACGGTTCAGATAAACGGCAGGACGGTGTCTGCCGAATACAGCGATCAGACCGGGCAACTGCTGCTGCGCGAGGATGGCGCGATCGTGCAGGAATGGTATCCACCGCATTCGTGGGTGGCGATTGCATCGGCGGCGGGCGCGAGCAACTGGGGCACGCGGCCCAGTAGCGAAGACCTGCAGGCGCTGATTCGCAACGAGATGTTGCCCGCCGCGCAACGTGTGGGCTATCGCTAAGGCGTTGCACTGCGCGTTGTATCGTGTGTTGTGCAACCCGTCGTACACGGCATACCGCATTGCATGCCTGTGTGCCGCTTGTGCCGCTTGCGTCACGATCGTTTAGACTCGCCGTGAGACGAACGTCGCACTGCGGAGCAACGACATGACGAACACCACGCCAATCAAGGCGCTTCTTTTCGATACCTTCGGCACGGTCGTGGACTGGCGCAGCGGCGTGGCACGCGATGCCCAGCCGTTTCTCGAGCGGCACGCGCGTCATCTCGATGCGTTCGAGTTTGCCGATGCATGGCGCCGTGAATACATGCCGGCGATGGAAGAGGTGCGCAGCGGCCGGCGGCCTTTCGTGCGGCTTGACGTGCTGCACCGGGAAAATCTGCAAAAAGCGCTGCAGGGGTGCAAGGTCGATACCGGTTCGATCGACCCTCGTGAACTCGATGAACTGAATTTATGCTGGCACCGTCTCGACCCGTGGCCCGATTCCGTCGAAGGTCTGCAACGCCTGAAACAGCAGTTCATCGTCGCGCCGCTGTCGAACGGCAACATCCGTTTGATGGTCGATATGGCGAAACGCGCCGGCTTGCCGTGGGATACGATTCTCGGTGCTGAAGTGGTGCGCGGGTACAAGCCGTCGCCGCAGGTTTACACGCAAACTGTCGAGATTCTCGGGCTGCAACCGGCCGAGGTGTGCATGGTTGCGGCTCACAATAACGATCTTGCCGCGGCACGCAGCTGCGGTCTTAAAACAGCCTTTGTGCGACGTCCCACCGAACACGGCACCGCGCAAACCACCGATTTACACGCAGAACAAGCGTGGGATTTCGAGTCGCGCGATCTGATCGATCTGGCCGCACAGCTCTTGCAGTAACGCAAGCAGGGCGGCTTTTGCCAGCGGTGTCTGGCTGTCCGCTGCGCCTTCATTGCCTTAACTGCTTTAGCCGCCTCAACCGCCTTAACCGCCTTAACCGCCTCAACCTCAACCGCATTAGCGCGGCGGGTTTTCTTCCGCATCGTCCTGCGCGTCTTCCCCCGCAGCAGCCGCAGCATCGTCGATACCCAGCACGTGCCGATTGCGCTGCGCGATCACTCTGCGCGTCTGTTTGCTCGCGTGCTCGCGCGCTTCGTAACGCACATCCCTGAGCCCCAGCGCGCGCCCATCTGCCGAGCGCGGTCCCATCGTCGGGATCGGCTCGCCTGTCTGGTGGTCGACCAGTTCGATCGGGCCACCGTTGCCGCTGCCCGTCCAGCGATCTCCCCATTGCAACAACGCAATCAGCACCGGATAAAGCGCTTCGCCCTTGGCGGTGAGCCGGTATTCGAAGAAGCGTTCGCTGCCGTCTAACGGCGTTTTCTCGATGATGCCGTGCTCGCACAAGTGTGCGAGGCGGCTTGTCAGCACATTGCGTGCGATGCCGAGACGTTTCTGGAAATCGTCGAAGCGCTTCGTACCCGCGAGGCACTCGCGCACGAGCATCAGGCTCCACCATTCGCCGACCTGGTCGAGCGCGCGGGCGGTAGAGCAATCGATGGCTTCAAGGCTTTTTCTGTACATGGGCCGAATTGTATCACTTTGAGGTTGCGTCACGAAACTCGGAGTGTGTATAGTTGCGTGACGAAACTTGGAGGGTGGGCCCCGTATGCGGCGCGCCTCGCAGGTCCTTTCATTTGTATTTCGGCTGGCTGTGTTGCAGCTTTTCGGGTTCGCGCATGCGGGCCACAGGAGTGTTTTCATGGTGGACCGCCGTCTTCTGGTGCTGGCGCTAGGCACCTTTGCAATCGGCACGGATAGTTTCGTGGTCGCCGGCATTCTGCCGCTCGTCGCTCATTCGATGAACGTGCGAGTGGCGATCGCCGGGCAGATGGTGACGCTGT
Organism: Paraburkholderia jirisanensis; assembly: GCF_054782355.1. Lineage (NCBI taxonomy): Bacteria > Pseudomonadati > Pseudomonadota > Betaproteobacteria > Burkholderiales > Burkholderiaceae > Paraburkholderia > Paraburkholderia jirisanensis. The sequence continues at coordinate 915,434 of NZ_BAAGSQ010000025.1, read as the reverse complement.
ACGCGATTTCTTACTCATTGCTTTCGCCGGTGGTGGCGACGCTGTTTGCGCATTGGCCGCGCAAGAAATTGTTGTTGAGCGGGATGGTGGTATTTGTCGTCGCCAACGTGTTGACCGCGCTTTCACCGACCTTGCCGTTGTTATTCGTGAGCCGCTTGCTGGCGGGGCTGGGCGCAGCGATGTTCAGTCCGACCGCCACCGCGACCGGTGCGTCGATCGTGGCGCCGGAACAGCGCGGCCGCGCGTTGGCGATCGTGATTGCCGGGCTGTCCAGCGCAACCGCATTGGGCGCGCCGCTCGGCACGGTGATCGGCGGCCTCGGCGACTGGCGCGCGACGATGTGGTTCGTCGCCGCATTGGGCACCGCGTCGGGGCTGGGCGTGTGGGCGCTGCTGCCGTACGTGAGCGCGCCGCCTGCGGTCAGCTTGCGCGAGCGGCTCGCGCCGCTCGCCGATGCGCGCGTTGCATGGACGTTGGTGACCACGTTGTTCGCGTACACCGGTGCGTTTACGGTCTACACGTATATCGGCGTAACGCTCGACCGTGTCACGCACGGCGACGGCAATACGCTGGCCGCGCTGCTGGTGGTGTGGGGCATCGCGGCGACCGCCGGCAACATGCTGTCCGGGCGTTTCACGGATGCATTCGGCAATCGTCGCGTGATCAATACGGTGCTGGTTGTCGGCGTGATCAATTTTGCATTGCTACCGCTTACCAGCGCGCATATGGCAACCACCCTCGTCGCGCTGATCGTCTGGGGTGTGTGCGGATGGGGTTTGCTGGTGCCGCAGCAACACCGGCTGCTGCATATCTTTCCGTCGATGGGCGCGCTGCTGATGAGCCTGAATTCGGCGGGGATCTATCTGGGGGTGTCGGCTTCAGGCGTGCTTGGCGGTTTCGCCATCACGTATCTGGACAAATATCATCTGGGCCTGCTGGCCGCGTGTTTCATGGGCGTTTCGCTGGTGTTCTCGCAGGTGGCCGACCGGCTGATCGCGCGGCGCGCGGCAACGCGGGCCGGGGCGGAACGGGGGCACGCGTTGCCGGAATCGGGTACCGCGTAAGAGGGCGTAAGAGGTGCAATGGCTCGATTGGCGCGGCGCGCATGCGCCGCGCCAATCCTGCGGGCTACGCTACCAGCGCAGGCCCGTGCTCGACATAAGCGCGCAGCAGATGGTGCGCAATCGCGTACGGCTTGGGTGCCGACAACCCATCGGCGTGCGTGTTTGCGAGCATCGCCGCCACTTCGTCGCGCGAAAACCAGCGGGCATCTTCGAGTTCGGTCTTGTCGACCACGATTTCAGTATCGCTTGCGCGCGCAAAGCAGCCGATCATCAACGACGACGGAAACGGCCACGGCTGCGACGCGAAATAGACGACTTGCGCGCAATGCACGTGTGCTTCCTCGAACACTTCGCGGCGCACTGCATCTTCAACCGTCTCACCAGGCTCGATGAAACCGGCGAGCGCCGAATACATGCCCGGTGCGAATTGCGGTTGACGGCCGAGCAGGCAGCGCTCGCCGTCGATGGTCAGCATGATGACGACCGGATCCACCCGCGGAAAATGGCGTGTGCCGCAGCTATCGCACACACGTTGCCAGCCGGCGGCCGTCGCGCGGCTGACGGCGCCGCAATTGGCGCAGAAGCCGTGCCGGCGATGCCAGTCGAGCATCGACTTCGCTTCGCCAAGCATGCCGAGCAGTTCGGCTTCGAATAGCCCTTGCAGCGCGATCGAACGCACGTCGATGCGCGCGTACAGTGTTTCGTCGATCGACTCGCTGCGCTTGAAGCCGAGCGCGAAGCGTCCGCTACCGTCGGCGGCCTCGCCCAGAAAGATGCTTTGCAGCGGCTCGCCGAAGGCGGCCGCCTGATCGGCGACGAACCACGGGTCGAAGGTGTCGCCGATGCGTTTGAGCAGCGGCACGTCCGCGTCGAAAATGAAGAAGCGCGCGGTCGGCGCGCTGCGCAAGCCGTCGATGAACGCTTCGTCATCGCGCCTGTCGGAGCGCCGGTCGAGCGGATTGAAATTGAAACCGATGGCAGTAGGGGCGGGAGCGTGAGTCATGAGTGTCATAGGCAGTGGGTACGCAAGTATGGCATGAGGACTTGCATACGGCAGGCGCTTCACTGATGACTCGTCGAGCAAGGCTGCCCGGAGAAACCGGGCGTTGGCCTGTCAGAAGATCCGGCCGGCCACGCCTACTGCAATACCGACGCGCACAGTTTCGCCAGCCGGTCGTCGAGCGAACGGCCTTGCACGTCGATCGCGGCGCTGTGGAACTGGCTGAGTTGCGTCGACGGCTTGTCGTATTCGATGGTCGTGCCGCCCTGTGCGTTCTCGTAGACCATGATGCGCAACGGCGCATACAGTCCGGCCGCCATATTGACGCTGGTCATTTCAACCGCGGTGAGCACGTTGCCGGTGAAATACTCGGTGCCGTTCTTACGCTGTCCTTTCATGGCCAGCCAGTCTCCATGTATGCCGATGTAGTGAATCACCAGGCCGTCCTTGCCGGCGGCTTTCTGAACGGCGGCACGCAATTCGTCGATCTTGTCTTCCTTCAGCAGCGTGCGGATATGATCGTCGAGTCGACCGAGACGGCTCTCCAGCTCCTGTTTGACCGCTGCGTAGGGTTTGCTTGAGGAGACCGTGACATGATCGACGATGATCTTCGTTTCAGATACTTCGACGGTCGCCGCCATCGCAGGCGTACAGAACACGTTCAGGCCGAGCGAAACAACGGCGGCTGTGGACCATGCAAATTGTGAAACTGCGGTACGTAACTTGATCACCTGATGTCTCCATGTAAGACAGGTATGTCGATTGTTCTGTTTAACGTCAGTGTTCCGACGCGGCTTCCGCGCCGAGACCGCTGAGCATGCGCAATTGCTGGGCGTCGAACGAAGCGTCGCTGGCGTTCTCACGTGTCGTCACCGATCCGATCCAGCCCGCGATAAAACCCACCGGAATGCTGAAGAGCCCGGGATTCGACAGCCAGAACGGTGGCGTGACGTCCTTGAAGATGATGCCTTTCGCGCCAATGACGGCGGGCCCGATCAGCACGAGGCCAATCGAAGAGAAGGTGCCGGCAAGCACGGCTGCCACTGCGCCTCGATCCGTAAAACGCCGCCAGTACATAGAGAAAAGCACCACGGGCAAGTTGGCGCTCGCGGCGATCGCGAACGCGAGCCCGACGAGGAACGCCACATTGAACGTCTTGACGAGCAGCGCGAGTCCCATCGCGGCGATGCCGAAGACGATGGTGGCGATCTTCGCGATCACGACCTGGCGGCGCTCCCTGTTGCCGGATGATGCCGGGAAGAGCTGGCCGAAGATGTCGTGAGAAATGGTCGAGGCCGACGAGATCATGATGCCCGACACGACGGCGAGAATCGTTGCGAAGGCGATCGCCGACACGCACGCGAGCAGAAGTTCGCCGCCGGCCGAGCCCGCACCGCCGCCGAGCGTGGTGGCGAGCAGCGTGATTGCGCTGTTTCCCGAACTATGTGTGGCGAGAATCGCTGCCGGTCCTACGATCGCGGTGGCGGAAAAGCCGAGCACGATCATCATCATCGCAAAGGAGATCATCACGATCAGGCCGATCTTCGCGGACTTTCTCGCCGCGACGGCAGACGGCACGGTGTAGAACCGCGTCATCACGTGCGGCAGGCCTGCTGTGCCCAACGCAAGCGCGAGCGCAAGCGACAGCGTATCCAGCGGATCCTTGAAGTAGCCGCCCGGCACGAAGTACTGCGCCGGATGCAGCGACGACAGGCGTGCCTTGTTGAACAGTGCGCCCAAGTCGAAGGAGAAATGCGCGAGAGCAAGCAGCACCAGTACCGCACCGGCAGCCCACACGAGCACAGCCTTGACGATCTGCACATACGTTGCGGCGACCATGCCCCCGAACAGCACATACGCGATCATCAGCACGCCGATCAGCACGATGGCAGCGTTGGTGCCGATCGGCAGCAGCAGGCTCGCCAGCGCGCCACCGCCGACCAGTTGCGCAAGCAGATACGCCAACGAAATGAACAGCGAAGAAGCCGAGGTGGCCGCGCGCACGCCGCGGCTACGCAAACGCAGCGCGACCACATCGGAGAGCGTGTATTTGCCGCAGTTTCTGAGCGGCTCGGCGACGATCAGCATGATCATGATCCAGCCGGCGATAAAGCCGACCTGATACACGATGCCGTCGAAGCCGAACAGCGCGACGAGCCCGGTCACGCCGAGAAACGATCCGGCAGACATGAAGTCTCCGGCCAGTGCGAGGCCGTTCTGAAATGGCGACAGGTTGCGTCCTGCCACGAAGAAGCCGGAGGTGCTGCGCGAGCGGCGTGCACTCCACCCGGTCAGAACGAGGCTCAGGCCGATAAAGCCCACGAAGGCGATGATCCTGAGCCCGCCATGGCTGATCAGATCATTCATGGCCGTCACCGTTCGATTGTGCCAATGCGCTGCGCAGCAGTTCGGCCGCTTGTGGGTCGTAGGCTCGCTCGGCCCACGCACAATAGCCCCAGAAAGTGGCGATCGTCAGCGCGAACTGAACCACGACCACGAGCAAGCCAAGGTTGAGCTCACCGTAGACGGACAAGGACATCGCGCCGGGAAATTCCAGCACTGCGATCAACAGGCCGAAATAGACGCCTAAAGACGTGTTAAGCAATGACCATACGAAGCGGTTGCGCAGCTTCGCAAGCGCCTCGGTCTTCTCGACGACAGACAAGCCGGACGACCGTCGTTTTTTCGCGTTTTGCCGCTCGAACTCCGCGTTGATCGATTCCATCGAGTGCATGTCGGGTCTCCTCTGTTATAGGTTCGTGATAGACGTCTAACGACGTAATCGCTAGCGTCTTGCCGGCAGAACTTCGCCGCGGCTCTCGCCAAAGCCGATTCGTGCATGACCCGGTTTCTCGCAGTAGCCGCGCAGGATAATGGCGTCGCCATCCTCGACATAACTGCGGTTCTCACCCGTGCTCAGCGTGACGGGCTCCTTGCCGTTGCGTGCCAGTTCCATCAGCGCGCCCGCTTCCCGTTTCAGCGGACCCGAAATGGTGCCGCTGCCAAGCAGGTCCCCAGCACGCAGATTGCAGCCGCCTACCGCGTGATGCGCGACCATCTGCGCGATGCTCCAGTACTGATGCCTGAAACTGGTGAGAGAGAGCGACGACGGCGGCAGATGCGCGGCGCGGTGCAGAGCCGTTTCCATCGCGACTTCCAGCTGGATATCGATGGCGCCGGTCGTGCTGTTGCGGTCCGAGTCCAGATAAGGCAGGGGTTTTCCATCCGTTTCCGGCCGCGGCAGCGCAAGCCTGAAAGGGGCGAGCGCCTCGATGGTCACGATCCATGGCGAAACGGTGGTGGCAAAATTCTTTGCCAGAAACGGGCCTAACGGCTGCATCTCCCACGCCTGGATATCGCGGGCGGACCAGTCGTTGAGCAGGCACAAGCCGAATACGTGAGCGTCGGCGTGATCCAGTTCGATCGGCTCGCCAGGCGCATTGCCTTGTCCGATGTAGATGCCGAGTTCGAGTTCGTAGTCCAGCTTTAGCGATGGCGAGAAGATCGGGGCTTGTTCGCCAGGAAGCAGGATTTGGCCTGCGGGCCGATGGAACTGCTGACCGCTTAGGCCGATACTCGACACCCGGCCGTGGTAGGCAATGGGTATCGATTTGAAGTTCGCGCCGACACCGCTTAGACCGAGTAGCTTGCTGATGTTGGTCGCGTGATGAATCGAGGTATAGAAATCGGTGTAATCGCCGATCTGCGCAGGCAGGCTGTATTCCACTTCCGCTTGCGGGATCAGACAGGCTTCTAGCACCGCGCGATCTTCGCAAGGCGCGTGCTCGTGGAGTGCCGCGAACAGCGCGTGTCGCAATGCGCTCCATGCGGCCGGGCCCATCGAGAAGAACGTATTGAGTACGGGCTGCGCGCACGCTCGCGCAGCGTCGGCTGCTATTCCATCGAGATGGAAACGGGACGCCCATGCGGCGACGTCGACGAGCTGGTCGCCGATCGCGACCGCGCCCCGAAACGCTTCATCGGAATGCTTTCTGCGGAACACCGCAAACGGCAGGTTCTGGATCGGGAAGTCGCTCGTCAATGCATCGGCGGACTTCACCCAACTGCGGGCGGCGGGATCGTGAGTGTGATTCAGGGTGGGATGCATGGTCGTCTCGATTCAGGCGAGGTTCAGGGCGCGTTCTCGTGATGGCATCCGTGCTTAGTCGAACGGTCGCGTAGGGCCTTGCCTGCTAAGCAGAATTCCGCGTTCCTGCAGATCCCGGATCGCCGCCGCGCTCAGATTGCGCTCGGCGAGCACCTCGGCGTTATGCTCGCCCTGGAATGCGGGACTGCCCGGCTGCGGCAACTCGGACTGGCTGAAGTGCCAGGGCGCACCAGGCATGCGGGTCGTACCGCCAGATCGATCGTCCACATCGACTAGCGCACCCCATTCCTGCACCCAGCCAGATTCGGCGAACTCGTTGACGCTGCGCACTACGCCAATGGCGAGGCCCGCTTCGCTCACCTGCGTCTGCAGGAGATCCAGATCGTTGAACGTGAGAATCCATGCGCGCACTTCAGCCAGCAGATCGGCAAGGTGTTGCCGCCGCAACAGCGCCGTACCGAAGCGTGGGTCACTTAGCAGATCGTTGCGGCGCATCATCGCGCAGTAGCGCGAAAACATCGGCGTGTAGATCGGGCTGCCCGCGATCGTCAGCTGGCGTCCGTCGGCCAGATCGAAGATGTGCGAATCGGGCGCCGACAGAATGATCGGTTCGCCATCCGTATCGATCTCCGATAGTTGCGCGCCTACGCGTTCGTTCACCGATAGCATCGTGGCAGCCATCGATACATCTACATGCTGGCCTTCGCCGGTTCGCGCGCGATGCGCAAGCGCCGCCAGAATGCCGATCACGCCGTGCAGGCCGGTGTACATATCGGCATGGCTGCACGCATCGTTACGCACTTCGGTAAGCGCCGCGCCGAAATGACGCTGGACGATATCGGTCAGTCCCGACTCGGCTTGCACGGTCGGCGCGAAGGCCGGACGGTTTCGCCACGACGTCGCTTGCCCATAGCCGCTCAACGAAGCGTAGATCACCGACGGGTTGAACGCGCGCACCTGTTCATAGCCGAGCCCAAAGCGATTCAGCGTTCCCGGCCGAAAATTCTCGACGATGATGTCCGCGTCGCGGCACATATCGACCATGATCGCGCGCGCTTCCGGGAAGTTCAGATCGAGGCTCACGTTGCGCTTGCCGGCGTTCTGCTGCACGTAATACAGCGACATGTCGCCGATATGCGGCATGCTCACGCGGCCGATATCGCCGGAAGGCGGTTCGATCTTGGTTACGGTAGCGCCGAGATCGAGCAGGGTTTTGGTGCAATGCGGTCCGGCCAGCACGCGCGTGAAATCGATCACACGGATGCCTTCGAGCGGTGCTGACATGATCAGTCTCCCTTGAATTCGGCGGTGGCGGGCCCGGTCGAAAAGAACGAAGCGAAGCCCCGTTCGCGGTCGCCGGTCTGCCAGATCATGTTGTTGAGGTTGATCTGTTCGAGGTCTGCGCTACGCACGCCGCCGTTGGCGGCCAGATTGGCCTGCTGCTTGATGCCGTTGAGCACTTGGGTTGGGCCTGCCGCGAGTTGCCGCGCAAACGACATCGCAGCAGTCTGCAATTCCGCTTCGGGCACCACGTGATTGATGATGCCCCAGCGCTCGAATGCTTCCGGCGTGTGCCGCCGGCCGATCAGCGCAATTTCCTTCGCGCGTACCACGCCGGCTCGCTGAACCAGTCGTTGTGTGCCGCCGAGCAGCGGAATCAGGCCGACGATGTTCTCGACCTGGCCGAAGTAGGCGGTGTCCGCGGCGACGATCATGTCGCAGGTCAGCGCCAGTTCGAGGCCCCCTCCGAGCGCGGCGCCGTGCACGGCGGCCAGCGTCGGCACCGGCGCGTTCTCCAGCACGTCGAGGAACTCGAGAAATTGATCCGCGTTGTGCTGGATCATCGTCTTGCCGTCGGTAAACGAGCTCATTTCGGCGCCTGCGCAGAAGTGCCGCATGTCGCTTTTCAGCACGATCGCGCGGGCGCCTTCGGCCACTACGCCGCGATAGGCGGCGAGCAGGTCCGCGATCATCGCGTCGTCGATCAGGTTATGCGGAGGCTTGGCCAATGAGACGATTGCGACCGCACCATCCATTTCAATCTTTACTGTGGTCATATTTTTCTCTGCAGGATTCGATAGAGGCAGCGCAGACCACCCGGCATCAGGCGGTTTTTGCGGCGTTGCACGCGAGGGGGAATGACGGCTGACGCGCGTGTTGTGGTTGCTTTGCGCGCGAGCCGCCTTCGCTCAAAGCGGCGCAGCGTATTGCGGCGCCGCATCGACGGGACCGATTACGCCATTCGTGCGCGCGCAACGCGCATCGATCAGGGTTATCACTCGTGCTGCAGCGTGATTGACTGAAGGTGTCATCGCTTGTCTCCGTCTATTTTTGGGCTTGTGCCGTTGTGGTTACTATCTCAGCGAGCCTGTGGAACGACAACGACCAACCCTGCCAATTGCCGCGTCAAAATGTGCCAAACACGCCGGTGAAGACTGGGAAAATGTGCGAGCATTCCGCTAACTGGAGTGAGACATAACGTGCGACCCCCGAAAATAGTCACGCCTTTGCACCCCGATCTCGACGCACCGACGCAGAGTCTTCTGGGTCTCGCCGCGCTCGCGGCCGAACTGGCCGCGGAGGGCGTTTCGGTAGATAAACTGTTCGCGAACACCGGCGTCAATCCGAACCAGCTGGAGGATTCGCAGGCGAGAATTTCACATCGTCAGCGGCTTGCGATTTATCGGAATGCGCAACGTCTTGCCACACGGGCCGACGTGGGATTGCTGGCGGGTGCGCGTCAAAGGATCAGCGACTTCGGCATCTACGGCTATGCGATGGTCAGCAGCACGACCTTTGGCGACGCACTGAAATTCAGCGTCGAAAACGTCAGGATGGCCGGCGCGGTTTTGCAGATCAGCTATTCGACCGAAGGGAATACCGGCATTCTGAGCAGCCACGGGCTTGCGTCGCTCGGCGACATGCTGCCGTTCGTCGCCGAGTTCTGGCGAAGCTCGATGACGGTGCTATTCAGCCGTGTGCTGGAAGCGCCTTTCCCATCGAAGCGGATGGTGATGGCGTATCCGGCGCCGCCTCATTGGCGAAATTACGAAAGGATGTTCGACTGCCCGGTAGAGTTCGGCGCCGACACGATGGAATGGCATTTCGACGTGCACGTTCTGGACCGTCCGTGTCCTAATGCGAATCCGATTACCGCGCAAATCTGCCAGCAACTGTGCGATCGGATACTCGAAGAGCGGGATGGCATTCCCGAACTGCCGCGGCAAATTCGCATGGCCTGTCTGAACGCACCGGGCGTGTTTCCGTCTGCCGAGAAGATGGCCGCGCAACTCGGTATGTCGCTGCGCACCCTGCATCGACGGCTGGCCGACGATAACTACTCGTATCAAACCTTGCTAAACGATGTGCGCCGCACGCTAGCCATCGAATTTCTGGAAAACACGCGGCTGCCGATCGATCAGGTTGCCGAGCGCATCGGCTTCTCGGATGCGGCGAGCTTTCGCCGGTCGTTCCGGAAGTGGACTGGAAATTCACCGAGCCTTTATCGAAAGGGCGTGGAGAAGACATCGACGTAGCGCTTTTTCATCGAATTTCCCCGGCCAAACAATCGTCACGTAGCCTGGACTCAGCGTCCAGCACGATGGATGACTAGCTGGGACATGGCGTGCCGTGACGTGTCTGCAAGCCTGATCGCGTCAGGCTAAGATCGATTGCGAAAATTCTCTGCCGCCAGAACTGGAACTCATGAAAAACCGGAGCGAAGAAGATCAATGCGTCGACGTGAAGATCGTGTCGTCAGCCAGCCGCGAATGGGACATCGACGTGTCCGATCCCGCACGAGAAAATCAGGTTCCGTCGGGCCATGTTGCAGCGGAGCAGCATCTTCCTCAAATGTTTCCTCCGCTCAGTGCGGAGCGAGTTGCGCGGGCCAGGCGCTTTGGCACGATCGAGCGGCTGAAGGCGGGCGATGCGATGTATCGTACCGGCGAGCCGAGTCGCGGCATTCGTATCGTGCTTCGCGGCACCGTGCATCTGGACCGGCGCGACGGCCTGGGCAACATCTTCTTCTGGATGAGGCTGGGCGAAGGGCACTTTGTCGGTGAGGCCGGGCAACTGACGGGCAAGCCGCATCTGGTGGATGTCTATGCGGTGACCGATGTGGAGGCGCTGCTGATCCCGCCGGACAGATTGCGCGCACTTCTGATCGAAGAGGCTCAACTGGGCGAGCAGATGATGCGCGCGCTTATTTTGCGCCGCGTGAGTCTGGTGCAGCAGGGCGTGGGGCCAGTGCTGATCGGATCGCCGGCCAGCCCGAAATTTATTGAACTGGAAGGCTTCCTTCGGCGCGTACACCATCCGTATCGGATCGTCGACATCACGACGGGGATCGATCTATCGGGCTTGCTTGCCGCTCCACAGGAAATCAATGAACAGAATCCCGGCGTAGCGCTGGTCGGCGGAACCGTGTTGATTGCCCCATCCGAAGCCGAGCTTGCGGCAAGCCTGGGTTTGTTGCCTGAACTCGAGGGCTCCCGTGTCTACGACGTTGCGGTGGTGGGGGCGGGGCCGGCGGGACTCGCTGCAGCCGTATATGCGGCATCCGAAGGCTTGTCGGTGGTCGTCGTCGACGCACGCGGCCCAGGCGGGCAAGCCGGCACTAGCGCGCGAATCGAAAACTATCTCGGGTTTCCGGCCGGAATCTCGGGGCACTCGCTTTCGTATCGTGCATTCATGCAGGCAATCAAGTTCGGTGCGGAGATTGTCGTACCCGCCGAAGTCAGCGAGCTGGATTGCTCCAGCTCGCCATTCGAACTTTGCCTGCGGGTGGGCGGCACGATCAGATCGCGGACCGTGGTGATCGCCACCGGTGCGTCGTACAGAAAGCCCGACATCGATGGGCTCGATATTCTCGACACCCGTGGCGTTTATTTCTGGGCTTCGGCGATCGAGGCGCGCGTATGCGAGCACGAGGAGATCGCGTTGGTGGGCGGCGGAAACTCTGCCGGCCAGGCGATCGTATTTCTGTCCAGCTTCGCCAGACATATCCATGTGCTGATCAGAAAGCCAGATCTTGAACAAAGCATGTCGCGCTATCTGATCGATCGTATTGCCGCGCTGGATAACGTGACCGTGCATACCAGCACCGAGATCCGCTCGGCATGCGTCGACGCAGACGGCTTGTGCGGCTTGAATATGGTTCACGCCGATGAGCAGCGTTTCCTCGAAACACGCCATCTTTTTCTGTTCACGGGTGCCGAACCTAATGCCCAATGGTTGAAGGAGTGCGGCGTGCACGTGGATGGCAAAGGTTTTGTTTCGACAGACCGGGCCTCCGGTTCAACTTCGGAGTGCGGGCATGCTGCGTTTGAAACCAGTGTCGCCGGCATTTTCGCCATCGGCGATGTCAGGTCGTCTTCGATCAAGCGTGTGGCCGCGGCAGTGGGAGAAGGGGCCGCGGTGGTGGCCGAGATCCACAAGTTTCTTGTAGAGGCGCGCCAGGCTGGATGACGACGGTCCGCATCAGGGACGACTGCGCCGATCCACTTTTGCTATCGCCCCATCCAATACCCGGATTGTTCGTGTATCGCTTACCGTCATATAGTTGACCGCAGTGCCCTAACAGCAACAAAGCGGCAACAATGATAAAAGCGCGCGCAACTTCTAGCGCGCCGTACAGGAGCGAACATGAATCAGATCGATCTGGAGGGCCGTGTCGTCGTCATCACCGGCGGTGCGCGCGGTATCGGTTATGCGGTCGCGCAGCGTGCGCTGCGCTCGGGTGCAGCGGTTTCTCTGTGGGATATCGACGGCGAGCGGCTGGCCCGCTCGAAAAAAGAACTCGACGAACTGGGCAGCGTATCGGCTGTGACCGTCGAACTGACCAGTGAAAAATCCGTCGACGCAGCCGTGGCCGCCACGCTCGCCGAGCACGGTGCGATCCACGTGCTGATCAATTGCGCCGGCATTACCGGCGGCAACGGCACGACGTGGGAACTCGAGCCCGACGTATGGCGCCGCGTGATCGACGTGAACCTGATCGGCCCATACCTGACCTGCCGCGCAATCGTGCCGGTGATGCTCAAGCAAAACTACGGGCGTATCGTCAACATCGCATCGGTGGCCGGCAAGGAAGGCAACCCGAACGCGTCGCACTACAGCGCGTCGAAGGCCGGCCTGATCGGCCTGACCAAGTCGCTCGGCAAAGAACTCGCGACGAAGAACATTCTTGTCAACGCCGTCACGCCGGCCGCCGCGAAGACCGAGATCTTCGATTCGATGGCGCAGCAGCACATCGATTACATGCTGTCCAAAATCCCGATGAACCGCTTTTTGCTGCCCGAAGAGGCGGCCTCGATGATCCTGTGGCTGTCGTCGGAAGACTGCGCGTTCAGCACCGGCGCGGTATTCGATCTGTCGGGCGGGCGCGCGACGTACTGATTCGTCGCAACGCCAAAGCAACGCCAAAAACCCGTGGCCGTTCGGCCGCGGGCATTCCGCGCCGGCGCAAGACCGGCCGGTTCTGGAGACGACATGAACGCAAGCTGGGCTGCTTCGTCCGATGCGCTCGCCGGCAAGGTGATGCGTCGGCTGCTGCCATTCCTGCTGCTGATGTACGTGCTGGCGTTTCTCGACCGCGCGAATATCGGTTTTGCACAAAAGGCGCTGCAGCACGATACCGGTTTGTCGAATGGCGCATTTGCGTTCGGCGCGGGTGTGTTTTTCATCGGCTATGCGCTGTTCGAGGTGCCGAGCAACCTGCTGCTGCATCGGGTTGGCGCACGGTTGTGGATGTGCCGCATCATGGTGACGTGGGGCCTCGTTTCTGCGGCGATGTGCTTCGCGCACTCGCCGCAAAGCTTCTACGTATTGCGCTTTTTGCTGGGTGTTGCCGAAGCGGGCTTTTTTCCGGGCGTCATCTACTATCTGACGCATTGGTTCCCGCAGGCCGCGCGTGCGCGCGCGATCGGTGTGTTCTATTTCGGCGCGCCGCTGGCGTTTATGTTTGGCAGCCCGTTGTCGGGTTTTCTGCTCGACCTGCATGGCGCGCTCGGCCTCGCCGGCTGGCAATGGATGTTTATCGTCGAAGGTGCGCTGGCGTCTCTGGTCGGCATCTGGGCCTTCTGGTATCTGGACAACCGTCCGGCGGATGCGCGCTGGCTCACTGCCGGCGAGCGCGAGACCCTCGCTGCAGCACTCGCCGACGATGCGCGCGCCGCGGCCGCGCATGGCCCGCACAATCTGCGCACGGCGCTGTTCGACCGGCGCGTGTTGCTGCTGTCGCTGATCTATCTGCTGATCCAGATCAGCGTGTACGGCGTGATCTTCTATCTGCCGCAACAGGTGGCAGCCTTGCTCGGCACGTCGGTGGGTTTGCAGGTTGGCTGCGTAACGGCAGTGCCGTGGATTTGCGCATTGGCGGTGACGTGGTTCGTGCCGCGTTACGCCGATCGTAGCGGCGGCCATCGTGGTCTCGCGGTTGCGCTGCTGGTGGTGGCAGGTTTCGGCATCGGCGCGTCCGGTCTGCTGCATAGCCCGCTATTCGCGTTGTTTGCGCTGTGTTGTGCAGCAAGCGGCTTTATCGCTGCGCAGCCGTTGTTCTGGACCTTTCCGACGCGCTACCTGACCGGCGCCGCGGCCGCCGGCGGCATTGCGTTGATCAATTCGCTCGGCGGTATCGGCGGCTTTATCGCGCCGACGCTGCGCACCGGTGCCGAGCGCGCATTCTCGTCCGCTTCCGCGGGGCTGATCGCGCTCGGCGCGGCGAGCCTCATTGCCGCGCTGCTGATCGCCACACTGCTGCGTGGCGGCGGCGGGCGCGCGGCATGGTCGTCTTCCCAGCCGGCCGATGATGGTCCGGTCCCTCGCGCACGCCAGGTTGCGCACACAACCCATCAACGGAGCTCTTGAACATGGCGATGCCCACTATCCGGCACGTGCGTGCCTTTGTCGTGCGCGGCGGCGGCGCGGACTATCACGATCAGGCCGACGGCCACTGGATCGACGACCACATTGCCACGCCGATGGCGCGCTACCCTGAATACCGCCAGAGCCGCCAGTCGTTCGGCATCAACGTGCTCGGCACGCTGGTGGTCGAGATCGAAGCGAGCGACGGCACGGTCGGCTTTGCGGTGACCACTGGCGGCGAGATCGGCGCATTCATCGTCGAGCGGCATCTGGCGCGCTTTCTCGAAGGCCAGCTGGTGACCGATATCGAGAAGATGTGGGATCAGATGTATTTCGCCACGCTTTACTACGGCCGCAAGGGCGTCGTGCTGAACACGATCTCCGGGGTCGATCTCGCCCTGTGGGATCTGCTCGCGAAGGTGCGCAAGGAACCCGTGTACCAGCTATTGGGTGGACCCGTGCGCGACGAACTGCAGTTCTATGCGACCGGTGCGCGCCCCGATCTCGCCAAGCAGATGGGTTTTATCGGCGGCAAGCTGCCGCTGCAGCACGGCCCGGCCGAAGGCGAAGCGGGCCTCAAGCAGAACCTCGAACGGCTTGCCGATATGCGTAGCCGCGTCGGCGACGACTTCTGGCTGATGCTCGATTGCTGGATGAGTCTTGACGTCACCTACGCGACGAAGCTCGCGAAAGGCGCGCACGAATACGGCCTGAAATGGATCGAAGAGGCTTTGTCGCCCGACGACTACTGGGGTTACGCCGAACTGCGCCGCAACGTGCCGCACGGCATGATGGTGTCCACCGGCGAACACGAAGCGACCCGCTGGGGTTTCCGGATGCTGCTCGAAATGGGCTGCTGCGATCTGATCCAGCCGGATGTCGGTTGGTGCGGCGGCATTACCGAGCTGATCAAGATTTCCGCGCTGGCCGATGCGCACAACGTGCTGGTGGTGCCGCACGGTTCGTCGGTGTACAGCTATCACTTCGTGGTCACGCGGCACAACTCGCCGTTCGCCGAGTTTCTGATGATGGCGCCGAAGGCCGACCAGGTGGTGCCGATGTTCACGCCGCTGCTGCTCGACGAACCGGTGCCGGTGAACGGCCGCATGAAGGTGCCGGACACGCCTGGCTTTGGCGTGCGGCTCAATCCGGAATGCGCGCTGGCGCGGCCGTATCCACACTGAGCCACGCCGGGCGGCATTGCACGAAATAACGCTGACAGGACTTCAGGGAGACGCAAGTGCTGTTGAAAGACAAAGCAGTGATCGTCACTGGCGGATCGCGTGGCATTGGCCGCGCGATCGCGGTGGCTTGCGCGGCAGAGGGTGCTGACGTTGCGCTCAATTACTGGGGCGATAACGACGCGTCGTATGGGCGCCGTTCCGCGGTGGGCGAGGTCGTCGAAGAAATCGAAGCGCTGGGCCGCCGCGTGATCGCAGTCGAGGGCAACGTTGCGGACCGCGCGACCGGCGTCGAGCTGGTGCGCCGCACGGTCGAGGCGTTCGGCAAAGTGGATGTGCTCGCAAGCAACGCGGGCATCTGTCCGTTCCACGCGTTTCTCGATATGCCCGCGGACGTTCTGGAAACCACCGTCGCGGTGAACCTGAATGGCGCGTTCTACGTCACACAGGCCGCCGCGCAGCAGATGAAGGCGCAAGGCACTGGCGGCGCGATCGTCGCCACCAGTTCGATCAGCGCGCTGGTGGGCGGCGGCATGCAGACGCACTACACGCCGACCAAGG
This sequence comes from Paraburkholderia jirisanensis, assembly GCF_054782355.1. Taxonomy (NCBI): domain Bacteria; kingdom Pseudomonadati; phylum Pseudomonadota; class Betaproteobacteria; order Burkholderiales; family Burkholderiaceae; genus Paraburkholderia; species Paraburkholderia jirisanensis. Next base: position 899,654 of record NZ_BAAGSQ010000025.1, on the reverse strand, counting down.
CCGGCGTGCATTCGCTGATGCAGTCGTGCGCAATCGCGCTAGGGCCGTACGGTATCCGCTGCAATTCGGTGATGCCGGGCACGATCGCTACCGACCTTAACGCAGAAGACCTCGCCGACGAAGCGAAGCAGGCTTACTTCGAAAAACGCATACCGCTCGGCAGGTTGGGCCGTCCGGACGATGTCGCCGATTGCGTAGTGTTTCTCGCGTCCGACAAGGCGCGTTACGTGACAGGCGCTGCGCTGCTGGTGGACGGTGGGCTGTTCGTGAATCTGCAATGACGCGCGCTCAATGCGCGGGCACAGTGGGCGGGTTCACCAACGTACCGGCCGCCTCGTTTTCGCGCGCAAGCGTAGCGGAATGCAGACGCAGCAATTCAATGAAGCGCGCCGCCGGTTCAGCGAGCGCTTCTTCCTTGCGCGTCAAAATGCCGAAGCCCGCAAGGCTCTTGCCGATTTCGACCGGCAGCGCGACCAGCAGCTTGCCGCGCATATGATCGCGCACGACGGATTCAGGCAGCATCGCAACCGCATCGTAGTGTTCGAGCAGTTGCAGCGTCGCGAAGATCGATGCGCATTCGGTCAGGTTGGTCGGTGTCGTCAGGCCGGCACGCGCGAGCTCTTCTTCGAACAGCACGCGCGCGGGGCTCGTGACCGGCTGCGCAACCCACGGCCACTCAACGAGCTCCGGCAGCGCCACCACCCGGCGCCGCGCCAGCGGATGCACCGCGCGCACCACCAGCAGCAGCGTTTCGCGCGCGAGCGGCTCGAAGCTGAAATCGTTGTGCTGCAGCGGATTGGTCAGCCGGCCGAGCGCGAGATCGACTTCGCGGCGATGCAGCAGTTGCACGACCTGGTCGCTGGTTTCGCCGAGAATGCGCACGTTCAGCAGCGGCCGCTCGGTTTTCAGCGTGGCGACGGCCATTGCGAGCAGATCGGGTGCGGCACCCATGATCGCGCCGACGGTCAGCTGGCCGTGGCCGCCTTTGCGTTTCACGTCGAGGTCTTCGGCAAAGCGGTTCAGTTCGGCGAGCGCGCGCCGCGCATACGCGAGCGTGACGACGCCGAGCGGCGTCGGCTGCATGCCGCGTGCATTGCGCTCGAACAGCAGAAAGCCGAGTGCTTCTTCAATGTCGCCGAGCATGCGGCTTGCGCTCGGCTGCGCGACGTTGATTGCATCGGCGGCCTGGTGCACGTTGCGCGCGTCGTCGAGCGCGACCAGCAGCGCGAGGTGCTTGAATTTGAGCCGGTTGATCAGGGCGATGGACGCAGCGTTCTGGCTCATGGTCGGTGCGATTCGGTTTCTGTATCGCCCAATCCCAACTTCGGATTGAGAGGCTATCGATGCGCGCATTATAGTCGCTGCAGATGCTTTATCGCGCATCACGCCTGGCACGCAGAAACGGGACGAAACCAACGACTGGAGACGGGCCCCATGGAGACGATCGCTTTCCGGATGGTGCTGAACCCCGGCATGCGCGAAGAATACGAGCGCCGGCATGCGCAAATCTGGCCGGAACTGGTTGATGCATTGCATCATGCCGGCGTGCACGAGTACCGGATCTTTTTCGACGACGCCACGCATCACCTGTTCGCGGTGCTCACGCGCAGCGACAATCACACAACGGAACAGTTGCCGCATCTACCTGTGATGCGCAAATGGTGGGATCACATGGCGGACATCATGCAAACCGCCGTCGACCACACGCCGTTCCAGCAGCCTCTCGCACAGCTATTCCGATTGCCGGATGCTCCGGCTTGATCACGCCCATCGGGCGGAGGACGCTTCATGCAAGTTGTCGACCCGCATATTCATCTGTGGGACCTGAAAGCGCTGCACTATCCGTGGCTGGCGAACCCCGGCATCTCGTTTGTCGGCGATGCGCGCGAGCTGCGGCATGACTATCTGCTCAACGACCTGTTGCATGACGCGCAGGCGGTGCAACTGCTGAAAGTGGTGCACGTCGAGGCAAATCACGATCCGGCGGACCCGGTTGCCGAAACGCGCTGGCTGCAACGCATCGCTGAAGAACCGGATGCGCGCGGCATGCCGAACGGCATCGTCGCGGCCGTCGATCTGGCCGCCAGCAACGCCGCGGAAGTTCTCGAAGCGCATGCGGCGTTCGCCAATGTGCGCGGCGTGCGGCAGATTCTGAACGCACATGAAAACAAGCTATATGACTACATCGGCAAGCACCTGATGCGCGATGCGGTGTGGCGCGACAATTTCGCGCTGCTGCGCCGCCACCAGATGTCGTTCGACATGCAGCTGTATCCGTCGCAAATGGATGACGCCGCGCAGCTCGCGCGCACGCATGCGGACACGCAATTCATCGTCAACCACGCCGGCATGTTCGTCGATCGCGATAGCGTGGCCGGTTATCGCGCATGGCGCGACGGCATGCGCAAGCTTGCTGCGTGCGCCAACGTCGCGGTGAAGATCAGCGGGCTGGCGATGTTCGATCATCATTGGACCGTCGAAAGTCTGCGGCCCTACGTGCTCGAAACGATCGACGCGTTCGGCGTCGAGCGTGCGATGTTCGCATCGAATTTTCCGGTGGACCGATTGTTCGGTTCGTACGAAGCGTTATGGAATGCCTATGCGTCGATTGTCGGCGGTGTGAGCGAAGCGGAGCGCGACGCGTTGTTCGTGCGTAATGCGGAGCGTTTGTACCGTATCTGACGCGTCGCAACGTGCGCCACGTACGGATGCGGTAACGGAAATACGCGGCACGCGGCAGCATGTTACGCGGCACACGCGCTAACGCCGCCGCCAGTTGGGAGGAGACACGACTGTGCAGCAACAGACGAAAACAGAAACTCAAGCGGGCGCAGTGCCGAGGCTCGAACTGCTCTATGCAAGCAAATCGTTCGGGCGAGTGCGCGCGTTGTCGGCCGGCGAACTGGTGCTGTGGCCCGGTGAGGTGCATGCGCTGCTCGGCGAGAACGGCGCGGGCAAATCGACGCTGGTCAAGATTCTGGCGGGCGTGCATCAGCCCGATACCGGCGAGCTGAAAATCGACGGCGCGTCGCGCCGTTTCGCAACGCCTGCCGAAGCGCGCGACGCGGGCCTTGCGGTGATCTATCAGGAACCGACGCTGTTCTTCGATCTGTCGATTGCGGAGAACATCTTTATGGGTCGCCAGCCGGTGGATCGCATTGGCCGCATTCAATACGACGCGATGCATCGCGAAGTGGACGAACTGCTGGTATCGCTCGGCGTCGATCTGCGCGCGGAGCGGCTGGTGCGCGGCCTGTCGATCGCCGACCAGCAGGTGATCGAAATCGCCAAGGCATTGTCGCTGAATGCGCGCGTGCTGATCATGGACGAGCCGACTGCCGCGCTGTCTTTGCCGGAAGTCGAGCGGCTCTTTACGATCGTACGCAAGCTGCGCGAACGCGATGTCGCGATCCTGTTCATTACGCACCGGCTCGACGAAGTGTTCGCGCTGACCCAGCACGTGACGATCATGCGCGACGGCGCGAAGGTATTCGACGCGCCTACCGATACGCTTTCCACCGATGCGATCGTCGCGAAGATGGTTGGGCGAGATCTCGAAACCTTCTACCCGAAGGCCGACGTGTCGCCAGGCGAGGTGCGCCTCGCGGTGCGCGGCCTGACACGAGTGGGCGTATTCAAGGATATTTCGTTCGACGTGCGCGCGGGCGAAATCGTCGCGCTGGCGGGGCTTGTCGGAGCAGGGCGCAGTGAAGTAGCGCGGGCGATCTTCGGCATCGATCCGTTCGATGCCGGCGAAATCCGCATCGCAGGCCAGCGTCTTGCGCCGCACCGGCCAGCTGCCGCGGTGCGCGCGGGGCTTGCGCTGGTGCCTGAAGACCGTCGTCAACAAGGTCTCGCGCTGGAGCTGAGCATCGCCCGCAATGCATCGCTGACGGTGCTCGGCCGGCTGGTGCGGCATGGGCTTATTTCGTCGCGCAGCGAAACGCAGCTGGCAACGAAGTGGGGCACACGGTTGCGCCTGAAGGCGGACGACCCGGGCGCAGCGGCCGGCACGCTATCGGGCGGCAACCAGCAAAAAGTCGTGCTCGGCAAATGGCTCGCAACCAATCCGAAAGTGCTGATCATCGACGAGCCGACGCGCGGCATCGATGTCGGCGCGAAGGCGGAGGTGTACGGCGCATTAGCCGAACTGGTGCGCGACGGTATGGCGGTGCTGATGATTTCGAGCGAACTGCCCGAAGTGCTCGGCATGGCCGACCGCGTGCTGGTGATGCATGAAGGCCGCATCAGCGCCGAGATCGCACGTGCCGATGCGAGCGAGGAACGGATCATGAGCGCTGCGCTTGGGCAGAACGCGCCGTTAGGGCGGGCCGCATGATGCGCCATACGTCAACTCATGCTGCACCGGTGGGCACGCCCGCAACCGGACGTAACGCGCCACGCGCGGGCGGTTTGCTCGGCGCGCTGGCCAAAAGCCGCGAGACGACACTGTTCATCGTGCTGGTGCTGCTGATCGTCGGCACCTCGCTGGCGCGGCCGCAGTTTCTGAACCTGCAGAACCTGCGCGACGTGCTGCTGAACGTGTCGATCATCGGCTTGCTGACGGCGGGCATGACGGTGGTGATCCTGATGCGGCACATCGACCTGTCGATCGGTTCGACAGTCGGCATCAGTGCGTATGCAGTCGGCAGCCTGTACGTTGCGTTTCCGCAGATGCCCGTGCCGATCGCACTGGCCGCTGGCGTGGCAATCGGCCTCGTCGCCGGCGGCATCAACGCGGTGCTGGTGGCAGTGGGGCGGGTGCCTTCGCTGGTCGCGACACTGTCGACGCTGTACATTTTTCGCGGCGCCGATTATGCGTGGGTGCATGGCGGCCAGATCAACGCGACCAGTCTGCCCGATGCGTTTTCGCGGCTCGCCACCGGCACGCTGTTCGGCGTACCTGCACTCGCGTTGATCGCTGCTGTTGTGCTATTTGCGCTGTCGTTCTATCTGAAACACTTCCGCGGCGGCCGCGAGCACTACGCAATCGGCTCGAATCCGGAAGCCGCGCGGCTGGCGGGCGTCAACGTCGAACGGCGCCTGATGGTGGGCTTTCTGCTGTCCGGTGCGATTGCCGGCTTTGCCGGTGCATTGTGGCTCGCGCGTTTTGGCACGGTCGACGCGAGCACCGCAAAGGGCATCGAATTGCAGGTGGTCGCGGCCGCGGTAGTCGGCAGCGTCGCGATTACCGGTGGCGTCGGCACCATTCTCGGCGCGACGCTCGGCGCGTTGGTGCTCGGCGTGATCAGTATCGCGCTGGTGGTGCTACACGTGTCGCCGTTCTGGGAACAGGCGATTGAAGGCGCGCTGATCGTCGCGGCGATTGCTGCCGATACGCTGCTCGCGCGCTCCGTCGCCAAACGCATGATGAGGAAACGCGACCATGGCTAAACCCGATTCCGCGCTGCTGACCCGCAAGGGCGCCACGCCGCTGCGCTGGGAAACGCTGCTGGTGATCGTGCTGGCTGCATCCGTGCTGCTTGGGCGGCTGCTGTCGCCGGTGTTTCTGACCAGTGCCAATCTCGCCAACGTGCTTGCCGATCTGACCGAAATCGCATTGATGGCGCTGCCGATGACGCTGATCATCGTTGCCGCGGAAATCGATCTGTCGGTGGCTTCGGTGCTGGGTGCGTCGAGTGCGTTGATGGGTGTGCTATGGCACCTTGGCTTGCCGATGCCAGCGGTAATGGCGCTGGTGCTGCTGTTCGGCGTGCTCGCCGGGCTCTTCAACGGGCTGGTGATCGTCAAGCTGAACCTGCCTTCGCTGGCGGTGACGATCGGCACGCTCGCGCTGTTTCGCGGTCTTGCTTACGTGCTGCTCGGCGACCAGGCGATCGCCGATTTTCCGCCGGCCTACACCGCGTTCGGTATGGATACGCTTTGGCAAAGCTTCATTCCGCTGCCGTTCGTCATTGTGATTGTGTGTGCGGTGCTGTTCACGGTGCTGCTGCAGGCTACCGCGTTTGGCCGCAGCCTCTATGCGATTGGCGCGAACCCGACTGCTGCGGCATTTTCCGGCATCGAGGTGGCGAAGATCCGCGTGTGGACCTTCGTTCTGTCCGGCGCAATCAGTGCGCTTGCCGGCATCGTTTATACACTGCGTTTCACCAGCGCGCGTGGCGATAACGGCGAAGGCTTCGAACTGTCGGTGATTGCCGCGGTGCTGTTCGGTGGCGTCAGCATTTTCGGCGGACGCGGCTCGATGATCGGCGTGCTGCTGTCGCTGCTGATCATCGGCATCCTGAAGAATGCGCTGACGCTCGACGACGTGTCGAGCGAAACGCTGACCATCGTGACCGGTGCGCTGCTGCTCGCCTCGGTGCTGATCCCCAATCTGGTCGCGCGCTGGCGGGCGCTGCGCGACCGGCGTTTCATCGCGAAGTCTGCTTCGCCATCTTGAGCGCATCCATTAGAAGACCCCGCACCATATCTCGCACAACACCCGAAACCCGGACCCATGCGGTCCTGCATATAGAGAGAGGAGACACAACATGCAAACACCTTTGCGTCACAAGCTCAGTGCGGCCGGTACGGCGCTGCTGTGCGCGACGCTGCTAGGCATCGGCGTCGCGGCGCATGCGGCCGATCTGAAAAGCGGCCTGAAAATCGCTTTCGTGCCCAAGCAGATCAACAACCCCTACGAAGTCATCGCCGACGATGGCGGCATGGCCGCGATCAAGGAATTCAAGGGCGATGGCAAGGTGGTCGGGCCGTCGGATGCGGGCGCGTCGTCGCAGGTGCAGTACATCAACACGTTGACCACGCAACGGCAGGACGCGATCGTGATCGCCGCCAACGACGCGAACGCGCTGGTGCCGTACCTGAAAAAGGCGATGTCGCAAGGCATCAAGGTCGTCACGTTCGATTCGGATACCGCGCCTGAAGGGCGGCAAGTGTTCGTCAACCAGGCGAACGCGGAGAGCATCGGACGCGGGCAGATCCAGCTGGTGTCGAAGCTGATGGGCGGCGAAGGCGAATTCGCGATCCTGTCGGCCACGCCGAACGCGACCAACCAGAATACGTGGATCAAGTGGATGCAGGAAGAGCTGAAAAAGCCCGAGTACGCGAAGCTGAAGCTGGTCAAGATCGCGTATGGCAACGACGACGACCAGAAGTCGTTCGTCGAGACGCAGGGCTTGCTGCAGGCGTATCCGAACCTGAAGGCGATCGTCGCACCGACGTCCGTCGGCATTGCGGCGGCGGCGCGCTATATCTCGACGTCGTCGAGCAAAGGCAAGGTTGCGGTAACGGGCCTCGGCACGCCGAACCAGATGCGCGCGTTCGTGAAGAACGGTACCGTCAAGGCGTTCCAGTTGTGGGATCCGGGTCAACTGGGCTACCTCGCTGCCTATGCGGCGGCAGGTCTCGCGTCGGGCTCGATTACCGGTAAGGAAGGTGAATCGTTCGACGCGGGCAAACTCGGCAAGCGCACGATCGGCGCGCATGGCGAAGTCATTCTTGGGCCGCCGACCACGTTCGATGCGGCGAATATCGACAATTTCAATTTCTGACGCGCGCAATACACGAACTGCGCAGTGCAGCACGAGCCGCACCGGTTGACGCAACCGGCGCGGCTTTTTTCATGGCACTAACCGATTGGCGCGCGCATAGCGGATCACCTCCGCATGCGTGCGAATGCCGAGCTTGCGCATCGCATGCGCTTTTTGCGTGGCCACGGTCGACACCGAACGGTTAAAGCGCGCGGCGATCTCGGTCAACGATAGCCCGAGGCCATACAGGCGCAACACCTCGATTTCTTTCGCGGTGAGCAACGACGCACCGGCAGCCGGCTGCATGACCGATGCCTGGTCCAGAATGGCGCGTACCTCTGGCGAACGGTACGCGATACCGTGATGCATGACCTCACGTACCGCCTGCGCAAACGTAGCGAGGTTGTCCACTTTCGATACGATCCCTGCCACCTTCATCCGGTCGAGTTCGAGCAGCACGTCGCGATTGGCAAGCATCGTGAACACGATGACCGGAATCGACGGATAAAGTCGCTTCAGCTTGACGATCAGATGCAGGCCGTCATGATCGGTTTCTACACCGTGCATCGACAGATCAGTAACGATCAGGTCGTATGGGCCATTCTGCAGCGCATTGAGCAATTCGATGCCGCAAGCAGCGCTCGTTGCGACGCGCATGTGCGGAATCTGCGCGACGGCCGCAACCACGGCATGGCGGATGACCGGATGATCGTCGGCGACGACGATCCGCAATTCGCGTATCGGATTATTCATGAGGTAAGGGTTGCAGACCGAATACCGCCACCACAACATGGTGCGTGGAACGGCCCGAATTCTATCCGCCGTCGTTCGCGGCTGCTGGCCACTGACGATATTTGACGGATCACGCCGGGACTTTCGAACAATTCCGATATCTTGCGTGGGTTGGCGTCTGGATACTTCTGTCTGTTCGCAGCAAGTGCAGTGCGATTTGTTGCGGACGCTACGGTTGTCTTTTTTCTGGAGTCAATGATGCAAAAAATCGATCGCAACGCCCTGATGCAAGCGGGTATCGCAGGTGGCTGCAACAAATCGCGCAACGCTGCCACGGCCACCACGGTGGTCGTCGTGACGACGGGCAAGTAATGCAGAAAATCGAACGTACTGCGTTGACGCAAGCGGGTATCGCCGGCGGCGCTAACAAGGCTTCCAATTCGGCTACCGCGACGTCGGTGGTGGTGGTGACGTCGTTGTCATCGTCATCCTCGTCCGGCGGCGGCGGCAAGCCGATCCCGCATTAAACCTGTTGCTGCCGTTTAAACGGCAGCATGCCACGGCCGGTTCCTGTCCGCAGCGGCCGGCCGTGGCTGCGCCGGCTTGTCTGGCCTTGAATCGATGAATATCCGTATTTTCTCGTGGCGTCGCATGTTGCGGACCGTGCTGCGAACAGGTGCCGCATTGCGTGAGCGGCTCAAGGCGCAGCTGTTGTGCCGCCTGTCGTTGCGCATGATCGAGCGGCTGGCGCTGATCGGCTGGTCGATGCATGGCGTCGTCGATGCGCGTGTGCGCTGGGCCGGCCTCGAACGGTGGGAAACCGGCCATCGTGTGTTGCAGCTGCCGGCATTGCAGCGACGCGACGTATTGATTGGCAAGCGCCTCGAAAGCCTGCTCGACCAACGGCTGCATTTCGGGCGGCAACGATACCGCACTGAAGCATGGCCCGATCTGCAAACGGCGGCCGCACAGCTTGCACAAGGCATTGCTAGCCTGAGAGCGCAGACGCCGCAGCGTCCGGTGATCGTTGCGCCTTTTCACTACGTGTCGCAATACGCGAACATCTACGTAATCGACGAACTGCGCAAGCTGCTCGGGCTTGCCTCGATCGGCGTCGTATCCGGCGTGCCGCGCAATCTGTACGGCAACGACGACGCGGTGATTCCCGCCATCGAGATCCTGCATACCAACAGCGGCGAGAACCGCAACGGCCTCGGGCTGCGCGTGGCGCGCTCGCTGCGCCGCAACGGTGTGGTCGTGCTGTTTGCCGATGTGCCGCCTTATACGTTTGCGCGCTTTCCGATGGAAACGGTGGGCGTCACGATGTTCGGGCGCGCGGCACGTATTCACCGTGGCGTGTTTCGTCTCGGCGCGCCGCTGAACGCATCGCTGTTGCCGTTCTATTTGCGCTTCGAGCGCGGGTGCTTCGGTGCACAGTTGTGCGAGCCGATTTCACTCGCTGCAGCCGATGCACCGCAACGGGTCGCGGATTGCATCGAGCGAGCGTTGACCGACAACTTCGCGCGCTCGCTGATTACCGGCCATCCATCGATCTACGCGTTTTCCGCGGCGCGCTGAGGTTGCGCTGGACGATGCTCCAGGGTCGGCTCGCGCTGCGCCTTCCATCATGCTTCTCAACTCTTTCCGGGCTTCACGCCGCCGTGCTGGCGGTTTTGCCTTACTGCAATGGATCCAACCAGTGTGCCCCAGTTTCGCGACGTTTCGTGGCGATGGATTGCGTACGCGACGTCGGGAATGCTCGTCGCGGCCGTGGTGTTCGCCTTCCACTACGAGATCGAAATCAAACAGGACGTGCCGTGCGAAATCGTGTCCTCGTCCGAAGTGAAGATTCGCGGCCTGAGCGGACTCGTGGTGTCGATCCACGCGCAACCCGGCGCGCGAGTCGCACAGGGCGCACCGCTGTTCAGGCTGCAGCGCGATTTGTCACTGGCAAGCGACGGCCGTCAGCGTTTCGATTTCGATATGCGTATGCGTGACGGGCAGATTGCGGCGGCCGATGCGCAACTGCTGCTGCGCGAGGCCCAGTTGCGCGCGCAATCAGATGGTGCACGTGCAACCGAAGCCAGCCGGCGCGCCGAGGTCGCCGCACTCGACGCGCAACTCGAGCAGAGCCGGGAATTGGCGCAGGGGGCCGGGCGCAAACTGATGCGGTTGCAATCCGCGGCTGCGTTCGTCACCGCGGACCGGATCGAGCAGGCGAGCGCCGAGCTGCACCAGGCAAAGGCAGCGGTTGCGCAAGGCATTGGGCGGCGCGCACAACTGGCGGGCGAAATCGACGCGCTGCGCAATTCTCGCGCCGACCTCGAAGCGCAACTGAAGGAACTCGGGGTACGCCATGCGCGCGATGTGCAGGACATCCGCTTGCGTTTTGAACAGGCGCGCCAGGATACGACGATTTCCGCGCCGAAAGCGGGCGTGGTGATGTTTTCGAGCCTCGTGCCTGGCCGCATGCTGGCGCCCGAAGACGTGGCGCTGGTAATCGCGACCGGCGACGCCCCGCGCTTGCGCGCGGCGCTGCGGATTGCGTCGCGCCGGCGTGGCTTCGTGCGCGTCGGCCAGACGGTGCGGCTCAAGTTCGATGCATTTCCGTACGCGAAATTCGGCACTTACGAGGCGCGTCTCGATGCGCTGTCGGATACGACCGTGGAAGCGCCCGCCGACACCGGTAACGCGCCGAAAGGCAAGGACAAGCCGGGCGGCGACAGCTATATGGCGTGGGCCACGCTGCGCGGCCATACCTTCGATTTCGACGGGCAGCGCTTCGACATTCTGCCGGGGATGAGCGCGACGGCGAGCATCGTCGTCGAACGCAGGACGATTGCCGAATGGGTGCTTGCGCCTTTGTTCCGCGTATTGAGGGGGTAGGCATGCGCACGATTTACCAGAACGAAGTGGCCGAATGCGGCTATGCTTGTCTTGCAATGGTGCTGTCCGATCTCGGACGCGCAACCGAAGTGCGCGAATTGTCGGCGTTCCGGCCGATTTCATCGAATGGGCTGACGTTGATGGATCTGTACGACATGGCCGTCGAATTCGGCCTGGCGGTGCAGGCCTATCGTTTCGACGCAGCCGATGTGATTTCGATCCGGCATGGTTCGATCCTGCATTTCGGCGGTGCGCATTTCGTCGTGTTCGACAAATGCGGGCGTGGCTATGTGCAGGTGATCGACCCGGCCACCGGCACAAGGCGCATCTCGATGGACACGTTTGTGATGAGCATTTCGGGCTACCTGCTCGAATGCTCTCCGACGCCGGCGATGCCGAGGATTCGCGCGAAATCCCGCATTCCGGCGGCGCTTGCGCGAGTGCGCGCGCTCAACCCGTTGCTCGGACAACAGCTTGCGAAGGTGCTGTTTATCGCGCTCGGCAGCCAGTTCGCGATTCTGGCGATGCCGTATCTCGGCAATCTGGTGCTCGACTATGTGGTGGCGGCGGACAATCTGAACCTGTTGAACGTGCTGGTGCTGACGTTCACCGGCATCTTCGTGAGCGGTGCGCTCAGCCAGTACGTGCAAGGCATGCTGGTCGAACTGCTCCACGGCCGCGCGCAGATCAACGCAACAGAAGGACTGCTCGGACATCTGCTGCGCAATCCGATGTCGTGGTTCGAAAAGCGGCATGTCGGCGACGTATTCGCGCGGGTGAAGGCTCAGGACGAGATCAGCGTGTTTGCCACGCGTACCGTCGTGACGCTTTGCATCGACATCACAGTCGGCCTGCTCGCGCTGGGTTTGATGCTGATGCAGAACCGGCGCCTCGCGCTGGTCGCGCTGGCGATGTTTGCCGGCTATGTTGCGATCGCTGCCGCGATGTTTGCGCGGATGCGTGACACACATGCACTGGTGGTCGAGCGCTCCGCGCACTGCGACGATGCGCTGATCGAAACCGTGCGCGCCGCTTCGCTGATCAAGCTCGCGCAGGAGGAAACGCGCCGTACCGCGCAGTTCATGACGAAGTACCGGGAATATGTTGCCGCGACGCTCGCCAGCGCGCGTCTTGCCAACAAGCGCGATGCGATTCTGAAACTGGTCAACTACGCGGATACGCTCGCGATTACCTGGTTCGCGGCGCGCCTGATGCTCGGCGGCGTGGTGTCGGTTGGGGTGTTCTATTCGTTTCTGATCTATAAGGCGTTGATGTCCGAGCGCTTCGCGCATGCGATCAATGCGGGCTTTGCGTACCTGATGCTGAGCGTGCCGGCCGCGCGCGTGGCCGATATCGTCGAGTGCGAGGGGGAGCGCTATACGCCGTTTGCGGACGCCCAGCGCGCCGCCGAAGTGCGCAGCTTCCGGCACATCAGCGTGCGCGACGTGACGTTCCGTTACGGCGTGTCCGACCAGCCGGTGCTCAAGGATGCGAGCTTCGACATCCGCAGCGGCGACAAGATCGCGATTATCGGCGCGTCGGGTAGCGGCAAGTCGACCCTGTTCAAACTGCTATCGGCAGCCGAGCCGCTGCAGCACGGGCGGATCACGCTGAACGGCATCGACTGGCACAACCTCGCCGTCGATGAAATCCGCCGCCACGCCGCGCATATGCGGCAGGGCGATCTGATCCTGCACGGCTCGATTGCCGACAACGTGTCGCTGTTTGCGGCGAGCCTCGACGAAACCCGTCTGCAGGAAACACTCGCTGCAGTCGGCCTGCTCGATGACGTGATGCGTTTGCCGATGCGCACGCGCACTGTCATCAGCGACACCATCGCGAACATCTCGGCTGGACAGCGGCAGCGCCTGCTGCTCGCGCGTGCGCTGTATCAGCAACGCAGCCTGCTGCTGCTCGACGAGCCGACCTCCAACCTCGATCCGGTGTCGGTCCGGCATATCGCTGCATTGTTGCAACGGCTTGACTGCACGGTGGTCGTGATCACGCACGACATGACGCTGGCATCCGCGTTCGATGTGCGCTACCAGTTGCGCGACGGCGCGCTGCTGCGCGAACCGGCTAACGCGGCGAACACTGCCACGGAGGCTTTACATGGCTAGGCTCCATACAGCGCTCGGTGCGCTGGCGGTTTGGCTTTGCGCCGGCGCCCATAGCGCCTGCGCTACGGATCTGCTGACGGTCGTGCAGCAGGCGGTCGATTACGACGCGAACGTCGCGCAAGCCCGTGCGTCGTACGATGCCGCGCGGCAAGCGGTGCCTGGCGCCCGAGCCGCGCTGCTGCCACAGCTGACGGGCGGCTGGGGGCGTGGCTACAACCGCATCGATACGGATGGGTTTCCGAGGTCGGATTACTGGCAAAGCGGCTGGAGCGTCAGCCTGACGCAGCCGCTGTTCGACTGGACGCGCTGGACCGCTTACCGTCGGGCGGACCTGATCGAGGCACGCGGCGCAGTCGAATTCGGCGGTGCACAGCAGACCTCGATCTTGCGCGCCGCCAAAGCGTATTTCGAAGCACTCGCAGCAGAAGACGAACTGCGCCGTATCGACGACTACCTTGCGGCGATCGACGCGCAATCCGCCCAGTTACAACGCCGGCGTGCGGCCGGCGAAGCGACGCTGATCGATGTGCGCGAAGCGCAAACGCTGCACGATGCAGTGATGTTGCAGCAGCGCACTGCGCAAAACGACCTGCGCATCAGGCGCCGCGCGCTCGAGCAGGTTACCGGGGCGCCGTTCGAAGCGCTCGCGCGGCTGAACGCCGCGACGAAGCTGCCGGCGGCGGCGCCCGCCGATCCGGACGCATGGGCCGAGCAGGCGCGCGAGCACGGCTTTAACGTGCAGCTGCGCCAGCTCGACTGGCAGATCGCGCAATACGATGTCAGCAAGGCACAAGCTGCGCACTATCCGGTGGCGGGCGTAACGGCCACCTATTCGCCGGCGGGCGCGGCGGCCGGATATGCAAGGCCGACCACCACCACTACCGCGATGCTGATGGTGACGATTCCGATCTACTCCGGCGGCGAGCTGCAGGCGAAAGTAAAGACCTCGACCGCGCTCGAAGAAAAGGCCCGCAACGGCCTGCTGGCCGCGCAGCGCGACGCGCAAGGCGCCGCGCGCGACAGCTTCGAGCGCTACGAGGCGGGGCGCGAGCGGATCGCCATGCAGCAGGACTTCGTCGAGACCAGCCGCGACACGCTGGCCGCGATCCAGGCCGGCTACAAGGTAAGCAGCCGCAGCAGCACCGACGTGCTGCGCGCGCTGAACGCGCTGTACGTCGCGCAGCGCGACCTGCGAGCCGCACGCTACGAGACGATCGTCGCACTGCTGCAGTTGAAAGCGGACACCGCCGCGCTGAACCTCGACGATATCGCGCGCCTCGGCACACTGCTGATGACTCAGCCGGATGCAACGTGAAGCACCTGACGCGCACGACGCACCTGACGTCCACATGACGCAACCTGACAAATAACGCGTCCTTGCACGCCTCACAAAGCCCTGCGCAGCCCCCGCGCCGATGCGGTAAGCTCGTGATTCGCCGCATCGCACGGCATCGACGGCCAAACGCACGGCACGCACACAACACCCACAACAGACTCAGGAGACGACATGCGCAAGCTCCGCTCGCAGAGCTGGTTCGGCAGGGACGACAAGGACGGTTTCATCCATCGCTCGTGGATGAAGAATCAAGGCATTCCGCACGACGAATTCGATGGCAGGCCGGTAATCGGCATCTGCAATACGTGGTCCGAACTCACACCATGCAACGCGCATTTCCGCGAACTTGCGGAATACGTGAAGCGCGGCGTGCGCGAAGCGGGCGGCCTGCCGCTCGAATTCCCGGTGATGTCGCTCGGCGAAACGCTTTTGCGGCCCACCGCGATGCTGTTTCGCAATCTCGCTTCGATGGACGTCGAGGAATCGATTCGCGGCAATCCGATCGACGGTGTGATCCTGCTGGTTGGCTGCGACAAGACCACGCCGGCGCTGCTGATGGGGGCGGCGTCGTGCAACCTGCCGTCGCTCGCGGTGTCGGGCGGGCCGATGCTGAACGGCCGCTTTCGCGGCGGCACGCTCGGCTCGGGCACTGGCGTGTGGCAGATGTCCGAGGAAGTGCGCGCCGGCACGATGACGCAGCAGGAATTCATCGAAGCCGAGTCGTGCATGAACCGCTCGCGCGGCCATTGCATGACGATGGGCACGGCGTCGACGATGGCTTCGATGGTCGAATCGCTCGGCATGGGTTTGCCGCACAACGCCGCGATTCCCGCGGTCGATGCGCGCCGTCAGGTGCTTGCGCATCTGGCCGGCCGGCGCATCGTCGACATGGTGCGCGACGACCTGACGATGGACAAGATCCTGACGCGTCAGGCATTTGAAAACGCGATCCGCACCAACGCGGCGATCGGCGGCTCGACCAATGCGGTGGTGCATCTGATTGCGCTCGCCAAACGCATCGGCGTCGAGTTGACGCTCGAAGACTGGGAGTTGGGTTCCGACGTGCCGTGTCTGGTGAACCTGCAGCCGTCCGGCGAGTTTCTGATGGAAGATTTCTACTACGCGGGCGGCTTGCCGGCCGTGCTGCGGCAACTCGGCGAACAGGGCCTGTTGCATCGCGATGCGCTGACAGTAAACGGCAGCACGATCTGGGACAACGTGCGCGACGCGGCCAACTACAACCAGCAGGTGATCACCACCTTCGCCGAGCCGTTCAAGCCGCACGCGGGCATTGCGGTGCTGAAGGGCAATCTCGCGCCGAACGGTGCGGTGATCAAGCCTTCCGCGGCCACGCCTGAATTGCTCAAGCATCGCGGCCGCGCGGTGGTGTTCGAAAACATCGAGGAACTGCACGCCAAAGTCGACGACGATGCGCTCGATATCGACGAGCACTGTGTGATGGTGCTAAAAGGCGCGGGGCCGAAGGGCTACCCGGGCTTTGCCGAAGTGGGCAACATGCCGCTGCCGAAGAAGGTGCTGCAAAAGGGCATTACCGACATGGTGCGGATTTCCGACGGACGCATGAGCGGCACCGCGTATGGCGCAGTGGTGCTGCACGTATCGCCGGAAGCGGCGGCGGGCGGTCCGCTTGCGCTGGTGCAGACCGGCGACATGATCGAACTCGACGTCGCGGCGCGGCGCCTGTATCTGGAAGTATCGGACGAGGAACTCGCACGCCGGCGCGCGGCATGGCAGGCACCGGAGTTACCGAAGCGCGGCTATTACCGGCTGTATGTCGAGCATGTGCTGCAGGCGGATCAGGGCGCGGACCTCGATTTCCTTGTCGGCGCGAGTGGCGCGGAGGTGCCGCGCGATTCTCACTGAGCGCGGTGCATTGATTTTGCGTTTTTGTGTCGAGTTCGCATTGAGCGCGCGCCGCATGCCGTAGCTGCGGCCGCGCGCTTGAGCGACACGGCAACGGCGAACCGCGCCTAAGCGCCGCCGATATCGAACGATTCCGCGTACGCGGCAGGATCGCTGCCGTCCCAGACTTTACCGTCGATCAGCGTTTGCGAGGCTGCGTCTCCCGGCACCGCAATGCCCATCGCGCCCGCCGCCTGCCGGTACAACTCAGTCTGATTGATCTGTGCGGCAAGTTGCGCATAGCCGTCACGGCTGTCAATCATGCGCCAGCGCCGGTATTGCGTGATGAACCACACGCCATCGGCCGGCCGCGGGTAGTTGACGCTGCCGCCTTCGAAAAACCGCACCGGCAGCCGCGGCGCTTGTGCTGGTTCGATCTCGCGTGCGAGCCGCGGCGCGATCAGCTCTGCCGGCACACCGAGGAATTCCGGCTGTGCCAGGCGCCGCGCAATTTCCGCGCGGTGCGTGTCGTCGTCGAGCCAGCGGCACGCTTCCAGCATCGTCCTCACCAGCGCCTGCGCGGTGTTCGGAAAGCGGCTGACGAAATCGCGCCGGCTGGCCAGCACTTTCTCCGGATGGTCCGGCCAGATCTCGCTGCTGTAAGCGATCGTCGTGCCGACGCCCTGGGCCTGTGCCACCGCATTCCACGGTTCGCCGACACACAGCCCGTCGAGCTTGTTCTGCGCCAGCGCATCGACCATCTGCGGCGGCGGAATCGCGACGCTGTCGATGTCGCGCAACGGATGCACGCGTTGCGCGGCGAGCCAGTAATACAGCCACATCGCGTGAGTGCCGGTCGGAAAGGTGTGCGCGAAGACCGGCTTGCGTTCGAGCGTCGCGAGCGCGGCAGGCAGCGTGCCGTGCGTGGTGAGCGCATCCGTGAGGCGCTGCGACAGCGTGATGGCCTGGCCGTTGCGGTTCAGCACCATCAGCACCGCCATATCGGTTTGCGGTCCGCCGAGGCCGAGCTGCACGCCATAGACGAGGCCGTACAGCGCATGCGCAGCGTCGAGATCGCCGGCAAGCAGCTTGTCGCGCAGGGCGGCCCACGAAGGCTGGCGCACCAGTTCGAGCGTGAGGCCGTGCGCGTGGCCGAATTCGTAGAGCTTCGCTGCGACCAGCGGCGCGGCGTCGCTCAACGCGACGTAGCCGAGCCGCAGATGCGTTTTTTCGAGCCGCTGTGCGGCATCCAGCCCACTGGTTTGTGCAGGTTGAGTCATATGCAGCCCATCATTCCGGCAAGCCCGCCGCCGCGACGATCTGCCGTGCGACGTCGACGAGTTTGATGCTCTGGTCCATCGCGCGCTTGCGCAAGCTTGCGTAGGCGGCGTGCTCGGTCAATTTGTGCCGTTCCATCAGTACGCGTTTGGCGCGGTCGATCAGCTTGCGTTCCGCGAGTTCGTTTTCCACCTGCGCCAGCCGCTCGCGCAGTTGCGATTCCTGCGCGAAGCGGGCGAGCGCGACTTCGAGAATCGGCGCGAGCCGCTCGGTGGCGAGTCCTTCGACCAGATACGCGGTGACGCCCGCGCCGACCGCGTCGCGAATCAGCTGCTGGTTTGCGTCGTTGCTGAACATCAGCACCGGGCGCGGCGCGGTGGCGTTCATCACCGCGAGCTGTTCGAGCGTATCGCGCGAAGGGGATTCGGTATCGATGATGATCACGTCGGGCCGTTCGCTCGCGACCGTCTCGTGCAATGCCTGCGGCGTTGCCGTGCCGGCCAGCATTTCATAGCCGAGCTGCGCGAGGGTTTCGCGCAGCTCGCCTATCGGCTTGTCGGTATCGGTGACGAGCAATACGCGCAGCATGGAGTTCCAGTTATCTTCGACAACACAGGTGGGGTTTGTTTTAGCCCGCGCTCAGCCGGTTAGCCGGCTAGCCGGTTAGCTGGTGACGACAGCGCTTTCGACGAGGCGCTTCAACTCCGGCACACACGATCCGCACACGGTGCCGCAGCCCAGCGTGGCCTTCAGTTCCAGCACCGTCGCGCCATTCGCGATCGCTTCGTTGATGTGCGACTCCTTCACCTGCTTGCAGCTGCACACCACGCGGTCGCGCACCGCCGGTTCGACGCGCAGCGCGGCAAATGCCGCAAAGCGCGGGCCGACCCACGGCTTCGCTTCGCGCAATTGTGCCAGCAATGCGGCGCCGTTGGCAGTGTCGCCGGCCAGCACGAAACCGTCGACCATGCTTTCGGTGCCGCGCGTGCACCAGATCACGCGTTTGTCGAGCTGGCGCCGTGCGTCGCGGTATTCGAGCGTGTGTTCTCCGGTCGGCAGGTCGAGCGCCGCGTATACGCGTTCGAGCCAGCCTTGCGGTGCGTTGCTGTGCGCGGCGCGCAGGGTCAGCAGGTCGTCGCCGTCGAGCGTCAGCGATGCGTACGCGCATTCCTTCAGCAACGGCTGGACTGCGGCGTGCAGCGCAAGCGCGTCGCCGCGCCGCGCCGCCATCATGCGCCACGGCAATTCGGCGCGTTCGACACGTATCGCGGCGTGCTTCAGCTCCGGCTGCGACGAATGCGGATCGACCGCGCCCAGCGTGGTTTCATTGATGCCGCCGCTCGAAACGAATTGTGCGTTCCAGTGCATCGCGGCAAATAGCGCGCCCGATTGCACGTCGTCGGACAATTGCAGCGGCAACACCAGCGCCCCGCGGCGGCTGATGACGCGCACCAGTTCGCCTTCTTTCAGGCCGCGCCGCGCGGCGTCGCCCGGATGCATCGACAGCGACGGCTCCGGTGCATGCGAAAACAGCTTGCCGACCCGCCCGGTGCGGCTCATGCCATGCCACTGGTCGCGCAGGCGGCCGGTGGTCAGGCAAAACGGGAAGCGCGGATTGACGTCGTCGGCAACCGGCAGGTAGCGCGTCGCATGAAAGCGCGCGCGGCCGTCGGCGGTGGCGAAGGTGCCATCCGTGTAGCGGCGTGCGGCGCCCGCTGCGGCGCCGGCCGGGTAGGGCCATTGCTGCGGGCCGGCCGTATCGAGCAGCGCGTAATCGATGCCGCCGATGTCGAGATCGCGGCCGGCCGTGAGCGTGCGATGTTCGTCGAACACGGCTTCGGTCGTGTCGAAATCGAACATCTGCGTTTCGCGGTTGAGCTTTTGCGCGATGCGACGCGCGACTTCATTCGCGATCCACCAGTCCGGTTTCGCTGCGCCGGCCGGTTCGACCGCGGCGCGCACGCGCGTGATGCGCCGCTCCGAGTTGGTCACCGTGCCGGTTTTTTCGCCCCATGTCGCGGCGGGCAGCAGCACGTCCGCGTATGGGACGGTGTCGGTCAGCGCGAACGCGTCCTGTACCACCACGAACTCGGCCGTATCGAGCGCGGCACGTACCTGCGCGATGTCCGGCATCGAATGTACGGGGTTCGTGCAGGCAATCCAGATGGCCTTGATCTTGCCGCTTTTCACCGCGTCGAACATCGCCACGGCGGGCAGGCCCGGTTTGGCCGACAGCCGCGACGCATCGGCCAGCCCCCACAGTTGCGCGACTTCGTCGCGATGCGCGGCATTGCCGATGTCGCGGTGGGCCGCCAGCATCGTCGCCATGCCGCCCACTTCGCGGCCGCCCATCGCGTTTGGCTGACCGGTCAGCGAAAACGGGCCCGCGCCCGGGCGGCCGATCTGTTGCGTGGCCAGATGCAGGTTGATCAGCGCGAGGTTCTTGTCGGTGCCGTGGCTCGACTGGTTCAGGCCCATGCAGTACAGCGACAACGCCGCCGGGCTCGCGCCGAACCATTCGGCAGCCTGCAGCAGATCGCGTTCCTCGATGCCGCACAACCCGGCCGCCATCGATGGTGTGAAATCGCGCACCAGTGCTTTCAGTTGCGCAAAACCGCTGGTGTGCGCATCGATATACGCACGGTCGATCAGCCCTTCCCAGATCAGGTGATGCAGCATGCCGTTGAACAGCGCGACGTCGGTGCCCGGCTGGATCGCCAGATGCAGGTCGGCCATTGCGGCGGTGTCGGTGCGGCGCGGGTCGACCACGATCCAGCGGATCGCCGGGTTGGCCGCCTTCGCGGCTTCGAGCCGGCGGTACAGGACCGGATGGGCCCACGCCATATTGCTGCCGGCAAACAGCACGGTCTGCGCCTGTTCGAGGTCTTCGTAGCAGGTGGGCGGGCCGTCCGCGCCGAGCGCCATCTTGTACGCAGTGACCGCGCTCGACATGCACAGCCGCGAATTCGTATCGATGTTGTTGGTGCCGATCAGGCCTTTGGCGAGCTTGTTGAAGACGTAATAGTCTTCGGTCAGCAACTGGCCGGATACGTAGAACGCAACCGCATCCGGCCCATGCTGTTCGATGATCTCCGCAAAGCGCGTGGCGACCGTGTCGAGCGCGCTCGGCCACGACACCGCGCGGCGCGCTTCGCCGCGTGCGGTGCGCAGTTCCGGCTGCAGCGCGCGGCCGGTTACGCTGCGTGCGCTATCGGCGAGCGCCATGCCCTTGCTGCACAGCTTGCCGAAATTCGCCGGATGGTCAGGGTCGCCCTGAACACCGGTAATGCGTCCGTCTTCCGCTTCGATCAGCACGCCGCAGCCGACGCCGCAGTAACAGCAGGTGGAACGGGTGACGGTCTTCATCGTGCCTCCGTACGGCGAACTAGCTTAGCGACAGGTACACGGTGCCGTCTTCGTCGACGCGCACCGGAAAGTGGCGCGCACAACCGACGTCGGGCGCTTTCGCCTCGCCGCTTGCGAGGTCGATATTCCACGCATGCAGCGGGCAGGTGACGCTGTTGCCGTGCACGATGCCCTGCGACAGCGAGCCGCCTTTATGCGGGCAGCGGTCGAGCAGCGCGAACACGTCGTCCTGCGCAGTGCGGAAAATCGCGATGTTGCCGTCCGGATGTTCGAGCACGCGGCTGCCCAGCGGCGGAATGTCGGCGACGGTGCAGATGCGCGTCCACGCGCGGGTGACTTGCATATCCATGTTCATGTCCTCGTAGAGCGCGTCAAGCCACGATTTTCAGCGGGATGTATTCGTTCTTCTGCGTGCCGCCGATGCGTGCTTCCCACGGGTCGGGCAGGCCTTCGAGCGAATACAGCAGACGTTCGTACAACGCCTTGCGGTTGGCCGCGTCTTCCACCACTTTCTGCTTCACGTAGTCGAGGCCGACGCGCGCGATGTAATGCACGCTGCGGTCGAGGTAGTACGCTTCCTCGCGATACAGCTGCAGGAACGCGCCGCTGTATTCCATCACCTCTTCGGCGGTCTTCACCTTGACGAGGAATTGCGCGACTTCGGTCTTGATGCCGCCGTTGCCGCCGACGTACAGTTCCCAGCCGCTATCCACCGCGATCACGCCGACGTCCTTGATGCCGGCTTCCGCGCAGTTGCGCGGGCAACCCGACACCGCGAGCTTGACCTTGTGCGGCGCCCACATGTTGGCGAGCATCGTTTCCAGATCGATACCCATCTGCGTGCTGTTCTGCGTGCCGAAGCGGCAGAACTCGCTGCCTACGCAGGTCTTCACGGTGCGGATCGACTTGCCGTAGCCGTGGCCCGACTTCATGCCGAGGTCTTTCCATACGTGCGGCAGGTCTTCCTTCTTCACACCGAGCAGGTCGATACGCTGGCCGCCGGTCACCTTGACCATCGGGATGTTGTACTTGTCGGCCACATCCGCGATACGGCGCAGCTCCGATGCATTGGTCACGCCGCCCTTCATCTGCGGGATCACCGAGAAGGTGTTGTCCTTCTGGATGTTCGCGTGCACGCGTTCGTTGACGAAACGGCTTTGCGGATCGTCCACCGCTTCGCGCGGCCACGTCGACAACATGTAGTAGTTGATCGCCGGGCGGCACACTGCGCAGCCGTTCGGCGTGCGCCATTCGAGGAAATCGTAGACCGCGCGGTGCGTCAGCAGATGATGATCGCGGATCGCCTTGCGTACGTCGCCATGCGGGTGATCGGTGCAGCCGCACATCGGCTTGGTCTTCGGCGTTTCCTGGAAGCTCGAACCGACCGTGCTCATCAGGATCTGCTCGACGAGGCCGGTGCACGAGCCGCATGAGCTCGAAGCCTTGGTGTGCTTCTTCACGTCGTCGAGCGTGAACAGGCCCTTCTCGGTGATCGCCTTGACGATGGTGCCCTTGCATACGCCGTTGCAGCCGCACACTTCGTCGCTGTCGGCCATCGCGGCCGCGCGGCTTTGGCCTTGTACGCCCGCATCGCCGACGCTCGATTCGCCGAACATGATGTGATCGCGCAGTTCGCCGAGCTTGCGGCCTTCGCGCAGCAGCTTGAAGTACCACGCGCCGTCGGCGGTGTCGCCGTACAGGCACGCGCCGACCAATTGGTCGTCCTTGATCACGAGCTTCTTGTAGACGCCGCCCGCCGGATCCGACAGCACGATTTCCTCGGTGCCTTCGGCGCCCATGAAGTCGCCCGCCGAGAACAGGTCGATGCCGGTCACTTTCAGTTTGGTCGACAGCACCGAGCCCTTGTAGCTGCCGATGCCCATCAGCGCGAGGTGGTTCGCACACACCTTGGCCTGTTCGAACAGCGGCGCGACGAGGCCGTACGCGATGCCGCGGTGGCTCACGCATTCGCCCACTGCGTAGACGCGCGGATCGTAGGTCTGCAATGCATCGCTGACCACGATGCCGCGGTTGCAATAGAGGCCCGCGGCTTCGGCCAGCGCCGTGTTCGGGCGGATGCCGGCGGCCATCACGACGAGGTCGGCGGCCACCGTTGCGCCATCGGCAAAGCGCACGCCGGCGACTTCGCCCGCGTCGTTGCCGATGATTTCCGAGGTCGCCTTGTTGAGCATGAACGTCAGGCCGCGCGCTTCCAGCGAACGCTGCAGCAGCTTGCCCGCAGTCGCGTCGAGTTGCCGTTCGAGCAGCGTGTCGGCGAGGTGCACCACGCTCACTTCCATGCCGCGCAGCTTGAGGCCGTTGGCTGCTTCGAGGCCGAGCAGGCCGCCGCCGATCACCACGGCATGACGCTTCACCGCGGCGGCGTCGATCATCGCCTGGGTGTCGTAGATGTCGCGATAGCTGATCACGCCTTTCAGCTTGTTGCCCGGCACCGGCAGGATGAACGGCGTCGAGCCGGTGGCGATCAGCAGGCGGTCGTAGGGCGCTTCGGTGCCGTCGGCGGCGATCACCTTGCGGCGCACGCGGTCGATGCGCTCGACGGTCTTGCCCAGATGCAGTGTGATGTCGTTCTGCTCGTACCAGTCGAGCGGATTGAGCACGATGTCGTTGAAGTTCTGTTCGCCGGCCAGCACCGGCGACAGCAGGATACGGTTGTAGTTCGGGTGCGGCTCGGCGCCGAATACGGTGATGTCGTAGTGGCCGGGTGCGATCGTCAGCAGTTCTTCGAGGGTCCGGATGCCGGCCATGCCGTTGCCGATCACGACGAGTCGGGGTTTGCTCATGATGTTCGTGTGCCGTTGTGTCTCGAACCGGGTAGGTGACCCGATGCGACGAACGTCGAACGCCATTGCCCGACCAGAGTCAGCGCGCACCCGGTGGTGCGGCGGCGCTGCCATTGTGTGCTGCGCGGCGCCTGCCTTCGGTAGGAGTGCTCGCGCCGGATGCTGCCTGCGCCCTTGCAGGTAGCGCCTCGTTTAAAGCAACCTGCATGCCATCCGGCAGCAATCGTGCAAAGCCTTGCTGCGTAAGGCTCGGCGCGGATACGAATGAGGCTTCGTATTGCACCGCAGCAGTGCGTGCCGCGGGCCGCTGCACTGATTTAGCGCGGCGGTGTGCACGGGCGGCGCGCGGCGCAATTTTTTTCGGCGCGGCGGAATGAATGGCGACGATCGGACGTTCTGCAAAGGGATGTGCCGTAAATCATGCGCTACGGGCGCGCTACACAAGTAGATGGAACCAGACTGGATTGAAATTGCCGCGAGCCATGGCCAGAGCTTCACCGGCTATGCTGCAAGACCCGCGCAACATGGTGCGCCGGGCATCGTATTGCTACACGACGTGTTTGGCATCGACGAGCATGTGAAGGCGCTCGCGAGGCGCTATGCCGAAGAGGGATACCTGGTGGTGGTGCCGGATCTGTACTGGCGGCTTGTCGCGGCGGATGCGCCTGATGCGCCTGATGCGCCTGATGCGCCTGATGCTGGCCGCGATCGCGGCGGGTACGGCGATCGCGATGGTGCCGGCGGCCGCGGCATCGCCCCGGCCACGGCGCGCGACTACGACCGCCGCCTCGACGTCGAACTCGCGATCGACGACATCAACGCGACCTTCGAGGCACTGCGCAACGAATCGGCGCACGCCGGCAAGGTTGGCGTGCTCGGTTACGGCCTGGGCGGCAAGCTTGCGTTTCTGGCGGCCGCGCGCACCGACGTCGATTGCGCGGTGGCCTATAGCGGCCCGGGCTTCGAAACCTACCTGCGCGAAGCGCGCGCGGTGCGCTGCCCGCTGGCGCTGCATGTGGGGCGCCGCGACGACCTGCAACCGCCGAAGACGCGGCACCAGATTGCGTCGGCGTTCGAATATCAGCAGGGCGTGGTGGTGTACACGTACGGCAGCAGCGAGCGCTTTAACGTGCCGGGGCCTGGGTACGACCACAACGCGGCGAGTCTTGCCTACTCGCGCTCGCTCGCGTTGCTGAAAAAGACCATGGGCCCGATGTTCGCGATCGAGCGCGTGTGGAAGCGGCACGCGTATCACAAGTACGTGACGCGCGACTTCGATGCGCTGATGGACACGATGGTGTCCGACCCATACTTCAACGACGTGCCGACCATGACCGGCGGCGTCGGCCGCGAATCGCTGGAGCGCTTCTATAGCGAGCATTTCATCAATTCGATGCCGGCCGATGCGCATATGCTGCCGGTGTCGCGCACGGTGGGCGTCGACCGGCTGGTCGACGAGTTCGTGATGTGCTGCACGCACGACGTCGAGATGCACTGGATGCTGCCAGGCGTCGCGCCGACCGGCCGCTACTTCGAAGTGGCGATGCTGGCAGTGGTGCGCTTTCGCGGCGAGCGGATCGACAGCGTGCACGCGTATTGGGATCAGGCGTCGGTGCTGGTGCAGATCGGCATGCTCGATCCAGCCGGCTTGCCGGTGACCGGCGTCGAGTCGGCGCGCCGCGTGCTCGACTTTACGCATGGCAACGGTACGCTGATGCCGGGGTTGAGCGGCGGCGGGCTTGATCGGCCTGCGTGATTTGGCTCGCATGAGTCGGCCTGCGTGATTTGGCTCGCCTGAGTCGGCCCGCCTGAGTCGGCCCACATGAGCCGCCGCCCGGCGGCCGCGCGCTAGCGCCGGCCGCTGCGTCGTTTCAGCCAGTGCTCTCGGCAGTACGCTTGTTCAACTCACGCGATGCGGCGAGCGGAATGCGCGCGTCGTCCCACGTCGCGAGCCACTCGATCTCCTTCGACGTGAAGACCTGGCCGTAATTGCGCAGCGCGTACTGCAGCGAATCGATGATGTGGTTGCGGATGATCTCGGGCGTGCGTGTGTCGTCGAGCACGGAGCGAAACGCTTCGAGCGTAGCCATCGGATTGCCTCGGGAAAACGTGAACGTCGGAACCGTGGTGTTATCGCACGTCAAAAAAAGCCGCGGCAAGCGGACAAAATAGTTCGACGTGCACGGGGCGTGGTGCGACAGGGACCACGTGAAGCCGCCGTTTAGCGCGCATGACTCATTGCCGAGGCGCAGTCGCCAGTGCAGTCGCCTGTGCCGGCCACCATGCCCAGCCGCGCGCGGACCGGCGCAATTCGACCACCGTAAGCGGCGCAATCTCGATGTGCGCGAAGGCGGCGGACGTAGCGTGCAACGTATGAACGATCGCCGCGCGCATCACGGCCGCATGGGTGATAGCGATCACGGTGCGATCGGATGCGCGACCTTGTGCCTCATCGGGCGCGGCAAAACCGTCGAGCCATGCGCCGACGCGTGCCAACACCGCATCGAAAGATTCCCCGCCTGGCGGCGCGGCGGCAGGATCGCGCAGCCATGCTTCGAGCACGTGACAGGCATGCGGTGCCTGCGATGCTTCAGCGGCGAGTTCAGCGAGCCGTCGGCCGCGCCAGGCACCGTAGTCGGTCTCTGCAAGCGCATCGCAAACGGTGGCAGCGAGCCCGAGGGCGGCTGCTGTCTCACGCGCGCAGGCCGCAGGGCTCGTCAGCGCCGCGCTGCTGCCGCGCGCGAGGTCTGCGGCCTGCGCATACGCGGCAGCGGCAGCGTGGCCGCGCGCGTCGAGCCCTTCGTCGGGGCCGGCAAACCTGCCGCTGCGCTGCGCCGCGGTCGGCGCATGGCTCACCAGCAACAGACGTGTCTGCATTTTTCCTTTCCGTTGAAACGCGCAGTGCGCATGAGCCACGCCCCTTCTGGCGCGGCACAGTTTAACGCGTAGAATAAGCGCAATCCGAAGCGCGGAAGCCGGTGCAAGTCCGGCGCGGTCGCGCCACTGTAATCGGCCACCCGGTATGGTCCTGGTGTGGCCCGTAAGTCAGACCCAGCTTCGTCACCTTTCCCTTTATCGCTAGCGGGGCGCGCATCCCCAAGGAGATCTCCGTCATGACCGACACCGTACTCAAGCCGCTCGACGCTCTCGAGCCCGCCGCCGCGCCCACGCCGATTCCGCT
This sequence comes from Paraburkholderia jirisanensis, assembly GCF_054782355.1. Lineage (NCBI taxonomy): Bacteria > Pseudomonadati > Pseudomonadota > Betaproteobacteria > Burkholderiales > Burkholderiaceae > Paraburkholderia > Paraburkholderia jirisanensis. Next base: position 872,595 of record NZ_BAAGSQ010000025.1, on the reverse strand, counting down.
GCGCGAGCTGCTGCCATGGGTCGTGTTCGGCGGCTTGCTGTTGCTGCTGGTGCTGTATTTCGTCGGTGCCGAAGAGGGCGCCACCTCGCTGATCCCGGGCATGTACGTGCATGAGTTCGTGCACGACGGCCGTCACCTGCTCGGCTTCCCCTGCCACTGAACCGGAGCGGAACATGGTAGGTAAATTGCTGGTGCGCGGCATGCTGGCAGGCATCGCCGCGGGGCTCATCACGTTCGCGTTTGCCCGCGTGGTGGGCGAGCCGCAAGTCGATCAGGCGATCTCGTTCGAAGAGAAAGCGGACGCGGCGAAAGAGGCCGCTGAAGGCCACGCGCACGAACATGAAGAAGAACTGGTGAGCCGTCCGACCCAGGCGGGGCTGGGGTTGCTGACCGGCGTTCTCGCGTACGGCGCGGCGATCGGCGGCTTGTTCGCGCTGACTTTTGCGTACCTTCACGGCCGGGCCGGCCGTGTCAGCGCGCGTGCGCTGTCGGCCTTGCTCGCGCTAGGCGCATTCGTCGCAATCGCAATCGTGCCGGCGCTCAAGTATCCGCCGAATCCGCCGTCGGTCGGCGACCCTGAAACGATCGGCTATCGCACCGGCCTGTACTTTCTGATGATCGCGATTTCGCTGACTGCGCTGGTGTTTTCAATGAAGGTGCGGCGCCATGCGGCGGCGCGCCTCGGTGCGTGGAACGGCTCGATTGCGGCGGGCGTGCTGTTCGTTGCGATCATCGCGGCCGTGCAGATTGGCCTGCCGGACATCAACGAAGTGCCGGCCGCGTTCCCGGCCGTCGTGCTGTGGAAATTCCGGGTCGCGGCGCTCGGCATGCAGACGCTGCTGTGGGGCGTGCTTGGGTTGCTGTTCGGCGCGCTCGTCGAACGGATGCAACGCGTGCAGCGCGGCGCACGGGCGCCGGGGCGCCTCGCGGGTTGAAGCGCGCGTAGCAGCGGGCAAGTCCCGCGGATCCGATCTGCGAAGCAACGACCTGATCCGCGAACCCATTTCCTCTACGCAGCCGGTGCGACATGCGCGCGCCGGCTGCCATCAAGCGGTGCGAGCGGCAGCTCGCCCACCATCTGCAGAAAGCGCGCAAGACACGGATTGCGATTTGCGTGCGACCACACCAGCACCTGCGAAACCGTCGGCGCATCCGCGAGCGGCTTGAATACCACGCCCGCCAACTGCGCGCGGCGCATCGATGCCGGCACCAGCGCCACGCCCGCACCCTCGTCGACGAGGCTTAGCACGGTCTGCTGCAAGCGCACTTCGAAGCGCACGTCCGGCTCGAACCCGGCCTCACGGCAATGGCCGGCGATGGTTTCGTGCAGGCCCGGACCGACTTCCTTGCTGGCGATCACGAACGGTTCCTGCGCCAGTTGCGCGGCGTGCAGCTTGCGCTGCCGTGCGAGCGCATGCGTACGCGGCAGCGCCACGCACAACGGCTCGACCAGCACGGTGCGCTCGGTCAGGCCGCGTGGCGGCGCATCGGCCAGCATGATCGCCGCATCGACCTGGGCGTTCTGCACCTGTGGGCCAAGATCGTTCGACACGATTTCGCGCAGGTTCAGCGTGACGTCCGGAAAAGCCGTGCTGTAAGCGCGCGCGAAGGTGGGCAGCACGCTATACGCGGCGCACATCGTAAAACCGATCGTCAGTTCGCCGCGCTCGCCGAACGACGCGGCGCGCGCATGGTGGCCGGCCTGGTCGAGCGCGGCGAGGATCGCCTTGGCATCGGTGTAGAAACGCTCGCCGGCAGCGGTCAGCGTGACGCTGCGTGGTGTGCGCTCGATCAGCCTGACGCCCAGCGACGCCTCGAGCGCGGCCAGTTGGCGCGACAGCGGCGGCTGCGACAGATGCAGACGCGCTGCGGCACGGCCGAAATGGCGTGTTTCGGCAAGCGCGACGAAATAGCGGAGCGGTTTGACGTCGATCATGATGCAAAAAAAGTATTGTTGGCGGCTTCAATCAGCATTGGATTGTATCGCTGCTAACGTTTACCCTGAGGTGCACTTCACCAGACCCACTCGCCGCGATGCTGTCCACGCTTGAAATCCTGCTGCCCGTTTTTGCACTGATTCTGGCCGGCTTCTTCAGCCGCCGGCGCAATCTGCTCGGTCCGAGCGCCGCTTCCGAACTGAACCGCTTCGTCGTCTGGCTCGCGCTGCCTGCGTTGCTGTTCGATACGATGGCGCACTCCACGTGGCAGCAACTGGACCAGCCGGGCTTCGTCGCGACCTTCTCGCTCGCGTGCGCGGGCATCTTCGTGCTGGTGCTGATCGGGCGGATGCTGCGCGGCCGTCATCTGGCCGATGCGAGTATCGATGCGATTGCCGCGTCGTACCCGAACACCGGCTACATCGGCTTTCCGCTCGGCATGCTCGCGTACGGCAAGGCCAGCCTGACGCCGACCACCATCGCGACGATCATCGTCGCGTGCGTGCTGTTTGCGGTGGCGATCGTGCTGATCGAAATCGGCCTGCAAAGCGAGCGCGCGCCGCACAAGCTCGGGCTGAAAGTGCTGAAGGCGCTGGCGAAGAATCCGCTGATCGTGTCGCCGATTCTGGGCGCGCTGGTCGCGAGTGCGCACACGGCGTTGCCGCAGAGCGTGGAGACTTTCCTGAAGCTGCTCGGCGGCGCGGCGAGCCCGTGCGCGCTGGTGAGCCTCGGTCTCTTTCTCGCGGAGAAGCGGCCGGCCGGCAACGGGCGTGCGACCTCGGTGGTGTTCACTGTGGTCAAGCTGGTGGCGCAGCCGGCGCTGGCGTGGTGGATGGCGGCGCATGTGTTTGCGCTGCCTACGCTCGAGGTCGACATGGCTGTGCTGCTCGCGGCGTTGCCCACCGGTACCGGTCCTTACATGCTCGCCGAGTTCTATGAGCGCGAAGCGCATGTGACGTCGCAAACCATTCTGTTTTCGACGATCGCGTCGCTCGTTACGCTGTCGGTGTTGCTGATGTTCATGCAGCGGCATGGCGTGTAGGCGCGCCGGCAAATGCGGCTGATGACGTGGTGCGCCCGCTGCGGGGGCGCCGACGCACGTCGTGGGTAGCGACACTCGCTAGCCGAATCGTTCTGCCCGATACGGGCGCGCATCGGTGAACGGCTCGGCGCCGGTCATCAGTTCCGCCAGTAGCCGGCCGGTGACCGGCCCGAGTGTCAGTCCGTGATGGTTGTGGCCGAACGCAAACCATAAGCCGCGATGGCGCGGCGCAGGGCCGATCACAGGCCGCATATCGGGTGTGCACGGCCGCATGCCGAGCCACGGTTGCGCATCGACGCGCTCGCCGATGCCGAAGGTTGCGCGCGCAAGCGGTTCGACGCGCGCGAGCTGGATGCCGGTAGGCGGCGCGCCGCGTTTTGCGAGCTCGGCGCCGGTGGTCACGCGCAAGCGGTTGCCTTGCATCGGCGCCACCACATAGCCGCGTTCCGTATCGATGACCGGCACCGACAGCATCGTGCGGGTCGGACGGTAGTGCATGTGATAGCCGCGCTTCGCACGCAGCGCGATGCGATAGCCGAGCGGTGCGAACACCATGTCGGACCACGGGCCGAGCGCGACTACGACCTCGCGGGCCGCGATGCGTCCGGATGCGGTTTGCACGCTCCATGCATCGTGTTCTGCGCGCAGCGTGGTTGCATCGCCGTTGACGAATACGCCGCCGTTGCTTTCGAACAGGCGCGCATAGCTTTTGACTAGCATGCCGGGGTCGCGCACGCTCTTCGGGTCGCGCCAATGCAGCGCGCCGCACAGGCCCGTGCCGATGCCGGGCTCCCGTGCTTGCAGCGCGGCGGCATCGAGCGCTTCGACGTGCAGGCCCTGGTCGCGCACGGCGGCTTGTGCCAGTGCGAGATCGGCATCGAACGCGCGCTGCGTGCGGAACACTTCGATCCAGCCGCCGTCGTGCACCAGATCCGCTGCGCCCGCGCGTGCGATCAGCGCATCGTGTTCGGCGACGCATGCGCGGATGAGCGGCAGCATGTCGCGCGCGGCGGCTGCGTGCCGCTGCGGCGCGGATTCCCACCAGTAGCGCGCGAGCCATGACGCGTATGACGGTAGTGCGCGATAGTCCCAGTAAAGTTCCGGGCACTGGTTACGCGCATAGCGCAGCAGTGTGCTGAATTTGCGTGGAAAGGCGTACGGCACGACCGACGAGCGCTCGATCAGCCCAGCATTGCCGAAGCTGGTTTCTTCGCCGGGTCCGCGCCGGTCGAGCAGCGCGACGCGTTTGCCGCGGTCCTGCAGATGCAGCGCCGAACACACACCGATGATGCCGGCGCCTAACACGATGACGTCGAAGTCCATCCGCGTTCTCTGTTTGTTGGGGTGCAGGCATGGACTGCACGTTGTTGTGCGGGCGGGTGACCGCGCGGATGCGGCGATGGTGCGCGCGAGCATCACGAATTGATGATTATAGGGGCGCGGGGTTGGGGCGAATCGTGCGACGACGAGCGTTGTCGGGAGCTCGATCATTTTCAGAGTTTTCGTATGCGTTTTGAGCACCGGTTTTACGGCAAGCCATGCGAACATCGCATGAGCGACACCATCGTGTCTTTCTCGATTCTGGATATCGCCTGGAGCACAACATGCCAATGAATGCGCGCGCGACCGACTTTGCACAAATCACGGCCGAGCATCGCGCCGGACGGCAATTGATTCCACACGACGTGGTGAGTCGTGTCGTTGACGGTGCAACGCCCGCACGTGCATGGCGCGAACACCTTGGTTTCACGCAAGCGGAAATGGCCAGGCGACTTGGCGTCACCGAGGCGGCTTATGCACAGCTGGAAAATGTCGTTGCGCTGTCGGAACGCTCACGCAAAAGTATTGCCGCTGCGCTTGGCACGACGCCCGGGCAATTGAACTTTTAGTCAACGATCTTGCTACCTGTGGAGCCCACGCAGGCGCCTCGACTCAGATTTCCTCCACCCCCGACACCTCAATCACCAGATCGCTTTGCGCGATCGCCACGCACGGCAGGATGTAGCCTTCGGCTTTTTCCTCCGCGCTGACGCCTGGCCATTCGATCTGATAGCTCACGCGCCCGTCGAGCATCTTGCACAGGCAGGTGCGGCACGTACCGTTGCGGCACATGCGCGGCAGACGCAGGCCCGCGAAGCTTGCTGCTTCAAGCAGCGTCAGCGAATCGGCCGCTTCGAACGAGCGGCCGAGCGGCTGGACATGCACGGTGTAGGTTGCATCAGGCTCGAGCATGGCAATCGATTCAATCGGGTGACGGAAAGCAAAAAAAGCAAACTGAAAACCTGCAAGCAGAACAGCGATAGTAACCGAGCCGCTTGCCGCGCGTGCCTCGGCTTATGCAGCCTTCTGTGCGACAGCCTGCGCAATCACGTCGCCAATCTGCCGCGCGAGCCCATCCATTTGTGCGGCATCCACTGCACCGTAACCGAGTACGAGGCCGTTGTAGCCGCGCTCGGTTCCGGGCAGGCAGAAACGCGACAACGGCCGCAGCACGAGGCCATTGATGCGCCCGATGCGGCTCACTTCGGTATCGGCCACCGGCGCGTCCAGCCGTGCCGATAGATGCATGCCGCCGGCTCCGCCAGAGACTGTCACAAGGCCGCGCAGATTGCGCTCGAGCGCGTCCTGCAACGCGGCGCGCCGCTCGCCGTAGAGCCGCCGCATTCTGCGCAGATGCCGCGTGAAATGTCCCGCCTCGATAAAGTCGGCCAGCGCGAGCTGCTCCGCAACGCGCCCGCGCAATGCCAGTGCGCCCGCAGTGCGGCGCAGAACCGGCGCGAGTGCGGGCGGCACCACCATAAAACCGATGCGCAGCGCCGGAAACATCACCTTGCTGAAGGTGCCGAGGTAGATCACCGGCGCGTCGTCGGTCAAGCCCTGCACGGCCGGGAGCGGCGCGCCCTGATGGCGGAATTCGCTGTCGTAGTCGTCCTCGATGATCCACGCGCCCGCGGCTCGCGCATTGGCCAGCAGCGCGAGCCGCCGCTCGACGCTCATCACCGCGCCCAGCGGGTACTGATGCGACGGCGTGATGTAGATGAGCCGCGGCGGCGCGTCGCGCCAAAGCTGCGGGCCCGGTGCGAGGCCGTCCGCATCGACGGGCACCGGCACCAGCCGCAGGTCGGCTGCGGCGAGCGCGTGCCGCGCGCCGTTGTAGCCGGGATTCTCGATCCACGCAACGTCGCCCGCATCGGCGAGCGTGCGTGCGCATAGATCGAGACCGTCTTGCGTGCCATCGGTGATGAACACGTGGCTGGCATCGCAGCGCACGCCGCGTGACACACGCAGATATTCGGCGATGGCTCGCCGCAGCGTCGCGTTGCCTTCCACCGGCATATAGCCGAGCTGACCCGGCGTCGCGTCGCGCCACGCGCGCTCGACGCAGCGGCGCCATTGCGCGAGCGGGAATTCGTCGAGCGCCGGGCTGCCGGCCAGAAACGGCAGCGGGTCGTTCAAGCCGTCGGCCGGCCGCTCGATGCGCGCCACGCGCCGCGACAGTGCGGGCGCGGGCGCAGGCACTGTGCCGCCGCGCGTGGCCGGCGCCTCGCGCACGCCGACACGCGCGACCGTCGTGCCTTGCCGCGTGCTGCAAATGAAGCCTTCCGCAGCGAGCCGTTCGTACGCGTACAACGCTGAATTGCGCGCAATGCCGAGTTCGTCGGCGAGCGCGCGCGTGGCGAGCAGGCGCGTGCCCGGTTCGAGCCGGCTGCCGAGAATCGCGTCGCGCAGACAGGTATAGAGCCGTTGTTGCTGCGACATCCGCGCGTAGGCATCGGGGCCGATCTGATGCGCAAAGCGCGACAGCAGCGCACTGTAGTCCAAGCGTGGCTCCAGAATCAAGGTCTCGGGTGGGTCTATTCATAGTGCCACGAATTTCTTATCGTGACGATTGTTCCATCTCACGATGCTTCCATTCGCCATGAACCACACTGAAGCCAGCCCGCCATCCGACCGCACGCGAGTGCGCCGTGTCGCACACCGCGGCGACTACGATCGCGCGACGCTCAACGCAATCATCGATGCCGCTTATGTATGCCACCTCGCGTTTGCCGACGAGCACGGCGTGCACTGCATTCCGACCGCATGCTGGCGCGAGGGCGACCATCTGTATATCCACGGCTCGAACGGCAGCCGCATGCTGAAACTCGCGGCAAGCGGCGCGCAGGTCTGCGTGACGATCACGCACCTGGACGGCCTCGTGCTGGCACGCTCGGCGTTCCATCATTCGATGAACTATCGCTCGGCGGTGATTTACGGTGCGTTTGAGGTGATCGACGGTGTGGCGAAGACGGCTTCGCTTGAGGCGTTCGTCGAGCGCATCGCACCCGGACGCTCGCGCGAAGTTCGCGGTGGCGATGCGAACGAACTGGCGGCCACGACCGTGCTGCGGCTGCCGCTCGACGAGGCGGCGGCGAAGGTGCGCACCGGCGGCCCGCTGGATGACGATGCAGATATGGCGCTGCCGGTGTGGGCGGGCGTGCTGCCGTTAGCGCTGCAAGCGCAGGCGCCGGTGGTGGATGCGGCGCCGGGTGGCACGCCCGAATATGTGGCGGCGTGGCAGCGCGCGGCGCGAGTGGGGTAGAGAGGGCGCGACGAGGGAGCGATGAGTGCGCGCTGTCAGTCCGGCGCGCCTCCGTTTACGAAATCGACACTCCCAGCACTCGCCCGGCACCGAACGTAAACGCCGCCGCGATCAACCCGATCACGATCTGCCTTAGCGCGGAAAACGCAGCACTGCGTCCATTGAACAGCGACGTGAACACGCCGACCGCCGCCAGTCCGAACGCGCTCAACCCGATGCACTGTGCGATCGCCGCGCTGCCGTGCGTCCATAGAAACGGCAGCACCGGCAGAATCGCACCGAGCGAAAACAGGCAAAACGATACCGCCGCGGCCGACCACGGATTGCCGCCGAGTTCGGCAGGGTCGATGCCGAGTTCTTCGCGCGTCAGCGTATCGAGCGCTTTTTGTTTGTCGCGCATGATCTGCGCCGCCACGCGCCGCGCTTCGGCAGGTTCGATGCCTTTTTGCTCGTAGATCAGCGCCAGCTCGTGCTGTTCGGCGTCCGGCGCGTGCTCGATCTCGTCGGCTTCCTTTGCGATCTGCGTCTGCGCGAGCTCGCGCGCGTTCGTCACCGAAAGCCATTCGCCGAGTGCCATCGAGCATGCACCGGCGATCAGGCCGGCCAGCCCCGTCAGCATGATCGCCTTGTTGCCGGTGCCGGCACCGGCCACGCCCATGATCAGGCAGAAGTTCGACACGAGCCCGTCGTTCGCGCCGAGCACCGCGGCGCGCAAGTCGTTGCCCGAGGCGATGCCTTTGTGCCACGCCTCGGCGTGCGCCGCGGGTTCGGCGGCGGGTGGCGTGCGATGCCGCCGGGCACGCTTGAGGGCGGGCTGCTTGACGCGCGCCTTGTCTTCGGCAACCGCCGCCTGCATCAGCGCCGCATGATGCTGTTCGTCGGCGGACAGTTGGGCGGCGTCGGGCTGGTGCGCGTACTTGTCGCGATCCGCGGTCTCGGCGGCTGCCAGCGTTGGCAACACGAACGACGGCCCGAGTGTGTGGATCAGCCCGCGCAGCAGATGCGTCTTCGCGCCTGGGCGATGCCGCCGTACCTGCACGCCGTTCGCCTGCAATTTGTCGTGCCAGACCTTGGCGTGCTCGCGTTCGGCTGCGGCGAGCTGCGCGAACATGGTCCGGCGTGCCGGGTTTTTTTCGACGTGCGCCAGGGTGTCGTAGACGGCGGCGCTGTCGAGTTCGTCCGCGAGATTGGTGCGGAATCGTTTGAGTTCGTGACGCGTAGCCATGTGCGGGGCGCGTTATCGTGGGGATGGGTTTGCGCAAGCTTAACCCGGCATGCTGGGCTCGGCGTGGTTGCGCTGCGGAAAGCGGCGGGATGGCCGTAGCACCGCAGTGGGCGAGTCACAAGCCACGCTCAATGCGCACCGCGCATCCGCAGATAGCGGTACACCGTGTTGCGGGCGAGACCGAGTTCGCGCGCGGCCGCCGAAATATTGCCGCCGTGCCGCGCCAGCGTCTGTTCAATCAGCGCGGCTTGCCACTCGCTCATGCGCACGGCGGGGTCCGCTTTGGGCCTCGCGACAACCGCGTGCGCATGTGCGTGTGCGCCGATATCGTGCGGCGCGGGCACCGCAGCCGCCTGTGTAGCGTCGCGTGGGTGCGCGGCGCATTCGTCGACGAAATCTTCCGGCAAATGCTCGATAGCGATCTCGTCGTCGCCTTCGGCCATGATCTCGGCGCTGCGCAGCACATTGGCCAGTTGCCGCAGATTGCCGGGCCAGCGGTGCCGTGCGAACAGTTCGAGCACTTCCGCGCGAATCCGTGCCGGTGTCGCGCCGTCTTCTGCGCGCTGCATGGCGAGCATCCGCTCGACCAGCACCGTCAAATCCGTTCTCTCGGCCAGTTCCGGCAGCGTCACCGCCAGCCCATTGATCCGGTAATACAAATCCTCGCGGAACGTCCCGTCGGCGATCATTTCACGCAGGTTGCGGTGCGTCGCGCAGACGATGCGGATATCCACCGGAATCGCCCGCGTGCCGCCCAACGGCACCACCGAGCGGTCCTGCAGGACACGCATCAGCCGCACTTGCTGCGCCAGCGGCATGTCGCCGATTTCATCGAGAAACAGCGTGCCGCCGTCGGCCTGCACGATCTTGCCGACGCTGCCGCGCTTGCGCGCGCCAGTGAACGCACCGTCCTCATAGCCGAACAACTCCGCTTCGATCAGTGTGTCGGGCAGCGACGCGCAATTCACCGCGACGAACGGCGCCGCGCGGCGCGGCGATTCACGGTGCAGCGCGCGTGCGAGCCATTCCTTGCCGGTGCCGGTCTTGCCGAGCACCAGCAGCGGGATGTCGCGGCCGCAGATCTTTTCCACGCGGCGCAGTACGGCGGTCATTTTGGCGTCGCCGGTGTCGAGTTGCGCGAAGCTCAATGTGTCGCGTGGCGTGGTTTTGCGGGCGCCGGTTGCGGATGCCGGCGGCGTTGCCGCAGCCTGCGAAGCCTGGGCAGCCTGGGCAGCCTGCGGATCGGCTGCGGCGGCTGAAAAAGCCGGCCGCGCCGGGCACTCGCCGCGCGCCACCACACGCACGCCGCTCGGCAGCGTCAGCATCATGCATTCGCCGGGCGCGCGTGCCGCCTGCCGCAGCAAAGCTGCGAACGGTGCGCCGAACAATGCATCGAACGGTTGCTGGTACAGCGTGGCGAGCGGCCGGCCGAGCTGAAACAGTGCGCTGCGGTTTGCCGACAGGAAACGGCCTTGTGCGTCGAATGCGGCGAGGCCCTCGAACAGCGTGCCGATAAACTCGGCGCGCGCATGAAAACGCACGCGCAGCGAGTCGGCGAACTGGTTCGCAAACAGATGATTCTCGATGATCTGCGCCGACATTCGCACCAGCGCCAGCGTGTGCTTGTGAAAGCCGCGCGTGTCGCCGCTCACGTCGAGGGCGCCGATCGTGCGGCCGAACGGATCGGCAATCGGCGCGCACGAGCAGGTCAGGATGCGGTTCGCATGCAGAAAATGCTCGCCGCCGTGCACGACGGTCGGCTGGGCATCCGCCAGCGCGGTGCCGATTGCGTTGGTGCCGCGATCCGCCTCGGCCCACGAAACACCGGGGCACAGTGCGACGCGTTTGGCCTTCGCGACGAAATCGCTGTCGCCCAGGCTGTGCAGGATCACGCCATTGCTGTCGGTCAACAACACCATGCTTTGCGTATCGACGATCTGCGCATGCAGGGTTTCCATCACCGGCAGCGCGTGCGAATACAGCGACTGGTTGCGCTCGACGAGGCCGCGCAGATCGGGTTGGCGCAACGGGTGAAAATCTGGAGCCTCGGACACGCGCAGCCCGAAATCGCGCGAGCGCGCGTGGGCCTGGGCGATGACCTCCAGTTGCGCGGCGGGTTGGCCGATGGCGGAACGAGGGGGCACTGATTTGTCTCCGTGGTGATCCGGGGCTGCGCGGCACACGCTGCGCGGGCCCGGTCTGCCGCATGGTTATTTCACATTGCCGGTTTGCCTGGTCTATTGCGCCCGTGTATTGCGCTTTGTTATTTATTTGGCACTGCAACATGCTGCGGATCGGCTGCGCAAGTGGACTTATCTTACCGGACTTGTGGCGACGTGCGGCCGCGCGGCACGCGCTGGTGCACCGCGTCAGGGCCTTTTTCACCGGTTTTTTGCACTGGCGTGGGGGGCCGGCACAGGAAAACTTGCGGCGCGGCGCAAGTCGTCTACAGTAAATGAAATCGTTTTGGGCGTGCGCGGACGCACGGACTCGATCGATCCAGTCCGCGCCCGCGTTCCGTTTTGGAAGGCATCTGTCGATCTGGCGCGGCCCCTAGACTGCATTCAACCCGGCGGGCCATCCCATGCAGATCATTTTCCCGAAAGAAATGCCCGAGTATTCGGGCCGCGAGCTGACCCTGGCGTTTCCGGCAATGGTCGATGGTGAACGGGTGGAGTGCATGATCACCGCAGAGGCGCTCGAAGACCACTTCGGCGCCGCGTCGCCACGTCTCGAAGACATGCTCGGCGCGTTCGACGCGCACCGTACGCGCATCGAAGCCGCTACGCGGCGGCTGCTCTCCGAAACCAACGCGCGCTGCCTTGTATTGCGTAGCGGTTACGTGCGTTTTTATGAGGCGAACTGGCGCGCGTGAGGGCCAAACAAGTCCCGCGCGGGCGCTACTTGAGCGCTACCTAAGCGCCGCATGCGCCACGCGGTTGCTACCTGAGCGGCGCGAGGCGGGCAGCGGCGACGGCTCGCCTCGCGTGCGACATCAACTTTCCTTCCTGCTGCGTCGCGTCGGCACGGGTTACTCGGAGCCGAGGTAGAAGTATCGGAACAGGAAGATCGCCGCGATGATCCACACCACCAGCTTCACCTGGCGCGCCTGACCGGTCAGCAGCTTGAGCCCCGCATACGAAATAAAACCAAAGGCGACGCCATTGGCGATCGAGTACGTGAACGGCATCAGCAGCGCGGTCAGTGCGGCCGGCACGACTTCGGTCGCATCGTTCCATGGCAGGTCCATCAATTCGCGCAGCATCAGGCACGATACGTAGAGCAGCGCGGGCGCTGTCGCATATGGCGGCACGACGCCCGCGAGCGGCGCGAAAAACAGGCTCAGCAGAAACAGCACCGCCACCGTCAAAGCGGTGACGCCGGTGCGCCCGCCCGCCTGCACGCCGGATGCGCTTTCGATATAGGCGGTGGTCGACGACGTGCCGAGCAGCGAGCCGGCGAGAATCGCGGTGCTGTCGGCCATCAGCGCGCGGTTCAGCCGGTGCATCTTGCCTTCGACCAGCAGCCCGGCGCGATTGGCGACGCCCATCAGCGTGCCGGTCGCATCGAACAGTTCGACCAGGAAGAACACGAGGATCACGTTCAGCACCCCGGTGGACAGCGCGGCGCGAATGTCGAGCTTGAACAGCGTCGAGTCGATCGACGGCGGCGCCGACACGATGCCGTGAAACTGGTTGCCGCCGAAAAAGAAGCTGAGCACCGTTACGCCGACGATGCCGATCAGGATTGCGCCGCGCACGCGCAGGTGATCGAGCGTGACGATCGCGAAGAAGCCGATCACGGCGAGCACTACATGGGCGTCGTGCAGGTTGCCGAGCGTGACGAGCGTGGCCGGGCTGCCGGCGACGATGCCGGCCGATTTCAGCGAGATGATCGCGAGGAACAGGCCGATGCCGCCAGTGATCGCAATGCGGATCGAGTGTGGAATGCCGTTGACGATCACTTCGCGCACGCGAAACAGCGTGACCAGCAAAAACAGGCAGCCCGAGATGAACACCGCGCCGAGCGCCGCCTGCCACGTGAAGCCCATGCCCTTGACGACCGTGTACGCGAAGTACGCGTTCAGCCCCATGCCGGGCGCAAGCGCGATCGGATAGTTCGCATACAGGCCCATGATCGCCGATGCGAGTGCCGCGACGAGGCACGTCGCGACGAACACGGAATCTTTCGGCATGCCTGCATCGCCGAGTATCGCGGGGTTGACGAAGATGATGTAGGCCATCGTCAGAAAGGTCGTCACGCCTGCCAGCACTTCCGTGCGCAGCGTGGTGCCCGCCTCGTCGAAGCCGAAATACCGTTTTAGTGAGTCCATGGGCCGATGCTCTCGTCGTATGAGGTCGTTGTTGTCAAAGGAGTCTGGCACGGCCGGCGCATGCCGGGCGGCCGCCGCGTCGGCGCGAGCGCCACGGGGCGGATTGTAAACAGGATCGGGGCGGCCGAGCAGATGCCAAAAAAGCGCGTGGAGCGTGAGCAACACCTGGCGGTTGACGGGGCAGACGGCGGGCGCGAATTGCAGTAATGCTTAGGTGGCTTCGGCGGGGCTTCGGGGAACACCGCATCTGCGGACTGGACGGGGCAGACCAGCGCTCAGCAAGGAATCAGACAACGAACCACGCACGGCGCGCGGCGGTCGCTTCGCGCCGGTGGTGACAAGCACGCACGGCCATGCTGCGCGAACGCGCAACGGCTGCGGCGCGTGCGCTGCGCTACTGCAGCGACGGACTGCTCGCCGCATGCGCGGCGCGTCTTTCGGCAACGATGCGGCCCGCGGCAATCGCGTTTTCCGGATAGTCGATCCAGTCGTTCGGGTCGTAGCCGGCGGCGCGCCAATCGGCGAGATCGGCGATCACTTGCGCGCGCGTCTTAGGCGCCGAAGGATCGTTCGGGTAGCCGGACGTATCGGCATAGGCATATGCACACATCGCGCCGAACAGCGCGACGGCAAGCAGGCGAGGAAGGAGTTTCATGGTTGCGGCCTCAACTTTCGATCAAGCTTTTTCATTCTAGAAGGCGCGCTAAAGGCGCGTATGGCAAAGGCGAACTGTTCTTTGCAATTCACATGGTAATCAGGTCTGTGGCGGCTTGCTGACGCGCTCGATCACCGCGTTCAGCAAATCGACCGGTAATGGAAAGACGATTGTCGAGCTCTTGTCGGCGGCGATCGTCGTCAAGGTTTGCAGGTAGCGCAGCGTCATCGCTTGCGGCTGTTGCGCAAGCATGCGCGCAGCCATCAGCAGTTTTTCGGAGGCTTGCAGTTCGCCTTCCGCATGGATCACCTTGGCGCGCCGTTCGCGTTCGGCTTCGGCCTGCCGTGCGATCGCGCGGATCATCGTCTCGTTGATATCGACGTGCTTGATTTCGACGGTCGATACCTTGATCCCCCACGCATCGGTTTGCGTATCGAGCACCCGCTGGATATCGGCGTTCAGCTGTTCGCGCTCGGCCAGCAGTTCGTCGAGTTCGTGTTTGCCGAGCACCGCGCGCAGCGTGGTTTGCGCAAGCTGGCTGGTCGCTTCGAAATAGCGGGCAACCTGGATCACCGCGCGTTCCGGATCGACCACGCGAAAGTAGACCACCGCGTTCACCTTGACCGACACGTTGTCGCGCGTGATGACGTCCTGTGGCGGCACGTCGAAGACGATGGTGCGCAAGTCCATCCGCACCACCTGCTGGACCACCGGGATGATCAGCACCAGCCCCGGTCCTTTGACTTTCCAGAAGCGCCCGAGCATGAACACGACGCCACGTTCGTATTCGCGAAAGATGCGGATCGATGCGGCGGCCAGCAGGATCGCGAATACGATCAGGATGCTGCTGAAACCGAATGTGAAGCCGATCATTTAGTGGTCTCCTTCTAATGAACCTGTGTGTGCGATGAAGTTGCGCTTACGGGCACGACCGTCAATGTCAGCCCATGCCGGGCTGTGACTCGTATCGCGTGGCCAGCGGGTAGCGGCGTCGCGCTTTCTACGCGCCAGCGTTCGCCGTGCACGCGCGCCCAGCCGGCGTGACGGCCGTCCTGCGGCGTCAGGCCGTCGTCGAGCGTGATGCCGGGACTGCCGATCAGCGCTTCCGCACCGGTCACGACCGGCCGTCGTCGGGCCCGCAACGCGAGATTCGATACGGTGAACACGAATAGCGCGCTGAATACCGTGACCGCAGCAATCATCGGCAATGGAATGCCGTAGCCGGGTATGTCGGTATCGATCAGCATCAACGCGCCGATCGCAAACGCAATCACACCGCCGACGCCTAGCGAGCCGAACGCCGGCAGAAACGCTTCGGCGATCAGAAACGCAAGGCCGAGAAAAATCAGCCCGAGTCCCACATAGTTGACGGGCAGCAATTGCAGCGCGAACAGCCCGACCAGCAGACTGATTGCGCCGGCTACGCCCGGCAGCACGAAGCCGGGGTTCGCGAATTCGAAGAACAGGCCGTACATGCCGATCATCAGCAAGATCAGCGCCACGTTCGGATCGGTGATCACCGCGAGAAAGCGGCTGCGCCAATCGGCTTCGAGTGTGGTCACGGTGGCGTGCGCGAGGTCGAGGCGGTGCATGCCGTCAGCGGTGTCAAACGTGCGGCCGTCCAGCTGATGCAGCAGATCCGGCAGGTCGCGCGCGATCACGTCGACGACCTTTTGCTCGTGTGCTTCGCGCGCCGACAGGCTGACCGCTTCGCGCACCGCGCGTTCGGCCCAATCCGCATTGCGGCCGCGCAGTTGCGCAAGGCCGCGGATATAGGCGGACGCGTCCTGCACCTGTTTGCGGGTTTCGGTGGAAGGCGTGTCGAGTGGCAGCGCTTTGGAGGCACCCGCGTCGTTGTTGCGCAGAGGGGTATTGCCGGGCGTTGGCGTCGGCTTCGGCGCATCGTTGCCGCCGATGCCGATCTGCACCGGCGTCGCCGCGCCGAGGTTGGTGCCCGGCGCCATTGCCGCAATGTGGCTCGCATAGATGATGTAAGTACCGGCGCTGGCGGCACGCGCACCGCCGGGTGCGATCCATGTCGCGACCGGCACCGGCGATGCGAGGATCGCCTTGATGATCTGCCGCATCGACGTATCGAGGCCGCCAGGCGTATCGAGTTGCAGCACCACGAGTTGCGCGTGATCGTGTGCGGCGCGCGCGAGGCCGCGCACGATAAAGTCGGCGCTGGCGGGGCCGATTGCGCCGCTGAGCGGAAGCACGACGACGCTGGGTGATGCGGTGGCGCTCAACGCAGCGCCTGCAGTGCTGGTGAGTTCGACGAGGGTGCCGCTGCTCAGATTGACCAGCGGCTTGGCTGCCGCGTTGCTGGTTATTTCGACGAGGGGTTTGCCGCTGCTCAGATCGACCGGCGGTTTGGCTGCCGCGTTGCTCGTTAGTTCGACGAGAGGTTTGCCACTGCTCAGATCGACTGGCGGCGTGCCTCCCGTCGTGCCGGTCATTTCGACGAGGGGTATGCCGCTGCTCACATCGACCGGCGGCCCGGCGTCCACAAGATTGGTTGTGCTGCTTGCATACGCGGGTTGCGCGGCGCCGGCAGCGGATAGGCGCGACGCGGTCGCGCACAGGCAGACCAACACCAGCCAAAGCGCCAGCGTGCCGCAGCGGCGTAGACCACTGCAGGCGAGCGCTGCTGCAAGCCGCGACACACCGTTTGCGCGCAAGCGCACAGGCGGTGCGGGGTTTTGCCGGTACGGGAGAAGCGGGTCGTTTCTCATCGCCGACAGCCGGCGCCG
This sequence comes from Paraburkholderia jirisanensis, assembly GCF_054782355.1. Taxonomy (NCBI): domain Bacteria; kingdom Pseudomonadati; phylum Pseudomonadota; class Betaproteobacteria; order Burkholderiales; family Burkholderiaceae; genus Paraburkholderia; species Paraburkholderia jirisanensis. The sequence continues at coordinate 856,068 of NZ_BAAGSQ010000025.1, read as the reverse complement.
TGCCCCGCAGATGTCGGCTGCGGGTGGACGCCGGCCCTGAAAGAAGCCGGTTGTTTAAGCTTAGTCGGGATTTCGCGGATTTACGAAGAGTGTCCCCCCAGACAAACAATGTTCATCGCGCGAAGTTTGCGTGCAGAATTGAGCGCGCCATCGCAGAGCGCAGGCGCGCCCACCTGGAGACGACGATGACGGCAGCCGACGGCTTTATCGAAGCGCGCGACCTGTTGTTGCGCCATCGCACCGACTATGAACGCGCATACCGTGAATTCCGCTGGCCGGTGCTGCGCGAGTTCAACTGGGCGCTCGATTATTTCGACGTGATCGCGCGCGGCAACGACAATCCGGCGTTATGGATCGTCGACGATCCGGCCAGCGACGGCCGCAAGCTGTCGTATGCGCAAATGGCGGAGCGTTCGAATCGCATCGCGAACTTTCTGCGCCGCCTGAACGTGCGGCGCGGCGACCACGTGCTGCTGATGCTGCCCAATCGCGCCGAAATGTGGGACGTGATGCTCGCGGCGATGAAGCTGGGCGCGATCGTGCTGCCCGCTACCACGCAGCTTTCCGCCGACGACGTGCGCGACCGCGTGCAGATCGGCGCCGTCAACGTCGCGGTGGTGGATAGCGCGGAAGTCGCGAAGTTCGCCGCGCTATCCACTACCGTGCCGCTTACGCGCATCAGCGTCGGCGCGCCGCGCGACGGCTGGACCGATCTCGCCGCGGGCTACCTGGCGTCGCCGGTGTTTCGTCCGGAGGGCGTGACGCGCGCAACCGACCCGATGCTGCTTTATTTCACGTCCGGTACGACGTCGAAGCCGAAACTCGTCGAGCATACGCATCAGAGCTATCCAGTCGGGCATCTGTCGACGATGTACTGGATCGGCCTGAAACCCGGCGACGTGCACTGGAACATCAGCTCGCCTGGCTGGGCCAAGCATGCGTGGAGCTGTTTCTTCGCGCCGTGGAATGCGCAGGCCTGCGTGTTCGTCTATAACTTCGCGCGGTTCGTGCCGAAGGAGGCGCTGCAGGTGTTGGTGCGCTGCAACGTGACGACGCTGTGCGCGCCACCCACCGTGTGGCGGATGCTGGTGCAGGAACCGCTGGCGTCGTACCCGGTGCATCTGCGCGAACTGGTCGGCGCGGGCGAGCCGCTCAATCCGGAGATCATCGAACGGGTGCGCCATGCATGGCGGATCACGATCCGCGATGGCTACGGGCAGACCGAAACCACCTGCCAGATCGGCAATTCGCCGGGACAGAAGGTCGTGCCGGGGTCGATGGGGCGGCCGCTGCCGGGCTACCGGATCGAACTCGTCGATGCCGACGACCGGCCGCTCGACGGCGAAGGCGAGGGTGAAATTGCGTTGCCGCTGTTGCACCGGCCGCTCGGCCTGATGACCGGCTATGCGAACAGCACCCGCGCCACCGATGAAGCAATGCGCAACGGTTATTACCACACGTCGGATGTCGCGCTGATCCGCGACGACGGCTACCTCGTGTATGTCGGGCGCTCCGACGACGTGTTCAAATCGTCGGACTACCGCCTGAGTCCGTTCGAGCTCGAAAGCGTGCTGATCGAGCATCCGGCGATCGCCGAAGCGGCGGTCGTGCCGAGTCCCGATCCGGTGCGGCTCGCGGTGCCGAAGGCCTTCGTGACGGTAAGACAGGGCTACACGGCGAGCGCGGAACTCGCGCGCGACGTGTTTCGCTTTTCGCGCGACAAGCTTGCGCCGTACAAGCGGATTCGACGGCTGCAGTTCAGCGAATTGCCGAAGACGATTTCAGGGAAGATTCGCCGCGTCGAATTGCGCCGCCGCGAGGGCGAGCGCGATGCGGAGCCGCCGCGTTTGACCGATGAGTATTGGGAAGAGGATTTTCCCGATTTGCGCTGAGGAGTGCGGCGCGGGGTAGCTTCGATCGTGTGGCTAGCTGGTTGCAGTTGCAACCAACTGCGGTGTTGTTGCCGGCGCAGCAGTGGGATGGCGCAGCGGCAACGGCGCTGCGGCCGGCCGTCGCGCGTGCGCCTGTCGTGTCTGCCGCATCAAGGAATCAACCACAACGCCAGCGCGTACAGAACCAGCGACACCACAAACGTCACCGCCGTATACCCCATCACCCGCTGAATCCGGATCCCGGCGATCGCCACCACCGGTACCGCCCAGAACGGCTGCAGCATGTTCGACACGTTCTCCGCCATCGCCACACCCATCGCCACGCGAGCCACCGGTGCATGGATCGACAGCGCGGCCGGCAGTACGAACGGCCCTTGCACCGCCCAGTGGCCACCGGCGCTCGGAATCAGCAGCGTGATGATCAGCGAGCTCAGATAGCTCCACAGCGCGAGCGTGGTCGGCGTCGCGATCGCGACAAACGTCTTGGCGATTACCGAGGCCAGCCCGGTGCCGCTCATGATGCCCATCACGCCGCCGTACATCGGGTATTGCAGCAGCATCGAGCCGGTTTGCCGCGCGGCGCGGCGGATCGCATCGGCGTATGCAATCGGCTTGCGCTGCAGCGCGAGGCCCGCCAGCAGGAAGATCAGGATCGTCGTGTTGATGTCGAGTTCGAAACCCTTCGCATGCCATTGCACCGCCAGATAACCGACGCCCAGCGCGAGCAGCAACAGCGTGCCGAGCATCGATTGCTCGAGCCGCGCGGCGAACGAATCGCTGCCGGCGGCGCGCGCATGCGGATCGTCGACGGGGGCTTCGGCTTGCTCGCGCAGCGGCGTGATGTCCGCCTGGCGCGGATGCATCCTGATGAAGATGAAGGTCATCACAACCACCACCGCGACGGTCGGCACGAACACGAACGGGGCGAACACCGTTTGCGACAGCGGCACGACCTGGCCGGTGGCTTTTTCGACGAGATTCAGCGCATTGCCGTGCGATGCCTGCGACAGCGCAATCGAACTCGACAGCCCGCTATTGCAGATCGACCACGCCGAATAGCTGCCTGCGACGAGCCACGCGAAATCCACGTTGACGCGCTTCGCGATTTCGCGCGCGAGCAGCGCGCCGACCACCAGCCCAAACCCCCAGTTCAACCATGCCGCCACCGCGACGATCGGGAACACCACCAGTGCCGCCTTGGTCGGCGTCTGTACGCGCGAGGCGAGCGCGCGCAGCCCACGCTGCACGATCGGCGCATCGGCAATCGCGAAGCCGGTGGCGAGAATCAGGATCATCTGCAGTGCAAAGCCGAGAATGCCGAATGCGCCGCCGTACCACGAGGTCAGGATGTGTTCGAGGCCGGCGTTCGGTGCAAAGGCCATCGACAGCAAAATGACAACCAGTGTCAGGCCAATCGAAAGAACGAACGGGTCCGGCATCACGCGTTCGAACAGGTAAACGAGCGCGCTGACGATGCCGCGCCGTTCAGATTGCAGGGGAGATGCAGCAGGAGGTCTCGCGTCCATCGGTTTCTCGTTTCGCTAGCGCATGATTGCGGAGGTGGTTTATCGTCAGTGCACGAGCCTTCAGTTTGAAAGCCGTGCGCTGCGCTTTGTACTGCCGCGTTTTCGGATGGGCACGAAACATACCGTAAATCTGCGATGTCTGCTTGTCGCTACGCACGCTGCGTGGTGGGCGGGATGAATAGCCGACCGGTAGGAAAACTACGTTGTTCTGGCATCTTGGGAGACGTTAGTCGTCGAGTGCTTCGTGTACCGCCGCCGCACCCTGTTTCCAGTATGCTGCTGCGCGAATGCGCGACTTGTCGATGCCCCGTTCGTTGACGAGGTGATAGCGCACGGCACGCATCGTTGCGGCTTCGCCTGCGGCCCATACGTAGCCTTCGCCATCGGGCAGCCAGGTTTCGCGCACCGCTTGCAGCAGCGCTTCGCCGCGCGAAACGGCATTGCTGCGGTAGCGCCATTCGCTATACAGGCTTGCCGCAGTGGCGAGCTCGACGCGCGCCGCCGGCTCGCTCACTTCGATGATCGTCGCCACGCGGGCACTTGCCGGCAGTTCTTCGAGACGCCGCGCGATTGCCGGCAGTGCAGTTTCGTCGCCGATCAGCAGATGCCAGTCGAAGCCGGTCGGGATCACCAGCGAACCGCGCGGCCCGCCGATCCCCAGGTACTGCCCGACGCGCGCCTGCGCGGCCCACGCGGTGGCCGGGCCGGCGTCGTGCATCGCGAATTCGAGGTCGAGCTCGCGCGCGGCACGGTTAAAGCGCCGCGGCGTGAAGTCGCGCGCAACCGGCCGTGCTGCGCCGTCGGCAAACACCGGGCCGTCCGGGCCCGCTTGCGGTAGCAGCGGTTTGTCCGCGCCGGGTTCGGGAAAGAAAACTTTGACATGGTCGTCGAACGACGCGGATTCGAAGTCGTGCAGATCTTCGCCAGTGAGCGTGACGCGCAACTGGTATGGCGTCAGCGCCCACACCTGCTTGACCTGCAGCAGGCGAAAGCGCAGCGGATGCCGCACGCGTGTCACGGCGAGTTCGGATGGGTTATGCATGGATATCCTGTGTATTTGTCGGTTAGTAGCAGAGGCGCCAGGCCTCGCACGACGCCGTGGGTTCAACCCGCATCGCCTTCGCCTTTGCCTTCGATTTCGGCGGTGGCGCGCCGCAGGATCGCGGCGATGCGGCGCTGCTCGTCTGGGCTCGCGTTATCGCGCATCAGCAGCGCGTGCTTCAGTGCGCGGCGCGCGACGATGAATTCCGGCAGCCAGCCGGTACCGTTGTCGTCGTCGCCGGCGGTACCTGCTTCGCCGGCAAACGCGCGGCGCACCGAATCCATCTTGCGTGCGATGTGCGACAGCTTCGCGAGCATCAGATCGGCCCGCTCGCGCTGCGCGGCGAGATATTCGCGGCCGGCCTCCGCCAGCGAATAGCGCTTGCGGTTGCCTTCGAGCTGCACCGTCACGTAACCCAGCTCTTCGAGGTACGTGAGCGCCGGATAGACCATGCCGGGGCTCGGGGCGTAAAAGCCGTTCGAACGCGCTTCGAGCGCCTTGATCAGCTCGTAGCCGTGGCGCGGTGCTTCGTCGATCAGCGCAAGCAGCATCAGTTGCAGGTCGTCGGAGGTGAATTTGCGGCCGCGCGGGAAGCCGTCGCCTTCGTTGTCGAAGCCGCCGGGGCCGCCGCCGGTAAAACGCCCGCCGCCGCGCCCATGGTGGTGGCGGCCGATCGCATGCCACGCGTGCCACAAGCGGTGCAGCGAGAACGCTTCGTGAAGGCCTGGCCGGGAGCCGGAGTCGCGCGGCGCGTCGGGATCGCAGGGGTGGCCGGAGTTGTGGGAATCGGACCGGGAATGGCCATGAAGGCCGTGGTGAGAGTGGTGGTGATGGCGCATCGGGCATCGCTCCATGAGTCGTAAGATGTATCTTAAGATATATATCGAAAGATACTTTGTCAAATCTCATTTTGCGGATACCGGCGTGCAACAAAGTCTGCGGCAACGGCAGATCAGCCATTCACATGCAACAAAGTCCGCGGCAACGCGAATTTTCGTTGTGCGATGTGTCCTCCTGAGCGCGTACGCCGCGTACGTGTGCAGTGCCGGTGCGCTTCCGTGCGGGGCCGCGTCAGGCGTGCTGGCGCGCGAACAGGCCGGGAATGCCGGGTGAACCGGCAAATGCGAAAGACAATAGACCGGACTTTGCATGCCGGAATTTTGTGTTTGCTTCGCATGGTGAGCCGCTGCTTCCTGTGTGCCCCCGTTTAGCGGGCTCGCTTCGCTAAAACTACCTGATGGTGATCGCCTGCGCACGTCCCTGCTGCCGCCTGCGCAACCGGCTTTGGCGCGGAAGATCTGAAATCCGCCTGAATGATTTTGCCGGTTCGCATGAGCGGCGGCGTGTCGTCGCCGGCGATGGACGCTCGCCCGTTGTGGGCATACTCAAAGTGGAACGGCAATACATGGCACGGTTGATCATTTATGTACCATTTCCCCGTGGCGCAGCGCCCATAGGCGACCTTCGCGAGAATGCAGCCGAACTGGTCAACGCGCCGCGGACTGGCTTCACGATTCACGGGGCGTCGATTTCCGGTGTAATCGACGTCTACGAGGGCGAGGAGGGGGACCCCCAACGTCAGGTCGCCGTAGGCGACGTGCTTTGCGTGCACGCTCACGGAGGCCCTGGCAGCTACACCGACGTGACCGATAACCGCGGGGCGGATACGACGCTCAACGACCTTCTCAATGGGTTGCACACGCTGAATGCGGGAAACGCCAGCGCGTCCTATTTTTTCGTCTGTTATTCGGCTGAGAATGCGCATATTGCTCAAGTGTGGCGTGCCCAGAACCAGAATCAGCGGGTGTACGGCTGCCATAGCGAAGGCCAAGGCGCAATCATCTCCACGACGAGGCGCTCGATCAAGAGTTCGATATTCGACGCGACCAGCCGGCAGATCACCCAGTTGCAGTGAATGCGCATCCTGCCTGTGCGGGTAGGTCCGGCAGTCGCTGCGCGCCGGGCTGATGCCGGTGCAGGCTTCATGTATTTCTGCGAACCGGCAGCGGACCAGGCTGGCAACACCACGATCCGCTACCGGCACGCCACGGCTGGTTCGCGAGCGATGCACAGCAGCTGGCGAGCTTCCATGCGGAACTCGGGGTCGAGGGATTTGCCGCGTGAAGCCTGCGATGTCTGACGACGTTCAGGATGCTCCGAAGCAATCGCACCGGCCCGGCTGAGAGCCCCTTGCATTGCGAATGCAGCGAACTTTGCGTTCGCGCTGGCGACCCGTACGGACATTTGCTCCGGCTAGCAGCAAACCTTGCATTTTTCTTCTGCGCTGATTGCGACGACGTGCATCGCCGCGCAGGCGCTGTCCCCCATTGGCTTTGATGTCCCCCGATACGCACCTGGGCTGCGCGCGCGAACGGACAAGCACACCCCCGACGTGTTAATCTCGCTGCGTTTGCAAACCTGACAGGGCAAAACGGACATCATGGAAGCCGCCGCTCCGCATGCCATGCAGTGCCCAGTATTCGTGATCGCCGAGCGGCACGACGCGCTGGACAAACCGTGGCACGCCGAACGCCGCGCGCAATTCGTCCACGTCAGCGAAGGGGTGCTGAGCGTGCGTACCGACAGCGGGCTGTGGGTCGTGCCGCCTCATCACGCGGTGTGGCTGTTGCCGGGCGCGTTACACCGTGCGTCGTCGTTGAACCCGGTGCTCACCCGGACGCTGTTCGCCGATCCGGACGTGGTGGCGGCGCCGGCGCGTAACTGCGTGGTCGCCGTCGATCCGCTGGTCAGCGAATTGCTGATCGCGGCCGCGGTATTCGGCGACGGCTATCCTGCGGGTGGACCGCAAGCGCGGCTCATCGACGTGATTGTCGATCGTCTGCCGCTGCTTCCGACCGCGCCGCTGTCGCTGCCGTATCCGCGCGACCGCCGCATCCTGCGCATTACCGAGGCGTTGATCGCGCAGCCCGCGCAGCCGGGCGTGCTCGATGAACTGGCTGCCAGTGCCGGCGTGACGGCGCGCACCGCGGCGCGGCTGTTCGTGAAGGACACCGGGCTGACGTTCGGGCAATGGCGGCAGCAGCTGCGTCTGCTGGTCGCGCTCGAGCGCCTGGGCGCGGGCGCGAGCGTGACGCAGGTCGCGCTCGAGGTGGGGTACAACGACGTGTCGTCGTTTATTGCGGTGTTCAAGGAATCGCTCGGCGAAACGCCAGCGCGGTATTTCCGCTAGCGCGGCGCGCAACGCGCTGCTTTCGGTCCGCGCCGATCGGTTGTGCGCGCAACCGGTTTCTGTAGTCATTTTGCAAGGTTCGGCACTTGCGCACGTATGCACTAAAGATTTCGGGCGAAACGCCGTTAACGGGCGTCATAAGCCGGAAAAACGTGCCGATGCACAAGTAGGCGCCATGCCTCGCCGCGCCAACCGCGCATTCGACTTTTTGTGCCGCCTCGACCAGGTGGCCGAACACACACCTACAGAGCCTGTCTATGGCCCGCTCGATGCTACCCGCTTCGCCGAATCACTCCCCGTCGCATCAATCCCTTTTCGGACGCCTGTTTGGCTATTCGCTGGCCGTCGATCTCGGTACCGCCAATACATTGATCTACACGGACGACGGCGGCATCGTCGTCAACCAGCCATCGGTGGTGTGTTTTATGAAGCAGATGGCCGAGGGGCACCGCCGGGTTGCGGCAGTCGGCAGCGCGGCCAAGCAGATGCTCGGCCGCGCGCCCGGCAATCTCGAACCGGTGCGGCCGATGCGGCACGGTGTGATCGCCAATTTTTCGGCGGCCGAGCACATGATGCGGCAGTTCGTCGAAATGGCGCGGCCGCGGCCGTTCTTCGCGCGCCGCGCCGCGTTCACGATCTGCGTGCCGGGCGGCGCGACCCAGGTCGAGCGGCGGGCGATTCGCGAGGCGGCGGTTGCGGCGGGCGCGTGGAAGGTCAACCTGATCGACGAATCGTTCGCGTCGGCAGTCGGCGCAGGGCTGCCGGTTTCGTCGGCGACCGGCTCGATGGTGGTCGATATCGGCGGCGGCACCACCGAGATCGGCGTGATCGCGCTCGGCGGCATCGCGTATAGCGGCTCGATCCGGGTCGGCGGCGACCAGTTCGATCAGGCGATCGTCAACTACGTGCGCAATGTGTACGGCGTGGTGCTCGGCGAGCAGACCGCCGAGCATGTGAAAAAGACTATCGGCTCGGCGCTGCGCGACGTGCCCGAACAGAAGATGTGTGCGACCGGCCGCAGCGTCGACGACGGCCTGCCGCGCACCATCGAGATCCGCACTCAGGACGTGGCCGAGGCGATCGCCGTGCCGTTGCGGCAGATGCTGGTGGCCGTCAAGGCGGCACTGGAAAACGCACCGCCCGAACTCGTCACCGACATCGCGAACACCGGCGTGGTGCTGACCGGCGGCGGCGCGTTGCTCGGCAATCTGCCGCGCTATCTGGCCGACGAACTGGGGCTCGACGTGCGGGTTGCCGACGAGCCGCTGACCTGCGCAGTGCGCGGTGCGGGTGCGGCAGCCGAGGCCGGTTTGATCGATGCGTACGCTTACGAGTGAAGCGGTTTTCGGCGCGCTGAGAGTGGGCGCGGCGGGCGGGGTGCGGTAGCATCGGCGTGCTGCTCTGCGCGTTGCCGCGTTTCTCATCTGTCCTGCCTGCCCGTGAATTCATCCAGCTTTATCGCCGATTCCGTCACACCGCGCTTTATCGAACTCAGCAACGGCCTGAGCGTGCCATACGTCGAACGAGGCGATGGCCCGTTGCTGCTGTTCGTGCATGGCTCGTTGTGCGACTACCGTTACTGGCAGCCGCAACTCGACGGCCTCGCGGCGCGCTATCGCTGCGTCGCAGTGAGTCTCACGCACTATTGGCCCGCCGTCGATACGCCCGCACAGTCCCCGTTCAGCTGGAGCCGCCATGCGGACGAAGTGGCCGAATTCATCGAACGTCTTGATGCGGGCCCGGCTCATGTGATCGGCCATTCGCGCGGCGGCTGCGTGGTGTTCCATTGCGCGCGGCGTCACCCGCAGCACGTACGCACGCTGACGCTGGCCGACCCCGGCGGGCCATTGCAGATCGAAGGACGTGCTCCCGCGCAATTGCCCGAAACGGTGAATGCCTTGCGCGCGCGGGCGGCGCAACTGATCGAAAGTGGGGAAGTCGAGGCGGGCCTGCAGTTGTTCGTCGACTCGGTGAGCCGCCCCGGCTTCTGGGCCAAGAGTACGGCCGCGTTTCGCACCATGGCGCTCGACAATGCGCACACGCTGGCGCGTCAGTTTCGCGATCCGTTGCCGGCTTATGAGCCGCAACAGGCGGCGCAGGTACGCTGCCCGGTGCTGTTGATCGATGGCGAAAAGAGCCCGCAGATGTTCAGGCGCGCAGTCGCGGCGCTCGAATCGTGGCTGCCCGATGCGCGCCGCAGAACAGTGAACGGTGCCTCACACGGGATGAATCTCGCGCATCCGTCAGCGTTCAATCGTTACGTCGACGAATTCGTGCGTGGTGCTTGACACGCGCCCGGCGCATTGCAAGCGCACGGGCGGTTGAACTACCTCAAATCTTTTTAAGCCTTTTCAAGCCTTGCGATGCGACCGCTTGCTGCCGGACTTCGCATGCGCATCGGCGTCGAGCGTGCGTTCCGCAGCCTCGCCAACCAGCCCGCAATAGTACAGATGCGCGCCAATCGCGAGCGAGTCGTTGCGGATCTCGTGAAACGCCTTCCACGCGTTTTGCGGGCTCTTGAACACGAGGTAGTGCGCCTGTTGCGAAATCAGCCGCGCGACTTCGTGCAGGCCGTGGCCATGCAGGCGATCGACCAGTGCATCGAGACTGTGATTGGTACGCGCGTCGGTGCGCGGATAGAGCATGTGCACGACCGCAATCTTTTCGGTCGCGAGGGCCGCGGACATGGCCAGCACGATATCCTGGTGATTCAGTGCAGTGACCACCGCACCTTCGTGTTCTTCGGTATCCGGGAAGAGCGTATCCATGTTGATGTTCATCTTTGGCAACCCTGTCTATGTTCAGTTGGCTGCGGAACGTCTCTTTTTCAAGCGGCGTGGCAGCAAAGCGGTTATGCAGTGCAAAAGTGCATGGACTGCAGTATCGCAGACCGCTTTCTCCGCGGCATCGTTCAGTCAGGCAAAAGATTGTTGCATTCGCAGCATTTCCTTTCATTTTGTTGGTAACAGAAAACGCGCTTTAAAGCTCTTTTAAGTCTGAGTGTTTCACTGAGCGTCAAGCATTGTTGCGAATAACGAGTCAAAGAAGCGAGGGCGGCACCGTAGAATGCTGAAAGCGACCGTAGCGGGTCGCGTCAGTGATTGCGCGTCAAGCGCGCCTCTTACCGCATGCCGCTAGCGGCAGCAGCCCGCTCCACTTCCAACTGCATGAAACGAGGATTGGATGAACAGTTCAAGCGCACACGCAACGCTCACGTTTTCGGATACCAACGAGAAGATCGATCTGCCGATCTACAAAGGCACGATCGGCCCCGACGTGATCGATATCCGCAAGCTCTACGGCCAGACCGGCAAGTTCACGTACGACCCAGGCTTTATGTCGACGGCCGCGTGCAACTCGGCGATCACGTACATCGACGGCGACAAGGGCGAGCTGCGATACCGCGGCTACCCGATCGATAACCTCGCACAGAATGCGGACTTTCTCGAAACCTGCTACCTGCTGCTGCACGGCGAATTGCCGAATGCGCAGCAAAAGCAGGCATTCGTCGGATCCGTGACGAACCACACGATGGTTCACGAGCAGATGCAGTTTTTCTTCCGCGGCTTCCGCCGCGACGCGCATCCGATGGCGATTCTGGTGGCGGCCGTCGGCGCGCTGTCGGCGTTCTATCACGACTCGCTCGACATCACGAATGCGCAACACCGCGATGTCTCCGCAATCCGTATGATCGCGAAGCTGCCGACGCTGGTGGCGATGGCGTACAAGTACACGATCGGCCAGCCGTTCGTGTACCCGCAGAACGACCTGTCATATAGCGCAAACTTCATGCGCATGATGTTCTCGACGCCGGCCGAGGAATACAAGGTGAACGACGTGCTGGTGCGCGCACTCGACCGCATCCTGATCCTGCACGCGGACCACGAGCAGAACGCGTCAACTTCGACGGTGCGTCTGGCGGGTTCGTCGGGCGCGAACCCGTTTGCGTGTATTGCGGCCGGTATCGCGTGCCTGTGGGGTCCGGCGCACGGCGGCGCGAATGAAGCGGCGCTGAACATGCTGGAAGAAATCGGCTCGGTCGACAAGATTCCTGAATTCATCGAACAGGTGAAGGACAAGAATTCCGGTGTGAAGCTGATGGGCTTCGGCCATCGCGTGTACAAGAACTACGATCCGCGCGCGAAGCTGATGCGCGAAACCTGTCACGAAGTGCTCGAAGAACTGGGTCTGCACGACGACCCGCTGTTCAAGCTGGCGATGGCGCTGGAAAAGATCGCGCTCGAAGATGAATACTTCGTGTCACGCAAGCTGTACCCGAACGTCGATTTCTATTCGGGTATCGTGCAGCGCGCGCTGGGCATTCCGACCGCCATGTTCACCTGCATCTTCTCGATGGCGCGCACGGTGGGCTGGATTGCGCAATGGAACGAGATGATTGCGGATCCGGAACAGAAGATCGGCCGTCCACGCCAGCTGTTCGTGGGTAACGCGCCGCGCGAAGCGAAGCCGCTCGCGAGCCGCTAGGTCAGGCACGTCGCGCGCTGCAAGCCGGTGCGCGTAGTCGGGCGCCGCCTCCGGGCCACGGAGACGGCGCCCGTTTTGCATCTGTAGCGCGGTAGAGCGTGTCGCGTGCGCACGAAAACCGCATCACACGTGCCAATCGAACAAGCAACGCGTGCCAGCCCGGTGCCCGTCGTGTCGCGCTACCCCAGCGAGCGATCAACGTGCGATCAACGTGCATCCACGCAAGGATGCGTGCACGCGTGCAACGCTGCTGTGCCCATTTCAAGAGTACCCTCTACAATCGACACCAAAGTGACCAGCACAGGAGGGAGCTGATGCAGAACCCGGAAGCACTCGGTGGACTCACGCATTCGAGTGGCGTGGACTATCAGGAACAGGAGATCGACGGCGCCTTCATCGCGCCAGAAAATCTGAGCACGGCAAGCACCGACCAGTACGTGCTGAAATCGGGCGGCACGTTTATCGTCAACGATCCTTTGGGCGACATCACCGGTATCGACGACGGTTTGTTCGTCAACGACACGCGCGTGCTGTCGCAATTGCGGCTGACCTTCGGCGGACGCGCGCCTTCGCTGCTGTCGGGCAGCGTCAGCAGCGACAACACCGCATTCACCGCGCATCTGACCAATCGTCCATTGCCGCCGTTAGGCGGCGACAGCACACCGGAAGGCGTGATTCACGTCGAGCGCATTCGCGTGCTGTCCGGTACCGTGCTCAACGAAGCAATCGAGCTGACTAACTACGGCACCAGCGATGCAATCGTGCCGCTGTCGATCTCGTTTGCCAGCGACTTTCGCGACATGTTCGAGGTGCGCGGCCTGAAGCGTCCGGTGCAGGGCACCGTGGAGCCGGCGCGCGTCGAGAATGGCGAGGTGCTGCTCGGCTATGTCGGCCTTGATCACGTCGAGCGCCGCGTGCGGATCGCGTTTGCGCCGACGCCGGACAAACTGCTCGCCGGCCGCGCCGATTATTCGGTGCGCTTGCCGGCCCAGGCGTGCATCTCGATCTATCTGTCGGTGGCAGTCGACGTCGAAGCGAAGAAAGAGAACGCCGATGCGGACGTACCGCAATCTACCCACACGATGACCGAAGCGCACATGTCGCAGATCGACACGGCACGGCCGCGCGTCGGCCGCGCTGCGGTGCGTGCGGCACTGGTGGACGCCCACCTCGTGATGCGCGAACGGCGCCGCGCGTCGGCGCGGATCCGCTCGAGCAACCCGCTGTTCAACGCGTGGATCGATCGTTCGCAAGCCGACCTGAACCTGCTGACCACCGACCTCGAAACCGGCCCGTACCCGTATGCGGGTATCCCGTGGTTTTCGACGCCGTTCGGCCGCGACGCGGTGATCACGTCGCTGCAATCGTTGTGGCTGCAACCCAGTCTTGCACGTGGCGTGCTGCGCTTTCTCGCCAAGCATCAGGCGCGCGAGGAATCCGCGTTTCGCGACGCGGCGGTCGGCAAGATCATGCACGAGATGCGCCGCAGCGAGATGGCGGCGACCGGCGAAGTGCCGTTCGCGCTGTACTACGGCGGGGTCGACACCACGCCGCTGTTTATCGTGCTGGCCGGCGCCTACGTGGCGCGCACCGGCGATCTCGGGCTGATCGACGAACTGTGGCCGGCGCTCGAGCGCGCGGCGCAGTGGGTGGCCGGCGTGTGCGACAGGAACCGCTTCGGCTTGCTCGATTATCAACGGGCCTCCGACGGCGGCCTCGCGAACCAGGGCTGGAAAGACAGCCACGATTCGGTGTTCCATGCCGACGGCAGCTTCCCGGAAGGGCCGATCGCGCTGGTCGAAGTGCAGGCCTATGCGAGCGCCGCGTTCGACACGATGGCGCAATTCGCGGCGCTGCGCGGCATGGCGGAGGCGGCGGTGCGCTACACGAATCGCGCGGCGTCGATTCGCGAGCGCGTCGAAGAGAAGTACTGGATGGACGATCAGAACTTCTACGGTATCGCGCTCGACGGCAAGGGCGATCTGTGCCGCGTGCAGGCATCGAATGCGGGACACCTGCTGGCGTTCGGGCTGGCCCGGCGCGAGCGCGGCGAAGCGGTGGCGCGTTCGCTCGAATCGGCACTGTTCCATACCGGCTGGGGCGTGCGCACGCTGGCCGCCGGGCAGCCGCGCTTTAACCCGATGGCCTATCACAACGGCTCGGTGTGGCCGCACGACAACGCGATCTGCGCGCGCGGCCTGGCGCGCTACGGTGCCAAGCCCGCTGCAGTGCGGCTGCTGCAGGCGCTGTTCCAGGCGGCGGTCAATTTCGACATGCGTCTGCCGGAACTGTTCTGCGGCTTCCCGCGCCGGCGCGGCGAACCACCGACCGCTTATCCGGTAGCCTGCCTGCCGCAGGCGTGGGCGGCCGGCTCGCCGTTCATGATGCTCGAGGCGTGTCTCGGCGTGACGATCGACGCCGCGCGCCGCGAGGTGCTGATCGAACAGCCGATGCTGCCTGACGGCATCGACTGGATCGAGATCAGCGACTTGCGGGTAGGCGACGCATCGGTGTCGATCACGTTCCGGCGCGTGGCCGGCAAGGTGGTCGCGTCGGCGGAGCAGGGTGACGTGCGGGTGATCGCGCTGCTGTAGACAATGCGCCCTGTTGTCTTAGTCTGAATTGACGCGCGGCAAATATGCCGCGCGTCTGTATTAATTCCAGCGCCGCCGTCTATACGATCTTTCTCGTACCCATTATTGCGTAAACGCACTTCACGAGTGCGTGGCGAAGTCGCGTTTAGCGAAGGGTGCTGATAATTGTTGAGAATTCCAGCGTAGAATTCCGCTGCTTCGCTTCATTGCAGGAAATAATCATCAAAAATAATCAGATTGAAAGCCGGATTCCGTGCTTTCAGTATCCGATCTGACGAGACTGGACAACTCGCGTGCATTTATCAGATAAGCCCGCAACCACCGCGCTGCCCGCCAGGCCGCGCCACACTGTCGTCTTGCGGGCGGCAGCAGCTCCTTGCATATAATCGCGAGAGCGCTATCTTTCGGCAGGGAAATGTTGTTTCTAAAATGAAAAGCCGAGCCTCGCGTTGTCGCTACACCACTATCTCAACGCGATTGATACTCTCATTGCCGGGTGAAGTTCGCTAAATCGTTGTCAGTATTGGGTATGACAGAATTGTGAAAGATTATTCTGCTGACCGGTGAAGTGTATTTCTTTATGCGAGACGCGGCGTATCACTGAACCCTCCCTATACTTGCGTTCGCCGTTTATTACGCGTTCCCACACGAGAAGGAGTTACCAGTGAAGAAAATCGCCATCCCTGTAGCAGTGGCTGCGGCATTCGCCGCGTCGGCCGCGCACGCGCAAAGCTCCGTTACGCTGTACGGCCTGATCGATGCCGGCCTGATGTACACGAACAACGTCAAGCCGAAGGGCGGCGCAGGCGGCCCGCTGTTCCAGGCAACCAGCGGCGAAATCAATGGCAGCCGTTTCGGTTTCCGCGGCGCTGAAGACCTCGGCGGTGGCCTGAAGGCGATCTTCGTGCTCGAAAACGGTTTTAGCGTGACGAACGGCAAGCTGGCTCAGGACAGCCGTCTGTTCGGTCGTCAGGCGTATGTGGGCCTGTCGAGCGACCAGTGGGGTACGGTCACGCTCGGCCGCCAGTATGACTCGCTGGTCGACTACGTCGCACCGCTGTCGGGCACGTCCGGCACGTTCGGCGACACGGGCTTCGCTCACCCGTTCGACAACGACAATCTGAACCACTCGGTCCGGATGAACAACGCAGTCAAGTTCAACAGCGCGAACTACGCCGGCTTCAAGTTCGGCGCGTTGTACGCGTTCTCGAACAACACCGACTTCTCGATCAACCGTGCGTATAGCGCGGGCGCAAGCTACTCGTTCGCGGGCTTCAACATCGCGGCCGGCTACTTGCAGATCAACGGTTCGAACAGCACGGCCAACACGGCTGGCGCGGTCGACCTCGCCGAATCGCAATCGAACGGCACCGGCGGCTTCGTGCTCGGCGCGGACGTGCAACGCACCGTCGGCGCAGGCGTGAACTACGCGTTCGGCCCGGCACTGGTCGGCTTCGTGTACACGCACAGCCAGTTCCAGGGCACGCAGTCGTTCGGTTCGAACAATGGCCGCGTCAGCTTCGACAACTACGAACTGAACGGCAAGTACGCGCTGACGTCGGCATTGAGCCTCGGCGCAGCGTACACGTACACGAACGGCCACGTGACCAACAGCACGACGTTCGGCGAAGATCCGAAGTGGAGCCAGATCAACCTGCAGGCGGTGTACTCGCTGTCCAAGCGTACCGATGTGTACGCGGAAGGCATGTACCAGCACGTGTCGGGTCACAACTTCGTTGCGTTCATCAACAACTCGGGTGGTGCATCGTCGACCAACAACCAGGTGGTTGCGACGGTCGGTATGCGTCACCGCTTCTAAGCAGCCGCTTTTCAGGCTGGATTGCGCCGCCGGCCGTGATGGCCGGTGGTGCGACGGTTGCGCGGCAATGCGCCGCGCAACAGAAAACGCCCCGTTTCGGCGCTATGCCGAAACGGGGCGTTTGTCATTCGTGCTGTAGCCGCTGAGCCTCGCCGCCGGCCGCGGCGTCTGTGCGTAGCTCAGTTACCGCCTCTCGGTTGCTGCCTCTCAGTTACCGCCTGTTAGTTACCGCGGAACGTCGAGAAGATGCGCTGTTCGATGGTTGGCGTGCGCGAGCCCGATTGCGAAGTACCGCCCGTCGAACCGCCAACACCCATGCTCGGCGACGTATCCGCTACTGCGAGGGTTTGCGGCGCCGGGCCCGGATAGTCCGAATTGCCCAGATACAGCGAACCGTCTTTTTGCGCGGCGGCCAGTTCGGCCTTCACCTGAGCGCGGGTGACTGGGCCGTTGTTCGCCTGCTGGGCGAACGACAGCGCGGGAAGGGCAAGTGCCGACGCGACCACGACGGCGGAAACCAGTGCTTTCATGACGAACCTCCAGAATTTTGCTGTTGGCGAGTTCGGCAGAAGCAAACCTTCCGAACCGTTGCCGAAGTTTATTGACGCAACCGTCCACCGGAAAGTGTAAGTTTGGATAAACGCTATTACGCGTTACGCAATAATGAGATAGCGCAAGGACCTGATCGGCTTCATCGCGGCGTCGCAAGCTTGAGCCTATGATGAAGTTCGGTCCGCGCCTGCCCCTCACGCGAAGCGCAGCATGGTCGAGCGATGCCGATTTCCGCAGATCAATCCGGGCGGGACCGATGCGGACGGCAGCGCGGCAGCCTGACGGGCTGCGTCGAGGCAGGGGCAAAAACAGGAGAGCGTAATGAAGCGCAAGGCATCGGCAGTCTGGCAGGGCGGTCTGCAGGACGGGAAGGGCTCGATCTCCACAGATAGCGGCGTGTTGAAGGAAACGCAGTACTCGTTCTCGACGCGTTTTGAAAACGGCGTCGGCACCAACCCCGAAGAACTGATCGCGGCCGCGCATGCAGGATGTTTCTCGATGGCGCTGTCGGCGGAACTGGGGCAGGCCGGCATCAAGCCGGAGCGCATCGCGACCACCGCCACCGTGACGCTGGACAAGGACCCCGCCGGCGGCTTCAAGATCAGCGCGGTGCATCTGGATGTGGCAGTGAAGATTCCCGGCGGCGACAAGGCGGCGTTCGACAAGGCGACCGCCGGCGCGAAGGCCAATTGCCCGGTCTCGAAGGTGCTCAGGGCCGACATCACGATGGACGCGAAACTCGAAAGCTGAGCGACGCGTGTACTAGTTAGGAGCCGACAGGCGGGTGAGCGGTGCGCGCGCTGGCGCGCCGCGCCGCCGGGGCTATTTTCCGGACGCCGGCCGGTGCGCGATCGGCCGGACATCCGCCAAAGCGTCGTGCTTATATGTAGCCGCAGATCTTCCGCGAAAGTCACATATCATTTGCCGCGCATTAATTAGCATTAACCCGCATCCGTCGGATGATTTTCCGGTTTTGCCGGCTCCATGTGCGGTTTTTCCCGTTCAAAGATGATGCGCCGATTTACAGGTGAGCCGATTTATTCGAATTAACTGGATTTGTCGGCTGTGAACCACAATTATGGCGTGGTTATGACACGCCGCTGCCGGAACAGATTACAGTGCCAGCCAGACCTGCCGTAACTCCTACTGCAGGCGAGACGAAACCTTACAGCGCGGGGCGAGAATTCTGACGGATGACCTGCCAGGCATAACCCGAACGTCCGTTCAAAAATATTTTATAAGGGTGTTTAACAGCGTGGCGAGAATGGTTTCGTTTAAAAAATGCTTGCTCGCTGAAAATCCGATTGATAATCTTGCGGCACTCATTAAATCTGTTCGACTGTAGTGCGTTTACGGCAGTGGTGATCAGAGAGCTCGACTCTTATAACGGGGACAATCATGCTGACTGCTACGCTCAAACCATTCGGTGCGCCGCCAGCCGGTCAATTCAACGTGGGTGATGTGGTCACGCTCAAGGCCGGGGGCCCGCGCATGACGGTAACTTATGCCGGGCCGGTGGGCAGTGCGCCGGGGGAGTGGCTGGTGTGCCAATGGTTCGACGAACATGGCGAACTGCGCCAGGACATGTTCGAACTTGACAAGGTACGTGCCGAGCCGCGTTCGATTCCGGCCGGATCGGTACAACTGCACAAGTTCATCCGGGTGGCGCTGCCTTAGTATTGCGCCCGGTGCACCGCATCGCGCACCGCGCACCGCCAGCACGCGGGCCTGCCGCGTCACGTCAAACCTCATTCCTCTGAATTTACTTCGACTTCGGTGCACGGTCGCGCGCGGCACCGCGCGCGCCGCGCAACTGCACGCGTTCGGCGAGCATCTTCGAGAAGTTGCGCATCCGTACCAGCTTGCGCGACTTGACCACTTCCCCGGCGACGTCTTTCGGCGGATTGGGTTGCAGCGCCCAGTAAAGCGCGAGTAGCCAGCCGAACACAGTCCAGCCGACCACCGCATTGAATAATGCGATCGTCAACAGGTCGTGGCGCTTGCGGCGATCGGCGAGAATCGCCGGCAGGAAATACAGCGCGAGCGCGACAACGGCGGCGACGCCTTCGAATGCAAAGTTAAGCATGAGAACAGATTGACGGATGCAAGGCAGATGTCGGCATTGTCGCGCGAAACACGGCTCGCGCGCAGCGATGGGTGGGCAGCCGCGCATCCGCGGATCCTTGCGCGGCATAGCCGGCCAGCTGCAGCCGCACCGCGCACGCTGCGCGCCGGACGCTGGCCGCATCGCGCGGCGCGGGACTATCATGTGTTTTTTCCCGAACCGGACCGCTGCGATGACTTCGGACGCTACCACTCAAACCCGCCTGAACCCCGACACCTTGCGCGATTTCGTCGAGCGCAAATGGAACGACGAGATCGTCCCGGCGCTGACCGACTATATTGCGGTGCCGGCCAAAAGCCCGGCGTTCGACCCGGACTGGCAGAAGCACGGTTATCTCGAACGCGTGATCACCGACGCGGCGCAATGGGCGCAAACGCAGCCGGTACGCGGACTGAAACTGGAAATCGTGCGTCTGGCGGGCCGCACACCGGTGATTTTCTTCGAGGTACCGGCGACCCGCTCGGGCAGTACCGACACCATCGTGCTATATGGCCACCTCGACAAGCAGCCCGAATTCGCCGGCTGGCGTAACGACCTGGGCCCGTGGACGCCGAAGCTGGAGGACGGCAAGCTATACGGCCGCGGCGGCGCCGACGATGGCTACGCGATCTACGCAAGCATCACCGCGCTGGCCGCACTCGACGCGCAAGGCGTCGAGCGGCCGCGCTGCGTCGGCCTGATCGAAACCTGCGAAGAGTCGGGCAGCTACGATCTGCTGCCGTACGTCGATGCATTGCGCGACCGGCTCGGCAAGGTCGGGCTGGTGGTGTGTCTCGATTCGGGCGCGGGCAACTACGACCAGCTGTGGCTCACCACGTCGCTGCGCGGTCTGGTCTCCGGCGACCTCGAAGTGCAGGTGCTCGACGAGGGCATCCATTCCGGCGGCTACGGCGGCATCGCGCCGTCGAGCTTCCGCATCATGCGCCAACTGTTCGAGCGGCTCGAAGATGCGTCGACCGGCAATCTGCTGCCGAAGGGCTTTCACTGTCCGATTCCACTCGACCGCCTGC
The DNA here is from genome assembly GCF_054782355.1 of Paraburkholderia jirisanensis. Classification (NCBI taxonomy): domain Bacteria; kingdom Pseudomonadati; phylum Pseudomonadota; class Betaproteobacteria; order Burkholderiales; family Burkholderiaceae; genus Paraburkholderia; species Paraburkholderia jirisanensis. The sequence continues at coordinate 835,833 of NZ_BAAGSQ010000025.1, read as the reverse complement.
GCGAAGCCGAAGCGACCGCCGCGATTCTCGGCGACGACGTCTGGAAGAAGATGCCATGGGCGTGCGGCCAGGACGGCCGCCAGGTGCTGCCCACCACCACCGATCCGCAACAGGCGCTGCTTGCTTCGACGTGGCGTCCTTCGTTATCGGTAACAGGAGCGTCCGGCCTGCCGTCGCTCGCGGATGCGGGCAACGTGCTGCGGCCGCGCACCGCATTCAAGCTGTCGCTGCGGCTGCCGCCGCTGATCGATGGCGCAACGGCGGTCGGCGAGCTGAAAGCGTTGCTCGAACTCGACCCGCCGTACAACGCAAAAGTGACGTTCAAGCCGGACCACGGCTCGGCAACCGGCTGGAACGCACCCGCGGTCGCGCCGTGGCTCACCGGCGCGTTGAACGATGCGTCGCGCCAGCACTTCGGCGCCGACTGCGCATACATCGGGCAGGGCGGTACGATCCCGTTGATGAACGTGCTGCAGGACGGCTTCCCGCAGGCGCAGTTCATGGTGTGCGGCGTGCTGGGACCGAAGTCCAACGCGCACGGGCCGAATGAGTTCCTGCATGTGCCATACGGCAAGCGGCTGACGGCCTGCGTGGCCGAGGTCATCGCCGCCGCACCCTGACTGTCTCTGGTTGAAAGCGCACCGTGCCGGCGCATTGCCGCGCACGCACGGTGCGTCACCCGCCTCGCCTGTGCATCCCACCGATTCCCTATCCTGAACTTCAGGAGTCCCCGCGCCTTGTGCAGCGCGTGGTCTGATTCCCTTCTGCGTTAATTCGACAAAAAATGCAATTCGAATATATTGCGTTTGCATTGCGCAGCGTGAAGCAAAATCCCACTGAAATTCCGACGCAAAGGTTCTAATGCAAGTATGCCCATCCCGCCGAAAAACCTCGCGGATCGGGCATTCGCAGCACTAATTCCCTCGCAATCGTTTGCTTAGTAGAACGTCGGTACGAGTTACCATGCAGCCGCGCGAGGGCGCACTGGCGCGGCACTTCCGGTTTGTCACGCGGAAGTTCCAGCAACTTGCGTAGAAGTGTTGGCCAGCCACCCTTGCGGGCTTCCGGTCTGATTTAGGCTCATATCGCTCTGCCGACGTTCTGTAACCTAAAAGGACCACCGGAAATGAACCTGAATAGCCATCACGCATGTCGCCCGTTCCTTGAAGCGGGCAATCTGACGCAAATCGCCGCTTATTACGAAGAAGAACGCAACATCATGTGGATGATGTTGCGTGCGCAACCACGTCCGTGCTTTAACCTGGAACTCGTGCACGACATTCTCGGGCTCGCGCAGGCCGCGCGCGAGTCAGGGCTGCCGATCGATTTCTGGGTGACAGGCTCAGTGATTCCAACCATGTTCAACGTCGGCGGCGATCTGAGCTTCTTTGCCGATGCAATCCGTTCCGGTAAGCGCCAGGCACTGATGTCATACGCGCGCGCCTGTGTCGATTGCGTGCACGCGGCGGCGCGCGGCTTCGATACCGGCGCGATCTCGATTGCGATGATCGAGGGCACCGCGCTGGGCGGCGGCTTTGAAGCGGCACTCGCGCATCACTTCATCCTCGCGCAAAACGACGCGCGCATGGGCTTCCCGGAAATCGCCTTCAACCTGTTCCCGGGCATGGGCGGCTATTCGCTGGTGGCCCGGCGCGCCGGCATGCGTCTGGCCGAAGACCTGATCGGCGGCGGCGAAGCGCATACGGCGGAGTGGCATGCGGACAAAGGTCTGGTCGACCATCTGTTCGAACCGGGCGAAGCGTATATCGCGACACGCACCTTCATCGACTCGCTGCGGCCCAAGCTGAACGGCATTCGTGCGATGGTGCGCGCGCGTCAGCGCGTACTGCAGTTGTCGCGTGCCGAGTTGATGGAGATCACCGAAGACTGGGTCGAAGCTGCTTTCACGATCGAGGAAAAGGATCTCGCGTTTATGGAACGGCTCGTGATGCTGCAGAACCGCCGCACGTCGAACTTGCGCCAGCCCAGCGCAAACGTCGCGTGATGCCGCGCATGATGTCGTATCGGACGGGCAGCCGCACCGTGTACGTGGCGCAGGTGCGGATGGCGGGCAGGGTGGCAGCGCAGCGCGGGTGTTGCCACGGAAGATGCGGATGGCTTGAGCAGTCCGTTTAAGCAAGCCCGGCCAGACGTCGGCGGCTTCACTCACAACGCTTTACCCGCATGGTTGCAGCAACGGTCCTGATGATACGAGTCGGCAGAAGCTCCCGGCGGCAGCCGCAGGTTGCCGCCGCAGCCCGGTCAGGCAATCAGCCGGACCTTCTGTCGGTCGCTCAACCATTGCTCGAATTCAGCGGCCGGCATCGGCTGGCCGTAGAGGAAGCCCTGTACGTATTCGACACCGAGCCCCCTCATGAACAGCTCTTCGGCTTCGTTCTCGATGCCTTCGGCCACCACCTGCAGTTGCAACGCCTGCGCGACCGCCACCATCGAGCGCACCAGCGCCTGTGCCTTGCGGTCGGAATTGATCGAGCGCACGAAGCTGCGGTCGAGCTTGATCACGTCGAGCGGAATGCGGCCGAGCTGCGACAGCGACGAGTAACCGGTGCCGAAGTCGTCCAGATGAACCTGCGCGCCGAGCTTGCGAAATTGCGTGATCAGGTCGATCGCGGCGGCTTCGTCTTCGATCAGGCAGCTTTCAGTCAGCTCGAGATCGATCAGGCAAGGATCGAGATTCGCGCATTGCAACGCTTCGCTGAAGTGACGCACCACGGCGGTGTCGACCAGTTGCCGCGCCGACACGTTGATCGCCACGCGCAGCGGCATGCCGCGCGCCTTCCATTGCGCGGCCTGGGCGGCGGCGGTTTGCATCACCCAGCGGCCGAGCGGGCCGATCAGACCGGACTCCTCGGCATAACGGATGAACTCGCTCGGCATGATCTGCCCACGCTCCGGCGAATTCCAGCGCACCAGCGCTTCGACGCCATACACGGTGCCGGTGGCGAGCGACAGCTTTGGCTGGTAATGCAGCGTCAGCTGCCCTTCTTCGAGGCCGCGCCGCAGATTGGTGTCGAGCCACATGTATTCGGCGACCCGCCGGTTCATCTCCGGCGAGAACACGCGGTAGGTGCGCTTGCCGCCGTCTTTGGCGACGTACATCGCGGTGTCGGCGGCGCGCACCAGCGATTCGAGGCTGTCGCCATGTTCCGGGAACAGCGCGATGCCGATCGAGCAGCCGGTATACACCTCCACCAGACCGAGACTGAACGGCGTACGCAGCCGCTCGAGAATGCGCTGTGCAATCGCTTCCAGCGATGCGGCGGTGGCGTTCGGTGACAGTACGATGAACTCGTCGCCGCCCAGGCGCGCTAGCGTATCGCCGGCTTCGAGGCAATCGCGCACGGTGGCCGACACGTCCTGGATCAGGCGGTCGCCGAACACGTGCCCATAGTGATCGTTGACCTTCTTGAAGTTGTCGAGATCGAGAAACACGATGCCGACCGATTCGCCCGGCGGGGCGCTCGCAATCGCGGTGCGGATCATGTCCTGGATCGCGTTGCGGTTCGGCAGGCCGGTCAATGAATCGGTGTTCGCGAGTTCGGTCAGGCGTTCCTGCGCGCGGCGTTCTTCGGTAATGTCGGTGCCTGAGCAGATCAGGAACTGCTCGTCGATGCCGCTGCCGCTTTGCACGAACTTGTTGCGAAACAGGAAGAGCCGTTCGCCGTGCACGGTGCGCACCTGCCGTTCGACTTCGTACGACACGCCCTGGTTGAAAAAGCCGGCGATGTTCTGGCTCGACGCCGCTCCGGCTTCCGACGACATGAACAGCGCCCACACGCTGCGGCCGACCACATCTTCTTCTTTCATGCCGGTCAGCTCTTCGGCGAGCCTGTTGAAGCGCTGTATACGGCCATTACGATCGACGATCACCACCACCGAGTTGACTTCCGACACCACCTGCTCGGCGAACGACAGGCCGTGTACCAGATCGCGCGCGACCGATTCGGTGTCTTCGAAGGCGGATGCGGTGCCGGCCCATGTGTTGCTGTTCAGTTTTTTGCCGACAAGATGCAGGCGCATTGATTCGCCGGAAAGGTGCACGTCGAGCATCAGGTGCGCGGTGATGCCGGTGAGCTTGCGGATCTGCGCGGCCTGCTGCGCGGACAACGCGATCACAGCCGTGGCTGGACCACCGCCGGTAACCGGTGACAACTCGAGCGCATTGCTGTCGTTCGACAGACGCCAGCAAGGGCTGTTCGTGCCGAAACGTGCATAGAGCACCTCATGCACCTGATCGTAGTGGTCGTCGTTCATGAAGGCGGTGTCCGGGCAAAAATTGCCACCTGTGCGGAACAGGCATGCAGCGTTTTGGATGGCGCAGATCGTCTTCCTTGAAGCTGTCCCCATTGTATCGAAGCGCGATCATTTTCGGGCTCCGAACAGGTTAACGGTTTAGCTCAGATCATTCTTTATGGCAATTGGTGGCTTGCCTGTACCGGCCAATTCGTGGCCGACGCAACGATTTTTCTGCAGTCGTGCATAGCGTTGCAGCTATCGGCGTGCCATCCCTTCAAACGATTTGCTCCGTTACGGTGCAGTGTGAAACCTGCAAGCGCGTCGATGTGTCGCGAACGGTGTGGCGCTTCGTGCAGATCGATGGCGATGCGTGCAGAAATATCAGAAATTTTTTCCGCATCGGCGTGGTTGCGACGGCAACTGGACTGCAATTGCAACCGCAATCCTGAGCGCAGCGCGAGCAGCGATCCGCGCGCTGCTGCAGTTTCAACGCCGCCGTGCAAGATGGACGCGCATCTGTTCCTGTGTGGCGGCGTCCGGCTCACCGGAGTAGGCGAATTCGCCGGCGCTTAGCGTGGCGACCGGTACGCCGTCGCGGAACAGCACGCGGTTGCCTGCCACGGCCGGTATCTTGTCGCCGGGCAGCAGCGTGCCGACCAGGTTCAGCGGATCGGTTGCGGCGATGCCGACATACGCGCCGTCGTGCGCGTGTCGACGTGTTTCGCGTAGCAGTGGAATCGCTTCCGGCAGCGCGAACTGTTCGCCTGCCAGCCCGTTGACGAAACGTCCGCCGCGCACCTGGCCGCGTGCCTCGAGCCGCTGATAGACGCGCAGCAGATCCCGCCACGGCGGCAGCCACTCGGCCTCGCGTTCGAGCAGCCGCCAGAACACGACGCCATAACGGCGCAGCAGACTCAGCGCGATGTGCTCGACCACCTCGGGAGCAAATGCCGCCACGCGCGTGGCGGGTACAGTCGCGCGGCGCGATGCCGGCGCGTGGTCGGCGGGTTCATCCGGCGCAGTCTTGCGCCGCTGCACGAGCGCCCAACGTCCGGCGTCGTCCATGCCGCCGATCAGCGGCTGCACCGCGCGGCGCCGGCCGAAATGCGAAGCGGCGCGCCTGGCCGCTGGTTTGAGCAGCGCACGCAGGCCAGCGAAGCTATCCGAATTGACGAGGCCCGCGGCGACCAGTTCGCCCAGCGCAGTCTCCAGTTCGACTGGCAGCAGATGCACGTCGGCCAGCAGTTCGTCGAAGAACATCGCGCCATGCTGGCTGAGCGCATCGCGCACCAACTGCGCACGCGACGATAGTTCGACCGGCTGTTGCGTATCGAACAGCGCGCCCCATACCGCCAGATGTCGACGCGGCAACAGCACCACCGGCGTGCTGCGCACCGGTGAACTGACGGCGCGCGTGCGTTCGGTCAAACGTGTCCAGACGATCTTGCCGGCGCGGCACAATTCGTCGAGCAGCAGTGGCGAATAGTCGGTCAGCCGTGCCGGCAGGATGTCTTCCTCCCATGCGCCGGCCGCTGCTTCATAGCCTTCGAGCTGATCGAGCACGGCTGCCAGCGCATCGCGGCCTGTGCCGCGCGTATCGGTCGCGACGCGCTGCCAGGCGAACAGAAAGCGCATGAAGTCGTGCCGCTCGACCGGTTCGATTTCGCGACGCAGCTTGCGTACCGTATACCGGTGAATGCGCGCGAGCAGGTGACGCTCGCACCATTCTTCGTCGGCGGCGTGCGGCGTGAAGCGGCCGCGCATCACGTAGCCTTCGGCTTCGAGTCGCGTCAGCGCCTGCGCGACCGCGGCGGCGGGCAGCGCAAGCGGGCGCGCGATGGCCGGCACCGGCAGTGGTCCAGATCCCGATAGCCGCGCACGGATTACCTCGACCAGCGCATCCGCTTCATCCCATGCATCCGCGTAGCCCTTGGGTACGCGCAGTTTCGGCGCAAGCGGCGCATTCGGGTACAGCGCACGCACGCAGGTGAGCCGTTCCACCGGTACCCATAAAGCGTCGTGCTGCGCGATCTGCAGACGCGTCGCGTGGCCCGATTGCGCGAGTTGCGCAAGCCATGCGGGCCAGCCTTCGTTGCGCGGCGCTTGCGCCTCGGCTTCGGTGACGCAGGCGAGGGCGCTCAGTGCTTCGTGCATCTCGTCGACACTGCGCACTTGCGGCCAGGCTTCCTCACGCACGCTGTCGATCGCGTCGGCATCGAGCGCGCCGAGATCGTCGGCGGCTGCCGGGTCGGTCCAGCGACGGTTGAGCACCGCCTGGGTGCGGCGCTCTTCGATCGGCGCATCGTCGAGATATGCATACGGCTTGGCGGTCAGCACTTCCGCGGCGAGCGCGGACGGCGCGGGCAATTCGCGCGTGACGAGCCTCACTTCGTTGCGCTCGATCCGGCGCAGCAGCTGCAGCCAGCCGTCGCTGTCCATCGCGTCGTGCAGGCAGTCGTCGAGGGTCTGGTCGACCAGCGGATGGGCCGGCAGCTCGCGTTCGCCGGCGAGGTTTTCCGCGCACGCTACCTGATCCGGGAACACGGCGGCCAGCAGGTCTTCGCCGCGCATCCGCTGCAGTTGCGGCGCGGTCTTGTGGCCGCCGGTATAGCGCGGCAGCGCGAGCGAGGTGGTCGCGTTCCAGCGCCACCGCACGTTGAACAGCGGCGCGTCGAGCAAGGCCTGGATCAGCACGTGTTCTGCGCTATTCGAATGCAGATAGCGCCAGACGTCGTCGAGCGGAAAGCTGTGGCTGCCGGTCAGCGACAGGACGATTGCGTCTTCGGTGGCGGCGGCCTGCAGTTCGAAGTTGAAGGTGCGGCAAAAGCGCTTGCGCAGCGCGAGCCCCCACGCGCGGTTCAGGCGGCTGCCGAACGGTGTGTGGATAACAAGCTGGGTACCGCCTGACTCGTCGAAAAAGCGCTCCATCACCAGTGTGTCGTGGGTCGGCAGCGTGGTGAGCGCGTTGCGGGCGCGCGCCAGATAATCGACGATCTGCTGCGCGGCAGGCTTCGGCACGCCGAGTTCGTCGCCCAGCCAGCGGATGGCGCGCTCGAGCGGTGCGTCGGCGTGGGCGCGGTCGGTTACGGCGGTGGCGGATGACATCACGGAGGTCGCGCCGCTGGGCTGTGCACCCGCGTCAGCCTTAGCCTTAGCCTTCGCCTTGGTCGCCCGCACAGGCGTAGTTGCCTCTGCTTCCGCCTGCGTTGCGGACACCACCATCTCGCCGCTCAGACAGCGCTCGATTTCCTGGCGCAACCGCGCCACGCCAAACGACAGTTCATCGCTGCGCCCCGGCGCCTCGCCGAGCCAGAACGGAATATTCGGCGGCTGGCCCTGCGCGTCCTCGACGCGCACGCGGCCGCTCTCGACGCGCATGATGCGATACGACGCATTGCCGAGTTGAAACACATCGCCGGCAATGCTCTCGACCGCGAAGTCTTCGTTGACCGTACCGACCTGGATGCCTTGCGGCTCGAGCACCACCGAGTAATCGGCGTTCTCCGGAATCGTGCCGCCCGAAGTGACTGCATACAGCTTGCCGCCGCGCCGGCCGCGCAGCGTGCCGTTCACCGTGTCGCGATGAATGTAGGCAGCGCGCGGACCATGGCGTGTGGTGAACCCGTCGGCCAGCATCTTGACCACTGCGTCGAATTGTTCGCGCGTGAGTTGCGCATACGGCGCCGCATGCCGGCAGCGCTCGAACAGTGCATCTTCACTCCATGGCTGGCTGCACACCTCGGCGGCGATCTGCTGTGCGAGCACGTCGAGCGGCGCGCGCGGAATGCGCAGCGCGTCGAGTTCGCCGCGCCGCACGCAGTCGAGCAGCGCCGCGCATTCGATCAGGTCGTCGCGCGATACCGGGAACAGGCGCCCCTTGGGCGTGCCGCCCACCTGGTGACCGGAGCGCCCGACGCGCTGCAGAAAAGGTGCAATCGCGCGCGGCGAGCCGAGCTGGCAGACCAGATCGACGTCGCCGATATCGATGCCGAGTTCGAGCGACGCGGTCGCAATCAGCACGCGCAGTTCGCCGCGTTTGAGGCGCTGCTCGGCGGCGAACCGGTGTTCCTTCGCGAGGCTGCCGTGATGCGCGGCCACCGCTTCCTTGCCGAGCCGTTCGGTCAGATGACGCGCGGCGCGCTCGGCCATGCGCCGCGTGTTGACGAATACGAGCGTGGTGCGATGCGTCGCGACCAGCTCCGCGAGCCGGTTATAGACCAGCTCCCACGTGTCGTTCGACATCACCGCTTCGAGCGGCACCGGCGGGATTTCGAGGGCGAGATCGCGCTCGCGTATATGACCGACATCGACGATCGCGCACGGCGCAGGCGTTGCGTCATCGATGCTCGCGCCGCCGACCAGAAAGCGCGCGACCGCGTCGATCGGCTTTTGCGTGGCCGACAGGCCGATGCGCGGCAGCGGTCGTTTACACAGTGCATCGAGCCGTTCGAGCGTCAGCGACAGATGGCTGCCGCGCTTGCTGCCGGCGAGCGCATGGATCTCGTCGACGATCACGGTGCGCACCGTCGATAGCATCGCTCGGCCCGAATCCGAGCCGAGCAGCACGTACAGCGATTCCGGCGTGGTCACGAGGATATGCGGCGCGCGCTTGCGCAGCGCGGCGCGCTCCTGCTGTGTGGTGTCGCCGGTGCGCACGGCGGTGCGGATTTCGAGCGGCGGCAGCCCGTGCTGCTCGAGTTCGCGCGCGATGCCTTCGAGCGGCACCTGCAGATTGATGCGGATGTCGTTCGACAGCGCCTTCAATGGCGAGATGTATACGACCAGCGTCTGGTCGGGCAGTGTGCCGCCGTTGTCGAGGCCAACGCGCACGAGCTCGTCGAGTGCGGACAGGAATGCGGTGAGCGTTTTGCCCGAGCCGGTCGGTGCGGCGACCAGCGTCGAATGGCCGCTGCGGATCAGCGGCCAGGCGGCCACCTGCGCATCGGTGGGAGCGGGGAAGGTTTTCGCGAACCAGCCGGCGACGACCGGATGGAAATCGGCCAATGCAGCGGTCAACGCAGCGGCCGGCGCAGCAACCCGCGCGCCGCTTGTCGCGGCGAAGTCTGAGACGGAATTCATGCGGCCGTAAATGGGGGCGCGGCGTGCCATATCCAGTGGGCGGCATGCCGCCCGTTTGCGTCTTCAAGCGCAAAGTCTCGCAGGTTTCGCGCCTGGCCGCCACGCGCGAAGCAGGGGGCGGATCGGAAGTGCAAGTATCACCACGTCCAGCGTGCGCCCGCCTCGCCGCCGATGCCGCGCTGATGCGAACCGCCGAGATTGGTCACCCAGCTCGCGGTGGCAAACAGGCTGGCGTTTTTGCCAACCTGCGCAACCACACCCGCGCCAAGCTGTGCGACGGTTTGCCCGACCTCGCTGCCGATTACCGTGGTGGCTGCGAAGGTCGCGCGATCGTCGCTGCCGAATGCGCGCAGCACGCTGGCGCGCAGATACGGCGCGAGTGCTGCGCCGCCAGCATCGAAATGGCCTTGCAGCCGCACACCGAGCCGCGCGACCACGGTGTTGCCGCTGTTGAACGTGACGTTCGATACGCCATCGTTCAGATCGTCAAGCGCCAGATGCTGCCAGATCAGTTGCGCCTGCGGTTCGAGCGTGACGCTGGCAGCGATCGGCACCGGCAGCCCGCCTTCGAGCGAGGCGGCTACCGCGTCGCCATGCGTGCTCGCGCCGATGCCGTCGCGCGAGTACGGATCGACGGTCAAGGCACTGCCCATCAGCAGTGCGTCGGTGTACCAGCCGCTCGCGCCGACATGCGTCCAGTAGCCGCCGACGCTGTACGCGTCGATGGCCAGATGCCCGGCGTCGAGATTCGGCGTGCTGAGCGCGAAGCCGCTGATGTCGCCGGCAGCGTGCGCGAAACCGATCAGGATCCCGTAGTGGTCGCGCGTGCCGCTCGCATCGCGAGTTGCATACAGATCGTGGCCGGCCTGCACGCCGTATAGCGTGCCGTCGAAACGGGCATCGGCCGCGCCAGGCTCATGAAGCGTGCTGTGGCCGCCCCAGACGCGGCCCCATGCGGCCGGGAGCTTGCCGTTGCCTGCCAGCAGTGCCTGGTCGCCCTGGCGGTCGTGAAAGGTGTCGACCTGCAGCAGGCCCAGTTGCCGCGCGACGCCGGGGGCTGCAGCGTAGAGCGGCACTTCCGGCCGGTACAACGGCAATGCCGCGGCACCGGCCGGCGGTGCCGCGGGCAGCGGCGGCGTGCCGGCGGCCGCCAGCGGCACGCCCGGCATCGGCGTCTGCGCGTCGGGTGTCGTGGCGGCCGGCAGCGGCGCAACGGTATTGCGCAGGAACCAGTCGCTGGCGGTGCCGGCCGTTACGCCGCCCTGCGCAAGGTAGTACGTATACGCGCCAGCTTTGACTGGCGCGGCGAGAACGAACGCAGACGGCTCGCTGGTCGCACCCTGCGCCGCTTCGACTATCCGGATACCGTTTGCGATGGTTTGCGCACCATTACCGCCGACATTGGCGATCTGCAGCGCCGTCGTGCCGCGCGCACTGCCGCCGTCGATCACGAGGCGATCGGATGGTGCGCCATCGGCGCCAAGCGTCGCATTCAGCGCGAGTGTGCCGCTCTGCCCGACATAGTCGCCCACCACGCGCAGCACGTTGCCGGGCGCACGCTGTCCGGCACCGAGACTCACCTGTGCGGCGTTTGTCAGCGTGCCGTTCACGGTAAAGCTACCGTTCGGTCCACCAGCGAACGCGGGCAGTGCATTGGCGACGGCCAGCGTGCCGCCGTTCTCAACCGCTCCGCTAACCGCGCCGTAGCCGCCGAGCGTCGCGCCAGCCGTAACCGTGATGCCGCCGTTGCCGGTGAGCGCGGCGTTAGTATGGGCCGCGTCGCCGATCGCGAGCGTGCCGGCGGCGACCAGGGTCGGGCCGCTGTAGGTGCTGACGTTGGTCATCGACAGCATGCCGCTGCCGCTTTTGGTCAGCGCGCCATTGCCCGTGACGGGCTGCGCGAGTGTGGTGGTGAACGACTGCGTATCGAAGGTGCCGCCGCCCGCGTCGAGTGCGATTGCCCGGGTCGGCGCGACGTCGAAGCCTTGCGCGAACTGCAACGTGCCGCCGTCGAAGTTGATGCTGCCGCTGGCCGTACCGAGCGCAGCGTCGGTGCCGACTGTCAGCGTGCCTTGCTGCAGTGTCGTACCGCCCGCATAGCTGTTTCCAGCTACGGGCGCCAGTGTCAGCGTGCCGGCGCCGGTTTTGCTGAGCGCGCCGCTGCCGGCAATCGAGCCGCTATAGGTGCCGTTCACATCCTGCTGGAAGCGCACGAGCCCGTTGTCGGTCACGTTGAGCGGCAGATTCAGCGCATTGGCTTGCAAGGTTGCGTGCGCATCGATCGTCGTCGCCACCGACGAGGTCGCGCCCAGCGAGCCGGTGAGGACCAGTGTGCCGCTTTGCACATGCGCTGACGTGAAGTTGCCGCTGCCGTTCCAGTCCCATGCGCTGCCTTGCATCAGCAGCGTCTGGAAGTTCGCGAACGCATTCGTCGCCGCTCCGGTGCCTTGCAGCGTGACGGTGTTGGTGCCCGCACCGCCGTCGGCCGTGCCGATGATCGTCGAGCCGGTTTGCAGGATCAGCGCATCGTTGCCGCCGCCCATCGCGATGGCCGTGCCGGCATTGCTCTGCACGAGGCCTGCATTGATCACCGTACTGTTGCCGTTCAACGTGCGGATGCCTGCCGCGCTTTGGGACACGATCTGTCCGCCCGCGCGGTTTTCGATCAAGGCGGTAAACGACGCGCCGGCCGTGTTCGAGAACACCGCGTCGGAGCCGGCGCCGCTTGCCCTGATCGAGCCGGTGTTGATCAGGTGATCGTTGTTGCCCTGCAGGTACGCAGTGGGACTTTGCGCACCGCTAGTGGTGAGCGTGCCGCGATTGTCGAGCGTACCGCTGCCGCCGAGAATCGACGCCGCGCGCGCATTGCTGCCGGACGTGCTCACCGTTCCGGCGTTGAGCAGCGTGTTATTCGACTGCCCGACGTTGGTTTGCCCCCATGCCGCGGTCATGCCATAGGCGTTGGGGCCGGTCGTCGCGATCGTGCCCAGGTTGGTCAGCGTGTTGCCGCTGCCGTTGGCGGCCATGCCGTCGTTGAATGCACCGCTCGTATTGAGCGTGGCGTTTGCTGCATTGGTCAACGTGTTGCCGTTAGCGTTGCCGAGCAGCACGGCACCGCGCATCGTGCCGCTGCCGCCCGAGCCGTTGAGTGTCAGCGTGCCGGCATTGGTAACGGTGCTGTTCTGCTCGACGCTAATGACAAGCGGGTTCGTCGCGTGTGCGAAAGTGCCGGATGCGCCCGCTGCGATCTTGACCGTGACGTTGGTGCTGCCCGGTTGCGCAAGTACTGCTGCAACGTCATTGCCGGTGCATGCCACCAGCGTGCCCGACGATGGCGCGCTGTTCGTGCACGCGGCCTGTGCATCGCCGAAGCTATCGGCGAGCAGCAGCGTGGCACCGATGCCAACCGTGCCAAGCGTCAGCACCTTGCTCTTCACCGGTGTTGCCCTCGTTGCGAACCTGCTTGATGTCCAAGACAACGCGCGCTATTTTCACGAATCGCGCTGTTGTGCCGGTGTATTCCGCGCGTTGGTTCGTGCTTTGGTTCGCGCGTTGGTTCGATTACCTATGGCCGGCGCGCGGCACTACGCCAGCTGCGTTGATTTATATGACACAAGTGCACCGCCCGCAACGAACAGGCTATTTGCAACGCAATATGAAGAGGCTCGCTCGACTCGGCCAACGCATGCTCACGGCGCGCGGCCGAACGCCTCGCGCAACTTGCGTTTTGCCTGCTGCAGCGTGTCACGACGTCCCTTCGGCAGGTTGCGACCCGCGCGGTTGATATAGAAGTTAAGCATCGACATTGCCGACTGGAACGGGGTGCTCTTGCGTCGCTTGCTATGCGTCGACGAGCGCTTTAGCGAAGCCGCAATATCTTGCGCGCTGCCGGTCTTGAAGATGTCTTTCTCGAGGTCCATCGCATCGCTGGTCGCCATGACGCGATGCGACCAGCGCCTCTGCTTGCCGGCCGCCGCCGGCTTCGCGCGCTGTGCGGCATGCGCATGGCGCTGACGCGGCGGACGGCCGCTCTTGCTGCGAGTCGATGGATGCGTCGTCATAGCTTCACTCCGCCTGCTTCGGGCGCGCGTGACGAGCCTGCAGGGATATCGCCGACACCGAACCTTACCGATGTTTCGTTGTTGTTGTTCCAGTACGGCTCGCGGCCGTAGTACTGGTGAACGGAGCTGGCCCATGTCGCATCGGCCATCGACGGCCAATGGGCCTTGTCGAAGCCCGGCGCATTCTTCACGCGTGCCGACGACATCGCCAGCAGAAAGCATTTGCGGTCCACGTCGAGCGTTAGCGCGCCCCATGGAATGGCGAGCAGCTTGTCGCCGATGCCGAGAAAGCCGCCGGTCGACAGCACCGCATAGGCGATACGTCCTGAGCGGACGTCGAGCATGATGTCCTTGATCTTGCCGATGTCGTCGCCATCCGCGCTCAGCACGCGGTCGCCGTCTAGTGTGGTGGCGGCCATGACTTCCGGGCCGGGACCTGTTGTAGTAGCGGTGTCGCGACGCGAGCCGACAATATCGGCGCCTTGATGAGTTGCCTGAGTCATTTCGGTTCTCCGAACGATTGCGATGCTTTTCGTCCAGCAACCGGTGTTCCATACGTGACGGTGGCGGTGGCGACGCGTCGCGGCAGCGCTTTACGGCTTCGCGTCACAGCCTGGCTCGAGTGCTTGCGTCGCGTCTGCGCGTCACCTCCGTGCTTCCCGCGTCAAGGCCGCGCGGCAATTTCGTCCAGATGCAGCAGCAAATCGGCCGGATCTTCATAGACCCGCAGTGCGCCGGCACGCTCCAGTTCTTCCTGCCCATAACCGCCCGACAGCAGACCGACGCCCAGCGCGCGGCAGCGGCGCGCGGCGAGCATATCCCAGATGCTGTCGCCGACCACCACCGTCTCTTCAACCGGTACGTTGAGCCGCGCGGCCGCCGCGACGAACAGATCCGGATCGGGCTTCGCGTACTTGACGTCGTCGCGCGTCACCACCACCGATTGCGCCGGGTCGACCCCCAGCGCGGCAAGATTGACAGCCGCCGTTTCCATTCGCCCGCTCGTGGCGATCGCCCATTTGGTACCGCTCGCGTTCAGCGCATCGAGCAGCGCACGCGCGCCAGGCAGCGGACAAACCTGCGCGTGCAATCGACGATAAGCCTGCGCATGTGCCTGGCGCAGCCGCTCGACGCGCTCGGCACTCATGCCGCCGCCGGTCTCGCGCAGCAGCTGATGCGTGAACAGCCCGCCGCTCATGCCGATCTTGCGGTGAATTCGCCACACCGACAATTCGATGCCCTCCTGATCAAGTGCTTCTTTCCACGCGAGCACATGTTGATAGACGCTATCGACGAGCGTGCCGTCGAGGTCGAAGAGAAACGATGTGGTAAGGCGCATGGCGTGATCCTCGAGATTGAAGGGCTGGGTGCCGCATTGATGCCGCAGCATGAACGATTTGCGTCGCGCCGCGATGCTCAGGCGCTGCGGCGCGCCGTCAGATCAGCTCAAGTGTATCTGCATGAGCCGACGCCGGCGATGCGGCGCACTGGCGCACGCCGCTGCCGCCGCGGCGCGGGGCACAGTGCTTGCTGAATCGTAGACGAGTCTGACGGCATGCATGGCGGTATCGGCTGCCATCAGTTTTCTACGACGATGGGAGAGACAACATGAAGCACACCAGCACATGGATTGCAGCGGCACTTGTCGCGCTTTCGGGCGCCGCTTTCGCACAGGGCGGCGGCGCCGGTGGCGCGGGCGGCGGCGGGGGCTCAACGGGGGGCGGTGGTGCCGGCATGGCGACCGGCAACGATACCGGTGCACAGAAAGCCGGCCCGAACGGCAGCGGCGCCAACGGTATGAACGGCATGAGTTCGTCGTCGTCGAAAATGCAGCACCATTCGACCAAAACCAAGCAGAAGAAGCCGATCAACGACACCACCAACATGCCGGGTGCCGATGCAAGCAGCGACACGAAAGGGCAATAACTGACGCCCGGCCGTGCCCGATCGGTCGAGAGACCATCAGGAGGTGAAGCGATGAGTACGATCTTGCGAAATACGTTGATTGCGGCATCGGTGATTACGCTGGCATTCAGCACAACTGCCTGCAAGAAAGCGGACACCGGTAGTCCAGATACAAGCGCCGCAACGGGCGGCAGTGGGGCGATGAGCGGCAATGCGGTGACCAACGGGCCGCTTGGTGCGAGCGGCGCGCCCGCTGCGGATGCGGCTTCCGGCGCCAGCCAGTAATAGCTGGAAGCGAGCAGGAAGCGAGCACGAAGCGGTCGACGCAATGCCCGTCGGCCACCGCGAACGCGTCACGATCCGCCGCTAGCCAACGCATTCGAGCAATGCGTTCGGACTTGCGGCGATCCATCGCACCGCACGCGAGCGTTTGAGAAAAACTGCGGCGTCAGGCGGACGGCGCGCGTTGCTTCTGGAGAGGAAATCATGCCGTCACCGGTTCACTATCAGGCCAATTTCTGCGGTGGAGACTTCCAGCACGTACAGGAATGTTTCGACCAGTGGAAACAGCAACCGGTGGTGTGTCACCAGGGCCAGACGATGTTCGAAGGCAAGCGCGAGGTTAGGCGGCTCGGCGGTGGACGTGTGTTCGACAGCAGTGAGGTCGCGCATCACGTGCTTGCGCTGACCTGCAGCCCGCGCGACCCCTATGCGCTGGCGGCAGAGATTCACGATCGTGGCCGCGGCATGTGGCTCGTGATGGCTTCCTACGACGACTGACGCCGAGGTACCCGGCAGCGGTCGTCAGGGTCGTCATCAGGCCGCGTTTGCCCGCGTCTCTTTCTTCTTGTTGCGCAGCGATTTCTTGAGCAATGTGCTGAGCCGTGCGTCGTCCACGCAACGCGCGATCTCTTTTCGTTGTTGCGACGTGGCTTGCGCGGTACTCCTGCGGCCGGAGGCGCGAGCCAGCTTGCGCTGCGCGACGCGCGTGCGCTTGCTCGCCTGCGCAAGCAGCGCGACAAACGCTGCTTCATCGACTTTCAGGCCGCGTAACGTGGCTTTTGGCAGCAAGGTGCCCAATTCGCCCGCCTCGAATGCCGAAATGATTTCGGGGTGGATGTAGCAGCGCTTGCATACCGCGGGCGTATTGCGCAACATGGCCGCGACTTCTTTCACCGTGGTCACCACATGCCGGTGCGCGTCGGCTGCACTTTCGCAGACCAGCTGGCGCAGCGCGGCCAGCGCGAATACGCTGCCGGCCCATGTGCGGTAGTCCTTTGCGGTGAAGTCGGCCTGGCTCGCCTCACGCAGATAGTCGTTGATATCGGCTGACCCGACTGCGCGGCGTGTGCCGTCGTCGTCGAGGTACTGAAACAGGTCGTGGCCCGGCAGTTCGGCGCAACGCCGCACGATGCTGCCGATGCGCGGATGGTCGACGGTTACGTCGTGTTCGATGCCGCTCTTGCCGGAGAAGCGAAAACGTACCTTGCCCGCTTCAATTTTCAGGTGCTTCTTGCGCAGCGTCGTCAGGCCGTATGAGCGATTCTCGCGGGCGTATTCGACACTGCCGATACGAATCAGGGTGCTGTCGAGCAAATGGACGATCGCCGCGACCACTTTCTCGCGCGGCATCCCTTCGCGACGCAGGTCGCGTGCGACGCGGGCGCGGATGCGCGGCAGCGCGCGAGCGAAGGCAGCCATCCGATCGTACTTGTCGGCGTCGCGGGTTTCGCGCCACAGCGGGTGATAGCGGTATTGCTTGCGGCCGCGCGCATCGCGGCCGGTGGCCTGCAGATGGCCGCGTGGATCAGGGCAGATCCATACGTCGGCGTACGCGGGCGGAACGGCCAGCGCATTGATGCGGGCGATTTCGTCAGCGTCGCCGATGCGCACGCCGTTCAGATCGAAGTAGGCGAAGCGATCGCCGACGCGCTTGCGCGTGTAGCCAGGCTTTGTGTCGTCCGCGTGCCGCAAACCTTGTGGTAGCGGGGCAGCAGGTCTTGGCACCGCCACGACAAGTGCCTCGCGCGCGGTTTGTGCGTCGGCTTGTGCGTCCTTACCGCTCGTCGTTGTTTTCTTCATGGCTGGTCTCGCGTTTCGGTGGCCGGTTGTGTCTTTCAGGCAGTTGCGCATGTGCGAACCGCGTCGAGCGCACGTGTCGTCTCGTATGCAAGCGCGATGCCAATCACCGCACGCGAGTGTCGACGGCCTGCGCCTCGATGCCGGCGGCGGAATTGCGCTACCGGCTTCGGCACCGGTTTTCCATGGCGGTTGTGTGATTGGCACTGCTCTTGCTCATCCAATGGCAAGCCCGGTGCGCGACATCGCTTGCTCGCGGCACCCAGATCAGAATGCTCGACGATTTAAAGGGAGATCGACCCATGACGAATCAGTTAAAAGGCTGCCGCGTAGCGGTGCTGGCAGTCGATGGATTCGAGCAGGCAGAGCTTGTCGAACCGAAGCGCGCGCTCGCGGAGCACGGGGCAACGGTCCACGTAATTTCTTCCAGGCCCGGGAAAATTCAGGGCTTCAAACACGTCGACAAGGCAGACGCAGTCGACGTCGACTTGACGTTCGACAAGGCAGTCGCGTCGGACTACGACGCGGTCGTGCTGCCGGGTGGCGTCGTCAACGGCGACACGATCCGTACGCTGCCGCAGGCGCAGGCCTTCGTAAAGGCAGCCGACGCTGCGCACAAGCCGATTGCCGTGATTTGCCATGGTGGCTGGCTGCCGATTTCCGCCGGCCTGATGAAGGGCCGCACGGTGACCAGCTGGCCGAGCCTGCAGGACGATATTCGCAACGCGGGCGGCACGTGGGTCGACAAGGAGGTGGTGGAGGATGGCAATTTCATCACGAGTCGCAAACCCGACGATCTAGCTGCGTTCAACAAGGCGTTGATCGCGCAACTGTCGCGCAAGGCAGCATGAACATGGCCGCGCTGGCGCGCCGCGCCCGCCGTCTGGCGGGTGGTACCGGAGAAGCCGCATGAACGCGATCCTGAGGCCGGTGCTGCCGCGCGCGGCGTACGAGGACTCTCTTATGCACATCACGTTTAGCGACGACGCGCCGCGGTTCGACGGCGCGAATCTGACGGTGCGCTTTGCAGCGTGTGTCGACGGCGACCCGGTGAGCTGCGCGATCAGCGCGGAAGCGCTGGAAGATCACTTCGGCGCGCAGTCGCCGCGCGAAGAGGATCTGTTGCGCGCCTTCCAGAGCGGGCAGGTCCGCATCCGCTCGGTCTGTGCCGAAGCGCTGGACCAGAACGACGGCGGCGCCGTGTTGCTGCACAGTGGGCTGTTTCGTGTGGAAGGAATGGAGCCGGAGCGCGGTGTAAAACGCTGATTGCGCCCAGAAGGCTTAGGGCGGTTTCATGCTTGACAGCGACGTCGGGCATTACGCGCGCTGCAAACGTGGCAATGCTGCAAAAAGACGGCGGCCCGGAAGTGCGGCCGCCGCGCGCTCAAACCCATAACGCGATGCGCTGCATCCGCCGGGCACCGGTGCGCTGCGGCGTGTCGACGCCGGTTTCACCGCACGTGACTGAATGAATACCTGCCGATGCCGGCGCGCATGGCACACGCCGCTGCGCATCGGATTGCGCATCAGGCCGTGAAGCAGGATGCGATTGCGCCGCGGCAAAGCGCTCGCGAATCTGCATTGCGCCGGCCGACGCGATGATTGCAACGAATAACAGGCATTCCGCGCTTCGAATCCTCACGATGACTTCTCCCTTGTCGATGTTGCTGTTTTTCTCTATCCGTTGCAGCCTCGCGGCTTCGTTGCTCGCAACGGACGGTTGCGGTATAGCTTTGCGCGAAACTTGAGCAAGCCACGTGCCTAAGGTGTGAAGAATCGTTTGCAGGCACGACTACTGCATCGCGTGCAATACGCCGTCGCGCGTTGTCTTGCAGCGGTGCTGCATCCGCTAACCCAGCATGAGGAGGTGATCGAATGTCCACCAACGTCATTGCCGTACTGAACGAACTGATCGAAACATCGAAGGACGGAGAGCGCGGTTTCCTGAAGGCAGCCGAGGACGCACACGATCCGGCCTTGAAAGAATTGCTGGGATCGCGCGCCGACGCCTGCACGCAGGGCGCCCGCGAGTTGCAGGACCTCGTGATGCAATTGGGCAGCCAGCCGGAAAGCGGTGGCAGCGTCAGCGGTGCGCTGCATCGCGGCTGGGTCGATCTGAAATCCGCGGTGAGCGACCGCAGCGACCACGCAATCCTCGCCGATTGCGAGAAAGGCGAAGACGTCGCGAAGAAGCGCTACCAGGACGCACTGCAAAAAGATTTGCCCGCGGATGTGCGCGCCGTGGTCGAACGGCAGTTCGATGGCGTGCTGCGCAATCACGACACGATCCGCGATTTGCGCGATCAGCACGCGACGCGCAAATAAGCGCTGCCCCTGGCTCCAAAAACACAACTGGCCCGCAGCGCGGGCCAGTTGCATTGACGCATCACCGGCGATTATTCGCTGGCGATCTTCAGATGGTTCTTCACACCCTTGACGCCGGACACGTTCTGCACGACGTCGGCGGCGGCCGACTTGTCGTCGGCCGACGGCACCGAGCCGCTCAGCCATACGATGCCCTTGCGGGTCTTCACGTGAATATGAGTCGACTTGACGTTCTTTGCGGCAAGCAGATCGGCTTTCGCCTTGGTCGTGATCGTACCGTCGTCGATATGCTGGCCGACACTCTCGGACGACGCGGACGGCGGCGTCGAGGTTTGCGCGGTGGCGTTGACGGCGTTCAAAGCGAATGCGACGCAAGCGATGCTGCCGGCGGCCTTGAGGAAGTGGGTGGTTTTCATAGTTGCTCCTTTTTCCCTGAAAAAACGGATGCGTAATGTGCTGCGATAAGTGCTGCGGTAGCTGCGTGTGTGTGTCTATCCGCCCCAACCGTTCAGCAAGGCCTGTGCCCAGACGGCGGCGACGAACCCGACATCGTCGTCAAAGCGTGCGGTAGCGCATGCTGCAACGCGACGCGGGCGCCCTTCGCGCGCGGCGCGAGCGCGCTGAAAAATATGTCGCCCACGGCATGCGTATTTTCCTGGCGTGTGTAAAAAGCGCGTGCGGTGGCGCTTCCGGCGCTGCTGGGCAAAACCTCAAAGGCGATTAAAAACAGCGCATTGGCGGAGCTGGTACGACAGTTGCTCTAGTCGTAGCAGAACGCTTTCTACAATTGATCTTTGCGCACTTTCGATCACCAACAGGACCATGCCCACAATGCCGCCTTCAATTGAACTACGTGCGCGACAGTCGTTCGCGCTCACGCCGCGTCTGCAGCAGTCCGTGCGGTTGTTGCAATTGTCGTCGCTGGAATTTCAGCAGGAACTGCGCACGGCGCTCGATACCAATCCTTTCCTCGAATACGATCCGTCCGCGCCCGAAGAGGGCGGCGTCGACGCGGCGACCGCGGCCGAGAGTCCTGCTGCAGTCGATACGCTGCCGGCTGTCGAGCGCGATCCCGCACTTGAAGGGGCCTCTGCCGAGACGCGTAGCGACGGCAACGACAGCAGCGGCGCTGAAGACGGTGGCGGCGATTACTCGAGCGACTATTCCGGCGAATACTCCGGCGATTCGTTTGGCCGCGGTTCATCGCGCTACAACGGCGACGCCGAAGGCAGCGACCCATCGGAATGGGCGCGCGTGCAGCCCACGCTGCATGAGCAACTGCATGACGCTTTACGCCTGTACCGGCTTGACGAACGCGACCGCGAAGCGGCGCGCGTGATCATCGAGGCGCTCGACGACGACGGTTATCTGCGCCAGGATCTCGCGGACCTGACCGACATCGTGGAACTCGACCCGCCGATGCTCGAAGAGGAACTGGTCGTCGCGCTGCGTCTGGTGCAGACACTCGATCGCCCGGGTCTCGCGGCCCGCTCGCTGTCGGAATGTCTTGCGCTGCAGATCGATGCGTTACCGGAGGACACGCCGGGACGCGCGGTCGCCCGCAAAGTGGTCGAGCAGCATCTGGATCGTCTCGCACGGCGCGAACACGCGGAACTGCAAAAGCAGGTCGGCTGCGATGCGGAAGAATTGCGCATTGCCTGCGCGCTGATCCGCAAGCTCGATCCGAAGCCTGGCAACTCGTATGGCCGCAGCGACGACAACTACATCGTGCCGGACGTGCTGGTGCGCCAGGTACGCAATAAATGGGTGGTGACGATCAACCCGGCGGTGCTGCCGCGCGCGCGGATCCACCGCATGTATGCGGAACTGTTCGCGCAATCCGCGGGGACGAGCCGCTCGCCGCTTGCACAGCAACTGCAGGAAGCGCGCTGGCTGATCCGTAATGCACAGCAGCGTTTCGACACGATCCAGCGGGTCGCCGAATGCATCGTGACGCACCAGAAAGCCTTCTTCCAATACGGTGAGATTGCGCTGAAGCCGCTGGTATTGCGTGACGTGGCAGACGAACTGGGTCTGCATGAATCGACGATTTCGCGCGCGACGGGCAACAAGTATATGGCGACGCCGCGCGGCATCTTCGAATTCAAGCACTTCTTCCCGCGCGAGTTGGGCACCGAAAGCGGCGGCACCTGTTCGGCCGCGGCGGTGCGCGCGCTGCTCAAGGAAATGATTGCTGCCGAGAACGTGCGCGATCCGCTGTCCGACGTGACGCTCGCGCGCATGCTTGCGGACCAGGGCGTGCTGGTGGCGCGACGTACCGTCGCGAAGTACCGGCGCCTGATGAAGGTGCCGCCCGCGGAAATGCGTCGGCAGATCTAGACGCATCACGTCAGCGCGCGCCTTTCCGGGGTTTTCCGGGTATTTCATCTGGCAGTCGAAAAACGCATAGCCGCTTGCCGGCTGTGCGTTTTTTTATTGCCGTCGCGTTGGGTCCACCGCGCCGCGAGTCGTGTATAGCCTGTATACAGACTGTTTGCAGTTTCACCTCGTGCATTTTCCCCGCCATCACCGGCCGACGCACCGCACGGCCAGTGGAATATCGCTGCTACATCAGGCGTTCTGGCAAAGACCCCGCACATTCCGACAAACGAGAGCAGCTTGCCGGCGTGTGCCACCCTTTGCAGCGAGTACGCCATGCCCAAACCTTCGAAAATCCTGCTGTATTACGACGGCACCCGGGAAGCCAAAGGCGCCTTACATCGCGCCGGTGAGCTTGCGCTGGCGCTCGGTGCGCATGCGGACGTGCTCGCCGTGGTCGATACCGTGTCGGCCGTGGCCGCCAGCGGCTGGTATTTGTCGGACCTTGCGTGCGCTTGCGTGCAGGACGCTGCACTGCTGACGCTGCGCGAGGCGCTCGACCATCTGGAGGGCAGCGGCGTACCGGTGCGCGGCCATATGGCGTGCGGCGACGTGGTGGACAGTATTTCGACGCACGCCGGCATGCTCGACTCGGACATTCTGGTGGTCGGCCACCGCACGCGCACCGGCCTGTCGCGCTGGTGGAACCGCGGCGTCGCGCACGACCACCTGATGGCGCGCTGTAACGGGCGCCTGGTGGTGTCGATTCCATGCGGTTGAGTGTCGGCCCCGCGCACCCCCGCGTCCGCGGCCGGATGCGGCGCGGGGCTTTCCTGACGTTGGAATAACATCCCGGCCCCGCGTGTTATCGGAGAAGCAGCTTGAAAGTTCGACGTCCGTATTGCGGAGCAGGTCCGGCCAGCGAGGCTTCGCGGGTGCGTGCGACAAATCGAAGCAGGAGAAACATGATGACGGATACGGTGAGCGAACTCGCGCCGGCATGCCACGTGGTGCGGCCGGGTGAAAGCACCCAGGCGAAGCAGCATCTGCTGCACGCAGCGGGCATTTCGGCGCAAACGGTCGGCGCCCAGGGCATTCATATGCAGCTGGTGACGATCCCGCCGCTCGCGCGCGCCAAGGCGCACAAGCATGCGGGCCACGAAACCGCGATCTACATCCTGAGCGGCCGGTCGGGTGTCTGGTTTGGCGAGGAACTGGAGCAGCACCTGTTCGTCGGCGCCGGCGAGTTTCTTTATATCCCGGCGAACATGCCGCACCTGCCGTACAACCCGGGCGACGCCGACCCGTGCGTTGCGGTGGTGGCGCGCACCGATCCGAACGACGACGAAAGCGTCGTGCTGCTCGGCGAGCTCGACGCGCTGTTCGAGCAGCCGGTGAGCGCAAAGGGGCTGTCGCGCACGAGCCCGGACGCCTTACCGCAGCGCTAACGGGCGAGGCAAGACGATGACGAGAACGCGAGTGTTGACGATCGACGACGACCCGAAAGCCGGTTTCGAAATTGTTTCCGAGCTGAAGAACTACGGTTTTGCGGTCGATTGGGTAGGCGATGGGCGCGAGGCGCTGGCGCGCGCAATGGATGGCGGTTACGACGCGATTACGCTCGAGCGCAAGCTGCCGGACATCGACGGCCTGAGCATGCTGAGCGCGATTCGCACCGTCGGCGTGCAAACGCCGGTGCTGATGTTGAACGTACGGGACGATCGCGACGAGCGCGTGCGCGAGCTACGCGCGTGTGGCGACGACTACCTGACCTGTCCGTTCAACTCCGAACAGCTGATGGCGCGGCTCGAAGGTCTGATCCGGCGCAGCCAGGAGCCGGCGGCGGCGCGTGCTGTGGACAATCTGTTGCAGGCAGGCGCGTTGTCGCTCGATTTGCGGGAGCGCAAGGTTGCGCGCGATGGTGTGGAAGCCGCACTGCTGCCCACCGAATGCCGCGTGCTCGAATTCATGATGCGCCATGCCGGCGAGACGGTGACGCGGATGATGCTGTTCGAGGCAGTGTGGAGTTACAACTTCGATCCGGGCACCAACCTGATCGAGGTGCATATGAGCAAGCTGCGCAAGAAGATCGATGCGCCGGGCAAGATGCCGCTGCTAAAGACGGTGCGCGGCGAAGGCTATCTGTTGGCGCCTTGAGCATGCGGCTGCGGGCTCGAACCGCATACTGAAGGTTGCATATGCAACGAGTTCGGATGACAACGCTGGCAAAGATTGCCGGCGATGAGATTTTTTGAGGTTGTGTGAGGTTGTGTGAGTTTGTATGAGCTTGTTTGCAAATGCCTGACATATGCATGGCTTTGCATAGTGCGCTGCGCCGGTCCTGATTTCGTTAATGCGACAGGGTGTTTCGTATTGAAAGAATAAGCTCGAGTTAAAACGTGGCGACGGATCGCTGTGGCAGGCTTTATCGCGCTTTAAGCGGCGATTCGCTGCGCCGGGTAGAACAGGCAAATACGAATGTTGTTAAGCAAATTGGATATTTTGTGCGACGCCGTGCCAAAGACTTTCGCAACTGCTTGCGACGCCTTACGCCGCACGGGTTTGCGCAAAACAGCCGAGGTCGTGCGCGGCCTACGCAAACACGCGGCATGGCCAGCGTTCGCCGAATCGGCGATGCGCAATTCGACGGGTGATCAGTAATGACCGCGGTAGATTTTTTTATTAATTGTGTTAGCCGGACCCGGAAAGTCCACATCAGCAAACGTTTGCGATCGACGCTAAACTTCGTCAGCCGCCGATCTCTGTGCCGCATGACAGGGTCGACAGAACAGAAACGTCACGCGAGGAATTACGCCGATGAGCGTCGCAGATTTTCCCAGCATCCTTCCAGAACTGCTGCCGAGATTGTGGGCGTTCGCGCTGCGCATCTCAAGAGATCAGCACGATGCGGAAGATCTGGTGCAGCGTGCGTGCGTGCGCGCTCTCGAGCGTGCCCATCAGCTAAAACCCGATACGTCGCCGTTGAGCTGGATGTACTCGATCGTACACACCACGTGGATCAACGAACTGCGCGCGCGCAGCGTGCGCAGCCGCACCAGCGCGGAGTGGGACGACAGCTATCTGGAGACGGTGGCCGATCCTTCGGCACCGAATCCCGAGACCGATGTATTGAACAAGCAGATCGTCAGAGCTGTTGAACGATTGCCGGAAGCACAACGGACCGTTATGCTGTTAGTAGTTGTCGAAGGGTTGAGTTATCAGGAAGCAGCCCAGGTGCTCGGAGTACCAGTGGGGACCATCATGAGCCGTCTGTCGCGTGCGCGGCAGGCAGTAGGCAGCCAGTTCGGCACGCGACAAGACCAAAAAGTGAAAGACAGCATCAAAGGGTAAGGAGACGGGGAATGAAGATTGACGACATCCTGTTGTTGTCGTACGTCGACGGCGCGCTGTCGGCCGATCAGAAGCAACAGGTCGAAGAAGGGATCGGGTCGTCCGCCGAGCTCGCGGAGCGCGTCGCTTTGCTTCGCGCGTCTCGTCTTCCTTATCAGCATGCGTTTGCGCACCAGAAGCTTCCCGAGGTGCCCGGCAGCCTCGTGGCGCTGGTCGGTCGCCTCGCGCAAGGCGGCGGCGCCGGTGTACAGGCAGACGTACGCAGCGATGCTGACGAAGACAGTGACGATCACGAAGACAGCAGTCAGGAAACGAAGTTTACCTACAAGCCACATGCCACGCATTGGGGGCAAGGGCCCGGTGGCGTGCTCGGCAAGCCGTCGGTTGCGGCGACGCCGGCGGCTGCGCCGCGTCGTTCATTTCGTATTGCGCCCGCATGGCTTGCCGTGGCATTTGTGGCCGGTGCGTTTTGCTGGGGTGTGGGCTTCAGGCTGACGGGCGATTTGCGGCAGCCGGCGTTGAGCAGCATGGCCTTCCAGACGGTGCCGGCCGGCACGTCGCCATGGGTGCTGGCCGCTGCGGGTTATCAGCAGCTCTATGCGCATGAGACGCTGGCCGAGATCCAGCCGGACATGGCGCAATCCGCGCGCACGGTCGACGAAATCCGCCGTGAAGACGGGCTCGACGTGCATGTGCCCGATCTGAGCTCGGCAGGCCTCCAGTTCAAGCGTGTGCAGCGGCTCAGCTTCCACGGCAAGCCGCTCGTGCAGATCGTCTATCTGCCCGCCAAAGGCGCGCCGGTCGCGCTGTGTGTGATCAGGGACAAGAAGCCCGACGTCGCGGTCGCGCAGCAGGACATCGAAGATATGAGCGTGTTGACGTGGCGGCGCGGCGACCTGGGCTATGCGCTGATCGGCAAGCGCGACAATACTTCGTTGCCCGATCTTGGCCGCATGCTGGCGGAAAACAAAAGCGGCCAGCTGTTCAGCAAGGCCGCGCTCGACTCCTTGCTGGCGGCGATGACCTGAGCACGCTCAGGTCACATGTGCTTTGCAATCCGCGGTGATGGCGCTGCGGATTGCCCCCTCCCTGGCTTGCCGCCCGCAGCACGCGCTTACGCGCGGCCTCTGCGTGACTACGCAACCATATTGAACTGCGGCAGCCTCGGCATCTGCCTGCCGCCTTGCATCCAGTCGCGCACTGAAGCAGTCATCTCTTCGACCGCCCCGAATGTGTCTTCATGATCGACGCTGAACTCGAGCGTGAGGCCATTCGGATCCTTGATGTAGAGCGACGTGCAAAAGCCGTGCTCCAGCATCAGCGGCTCGAGGCCGGCACGCGTCAGACGCTGTTCGATTTCGCGCAGAACCGCGCCTTCGACCAGCAGCGAAATGTGCACGAATTGCGACTGCTCCTTTTCCTTCCACGCGGCTTGCCTCGCCGGGTCGTCGAAAGTGAAGAAGGCCAGCGTGCTGCCGTCGCCGAGCGCGTAGAACGCGTGGCCGACGTCGAGCCATCCATCGCCGATCCGCTCGCGCTCCACGTCGCATGCAACGAGCGGTAAGCCCAGCACGTTTTCATAGAACTGGCGCGTACGCTGATGGTTGTCGGTGGTGTGCGCGTGATGATGCAAACGCGTCGGAAGTTTCGTGAGCGGCCGCATGGCCTTGTCTTTTGACGAGAGATTCATTGCTTGCACTCCTTTGCTGCGGAATGAAAACGCGACAGGCCGGCGCGATTTGCGCCGCTGAGCCGAACGGTAAGGCAGCGGGACGGGCAACTCGCGAAGTTCGGGTCTTGCCTGACGCAAAAACACGCTGCTCCGTTAAAACAACCGGCGCGGGAAAATATTCCTGCTGATGCAGATGTCGTGTGTGCGAAGGGCTGCGTTATTCGTGAAGACGGCCGCGTGCACATGTGCGCATGTTTCGACGCTTCGACGTTTCGATATGCCACTGCGTCAGTGTTATCACGCTTGCGTGAAATCTGCGTTGCCGTGCGCTTGCGATAACGGTACAGCGTCTTTACGCCCTTCCTTTTTCTGGTTCTATTTCTCCTGGCTTTCCTGACGATCGTGTCCGCGAGCGAGTGGCTACCGCCGCGCAATCGCGCCGTCATCCGCCGGGGCGCTATCATCGCGGCACAGGAGGAGCACAGCGATGGATCGTTTGACGGCGATGGAAACCTTTGTCAGTGTGGTCGAGGCCGGATCGTTCTCGGGTGGTGCGCGTCGCCTGAACGTCGGTCAGCCGGCGGTATCGAAGTCCATCGCACAACTGGAGGAGCGGCTTGGCGTGCGCCTGCTGATGCGTTCGACGCGCGGCCTCACGCCTACCGAAGCAGGCCAGCAGTTCTATGAACACGCCAAACGCGCGATCGACAACGTCGACGAAGCCGAAGTGGCTGCGCGCGGCACAGCCTCGGGTCTGACCGGGCGTTTGCGTGTCTGCGCGGCGGTCACCTTCGCAAGGCTGCATATCGTGCCGCACCTGCAGGGTTTTCTGATGCAGCATCCGGAGCTCAACGTCGAGGTCGTGCTGGACGATCGCAATGTCGACCTGCTCGAAGAGGGTATCGACGTCGCATTCCGGATGGGCGTGCTCGACGATTCGAACATGACGGCGCGCAAGGTCGCGCAAAGCCGCCGCTTCGTGATCGGCACGCCCGCGTATTTCGCCGCGGCCGGCATGCCGCGTACGCCGGCGGACCTCGCCGCGCATCAGGCGATCGTCTACGACCGGCGTGGCGGTGGCACCACGTGGTCGTTCACGCGCGGCGGCGCGCAGACCTCGGTGGTGGTCGGCGGCCGGCTACGTGTGACCGCCGCCGAGGGCGTGCGCGCCGCGGTGCTGGCCGACATGGGCGTGGCCGTGGCGTCCGCGTGGATGTTCGGGCCGGAGCTTGCGAGCGGCGCCGTGCAAGCGGTACTGACCGACTGGACGTTGCCGCCGATGGACCTGTGGGCAGTGTTTCCGGGCGGGCGGATGGCGAGCGCGAAGGCGCGTGCGATTACGACATTTGTCGAGGACATGCTGGGAGAAGCGGCGGGTGAGGAGCCGGCGGCGCAATAGCGCTGCTCTTGCATGCTGCGCGCTACGCTACGCGCTATAGCGCCACGCAAAGCCATCGCCGCTGCGCACCACGCGCCCAGCCGAGGTTTCAGGAAAGTGCGCCGATAGAACCAGCGCGCCGCGATCCGCCGCACGCGCGAGCAACCAGCGGCGCGACTCGCACGCACGGCGTTCGTCGAGCGCATAGGTCGAGCTCCATGCCGGCCGGTACACCTGCAGCGGGTGATGCATCACGTCGCCGCAAAACAGCGCCTCTTCGCCCTGCGAACGCATTGAGATCGACATGTGTCCGATGCTGTGTCCGGGCGTCGGATGAAACGCGATGCCGTCCAGAAACTCGCCGCCGCAATCGGGCACGAACATCGCCTGGCGCGCGTCGATCACGGGCCGCACGCTGTCTTCGTAGACCATGCGGCGGTTCATGCCCGCGCGCGTCGCGAAGAATTCGCGCTCGGCCTCCGGAAACAGGTACCGTGCGCGCGGAAAGGTCGGCACCCACGCGCCGTCCACCTGCTGCGTGTTCCAGCCGACGTGATCCGCATGCAGGTGGGTGAGCAGCACATAGTCGACGTTATCGGGCGCGACGCCGGCTTCTGCAAGCCGCGCAATAAACGACGTATGCAGCTGGTCGAAGCGCGCGCTGAATGGGCGGTGCTTGCCGTTGCCGATGCCGGTATCGACCAGCAGCGTATAGCCGCAGGCGCGCACGACCCAGGTGTGCACGCTGAGCAGCGCTTCTTGCTGTTGCACGTCGAGCGAGGCTGGCGACAGCAGCCTGCCGAGTTCCGCGCTGCAGATCGCGCGCCAGCTCGGATACAGGAACGATAGCGGCAGCGTGAAGCGGGTTTCGGTGACACGGGTGATGGTCATGTCGCCGATCTTGTGGGTGACCGTGGTGAATGCCAATTTGTCCTCGGGACAGTACGCGGCAGCGTGGGGCGCGCGTCGCAGGACGTGCGCAACTGCCGGTCTCCAAAGGCGCTATTTTTGGCGCTCGCGGCGCTGCGCGTTTGCGCAATCGCACGGGTTTCGTTGAATCCGCAACGAAGCCGGGCAGGTGTGCGCATCTGCTGGCAAAAAATCGCGTGCAGCCTTCATGCAAGCTTCGTGCAGCCTTCGCATACCCGTCATGCGCCGTGCGGCGGCTCACGCTGCACACGCGAGCGGCGTGCCCACTGCAGCATCTGCCGCCACGGCGGATCGGCGAACAGCACGAATGCCCCTGCAGCGAGCGCGCCGCAGACCAGAAACGTGCCGCGATAGCCGACGCTTGCCACCAGCAGCCCCGACAGCACGCCGGACAAAATCGAGCCAACCCGCGACGCATTGAAGAACAGCGCAGTAGCGGCGCCCGGCGCACGCGGCATCAGATCCTGGATGTAGGTCATGCCAAGACACGACGTGACCGCGACCACAAACGCACTGAGCGCCTGCATCGGAATCAGCGTATCGATCGAACCGGCCGCGGCCATCGCGATGAAATAGATCACATGCACGATGCAGCACGCGGCCAGCCAGCGCATCTTGTTCAGGCGTGCGCTGCGTGCACCAAGCGCGAGCATCATCGGAATCTCGAGAAATGCGCCGAGGCCCAGCATGATCGATACGTCGATGCGCGCGCCATGCAGCCCGTGCACGATATAAAGCGGCAGCACGATCATCGTCGCGTTGGCGGCGAGGCCGCTTAGCGTCAGCGCCAGCACCGAGCGCCAGATCTGCCGTTGCGGCGCGCTCGCGTGCGTGTAATCGGGTTGCAGCGGCACTTCGGGCTCGGTGAGCGTGGTGACTTCGAGCGACGAAGCGGGGTCGCCCGCCACGTGCCCAGGCGTGCTGTGCAGTGCGCCTCCGGGCGCTTCGTGCATGCGCCATAGGATCATCGCGCAGCCTGCGAAGCTTGCCGCCGCAAACAGAAAGAGCCCGTGAAAGCTCGCCGCCGCCAGCACCAGCGCGCCGAGCGACGGCCCAAAGACCCACGCCACCGACAGCAGCGTGCGCAGCGTGGCGGTCGCAAATGCACGTTCGGCTTCATCGCGCACCGGCAGTACCGCACGGCCGAATGAAAACACCAGCGATAACGCCGAACCACCCGCGCCGAGAAACGCGACGCCGATCACCAGCAACAACCGGTAGTCGCGCACGAAGCACAGCAGCAGATAGCCGAGCGCGGCAAGGACCAGCGCGGCAAGCAGCAGTGGCCGGTGATGGCCGCGCCGGTCCGACCACTTGCCGGCCCACGCGCTCGCGGCCACGCCGCTCGCGGCGATCAGCGTCATGAACAGGCCGAGCATCAGCGGCGTCATCGCGGCCTGTTCGACGCCGAACAGCGACAGATACGGCGCAGTGAAAGACATCGCGACACCGAGCATCAGCGTCGCGGCGGAGAGGGGCACAAAAGACGGAATGCGGGCGAGTTCGGCGAGGCGGGAGTTCATCGATACCCTGAGTCAACGCACGCCGCGCGCATGAAAAACGCACGGCGTGCACACGGCGGGCTTCGCATGCGGTGCAGCGCGCATCATGCGCGCTGCATGGCGCAGCCGGCGCGACGGCTCAGGACGTTTCGATCCATGCCGCCACGTCGGCCGGGCCGACTTCGCGGCTGCCCAGCACGAAATGGGCATTGTCCGGCGCGCTTGCGCGCCATGCAACCTCGCCGTAGTTGAAAGCGAAGTGCAGTGGGCCGAGACGTCTTAGCCGTACGCCTTCGGGCAGCCGTTGTACCGCGAGGCCGGCGTCGCGCGCGCTACGTTCGAGCAGTGTGCGCAGCAGTGCCGCGTCGAAGCACGCGGTGGCCATGCGCACGCGGCCTGCTTCTGCTTCGACCACAGCCGGTACGCCGTCGTCGCAGGTGGCGCTGACCGTTGCGCCCGGGCCGGCTTCGACATGGTCGCGCCATGTATGGGCGTGGCCGCTCTCGCCGTCGAGCGTCACAGCGGGGCGCAGCGTCGGACGCAGCGATTCGCTTTGCGCAACGCGCACGTTCAGCACGGCCTGCAACGGGCCGGGCGGCAGCGTTGATGGAATCGTGAAGTGCGAGGTCTTCGAACCGGTACGCGGTCCGAACAGCCAATGTGCATCGCCGTTTCGAATCTGCGCCACCAGCGCATCCGGCACGACCGGCAGCGACGGCGCGACCACCAGCCGATAGCCGGATACATCCGCGTGCGGCGAGCACAGGTCGACGTCGAGCCCCATCGCGCGCAGACAGCTGTACCACTCGAACACCAGCCGCTGATAATCGAAGTCGGCGCCGTGCCGTTGAATCTGCACGATCCAGTCCGCTTCGTAGTCGAACAGCAGTGCGACCGGCGCGCGTTCCGCGCGCAACCGCGTCTCTTTGGGGAGTGCGGCGACTTCGCGCGCCACGCGCGCGATTTCATGGCCGCCGGCGCTCAGCTGGTCGTCAGGCGTGTTGATGCCCGAATGCATCTGTTCCTGCGCGAACGGCGCCTGGCGCCAGCGGAAGTACGACACCAGTTCCGCGCCGTGCGCGAAGGCCTCCCACGTCCAGAGCCGCACCATGCCCGCGCGCGGCACCGGGTTGTACGGCGCCCAGTTGACCGGCCCGACCTGCTGCTCCATTACGCACATGCGGCCGTTGCCGACGCCGCGGTACAGGTCGTGGTTGAACGCCGGAATGTCCGGATGGCCACTGCGTGCCCAGCGATGTTTGACAGCCTCGTCGAACCACAACACCTCGGTGCGCGGCAGCGGGTAGCTGTCCCACGCGGCCACGTCGAGGCCGCTTTTCGCAAACTCGTAGTGATCGAAGTTGGTAAAGAAGCCCATGAAGTTATGCAGCAGGTCGCGCCCAGGCGCATGTTCGCGGATCAGTTCGCCCTGCAGCGCATGAAAGCTTGCGACTTCGCTCGACATGAAGCGCCGGAAGTCGAGCCAGTGGCTCGGGTTCGCATCGGTCGGCGTGCGGTTCGGCAGGCCGATTTCGTCGAAGCCGCGATACTCCATGCTCCAGAACACATTGCCCCATGCGTCGTTCAGCGCGCCGATTTCGCGGTATTGCTGCGCGAGCCATTGGGTGAAGCGCACCCGTGCGGCTTCGGTGTAAGTCGGCACGGTCTCGTGGCAGCCCAGTTCGTTGTCGGTCTGCCACGCGACGACTGCCGGATGCCTGCCGTAGCGCCGCACCATCTGGCCGACGATGCGCGCGCAATGCTCGCGGTACACGCTGCTCGAGATGTCGTAGTGGCGGCGCGAGCCGAAGTTGTACACGAGGCCGTTCTGCGCAACCGGCAGGATCTCCGGATGCTGCGCGACGAGCCAGCGCGGCGGCGTCGCGGTCGGCGTGCCGAGCACGACTTCGAGGCCCTGCGCGGCGAGCACGTCGATCACCGTGTCGAGCCATGCCCATTCGTAGCGGCTGGGCTCCGGCTCCATGCGGCTCCACGCGAATTCGGCGATACGCACGCGGCGAATGCCGAGTTCGGCCATCCGCCGTGCATCGCTTTCCCATTGGTGCTGCGGCCATTGCTCGGGGTAGTAACAGACGCCAAGAAGCATGAGTTTCTCGTTTGAATGATGGGCCAAGGTCAGCCCTTGGTCGCGCCGAACGTCAGGCCCGCGACGAAGTGCTTCTGCATTGCGAAGAACATCAGCACCGACGGCAAGGCCGCCAGCACCGAGCCCGCCGACACGAGATTCCACGCGGTCGTCCATTGGCCGCGCAAGGCGGCCACGCCGACCGTGATCGGCGCCGCGTCGTCGCCTTGCGTCAGGCACAAGGCCCAGAAGTAGTCGTTCCAGATGAAGGTGAACACCAGAATGCCGAGCGCGGCGAGCGCCGGCCGCACCAGCGGCAGCACGATGCGCGCGTAGATCTGCCATTCGCTCGCGCCTTCGACGCGCGCCGCTTCGATCAGCTCGTAAGGCAGCTGGCGGATGAAATTGCGCAGAAACAGTGTGCAAAAGCCGGTCTGGAACGCGATGTGAAACAGCATCAGCCCCCACACCGTGTTGTACAAACCGAGGTCGAGCGTCAGCTGCCGCACCGGAATCATCAGGATCTGCACCGGCACGAAGTTGCCCGCGACGAACACCGCGAGCACCAGCAGGTTGCCGCGAAAGCGATAGTTCGCCAGCGCGTGGCCTGCCATCGACGCCAGAAAAATCGACACCGCCACCGACGGCAGCGTGATCAGCACGCTGTTCATGAAGTAGTGCAGCATCGGCGTTTGCGTCAATGCAACCCGGTAGTTCTCGACCATCGCGAACTGCTGCGGCCAGCCCCAGTAGTTGCCGGCGGACAGTTCGTCGCTCGAGCGGATCGACGTGATCAGCACCGCGAGCAGCGGCAGCAGCCACAACAGCAGCGCAAACGGCAGCGAGATCTTGTATAGCAGGCGGTTGCCGGGCCGCCACCGCGAAACAGGCATCGGATACATGGCGGCTCCTTACGTTTCGCTGCGCACGAGACGGCGCAGCTGCCAGACGATGAACATCAGCATGATCAGGAACAGCACCACCGCAATCGCGGCCGAATAGCCTTCGCGGTAGTACTTGATTGCTTGGTCGTACATGTAATAGGCGAGCACGGTGGAGCTGTCGAACGGACCGCCGCCGCTCATCACCGAGATCAGGTCGAAGCTGCGCAGCGCGCCGATCACGGTCAGCACGAAGGCCATGAAGGTAGCTGGGCGCAATTGCGGCAGGATGATGTGCCACAGCAGCTTGAAACCGCGTGCGCCTTCCATGCGCGCGGCTTCGATGATCTCGGCATTGATGCCAGTCAAACCCGTCAGATACAGGATCATGCAGAACGGGATCTGCGGCCACAGCGCGGCGAAAATGATGCCGTAGGTCACGTAGTGCGGGTCGCCGAGTACCGGGATGCCATGGCCGAGAATCAGCTTCAGCAAGCCGAAGGTCGGATCGTAGAACCAGCTGAACACGAGGCCGACGACTACGCCCGGCAACACGAACGGTGCGAAAAACAGCGATTTGACGAGCCGGATGCCGCGCACGTCCTGGTTCAGATACAGCGCGAACACAAGGCCGACCGGCGGCGCGAGCAGGAACAGCACCAGCCACAGCACGTTGTTTTTCAGCGCGACGTAAAAAGTGTCGGCCTGCAGCAGCTCGGTGTAGTTGGCGATACCGACGAAGGTACGCGGTGTCATGCCGTCCCAGTTGTAGAAGCTGAGCACGATACTGCTCAGCACCGGATAGACGACATAGATGACAAAAATCAGCGCAGCGGGTAGCAGAAACAGCAGCGCTGCGCGGTTGCGGCGGCGGTTCAGCGGTGTTTTCGCCTTGCGGCGCACCGCGTTCACGGCACCGGCTTCGGACATCGTCGTGGACATTCAGGCTCCTCGTCCGGAAAGACGCGGCGCGGGCGCTACGTATAGCGCCCGCGCGCCGATCACTTCTGGTAAATGCGCTTGCGAGTCTGTTCGAGACGGCTCAGGATCGCGTCGATCTGATTCGGGTCGTTGAAGAACTGCTGCATGCCCTTCATGCCTTCGTCGGCCATTTCCTTCGTCATGTCGCGATCGTAGAACTGCGCGACACCGCCCGGCGTATTCGACAGGATCTTGAAGCCGATCTTCGAAATCGGGTCTTGCGGTTCCTCTGCCTTGTTGTTCGACGGCAGCTGGCCCCAGCCTTTCGCGAGTTCGCCGTTGATTTCAGGCTGCGCCATGAACGCGAGCAGACGGTGTGCGTCTTTCTTGTTCGCGGCTTTTGCCGGAATCATCAGGATGTTGACCGGACCGTCTTCGGCGAGCGGCACCTTGGCGTCGAGCACCGGGAAGCGGAAGTAGCTCATCTGGTCGCGCGTCGCGGCAGGCAGGCCGGCCGAGAAGAACGTGCCCATCAGCATCATCGCGGCCTTACCGTTCACCAGCAGCGGGCTCACCGAATCGACGTCGTACGACAGCGCGTTATCGACGAAGTATTTGTCGTCGATCAGCGTTTTCCACGTCGTGTAGACCTTGCGCACGCGCGCGTCGGTGTACGGGATTTCGCCGGCCATCAGCTGCTCGTGGAACGCATAGCCGTTGATGCGCAGGTCGAGATAGTCGAACCACGCGGCAAGTGTCCACGAATCTTTGGCGGGCACCGCGATCGGTGCGATGCCGGCGGCCTTCAGCTTCTTGCAGTCTTCGAGGAACTGTTCCCAGGTGGCCGGTTCAGTGGTGATGCCGGCCTTCTGGAACAGGTCCTTGCGATAGAAAAAGCCGTACGAATCGTAGCCGAGCGGCGCCGCGTATTGCTTGCCCGCATACGTCGAAGGCGGCTTCACCGACGCGTAGGTCTGGTTCCAGCCGTCTTTCTGCCAGTCCGGGCTCAGGTCGTCGAGCAGACCGCGCTTCGCGAAATAGGCCATCCGTTCGCCGTTGTGCCAGCTCAGCACGTCAGGCGGATCGGTGGCGAGCCAGCCGGAAATCTGCACCTTGTACGCTTCTTCGCCGACGTACGTGACCTTCAGGTCCACGTCGGGATTGGCTTTCGCAAACTGGTCGAATGCGCTTTGCCATACCGCGCGCTGGTTGCCGCGCGCCGATACGTTGACTTTCAGCGTCGCGGCATCGACGTATGCGGTGGCGCTGAGCATGGCGCATGCCACACCCGCGAGCAGCCAGCGGCCTGCCTTGAAGTTCATCGTCGTCTCCTATGTTGATCTTATGGCGGCGGCCTATGAGCCGTCCGCTTGCTGCTGTTGCAGCTTACAGTGCGAAAACGGCGCCGGATTTAAGCGCTTAAATTTTCGCTGACAAAACGCCGCTTTGCATTAACATGAGCGACGTCTCGTTCGGATAAAAGGTAGCTGAGCCGTTCCACGTACGCAACCTTTGGAATGGCGTCTTAGTATATGGGTTATATGCATCACATCACGCTGCGGCCGGCCACGCGATTGCGTATGCGGGGCTGCGTGCGCACCCTGGAGCCGTTTTTCCTGCGAGTTTGTCTCGTATGGTGACGCTCGCCGAGGTCGCGCGCGAGGCGCAGGTCACGGCGGCCACCGTGTCGAACGTGTTGCGCAATCCGCAGAAAGTGCGGCCGGCCACCGTCGAGCGCGTGATGGCCGCTGTGCGCGAACTGGGCTACCGGCCGAACCTGACGGCACGCGCACTGGCCGAGGGCCGCACGTCGACGCTCGCGCTGATGCTGTCCAACATCTCCAACCCGTTCTATCCGGAGTTCGTGCTCGAAGCCGAAGCGGCGGCGCGCCGGCACGGCTATTTTCTGCTGGTGTGCAATACCGACGACGACCCGTCGATCGCGCGTGCGTACCTCGACAAGATTGCCGGCACGCTGGCCGCCGGCGTGATCGTGATGAACACCGATGTCAGCGCGGACGAACTCGCCGGCATTGCCGCGCGCGGTTCGACGCTCGCACTGTGCATGTGGGAAGGGGCGAAAACATCGCGTGCGCTGCCGTGCGTGACGGTCGACTACGCTTATGCCGGGGCGCTCGCTGCCGAACATCTGGCGGGTCTTGGCCATCGCCGTATCGGCACGCTGCTCGGCGAAGGCTCGGGCGGGCCGCAAGCGCTGCGTCTGAACGGTTTCGTCGATGCGCTGGCGGCGCGCGGCATCGGCGGGCAAGCGGTACAAAACGCGGCGTGTCCGGATTCGATCGAAGGAGGGTATGCGGCAGCACGTCAACTGCTCGAAACCCACTCGCGCTTGACGGCGCTGTTCGCCACCAACGACCTGATGGCCATCGGCGCGATCCAGGCGGCATCCGATTGCGGGCGACAGGTGCCGCGTGATCTGTCGGTGATCGGCCTGACTAACATCCACCTCGCGCATCAGTTCCGTCCGGCGTTGACTACCGTCGGTTTTCCGACCGCAGCGATCGCTTCGATTGCGGTTGCGGTGACGATCGATCGCATCGAAGGCCGCAAGCCAAAGCGCGACGCGTATAAGGTGCCGTTGCCGGAGCTCGTGGTGCGCGACAGCACCGGACCTGCGCCGCGCCGGCGCTGACGGCGCAGCGGCCAGCTCACGCGTCTGACCCGGACGTCCATGCGTCAACCGTGATGTCGCATCGCATCGCATTGCGCTGTGCCGCGTTTGCGGTTTGCGGTTCGCGCGACGCATCAGCGGTTTTCTTCCGGGTAGATAAGTAGGACCTCCTCACAAATCGCATAAATAGAATCGATCCAACAGTTCAGCGAACGGACACGCACGGGAGCGGATCGATGGGAGTTTCATTGCATGGCTGCCAGCCTGATGCCGGCAGCGTTGACGACGTCGTCGAAGATCGGTCGCAGAGGCCGGCGGTGCACGTCTCGCGAGCCGCCGATTCGCGCGCCGCAGCAAGCGGCAGCGAACTCACGCAAACGCGCGGCAGTTCGCCGGGGCGTCCGGTGGAGCGCGCGCCAGGCGGCTCCGGCTATCACGGTCACTGGTTAGGCGTCGGCATCGCTTCTCTGCCCGGTAGCGTCGAGCAGGCGAGGCGCTATCCGGAGCCCGCTACCATCGCGAATGCGTCTTCGATCAGCCTGTCGACGGTGGGCGAGTTGACCAGCGTATTCAACTCCACCGGCAGCAAGGCACTGACACGTGGAGCGGGTGGTGCACTGGTAGCGGGAGCGATGATCGGGGCAGGGCTCGCGGTCCATCAGGTTGCTAACGACGCAGGCGAATACGCGCGCAATCCGCAGTCGGAAGACGCAAAGTGGCGCCTCGCGAACAGCGGTTTGCAGACCGGTGTCGGCATCGTGGCGCTGGCTGCCACGCCATTTATCCCTGCTGCGGGACTGGTGCCGCTATTCATGCCGGACATTGCACAAGCAAGGCAGGCTGTGCAATTGCACGGCGAAGAACAGACGCTGCAGCAAAACGGTTTGACGACAGAAGCGCAGGCGGTTCATCAGCAGTATGTGGAAGCGGCGTTGAACGCCACGCCGATAGTGAACTGGTTCGAGTCGTACTACGGCGAGCGCGTGCGGCCCGCGATCGAACAATTCGAAGCGTCGCAACGCAATTTCGACGGCGCACCGCCCAAAGGCGAATTACCGCCAGCCACACGTACCGATCCGCGCGTGGCCGACTTCTATGGTTCGGCGATGCGCGAGCGCCTCGACCGGATGAAGCAGGCGCAGCAGGGCTTTCTCGCCGACCTCGCGCGTCGCGAGGGCCGTGATTCGGTCACGCTCGTTTCGCGCGCGCCGCAGGTTTTCAACTGGCCGGCGAGCGGCCGGCCGATGCGCGTATTCGATCGGGCAGTGGCGCTGACCTGGTCGCGCGCGACCGGCTGCGTCAGCGGCACTTTCTTCGCTCCGGACGCGGACGGTATCTATCGGCTGCCTGTGCTGAATGAAGGTACCGCGTACGGACCCGGCAAGCGGAGCCTCGTGGTGATTTCCGATCAGCTCGACAGCAGCAGGCAGCCTGTGAAATTCGATCTCGCCGCGTACCGCGCCTTGCCGGCCGGATCAGTCGTGTTTCGCGATCCGAATGGTTATGGACTGATGGGTTGACGGTGCGCAGGGTACGCAAACCCGGCTATGGATCGAAACGGCGCGGACATCAGATATGCTTCCACTCACTTCTTCCGGTATGACCCAACCCGCGGCCCAACCCGCGGTTAAATCTGCGATCCAGGTCGGTGACCACGACTCGAGCACCAACTCGCTCGCCAAGCCAGGCAGCGAAATCAGGCCACCCG
This sequence comes from Paraburkholderia jirisanensis, assembly GCF_054782355.1. NCBI lineage: Bacteria > Pseudomonadati > Pseudomonadota > Betaproteobacteria > Burkholderiales > Burkholderiaceae > Paraburkholderia > Paraburkholderia jirisanensis. The sequence goes on along the minus strand of NZ_BAAGSQ010000025.1, from coordinate 796,747 downwards.
ACTTTGCGCTGCCGCCGCAAACCGAAGCAGTCAGCGGCTCGATCCCGCCTCCGCAGGCAAATAGCCTGCAATTCAAGGCGGGCAGTCTCGGTGTTGCGCTGTCGACTTTCAAGGGCAGCTTGCCGCTGCCGGATTTCATCGGGCGCGCGAATCTGTTCGTCGCGGCACATCGCGTCGGCTATGCCGGCAACGGTTTGCTGGGCAATGCGACGCGGGCTTTGGCCGGCATCGGGCAACTGTTTGATCCGTACGCGCCGGCCGATACGCTTTCGACCGTGTTGCGAACCGTCAAGGCGTTGGGTAATGCGGGTGGCTATGCGATCGATTTCTCGCGGGTCGACGACAAGCGGGCGGCGGCCCGCAATTATCTGTGCGCACCGCGTCGTCAGGGCGGCTACATGCTGGCCGGTGAGGCTGACCTGCGCGAGGCGGTGGAACTGCGCGCGCTGCGTGCGAAGCCGCGCAATGCAGCAAACCAGACGACAGCGCCCGCACGCGGCGACGCCAGCACGCAAACGGGCACGCATACGAAAGATGCACACGCGCAGGTGCAAGTGCGGCAAGTGGCAACGGACACGCAGACGCCTGTGCGCACTGGCGTGCAAATCGGCACCCAGGCGGGCCCGGTGCTGCGTGAGCGCGATGTGCAAACGCAGAACGGCGCACGCGATAACGGTGCGCAAACTGATGCGTTGCTTGCGCGACATGCCGTGCCGTTGCAACCGTCTGCGCAGCAGTTCGCACTGCGCTCGACGCAGCAGTCGGCCAGCGCCACGGCGGGGCTGTGGGCGGAAGCAATGGCCAGGCTGCCTCATGTGGACCGGCCGGTACAGATCGACGCGGCACGGCGGGTGGACGCTGGCGTTCAGAACCCCACGCCAGAGCGCGTGCACCGGGGCACGCAAGCCGCGCCGCAGCACGGCGCTGTCGCGACGCAGACCCCGGAACCTGACGGTGCCACAAGAGGCAGTCAGTCCGGCCTTGAGCGCAGCAATGCGGCGAGCCAGACGGTGCGCCACGCCACGGACCGCTCCACACAAACCGGCGCGACACAAACGGCCCGCGTCGAGCCCAGCACATCGGCACACTCGCACCACGAGCGTGCTTCGCAGACACCCACGCACAGCCGCAACGAATCAGCGCAAACCGATCGGACGCAGCTTGTCGAGTTGGGGATTCAGGCCGCGCCGAAACTGACTGAACGCGGGGCGCAGGCGCAAATCGATAGCACTCGCGCGGCGACCCAGGTCGTCGGGCCGGACACCGTCAGTCGAAGCGCGCAGGCGGTCCCGGTGCGCATTGGCAACAACAGTTCGCAAGCCGTATTGACGCTTCAACGCGGCCCGGATTGGCATAGCGATCCATCGCGCGCTGCCGTTGAGAAAGATGGCCCTCGTCTGTCGCGTGCGGACCGCGCGACGCAAACCCCCGTCGCGACTCATCACCATGTAACAAGCCAGACCGAAGCGAAACCGGTAGCAGCTGTCGCCACGCAGACCACAATCGACAGCATGGCCAGAGCCACACAAAACACCGTGCAGACGCACGAACTCGATTCCGCATTGAGTGCGCGTGGGCGCCTGCCCACAGCAGACGTGCACGTGCCGGCCAGCGTGAAGGGCAATGTGCACTGGCTGCCGATCGACGCCGTGGCGCTTGCTTCGAGCGGGCACAACGCGCGCATGCATGCCGGGCCCAACGACGTCGCTAATCTGTCTTCCGATGCGCTCGGTCTTGCGGGCGACGCCGCGGCGACGGTCAACGTCAGTGCGAATCGCGTCTTTGCGGTGGGCGCCAAAACGCTATCGCTGCTGTCCACCGCGGTCGGGCTTGCACCGTCGGTGGCGCAATTGTCGTCGGATGTCATCGAACTGATTCGCCACCCCGACAGCGCACAGGCGAAATGGAACGTGGCGAACGGCGCGCTGCAACTTGGCGCGGGCTTCGCGGCAGCCGGGGCGTCGTTCGTGTTTCCGCCTGCCGCGTTGGCGCCGTTGCTGTTTCCGAACCTGGCCGAAATCGGTCGCGCGCTCGATCTGCATCGCGATGAACAGGCCTTGCGGGCGAACGCGCTCGCGACCGAGGCTGATGCGGTGTATGGCAAATACGTGACTGCTTCGCTCGATGCGACGCCGCTGATCAACTGGTTCTCGTCCTTTTACACGCGCAGTTTGCGGCCGGAGATCGAGCGTTTCGAAATGAGCCAGGGCAACCGGCCGGGCGCGCCGCCGATGGGTGAATTGCCGCCGGCAGCACGCAGCGACCTGCGTGTGGTTGACTTCTACGGGCAGGCATTGCGCGAGCGCATGCACATTCTCGAGGGTGCGGCCAGGACGTACCTGCAGCAAATCGCCGATACCGCGCAGCTCGACTCGGTGACGCTGGTGTCGCGTTCGCCGCAGATGTTCGGCTGGCCGGCGAACGGTCAGCCGATGCGCGTGTTCGACCGGGCCGTCGCGCTGACCTGGTCGCGCGCGAGCGGCACGGTGCACGGCGTGTTTTTCGGCAAGGACGTCGACGGGGTTTTTCGCCTGCCGGTGCGGACCGAAGGCGTTACGACTGCGGCCGGGAAGAAGAATCTGGTCGTCGTGTCCGACATGCTGGACAGCGAGCGGAAGGCGGTTCGCTTCGATCTTGCGGGGTTCAGGGCGGATACGTCGGGGAGTGTCTGCATCTACGATCCGCGCGGCTACACGGTGTGAGCGAGACCTCGCGGCAGCAGGCGAGGGTGTGCGTGACCTGCGCTATCTGGCGTAACGAGCAACGCCGCCTTGCAGCTCTGCCTTGCAAAAACAACGCGCGTGCGCTTTGCAACGCATGCGCGCTATGGGTCACATGCCGAGCGTCAGCCTCAGGCCGCGCGGCGTCCAGCGCCAGCGACGAAACGCGCGCGCCACGGCTTGAGCACCGCGAAGGCCAGCAGTGCAGTAGCGATGTCGAGCGTGATCGCGCAGCCGAACACCGGCACCCAGCTGCCGGTATGCTGATGCAGCAGCGCGGCGAGCGGGCCGCCAAAGATCGAGCCGACGCCGAACGAAATGTACAGCCAGCCATAGTTGGCGGTGGCGAAGCGCGTACCGAACGTATCGGTCAGCGTCGACGGGAACAGCGAGAAAATCTCGCCCCAGCCGAAGAACACCACGCCCGACAGCAGCACGAACAACACCGCGTTGTCGCGCGTCAGCAGCCACAGCGCCATTGCCACGCCTTCCAGCGCAAAGGCGAACGTCATCGTCTGTTCGCGGCCGAGGCGATCCGAGATCCAGCCGAACAGCGGACGCGTCAGGCCATTCGTGAAGCGGTCGATGGTCAACGCCAGCGGCAGCGCGGCGAGACCGAACACCAGCACCTTGCTGACGCCGAAGTCGGCGGCGAAGCTGGCCATTTGCGAGGTGACCATCAGGCCCGAGGTGGACATCATCGTCATCATCGCGAACATCAGCCAGAAGATCGGCGTCTTCAGCATTTCGGCGGGGCGATAGTCGCGCACGCCGTGCGAAGCATGCGCAGCGGAGCTGCTGGAGGCGCTGCCGGCCGCGGGCGGCGTGCGCAGCCCTTGCGCGGCGGCAAAGCCGATCACCGCGAACACGATGCCGTACAGCCACAGCGTCGACTCGACGCCATGCGCGGCGAGCGATGCCGAGATCGGGAAAGTCGTGACGATCGCGCCCATCCCATAGCCTGCGGCCACCGCGCCGGCCGCGAAGCCGCGACGGTCCGGAAACCAGCGCACCATCAGCCCGACCACGCCGACATAGACGATGCCGGTGCCCAGGCCGCCGATGCAGCCGTACGTGACGTACAGCAGCGTGGTGCTGGTCGCGTACGACGCGAGCGTCCAGCTCAGGCCGGCCAGCAGCGTGCCGATCGAGATCAGCCGGCGCGGGCCGAAGCGGTCGATCAGCGCGCCCTGGAACGGCGAGAAGAACGCCTGCAGAAACACGAGGATCGAGAACGTGACCTGCACTTCAGGCAGCGAGATGCCGAGCTTGGCCATCAGCGGCTTGGTCATCAGCGTCCACACGTATTGCGGGCTCGAGATCGTCATCATGCAGACGAGGCCGAGGGCAAGCTGGACCCAGCGGGTCGAGGTGGCGGTCTGTACGCCGGGCGCGGCGGCGTGCTCGAACGACTGCACAGGGGTGTTCATCGGGTGTTTCTCCGTTTCAGGATTGCGTGTGGGTCATGCGCGTTACGGCCTGCGGCATGCGGAAAAGCGCCGTGCGCAGGTCTTGTTGTAGCCGCTGGGCGAAGCGCGGCGCGCAGTTGTCGGCGACCTTCGTTGCAGATCAGGACGTGCGAGACGCCGGGCTGCAACGTGCAATTCGAAACGATGCGGAAAGGCTAACGACAGGTGAGCGCGCGCGGGAACCAGCGGGCGCCCGACTAGAGCGAGAAGCATGCCAATCGCGTTGGCGAGGCGCGTGGCGCGCGTCGGCGATTTGTCTGTGGCGGCACGTAGATCCGGTGAGATGCCCACGGATGCGTATGGATGCATATCGGCGCGGCGCAGCGCGGTGCGTCGCGGGCGCGCGCTATCGGCGCGTGCAGATGGGCGCAGCGGCGGCCGCGGGCCGGGCGCACACGGTGCGTCGGCCCTTTGCTGGTGCGTTCAGGTGCGTGGCGGGTTCATTGCTGGTGCGCGCGAGATGCGCAGGATGGGCGCACGATGGACGCGACGAGCGGGCAAGGGCGGGCGTGACACGTGGCATGCCTTGCATTGCGTGGTTTGTTGTTTGGCGCGTGAGCGACGGTGTAACGCTGCGCTGCGCAGCGCAGCGTTATGCGCGAAACACCAGCTGATCGTTTTCGATGCGGGCGTCGGCGCCGTACGTCCACGCGTAATTGCGTTCGTCGTGTCCGATCGGCAGCCCGGCGAAGACCGGCACACCGAGCGGCTCAAGCAGATCGACCAGCATCTCGTGCAGCGTGAAGTCCGCGTTGGGCGGCAGCGGGCAGCGCACGAAATCGCCGAGCACGAACGCGCGCGCACCTGCGAAGGTGCCGCTTTCGATCAGCAGTGTGAGGCTGCGGTCGAGCCGGTACGCCAGCTCGGTGATGTCTTCGAGCAGCACGATCGCGCCGCGGCAGTCGGCCTGCCAGCGCGTACCGGCAACGCTTGCCAGCGTCGTGATGTTGCCGCCGTGCAGGCGGCCGCCGACGGGTGCGTCGGTGCCGCACAGACGCTGCAGCGCGAGCGGCGCGGATGCAGCGCACGTGCCGGACGTTTCAGACGCTACGGATGTCTCGACGGTCGCGGGCGCAAGTGCGCTCAGCATGCGCTGTCGTGACGCGTCGTCGACGCGCGCCGCGAGGCTGCCGAGCGTCGGCCCATGAATCAGCCGCGCGTTGGGGAAGCGGCTGAGTCCACAGAACAGTGCGGTCGCATCCGAGAAGCCGACCACGGTCTTGGCGCGCGGCAACGCGTCCGGCAGCACAGGCAGACAATGCACGCTGCCGTAGCCGCCGCGCGCGACCCAGACGATATCGATCGACGGATCGTTCAGCGCCCACAGCAGATCGGCGCGGCGCTGTTCGTGCGTGCCGGCGAAATAGCGGAACCTGTCGCGCACGTGCGCGCCGATGCGCACCGTGGCACCCCAGCTTTCGAGCAGTTCGATGCCGTGCGCGACGCGCTCCATGTCCGGGATGCCGGCCGGCGCGATCACGCCGACGGTTTGCTGGTGCAACTGCATGTCGTGGAGCCCCTGTTTTAATTGTCGAACCGGCGAAGTTCGCGTTTTCGACGCCCGCTATTGTGCCGGACAGGGGGACGGAAAGGGGCTGCGGGCCGTGCTCGCGCCGTGCAGGCGCATCGCGCGCCCGCACCGGATTCGTATCTCGCGAATGGGTCTGTCCGAAATAAATAACGGCGGCGATACGCGTTAGTCGCGCGCCACCAGCGTGCCCACCTGTGCCCGTCCGGTGACGAAGCAGTTCGACTTGAACGCCTCGCCCTGATTGCTCGCGGCCGCATCCGAGAAGCCTTTGCTCAGCGCGCCGAGCCGTACCGCTTCCGCACCGTCGCTGCAACTGATCGAGCCTTGTTCGTGGGCTTGCACGTGCATGACGGCGCGATCGGCGATCAAGGCGCCGACCAGCACGGTGACTGCGATATTGAAAGCTCGTCTCATGGGTTTGTCTCCTCCCTTGCTGAAGCCTAACGCGATCCATCCCCGTGACGTGCCAGGGATTTCCCCGCTGCGAGCGGTTTTTTTGAGCAACCGGCATGCTCGATGCGTGGCGAATCGCCGACACGATGCGCGGCGAATCGTCTCGCTGCCCACGGTCGCCGCACGCGCTGCGACCCCGCCATTGCTGCCAAAGCCTTGCGGATTGTGCGAAGCACAACGGCAGCACGTCTGGCAAGCCCCCAACACGCAATGATTCGTTGCTTGCCTCACTAATTTTTGGTGCGGTGCAAAATGTGCTGGGAGCGAGTATGCTCGTAAACCCTTGACGGGCCACTCACGCAGGTTCGTCGATTCCCTCGCGTGCCGTACCGGTTTCCACAACCCATTTGTAATCAATCTGCTTTCGGTGACGACAGCGTTGCTGCCGTCGTTCGTTAAAAGTCTTAGACAAGCCCCATGCAACTGCCTCCGTTACTCAGCCAACTGATCTGGATTCCGATCGTGGCTGGCCTGGTCGTGCTGCGCGCCGGTTCCGACCGTGCGCTAAACCGTACTCGCTGGATCGCGCTGATTGGCGCACTCGCCGGACTCGCGCCGGTCATTCCGCTGGTGCACGGCTTCGAGAATCACGCCGTCGCGCTGCAGTTCGTCGAAAACGCACCGTGGCTGCCTTCGTTGGGCATCGCATGGCATCTCGGTGTCGACGGCATCTCGCTGTGGTTCACGGTGCTCACCGCGCTGACCACCGTGATCATCGTGATCGCCTCGTGGCAATCCATCACCCGTCGCGCCGCGCAGTATTTCGGCGCGTTTTTGCTGTTGTCGGGCTTTATGCAGGGCGTCTTCACCGCGCAGGACGGCATGCTGTTCTTCGTGTTCTTCGAAGCGACGCTGATCCCGCTGTATCTGCTGATCGGCACGTGGGGCCAGTCGAACCGCGCGCACGCGGCGCTGCGCTTTTTCCTGTTTTCGCTGACCGGCTCGCTCGCGATGCTCGCGGCGATGATCTACCTGTACGCGCAGGCACACAGCTTCGACCTCGCGCAATGGCGCGCGCTGCAACTCGACTTCTGGCCGCAGCTGCTGGTGTTCCTGTGCTTCTTCGCCGCGTTCGCGGTGAAGGTGCCGATGTGGCCGCTGCATACGTGGCTGCCCGACGTCCACCTCGAAGGGCCGACCGGCGCCGCGGTGCTGATGGGCATGCTGAAGATCGGCGGCTACGGCCTCGTGCGCTTCGTGTTGCCGATCGTGCCGCAGGCCAGCCACTTCTTCGCGCCCGCCGTTATCGCGCTGTCGCTGGTCGCGGTGATCTACGCAAGCCTCGTCGCGCTGGTGCAGACCGATATCCGCAAGCTGCTCGCGTATTCGGCGATTGCGCACATGGGGCTCGTCACGCTCGGCCTGTTCGTGTTCACGCGCATGTCGATGGAAGGCGCAGTGGTGCAGATGCTGTCGTACGGCATCGTGTCGGGCGCGATGCTGCTGTGCTCGGGCATGCTGTTCGACCGCACCCAAAGCGGCACGATCGACGCATACGGCGGCGTGGTCAACACGATGCCGCGCTTCGCCGGGTTCCTGATGCTGTTCTCGATGGCCAATGTCGGCTTGCCGGGTACCTCGGGTTTTGTCGGCGAATTCATGGTGTTGATGGGCGCGATCCAGTTCAACTTCTGGATCGGCGCGCTGGCGGCGCTGACGCTGATTCTCAGTGCGGCTTACACGCTGTGGATGTATAAGCGCGTGATTTTCGGCGCGATCGCGAATGCGCGCGTCGCGAAGCTGGCGGACCTCGGCAAGCGCGAGTTCGCGCTGCTCGGCGCGCTGGCGATGATGGTGCTGGCGATCGGTATCGATCCGAAGCCGTTCACCGATGCGATCGACGCAAGCGCGGGCGTGGTGCTCGCGCAAGCCGAAGGCAATGCCGCGAATCCGGCCGCACGCGTTGCGCAGACGCACGACACGCCGGCACCGGCTTCCGCTTCGGCATCGGCCTCGCCATCCACGTCGACAACCTCGTCGACGTCCACGTCGGCATCGACCTCGCACATCGCGCAAGGCCAGGATCGCCCGCGCGGCTAAGCCGTGGTCTGACCAATCAACGCGCGGCGCGAGTTCATACGAGCTTGCGCCGCCGCACCGCGCGTCCTCTTCTGTGCACGCGCTTCACCTTTGTTTGCCGCATTGACGCGAAACAAGGGTTTCCCTCTACAAATCCGCAAGCCGTCCTGGTCGATATACGGAACAGGCGATTCCCAATTTGCGCCGCGCGCGGCCGGCGCGGTCTGCAAATGCGCCTGACAAAAAGCGTGGTTCGATCCGAAACCACCATAACAATGGAGACGCAATGCACAAGCTCAGCTTTGCGCAGAAGCTCTGGCTGCCGCTCGCGGTCAGCCTGATCGCGCTGCTGCTGGTATCGGTATCGGCGGCGTGGCTGTCGCGGCAAACGCGCATCGAGGAACGCAAGCACGATCTGGTCAACGTCGCGCACGTCGGCCTGTCGATCGTCGACGAGTATGCGGCGCTCGCGCAAAAAGGCGCGCTGTCCACCGCCGCGGCGCAAAAGGAAGCACTCGAGCGGCTACGCGGCATCCGCTACGGCGAAGACGGCTATCTGCTGGTGATCGACTCGACACCGCGCATGATCATGCATCCGATCAAACCGGCGCTGAACGGCCGCGATCTCGCGGGCACCGCCGATGCCGACGGGCGGCACCACTATGTGACATTTGCAGCGGTCGCGAAGGATCCGCAAGGCGGTTTCGTCGATTACGTGTTTCCGCATCCGAAGGCGGCTGCGACCGACGTGGTCGGCAAGCTCGGCTATGTGGTGCGCTACGCGCCGTGGGACTGGATCATCGCGACCGGCGCCTATGTCGACGATATCGACGCGGCCTTCATGCGTTCCCTCTATGTGGTCGGCGGCGTGTTCGCGGTGCTCGCGCTGGTGCTCGCGGCGCTGGTCGCGGCGATCAATCGCAGTATCCAGCGCACGATCGGCGGCGATCCGCGCTACGCGGCGCGAGTGGCCGGTGCGATCGCCGAGGGCGATCTGACGGTCGCGATCGTGCTGGGCCGCGCCGGCCGCGATGCGTCGAGCCTGCTGGCTATCATGCAGCGCATGCGCGGCGCGCTGTCCGGCACGATCCGCAGCATCGGCACGGCGGCCGACAGCGTGGCCACCGGCGCGCGCGAGATCGCGAGCGGCAGCGCCGATCTGTCGTCACGCACCGAGAACCAGGCCGCGTCGCTCGAAGAAACCGCGGCCAGCATGGAACAGATCACCTCGATGGTGCGGCAGACGGCCGAGAACGCGAAGAGCGCGAGCCGGCTGGCCGTGGATGCCGCACAGATCGCCGGCGACGGCGGCGCACTGGTGGCGCAGGCCGTCACGACGATGCGCGATATCTCCGGCGCGTCGCAGCGGATGGTGGAGATCATCGCGGTGATCGAAGGCATCGCGTTCCAGACCAATATCCTCGCGTTGAATGCTGCCGTCGAAGCGGCGCGCGCCGGTGAGCAGGGGCGCGGCTTCGCGGTGGTCGCCGCGGAGGTCAGGTCGCTTGCGCACCGCAGCGCCAGCGCGGCGAAGGAAGTGCGCGAGCTGATCGGCAATGCGGTCGGCAAGGTGGGCACCGGCGCCGAGCTGGTCGAGCGGGCCGGCGGCACGATCGACGGCGCACGCGCGGCGATCGCCAAAGTGAGCGGCGTCGTGCAGGAAATCGCGTCGGCTGCGGCCGAACAGAGCGCGGGCATCGAGCAGGTGAATATGGCCGTCACGCAGATGGACGCGCTGACCCAGGAGAACGCGGCGCTCGTCGAGCAGGCGGCCGCCGCCGCGCAATCGCTGACCGAGCAGGCGGTGATCATGCAGACGGCGGTACGCGCGTTTCGTCTGGCTGGCGAGTCACAGGACGACTCAGCGCACTTCGGTGGCGAGCTGGGCGTGAATGCGGCCGGTGCGTACGCGCTTGCTGCGGCGACCTGAGGGCAACCTGAGGGCGGCATGAGGGTGGCATGAGGGTGGCATGAGGGTGGCATGAAGGTGGCACGAGGGTGGCACGAGGGTGGCACGAGGGCGGGCACGAGGGCCGGCACGAGGGCGGGCATGAGGGCGGGCATGAGGGCGGACATGACGACACCCGGCCGCGGCAAATGACTTGCCGTTTTGCAGCGGCAGTGCGACATTCGCTGGAGTTCCTTTGCTCGAGCCGCGGGAATATTTCCGCGCTTCGCGTGGTTTGCACAGGCGCGCTGACGTTTCGCTTCAGCGTTAGCGGCGCACCGTGAAGCACCGCGTCTCCCGCAGCGAAGAACGGCCTCCCTTTTGCGCGTGTGCACCATCATGATTCCTGCTATTGCGACCAGTTTCGATCCAGGCAGGCAGTTGCTGCCGTTTCGCGAATCGCTGCTGGCCATGCTCGGCATCGCGCTGGTTGCGATGCTGGTCGCGCTCGATCAGACCATCGTCGGCACCGCGCTGCCGCGCATCGTCGCGGATCTGAAGGGCTTCGATCTGTACGCGTGGGTCGCCACGTCCTACATGCTGGCCTCGGTGATCACGATCCCGATCTTCGGCCGGCTGGGCGATCTGTTCGGCCGCAAGCCGTTCCTGCTGGCCGCCATCGTGCTGTTCACCGGTGCCTCGCTGCTGTGCGGCGTCGCCTCCAGCATGCTGTTTCTGGTGCTCGCGCGCGGCCTGCAAGGGATCGGCGGCGGCATTCTGATCGGTACCGTGTTTGCCACCGTCGCCGATCTGTTTCCGGATCCGAGGCTGCGGCTGCGCTGGCTGGTGTTCGTCACGTCGGCGTTCGGTCTGGCCAACATCGTCGGGCCGACGCTCGGCGGCATGCTGACGCAGATGGCCGGCTGGCGGCTGGTGTTCTTCGTCAATCTGCCGGTGGGCCTCGTATCGCTGCTGTTCGTGCTGCGCTTTCTGCCGCCGCTCACGCAGTTGCGCCGCGCGGGGCCGGTGCAGCTCGACTGGGTCGGTGCTTCGGTGGTGGCGCTGACGTTCGGCGCACTGCAACTGCTGATCGAACTGCTGCCGCGCGACGGCCTCACGCCGTTGACGATCGCGCTGGCGGTCCTTGCGGTTGTGTGCGGCGGCGTGCTGTGGTTCTGGGAGCGGCGCGCCGGTTATCCGGTCGTGCCGATCGAACTGCTGTTCGACCGGCGTCTTGCGCCGCTGTTTGCGATTTCCGCGCTGGGCGGTTTCGCGCTGTTCTCACTGGTGTTCTATGTGCCGCTGCTGTTTCAGGGCGGCTATGCGATGTCGCCGCACGAGTCGGGCATGCTGATTACGCCGCTGCTGTTGGGGACGACGGTCGGCAGCATGCTGAACAACCGCATCGTCACGCGGATCCGGCGCGCGAATGCGCTGATGCATATCGGCTTTGCCTGCTTTGCGGCGGCCTGCATCAGCCTCGTCGAGCTGACCGGCCATCAGCCGCATTACGTGTGGATGTCCTGCATGGCGTTGAGCGGGCTCGGCCTCGGGCTGGTGGCGACCAATGTGACGATCTGCGCGCAGCAGATCGTCGGGCGCGATCATCTGGGCGCGGCCACCGCGTTGCTGCAATCGCTGCGTATCTTCGGCGGCATGCTGGGCACCGCGCTCACTGGTGCGGTGCTGAGCCACCTGTACGTGAACGGCGTGCACCGCTCGCTCGATTCGTTCCAGGCCACCCAGTGGCTGCAGTCGTTCTCGAGCCCGGATCTGCGCGTCGATCATTCGCAGCAGGCGGCGCTGATCGAACATCTGATCATGGCCGGCCACGCGGATGGTCCGATGATGAAGATGGCGCGCGACGCGCTGGTGGAATCGATCCATGTCGGGTTGTCGCTTGCCGCAGCGGCGGCGCTGCTCGGCCTGTTTCTCGCGTGGTTCGTGCCGGCGGTGTGTGTCGGCGATCAGGAACTTGCGGCGCCGCGCGCCGAAGTGTGACCGGGGTGTGGTGATTGCTGCGGGCGTGCCGCGCCCAGCCTGGCATGCGCGTTGCGCGTTGCGCGCTGCGTGCTGCGGGCGCCCTAGGCGCACCGCGCCCGGGCGGGCGTGTGCGTCAGGGGTTGGCACCTGGGCGCGTTTTGCTATGATGACTGTATAAATATACAGTCCATCGTTCATCAATCGCCGCCGTGCCGCAAGACGCCCCGGATCCTCTGTACTATCTGCGCAACTTCGAGCGTGCCCTGCAATGGCTCGCGCAACGCTATGGCGATCTGCTCGGCGATGCGGAGCTCGCCTTCGTGCACGGCTTTGCGAGCCTGCCCGAGGCATCGCGGGCGCTGCTGGTGCGCATGCTGATGCGCAAAGGCGTACTGTTTCGCACGAGCCGGCTGTCGTACGGCGAAATCGGCTGTGCCGAGGCAGCCGCTGCGCCGCTCGTCGAAGCCGGTTGGCTCGAAGCCGACGTGCCGGTCACCGTCGATGAACTGTTCGCGCTTTGTACGCGTGCGGAATTGTTGACGTGCTTTTCCGCGCAGCTCGCAGGTCTGAAAGCCGCCCGCAAAGACGAATGGCTTGCGCCATTGCGCATGCAGTGCGGCGACGCGCGGCCTTACGCGGGGTGGTATCCACATGCGGCCGAACAGGTGCTGCACGTTGCCGTGGCGCCGCTGTGCGAGCGGCTGCGGCTGATGTTCTTCGGCAATCTGCAGCAGGATTGGTCTGAGTTCGTGCTGGCCGACCTCGGTGTGCATCGGTACGAGCAGGTCGCGTTTGCGCCGTCGTCGCGCGCGTTTCAGCAGCGCGAAGATGTCGACCTTTACCTCGCGTTGCACGCGTGCGGCGCGGCGCTCGAACAACTCGCCGCTGACGATCCGCTGCAGTCGCTGGAGCCGCTGCTTGCCGTGCTCGATACGCTCGACACCGGCAATGCGTGGCTTGCTTCGCGGCGCGCGAAGCTGCTGTACCGCATTGGGTATCACGCGGAACGGCATCAGCAGTGGGATGTTGCGCTGGCGGTCTATCAACGCTGCGCGTGGCCCGGTGCGCGGCACCGGCGTGTGCGCACGCTCGAATGTGCGGGGCGCGAAGGCGCGGCGCTGACGCTTGCGCTGGAAGCCGCCGCCGCGCCGGAAAGCGAGGAGGAAAGCCAGCGCATTGCGCGTATGCTGCCGCGACTGCGGCGCCGCGCTGGCAGTGGGTCAATGCGGCGTGTGTCTGCTTCTGCGGCTGCGGCTGCGCCCATGTCCATGCCAGTGCCAGTGCCAGTGCCAGTGCCAGTGCCAGTGCCAGCGCCAGCGCCAGCGCCAGCGCCAGCGCCAGCGCTCGAGCGTGGCGTGTTGATGCTGGCGCGGCCGGCGCATCCATCGGCCGTCCAATCCACGGTCGAATACGTCGTGCGTGATCACCTCGATGCACCCGACGCACCGGTGCATTACGTCGAGAACGCGCTGATCAATTCGCTATTTGGTCTGCTGTGCTGGGAGCCGGTGTTCGCCGCGCTGCCGGGGGCGTTTTTTCACCCATTCCAGCGCGGCCCAGCCGATCTGCACGCGCCGGACTTTTATGCGCGCCGCGCGCCGCTGTTTGCGCAGTGCCTCGCGCAACTCGACGACGACTCTTACCGCGTCACGATCCTGCGCCACCTCGACAGCAAGGCTGGCGTGCAGTCGCCGTTCGTGTTCTGGCCGATGCTGACGCGCGAGTTGCTCGACGTCGCGCTGGCTTGCATTCCCGCGGCGCATCTGAAGCTGTGGTTCGAGCGGCTGCTGCGCGACGTGCGCGGCAATCGCTCGGGGCTGCCCGATCTGATCCGCTTCTGGCCGCGCGAGCGGCGCTACGAACTGATCGAGGTAAAGGGGCCGGGCGATCGTTTGCAGGACAATCAGATCCGCTGGCTGACGTATTGCGCGCAACACGGAATGCCGGTGCGCGTGCTCGATGTACGGTGGTTGGAGGAGGGTGCCGGGCAGAGCAATGGAGGCACTGAGCGCGATGCCGCCGATGCGGTCAACGCGGCCAACGCAGCCAACGCAGCCAACGCAGCCAACGCAGCCAACGCAAGCACCGCGGACAAAGCACGCCACGCACTCACCGATGCGCAAGAGGCGGGCGCATGACTTACGTAGTCGCAGTGCGCGCGCTGTGCGAGTTCACCGCCAAACGCGGCGACCTCGATCTGCGCTTCACACCCGCCCCCACGGCCGCGCAAGGCATCGAAGGCCACGCGCTGGTCGCCGCGCGGCGTGCGGGCGGCTACGAGAAAGAGCTTGCCCTGTCGGGCACGTATCGCGACCTGACAGTACGCGGTCGCGCGGACGGCTACGATGCCGCGCTCAACCGTCTCGACGAAATCAAGACATATCGCGGCGATCTCGCGCGGATGCCGGACAATCACCGCGCACTGCATTGGGCGCAGGCGCTGATCTACGGCCATCTGCTGTGCGAGGCGCGGGCGCTGCCGCAGCTGGAGATCGCGCTGGTCTACTTCGACATTGCCAGCCAGAAAGAAACGCTGCTGACACAAACGCAGAGCGCCGCGCAACTGCGTGCCTTTTACGAAGCGCAATGCGAATGCTTTATCGGCTGGGCGCAGCGCGAACAGACCCATCGCAGTGCGCGCGACACCTTTCTCGCCGCGCTGCAATTCCCCTATCCATCGTTTCGCAGCGGCCAGCGTGAGTTATCGGTTGCCGCGTATCGCGCCGCGCGCGATGGCCGTGCGCTGCTCGCGCAGGCGCCAACCGGCATCGGCAAGACGCTCGGCACGCTGTTCCCGTTATTGAAGGCCTGCGCATCCGGCCATCTCGACCGCATTTTCTTCCTGACCGCGAAAACGCCGGGCCGCGCGCTGGCCTTCGATGCAGTCGACGCACTCGCGCACCACGCCGGCACCTGGCCGGTGCGCGTGCTTGAACTGGTAGCGCGCGACAAGGCGTGCGAGCATCCGGACAAATCCTGCGACGGCGCATCGTGCCCGCTGGCCCGCGGTTTCTACGATCGTGTCGCGGCCGCGCGCGATGCCGCGCTTGCCACGCCACGTCTGGACCGTAGTGCCGTGCGCGCCGCCGCGCTCGCGCACGATGTGTGCCCGTATTACCTTGCGCAGGAACTCGCACGCTGGTGCGACGTGGTAGTCGGCGATTACAACTACTACTACGACGGCAGCGCGTTGCTCTATGCGTTGACGCAGGTTTATCAATGGCGCGTCGCGGTACTGGTCGACGAAGCGCACAACTTGCCGGACCGCGCGCGCCGCATGTACACGGCGACACTCGAGCAGTTCGCCTTCAACACCGCGCGCAAAACCGCGCCGGCTTCGCTGAAAAAGCCGTTCGAACGCGTTCATCGCGAATGGCTGGCGCTCGTGCGTGAGCGTGCGCAGTCTTACGAAGTGCTGGAGGCCGTGCCCGCGCGCCTGCAGTCGGCGCTGCAGAATCTGACCGCGGCGATTAGCGATCAGCTTGCCGAAGCACCGTTTAATCTGAATGACAGCGCGGAAGATGGCAGTGTGCTGCGTTTCTACTTCGACGCGTTGCATTTCACCTCGCTTGTCGAACAGTTCGGGTCACATTCGATTTGCGACGTCACGCTGGCTGCCGCGCGGGTGCCGCGCGCCAAAGCCACGGCGTCGCTATGCGTGCGCAATGTCATTCCCGCGCCGTTTTTGCAGCCGCGCCACGAAGCGGCTCAAACGACCGTGTTTTTTTCAGGCACGCTGGGTCCGCAGCGTTTCTACCGCGATACCCTCGGCATTGCCGACGATGCGCAATGGCTAGAAGTAGACGGCCCGTTTCGCGCCGAGCAACTCGCCGTGCACGTGGCGAGCCATGTGTCGACGCGCTGGCGCGATCGCGAGCAATCGCTTGCGCCGATCGTCGAGCTGATCGCGCGGCAATATGCGGCGCGGCCCGGCAACTATCTGGGTTTTCTTAGCAGCTTCGACTACCTGCAACGGGTGGTCGAACGGTTGCGCGCGCAACATCCGCAATTGCCGGTGTGGGCGCAACAGCCCGGTATGGACGAAGCGGCGCGCGATGCGTTTCTTGCGCGCTTCGACACGCAGACGGGCGGCATCGGCTTCGCGGTGCTGGGCGGCGCGTTTGCCGAAGGCATCGATCTGGTCGGAGATCGGCTGATCGGCGCATTCATCGCCACGCTCGGCCTGCCGCAGATCAACGAAATCAACGAGCAGATGCGACGCACGATGCATGCGCAATTCGGCAACGGCTACGATTACGTGTACCTGTACCCCGGTTTGCAGAAAGTCGTGCAGGCCGCCGGCCGCGTGATTCGCACCGAGCGTGACGAAGGCGTCGTGCATCTGATCGACGACCGCTATCGGCGCGCCGACGTGCGGCGCCTGCTGCCGCGCTGGTGGCGCGTGCAATCTGTCTAGGCCTTGAACGCGTCATTCCGGACTGTGTGGAATACGATTCATGATTGCACGCATATGCCGCAATGATGGCCGGGCAAATGCGCCATCGCGGTGCGTAACTGCTTAGTATCCGGCATCAATGATGACAAAATCACGACGCGCGATATCGATGCATATCGACAATGGACTATCGCGCAATCCACTAAGAATCGGCTAAGACTACGACCTTACAATGAAGCGCATCTAATGCCACTGCGCGTTGCCTACCCTTCACTGTAGTTTTTTGTGATTTGCGTGATACTCGGCACATTGATCGTTTACGATCCCGCTGTGCGTTATGCACTCAACCGACGAGGAGCTTCATGGACATCGAGTCGATCCGCAAAGCCGCCTTTGCGATGCCCGTTCATAATCCCGCCTATCCGCGCCCGCCGTTTCGTTTTCGCAATCGCGAATACTTCATCATCTCGTACGAAACGGATCCCGACGCGCTGCGCGCCGCGGTGCCCGAACCGCTGAAGCCCGAAGACAATATCGTCCACTACGAATTTATCCGTATGCCCGATTCGTCCGGCTTTGGCGATTACACCGAAAGCGGTCAGGTGATCTCCGTGCGCGACCTCGACGGCAAGCTCGGCAGCTACACGCATTCGATGTATCTGGACGATGAAGGTCCGATCGCCGGCGGCCGCGAAATCTGGGGCTTTCCGAAGAAGCTCGCGCGTCCGCGCCTCGCCGTCGACGGCAACGATACGCTGCTCGGCACGCTCGATTATGGTACGCAGCGTATCGCCACCGGCACGATGGGCTACAAGCACAACGTGTGCGATATCGAAGCTGAACAGCACAAGCTCGGGCATACGCCGAACTATCTGTTGAAGGTGCTTCCGCACGTCGACGGTTCGGCACGCGTGTGCGAACTGGTGCGTTTCTTCCTGCGCGACGTCACCGTGCTCGGCGCATGGAGCGGCCCGGCCGCGCTCGAACTGCGTCCGCATGCGCTCGCGCCGATCGCCGATTTGCCGGTGCGCCGTGTAATCGGCGCACGTCACCTGATTGCCGACCTGACGCTCGACATCGGCGAAGTCGTGTACGACTACCTCGCCCCATCGAATCGCTAAGCTCGCAGTCGTCGTCCATCTATCTCTTTTGAGGAACCCTATATGTCGTTGGAGAACAAAGTCGCCGTCGTAACCGGCGCAGCAAGCGGGATCGGTGAACAGTGCGCACGCAAGATGGCCAGCCTCGGCGCCAAGGTGGTGATCGCCGATCTCTCGCTGAAAAGTGCGCAACAGGTTGCGGCCAGCATCAATGAAGGCGGCGGCAAGGCCTTTGCCGTCGAGATGAACGTCGCCGACGAAGACGCGGTGAACCGCGGCATCGACGCAGCCGTCGAGCAGTTCGGCAGCATCGACGTGCTGGTGTCGAACGCGGGCATCCAGATCGTCAATCCGATCGAAGACTTCGCCTTCGCCGACTGGAAAAAGATGATGGCCGTGCACCTCGACGGCGCGTTCCTCACCACCAAGGCTGCAATCAGGCATATGTACGCGGCCGGCCGCGGCGGCGCGATCATCTATATGGGCTCGGTGCACTCGCATGAGGCGTCGAAGCTGAAGTCCGCTTACGTGACGGCCAAGCACGGCTTGCTCGGTCTCGCGCGTGTGGTCGCGAAAGAGGGCGGTTCGCGCGGCGTGCGTGCCAATGTCGTGTGCCCGGGTTTCGTGCGCACGCCGCTGGTCGACAAGCAGATTCCGGAGCAAGCCAAGGCGCTCGGCATCAGCGAGGCCGACGTGGTGAAGAACGTGATGCTGCACGAAACGGTAGACGGCGAATTCACCACGGTCGAAGACGTCGCGAATACGGTCGCGTTTCTGGCGGGCTTCGAATCTGCGGCACTGACGGGGCAGTCGGTTGTCGTCAGCCACGGCTGGTTCATGCAATAAGACATCGGGAGAAGTGCATGAGCAGCGTTACCAACAATAACGCGAACAGTCGGCCCGCGGCATTCGTGCCGACGGGCTATGACGAAATCGCGCTGGTTTTGCAGGGCGGCGGCGCGCTGGGCTCGTATCAGGCAGGTGTATATGAAGGGCTCGCCGAAGCCGGCGTGGAGCCGCACAAGATTGCGGGCGTATCGATTGGTGCATTGAATACCGCGATCATTGCGGGCAATGCTCCAGACAAACGCGTTGAAGCGTTGCGTGGCTTCTGGAACGCGATCTGCCATCCGCGCGGCTGGCTCGACAATCTGTACGCGTGGGCGGCGCCGGATTTCACGCAGCACGATATGGTGCGCAAATGGTCGAGCATGTTCGCGGCCAGCCGCGCACTGACCGAAGGGCAGCCGGGCTTTTTCGCGCCGCGCTATCCGCTGCCGTTGGCCGGCTTCGGCAAGGTGAGCCCGAGCGAAGTCAGCTACTACACCACCGCCGCGCTGAAGGAAACGCTGCTCAGATTCGCCGATTTCGATCGCATCAACGACGGCGGCATCTGCGTGACGGTGGGCGCGGTGAACGTGCGCACCGGCAATCTGACCAACTTCAGCAATCGCCGCGAGCGCCTTACGCCTGAACATTTCATGGCGTCGGGCGCGTTGCCGCCGGGTTTCCCGGCAGTCGAGATCGACGGCGAGTTCTACTGGGACGGCGGCCTCGTGTCGAATACGCCGCTCACAGAAGTGCTGCGCGAATCCGATCAGAAGGACACGCTGGTGTTCCAGGTCGACTTGTGGAGTGCCGTGGGCGGTTTGCCGGGCGATTTCCTCGACGTGTCCGAGCGTGCCAAAGACATCCAGTATTCGAGCCGCACCCGCGCGGTAACCAATATGCTGGCTGAGCGGCAGAAGAACGCGTGTTTCATCAAGGAACTGTTGAAGCACGTGCCTTCATCGGTGATCAAGGCGGATCCGCTGTTCCGTCATGCGCAGAAACTCGCCGACGGCAGTGCGATCAACATCGTGCATCTGATCTACAAGAACAAGTCCTACGAAGGGCACTACAAGGACTACGAGTTCAGCATCGACACGATGGAAGAGCATTGGGACAGCGGCCTCGAGGACATTCGCGGTTCGTTCCTGCATCGCGAATGGTTCGATGTGCCGAGCCGCGACGTCGGCTTCGTCACGCATGACGTGCACCGTCCTGCTGGTAAAAAGCCGGAGTCGGAACGGGAACTGCATGAACTGCGCGACGACGATGCGCAGCGCGAACAGGCGGCTTGATAAATAGCCAGCAGGGATCGCCGCATGCAATGCCGGCGCAGGCCGGCGTTGCATGCAGCGTGTTGAAGCGTTTCAGGGTTGCGGCGCGGCGGCTGTGGTCGATGCAGTTGCGGTCGCCGTGATTGCCGCGATTGCCGAAATACGCGCTTCGATGCGGGCGATCAGCTTGCTGGTCCAGTTGCGCAGCAGCGCATCGGACAGCACCGCCGGCAGCGAGGCCGCCATCATCCGGTACACCGCGCCGCGCTTCACTTTCGATACTTTCGACGGGTCGAGCCACGCGTCGTTATCCACCAGCAGCACCAGCGTTTCAAGGCCTATCACGATCGGCCACAGGCATGCGAGCCGCAGGCGCACCGCGGATGCGGGGATCGCCAGCATGTAGTCGACGGCGGCACGATAGTGTTCGAGCGCCACGCCGAGCAGTTCAGGCAGCATCGGTTTCGCGCGTAACGACGCGGCAGGCGTCAGCAGATCCTGCGGCGTGAGGTTGAAACACTCGAGCAGCACCGACGGCAGATAGCAGCGGCCGATGCGCAGGTCCTTGCCGCAATCGCGCAATACGTTGGTCAGCTGCAGCGCCTTGCCGAAGCGCACGCCACGCTGCACCATCGTGTCCGGCGCTTCTTTCAGCGTGCCCGGCAGATGAGCGTAAGTCATCCGGGTCCAGAACTCGCCGACGCACCCGGCCACCAGGTACGTGTACAGATCAAGTTGATCCCATACGGGCAGCGCGACGATGCGCCCCGACTGTTCGTCAGGAAAGGTGCGCAGGTCGAATTCCATGCCCTGGGTGAGCGTCGTGACGATGTCGCGCACGGCGATGCGATCGGCTTCGCTCAATTGCTCGAGAATCGCGAGCGCCGGCTCGAGCGATTCGAGCAGCAGCTTTTCATCGGATTGCGTTTGCTGGGCGGCCATCTGTTCGGCCATGCGGCGCAAATGCTCCGTTTCGCCGGCCGCGCCGTTCACCGCGGCGCGCAGCGACAGCACCAGCGCGAGGCGTTGCGCGGGCGGTACGAGGGCGGTATCTGCAATCGTGTCCGCGGCGCGCGCCAGCAGGTACGCAAGGCCAATCGGATCGCGCATGCCGACAGGCAGGATGCGCAGTGTCAGATAGAACGAACGTGAAACGCCTTTCAGCAGCGGGCCGAGAAGGAAGGCCCGGGTTGGGGTGGACATGTGTGAAATCGGTCGATGCGGGTCGGGTTATGACGGCTGCCGCATTGTATACGGCAATGCGGACAAGGGCAGTGTAACGGCCACCCGGCGTGGGACGCGGTGGTATTGGCGCAGCCTGCGCCTGGCCCCGAATCCGTTCCGCTCTTGCGGATCGCGCGTCAATTTGTGTTGCTGTCATCGGAGCGGCATGTTCGATCTGCTATCCTTACAAATCGCCAGGTCACGCTTTCATTGCAGCGTTTTTCCGTCCATGCGTGCACTTCGACCCAATCGGCATCGAAGGCCTCGCTGTGGCGCGCACAGCAGTTCGTCTGACCCATCCGCTGTTCACAACTGTCTGTCTTTGTGGAGAAAGCCATGAGCATTTTCAGCACGATACTCAGCAAGATATTTCCCGTAGGTCATCCCGCGGCCCAGGCCGCTGCCGCACCCGCGCCCACCCCTGCGCAACAGGCGGCCAGCGATACGCCCGCCGCCGCGCCCGCTGCCGCCGCTGCGCAACCGGTCGATGTCGAAGCCGTATTGACCGACCTTGCAAAGAGCCATTCGGAGACGTTGAACTGGCGCACGTCGATCGTCGATCTGATGAAACTGCTCGGTCTGGACAGCAGTCTCTCGGCGCGCAAGCAACTGGCCGAGGAACTGAATTTTCCCGGCGACATGAACGATTCCGCGCAGATGAACATGTGGCTGCAAAAGCAGGTCATGACCAAGCTCGCGGAAAACGGCGGCAAAGTGCCGGACGACCTGAAGAACTGACGTTTCGTCCAGCGCAGATACAGAAGCGGCGCCGCGTGAAAACGTGGCGCCGCTTTTTACTTGCGCGCGCAACCACCGGAAACTTCTTCGGGGTCGCGCGGCCAACCGGCAAACGATGCATGCATGGCGTCCTACGCTGCGGCGCTGCGGGTGGTTGCTCAAGTGCCTTGAGGCGCGCTTGATCGCTTCGATCACTTCAATCGCGCGCATTGAGCACATGAATCCGGCGTTCGAGTTCTACGAAATCGGTCGCGCCCGCCAGATAGCGGTCGCGGCGGCGTTGTTCGTTGCTATCGAGCCAGCTGCTGAACTTTTCGATCAGATAGGCAAACATGATGTTCTCCGGTGACTGGGTGAATGAGCTGTCTATGGAGATGCATCGTACTGGCCGAAAATGAGCGGAAAGTGAGCAAGTGCAGGCGCCGCGTATTTTTGCTGTGTCAGAACCGGTGCCGCATGCCGACCGCCACCACCACCTGCTCGTTCGTCGACGACGGGCTTTGCGCGGCAATATCCGCGGTCAGACCCGAGCCGTCGGCTGCAATGTGCTGATACGTGGCCTGCAGATACACGTCGGTGCGCTTCGAGAACTGGTAATCGGTCTGCACCGACACTTCATGCCACTTCGGATGATGGCCGCCGCTCGCAGTGGACAGCGCGCCGTCCGTATACGTGTACTCGCCGCTCACGCTGAGCGCCGGCATGATCTGGTAGCTGGCGTTGACCTCATAGTTGCTGAAGCTCGCGCCCTGGCCGTTTTGCACGAGGCCCAGACTGTTCGGGCCATTGATCATATCGAGCCCGCCCAGCTGCGTGCGGGTCCACACCGCACCGAAGCGCGCCGGGCCGACCGCATACGCGGCGCCTACGCCGTAGGTGCGCTGCAAGGCCGCGATGAAGGTGCGGTCGGTCAGCGTCAGCGCGCCGTTGGTGTTGCTGTTGCTGCCGGCGTTGTTCGCCTGGAAGTAGCCCGCGGCGATCTGCAACGGCCCCACGCTATACGAAGCGCCGAAGCTGTACAGCCGGTTGTTGTCGAAACCGGGGTCGTTCGAAAAGCCGTACAACGCGCCGAACTTGATACCTGCGTACTCGTTGCTCGCGTACTTGATCGAGTTGTTCACACGAAACGAGTTGTTCAGGTTGTCGTTGTCGTACGGGTGCGCGGACAGGTTGTTGCCGCCCGGATGCATGCCGGTGAAGCTGGTCGGCGCGAGATAGTCGACCACCGAATCGTACTGGCGCCCGAGCGTGATCGTGCCGAAGCGCGAATTGGCGAGCCCCACGTAAGCCTGGTAGCCGAACTCGCGGCCGCCCTGGCGCAGCGAGCCGTTCATCACACTAAAGCCGTTCTCGATCTCGAAGATCGCCTTGGTGCCGCCGCCCAGATCCTCGCGGCCGATCAACCCCCAGTGGCTGCCCGTCACGTCGCCGCTGCCGGCCTGCCACGCGCTATGGCCCTTGACGTTATTGGTGTAGAAGAGTCCGGCATCGATCAACCCGTACAGCGCAACCGACGATTGAGCCTGCGCCTGGCAGGCGTATCCCGCCGCGCATGCGGCAAGGATGACAACGCGCTTCATGATTTCCCCTGTTCGAAAAGCGGTCGCACCGGCACGCGTGCCGCGGCACGCCGGATCAAGCGGCGAGCGGCGGCGCAGGTGCACACTGCGCGGATCTACGGCAGACGGGT
Source organism: Paraburkholderia jirisanensis (assembly GCF_054782355.1). Lineage (NCBI taxonomy): Bacteria > Pseudomonadati > Pseudomonadota > Betaproteobacteria > Burkholderiales > Burkholderiaceae > Paraburkholderia > Paraburkholderia jirisanensis. Next base: position 773,434 of record NZ_BAAGSQ010000025.1, on the reverse strand, counting down.
TGGCTGGGCCGCTTCAAACGTCGGCTGGCTGTGCCCTGACGAACGCCCGCACGTACCGGCTCGCTGCGGCCTGCAGCCACGCTTTGCGGGCGTCGCTGAAAGCCGTGGAATCGGCGTGCTATAGTCGTTCTTAATGAGAATGATTGCGATTTGCGCGGTAACTTTAGCCGCGCAATGTAATGGCAATGTGTTGAGCCGGCCCGCTTTTGTAATGGAATGTGTTGGCGCAGCCGGCGCCTTGCCGCCATACGTGCGCGAAGCGCATCCAGCAAGAACCTGATCCCAACGATGGACCACATACTCGTCGTCGACGACGATCCGAATATTCGCCAGTTGCTGCGCGACTACCTGCACGGCATGGGCTACCAGGCAAGCGCCGCCACCGGCAGCACACAGATGAAACAGGTCTTGCGCACCGCGCAGGTCGATCTGGTGGTGCTCGACCTGATGCTCGAAGCCGAGGACGGGCTCGACCTCACGCGCGAATTGCGTCGCGAGCACGACGTGCCGATCATCATCCTGAGTGCGCGCGGCGCGCTGCTCGATCGCATCGTCGGGCTCGAGATGGGCGCCGACGACTACCTGCCCAAGCCATTCGATCCGCGCGAACTGGTCGCGAAAATCAAGACGGTGCTGCGTCGCGCACGTGGCACGCCACGCGCGAATCGCGGCGAACGCAGCGCGTTCGTCGGTTTTGCCGGCTGGCGGCTCGACACGCGGATGAAGCAGATGTTGTCGCCCGATGGCGTCGTGGTGTCGCTCGGCGGATCCGACTATCGCGCGCTGCGCACGCTGCTCGATCATCCGAACCGGCCGCTGTCGCGCGAGTTTCTGCTCGATCACGTGTTCGGCAAGGAGCACACGCCGCTCGATCGCTCGATCGACGTCTGCGTGAGCCGCCTGCGTCATCATCTGAAAGACGAGGCACGCAGTGCGGGGCTGATTCGCACGGTGCGCAACGAAGGCTACATGCTGGTGGCGGACGTCGTGTACGAGGCGCAGTAGCGGCGATGAAACTGCGTCTGTGGCCCGACACGCTGTTCGGGCGGCTGGTGATGATTCTCGCGATCGGCATGTTCGCGGGGCAGTTGCTGACCAGCACGATCTGGTTCGATACGCACGAGAACCGTGCGCTCGAGATGCCGGCGCGGCTGTTTGCGAACCGTCTGGCCGATTCGATCCGGTTGCTCGAGCGTGCGCCCAGCGATGCCGCGCGGCGCGTGCTCGCGCAACAGCTCGGCGACGAGCATTTCCATTTGCAGGTGATCGGTGCGCCTTCTGCAGCGCAGGCGGCTTCGGCGGAGCGCGATCTGCCGGTGGTCGAGCGCGCGGTCGGCGACCTGATTGGCGATGTGCTGCAGCACCGGCTCGGCGAACCGGTCGACGTGCGCCTGCTCGACGTGCAACTGCGCGATCGCGAAGGCGACCACACGGGGATTCTGACGCTGTTCAATACGAACATGCCGACTGGCGATTTTCATCTGCAGGTGAAGCTGCCGTGTGGTGCAAGCAGTGCAAGCAGCGCAAGCGGTGCGGCCGTAAGCGGCGCCGACGACGCGAACGATACATGGCTCGACGTGCGCGCCAACGAAGGGCAGGCCGGCCTGCAATCCGTGCCGCGCTCGCTGGTGCTCGACTACCTGGTGCGGATCTATCTGATCCGACTCACGGCCGTTTGCCTGCTCGCGTTCGTTGCAGTGCGTTTCGCGGTGCAGCCGCTGCGGCAACTGGCGAAGGCAGCCGACGCGCTCGGCCGCAACATCTACCGCGCGCCGCTGCCGGTCACGGGCCCGATCGAAGTGCGCAGCGCGGCGCAGTCGTTCAATTCGATGCAGCAGCAACTCACCGAAAGCCTCGCGCAGCGCACCCGTTTTTTGACAGCGGTGTCGCACGATTTGCGCTCGCCGTTGACGCGTCTGCGGCTGCGTGTCGAGATGCTGCCCGACGCGCAATGGCGCGAGCGGCTGCGTGCCGATATCGACGATATGGAAGCGATGGTGCGCACCACGCTCGATGCGGTGCAGGGCGTCGAAGTGACCGAGACGCGGCACGACATCGATGTCGATTCGATGCTCGAAGGGCTCGCTGAAGATGCGCGCGAAGCGGGGCATGCGGTAACGGTCGAAGGCAGTGCCGGGCGGCCATTGCCCGGTTATCCGCGCAATCTGAAACGCTGTCTGCAGAATCTGCTCGACAATGCGATCCGTTACGGCGAAAGCGCGACGATACGCGTGACCGATGCCGGCCGCAGCGTGCAGATCGTGGTGAGCGACCGAGGCCCCGGCATTGCCGATGCGAAGCTGCTCGAGCAGGTGTTCGAGCCGTACTTCCGGATCGCGGCGTCGCGCAACGAGGCGAGCGGCGGCACCGGGCTCGGGTTGACGATCGCGCGTAGCGTGGCGGCTGCACACGGTGGCACGCTGACGCTGCGTAATCGCGCGGAGCGCGGGCTCGACGCGGTGCTGACGCTGCCTCGCGAGGGATGAGCGCAGCGCCGGCGCAGGTGATATCAGGGATCGGAAACCGCGCAACCCACGCAACCCACGCAACCCACGCAACCCACGCAACCCACGCAACCCACGCAACCCACGACCTGCGCCTGCGCCTGCGTCCCCGATCTTTAATGCGCCGCTGGTTTCCGAGGCGCCGCGTCTCTGCTACCGTCCGCCCCTGACCGATCGTCAGGGCGGTTCACATCGCCGCTGCCCGCTGCGTTGTCCCCGTCGTCGCGATCGTTTGAATCGTCGGCGTCATTCGCCTGCCCAGCGCGCGCGCCGTGCCCATTCAGCGCCGCGCCTGGCTGCCAGCCGTCCGGCGGCACCACGACGGTACGCTGCGGATTCGCAATCTGGATGCCGCGCGCGCTGAACTGCTCGAAGATGCGGCGGTTGAATTCGCGCTGCACGCCCCAGCGCCCGCTGTCGCGGCACTGCACCTGGCCGGTCAACGTGAGCGCCGAGCCGTCGACGCTGTCGACGCCCCAGAACGCGAAGTCCGACAGGATGCCGTCCTTGAACTTGTCGTCGGTGCGCAGGGCGGCGCCGATTTCCTTCAACGTATCGATCGCCAGATCGAGATCCTGGCCGTATGCGATGCTGACCTTGACCGCTGCATTGCCGAGCCCGCGATTCGTATTGTTCACCGTCGACACGGAACTGAACGGCACCGTATAAAGCGAGCCGTCGCCGCCGCGCAAACGCACGGTGCGGATCGACAGATATTCGACGGTTCCCGATACACCGGCGAGCGTGACCCAGTCGCCGACCTGCATCGCGTTTTCCATCAGCAGGAAGATGCCGGTGATGAAGTCCTGTACCAGCTTTTGCGAGCCGAAGCCGAGCGCAACGCCGAAGATGCTGGCGCTCGCCAGCAACGGCGCAGTGTTCACGCCGAGTTCGCTCAAACCGGTCATCACCACCACCAGCGCGATCACCACGAACAGCGCGCTGCGCAGCATCGGCAGCAGCGTGCGCAGGCGCGCGGCGCGGGTCAGATCGCCGCTCGCGGTCCAGCGTTCGAGGCGCTGCTCGACCGACACGTTGGCCACTTCCCACACGAACAGCGCGAACACCGCCGCGACGAAAATCGTGGCCAGCGCGGAGGCAAGCCGATGTCCGACCGTGCCGCGCTGGAAGAATTGCCAGACGTCGACGTGCCATACCTGCAGCAGCACCAGCACGGTGATCGCCGCGATGATCGCGTACACCACACGGCGCAGCAGCGGGTAATAGCGGTACGCATGCTGATGGGCGAGCGAGCGGTCCGCGTCTTCGTCGCGATGGAACAGCCGCCCGAGCGCGCCGAACACGACGATCGACACCACCCGTGCGGCGATCAGCACGCCCACCGAAATGCCGCCCAGATGCAGCAGCGTCTCGTAGCCGTTCTGCACGTCGAGCGCCCACACGAACCACAGCGCCATCACGATAAACACCGCGATGCCGGCCCACAGGTCGACGAAGCCTTCGCCGAGCCACGTGATCGGCCGGTTGTTTTGCGCGCCGTCGCGCACCAGTGCGGCGATCGGCTTGCGGCATTGCAGGATCATGATCGACAGCAGCACGTGGCCGGCCAGCGCGACGAGTTTCACCAGCGCGGTATGCGCGGAGTCGGACAGGCCGAGGGCGAGGGCCGTTTCGACCAGCGCGGCGCCACCGCCGATCGCGCAGACGATCCACACGATCCAGCGCTGCACGAAGCTCGCCCAGGTGTCGGGCATGCGCAGCAGGCGCAGCGCCGGCGCATCCGGCTGCAGGAAGAAGCCGCCTGCAATCGCGATCGCGCGGCACAGCACGTAGAGGTCGATCAGCGTGCTGAGCGCGCGGTCTTGCGGCGTGCCGTCGTCGGCGAAGATCGACATCAGTACGCTGGCCGCGGCGACGAATACGGCGAGCGGCAGCAAGCGCAACAGCAGATGCAGCGCGGCGCCGGGGAGCCGCTGCAGCAGCGTCCAGTGTTGCGCGGCGTTGTTTTTCGCGCGGGCTTCCCTGGCGTTTTGCTGGCTGGCGGTGGCCGGGGAGGCGGTGGGGTTCGCGGTGGGCGACGGGATTGCCGCGGCTGGCGGCGTGCTCATGGTGGCCGTCGAAGCCGTGGACCTTGATGCGGTAGAAGCCGCGGCTGACGCTGCGCTTGCGGCCTGCGCAGGGGCGAAACCTGCGGCTCGTGCGGCGGCCTCGTCGTCTGCGTCTTCGGTGGTTGTGTCAGCGGCGTTGGCGGTTGCTGCGATTGGCAGCCCGGTTTGCGGCTGGGCGGTTGACGGGCCTGGTTTGGTCGTGTCGGTCTGTGTCGAGGCGCTGGCGCTGCCGGTTTGGGTTGCCGGCTGACGCGAAGGTCCGGCGGCGCTGCCAGATCGCGCTGCGGCCTGAGCCAAAGGTCCGGCAGTGCTGTCGGCTTGCGTCGCCGCTTGAGCCGAAGTCCCAGCCGTAGCGTTCTGCGTCGCTGTCTGCGTGGAAGCCGCAACTGCGCTGCCCAGTGGAGCAGCCTCAGCCAGATGCCCCGTCGTGTCCGCACGCGCGCTCGCATACCCGTGTTCGCGATGCGAGCGCCGCGCTGCAATTGCCTCGCGCGCGCGGCGCAGCAGCCGGCGCGCAAGCCATTCGAGCGCGAGCGCCGGCAGGATCGTCGCGAGGATCGCAAACAGGATCGACGCAAGCCTTGCGCGTTCCTGTGGATTCATCACTTCGCCGCGCCACCAGTCGCGTACCGACGCGGTGTCGAGCAGCACGCTCAGCGAGCGCTTGACCGACGCGGCGCCTTGTCCGAGCCAATGTGCGCCTTGCCGCGCGAGCTGTGCGGCAAGGCCGTTCGACTTGAATGCGAGCGGCGCGCTCGCCGCCGCGGCAGCAGATGCGGTAGCGGGCGCGGAGGCCGTCGCCGGCGGTGCAGCAAGCGCACCGGCTGCGGCGATCGCATGCAGCGTGTCGGTTACCTGTGCGCGGCGTTGCGGATCGTTCAACACGTCGAGGGCCTGGCGGGCCTGATCGGGCGTCAGCGAGACGGCGGGGCGCGACGCGGCGGATGGGGTGCCCGCAGGCGCGGCAGCAGGGGCGGCTGCGGCAAGCGCAGGCAGTAGCAGGACGGCAAGAAGCCAGCTCAACAGGGGTTTCAATAGTTTGCGCATGGAGGACGGGGTGCGGCGGCGTTGCGGCGCCGGGCGACGGGATCCGATGTAAGTAGAAGAAGAACGATGGTCAGACGTGAATGTAAAAACGACAGCATGCGCGCGTGCAAGTTCCGCCTGGAGGGCGCAAACCTTGGTCGGAATTGCAATTGATGTGCCTGACGGCGTTATGGGAGGCCGAAGGCGGTATCGGAGGGCGCGGCGCGCTTTCAGGCGGGCCGAGGGTCTCGCCGATGCGCGACGGGCTCGCAGGCGGGCAGCTGTGTCGCGAGTACGCGGCAATCTCGCGCACACGCGGCGGCAGGGGCCGGACAAAGTGGCACTCTACCAGACACGATCGCCGAAGCCTCTGCCGCAGGAACAAACGGCCTTTCGATGCGGATGGAGGCGCAGCATCTCGCATGGCACGCCAATGTTCCGCAACCCGCCGGCGCAGCGCCACGTGCCCATCTGCGCGTGATTGGCAACGTCGTGCACACGGCGCTCGCAGTATGTGCCTGTGCCACCGCACGCAAGCGGGCTTGCCGCTGGCTACGCAGCATCCCGCGCGGAGTGCAGATGGCCGGGAACCCGCGCCTCGCGGCGTGGCGCGACGCGCTTACTTGCGTGTGATCGTCAACGCCGCGCACGCCGCTGCGCAAAACGCGCTCACGGCACACACCAGCGCTACCGCGCGAAATCCTGCGTCGATCGCATCGGCGTCGGCGCGGGCCATCACCGCGTCGAGCGGTGTCGCGGCGTTGGCCGCGAGCTTTGCGCCGACTGCGCGGCCTGCGCGCGCCGTGTGGCCCACATCCGGTGCATCTCCCATCGGCGGCGTGTGGCTCACATCCGCGGCATCTCCGGCGCGCGGCGCGTGGCCCACATTCGCCGCATCTCCGGCGCGCGCCGCGTGGCTCACATCCGCCGCATCTCCCACCGGCGCCGCGTGGCGCGCGCCCACCGCATCTTCCGCGCGCGCGTCGTCAACGACAGTGTCGTCGCCACCCGGCTCGAGCGAGCGCCCCAGCGCACTCGCCTGATGCGGAATATGCAGCGCATCGAGCCGCGCGGCCAGCGACGCCTCATGCGCCCACGTGAACACGATGCCCAGCGCCGCGACCGCCACGAGGCTCGCCACCCGCGCCACCGCGTTGTTGATGCCCGACGCGACACCCGTGCGGGCGGCCGGCACCGAAGCCATCACGGTGGTCGTCAGCGGTGTGACCGCGAGCGTCATACCGAGCCCAATCAGCGTCAAGGCGGGAAAGAACCCGCTCCAGTACGACACGTCGCCAGCATGCGCGCGCGGCAGCGCGAACAGCGCAAAGCCGAGCCCCGCGATGCAAGGCCCCGCGATCAGCAGCATGCGCGGCCCGCTGCGGTCCGCCACGCCGCCCATCACACGCGACAATCCGCCGATGATCACCGGCAGCGGCAACAGCGCCGCACCGGCCTCGGTCGCGGTATAGCCATGTGCGCGGATCAGTGTCAGCGGCAGGAAAAACAGCGCGCCGCCCAGACCGAAATAAAGCAGCAATGTGACAAGATTGGCGCCGCTGAAGTCGCGCGATTGAAACACATCAAGCGGCATCATCGGCTGCGCGCTGGCCGCTTCGAGCGCGACAAAGCCGACCAGCACCAACCCTCCACCCGCTACCGACGCGAGCACCGCCGGCTCTGCGAAGCCGTGCGCCGACGCGCGCGTCAAGCCGTACGCCAGTGCGCCGAGCCCGACTGCGGCGAGCGCGGCGCCGGCCCAGTCCATCCGCTGAGGCGCGCCGCTCTGGCGGCTGTCGGGCACGGCCAGCAGAGCCAGCACGAGCGTGGCCGCGGCGACCGGCAGATTCAGGAAAAAGATTGCACGCCATGAAAACGCATCGACCAGCCAGCCGCCCGCGACGGGCCCGAGCGCCGACGTGATCGCGCCGAATCCGGCCCAGATGCCGATCGCGCGGCCGCGCTCGGACTCGTCGAAGACCGCGCCGAGAATCGACAGGCTGCCTGGCACCAGCAGCGCCGCGCCGATACCTTGCACGGCGCGCGCCACGATCAGCGCGGCCGAGTTCGGCGCGAAGCCGCATGCGGCCGATGCGAGCGTGAATAGCACGATGCCGGTCACGAAGATGCGGCGCCGTCCGAAGCGGTCGCCGAGCGCGCCGCCGACCAGCACCAGCGACGCCAGAAACAGCAGATACGCATCGACCACCCACTGCATCGCCGCGACGCTCGCGCCGAGTTCGTTCTGCAGCGACGGCAGCGCCACGTTGACCACCGAGCTGTCGATGAACGCCATGCTCGAACCGAGGATGGTGGCGGCAAGCGCGAGCTTCTTGCGGCGGCATGGGCTGACGCGGTCAGTGGGCTGCGCGCCGATCACGAGTGCGTCGCAGGGGCCGGCCTGGGCCGGGGCGGCGGCAGGCCGATGTTCAGGTCGGGGTGCGGGGAGATCGGAGTCAGCCAAGTTCGCGTCCGTGCCGGTGTGCGGGGGTACGCACAAGCATAGCAACGGCGGGGCAGCCTCGCAGCGAGTCGAACGGGGAGGGGCGGCGCATCCGTCGAAACCGGACACGCGAAGATGCAGCGCATCAGCGCATTCAACGCATCAACGGATTCCGCAGCCTCCCGCCACCTTCACCCCGCCGATGCCGCCGCCGCAGGCAATTGCCCACCGGGCTCATCCTCCGTGGGGTCGTCGCCGGCATTCGCCGCATCGCCGCCGCTCTCCTGGCGGCGCATGCGGATCTGCCGCATCGAATTCACGTCGGTCTGCATCCGGTTCGCGTTCATCAGCCGGTACAGCGTCGCACGCGACACGCCGAGGTCCGCAGCCGCGCCGGACAGGTTATGTCCATGCCGCCGCAGCGCTTCTTCGATCGCCGCGATTTCGGCCTTCATGCGAATTTCGGCCAGCGTCCTGGTGCGTTCGGCCGAAGCGGCCGGCAAGCCGAGATCGGCTTCGGTGATAAAGCGCCCCTCGGCCATCACGACCGCGCGGCGCACGCAGTTGATCAGTTCGCGCACATTGCCGGGCCACGCATAGTTCGACATCGCGACCATCGCGCCGCTGGAAAAACCGCGAATCTTGTGCGTGCCGTCCTGCTTGTACATGCTGAGCGCGTAGTCGGCCAGCAGCCGGATATCGCTGCCGCGCTCGCGCAGCGGCGGTTCGTCCAGACGCAGCACGCACAACCGGTGATACAGGTCCGAACGGAAGCGCCCATCGGCCACCGCCGCCTCAAGATGCACGTGGGTTGCCGAGATCACGCGCACGTCGACCTTGATCGACGCATTGCCGCCCAGCCGTTCGATGGTGCCTTCCTGCAGAAAGCGCAGCAGCACGGCCTGGCACTCGTGCGGCATATCGCCGATCTCGTCGAGGAACAGCGTGCCGCCGTTCGCATGTTCGATCCGGCCGATCTTGCGCTGTAGCGCGCCGGTGAACGCGCCGCGCTCATGGCCGAACAGCTCGGCCTGCAGCAGCGTGGGCGGAATCGCCGCGCAATTGATCGCCACGAAACCCTGGTCCTTGCGCGCCGAGCAATCGTGCACGGCGCGCGCGGTGAGTTCCTTGCCGGTGCCCGACTCACCGGCGATAAACACCGGCGCATCGGTCTGCGCGCATTTGTCGAGACGCCGGTAAAGCCGCTGCATCGCGTCGCAATGGCCGACCATCCCGTGCTTGCCGAGCGACGGCTTCGGCGCCACGCTCGCGCGCCGCAGGTTCGACAGCCCGTGCGCATGACCGAGCGCGAAGATCAGCCGTTCGTTCATGCACGGCTTGGTCACGAAGTCGAAGCAATAGTCGAGGATGAAGCGGCTGGTCAGCTCGTCGTCTGCGCGGCCCGGTGCGATCTGCGCGATCCAGTGGGTTTCGCTGTTCTGCATACAGGCTTCGAGCGCGGAAAACTGCTGCGCGGTGCAGTCTTCAGGCAGATCGATCAGGCCGACCTTGATGTCGCCGCTGCGTTCGAGCAGGCGTTCGGCGGCGCTGGTGTTCTTCGCGTGCAGCACGTTCCAGCCGGAGGCCATCAGAAAGGCCGCGAGGCTTTCGTCCGGTACGGGCGAAATACAGAGCACATTGCGCTCGTTGGTGAGTGGTGCAGAAGTGGAACTCATGTTACCCCCGGTTTGGATGTTGCCCTTGCGCCGCGGCAGCGTCGCAAGACCAATGTCCTTCGACTTCTACTCTCATCTTGATAACGGCTCGTCTTTGCGAACCTTTTGCTGCCTTCATCTGACTTGCGTGCGGCAGCGTACGAAACCGCAACGCCAGTTGCTGCCAGGTGCCGCCGCTTGCCAACTGCTTGCCGGGATTGGCCACCTTATCAAGCTTGTATGCCGTGACAGGCATGGACTTATCGTCGCACGAATACGGCATATGGAGCAAAAGATAAATGAAAAGCAGCCGGCGTTTGAATCAGCAGAAATCATGATCGGGTCTACCCCGCCTGCGCGCGCGGTCTGGCCGATTCATCGATGAACGTGGCGCAGCCTTGCCAGGCAAGGCTCGTGTGCTTTCGCGTATCGGGCGCGGAGCGTTTTGGCCACGCGAGTCGACGGCTGTCTCAATGTTGCGACAGGTTTGGCCGGGCATGCCGCGCAGTATGCGGGACCACACGCAGCACGGCATTTTTGACCTCAAACCCATAGCCAGCGCGGCTCACGCGCCTGAAGAAAGTTCTTTTTACCGCCTCAAATGCACGCTGGAACGCGTATGCATAACGCTTAACAGTGTCGCAAAAATGTTTCTGGTGCGAAACGCGCACACCGCGCAGACCCCGCCAAAGCATGTGCGCCAGCTAACAGATCACGGCGCGACAAGGGTTTGATGCCTCATGGCACACCCGTTGCAATAGCGATGTCACGAGGAATTCGTTGCTGACGGCAGGCGCCAGACAGAGGCCGACCGGCAGCGACAACGGGGACTTCGCGATCGTGGCCGGGGATTGCCAATACGGTCGTGAGGCGGCGGCGGGGCCAATTGGGGGCGGACGTCAGCAGAATAGTGGGGCGAATGGTTCGTACGGGGTACGGATCATTCGCCACCACAACGACGCAGCCAGAGGCATTGCCGATTGTGGTCCATCCGGTTTTTTGCCGGCGGACCTGAAAAGCCAAAGCGGGTATCTAAAAAGCACGCAGCGGCATGTTTCGGTAGTTCCACTTCACCTACGGGGGTTAGCAATGAAGAACGCAATTCAACAATTTCTGCAAGACGAAGAAGGCGCAGCGGCAGTCGAGTACGGCCTGCTGGCCGGTCTGATCTCGGTGATGATCATCGCCGGCGCGACCTTGATGGGCACGAACCTGAAGGCCCTCTTCAATACGATCGGCGGCGTGCTCGGCACCGCGTCGTCCAACGCGACGACCCGGTAACAGGGCAAGGCACGGTCCGCACCGCCCGGCACGCCTCGCGGCTGGTTGGCGAGGCAGGGCGGTGCGGCCGGCCCGACGATCATCTTGCACAGCGGAGTTTTCATGGACAGCGTTTTCTTTCCAGTTGGACCGTGCGTGCTTGCGCTAGTCGCGCTAGCTGCCGCATGGGACTGGCAAACGCGGCGCATTCCGAACTGGCTGGTGGCGAGCGCGCTGCTGGTGGCGCTGCCGGTGCAGTGCTGGCATGGCGGCTTCGGCGGCCTGCAGGTGTGGTTGACGGGTGCGGTGGCCGGCGGATTGATGTTGCTGCCCGGTTACCTGTTGCGGATGGTCGGTGCCGGTGACGTCAAGTTGATGGCCGCGGTGGGCGCGCTGTGCGGCGCCACGCTGGCAGTAGAAGCAGCAGTCGTAGCTTCGGTGGTGGGCGGGGTGTGGTCGTTGGTGATGATGTGGCAGGGCAGGCAGCTTCGCGCAGGGTTGAGCAATACGTTTTCTCTGCTGTGGACGATGGCAGGCGGGTTCCGGCAGAGCGGCGCGCAGAACGGGGAAGTACGCGCGTCGCTCGGACGGATGCCGTTCGGTGTGGCGATCACCGCCGGCACTGTGTTCACGGTGATGACGAGCGTAGCGGGTCGTTGAGCAGGCGAATACGGCAAGCCGTCGCAGCACGGCGCCACCAGAAAAGCATACGGGGAAGTACGGGGGAAGCAGTAGACCAGATGACCCAAGCCTCCACAGAGAGGCTCAGGTCACGGTGGCGCGGGAACTCAGCAGGTGAACCCAGCGCGGCAAGCAGGTGCAGGAACCCAAAATAACAGCGGCTCGCGTGCACCGCACGCGGACGCAAACAGGCAGCACAGGCCAGTCAACCAGAGCTGGGCAGTTACGGGGGAAGTCAGATGAACAACGCTCACGGACCGGGCGAGGTTGTGTCGTGCGACGACGGTGCGCACGATCGGACAGTCACGCGGCGCGCGCCTTTGCGCGTGAGCCAGACCGGACTCGATCTGCCGTTTCTGGCCGAACTGACCGCGAAGGCGGCGGCAGTGGTCGGCAAGGTGAGCCTCGCGCAGCTGGTCGAGCGCCTGAAGCTGCCGATTCCGGTACTCGACGAAATCGCGGGCTTCATGATCCGCGAACGCCAGCTGGAAATCGTGCATCGCGGCGCGGCCGACTTCGACGTGCACTATCAATTGACCGACGAAGGCCGGGTCCGCGCGATCGGCTATCTGGCGCGCTGCTCGTATGTCGGCCCCGCGCCGGTCACGCTCGATGCCTATAAGGATGCGATTGCGGCCCAGTCGGTGAACCGCCTGCGGGTGTCGCGCCCATTTGCCCGGGCCGCGCTCGCCGGCCTGACGATCGGCGATGCGCTGATCGACGAACTGGGCGGCGCGGTGAACTCGGGCCGGCCGATCCTGTTCTACGGCCCGGCGGGCGGTGGCAAGACCCATCTGGCGGAATCGCTCGCGAAGCTGATGCCCGGCACGGTCGACGTGCCGTACGCGCTGCTGATCGATCGCGCGATCGTGCAGGTGTTCGATCCGCTGATTCACGTGCCGGTCGCCGGGCATACGGTCGGTCACGCTGTGGGGCAAAGCGCGGGACAAACCGCGGGACAAACCGCGGCGCAAACCGCGGCACAAACCGCGGCACAAACCGCGGCACACGCCGCCGGCGCACCGTTCGCCGCACCTGCCGACCGCCGCTGGCAGCGCTGCCGCCGTCCGGTGGTGATGGCGGGCGGCGAACTGACGCTCGACATGCTCGAGTTGCGCTACGACGAAAGCAGCGGCTTCTACCAGGCGCCCGGCCATATGAAGGCCAACAACGGCCTGTACATCGTCGACGACCTCGGCCGCCAGCGCGTCGCGCCGCAAGAACTGCTGAACCGCTGGATCGTGCCGCTCGGGCGCGGCACTGAAACGCTGGCGCTGAACAACGGCGCGCGCTTCCAGCTGCCGTTCGACGTGCGGCTCGCATTCTCGAGCAACCTCGAACCCGGTCAGCTCGGCGACGAAGCCTTCCTGCGCCGCCTCGGCAGCAAGGTGTACGTCGGGCCGCTCGCGCAACACGAATATCAGACGCTGTTCGAGCACTGCTGCCGCGAGCTGGGTGTGCGCGCCGACCGCGACGCATTCGAGCACCTGATTCACCGGCTGCACCAGCCGGCCCGCAAGCCGCTGCTCGCGTGCTATCCACGCGATCTGCTGGGGCTGGTGGCGGCGCACGCAAGTTACCGCGAGGAGGCGCCGGTGGCGACGCCCGACACGCTGCAGCACGCCTGGCACAGCTATTTCGCGCGGACTGGCGAGGCCGACACAGCCGAAGCCGACCGGCCGTCGCCGCGCCATGACCAGCCAGGCGAAGTGATTCACCGGTTTGCCACCGCCTGATCGGGCGCATCGATCACGACATTGACCACTACATCGACCGCGCCGCTTCGCAGCGGGTCGAAAGCCGGAGACCGAAATGAACAACTCACGTGCGATTTTCATATTGCTGCTGGCGACCGCCGCCGGCCTTGCCGCCGTCGTGTTCGGCTCGCGCTGGATGGTGTCGCAGAACTCCACGTCCACCGGCAGGGTGGTGGTTGCCACCGCCGACATCAGCCTTGGCCAGCGCCTGACGCCGGACGTGCTGAAAGTGGTCGACTGGCCGGCGGGCAGCGTGCCGGCAGGCTCGTTCGTCGACCCGCAAAAACTCGATGGCCGCGTGCTGAAGGAAAGCACGCTGCGCGGCGAGCCGCTGATCGAAGCGAAGCTGTCGCCGGTCGGCACGCTCGGCGGACTGTCGGCGGTGATCAACGAAGGCAAGCGCGCGATCACGGTGCGCGTGAACGACGTGATTGGCGTGGCCGGCTTCGCGCTGCCGGGCAACTACGTCGACATCATCGTCAATACCGAGAAAGACCCGAATACGCAGCGCGACCAGCACATCTCGAAGATCGTGCTCGAAAAGATTCTGGTGCTGGCCGTCGCGCAGGAAGTCGGACGCGACGAGACCAAGCCGAAGGTCGTCGATGCGGTCACGCTCGAAGTGTCGCCCGACCAGGCAGAAAAGATCGACCTCGCGCGCAGCATCGGTTCGCTTTCGCTGGTGTTGCGCAACCAGGTCGATCCGCAGGCGACTTCGACGCTCGGCGCGACCCGCGCCACGCTGCTGAACGTCGCGGCGGCCGTACCGGTCCCGGCCAGCGCGCCGGAACGCGTGGTGCGGCGCGCGGTAGCGCGCGAGCCGGCCAATTGCGTGCGGGTGATCGTCGGCGGCGATGCGACGAAGGAATGTTTCTGAGCGGGGTTTCCTGCGTGCGGCGTCGGACCACGCTGCACGCGGAGCTTCGCGGCAAACAGCACAACAGGCAGGCCGGCAACAAGCGAACAGGCAGCACAAAAAGAATCGCAAAAAGCAGCACCCAGGCACCACAAAAAGCAGCACCACTCATAAGCAGCACATAAGCGGAACAAGGCAGCACCTGAACGGGGGAAGGACATGAACGCGAAATCGGCTCGTCTGGCGCATTGGTCGCCGCGGCGTGAAGCGAGGAAGCAACGACCGGCGGCAGCGCACTTCGCACTGAGCGCCATTCTTGGAACGGTCGGCGCATTCCTGTGGGTGTTACCGACTCAGGCCGAGGGCCTCGCCGATCCGTCGGCGAGCGTCGGCATGGTCGCGGCGAACCAGGTCGCGGGCGGCACGATGCCGCTGCCGGCCGTACCGCTGACGATCGCGGCCAACGGCGCGAACCGCACCGGCGCCGGCACGGCTGCTGCCGCGATGGCCGGCAGCGCCGGCAAGGGCCCGAACTGCCGCGGCCGGGTCGACGCGCAAAGCACGGTCAGCGTGCCGCTCGGCAAGTCGACGCTGCTCAATCTCGACGAGCCGGTCCGGCAGCGCACGGTCGGCAATCCGGCGATCGTGCAGACCATGCTGGTGTCGCCGCAGACGCTGTATCTGCTCGGCGCGGACATCGGCACGACCAACATGATCGTGCAGGGCAAGAGCGGCGCTTGCAGCGTGATCGACGTGGTAGTCGGCGCGGATCCCGGCGGCCTGCAGCAGACCATCCTGAAGCTGCTGCCCAACGAGCGCGGCGTGGTGGTGACGGCTGCGGGCGATTCGCTGGTTCTCACCGGAACGGTGACCGACACGATCGCCGCCCAGCGCATCGTCGAACTCGCGCAAGCGTTCACGCAGCGTTCGAATAACGCGCTGCCCGCGCCCGGTGCGCGCGGTGGCGCCGCCGCGGCCGGCCCGCTGCCGATCGGTGCGGTAGGACCGATGGCGTTGATGGCGCCGATGGCGGGGCTGGGGGGCGCAGCGGGCGGCGACAAGTCGCAGCGCGTGATCAACATGATGCAGGTCGCCGCGCCGCAACAGGTGATGCTCGAAGTGAAGGTGGCCGAAGTGTCGAAGACGCTGGTCGACCAGCTCGGCGCGCAGGCTAACCTGCAGGGCAGCATCGGCACGTGGAGCTTCGGCCTGCTCGCGCAGTTCCTGTCGGGCGGCCTTGGTGCGGTGGCCGCGTCGAAGGCGAACAATCTGCCGCTCAATCTCGCGATCGACGCGCAGAAGTCCGACCAGCTCGTGAAGATTCTCGCCGAGCCGAACCTGATGGCGATCAGCGGCCAGGAAGCGAGCTTTCTGGCGGGCGGCAAGGTGTTTATCCCGGTGCCGCAAAGCAACACCACCAACGGCACCACCATCACGCTGCAGGAAGAGCTGTTCGGGGTCGGCCTGACCTTCACGCCGACCGTGCTCGAGAACGGCCGCATCAACCTGAAGGTGGCGCCGGAGGTATCCGAGCTGTCGCCGACCGGTGTCGCGGTCAGTGCGGCAGGGGTGAGCACTACCGCGATCCTGCCGCTGATCACCACGCGCCGCGCCACCACCACGCTGCAGGTGTACGACGGCCAGAGCTTCGCGATCGGCGGCCTGATGAAGAGCAACGTCACGGGCACGCTGAAGGCGCTGCCCGGCATCGGCGAAGTGCCGGTGCTCGGCGCGCTGTTCCGCAGCACCAACTTCCAGGAAGACAAGACCGAGCTGGTGTTCGTCGTCACGCCGCGTCTGGCCAAACCGCTGCCGCGCAACTATCCGCTGCCGACCGACACGTTCGCGAACGTCAACGAAGCGGCGGTCTACGCGACCGGCAACATGGAAGGCACCAAACCCGCGGTGCCGGTCGATCCGGCCTCCGGCGTGCAGGTGGCGCCGTCGCCGGCTGCGGGTAACGGAACGTTGCCGCCCGCAGGTACCAAGGCTGGTGCGCCGGCTCCGGCACCGGTCGCGGCGCCGGCACCGGCCGCCGTTCCGGCTCCGGTACCCGCGCCAGTACCTGCGCCGATGCCGGCGCCGAGGCACGCGCCGGTGGCCGATTCCGCGCTGCCCACCCGTGCGACCAGCGTCGCGATGACAACGCTCGCGATCAGCGATTCGCACGACCCGCGCGATCCGCATCACTCGATCGATGCGGGCCCGGCGGCCGGCGCGCCGTCCACCTCGTCCGCGCCGTCCAGCGCGCCTTGACGCCACGCCGCGCCTCGCACTCACGGAGACCAACATGAATACGAACCAGACCTTGCTGCGCATCGCCGTCGGCCTTGGCGCCTGTGCGGCGCTTGGCGGCTGCCTCAGCACGACGCCGAACTGGGACCGCAACTTCGGCAACGCGGTTTCGCAGATCCGCCAGATGCAGACGCTCAACCCGGATGCGGACAACACCGACCCGGTATCCGGCGTCGACGGGCGCACCGGTGTTGCCGCGCAAACCACGTACAACAAGTCGTTCACCACGCCGACGCCACCGACCAATGTGTTCACGATCGGCGTCGGCGCCGGTACCGTCGGCAACTAGCGCGGCGCGCGCAGCGGGCCCAATGGGCGCTTCGACAGAAGCGCCCGGATTAGAAAGGTGAGGGAGAGTCAACATGATCGATATTCTTTTGGTGGCGGCGAGCGACGAGCGCGCCCACGAGATCGGTGCGCTGCTGCGCGACAGCGGCGTCGCGCATAGCCTGCGCAGCGAAGCGGGTGGGGCGCGTCATCTGGCGCGCCACGCCGCGTACTTCAAAAAGATCGATTTGCTGATTATCGAAGACGGCGCGCTGGCCGGCGCCGATCTCGCCGTGATCGAACAGGCCAGCACGCACGCGCCGAACCTGAGCTGCATGCTGGTCACGCCGGCGCTGTCGACCGACATGCTGATGGCGGCGATGCGCGCCGGCGTGCGCCACGTGCTGTCGTGGCCGCTCGACGGCAACGCGTTCGCCCGCGAGCTGTCGCACGTAGCCGGCAAGAAACACGCGCAGACGCGCCGCGCCGGGCGCGTGCTGTCGTTCGCGGCCGGCAAGGGCGGCGTCGGCACCACGCTGGTCGCGGCGAATCTCGCGTATGTGCTGGCCGCCGCGCGCGACAAGCGCGTGCTGGTGATCGACCTGAACCAGCTGTTCGCCGACGCGACGCTGCTGCTCACCGACAAGGCGCCGCCCGCGACGCTGCACGATCTGTGCACGCAGATCGACCGCCTCGACGCCGCGTTCTTCGAAGCCTGCGTGGCGCGTGTGCATCCGAATCTGGACGTGCTGGCGGGCGCGGGCGACCCGGTCAAGGCCGGCGAGCTGCGTGCGCCGCATCTGCAGCGTGTGCTCGAGCTGGTGCGCGAGCGCTACGACCTCGTGCTGTGCGATGTCGGGCAGGAAATCAATCCGCTGTCGATCCAGGCGCTCGACCAGAGCGAGGCGATCTGCGTGGTGCTGCAGCAGACCATTCCGCATCTGCATGCGAGCCGCCGGCTGCTCGATCGGTTCGGCGAGCTCGGTTACGCGCCGAACAAGACGCGCCTGATCGTCAACTGTTACGACAAGCGCGAACAGGTCGGGCTCGACGACATCGCGCGCACGCTCGGCGCGCGGCCCGCGCATCTGCTGCCGCAAGACGACAAGAGCGCGCGCCACGCGGTGAACCAGGGGGTGCCGCTCGCGGTGGCGGCCAAGGGCAGCCCGCTGACCAAAAGCATCGACGCGCTCGCCACCGCGCTGTGTCCGCCGCAGCACGAGCCGGCCAAACGGTCGCTGACGCGTCTGTTCGGGCCCAGGGCCGGCGCCGCGCAACTGAAGCCAGGCCACTAGGCCCACCCAACGATTGATCGATTTGCGGCAACCCGCACGGAGAAACCACCATGTCACTGCGCGAACAACTCCTGATGCAAAGCGACCTCGCGGTGGCTGACGCACCGGCGGCCGGCGACAGCGCGCCCATCGCGGCGCAGGATACGAAGGCCGCGCGCCAGGCGTATCAGCTGCTGAAGATGAACATCCACCAGACCATCATCGAGCGCGTCGAGCTGGACAAGCTGCAGCGGCTGTCGCCGGAACAGGTGAAGCGCGAGCTCGCGCAACTCGTCGAGCGCATCGTCGACGAGGACAAGGTGCCGATGAACGAGCTGGAGAGAAAGCGTCTCGTGCAGGACGTGCAGGACGAAATGCTCGGCCTCGGCCCGCTCGAGCCGCTGTTGAAAGACCCAACGGTGTCGGACATTCTCGTCAACACCTCGCAGCACGTGTATGTGGAGCGGCGCGGCAAGCTCGAGCACACCGACATCACCTTCTACGACGATGCGCATCTGATGAAGGTGATCGAGCGCATCGTGTCGCGGGTCGGCCGGCGCATCGACGAATCGACACCGATGGTCGACGCGCGGCTGCCCGACGGCTCGCGCGTCAACGCGATCATTCCGCCGTCGGCGATCGACGGTCCGCTGGTATCGATCCGCCGCTTCTCGGTCAATCCGCTGACCGTCGACGACATGCTGAAAAACCGCAGCTTCACGCCGGCCATGGCGCAGCTGCTCGAAGCGCTGATCCAGGCGAAGCTCAACGTGCTGATTTCAGGAGGCACCGGCAGCGGCAAGACCACGCTGCTGAACCTGCTGTCCGGCTTCATTCCCGGCGACGAGCGGATCGTCACGATCGAAGACGCGGCCGAACTGCAGCTGCGCCAGCAACACGTGCTGCGCCTCGAAACGCGGCCGCCGAATATCGAAGGCAAAGGCGAAATCTCGCAGCGCTCGCTGGTGCGCAACGCGCTGCGGATGCGCCCCGACCGCATCGTGCTCGGCGAAGTGCGCGGCGGCGAAGCGCTCGACATGCTGCACGCGATGAACACCGGCCACGAAGGCTCGATGGCGACGCTGCACGCGAATACGCCGCGCGACGCGCTGACGCGCCTTGAAAACATGGTGTCGATGGCAGGCATCGCGATGCCCGCCAAGGCGATGCGCCAGCAGATCGCTTCTGCCGTGTCGGTGGTGGTGCAGGCGTCGCGTCTGACCGATGGGCGCCGCAAGCTGATGAGCATCCAGGAAATCACCGGCATGGAAGGCGACGTGATCAACATGCAGGAGATTTTCACGTTCAAGCGCACCGGCGTCGATCAGGACGGCACGGTGCGTGGCTATTTTTGCGCGACCGGTGTGCGGCCGAAATTCTGCGAGCGTCTGGCGGCTTTCGGCCTCGCGTTGCCGGACAACGTGTTCGATCCGGCCCGGCATTTCGAGGCCTGAGCGACGGCGACCCAGGAGCCAAGCATGAATACGTCGTTTATCGGATTTGTCGTGCTGCTGTTTATCGCGACGGTGTTACTGATCGAAGGCCTGTACCTGTACTGGCACACGCGCCACGGCAAGGCCGTGAAGCGTCTGAAGGCACGGGTCGGCGCGCTGGCGGCCGCACGCAGCGAGGCGAGCGAGCCGCTGTCGATCCTGAAGAGCGGCCAGGCGGGCGAAGGCTCGCTGCTCACGCGCCTGCTGTTCAACGCGGCGCGTGCACAGGCGCTGCACCAGCTGCTGTTGCAGGCGGGTCTCGCGTGGACCATCGGGCGCTTCACGACCTATACCGCGAGCGGCGCCGTGCTTGGCTTGCTGCTGGGCCTGATGCTGCATCAGCCGCTGCTGGTCGCGCTGCTGTTCGCCGCGGCCGGCGCATTGATGCCGTTGCTGTGGGTACGCCGCAAGCGCGCGAAGCGCATGGCGCTGATCGAACAGCAACTGCCCGAAGCCGCCGATCTGGTGGCGCGCGCGATGCTCGCCGGCCATTCGTTTCCGAGCGCGCTCGGCATGGTCGGCGATGAAATGCAAAAGCCGCTCGGCGCCGAATTCAAGCTGGCGTTCGACGAAATCAACTTCGGCGCATCGATGAGCGATGCACTGGAAAACATGGTGCGGCGCGTGCCGCTCGACGATCTGCGCTACTTCGTGATCGCCGTGCTGATCCAGCGCGAAGCCGGCGGCAATCTCGCCGAGGTGCTCAACAACATCAGCGCGATCATCCGCGAACGGCTGAAGCTGCTCGGCAAGGTGCGCGTGCTGTCGGCCGAAGGGCGGCTGTCGGCATGGATCCTGTGCCTGCTGCCGTTCGCGCTGTGCGGCGTGATCATGCTGATCAATCCGGATCTGATGCAGGTGTTCTGGAGCGATCCGACCGGCATCCGGATGGCCGGCGTCGCGCTGGTGTTCATGCTGTTCGGCATTCTCTGGTCGCGCAAGATCGTGCGCATTCACGTATGAGCCAGAGCTTTCATTCACGCTGGAGCGAGGAGGGCGGGGCCACCCGCAAGCCATGAGAATCGATCAGATTGCGGTACTGGCGGTGCTGTTCGTCGTGGTGTTCGCGGCGGTGCTGAGCGGCGTGAACCTGCTGCGGCCGGCGCCGCTCAAACGCCGTCTCGAGCAGATCCATACGACGGGCGGTGTCGCGGCAGCCGGCGGCATGGCGGGCGCCGACGCTGCCGCCGACGACGACGGCAAGTGGGCCGAGAAGCTCGCGCAGGTGTCGTCGCGCGTCGCCAGATTTTCGCTACCGGGCGACGACTGGAACAGTTCGCTGCTGCGGGTGCGTTTTCTGAATGCGGGCTTGCGCAGCGAAGCCGCGCCGTCGCTGTACTTCGCCTCGAAGACGTTGCTCGCGCTGGGGCTGCCCGCGCTCACCCTGCTCGCGCTGGCCGGCCAGTTCAACGACACGCCGCGCATCTACCTGCTGGCGCTGGCACTGTGCGCATCGGCGTTCGGTTTCTACCTGCCGAACGGCGTGCTGGCGCGGCTGATCGAGCGGCGTAAGCGCGCCTTGTTCGAAGACCTGCCGGACGCGGTGGACCTGATGACGGTATGCGTCGAGGCCGGCCTCGGCTTCGACGCCGCGCTGTCGCGCGTCACCGACGAAATCGGCATGCGCAGCAAGGCGCTGCACGACGAGTTCGAACTGGTGCTGCTCGAACTGCGCGCCGGTTCGGGGCGCGACAAGGCGCTGCGCAATCTGGCGCTGCGCACCGGCGTCGAAGACATCGACACGCTGACCACGATGATGATCCAGGCCGACCGCTTCGGCACCAGCGTTGGCGATTCGCTGCGCGTCTACACCGACAACCTGCGCACCAAGCGGCGTCTGCGCGCCGAGGAAACGGCCGCGAAGATTTCGCTGAAGCTGCTGTTTCCGCTGGTGTTCTTTATTTTTCCGGCGCTGATGATCGTGATGCTCGGACCGGCTGTGCTGCAAGCGGTGCGCACGCTGATGCCCACCATGACGCACATTTCGGGCTGACCCGCGAGGCCAGCTCATGACAACCACAGCGCACCGATCTTCAGCTTCAGGTGCCCGCGCAACAGGAGGCGACATGAAAGCGTCCCAGCCAACCCGGCGCCTGCGCAGCAGGCAGCGCGGCGCGACCGCGGTGGAATTCGCGCTGGTTGCGCCGGTGCTGTTCCTGTTGCTGCTGCTCGCACTCGATCTCGGCATTTCGCTGTGGGTGAACCTGACGATGCAATACGCGGTGCGCGAAGGCGCGCGCTATGCGGTGACTGGGCAAAGCAATCTGGATCCGAACGCGAAGAACCAGCAGCGTTATCTCGCGATCATCCAGGAGATCAAGAACAACTCGATGGGCCTGTACAACATGGTCGCGCCGAGCTACACGGTGACGGTCAACGGCAAGCCGCAGAGCTATGCGAACCAGGGCAGTTATTCGAGCGGTATGTTCGGCCAGGCGGGCGACATCATCGTGCTGCAGCTCAATTGCGCGTGGCCGATGCTCACGCCGCTCGCGCGGCCGTTCTTTGCCGCCGGCACGTATTCGTTCAGCGTCGCCGCGACGATGCGCAACGAGGGGTTTTGACATGAACCAGCCACGCTTTCGTTCCGGCGGCACGCTCGCCCGTCGCCGCGCTCGCACCCACGCTCACAGCCCGGCTCGCAGCAGGCAGCGCGGCGTTGCCGCCGTCGAGATGGCGGTGCTGCTGCCGTTGCTGATCGCGCTCGCGCTGCCGGTAGTCGATTTCGCGCGCAACCTGCAGGCGCAGATGATCCTGATCAACGTGAGCCGCGAGGGCGCCAATCTGTCGTCGCGCGCATCGCTGACGTTCCCGATGCAGACCATCATGTCGTCGCTATCGGCCACCACGCCGCCGCTGAAGATGAGCGCGAACGGCATGATCTACATCACGGAAATCGTCGGCACCAACAACTGCAATTCGGACGGCAACGGCTGCACCGGCACGGTCGCCGCGCAATACCGCTGGACCGGCGGCAACTATCCGTCGGCGGCGAGCAAGCTGTGGAACTGCGGCAGCGGCGGCACCAGCTGGGCCACCGATGGCACGGGCGGCTGCTCGGGGCTCGGCGCGGCGGGCAATACGCCGCCCACCGTCACGCTGCTGCAGGGCCAGCTGGCGAATGGGCAGATCGCGTATGCGGTCGAGTCGTTCTACTACCAGCCGCCGCTGATCGGCGCACTCAATCTCGGGTTCGGCATCACGACGCCGGCGCTGTCGCCGAACCTGTATGCGATGGCTGTGTTCTGAACGGCACGGCAACGGGGGCAAGCGATGAAAACAAGATCGACACCATCAAGAAAACGCGAACGCGGCGCGGTGAGCGTGCTGGTTGCGCTGGCGCTGATCGTGCTGCTCGGCGCGGCGGGGCTCGCGATCGACGCAGGCCTCGGCTACATGAGCAAGGCCAGACTGGATGCGGCCGCGGATGGCGCGGCGATCGCCGCGGGCCAGGCCGTCACGCGCGGTAACGACGAGGCGACCCAGACCACCAACGCGAAGAATGCCGCCAAGGCGTTTTTCGCGGCGAACTATCCGGCCGGTTTTCTGAATTCGACGGCCACGCTGGCGGATCCTTCGATCACCTTCGACAAGGGCACCGTGACGATCGACATCGCCGCGCAGGCGCAGGTGCCGGTGACGCTGATGAAGGTGCTGGGCTTCAACGTGCTCAATGTGGCGACCACCGCGCAATCGGTGCGGCGCGATCTGGATATGGCGGTGATCATCGATACCACCGGCTCGATGGCGGTCGATCCGAAGGTGCCGCCGGCGGTGCAGTCGGCGGCCATCACGTTCCTGCAGCAATTCGATCCGATCACGGACCGCGTCGCGCTGCTGCATTTCGCCTACGGCACGGTGGTGGATGCGCCGTTCAACGGCGACAACCGCGGCTTTAACCGTACCGCGATGAACAAGGCGATCAACGGCTACACCTTCTCCGGCAGTACCAATTCGTCGGAGGCGTACTGGAACGCGCTGTCGCAACTGAAGGACACGATCAAGACGCCGTCGAGCCTGCGCGTGATCGTGTTTTTCTCGGACGGCGCACCGAACAGCTTCGGGTCGATTTTCAGCACCAACTCGTCGTCGTGCGGTACGACGGCTGGCACGGTGACGAGCGGCGATTCGCCGAACACGCCGACCGCGCTGTACCGTATCGATGCGGTGAGCCAGAAGATGGGTTCGCCGTGTTACGACAACAACGCGTCGAACGTGATCAAGCAGATGCCGACGTTCTACAACGCGCACAACACCAGCTGGCTCGACGACAAGACGATCCCTGTGCAGACCAACACGCCGCGCGTGGTCGGCAAGACCGTGAACTACACGAACGTGAACAACGCGGCGCGCAATGTCGCGGAGGCGCTGGCCAACTATGCGCGCAGCCAGAACATCTATGTCTATACGATTGGCCGCGGCTCCGAACTGCTGACGCCACAGGGCGCCAACAACGAGATCGGCGAGGACATCCTGAAGTGCATGGCCAACACCACCGATTCGCTGTCGCGCTGCTATAACCCGGCGCAACCGGTGGGCGTGTACTGCCGCGCGCTGACGACGGCGGATCTGACGCCGTGTTTTTCGAAGCTGGCCTCGGAGATCCTGCGTATTTCGAAGTAGGCGCGCATTGCTTCGTGTCCGGGTCCAGGTCCAGGCCCGTTCGAAGCGGCCCGGTTCGTAGTGCATCGTTCGCAAG
Source organism: Paraburkholderia jirisanensis (assembly GCF_054782355.1). Lineage (NCBI taxonomy): Bacteria > Pseudomonadati > Pseudomonadota > Betaproteobacteria > Burkholderiales > Burkholderiaceae > Paraburkholderia > Paraburkholderia jirisanensis. Next base: position 749,155 of record NZ_BAAGSQ010000025.1, on the reverse strand, counting down.
ACTGCAGTTGCCACCAAGGTACGCTATCGTGTGACAGCTCATGGGTTCCGCCGTGCCGTGCACGACCGCATCCCCATGAGCGTGTTCTCATTGACGGAGAAAGCACGATGGCAAATCAGGCAGGCCGCGGTGCCGCGCCGCAGCCGCACGACGACAAGCCGCAAGACGACGCCACCGGCGCACGCGCCGGCCACGCGGTACGCCCCGACATCGCCGGCCAGGTGGTGCTGGTGCTGCAAGGCGGCGGCGCGCTCGGCGCGTATCAGGCGGGGGTCTATCAAGCACTGCACGATGCCGGCATCGAACCCGACTGGGTGATCGGCACGTCGATCGGTGCGATCAATGGCGCGATTCTCGCGGGCAATCCGGTCGAGCGCCGGCTCGAGCGTCTGAAGGAATTCTGGGAGCGCGTCGCGTGGCAGGGCGGTGGGATGGCGGACATGCCGTTCGGCATCGGCGAGTGGCTGCGCGATATGTCGATCGTCACGCAGGGCATTCCGGCGTTTTTCAAGCCGCGCTTCGATGCATGGTTCGGTCTGAATGCGTCGGTCGGGCCGGATCGCGCGGCGTTCTATCACACCGAGCCGCTGCGCGAGACGCTGCAGTCGCTGGTCGACTTCGATTGTCTGAACGCGCAGCAGATGCGTTTGACGGTCGGCACGGTCGGCGTTGCAAGCGGGCATATGCATTACTTCACGAATCGCGATGCGCCGCTTGCGGTCGATCACGTGATGGCGTCGGCCGCGTTCCCGCCCGGGTTTCCTTCAGTGCGGATCGACGGCGAGGTGTTCTGGGACGGCGGCATCTATTCGAATACGCCGCTCGAAGCGGTGCTCGACGACCGGCCGCGGCGCGACTCGGTGATCTTCACGGTGCAACTGTGGCCGGCGCATGGTCCCGAGCCGATGTCGATCGGCGAAGCGATGAGCCGGCAGCGCGACATCCAGTATTCGAGCCGCGCGGAAAGCCATCTCGAACGGCAGCGGCAGATTCACCGGTTGCGTCATGTGATCCGCGAGCTCGGCGCGCATATTTCGGCGGAAGAGCGCGACTCGGACGCCGTGCGGAAATTGCTCGACTGGGGCTGTGGCACGACGATGCAGGTGATCGAACTGGATGCGCCGCGCTCGTGCGGCGCGGACCTGCATAAAGATATCGATTTTTCCGCTTCGGGCATTGAACGGCGCTGGCGCGCCGGTTACGACGACACGCGCTGCATGCTGGCACGCGAGCCGTGGCGTGAAGCGCTGGACCCGATGGAAGGGCTGGCGATTCATCGGTCGGATCCGCAGGCTTAGGGCGGTCTGTCAGCGACCGGTGAACGGTCGCCACGAGCGACTGCCGCGAGCGCGTGCGGCAAGCGACCGGGGCAGTAAATGTGGAAGCAAGCGCGGCAAGCAAGCGTGGCGAACAGCAGCGGCAAGCAAGCGCGGCATACAGCGGCGGCAAGCTACGCGCGACGCCTGCGCGTTTTCGCCATGCCCGCTAGCGCCGCCGCGCGCTCGGCCGCGGCGCGCCAGTGCATGGCGCGCTCAGCAGCCCCTGCACGTTCGACAGCAGCGTCTCGCGCGTAACCGGCTTGTGCAGCGTGCATTCGCAGCGCACGTCCGACGGAATATCCACCGATGCGCTCCACAAGATCAGCGGCACATCGTCGAGCGACGGATCCGCGCGCAGCGCGAGGCACACCTGCGCGCCATCCATCTCCGGCATCATCAGATCGGTGATCACCAGCGCGGGGTGCAATCGATGCGCGAGTTCGACGCCTAGTCGCGCCTCGACGGCCGTCACCACATGAAATCCCTCGAGTTCGAGCAACAGCGCCCATGCGGAAAGCAGGTCCTGTTCGTCGTCGATCAGCAGGATCGTGGGAAGGCGTGTGTCCGAAATTGCGTTGGCATCCATCATTGCTTACTGTCTAATGCGCATCTGCTGATGCGGCGAATCGGCGGGTGAATTGTGCAGACCGCACGCATGGTGCGTGCCATGCACGCGCCGCGCACCGGGCCGCGCCACGGGCGCAAGCGCGCTTTCCTTTGCTGCAGCTTGCTGACAGCCCGATTCGATGACCGCCGGATGACACCGCCAGCGGGCCACCATCGCGCGCCGCATCAGGCGCAGGCTCTGAAGCACTTACGGTGCATCGGCAATTTCTATCGTGATTTGTAAGGCGGTAACGCCGCGTGGCGCGCCTCGCGGCGCGCCTACCTTGCGACGCGCCCGGTGTGCGCACCCTTTGCGTATTCCGCGCGCATCCCACATGTGCGTCGCGCCTACCCATCCAGCCATCCACGCATGACCGTGCAGGCACACGGCTTGCGACATCGATGCGCCGCCCGCATCGCCTTCCTTTCCCCTCATCGTCCATCAAGGTTCCCATGCCATACGACCGCCGCATCTCCGAGGGCTCACCGTTCCCGCTCGGAGCCACCTGGGACAGCAAAGGCGTCAATTTCGCGCTGTTTTCCGCGCACGCGACCAAGGTCGAACTGTGCCTGTTCGACGACAAGGGCGAGCGCGAACTCGAGCGCATCGAACTGCCCGAATACACCGACGAGGTATGGCACGTACATGTCGCCGGCCTGCCGGTCGGCACCGTGTACGGCTACCGCGTGCACGGCCCGTACGAACCGCAAGCCGGACATCGCTTCAATCCGAACAAGCTGTTGCTCGACCCGTACGCGAAAGCGCACGTCGGCTCGTTGCGCTGGCATCCGTCGTTGTTCGGCTACACGCTGGATACACCCGGCGATGAGCCGGACCTGAGCTTCGACGAGCGCGACAGCGCCGAGTGGATGCCGAAGTGCCAGGTTGTGGACCAGTCGTTCAACTGGACTCACCCGACCCGCATCCGCGTGCCGTGGGAGCGCACCATCGTCTATGAAACGCATGTGCGCGGCTATACGAAGCGGCATCCGGCGGTGCCCGAGAAGATGCGCGGCACCTTCGACGGTCTTGCGCAAAAGGCGGTTGTCGATCACATCCGGCGTCTCGGCGTCACGACGGTCGAACTGCTGCCGATTCACGCGTTCGTCAACGACAGCCAGCTGCTCGACCAGGGGCTGACCAACTACTGGGGCTACAACACGATCGGCTTCTTTGCGGCCGACCCGCGCTATTTCGCGCGCGGCCCGGGCGCGGTCGCCGAGTTCAAGGAGATGATCGACCGGCTGCACGACGCGGGGCTCGAAGTGATACTCGACGTGGTGTACAACCACACCGCCGAGGGCAACGAGCGCGGCCCGACGCTGTCGTTTCGCGGTATCGACAACGCGTCGTACTACCGGCTGATGCCGGACGAAAACCGCTACTACATCAACGACACCGGCACCGGCAACACGCTGAACCTGTCGCATCCGCGGGTGCTGCAGATGGTCACCGACAGCCTGCGCTACTGGGTCACCGAGATGAACGTCGACGGTTTCCGTTTCGATCTGGCCACCATCCTCGGCCGCGAGCCGTACGGCTTCGACGAAGGCGGCGGCTTTCTCGACAGTTGCCGGCAGGACCCGGTGCTGGCGAGCGTGAAGCTGATCGCCGAGCCGTGGGACTGCGGCCCGGGCGGCTATCAGGTGGGCGGCTTTCCGCCGGGCTGGGCCGAATGGAACGACCGCTTCCGCGACACGGTCCGCTCGTTCTGGAAGGGCGACGAAGGCTGCTCGGCAGATCTCGCGACGCGCCTGACCGCATCGGGAGACTTCTTCAACCGGCGCGGCCGGCGGCCGTGGGCGAGCGTGAACTTCATCACCGCGCACGATGGCTTCACGCTCAACGATCTCGTGTCGTACAACGAACGCCATAACGACGCGAACGGCGAGAACAACAACGACGGCCACAGCGACAACCGTTCGTGGAACTGCGGCGCCGAAGGCCCGACCGACGACGCCGAGATCCGTGCGCTACGCGAGCGGCAAAAACGCAACCTGCTGGCGACGCTGCTGATGTCGCAAGGCACGCCGATGCTGCTGGCCGGCGACGAGTTCGGCCGCACCCAGCAGGGCAACAACAATGCGTATTGCCAGGACAACGAAATCAGCTGGGTCGACTGGCCGGGCATCGACGACGACGGCCGCGCGCTGGCTGGCTTCGTGCGCAAGCTGACCGCGCTGCGCCACGCGTTGCCGGTATTGCGGCGCGGACGCTTTCTGGCCGGCGAGACGCGCTCGCTGGCCGGCGACGGCGACGAAGACCTGCAGGTGAAGGACGTCACGTGGCTCAGCCCGGCCGGGGTCGAGCTGAACGACGAGCAATGGGGCGACGCGGCGATGCGCTGCTTCGGCCTCGTGATCGACGGCCGTGCGCAGGCGAGCGGGATTCGCCGGCCGGCTTCGGACGCAACGCTGCTGATCGTCGTCAACGCGTATCACGACGTGGTCGAATTCAAGTTGCCGGAAGTGCCGGGCAGCGATCAATGGAGCTGTCTGATCGACACCAATGCGCCGGAACGCGACGAGTTGCCCGAGTTCGGTTCGGGCGACACGTACCAGGTCACCGGGCGCTCGCTGCTGCTGTTCGCGTTGCATGCGCAGGGCGAGACGCAGCACGTGTTCGATCGGCTCGAAGAGCGCTTGACGGGGTAGGCGCCAGGTCGGGCAGATTCGGCCGCAACGGAAACGAAGCGGGCCCGCAGCGATTGCTGCGGGCCCGTGTTTTTTAGTGGCTGCGTGCGCCGCGTTTGCCTGGGTGCCGCTTGGGCGTCAACATGCAGCGAGGCCATGGAGACGCCACCAGCAAACGGGCCGCAGTTTCAGGCGCGCCGCGCGATATCTTCGTGCGCGCCTGCCGGGTTGCCGTTCCACGCGCCGTTGGCCTGCGCGGTTTGCGGCGTTGCCGTGCTGCGCGCCGCGGCGCGGCGGCGCTGCACGACCTGCACGCTGCTATCGGCTGCCGCGTTGTCCGCATTGACTCTTTCAGCGGCGTCGGCCACATCGGCCAGTACGCGGCGTGCCGGCCGCGCATCGGTCAGTTCAGCGTACAGCTTGATATAACGCTGGGCCGGCCGCATCCAGCCGGACTCGCGTTGCATCGCATTTTTCTGCAGCGCGTGCCACGTCGACGGCCGCATGAACGCTTCCAGCGCGCGCTGCAGTGCTGCCGCCACGTCGCTGGCCGTTTCTCCATCGAACAGAAAGCCGGTCGCGCCGTCTTCGGGCAGGCCGAGTTCGGGTGAACGCGCGGGCGCGTAATCGACGATCGTATCGGCGAGGCCACCCACGCGCGAGGCGACCGGAATCGTGCCGTAGCGCATCGCATACAGCTGCGTCAGACCGCACGGCTCGAAGCGGCTGCCGTGCAGCAGGATGTCCGCGCCCGCATGCAGACGGTGCGCCGTCGCTTCGTCATAGCCGATTCGCACGCCGACGCGTTGCGGCCACAAGGCGGCGAGTGTGCGCGCCGCTTCTTCGAGATGGGCGTCGCCTTTGCCGAGCAGCGCAACCTGCAGACGCGGATGACGTGCCAGCAGCGCCGGCAGCGCAGCGATCACCACGTCCGCGAGCTTCTGCGAGGTCAGCCGGCTGCCGATCGCCACCAGCGGCGCGAACGGGTCGACTGCGAGGCCGAACGCCTGCTGCAGATCGCGCTTGCAGGCCTGCTTGCCGCGCACGTCGGCCGCGGAATAGGCGCGCGCGATGTGCGGGTCGGCGGCGGGGTTCCACGTCGCATCGTCGATTCCGTTGGTGATGCCCGACAGCTTGTGCGCGTACGCCTGCAGCACGCCTTCCATGCGGTGCCCGTGGTGCGGCGTCAGAATCTCGCGCGCGTAGTTGTCGCTGACCGTGGTCACGCGGTCGGCATGCACGATACCGGCCTTCATCGGGCTCAGCGTGTCGTAGAACTCGATGCTGCGTTCGTCGGAAAGCGCCGGCGCCAGCAGTTCGCCGGGCACGCCGAGCCAGCTGCCGAGCGCGAGCGGGCAGTTGCCCTGGAACGCGAGATTGTGAATCGTGAACACGCTCTTCGCCGGCACGCCGGCGAGCTTCATGTAGAGCGGCGTGAGCGCCGCGTGCCAGTCGTGCGCGTGCACGACGTCGGGCCGCTTGACGCCGCGTACGCCGCGCGCAATGCGCGCCGCGGCGGCCGCCAGCGACGCGAAGCGCACGGTGTTGTCGAGGAAGTCGCGGCCCTGCGTATCGACGTACAACTGCTCGCGCCTGAACAGATGGTCCATCTGCAGCAGCAATACCGGCACACCAGAGCCCGGCATCTGCGCGCGCAGCAGGCGCGCATCGCCGCCGGGCAGGCCGCTGATGCGGCACACCGGCGTCACGCCGACCGCGCGCTCGAGTGTGCAAGGGTAGGCGGGCAGCAGGATCGACGCGTCGACTCCCGCGTTGCGCAACGCGGCTGCATACGCGCTCACCATGTCGCCCAGGCCGCCAGATTTTGCTAGTGGAACGGCTTCCGAAGCGACGAGTAGGACGTTGAGCGTCAAGATTTGACTCCGGGCGAAAGAGTAGGGGGAAGCAATTAGCAATACGCAATACGCATCGAGCGCGCATTCAGCGTGACAGCGGCGCAGCGCGAAATCGGCCGTGCGGGTGTGCACGACGCTAGCGCACGACGGTGACAACTATTCCGTTGCAATGCATCCGCGGACCGTCTCGCCGGGGAACGCAAATCATATGCCATCGTTTTTGTGATCGTACAAAAGGTGCTGGAAGCCCGCTGCTGCGGGGCCCGGCGCGGCGCGCCGCGGGTTGCTCCGCCTTGTTCCCGGGCATCGCGCACCATGCGCGGCCGGATGCGCCTTTCAGGTGAATTGCAGACCGGATGTTCCGGTGTACCCGTGACGAATGTAACTTCCACTTACCAGTGCGGCGTCTTTTACACAGATGAATAACATCGTCGCGTGGCGCAGCAGTGAACCACCCGCAAAAAAAAGCACGGGCGGCTGCGATGCCGCTCGTGCTGTCTGTCGCTGGCGATGCTGCAGTCTGCTATCTCACGCGGTGCGCGTGGATCAGATATCGAGCTTCGACACCTTCGTGCCTTCCAGCGAAACGCCTGCCATCAGGCCCGCGTTGGTCAGCACAAATGCCTCGACCGGCGCCGTGGCGGTCGACGAATCGATGTTGCCGTTCGCGCCGACCTTGACCGCTGCGACCGTCGCGTCGCCGCCCACCGCCCAGCCGTTGCTGTTGCGGAAGTCCTCGAGCGCCTTTTGCGTCATGAAGCAGAAGATCACCGCCTTCGACTGCGCGCCGATCTGCAAGCCGAACGAGCCAGCCGCGGTGCTGTAGTAGCCGGCCGTCTGACCGGCCACGCGCAGCGCGCCATTGCCGTATTGACCGCCGACCCAGAAGCCCGCCTGCACGACCGACGGGAACACCAGCACGCCGCGCGCCTTGCCAACCAGTTCGCGCGAGCCATTGACGGTGCTGTAAAGGCGCGACAGCGTCGCATCGATGTCGGAGTTGATGGCGCGGCGCTTGTCGGCGTTGCCGGCATTGCTGGAGGCCGAGTTTTGCCCCGTGGTCGTGCAGCCGGCCATGGCGAGGCCGCTGGCGGCAAACACCGCACCGGTCGACAGCATGAAACGTCGTCTTTGCATAGTTGTTCTCCTGGGGTAAGTCACAAATCTCAAATGAGTCGCGCCAATCGTCATACGCAATCAGGGTCTGGCTGTCTCAGCAGGATGCGTGCCCGGGCGTCGTCACGGCGGTGCGCCGGGCGCTCCGGGCGTGGCCACCGCCTGCTTCAGCAGCGCTAACAGCCGCTGCGGCGTCAGCGGCTTCGCGCAATGCGCGTCGAAACCGGCCGCCCGCGCCCGCTCGCGGTCGAGCTGCGACGCGTAGCCGGTACACGCCACCAGCAGCATGTGCGCGGTGTCCGGCGTCGCGCGCAGCCGGCGCGCCAGCTCGAGGCCGTCGAGCCCCGGCATCGCGATGTCGAGCACCACGGCGAATGGCTGCCACGCGGCGGCGATCGTACACACTTCATGCGCGTCGTGCATTGCACGGCAGTCGAAGCCATTCGCATCAAGCAACAGCTGCAGCGCGTCGGCGGCCTCCGCGTAGTCGTCGACCACCAGCACGCGACGGTGATCGGCCAACGCGCCGCTGACCGGCCGCCATTGCAGTTCGTCTTCGCTTTCTTCGAGGTGCGGTATACGGCTGGGCATGTCGGTCTCCCCGTTTCGCCAGTCGCCTGCGGTTCGCTCGTTCAGCAAACCTTGGACCCAATACGTCGCTGCGCCGCTTTATTAACGTTTTATTTATTTTTCATTTATTTCTAAAAATGATTCTTCGGGAGTGATTGTTTATTGAAAATTTTCAGAAAGCTTTTGCGTAGCCATTTCACAATTGTTTCTTAATTTAAAGTGAGACTGCATGCCATACGAATTACCGCGCGAATTACCGAAGTGCGGCCGGCTTTCGGATTCTTTACGGAATGGGATGCTGAAAATGTCCAGAGACAATACTGCGGGCGCATTGGCTGCATGCGCGATCCTCGGCTCGACCCTGATGCTGGCCGCCTGCGGAGGATCGGACAACGCCGCAAGCGCGGCCCAGAACCAGAGCGACGCCGCGCAAGCCGGCGTATCGCCGGGTATGACGAGCTATCAGAACAACGCGCTGCAACTGGCGGCGGGCGCATCGATACCGCTGTCGCAATTGCAGGCGCCGCCGCTGGTTTCCGCTGAAGCGGGCAGCGCGGTCGCGAGCGCGCAGGCCTCGATCGCCGCCGATGCGCAGCAGTTCGCGCCGGTCATGCACTACGCGCCGGGCGACGGCCCCGATAGCGCTCAATAGCGCTCAATGAATCTTGCGTACCACACGCAAACCGCTGTTTCACCCCCCCCGCCACAACAAAACGAAGGTCACATAACTATGACTTCACCAAGCCGTCGTCGTTTTTTGCAATCCGTCGCATCGTCGGCAGGTGCTGCCGCGGCCATGACCGCGCTGCCCGATTCGATCCGCAAAGCCCTCGCCGTGCCGGCTGCGTCGCGCACCGGCACCATCAAGGACATCGAGCATATCGTTGTCTTCATGCAGGAAAACCGTTCGTTCGACCACTACTTCGGCCATATGCGCGGCGTACGTGGTTATAACGACCGCTTCCCGATCCCGCTGCCGAACGGCAACACCGTGTGGTCGCAACCGTCGAAGGCCAATGCCGCCAAGCCGGTCGTGCCGTTCCACCTCGACACCACGACCACCAGCGCGCAGTGTCTGGGCGACCTCGACCACTCGTGGTACAAGACGCACTCCGCGATCAACAACGGCATCTACAACGCGTGGCCGGCGAACAAGACGGACATGACGATGGGCTACCATCTGCGTTCGGACCTGCCGTTCCACTACGCACTGGCTGACGCGTTCACGATTTGCGACGCGTACTACTGCTCGATGCCCGGCCCGACGCACCCGAACCGCGCGTACCTGATGACGGGTATGGTCGATCCGGACGCGACGCAGGGTGGCCCGCTGCTCGACAACAACGACTTCGTCGACGGCGACAAACCGCCCCAGTATCAGCTGCTGTCGTGGGAGACGTTCCCGGAAGTGCTGGAAAAGGCCGGTGTGACGTGGCAGGTGTATCAGCAGGGTACGGATGGCAGCGACCCGCTGACCGGCAACTACGGCACCAACATCCTGCAGAACTTCACCAACTTCATCAATGCGCAACCGGGCTCGAGCCTGTACGAGCGCGCGCAGACGGTGCGCACGATCGACCAGCTGAAGGCCGACGTGCTGGCCAACCAGCTGCCGCAAGTGTCGTATTTGTGCCCGCCGGCCGCTTACTCCGAGCACCCGTCGTACACGCCGGCTTACGGCGCCGAGTACACGTCGATGATTCTCGACGCGCTCACGTCGAACCCGGAAGTGTGGAGCAAGACGGTTCTGCTGATCATGTACGACGAGAACGACGGCTTCTTCGATCACGTGCCGCCGCCGCAAGTGCCGACCACGCGCGCCCAGGGCATGTCGACGGTCACCACCGAAGGCGAGATCCACAACAAGATCAACCCGGCTGGCCGTCAGGGTACGTACACGGTCGACAACCTGCCGTACGGCCTCGGCACGCGCGTGCCGATGACGATCGTGTCGCCGTGGACCAAGGGCGGCTTCGTGTGCTCGGAAGTGTTCGACCATACGTCGGTGATCCGCTTCATCGAAGAGCGCTTCCACGTGAAGTGCCCGAACATCACGAAGTGGCGTCGTGCGGTGTGCGGCGACCTGACCTCGGCATTCGACTTCCGTACGCCGGACGCGACGGTGCCGGCGCTGCCCGATACCAGCAACTACAAGGCGATCGCCGACAACCAGTGCGCCACGCAGCCGAAGCCGGTGGTGCCGGCGGTGCCGGGTCTGGTCGATCCGCAGGAGCCGGGCATCCGTTTCGCCCGCGCGCTGCCGTACGAAGTGCATGTCAACGCCAAGCTCGACACGAAGCGTAATGTGCTCGAACTGAACTTCGGCAACACCGGCTCGGTCGGTGCGCACTTCTACGTGTACTCGTCGAACCGCACCGACGGCCCGTGGCGCTACACGGTCGAACACGACAAGTCGCTGTCGGACGAATGGGACCTGTCGCTGACCAACGGCGAGTATCAGTTCACGGTGTTCGGCCCGAACGGCTTCGTGCGCCGCTTCAACGGCGACGTGACAGCCGACGTGCAGGCCGCTGCGAAGGGCCATCACAAGACCAAGGTCGCGCTGCCGGAAGTCAAGGCGCAGTACGACGTGGCCAACGGCAACCTCGTGCTGAAGTTCACCAACAAGGGCGACAAGAATGCGCGCCTGTCGGTGGCCGACAACGCATACGGTGCGCGTACGAAGCCGGTGATCGTGCCGGCTGGCGAGACGGTCGAGGAGAAGTGGGTTCTCGCGTCGAGCCACCACTGGTACGACCTGACGGTGACCGACAACGACGACGACGCGTTCCAGCGCCGTCTCGCCGGCCACATCGAAACGGGCAAGCCGAGCATCACGGATCCGGCCGCAGTCGCGCCGGTGATGACGGCCTGGTAAGCACGCGGCGCGCGCGGCCTGGTATGCGTTAAGCGCGCGACACGAGTGACAGCATTACCCCGCAACGGCTTCGATGTCGTTGCGGGGTTTTTTGTTTTCGTGGGGCGGTTTTAAAGGCGGGATAATCCGCGCAATGGTTCGGAGATAAAGCACCGGATTAATAAAGCGTGATGATTTTTTGCTGACGGAGTTGTAATTTATAAGGCGCTATTTTTAATAAATATGTAGGCTTATGTTGTCGGGAAGTTAGTTAAATTTCACATGAATTTTTGGCGTATTTCCCAGCACGCATATTGCGTGAAATTACATATTTCTTTCATTCCGAAAACTGCGCATAGTCGATCAATTGGTCTGCTCGACCAGCCGAGGCGGCGACGGCGCCGCATGGGTTGCCGCCGACACGCATTGCTCCACCAGCTCCGCGAAACCACTCACGTTGGCGGTGCCGCTCAGCGCGTTCACTTCGTCTTCACGCTCGGGCTGGCCGCCGCCAATACCGACGATCAGCATCGCGGCCGGCACCCGTTCGCGGATGCGTCGCACCAGGTTGCGCAAATAGGGCGGTGCTTCGGACGCGTCGAGGGTCACGATGCAGATGATCGACGCACCTTCGATTGCGTTCGAATCGACGCTGCCTTTGCGGAACTGCGCGTACTGCGCGGAGGCTGTCGGAATGCCGCAGCGTCCGAGCAACTGCACCGCGATCGTGGTGCAGACTTCGTCGAATGCGCCGCGGCCGGCAATGCAGACCACGCGCACGCCGGGTAGCAGCGGCAGGTCGGCGGGAGCGGCGGTAGATGTATCGGCTGCGTTGGCCGCATTAGCGGCGTTGGCGGTGCCCGCGCCGGTTTCGCGAGCCGCCGCCGAGGCTTGCGCATCGGCGCGCACCTGTGCGGGCGTATCCACCTGCTCCAGGTTTTCGACGATATCGAGCAGTGTCTCGTTCATCCGCGCCAGCTGTTCGGTCGCGAACACGCCGCGCAGCGCGTCGTTGCGTGCGAGGCGCAGGCCTTCGCGCGCAACGTCGTCGTAGTACTGCACCAGCGGCAGCTCCTTCAAGATCCGGTCGGCCTGCACGATCGCCTCGTGCGGATCGTCGGCGAGCAGGCGCTGGTAGAAATTCTGCGCGGGCGTCAGCGCCGGCTGGTCGCCGAGCAACACGGTCAGAAAGCGCAGGCGCTCCGCGTAGCGGCCGAGCGTGACGAGGCATAGCGTAAGCGGCGTCGACAGCACGAGGCCGATCGGCCCCCACAGCCAGCTCCAGAAAATCGCCGCCACCACCACCGCGAGCGGCGACAGCCCCGATCGGTGCCCATACAGCAGCGGCTCGACCACCTGGCCCGCCACCACGTCGACCACCACGAACATGATCAGCGTCGTGACTGCCAGCGTCCATTGCGGCTGTATCGCGGCGGCGAAAAACACCGCGAGGATCGCGGCGATCCACGTGCCGATGTACGGCACGAAGCGCAGCAGCGCCGTGAGTACGCCGAACAGCAGCGCGCCGGGCACACCGATGACCGCCAGACCCACTGCGATCACCGCGCCCGCGCCGACATTGACGCCCAGCTGCGCGACAAAATAGCGCGACAGGCGGCTGGCCGCATCGTTGATCGCGGTGGTGGTGCGATGCAGATCGCGCGCGCCGAACAGGCGTATCAGACGGTCGCGCAGGTCTTCGCGCTGCAGCAGGATGAAGATCGTCACCACCAGCACGATGAAGGTCGTTTCGATCGGCCCGACCACCGGCGTGAATACTTTCTGCGCAACCTGCAGCGGCGACGGAATTGGTTCGTGCACCTCGACCGGCAACGGCGCGGCGACCGTCGGTTTCTGCGAACGGCCGGCTTCGTGCGGCACCACCGGGTGGTCCGGCGTGATGCGCGACAGCGCGCCTGCCGCGCGTGCAAGCAGCGCGTCGGCGCGGCCGACGGTTTTCTCCTGCACGGTCTCGATCTTTTCTTCGATGGCCGCCTGGTATTGCGGCAGCGAGCCGGCAAGCTGCGCGATCTGGGCGGCGATCAGCGCGCCGATGGCCAGCAGCGAGACCAACGCGACGATCACGGCGACGAAGATCGATGGCAGCTGACCGACGTGCAGCCGTCGCAGCAGGCTGACGAGCGGCGCGAGCAGAAAGCTGAGCAACACCGCGAGCGTGATCGGAATCAGCACTTCGCGGCCGAAGTACAGGCCGCACACCAGCACTACCGCCGTGATGACCGAGGTCAGCCCTTGCAGACCGGGCGTGCCGGGCGGGTAGACACGATTGGGCGGTCGTTGCGGCGTCAGCGGCAGTTTCATTGGAGTGGCCTGGGTGCCTTGGATTGAGCGCATGCGGCCGGCGTTGCCGGCCGTGGCCTGAGCGGCGCTGTGCGGTGAGTAGTGAAGCAAGAGGTGCGCCTGGCACCAGACGTTATTCGCGGAGCGTCTTGCAGGCGCTCGACGTGATGGTGGCGACCTGCTGATTTCCGGCCTGCGCAGGCGCGGGGCGAGCCGCCGGACGCATGGGGGTTGCTGCATTTGCTATGAGACGCGGTCCCGTGGCGCCGTGCCGACACATGCTGCCGCGTGCCGTTCGCCTGGCATAATCGCGACAATGGATCGCAAATTTACCGGTTTGCCGACTGGATCGAACGGCGTCGGGGCGGCGCTGGGGTGCGATGCCTGATTTTGCTGGCTGCTATTTTTTGTTGTGGGCTTTGGGGCGGGGGAAAAAGGACGATGCGGCAAACCATCGATGTCGATATCGCGCTCGCACCGCGGCCCGACGGCATGCCGTTGCAGCGCTGGCTGCACGGCGAGCTGCGCGCGGCCATCGTCAGTGGGCGGCTTGCGCCGGGCGTGCGGCTGCCCGCGACGCGTGAGCTCGCCACGCGCTTGCGCTTGTCGCGCGGCACGGTGCTGGGTGTGTTCGCGCAGTTGACCGCAGAAGGCTATATCGAAGGTGCAGTCGGGCGCGGCAGTTTCGTTGCAGCGGAGTTGCCGGACAGCCGGCTCGAAGCGCCGCCGCGTGTGGGGCATGGTGAACGCGGTTCAGACATGTCGGCGGCGCAGGCACGAGAAAGGTGGGCCGGTACGGGTCCGTCAGCAGCCGTGCGTGATGCTGAGCTGGGCTCAGGCCTCTACGCAGATCCGGTTCTGGATCGTTGCGCAGCGCAAGAAGTTTTGCCGCAAGAATTTTCTTCGTTGGGCAGAGGTGCAGCGGGTGCACGTGACGCAAACGGTGCAGCGCCGGCCAACGCAACCGTCGGTCTGTCCGCACGCGGCAAGCTGCTCGCGCGCAGCGCGTTCGCGCTCGACGGGCGCCCGCTGCCCGCGCGGGCGTTTCGCGCCGGCCAGCCCGATCTCGATGCGTTTCCGTTTGCGTTGTGGGCACGGATTGCGGCGCGGCGCACGCGGCTGTTGCACCGTTCGATGCTGGCCGACGGCGGTGCGTGCGGCTACTGGCCGCTGCGCGAGGCGATCGCCGCGCACGTGCGGATGGCGCGCGGCATCGCGTGTTCGGCTGCGCAGATCGTGATCGTTGCGAGTGTGCAGCAGGTGCTCGACCTGTGCGCGCGACTGCTGCTCGATCCGGGCGATAACGTGTGGCTCGAGGATCCTGGCTATCCGGGCGCGCGGCTGGTGTTCGAGGCGGCGGGCGCGCGCATCGTCGGCGTGCCGGTCGATAGCGGCGGCATGGACGTTGCGGCCGGTATTGCGCGCGCGCCGTCTGCAAAGCTCGCGTATGTCACCGCGGGGCGTCACGCACCGCTCGGGCCGCCGCTCGCACCCGAGCGCAGGCTCGCGTTGCTCGGCTGGGCACGTGCGCACGGCGCGTTCGTGATCGAGGACGACTACGACAGCGAATACCGCTTCGAAGGCCGGCCGCTCGCGGCACTGAAGAGTCTCGACGACAGCGGCCGGGTGATCTATTGCGGCACCTTCAGCAAGCTGTTGTTTCCGGCGCTGCGGATTGCGTACGCGGTGCTGCCCGAGCGGCTGGTCGAGCCTTTCTCTGCGGCACTTTCGCTGACGAGCCGCCACGTGCCGCTCGATCCACAGGCGACGCTGCACCAGTTCATCGCCGAAGGGCACTTCGGGCGGCATGCACGCAAAATGCGTCTGTTGTACGGCGAGCGTGCGGCGGCGCTGCGCGAGGCCGCGTCGCGGCATCTGGCGGGCATGCTCGAGGTGCCGCCGATCGTCGCGGGGCTCGATGCGCCGGCGTGGCTGCCGCCCGGCACGGACGATGCACGCTTGGCGGAGCGGGCTGCGCTGGCAGGGATCGAGACGCGGCCGTTGTCGGCTTATGCGGTGCAGCGGGCAGCGCCGGCAGGGCTGGTGCTGGGGTTCGCGTGTGTCGAGGTGGCGCAGATCGAAGCGGGCGTGCGAGGGTTGGCGCAGGTGCTGGGGAGCATCCGGGGCAATAGCGAACGGAGTGCGAAATCAGGGTAACGCGATGTGTGGCTGAACGCGTGTGCGCCGCGCGCACAGCGAAAGACCATCTGGCATTACTGCGAGAGGATTGGAGTCAACGACTGCTATAAAGCACAGGAGAATGGCCCCAGCACGTTTGCTGTCTGCACGAGCCCCTGTGTTGCCAGCATGTCGAGATACGCGCCGACGGACTTGGGCGGCCGCGTAAGCGCGTTGCGATGCGTCGCAGCGGCTTCGAGCACTTTGGCAGCGTGCAGGTCGAACAGATCGAAAATGAAGTCGTCCGGGTGTTGCGCCGATACGCCGTGCTTGTTCAGCACCTCTGCAGGAAAATCCTTCAGGTTGAACGTAACGATCACCTCTGCGCCGGCATGCATCGCCGCAGCCAACACATGACGATCGTCCGGATCGGGAAGCTCGATTGTGGGAATCAGGTGTTCGAAATTCTCGACGAGTGCTTCACGCACATGCGCATCCATCAGCCGGCGCGTACGCGCGATTGCTTCAACGTTCAGATCCTTGCGGTTTTCCAGCACATTGCGGGTCCACTCGTCGTGAATCATGTTGCTCCACCTGGCGCGATACAGGTCCGTTAGCGCGAGACGCATCAGCAAGTCGCGTAACGGAGCCGGATAAAGCACGCAGGCGTCGTAGACTACGGTGAAATTCGACGCCATTGATCAGTAACCCATCCCAAGCTCCTGAGCCTGGGCCGTCAGTTCATCCAGTGCGCCGACACGAGCCTCGTCGATGCGCTTCTTGTATTCGATCACGTCCTGGTACCGCACGCGGCGATGCGTGTTCACGCGCCGGAACGGAATCTTTCCCTTCTCGAGCAACTGCACGAAGTACGGCCGCGATACGTTCAGCAAGTCCGCCGCTTCCTGCGTGGTCAGTTCCGCGTGAATCGGGATGATCGACACGGCGTTGCCCTGGCCGATTTCCGCAAGGACGTCTACCAGCAGCTTTACAACTGTCGTGGGCAATTGGATGCTGCGCATTTCTCCGTTGTCGTCCTTGAAATCGAATTGCTGGGTGTCGGCGCGGCTGGTTAGCGCGACGGCCAGGTTGCGGCTGGATTCCCGCGCTATCTCAATTTCGCGCGCGGAAGGTAATTCAGTTGAGGGTGAGGTTGTGGTCATGGTGGGGGTTCCGGTCTGCCATGCAGAATTCTAATTCGAATTAATCGAAACGCGCAACAGATTCGAAATATCCGAAACGGGTGTTTTTTCCCACGACGCGTCAAGCCAGACGCTGGAAGGGGTGCCTCGCGTCAATGCGGCTGGGTCAGCTCCATGCACGCCAGCTGCGTAGTTCGTGCCGGCGCGGCGACTTCTTCCGTGCACCGATAGATGCTTTGGTCGCGTTGCAGGTAAAACTCACGGTTCAGCACAGGCCCTGTCTGATAGACGGCCGCCGACACGAGCCGGTAGCCGTTTTGAACGAGAGTCTGCATCGTGGTCAGATCATCCGGCTCCTTCCATTGGAACGCGTGGCCTGGCGTCGCAACCGGCCTTGCCGGCGAGGTGGGTTCCACCGTTGTGGATGCGGCGAAAAGCGGCAGCGCAACTGCGTTGAGTGCGATGGCGGCAAGGATTCTCTTCATCGGATCTCCAATGCGAGGCCGGGCGGCGCCGGGGAGGGCCGCATGCCGGCATGCGGGAGATCGCCAGCTGGCAGCACAATCGGCTACCGTGAACGACCCCGCTTCGGTTCCATTGTGACCGGCATGTGTCGTACAGGTTTCGCGATGGACGTGAACTGCCTTGGGAGCGAGGCCGCTTAAACACGTAAGCCGAGGCAACCGTTCATCGGTTATGCGATCGATTCACCTGTCGCCACCCCGCATTCCACCCCAACACCCGCTGCGCCTTCACACTGCTCACCAGCGCATTGTCTTCCGCAACATTGAAAACCCCGCCTACCGCGCGCTGCAGCGCAAGCAGCGCCGCATGTGCCGCCGCCTCGACATGCACCGGCATCACCCCTTGCGGCGCATCGAAGCCGGTGCCCGGCCCGTAAAGCTGGCCATAGCGCAACACCGTGCCCACCAGCGGCGGCGAGTCGAGCACGCAGGTTTCCAGCGCGGACACGCCGCGCACCGTCACGCTGCGTTTGCCCTCGGCCTGCAGATCGAGTGGTTGCGTTTCGACGTACGGCTGCGCGCCTGGCGCATACGCCCACCCGACGCTCTGCGCGACGATCGTGCTGCAGCCCGCCGCGAGCGCCGCGTCGACCAGATTGCGGGTGCCTTCGTCGCGGATCCGCGCATTGTGTTCGGCCGCGCGCTCCATCCTCGCTGGGTCGAGCGCTGGCGGCAGATCGGTCAACTGATGCAGCACGTGCTGGGCGCCGCTACGCTTGAGCGCTTCGGCCAGCGCCGCACGGTCGAACACATCGACGATCACCGGTATCGCGCCGGCCGCTTCGAGCTGCTGGGCGCGTTGCGCGCGGCGTGTCGTGCCGTACACCGTGTAGCCCGCACCAATCAGCATCGGTACGAGCGCCGTGCCGACCGCGCCGGCTGCGCCGGCCACAAAGACTTTCTGGCTCATTGCATGCTTCTCCGTCTATGGCGAGCGAATTTGACGCTTGTGTGAAAAATAGCCCGTAAAGCATAGCGGCGACGCGCACGCGGCTAAAGCGCCAATATCGACAATTGGATTGAGCCATTCCGGCTGAGCGAGCGCGTGCGCCAAGCCATCGCGCATCATGTGCGGGCTCGCGTTAAAGAATCTGCACGCCGGCGCCGATATGACGTTCAACCCATGTCATAAGAGGTGCACAACAATGATCACTCAAGGCATTCCTGGTATCGGTGCGGCTGCAGCCGCGGCATCGGCCAACGCGGATCCGTCGAACGCGAAAAACAGCAAGCCTGCCGGTGCGGCGGCGCAAGACACGACCAGCACTGCGAATGCATCGGGTAGCGCCACCGCGCAGCCGGGTACGCCAGCCAGGCCGGCCGGCGCTCACAAGGCCGGCGGCGGAGGAGGCGCATCGAGCGCATCGAGCGCGGATTCGGCCCCGACGGATCCGGTGGCAGATAAACTGAGGCAGCTGATCGAGCAGTTAAAGAAACAGATCGCGTCGGTGGCCGCGAAAATTACCGTTGCGTCCAGGCAGCGGGGGCCCGGCGGCGGTCCGAACCCGATGGTAGAGGCGTTGCAGGGCCAACTGCAGTCGCTGGAGGGCGCGCTGTTGCAAGCGACCGCGGCGCTCATTGAATATCTGACGAAGTCGGGGCAAAGCACCGGGTTGCTCAACGAACAGGCGTGAGCGTGCCGTGCGGCACTCACTGCCGCCGCTATCCCTGATCCCCGCCACCGACCGGCAGCACACTGCCGGTGATATACGAAGCTTCATCCGAAGCGAGAAACAGAATCGCACCGACCTGTTCGTCGATCGTGCCGTAGCGGTGCATCGGGCTCGACGCGAGCGTCTGTTCGACGATGTCCTGATACCAGCCGGCTTCCTGTTCGCCTTGCGCGTCGCTGTTGCGCGGCACGCGGCGCGGCGGCGCCTCGGTGCCGCCGGTCGCCACCGCATTTACGCGGATGCCGTTACCCGCGTGTTCGAACGCAAGGCTCGCGGTGAGCGCGTTCACGCCGCCCTTGGCGGCCGCATACGGCACGCGATGGATGCTGCGCGTCGCAATCGACGACACGTTGACGATCGCGCCGCGCTGCTGCGCGATCATCGCGGGCAATACGGCGCGGCTGCACCATAGCGTCGGAAACAGCGAGCGGCGCACTTCGGCTTCGATCTGCGCGGCGTCGTAGTGCTGATACGGCCTGGTCCAGATGGTGCCGCCGACATTGTTGATCAGGATATCGATGCGCCCGAATGCATCGAGCGCGGCGCGCGCCAGCGCAGCGGCGCCGTCCCAGGTTTCGAGATCGGCGAGGTACGCGAGGCAACGCGCACCGGTCACGGCGATCTCGGCCGCCACTTCGTGCACGAGCGGCGAGCGGTCGCACAGCACGACAGTCGCGCCTTGTGCGGCGGCCTTGCACGCCACCCCGCGGCCGATGCCCTGCGCGGCACCGGTGACGATCATGACCTTCTGGTCGAAACGTTTGGTCGTATTCATCGCAATCCACTTCAAGATCAGACTGCCTCGGCGGTGAGCGCGGCAGTGGCGTTTGCCACGCCACCGGCGACCGCTGCGGCTGAGAATTTTTCGTAGAAAAAGCCCGCAGGCACGACACCGATTTCGTTCAGCCAGCTGCGCACCGCATCGACCATCGCGACCGGGCCGCACAGATAGATATCGACGTCGCCGCCGTTCAGCCAATCCGGATCGACGTGCGCGGTCACATAGCCTTTGCGCGGATGCGTGCTCGCCGGATCTGCCACGCAGGTGCGGTATTCGAACGAAGAAGCGAGCTTGCGCTGCGCGTCGTCGAGCTGTGCAAGCGCGACCAGATCGATCTCTTGCGTGACGCCGTACACCATCCGCACCGGCTGCGCGACGTTCTGCATGTTCCGTGCAGCGAGCACGTCGAGCATCGACAGCATCGGCGCGATGCCGGTGCCGCCGGCAAGCAGCAGCAACGGGCGCCGCACGTCGCGCAGATAAAACGCGCCGTACGGGCCGGAAAACGCCACCCGTTGCCCGGGCTGCGCGTGCTGGTCGAGCCACGTGCTCATGCGGCCGTTCGGCACGTTGCGCACCACGAACGACATGCGTGTGGCGCCCGGTGCCGAGCTGAACGAGTACGGACGCGACACGTCGCCGCCGGGCAGTTCGACGTTCACGTATTGCCCGGCGAGAAAGCGCAACGCATCGGGCGCATCGACGTCGATCGAAAAGCCGATGGTCGAAGCGGACAGTTTCTCGACCTGCGCCAGCGTGCCTTCGTGCCGCGCGACGCCGGTCTTGCAGGCGGCCGATGAAGCCGGCACGCGAATCACGCAGTCGGAGCGCGGCCGCGTCTGGCACGCCAGAATGTGGCCTTGCGCGGCATCGTCGGCAGTGAGCGCTTCGTCGATGTAGCTCGACTCCGGCAGATCGTATTGCCCGGACTCGCACTGGCCGCGACAGGTGCCGCACGCGCCGTCGCGGCAGTCGAGCGGGATGTTGATGGCCTGCCGATAGGCGGCGTCGGCGAGCGTTTCGCCGTCGCGGCAGCCGATAAAGCGGGTGACGCCGTCTTCGAACTGCAATGCGATGCGGTGTTCCATGGGGAAACTCCTTCGATGCGGCGCTGCGCACGACCGAATGACAACGCGCACCAATGCGTGACAATGCGCGGCGCCCGGATGTCGCGCGGACGCGTTGCTCAGATGTGGTAGATGTCGATGACCTGATTGATGTAGTCGTTCTTCAACACGACATACTTGTTCAGGATCTGCGCGCGTTCGCCGCCAAAGTCGATCACGTAGCGCGACATGCCGAAGTAGCTGTAGTTGGTCTTGTAGCGATGGCTCATCGTGTGCCAGTTGAAGCGCACCGTCACCACGCTGTGGTCGGCCTGTTCGATTTCGATGTTCGACAGGTTGTGGCTGGTGCGCGTATCGGGCATCGTCGCGCTCGAGCGTTCGGTCTTGATGCGGAACACGCGGTCTTCGAGGCCCTGGCGGTCCGGATAGTAGATCAACGAAATCTCGCGCTGCGGGTCGGTGACGAGCTGGTCTGAGTCGTCCCACGACGGCATCCAGAACGATGCATCCTGGTGATAGCAGGCAAGCCAGTCGTCCCACGCTTCGTCGTCGAGCAGGCGGCACTCGCGATAGAGAAACGCCTGAATCTGCGTAAGGGTCGGCGTATTGACTGCCGCACTCATCTGCGTATTCATCGGCGCATTCATGCTGCGCTCCTCGCGGGAACGCCAGCCGCCTCGACCGCAAGCGCCCGGCGGATCGTCTGCACCCAGTAGCGGTGCTGGATCGTATAGAGGCCTTCGTCTTCGGTCTTCACGCCGCTCAACACCGGCTTCAGGCCAATGCGCTGTGCCGCGTCGTCGGCGCCTTCGATCCAGTGCGTGGCGCCGCGGCACATGTCGTTCCATTCGACGGCGCGCGCCGCGTAACCCTGCTGGCACGCGCGGAATTCCTCCAGGTCGTCCGGCGTCGCCATGCCGCTCACGTTGAAGAAGTCCTCGTACTGGCGGATCCTGCGCGCGCGCGCCGCATCGCTTTCGCCCTTCGGCGCGATACAGTAGATCGTCACTTCGGTCTTGTTCACCGCCAGCGGCCGCAGCACGCGGATCTGCGAACCGAACTGGTCCATCAGATAGACGTTCGGATACAGGCACAGGTTGCGCGAGTTCTGGATCATCCAGTCGGCGGTTTCGCTGCCGCAGCGCGCGGCAAACTCGTCGCGCCGGCTGAAGTTCGGCCGGTCCTGCGGATTCGCCCAGCGCGACCACAGCAGCATATGGCCATGTTCGAACGCATAGAAGCCGCCGCCCTGGCGGCCCCAACTGCCTGCATCCATCGCGCGGATCGAATCGGTACGCGCGTGTTCTTCCTTGCGATGGCTGGTCGTGGCCGCGTAGTTCCAGTGCACGGCCGACACGTGGTAGCCGTCTGCGCCATTCTCGGCGGTCAGCTTCCAGTTGCCCTCGTACGTGTACGTCGACGAGCCGCGCAGCACTTCGAGGCCGTCTTCGGACTGGTCGACGATCATGTCGATGATGCGCGCCGCCTCGCCGAGAAAATCGGCGAGCGGCGGCACGTCTTCGTTCAGGCTGCCGAACAGGAAGCCGCGATAGTTCGCAAAGCGCGGCACGCGCTTCAGATCATGCGAGCCCTCGTGATTGAAGCACTCGGGGTAGCCCGCTTCGTTGGGGTCCTTGACCTTCAGCAGCTTGCCGCTGTTGTTGAAGGTCCAGCCGTGGAACGGGCACGTGAAGGTGGCCTTGTTGCCGCGCTTGTAGCGGCACAGCATCGCGCCGCGATGCGTGCAGGCATTCATCAGCGCCTGCAGGTCGCCCTGGCGGTTGCGCGTGATCACGACCGGCTGGCGGCCGATGTGGGTCGTGTAGTAATCGTTGTTGGCGGGAATCTGGCTCTCGTGCGCGAGGTAGATCCAGTTGCCTTCGAAAATATGCTGCATCTCCAGCTCGAACAGCGCGTCGTCGGTGAAGGCGCTGCGGTGCAGGCGGTAGTCGCCGCGCGCCTTGTCTTCGACGAGGTAGTCGTCGATCCGCTTGAGCGGCCGGCTGCGGTCCGGATAGATCGGGATCATGGGCTTGTCTCCTGAAGCTTCCGCGGTCTTTCCTGGATCGGTGTTCGATGCCTGGAAGGTATAATCTGTCGAGGCGGAAGCGGTGAAAGGAGAGTAATCGCCGCAGGTTCAGGCCGTCCAACACTGAATGAGTATTGCGTCCATATCCTGGAGGTATCGTCATGGAGCTGCGTCATCTGCGCTACTTCGTCGCGGTGGCCGAGGAGCGCAATTTCACGCGGGCCGCAGAGCGGCTGCATATCGCGCAGCCGCCGCTGAGCCGGCAGATGCAGCAGCTCGAAGAGGTGCTCGGCGTCGCGCTGTTCGTGCGCAATGCGCGGCCGGTCGAGCTGACCGACGCGGGCCGCTTCTTTTACTCACACGCGGTGCAGTTGCTTGCGCAGACCGCCGAACTCGAATCGATGACACGCCGGGTCGGCAAGATCGAGCGCAGCCTGTCGGTGGGTTTTGTCGGTTCGACGCTGTACGGCATGCTGCCGAAGATCATCCGGCGCTTTCGCAACGAGCATCGCGCGGTCGAGCTGACGCTGCACGAAATGTCGACGATGGACCAGATCCAGGCGCTGAAGGATGGGCGCATCGACGTTGGTTTTGGGCGCATCCGTCTGGAAGATCCGCGCATCCGGCGGGTCGTGCTGCGCGAGGAGAGGATGATCGTCGCGTTGCCCATCGGGCATCCGCTGCTCGATGCAAAACCGGCGCTGTCGCTGCACGACTTGCTGGGCGAGACGCTGATCATCTTTCCGAAGGCGCCGCGGCCGAGCTATGCGGACCAGGTATTGGCGGCGTTTCACGATCGCGGGTTGAAGCCGGAGCGCCTGTACGAAACGCGTGAGCTGCAGATTGCGCTGGGACTCGTCGCGGCCGGCGAGGGCGTATCGGTGGTGCCGAGCAGCGTGTATGGGTTAAAGCGCGACGATGTCGGCTACAAGGAACTCGACGATCCGAAGCTGGTGTCGCCGGTCATCATGATCATGCGGCTGCTCGACGAATCGGAAGACCTGCGCGCGATGCTCGAGCTGATCTACCAGTTGTATGACGAAGCGAAGATGGAATATTTGCCGCCGGATGACGAGCGGGGCGGGGCTTGATGCCCCGCCACGCTTTACCGCCGCCTTATTCTGCCGGCTTCAGTTGCGCTGCCGCGCTGCGCAGCGCGGTACGCAGGCCTTCCTCCACCACCGGGTGGTAGAACGGCATTTCCAGCATGCCGTCCACCGTCAGGTTCATCTGCAGTGCCCACGCCAGCAGATGCGCGATGTGTTCGGCATCCGGCCCGAGCCACTCGGCGCCGACGAAGCGTCGCGTTGCCTTGTCGACGTACACGTGCATCAAGCCGCGGTTGCGCAACATCACGCGGCTGCGGCCCTGATCTTCGAAGCTCACTTCGCCTGCCACGAAGCTGCCAGATTCCAGATCGACATAGCGCGCACCGACCATCGCGATGCCCGGGTCGGAAAACACCACCGAGATCGGCGCCCGGCGCACCAGCCGGCTGACCAGCGGATAGTGCGCGGCGTTGTTGCCGGCCGCGCGGCCTTCGTCCGCTGCTTCATGCAGCAACGGCAACACGTTGTTTGCGTCGCCAGCGATGAACACCGCGTGGCTGCCCACCTGCAGCGTGCGCGGGTCGTACACCGGCACACCTTGCGCGTCGCGTTCGAGCGTGGTGTTTTCAAGCCCCAGCTGGTCGACGTTCGGCCGGCGGCCCGCGGTGACGAGCACGTAGTCGAAGCTATCGTCGACCACCTTGCCGTCGCCCGTGCGATAGCGCAGACGCACGACGTCGCCTTCGCGCGTGGCCGCTTCCACTTCGGCGCGCGGCTCGAAATGCAGCGCGTCGCTGAAGGTCTTCTCCGCGTACTGTTTGATCGCCGGATCGGTCAGCGGGCCGACGCTGCTACGCGCCAGCAGCGTGACGTCCACGCCGAGCCGCGACAGCGCCTGGCCGAGTTCGAGGCCGATCACGCCGGCACCGATCACCGCGACCTTGCGCGGCAGGTCGTCCCAGCTGAACACGTCGTCGTTGACGATCGCCCGGTCGCCCAGCCCGCGGTACAGCGCCGGCAGGAACGGCGACGAGCCGGTCGCGATCACGACACTGCGTGCTTGCACGCGGGTGTGGTCGCCGACCTGCAGCAGATTGTCGTCGACGAATTTTGCGTAGCCGGTCAGCCGGTCTTCGGCGGGAATCCCTTCGACGCTCTCCACCACAAAGCCGACGAAACGGTCGCGCTCGCTCTTCACACGCTGCATCACCTCGCGCCCGTCGATGCGGATCGTGCCGTCGACATGCACGCCGAAGGGCGCGGTACGGTGCACCGCATGCGCCGCTTCCGCCGCTGCGATCAGCAGCTTCGACGGCATACAGCCAACCCGCGCACAGGTCGTGCCGTGCGGGCCGCCTTCGATCAGCAGCGCCGAAACGCCGGCTGCCTTTGCCGCGCGGTACGCGGAGAGTCCGGCGCTGCCTGCGCCGATTACTGCAACATCGATCTGAATCGTCTTCATGTTGTTGCTCCAATCCGTTATGCGCCCGGTGCCTGTCGCTTGCGGCTTTGCGCTGTCTGACTGCGGCGCCGGGCTGTGGTCCAGTAGAATCCACCTGCATTGCTTATGGCCACTTTACGGCGTGCGCCCCGCCGCTTGAATCCCCGAACGGATCAACAATTTGCTCAAACGTCTCATATGGATCTGTTAAGTCGTTTTCTTTCGCTGACGCCGGTCAGTGGCCGCATCGACGAGCGCTGCCATTTCGGCTCGCCATGGGCGATCGAGGTGGGCACAGTCGGCGTGCATGAAATCCAGTATCACGTGCTGCTGGCCGGCGAAGCCACGCTCGAAGACGGCAACGGGCCGCCGCAGAAGCTGAGGAGCGGCGACGTGATCCTGTTTCCGACGCGCAGCCCGCACCGACTGCACGACGGCAGCGGCGCGGCGCCGGTACCGGCGGTCAAGCGGCGCAATATCACGCTGACGGTGGCCGAAAATGGCGCTTCGGGTATTGGCGGCTCAGGCGCCAGTGCTGACGTGCTATGTGGCCGCCTGCTGCTGGGCGCGGTGCCGGACCGGCTGCTGCGCGACCATCTGCCGGCGCGGCTGGTGGTGAGCACCGAGCCCGCGCAGCAGCAGGAAGCGGCCGCGGCTGCGCTCGCCGACTCAGGCGCGCCCGGCAGTGCGGCCGGCTCGCGGCTCGCGCGCATCGTCGGGCTGATGCGCGAAGAGGCCATCGACGAAAGCCCCGGTAGCGAATGCCTGATCAACTATCTGTCTGCCGCGCTGTTCGCGCTGACCTTGCGTTTTGCCAGCGAGCGCAGCGCGCCGCCGCAGGGGCTGCTTGCGCTGTCGCGGCAGCCGCGTCTGCAGGCCGCGCTGTCGGCGATGTTCGACGCACCGGGCGAACCGTGGACGCTCGACCAGTTCGCCGCGTTGTGCAATATGTCGCGCGCCACGTTCGTGCGCCAGTTTCAGGACGCGATCGGCCGCTCGGCCACCGACGTGCTGACCGAAGTACGCATGACACTGGCGGGCCGTGCGTTGTTGCAGACCACCGATTCGGTCGGCGAGATCGGCGCTTCGGTCGGGTATCAGTCGGAGGCTGCGTTTCAGCGCGTCTTCAAGCGGCAAATCGGCGTGACGCCTGCGCGCTGGCGTGCAACGGGCGGCAATCTGCAGGCGCCGTGAGTTCACGCCGCGATCTCTTCTGAAGGTCTTGCGCGCCGCTCTTTCGGGCGGCGCGACACTTTTCGACTTCCGCTTTGCAGCGCTTCTGTCCTGCTTCTGTCCCGCTTCTGTTCGTCGGGAGAGGCGCTTTGCTGCGCGTGCCGCGCCTCTGCCGCAAGCGTCTTTCGGGCGGTGAGCCGATCGAGCAAATTCTTGATCCGGGCCGCGATTAACGCACGCCAAGTCAAATCTTATAGTTCATTCACGCCGCCAATCACGGCACAACGAATCGCCAGGCCGACTCGTTGCAGGTTCAACAATTCACTGTCTCTGGAGAAACATCATGGCACGCATTCCGGCACTTTCGATCGGTCAAGCCCCGGCTTCCGCGCAAACGTCGCTGCACGCCGTCGAAAAGGCGATGGGCTTTTTGCCCAACATGTTCAAGACGCTCGCGCATTCGCCGGCGGCGGTCGGTGCTTATCTGCAGGCGCAGCAGCAGCTGGCCAAGGGCGAACTGCGCGCACCCGAACGCGAAATCGTCGCGTTGGCTGTATCGCAAGTGAGCGAGTGTGAATATTGTCTCGCCGCGCATTCGTTGTTTGCCGGCAAGGCAGGTTTGTCGGAAGACGAGATTCGTGCGGCACGCAACGGCGAAGGCAGCGCGATTGCGCAACTGGCTAGCCAGATTGCGCAGAAGCGCGGCCGCGTCAGCGATGCCGACCTCGCGACAGCGCGCGCTGCAGGCCTGACGGACAGCAAGATCGTGGAGATTGTCGCAGTAGCTGCACAACTGACTTTCACTAACTACCTTAACAACCTGGCAGCAACGGACGTAGACTTCCCCGCTGTTCCAGCCTGAGCGTCGACGTCAGTTGGCAATGCATGATGTTCACCACTCATCGGAGATAACGATGCCTGAAATCACGATCTACACGAAACCGTCTTGCCCGTATTGCATCGCTGCGAAGACGTTGCTGCGCGGTAAGGGTGCTGCGTTCGATGAAGTCAATATCGAAAGCGATCGGCAGAAGGCGCTCGCGATGATCGAGCGCACCGGCCGCCGTACCGTGCCGCAGATCTATATCGGCGCGACGCATGTTGGCGGTTTCGACGATCTGCGCGCACTCGATGCACGTGGCGGTCTCGATCCGCTGCTAGGCGGTAACGCCTGAGGCGTTTAACCACTTGCGGTAGTTAGTCACACCAACCGTTGCGCCGGCATCGTTTTATGCGATGCCGGCGCAACGCGTTTCTGGGCTTCACCTGGCCCTCAATGCCGGGTAGCGTCTCTGTCCCGCTGGCGTGTTGTCGCGACATCCCATACGCATTTACTCCTGCGTAAAGCAGCTGCGCAATCCGTGCGGCCGCACACCCACCCACATCGTTGCGCAAACAACCAATCGCCTTTCGCTGCGCTTACGGGTAACTCCGCATGGTGACGCCGAGCTTACGATTTCTATACTGGGTACCGGAATGAAGTGCCCTGTGCAACACGCTGCGCGCGGCCTTCACCCGATCGCGGCGGCAGTCGTCGAACTGCCGATGCACCAAAAAACAGCATAAAGCTACGGAGACGACGATGAGACTTCGCCTGAAAAGCGTTGCAGGTGCGCTCGCACTTGCATGTGCGATGTGCGCAACCACTGGTTATGCCGCAGATCCGATCAAGATCGGAGTCGACGGGCCGTTCACCGGAGGTTCGTCGTCGATGGGCGTCAGCATGCGCGACGGCGTGCGTCTCGCGACTGCCGAAATCAACAAGGCTGGCGGTGTGCTGGGCCGGCCGATCGAACTCGTCGAGCGCGACGACGAAGCGAAGAACGAACGCGGCGTGCAGATCGCGCAGGAACTGATCAACAAGGAAAAAGTGGTCGCGGTGGTCGGCTATATCAATACCGGCGTCGCGCTCGCTTCGCAGCGCTTCTTCCAGGAAGCGAAAATCCCCGTGTTCAATAACGTCGCGACCGGCAGTATCGTGACGAAACAGTTCGCCGATCAGCCGGAAAACTATGTATTCCGCAATGCTGCGGCCGACCGTATCCAGGCGCCGATGATCGTCGAGGAAGCGGTGGTCAAGCGCGGCTTCAAAAAGGTTGCGATCCTGGCGGACTCGACCAACTACGGCCAGCTCGGCCGCGAAGATCTGGAAAAAGCGCTCGCCGCGAAGGGCGTGAAGGCCGTCGCCGTCGAGAAATTCAACATCAAGGACGTCGACATGACCGCGCAGCTGCTGAAGGCCAAAGAGGCCGGCGCGCAAGCGGTGCTGACGTACGGCATCGGCCCTGAGCTTGCGCAGGTTGCGAACGGCATGGCCAAACTCGGCTGGAAAGTGCCGCTGATCGGCAGCTGGACCTTGTCGATGGCGAACTATATCGACAACGCGGGCGCGAACGGCGAAGGCGCACGCATGCCGCAAACCTTCATTCAGGAGCCGAACACCGCGAAGCGCAAGGCGTTTATCGAGGCTTACCTGAAGGAGTTCAAGCCGAAGAACAACCGCATCGATTCGCCGGTGTCGGCCGCACAAGGTTACGACTCGGTTTATCTGCTAGCGGCTGCGATCAAACAGGCCGGCACCACCGATGGGCCGAAAGTGCGGGCAGCGCTCGAAAACCTGAACACGAAGGTCGACGGCGTGGTGATGGTGTACGACAAGCCGTTCACGCACGACGATCACGAAGCGATCAGCCCGAACGTGCCGGTGGTCGGCGAAGTGAAGGGTGGGCGCGTAGTGTACGCGTACGACGCCGACAAGCAGGGTGGCGGTCAGCTGCGCACCAAGCAGTCGACCTCGGCAGCCAACTGATTGCGCATCGCGTGTTGACGAGCCGCGTCCGCCTGCCGGCGGGCGCGGCTTTATGTTGAGCCTTGATCAAAGGCGTTTCCCTGACGTTGTTGCTTGTTGAATTCGCGGCGAATCGACCATGGCCATCCTGCTTCAGCTGATCTACAGCGGCATCGCACTCGGCATGATCTACGCGGTGATCGCGTTCGGTTATCAACTCACTTTCGCCACCTCGGGCACGCTGAATTTCGGCCAGGGCGACGCGCTGATGCTGGGCGCATTGGTCGGCCTCACGCTCGTCACGCTGGGCGTCAACTACTGGCTGATGATTCCGCTGGTGTGCCTGTTCGGCCTCGTACAGGGCGCGTTCGTCGAACGGATCGGCGTGCGGCCGGCGCTCAGGATCAAATCCGAGTTCGGCTGGATCATGTCGACGATCGCGCTCGGCATCATCTTCAAGAATGTCGCGGAAAACATCTGGGGCCGCGACGATCTGCGCTTTCCGTCGCCGCTGCCGGAAGCGCCGCTGCATCTGTTCGGCGCGAATATCCTGCCGATGGAATTGCTGGTGGTAGGCGGCGCGCTGGTGATGATGCTGGCGGTCGAGTTCTTCAACCGCAAGACGATTTTCGGCAAGGCGGTGGTCGCCACCTCCAACGACCGCGACGCGGCCGCGCTGATGGGCATCAACACCGGGCTCGTGATCACCTTCTCATATGCGCTGTCGTCGCTGACCGCGGCGTTTGCTGGCGTGCTGATCGCGCCGCTCACGCTGACCGGCGCGACGATGGGCGCGGTGCTCGGGCTGAAGGCATTCGCGGTGGCGATTATCGGCGGCTTGTCGAGCGGTATGGGCATCATCGTCGGCGGCGTGATTCTCGGCATTGCCGAGACCACCACCGGCTTTTATCTGTCGACCGGCTACAAGGACGTGCCGGGTCTCGTGCTGCTGCTGATCGTGCTGGCGATGAAGCCCGCGGGCCTGTTCGGCAAGACTGCGATCAAAAAGGTATGAGGTCCGCCGTGAAGAAGAAAAAGCTGGTCGCCATCGTTGCGGGACTGATTGTGCTGGCGGTGTTTCCGCTGCTGTCGGGTAATCCGTATTACATCCATCTGGTCGAGACCATCATGATCTACGCGATCCTGTTGTTCGGTCTCGACATCGTGGTCGGTTATACCGGGCAGGTGTCGCTCGGGCACGCGGGGCTGTTCGGTGTCGGCGCATATACGGCCGGCGTGCTGTTCATGAAGCTCGGCATGCCGTTCTACGTGACTGCGCCGCTGGCGATCGTGGTGACCGCCGCGTTCGGCGCGATTCTCGCGCTGCCGGCGTTACGCGTGTCCGGCCCGTATCTGGCGATGGTCACGCTCGCGTTCGGCACGATCATCCAGATCCTGATCAACGAAATGGATTTTCTGACGAGCGGCCCGCTCGGGATCAAGATTCCGAAACCGGCGTTCGGCGGTGCACCGATGAACGAAACCCAGTACTACTGGCTGGTGGCCGCGTTGCTGGTGCTGTCGCTGGTGGTGGTACATCGCGTGCTGAAGTCGCATCTCGGGCGCGCGTTCGAAGCGCTGCGCGACAGCCCGATCGCATCGGACTGCATGGGCGTTTCGGTGTATCGCTACAAGGTGTACGCGTTCGTGATCAGCGCCGGTTTCGCCGGGCTCGCGGGCTGCCTGTATTCGTATTCGGAGCAATACATCTCGCCGAATACGTACAACTTCGAGCTGACCATCCTGTTCCTGCTCGCGATCATCATGGGCGGGCGCAAGACACGCACCGGCGCGCTGCTCGGCTCGACGATCATCGTGATGCTGCCCAAACTGCTCGACGATATCGCGTCGTTCCGCGTGGTCGCGACGGTGCTGGCGGCGGCGGTCGTGATCGGTGCGTTGGTGGCGCTCACGCGCAAATCGTCGACGCCGCGCAAGGTTGCAATTCCAGTGCTCGGCACGGTCGGCCTCGCGGCGTTCTCGTACACGATCTCGGCGCTGACCGACTGGCGCCTGACGATTTTCGGCCTGATGATCCTGCTCGTCGTGTACTACCTGCAGGACGGTGTGGTCGGCTTCGTGCGCAAGTTCTTCACGCACGGCCGTGTGCGTACCGTGACTGTCAGCACCGAGGCGCCGACCGACATCACTGCGGATGCGATCGTCGCGGTACGCAGCGAAAGCCGCGAAAACATCCTGAACCTGCGCGGCATCGTGATGCAGTTCAGCGGCCTGAAAGCGCTCAACCAGGTCGATCTGGCGGTACAGCGCGGCACGATTCACGGCCTGATCGGCCCGAACGGCTCGGGCAAGAGCACGATGATGAATGTGCTGACCGGCATCTACATTCCGACCGCAGGCACGATCGAATATGCGGGGCAATCGCTCGCCGGACGCACGTCGGCCGAGATCGCGCTGTCCGGCATCGCGCGCACCTTCCAGAACGTGCAGCTGTTCAGCGAGATGACGGCGCTCGAGAACGTGCTGGTCGGGCTGCACCACACATTCCGGTCGAATTTTGCGGACATCGGCCTGATGAGTGGCCGTTATCGCGCCGAGGAACACGCAGCGCGCTTGCGTGCATTCGGCATGCTGCGCTTTGTCGGGCTCGAGGATGTGGCCGGCGAGGAAGCGCGCAGCCTGCCGTACGGCAAGCAGCGTCTGCTCGAAATCGCCCGTGCGCTCGCGCTCGATCCGAAGCTGCTGCTGCTCGACGAACCGGCCGCGGGGCTCACCGCGCCGGACATCAAGGAACTCATCACGATCATCCGCAAGGTACGCGATCACGGCATTACCGTCGTGCTGATCGAGCATCACATGGATGTTGTGATGAACGTATGCGATACGGTGTCGGTGCTCGACTTCGGGCAGAAGATCGCCGAGGGCAAGCCCGCCGAAATCCAGGCGGACCAGAAGGTGATAGACGCGTATCTGGGCGGCATGGCCGCGTAAACGTGAGCATGAAGCAACGACGCACGCAGGGTTACGCAGACCACCTACGCGGTCCAGACAACACGCATCGACAGGGATAACGCCATGCTTTCGATCCGGAATCTGCATGCAGGCTACGGCAAGGTAAAAGTGCTGCACGGCATTTCGATCGACGTGCCGAAGGCTTCGGTGGTGACGCTGATCGGCTCGAACGGTGCCGGCAAGACCACCACGATGCGCGCGATCTCCGGCATGATCCGCGCGAGCGAGGGCGAGATCACGATGGGGACCGGGGCCGACGCGAAGCGCATCGACGGGCTCGACTCGCATCGCATCGCGCGGCTCGGCCTCGCGCATTCGCCGGAGGGGCGGCGCGTATTCGCGACGATGTCGGTCACCGACAATCTGTTGCTAGGGGCTTTTCCGCGTCTGACGTGGTCGCGCCCGCGCGGCGACGTTGCCGCGGACCTCGAGCGGGCGATCGACATGTTCCCGCGCCTGAAAGAGCGGCGCCATCAACTGGCCGGTACGTTATCGGGCGGCGAACAGCAGATGCTGGCGATGGCACGCGCGGTGATGCTGAATCCGGACCTCGTGCTGCTCGACGAACCGTCGATGGGGCTTGCGCCGATTCTGGTCGACGAGGTGTTCCGCATCATCGCGCGCATGAAGGAGCAGGGCGTGACGATGCTGCTGGTCGAGCAGTTCGCGGCGGCCGCGCTGAACGTGGCCGACTACGGTTATGTGCTCGAAAACGGCAAGATTGCGACGCACGGCACCGCGGCGCAGTTGAAGGGCGATCCGCTGGTCAAGGCGGCGTATCTGGGTGCCAGCCATTAGCGGGTCGATCGCGTTGATTGAGCGGCATGAACTGCGGCGGCACGCGTTGATTTCCGCCGCCGCGCGGTCGTGCCGCATGGTGCACGCGCACACCCGCGCGCATCAAACGCGGCGTTTCTTCCACGCATAGCCCGGCGCCGCATCGGCCGCGCCCGCCTTACCGACCGACTGCGGGTTCTCGCTGCACAGCGAGACGAACGCGACATCTTCGCCGGCGGCCTGCCGTTTGCGCAGCGCTTCGGCAAACGCGAGCGCTTGTGTCAGCGCGTCGTCGCCGAACTTTTCGAAGCGCGCCGCGCTGTCCGCGCCGCCTTGTTCGAGCCAATACACGACGAACATAGACCTCCCTGTAGTTACCTGTTGTTAGACCTGCTGCCGCCTTACGCGCGTCGACCCAAGGGGTGACTGCGCGCGCCGCAGCGTTCAGGTAGCATCGAATTTTTATCGGACGCGTTGCGCGGGCGCCGCGCAGGGCTTCGAGGTGCCGTTGCGCTGCCGCATGCAGCGTGTGGCATGCCGCAGCGTCGCGCAAGCAGCATGCAATACGGCGCCGCGCCGCAAGCGCCATCGTGGCAAAGGTCCAGCGCCCGGCGCACGGCGCGATGCGGTGCAGCGAGCGGCACCGCGCAGGCGCTTGCAATCCGCGCGATGCGCACCATCTCCTTACGCATCATATCTATAGGGAGCTTCACATGGCACGGCAAGTCTGTGACATCTGCGGCGTCAGGCCCGCGAGCGTAAGGCTCGCGGTGCTTCAGAGCGGCCGCCGGCGGATTCTCGACGTATGCGACTATCACTACGAGCAGTTGACGCGGCATCAGCGCTCGCTGTCGCCGCTCGAAGCGCTGTTCCGCAGCGCGCTGCCCGATCAGCTGGAAGAAACGGCCGACCCGGTCGCGAATTTGTCGCGGCAAGCGCCGCCGCCGCGCATCGAAAACCCCGAAGCGGTGGTCAATATCGAGCGGCACTTCAGCGACCTCGCGAAAGAGATGCTGCAGCGCGCCGCCGAGCGCGCGGTGCAGTTCGGCCGCCGCGAAGTGGACACCGAGCATCTGCTGTACGAGCTGGCCGACAACGCGGTGATCATTTCGATTCTGAAGAGCCTCGGTATTTCGTCCACCGACGTGCGCGCGTATATCGACGCGAATGCGCCGAAGCGCAACGACGCGCCGCCGATGACCGGCGAACAGATGGGCGTCACGCCTTGCCTGAAGAGCGCGCTCGAGCGCGCGTTCCTGGCCTCGCGCGAACTGGGCCACAGCTATGTCGGCCCCGAGCATCTGCTGATCGGCCTCGCCGAAGTGAACAATAGTTTCGCCAGCAACCTGTTCGTGAAGTACGGTCTCGACACGCAGGCCTTGCGCCAGCAGACCGGGCAGGCCATCGGCCCGAGCGCGAAGCGCGACAGCGTGGCGCCGCCGTCCAACACGCCGCAGCTCGACAAATACAGCCGCGACCTCACCGCGCTCGCGCGCGACGGCCGGCTCGATCCGGTGATCGGCCGGTCGAGCGAGATCGAGACGCTGGTCGAAGTGCTCGCGCGGCGCCGCAAGAACAACCCGGTGCTGATCGGCGAACCGGGTGTCGGCAAGACCGCGGTGGCCGAAGGGCTCGCGCAGCGGATGATCAACGGCGACGTGCCGGAATCGTTGCGCGACAAGCGGCTGGTCGAGTTGAATGTGAACTCGCTGGTGGCCGGCGCGAAATTCCGCGGCGAATTCGAAGAGCGCGTGAAGCAGCTGGTCGAAGAAATCGCGGCGAATCTCGATTCGCTGGTGCTGTTCGTCGACGAGGTGCATACGATCGTCGGCGCGGGCCAGGGCGGCGGCGAGGGCGGCCTCGACATCGCCAACGTGTTCAAGCCGGCGATGGCGCGCGGCGAGCTGAACCTGATCGGCGCGACCACGCTAGCCGAGTACCAGAAGTACATCGAAAAGGATGCGGCGCTCGAGCGGCGCTTCCAGCCGGTGCTGGTGCCGGAGCCGAGCGTGGTGCAGACCATCAACATCCTGCGCGGGTTGCGCGACCGGCTCGAAGCGCATCATCGCGTGACGATCCAGGACGACGCGATCATCGGCGCGGCCGAGCTGTCGGACCGTTATGTCAGCGGGCGTTTCCTGCCGGACAAGGCGATCGACCTGATCGACCAGGCGGCGGCGCGCGTACATCTGTCGGCCACGTCGCGGCCGGCGGCGATTCTCGAACACGAGGCGGAGCTTGCGCAACTGCATCGCGAGCAGGATTACGCGGCCTCGCGCAAGCAGTTTGAGCGTGCACATGCACTCGACACCGAAATCGCCGACAAGCAGCGCGCACTCGCTGAGGCCACCGATGCCTGGAAGACCAACGTTGGCGCGAACACATCGCACGTGACGGTGCAGCAGATTGCCGAGATCGTCGCGAAGCTGACCGGTATTCCGGTCGCGCAGCTGACCACCGAAGAACGCGAGCGTCTGCTGAAGATGGAAGAGCGGCTGCATCAGCGCGTGATTGGCCAGGATCAGGCGGTGTCGGCGGTGAGTGACGCGGTGCGTCGTTCGCGGGCCGGTTTGCAGGCGCGGCACCGGCCGACCGCGGTGTTCCTGTTCCTCGGGCCGACGGGTGTCGGCAAGACCGAGCTCGCGAAGGCGCTCGCCGAAGCGGTATTCGGCGACGAAGAAGCGATGTTGCGCATCGACATGAGCGAGTACATGGAGCGTCATTCGGTAGCGCGGCTGATCGGTTCGCCGCCTGGTTATGTCGGCCACGACGAAGGCGGGCAACTGACCGAGCGCGTGCGGCGCCGCCCATACAGCGTGATCCTGCTCGACGAGATCGAGAAGGCGCACCCGGACGTGTACAACGTGCTGCTGCAGGTATTCGACGACGGGCGTCTGACCGACGGCAAGGGGCGGGTGGTCGATTTCAGTAATACGCTGATCATCGCCACCAGCAACCTCGGTTCGGAAGTGATCGCGGGGCAGACGCGTTCGGGCCCGGGCTTCCTGAGCAACGATGCGAACTCGAGCGTGCAAAGCGGCGTGATGGGCGTGCTGCGTCAGCATTTCCGGCCGGAGTTTCTGAACCGGATCGACGACATCATCCTGTTCAAGGCGCTGGGCCGCGAAGAGACGCGGCACGTGGTGCGGCTGCAGCTCGAGCAGGTCAAGCGTCTGGCGAGCAGCCAGGACATCGTGCTTGAATTCGACGATTCGGTGGTCGATCATCTGGCGACCGAAGGCTATCGGCCTGAGTACGGCGCGCGCGAGTTGCGCCGGCAGATCCGTCAGCAGATCGAGAACGAGCTCGCCAAGGAGATGCTGAAGAGCGACATCGGCGAAGGTTCGCACGTGCTGTGCTCGTACGATGCGACCGAGCATCGGGTGGTGTTCCGTACCACGTCGGTGGACGCGGCGCATAAGCCTGAGCGGATCGGCAACGTGGTGCCGCTTGAAACGGTCACGCATCCGCCGTCGGAGCAGCCGGAAGTGTGACGCGGCGTCGTACAGCAGTGGCTTCGCCAGGCCGGCGAAATGCGGTTGATGACCGCGTTTCGCCGGCTTTTTCATGCGGTGGCGCAGGCTCGCGCGTGCTCGTGGTTCCGGCAACGCATGCGTGCCGCGGGGGCCGCGCGTCGTTGCCGCTTCGCCTCAGCGCTCGAGCACCGGTTGTTCCGCCGGATTTTCGCTGAATCGCGCGCGGTAAGCGGTCGGACTCGTCAGCACGATGCGCCGGAAGTGGCGCCTGAACGATTCTTCCGAGCCAAAGCCCGCCAGTTCGGCGATGCGCGCAATCGGCGCGTCGGCGCGCGATTCCAGCATGTCGCGCGCCAGCGCTACGCGCTCGTGCACGACCCATTCATAAGGTCCCATGCCGGTGGCGTCGCGAAACTGCCGCTGCAGCGTGCGCGGGCTCATTGCCGCTTTTGCCGCAAGCGACTCGACGCTGTGCGCGAGCGCCGGGTTGGCGCGCACCCAGTCCATCAACCTCGCGACACGGCTTTGTTCGTCGTGCGGCATCGGCCGCGGCACGAACTGCGTTTGTCCGCCTTCGCGGTGCGGTGGCACGACCAGCCGCTGCGCGACGCGGTTTGCCACCGCGCCGCCGTAGTCGCGGCGCACGACGTGCAGCAGCATGTCGAGCCCGGCCGCTGAGCCGGCGGACGTGAGGATTTGCCCTTCATCGACGTACAGCGCGTCGGGCTCGACGCGCAACTCGGGATAGCGTGCCTGCAACTGCTGTGCGTAGCGCCAGTGGGTGGTGACCGTCTTACCGTGCAGCAGGCCCGCGGCTGCCAGCACGAACACGCCGGAGCAGATCGAACACAGGCGCGCGCCGCGCTGGTGTGCCGCACGCAGCTTTTTCAGCAGCGGTGCCGGCGGAATTTCGTCTGGGTCGCGCCAGCCGGGGATCACGATGGTCTGCGCGCGATCGAGCAGCGCCAGCGTGTAGGGCGCCGCGACCGTGATGCCGCCGGCCGCACGCAGTGGGCCGCGTTCGGCCGCGCATACCGCGAAGCGATACCAGTCGACGCCGAGTTCCGGTCGCGGCAACGCGAACAGTTCAGTGACGCAGCCGAATTCGAAGGTGCAGAGCCGGTCGTAGACGAGCGCGGCGACCAGATGCGGATGGTGTGCGTGTTTCGAGGTCATGGCGCGATGTTACCGGAGATTGTCGATTGCGCCGCTGTCGTGCCACGCGCGGCTTCAGCACAATCTTCACATCGCGTTCAACCCACTCGAGGAGCCCCTGATGTCGCCTGTGACCGTTGTCCCTGCCGCAGACAGTGCAGCTGCGCTTGCGCATTTTGCCGCGTCGCTATCGTTCGAAACGGACTGCTCGGACGTGCATGCGGCGTTGACCGCCAACGGCTCGCCGCATACCGCCGGCTTCGTGCTGCTCGATGTGCGCAGCCCGGCGCTTTACGACGCGGGTCACGTGCCGGGCGCGGTGAATCTGCCGCACGGCAAGATCGTCGCATCGAAACTGGAGGCCTACTCGGGCGACACGCTGTTCGTCACGTATTGCGCCGGGCCGCATTGCAATGGCGCGACGCGCGGGGCGATCCGTCTCGCCCAGCTCGGGCGGCCAGTGAAGGTGATGATCGGCGGCGTCACCGGGTGGCTCGACGAAGGCTTCGAGCTCGAACGAGGTGCGACAGCCCAACAACGCGATGGCTGAATGCGCTGCTTTATTGGCTTGTTCCTTCTGGTCATTTCACATGCTGCCGGGCAACCCCGGCAGCTCGCACCACTTGTTTGCCGCAAACGTTTGCCCGCGCGCCGCGTTGGCGCATGCGGGCACCGCGCTGGTGCATCTGAAATCATTCGTTAAAGTGCGCTTATGATGCGCCGTTATGCAGTTGATCCGGCTTTCGCGTTCGTGGAATACGGGAAGCGGATAAGTGTTATAGGTCATATCGGCGCGAGAATCCGCACTACTACATGAAACGTCATCTTATCTTTCGTCTGCTCGCGCGCCTTCGGGTCGGCCGGAAGCTACTGCTGATCTATCTGCTGGATCTGACGGCAGTGGTTTACATCAGCGGCATCCTGATTCACGAGAAGTACATAGCGATCGATTTCTCGAACAAGGAAATCGTCGGCAATGTCTATCTGCGCACCGTGCGCGATGCGCTCATCGAAGTTGCGCAGACCGGTGCGGGCGCACGCCCCACGCCGCAAACCCTGCAGCAGACGGCGCTCGCGCTCGCCGACGCCGAACAGCGCTACGGCGCCGGCATCGAAAGCGCGGAGCTCAACGCGCGGGTGCGCGATGCGCTGGGCGTGCTCGCGCGCGACAAAGAGCCGGACGCCGCTGAAGTCAACCATGCAATGGACGTGGTGCGCGCGCTCATCACGCGGGTGGGCAACCAGTCGAACCTGATTCTCGACCCGGACCTCGACAGCTATTACTCGATGTCGCTGTCGGTGCTGCGCTATCCGGCGCTGCTCGAAGCGGTGAACCAGATCGGTGGCGGGTTGCGCATCGACCGCGAGCCGGCCACCGCCGACGTGATGCGCACCCGCTATCTGGTGCGCGAAGGTCAGCTCGACGCGGTGCTGCAGGGCTTGCGCACCGACTTCGCGGAAGCGGTGGCGGCCAATCACGAGCTCGATCGCGCGCTCGGGCCGTCGATCCAGCGGATGAACCGTTCGATCGAAGACTATCGCAGCGCCGCGCGCGCGATCGTCGATAGCGGCGGCGGCGGCGATGCCGGCCTGATCGCCGCGGCCGACGCCGCCGAGCGGCGCGTGGTGGCCGACGTCGACGGCCTGTCGCGCGACACCGGCTTCCAGCTAGACCGCCTGCTGCACGAGCGCGTGCGCGCGCTGTTCGCGCGCATGTGGCTGCATCTGGGCACCGCGCTGTTCCTGCTGTGCGGCATTCTGAGCATGGTCTACTTCGTTGCGCAGCAGATCTCGCGGCCGCTGCGCCAGCTCGCGCGCGTGATGGATACCGTGCGCCGCACCGGCGACCACTCGCTGCGCGCGCGCTGGCACAGCCAGGACGAGATCGGCGTACTGGTGAACGGCTTCAACGAGATGCTCGAGCAGCTAGACCGCGAGCGCGACGTGCAGAAGGAACTGGCCGCGACCGCGCGCGCGTCGGCCGCGCAGCACGCGCTGGTCGAAGCGACGCCGGTGCCGATGGTGGTGACCGCGGTGCCAAGCCACGAGGTGCTGCATGCCAATCGCCCCGCGCTGTTCTGGCTGAACGGCTGCGTGATCGATCCGTGGGCGCGCGGCCTCGATTCGGGCACGCGTGCGCGCTTTTTCCAGCAGCTGTCGGACCGCGAAGCCGTCGACGAATTCGAAGTGCACTGGAAGGCCACCGAAGAATCGACATGGGCCATGCTGTCCGCGCGGCGCCTGACCTTCCAGGGGCAGGACGCGATCCTGACCGCGTTCACGCCGATCAACCAGATCAAGCTGATGGAGCAGCGCCTCGAACTATGGGGCCGCGTGTTCGAGGCTTCGTCCGAGGCGATCCTGATTCTCGACGAACAGCATCGGCTGCTGACTGCCAACGCGGCGTTCTACCGCACCACCGGCTACCGGACCGAAGACGTGATCGGCCGCGCGCCGGGCTTTATCGTCGACGGTCTGGCGGGCGATGGCGGTTTTGCGATGCTGGCGCGCCTCGTCGATCAGTCGAGCACGTGGAACGGCGAAGCGCAGGTGCGCCGCCGCCATGGCGGCGATTATCCGGCGTGGCTGATGGTGAGCGTGGTGCGCGACCAGAAGAGCCACGTCACGCACTACATCTGCACGCTGATCGACATCAGCGACCGCAAGAAGAGCGAAGCGCGCATCCAGTTCCTGGCCGACCACGATTTCCTGACCGAGCTGCCGAACCGCGCGCTGTTCAAGAAGCGCCTCGCGGTCGCGCTCGGTACCGCGCAGCGCACCGGCAGGCGCGTCGCGGTGCTGTTTATCGACCTCGACCGTTTCAAGGACATCAACGATTCACTCGGCCATCACGTCGGCGACGCGCTGTTGCGCTCGGTCGCCGCGCGCCTCGTGCGTTCGGTGCGGCACGACGACACGGTGAGCCGGCTCGGCGGCGACGAGTTCACGGTGATCCTGAACGGCGCGGCCAATGCGGCCGACGTCGCGCGCACCATCGAGGAACGGATGATTCCGCTGATCGGCGAAGCGCACGAGGTGAACGGCGTGCCGATCCAGGTGTCGTGCAGCGTCGGTATCGCGATGTATCCGGAAGACGGCGCCGATCTCGATACGCTGATGCAGAATGCCGACCTCGCGATGTACCAGGCGAAGGCCGCCGGCCGCAATCTGGCGAAGTTCTTCTCGGCGGACATGATCGAGCACAGCCGCATGCGGCTCGCGCTCGAAGCGTGTCTGCGCACCGCGATCGAACGCGATGAACTGTGGCTCGCATACCAGCCATGCATCGACGCGAAGAGCGGCGCGCTGATCGGTGTCGAGGCGCTGCTGCGCTGGGACAGCGCGGAACTCGGGCGGATGTCGCCCGCGCAGTTCATTCCGCTTGCCGAGGAAACGCGCCTGATCGTGCCGATCGGTGCGTGGGTGATCGACCAGGCTTGCCGACAGATTGCTGCATGGCGCGACACCGAACTGGCGGGGCTGACGCTGTCGATCAATCTGTCTGCGGTGCAGTTGCGCGACGACGGGCTGGTCGATCTGATCCGGCAGAGCCTTGCGAAACATCGCGTGGCGCCCGGCCTGCTCGAACTCGAGATCACCGAATCGGTGCTGCTCGACAGCGCGGAGCGCAACATCGCAACGATCCGCGCGATTCGCGCGCTCGGCGTGCGCATTTCACTCGACGATTTCGGCACCGGCTATTCGAGCCTGAGCTATCTGAACCGTTTCCCGCTCGATCGGCTAAAGATCGACCGCACGTTTGTGCACAACAAGCTCGACAAGCCGACCGATCTCGGCATCGTCGAAGCGATCGTCGGCCTCGGACATATGCTGGGCTTGAGCGTGGTGGCCGAAGGCGTGGAGAGCGAGCGCGAGGCGGGGTTGTTGCGCAGCATCGGCTGCGACGAACTGCAAGGGTTCTGGATTGCACGGCCGCTGTCGGCCGCGCAGCTCGATGAATGGCTGCGCGAGCGTCGCGCGGCAGCGCGCAGCGCGGGGCCGGTGGAGGCGTAGCGGGGGGCAAAGGCGGGGCGGTAAAGCCGCGCTGATGTAGCCGCGGTCGATGCGTATCAGCGGCGTATTCGAACATCGAAACCGGAAACCCGAAAATTCGCTACGCCGCCGTACGCGTCAGTCCCGCTTCATTACGCCAGATTCAGCGTGTTGGTCAGATCGCCGAGCGGCGCGAGCCCGTTTTGCACAAACGCGCGGTCGCGCGACTGCACGCCGTCGAGCGGCGCGAGGCCGTGCACGCGGCTGATAAAACGCAGGATCGAGTTGGTGTCGTACACGCTGTGATCGACGAAGCCCTGCTTGGCGAGCGGCGATACGACGATCGCGGGAATGCGCGAGCCCGGACCCCAGCGGTCGCCCTTCGGCGGCGCGACCGGATCCCACCAGCCGCCGTTTTCGTCAACCGTGACGATCACCACCGTGTTGCGCCACTGTGGCCCGCGCTGGATGCGCTCGATGACCGTCGCGATGTGGCGGTCGCCGGATTCGACGTCCGCATAGCCGGCGTGCATGTTCAGGTTGCCCTGCGGCTTGTAGAACGTGACGGCCGGCAGCCGGCCCGCGTCGATGTCGGCGATCAGCCGGTTGGTCGACGGGTCTTCGCCGGTGCCGGCGTCGCGCAGGTGGCGCGTGCGCGCCGTGGTGCCCGGCGCGTAATTGACGAAGTAGTTGAACGGCTGATGGTGATACTGGAAGTCCGGCACCATGCCGGTGTCGCGATGATCGAGCGCGTATTGCCACGCGCCTGCATACCACGCCCAGTCGACCCCTTTATCCGACAGACGGTCGCCGATCGTCGCGTAGTTCTGCGGCGGCAGCACCTTCGGGTCGGCCGGATTGGCGAGCGCCGGGTTGCCGTCCGGCGCCGGACGCACGAAGCTTGGCTGATACGGCGGCGCCATTGTATTGACGGCGTAGCCGTCCGGCGTGAACAGGCCGTCGTTGACGAACTTCGGCGGGCCGTCGAGCGCGGAAGCGGGCGAATCCGGCGCAGCCTTCAGCCGCGTGCCGAGCGGGTCGTCGCCTTCGACCACCGACACCAGCTTTTTAGCCGGGCTGTTCTGGATGTTCGGGTAGAACGGCGCCTGCGCGGAAATCAGATAGATGTGGTTGAGCCACGAACCGCCGAAGGCGGCCATAAAGAAGTTGTCGCACAGCGTGTACTGCTGCGCGAGGGTCCACATCTTCAGCGATTGCGGGTTGCTGCGATAGTGGCCCATCACGAGCCCGCCGGAATCGGCCCACGCAGCGAACTGGTTATTGCGCCCCGCGTTGATCTGCATCTGGTTCTGATAGAAGCGATGCCACAGGTCGCGGGTGATCACGCTGTTCGGCAGCGGCGCGCCCTGCGCGTCGGTCAGATGGAACGGCTGGTTGGCGAGGCCGGTGATCGCGTTTTCGTTGATCGCATAGCGTTTGCCGTCGATTTCCTGCGCCTGCGGCACGAGTCCGCCCCAGAATTTCGGTAGTGTGGCGAGCGGCGTTTTGCCGTCGCGGTCGAACTGCAGAT
The DNA here is from genome assembly GCF_054782355.1 of Paraburkholderia jirisanensis. Lineage (NCBI taxonomy): Bacteria > Pseudomonadati > Pseudomonadota > Betaproteobacteria > Burkholderiales > Burkholderiaceae > Paraburkholderia > Paraburkholderia jirisanensis. The sequence continues at coordinate 706,206 of NZ_BAAGSQ010000025.1, read as the reverse complement.
AGGCTTCGCGCGGCACGTTGTCGAGCGGGTGCAACAGGCCCGGGAAATTGCCGAATAGATTCGCGAAGCTGCGGTTCTCCGCGTAGATCACGACGATGTTCTTCACCTGGTCGGACAGCGCAGCGTCGAGGCGCGCATCGGCGGCGCTGCGCGGCGCGCCGCCTGCCGCGGAACTCTGCGCGGTGGATTGGCAGCCGGCCAGCATCAGCCCCGCACCGACCGCGGCAAGGCCGGTTAGCACACGGCGGCGGTCGGGGTCGTCGGGCAGGTCGGTGGCGGCGTCGGTGGGCGGAAGCGGATCGTGGTCGTTCATCGGCAATTCTCCTTGGCGCGTGGCGCGAGCGGTCGGTAACGGCAGGGATATCCGGTGACCCGCATGGTCGCATTGTTTGCGTCGCGCGCGAAGCATAAAGCAGAAAAGGCGGCGCAAATTGCGTTGCGCTGTCACATGGCGCGTCGCGTTGCGCCCGCCTCGGGTTCGCTCGCGCCGGCTGCGTGAGCCCCGGCTGCGCCGGGCGCCGCCGGATGCGGCGCGGTATGCGGCAGCGCCAGCTCATACGCAGTGCTGCGCCCGCCGCCGTCGGCGCGCCGCAACACGCCGCGCGCGATCAGTTCGTTGATGTCGCGCAACGCGGTATCGGCCGAGCATTTCGCAATCGCCGCCCATTTGCTGCTGGTGAGCTTGCCGTCGAAACCGTCGAGCAGCCGGTTGAGCAGTCTGGTCTGCCGTTCGTTCAGCGGCACGCCAGCCATCTGCCGCCAGAAGCGCGATTTGGCGAGCACCGCGTCGAGTGTCTGTTGCGCCGCTTCGAGTGCGCGTTGCAGGGTCTGGAGGAACCACGTCAGCCAGGCGGTGACCTCCAGCGTGCCTTTCTGCGTGCGCTCGAGAATCTCGTAATAGTTGCGCCGCTCGCGCTGGATCTGTGCCGACAGGCTGTAAAAGCGCTGGTCGCCATGATCGAACTGCGCGAGCAGCATGTCGCCCACGGCGCGCGCGATGCGGCCGTTGCCGTCGTCGAACGGATGCAGCGTGACGAACCACAAATGGGCGAGGCCGGCCTTCAACACCGGATGGTGATCGTAGTTGTTGTTGAACCAGTCGATAAAGCGCGCCATGCCGTCTTCGATGCGTTCCGCGGGGGGCGCCTCGAAGTGCACGCGCTGCCGGCCGATCGGTCCGGACACGACTTGCATCGGGCCGCGCGCGTCGTCGCGAAAAGCGCCGACGCGGATCGGCGTGAGACCGCTGTAGCCGGTAGGAAAGAGCGCCGCGTGCCAGCCGAACAACCGCTCGCGCGTGAGTAGCGCGTTGCAGTGCGTGGTGGCGTCGAGCACCATCTCGACGACGCCTTCGACGTGACGGTCGACCGGCGCCAGCGCGCCGATATCGACGCCCAGCCGACGCGCGATCGACGAGCGCACCGAACGGGCGTCGAGTGCTTCGCCTTCGATCTCACTGGTTTTCAGCACGTCGGCCGTGAGCGCGGCCAGGTTCGCCTCGCCACGCTGCGCGATGCCGACGTCCATCAGACGGCCGAGCAGCAGCCCTTGCGCGCCGGTGACCGCGGCGAGCAACGGGGCCAGCGAGGCAAGGTCGTAGCGCCACTGCGGCCAGTCTGGCGCTGACCAGATGTACAGGTAATCTCCGCTCATGATGCGGAGATTATCGCGGGTATTCACCGCATCCGCAAGTTATTCGCCGCACAAGATGCGGAGAATCGGCACCGATTCTCCGCATGGACGCGGCCGGGCGTACGCCATTAGCCCGACTAAAGCGCATTACTGTGCCGCCGCTAAATCCACAAAGCGCTAAATAGTAGGACTATATCGAGCGTTATGCGTAATCGCACCAGATAGTGGAAAAATCGCCGGCAGGCGTCGCGAAGGCGCCGTGCAGTTGTCGCCCAGTTGTTGAAACGGCAACCCTGGCGCGAGCTATGCAGGCAGGATGCAGCGCTTCCACAAGCGTTGGAAGGCTCGGGAAAACACCAATCACTCGCTGTTCGGCAGGTGGATATAGTTTGGCTATTCAGCGGTCCGCTTCCGGGAGGGCGTGCAGCAGCGCGCACAGGTGGACGGCTGGCGGCGAGAGTCGCATCAGACGTTTCGAGTTGGGCTGTTCAACGATCGAGCAGTGTGGTGAGAGGTGGCGCCGGCATCCGCCGTCACGTCGTACATGCAGGCACGCCGGTAAGCGGTGTCGCGCGCCGAAAATTAAATGAAATAAATCGGAGACAGTAAATGGATCACACGAGACGCCTGACACTTGCCGCGCTGGCCGGCGCGGCGCTGCTGTTCGGGGCCAGCATCAACGGCCACGCCGAAGGCAAGCAGATCACGCTCGGCTTCGCGCAGGTTGGCGCCGAAAGCGCGTGGCGCACCGCCAACACGGTGTCGGTCAAACAGGCCGCGAAAGACGCCGGGGTCAACCTGAAGTTTTCCGATGCGCAGCAAAAGCAGGAAAACCAGATCAAGGCGATTCGCTCGTATATCGCGCAGAAGGTGGACGTGATTGCCTTCTCGCCGGTGGTCGAGTCCGGCTGGGAGCCGGTGCTGACCGAAGCGAAGGCCGCGAAGATTCCGGTGATCCTGACCGACCGCAACATCGACGTGAAAGACACGTCGCTGTACGCCACGATGATCGGCTCGGACTTCCTCGAAGAAGGGCGTCGCGGCGGCCGCTGGCTCGAAGAGCGTTACAAGAACGAAAAAGGTCCGATCAACATCGTCGAACTGCAGGGCACGGTGGGCTCGGCGCCCGCTAACGACCGGCACGGCGGCCTGATGGAAGTGATCAAGAACGATCCGAAGTTCAAGATCATCGCGTCGCAAAGCGGCGACTTCACGCTGGCCGGCGGCAAGCAGGTGATGGAAGCGTTCGCGAAGACCTACGGCAAGCAGATCAACGTGGTCTACGCGCACAACGACGACATGGCGCTCGGCGCGATCCAGGCGATGGAAGAAGCGGGCCTGAAGCCGGGCAAGGACATCAGCGTGGTGTCGTTCGACGCGACCAAGGGCGGCTTCGAAGCGATGATCGCCGGCAAGATCAATGTCGACGTCGAATGCAGCCCGCTGCTCGGACCGCAACTGATGACCGCCGCGAAGGATCTGGTGGCCGGCAAGACGCTGCCCAAGCGCATCACCACCGAAGAAACGGTGTTCCCGATGAGCGTCGCCGCGCAGATTCTGCCGCAGCGCAAGTACTGAGCATTGCACGCAAGTCCGGCGCCGGCCGCGGTTGCGGCGCGCCGGACTTTTCTTTAGTGCCGGTCTTTTTCTCTCCGCTACGCTCATGAGCGCTTCACCGATTCTCGAGACTATCGGCATCAGCAAAACGTTTCCTGGCGTCAAGGCGTTGCAAGGCGTCGATTTCCGGCTGTTCCCCGGCGAGATCCATACGCTGATGGGCCAGAACGGCGCAGGCAAGTCGACGCTGATCAACGTGCTGACCGGCGTGCATGCCTACGATGCCGGCGAAATCCGCCTCGCCGGCACGCCGGTGCAGTTCGATATGCCGCTTGAGGCCGAAGCCGCCGGCATTCGCACGCTGTACCAGGAAGTGAATTTGTGCCCGAACCTGTCGGTCGCGGAAAACATTTTTGCCGGCCGGCATCTGAAGCGGCGTGGCGCGATCGACTGGAAAAGCATTCACACGCAAGCCGAAGCAGCGCTCGCGGAACTGAACGTTTCGCTCGACGTAACGCGCTCGCTCGACGCGTATCCGATCGCCGTGCAGCAGATGGTGGCGATCGCGCGCGCGGTGTCGGTCGATGCGCGCGTGCTGATTCTCGACGAGCCGACCTCGAGTCTCGACGACGGCGAAGTCGCGCGGCTGTTCGACGTGTTGCGCAAGCTGAAGCAGTCGGGCATCGGCATCCTGTTCGTCACGCACTTTCTGGAGCAGACCTACGCGGTGTCGGATCGCATCACGGTGATGCGCAACGGCGAGCGCGAGGGCGAATATCTGGCGAAGGATCTGCCGGTCGAAGAGCTGGTCGCGAAGATGGTCGGCCATGCGCGCATGACCGAGCGGTTAAAGCGCGCGGCCACCGAAGCGCCCGCGCCGGTCGACGCGGCGGCGCCGCTGTTCGAGATGCGCGGCGTCGGGCGGCGCGGCTTGCTGAACCCGATCGACCTCGACGTGCGGCCGGGGCAGATTCTCGGCTTGGCCGGTCTGCTCGGCTCGGGGCGCACGGAGACCGCCAAACTGCTGTTCGGCGCGGAAAAATCCGATGAAGGCACGATGCTCGCGAATAACAAGCGCGTGAAGATGCGCTCGCCGCACGACGCGGTGCGTCACGGCATCGGCTATTGCCCGGAAGACCGCAAGAAGGAAGGCATCGTCGCGGATCTGTCGATTCGCGAAAACATCGTGTTCGCGCTGCAGGCGCGGCGCGGCTGGTGGCGTGCGATCAGCAAGACAAAGCAGCGCGAAATGGCCGACGAATACATCAAGATGCTCGGCATCAAGGCACGCGACGCGGAAATGCCGCTTGGCCAGCTGTCGGGCGGCAACCAGCAGAAGGTGCTGCTCGCGCGCTGGCTCGCGACCGAACCGAAGATGCTGATTCTCGACGAACCCACGCGCGGCATCGACGTCGCCGCCAAATTCGAAATCATGGACCGTGTGCTGGCGCTGTGCGCGAAGGGGCTCGGGATGTTGTTCATCTCATCCGAAGTGAGCGAGGTGGTGCGCGTGAGCCACCGCATCGCGGTGTTGCGCGACCGGCGCAAGGTGGCGGAGGTGGCCGGCAATGCGGTGACCGAAGATCAGGTCTATCAGCTGATTGCAGGGGGCGAACAATGAAGGCAATCAAGGCCGCGTTGCAGCATTCGCTGGTATGGCCGGCGTTGACGCTGGTGCTGCTGATTCTGCTCGACGTTGCGCACCGTGCCGATTTTCTGGCGATCACGATGCTCGACGGTCATCTGTTCGGCGCGCCGATCGACATCCTGAATCGCGCCGCGCCGCTGGTGATCGTGTCGCTCGGCATGACGCTGGTGATCGCGACGCGCGGTATCGATATCTCGGTGGGCGCGGTGGTGGCGATCGCCGGCGCGGCGGCGGCGACGATTCTGGCCGATGCGCCTTCGCAGGTGCCGCTCGCCGTGATCGCGGCGCTGGTGGTGGGGCTTGCGGCAGGGGTGTGGAACGGCTTGCTGGTCGCCTACGTCGGCATGCAGCCGATCATCGCGACACTGATTCTGATGGTGGCGGGCCGCGGCGTCGCGCAGTTGCTGACCGGCGGCCAGATCATTCCGATCGGGGCGCCAGGCTATCTGGTGCTCGGCGGCGGCTATCTCGCGCACGTGCCGTGCTCGGTGTGGGCCGCGATCGGCGTGACCGCCGCGATCGCGATCCTGATGAGCCGCACCGCGCTCGGCCTGTTTATCCGCGCGATCGGCGTGAACCCGGTGGCGACGCGTCTGGTCGGGCTGCGCGCCAGTGCGATCGTCTTCAGCGCGTATGTGTTTTCGGGGTTGACGGCGGCGATTGCCGGCGTGCTGATGAGTTCGAATGTGCGCAGCGCGGACGGCAACAACGCGGGGCTGTTGCTCGAACTCGATGCGATTCTGGCGGTGACGCTGGGTGGCACCTCGCTGACCGGCGGCAAATTCAGCCTCGCCGGCACCGTGCTCGGTGCGCTGATCATCCAGACGCTGACGTACACCACGTATTCGATCGGCGTGCCGCCGGAAGCGACGCTAGTGGTGAAAGCGATTGTCGTGCTGCTGGTCAGCGTGATCCAGTCGGCCACCGCGCGCACGTTCGTGGTCAGACATGTGCGGCGCGCATTCCTGTTCGCGCAATCCAAACCGGTCAGCGAGGCTGCAAAATGAAAAAATTCATGGCCCGTCTGCTCGACCCTCGCACGCTGCCGATCGTCGTGACGATCGTGTTGTTCTGCGTGCTGTTCGGCTTCGGCTCGGTGATGTACACCGGCTTCTTCTCGCTGCAGGTGCTGTTGGGCCTGCTGGTCGACAACGCGTTCCTGCTGATCGTCGCGCTCGGCATGACTTTTGTGATCGTGTCCGGCGGCATCGACTTGTCGGTCGGTTCGGTGGTCGCCTTGACGACCATCCTGTGCGCGGTCGCCGCGCAGTGGTGGCACTGGCCGATCTGGGTGATCGTGCCGCTGGTGCTGCTGTTCGGCGCGCTGTTCGGCGCCGCAATGGGTGCATTGATTCACTTCTTCAAGCTGCAGCCGTTTATCGTCACGCTGGCCGGGATGTTTCTCGCGCGCGGCGCGTGCTTTCTGATCACGACGCAGTCGATCACGATCAATGAGCCGACCTTTCATGCGGTTGCGTCGTTCAGTGTGCCGGTGGGCAGCGGCACGCTCAATTCGGGCGCGCTGATCGGCATCGTTGCGCTGCTGGTGGCGATTTATATCGCGCATTACACGCGCTTTGGCCGCAACGTCTATGCGATCGGCGGCAACGAGCGCTCGGCGCTGCTGATGGGCTTGCCGGTGGCGCGCACGAAAGTGCTGGTGTACGCATTGAGCGGTTTCTGCTCGGCACTCGGCGGTGTGGTGTTCACGCTGTATCTGCTGTCGGGTTACGGGCTGCAGGGGCAGGGCATGGAGCTCGATGCGATCGCCGCAACGGTGATCGGCGGCACGCTGCTGACCGGTGGCGTCGGCTATGTGTTCGGCTCGGTGTTCGGGGTCGGCATTCTCGGCACGATCCAGACGCTGATCACCTTCGATGGCACGCTGAGCTCGTGGTGGACGCGGATCGTGATCGGCACGCTGCTGTGCGCATTCTGCCTGCTGCAACGTGTGATCGAGCGGCATGCGGCGCGCCGCAAGTCGAACGGGACGGGCCTGCATGCGCGCGCGAAAACGGGCCGCGATGCGGAGAACGCGCCGGCTGCCGATACGAAGGACAAGCCGGGGCTGGCCGCGATGATCACGCGGCGGACGTGATCGCGGTGTGAAGAGCGGTTGGTGCTAGCGGTGCGCGGCGCACCACGGGCGGTGCGTGTAGCGCCGGTGCCTGGGTTGTGCTGGCGTTTGCATTGCCGGCGCGCGCATAGTTAGTGCGCGGTTGCCGGTGCGTGCATCGCCAATGCCCGTGCGCCGTTACTGCGCGCTTTGCGTGGCATCGCTCTCGCCGTCGCTGTCGCTGTCGGTCGCGATACCGAGTTCCGCGGCCATCCGCCCGACCAGCGCTTCGAGCCGCGCGAACTTGCCGGCCAATTCGGCGTAGTCCGCGCGTAGCGCATCCAGTTCGTCGCTCGCCGCGCGGCTATCGGTAGCGCCGTACGACGGCGCAGCCGCGCCTCCATGCGTTTCGCCGACATGCACGTCGCCGCACAGCAGATGCACCCAGCGGCTCTCGCGCTCGCCCGGTGTGCGCGGCAATTTCAGCACATATGGCGCATCGCGCGTCGCCAGTTCGTCGAGAAACGCTTCGACCGACGACGTATCCGCGAACGAGTGCAGACGGGTGGTGCCAAGGCGCAATTCCGCCGCGGTCTGCGGGCCGCGCAGCAGCAGGGCGGTCAACAGCGCCGCCGACTGACGCGGAATGCCGAGCACGCGTTCAAGATTGTGCTCGAAGCGCGGCACACGGCTGCTGCTGCCTTCGAACACGAGACTCAGCCGTTTCAGGCTTTCCAGCGCACTCAGCACTTCGGCTTCGCTGGCATTCATGACCGGCGAACGTGAGGTTTTCTGGTTGCAGCCGAGGGTCAGCGCATTCAGCGACAGCGGGTAGGTATCGGGCACCGTGTGCTGCTTTTCGAACAGCACGCCGAGCACGCGCGCTTCGAGCGGGGTCAGCTCGCGCAGTGCCGGGCGCGGTGAATCGTCGACGGTGGAGTTCATCTGATATCGGGTTGGTTGGGGCGGGCAACCGCGATTGTCCGTCAAAACCCGGTCCGGCTTCAAATTCCGGCGCACGGCGAAGCGCAGGCGCGGTCGATCCGCGCCCGCGGCCAGGCAGACCGCGGGCGCGGTGAGCAGCGCTTCGACGCCGCTTTCAGGCAGATGCCGACGGCTTGATGTTCTGGTTAGTGCGGAACAGATTGCCCGGATCGTAGCGATCCTTCACCGCGACGAGCCGCTCGTAGTTCGGCCCGTACGCCGCGCCGACGCGGTCGGTCTCTTCCTCGGTCAGGAAATTCACATACACGCTGCCGAGCGCGAACGGCGCCGCAGCCTCGAAGAACGCACGCGCCCAGGCGATGCACTGCGCGTCGTCGGCCGCGTCGCTCCAGCGGCCATGCACGTTCATCACGTACTGCGCGTCCCGGCTCGAATACGACGTGGCATCCGCGGCGACGCGCATGGTCGCGCCGCCGACCTGGCCAAAGAAAATCTCGCATTGCGGCGACGGCAGTTTGCCGAGCGAATCGAGCAGCGCATCGATCAGGCCGTCGGGTATCTCGGCCAGATTGTGCGACTTCCAGTAGTTGCGTTCCCCCGGCGTCAGCAGCGGATCGAAAGCCTGCTGCCACGCCGCGTACGGCATCGGCCCGAGGTGCTCGCCCCATGGCGTGCCGAAGCGGCGCACCAGTTCGGTTGCGCGCGGGCCGTCCGCGAGCGGACCGGTGTAGCACACGGCGAAGGCGATCATCGGTTTGCCGTGCACGTCGGCCGGCAGGAACGGCAGCGGCGGTGCGAGCCGCAGCACGCTCCATACCGTCAGCTCATCCGGCATCGACGCGACCGCCTCGCGATATTTGACCAGCGCGCTGCGCGCTTCGTCGAGCGGCAGCACCACCAGACCGCCGAATACTTCGGGGCCCACCGGATGCAGCTGAAATTCGAATAGCGTGACCACGCCGAAGTTGCCACCGCCGCCGCGAATCGCCCAGAACAGATCCGGGTGCGAGTCTGCGCTGCAGTGCAAGAGTTCGCCGTCGGCCGTGACGATGTCGGCCGACAGCAGGTTGTCCACCGACATGCCGTAGCGGCGGCTCAGCCAGCCGAAACCGCCGCCGAGCGTCAGTCCGGCGACGCCCGTGGTCGAGTTGATGCCGAGCGGCACGGCCAGCCCGAAGGCCTGCGCTTCATGATCGAAGTCGTGCAGCGTGCAACCGGGTTCGACATACGCGCGGCGCGCTGCCGGGTCGATGCGCGCCGACTTCATCGCAGACAGATCGATCACCAGGCCGTCGTCGCAGATCGCGCTGCCGGCGATGTTGTGGCCGCCGCCGCGCATCGCGAGCAGCAAGCCGTTGTCGCGTGCGAAGCCCACCGCGTAGCGCACGTCGGCTACGCCCGCGCAGCGCACGATCGCCGCCGGACGCCGGTCGATCATCGCGTTCCAGATGCTGCGCGCTTCGTCGTAGCCTGTGTCGCCGGGCACGTAGAGTTGACCACGCAACGTGGCCTTCATTTCATCGACAGCGCTCTTCGACAGATTCGGCATCGCATCTCTCCTGATCGGTGGGTCATTATTCAGACGCTTCCCTGTCACGAACATGGTTCGGAAGCCTGAACGCTTTCAGATCAGTAAACGAGTGCGGTATGCCGGACACAAACTAAGGTTAACCCGCGAGGTGGCGCGCAACCGCGTGCGAGCGGCAGTGGACGCGCGCGAGCGGGTACGTGAAATGCGCCGCGAGCCGTTCTGCATGGCCGGGCGACGGATGGAATGCTTCGGGAAAACAGGGAAAAGTGAATCAACGGTGCGTAGGCCTGCGCCAGCTATGCGCAAGAGCGCCATAGCGATCGCGGCGCGTATCGAACGTACGCGCCGGCGATCGTCACATGCCGCACGTCAGTGGAAAATCAGATAAAGAATCACCAGCACAATCACCGGTACACCTAGCATCCAACCGATCAGGTAAGGCATTTTCTCTCTCCTCCTGCGACTGCCGAAGCCCGACTGGCTTCGCGAACGCAGCGCGTACAGGGCAAGTCGCAAGGCGCGTACCTGCGTCCGGCGCTGGTCTGCACAATGGCGTTTGCCGGCGGGATGAACACAACCTTCATGGCGGCGCGGTGCTCTGGTATGTTGTCGAAGTACCGCCGACAAGGCGGCAAAAAGGAGACGACGATGCCTACAGACGGGTTACCGCAACCAGCATCATCACCGGAATGGTTTCGCGCAGACGGCTGCTCGCTCGCCGATTTCACCACGCAGATCGCCGCTGCCAAAACCGCGCAGCGTGTGGAATTTGCGCAGGCGGTGGCGCACGACATTCCGCTCTACGATTGCCGCAGCCTACGCAGCACACTCGACGACGCGCCAGCACAAGCAGCCTTGTTGACGGAGTGGAGCGCGGTGCTGCGCGACGGCGCGGGCGTGCTGGTGCTGCAGCACGCGTATGAAGATACCGCGCCAATCGACGCCGCCTCTGCGTGCTTCGATGCGATCATCGCCGACGAGCGCGCCGGCGGAGGCAGCGGCGGCGACCACTTCGCAAAGGCCGGCGCCAACGACCGTATCTGGAACGCGCTGGAAAAGCTTTGTCTGCGCGAGCCCGCCACCTTCGTGCGCTACTACGCGAACCGGTTCGTCGCGGCGGCCGCCGACGCCTGGCTCGGCCCGCACTGGCAGATGACCTCGCAGGTTAACGTGGTACGTCCCGGCGGTGCCGCGCAGCAGGCGCACCGCGACTATCACCTCGGCTTTCAAAGCGCGGCCGACGCCGCGCGTTATCCGGCGCATGTGCATGGGATGTCGCCGTTTCTCACCTTGCAAGGCGCGCTGGCGCACTGCGACATGCCGGTCGAAAGCGGACCGACCAAGCTGCTGCCCGGTTCGCAACGCTACGCGCCAGGTTACCTCGCATGGCGGCGCGACGACTTCCGCGGCTATTTCGAAGCGCACTGCGTGCAACTGCCGCTCGCGAAGGGCGACGCACTGTTTTTCAACCCGGCGCTGTTTCATGCGGCCGGCACCAATCGCACGCAGCACATCGCGCGCATGGCGAACCTGCTGCAGATTTCATCGGCCTACGGGCGCGCGATGGAGACGGTCGACCGCGTGCAGATGTGCGAGGCGATCTACCCGGTGCTCGCCGAACATCGCGCGCGCGCCAGCCTCGACGCGGCGCATCTGAATGCGGCGATTGCCTGTTGCGCCGAAGGCTATCCGTTTCCGACCAATCTCGATCGCGACCCGCCGCTCGACGGACTCGCGCCGCCGAGCCAGCAGATGCTGTTGCAAGAAGCGCTGGCGGGCGCATGGTCGCATCAGCAGTTCGTCGCCGCACTGCATCGGCAGCAGTGGCGTCGCAGCAGCGGCGACGTGCGCGAGCAGGTTGCATCGTGATGTTGCAACGCGCGGCAACAAGGTTTTTTCTGCAGTCCACTCTCCCGTCCAACCCACGGTTCCACTCCTAACGTCTATGCAAACCCTCTCTGCTTCAGCCTGTTTACCCGACGATCTCGAACATGCACTGCTGATTGGCCGCGTCTGGCGGCGCGACGGCGCACACGAAGGGCCGTGTGTGATCGCCGTGCGCGGCGGCCAGGTATTCGACATCACGCAAACCGTCTCGACCACCGCCGATCTGTTCGATCGCGACGATGCCGCGCAAGTCGCGCGCGAGGCGCCCGGCGTAGCGCTCGGCCCGGTGCAGGCGCTGGTCGAAGCGAACTTCGCCGCGCCGGCGGCGGACGTGTCCAGCGTGCCGCGGCTGCTCGCACCCTGCGACGTGCAGGCCATCAAGGCCGCCGGCGTCACCTTTGCGGTGAGCCTGCTAGAGCGCGTGATCGAAGAGCAGGCCGGCGGCGATCCGGCCAAGGCGAGAGAAGTGCGCGAGACCATCACCGCACTGATCGGCACCGATCTGTCGAAGGTCAAGCCGGGCTCGGAAGCGGCCACGCAGCTGAAGGCCGAACTCGAACGGCGCGGCGCATGGTCGCAATACATGGAGGTGGGCATCGGGCCGGATGCTGAGGTGTTTTCCAAATCGCAGCCGATGTCGTCGGTCGGCTTCGGCGCGGATATCGGCTTGCTGGCGGCTTCGGTATGGAACAATCCGGAGCCGGAAATCGTGCTGGCCGTCAACGGCGCGGGACGCATCGTCGGCGCGACGCTTGGCAACGACGTCAATCTGCGCGATATCGAAGGGCGTTCCGCGTTGCTGCTCGGCAAGTGCAAGGACAATAACGGCTCATGCTCGATCGGGCCGTTCGTGCGCCTGTTCGACCGGCACTTCACGCTCGACACGGTGCGCGCGGCCAGCCTGTCGCTGCGCGTCGAGGGTGCGGACGACGGCTTCGTGCTGGAAGGCGTCAGCCATATGCGCGAAATCAGCCGCGATCCGCAAGACCTCGTCGAGCAGACCTGCGGCCGGCACCATCAGTACCCGGACGGCTTCATGTTGTTCCTCGGCACGATGTTCTCGCCGATCAAGGACCGCGATGCGCCTGGCGGCGGGTTTACGCATCATCTGGGCGACGTCGTGACGATCTCGACGCCGTCGCTCGGTGCGCTCGTGAATACCGTGCGGCTGTGCACGGAAATCGAGCCGTGGACATTCGGCGTGCGTGCGCTTTATCGGAGTCTCGCCGAACGCGGGCTGCTTCACGCGCGCTGATTCTGCGTTCTGGTCTGGTTTTTAGCGCACTGCTGCGGTCTAGCCTAACCGCAGCGGTGCTGTGAAACGTCGCGGAGGTCTTGCTGCCTGAATCGCGCGTGCTCGACGTTTCGCGTCATACATGGCTTGTTTCCTGATCCCCGCGTTTACCCCTCCATTTGTGCCGCAACCAGGCGGGCGCGTGCCACGCGCCCGTACGCCGCGCATCGTTCAATGCGGTCGAATGCGGCGTCTCTTTCCGATAAGCTAACTTGTGTCTTTCGATATTCATCCTGCATTGCGTGATGCGTAAGGCATATGGATGTTATGTGTTTCAAGTTTGTATGGTTAACCCCGATTTAAACGTAAACGAACAAAAGGGACATTCTCAATGTTGTTTTGATTTCATTTTTGAACATTAGCCGGCGATCGACCGCGACGCACGCCACGCACTGGCAGGACAAAAGCAGCACCTGACAAGCATTAAAAAAAGGAGAGCGATTTGGTCTTGGAACTGGAACGGGTCACCGTTGTGGCAGGCGGTGTGACGCATCTGTATGGCGTCGATCTGCGGCTCGTCCCGGGTGCGATCAACGTGCTGCTCGGGCCGACCCAGGCGGGCAAGACCACGCTGATGCGTGTGATGGCCGGGCTCGACCGGCCGAACAGCGGCCGCGTGCTGGTCGACGGCCGCGATGTGACCGGCGTCAGCGTGCGCGAGCGCAATCTCGCGATGGTGTATCAACAGTTCATCAATTACCCGGCGATGACGGTGTTCGACAACATCGCGTCGCCGCTGAAGCTGCAAAAGACCGAACCCGCCGAAATCCGCCGCCGTGTGCAGGAAGTGGCGGCGCGCCTGCATATCGAACATCTGCTCGAACGGCGCCCCGGCGAGCTGTCGGGTGGCCAGCAGCAGCGTTGCGCGCTGGCCCGTGCGCTGGCCAAACGCACGTCGCTGGTATTGCTCGACGAACCGCTCGTCAACCTCGATTACAAGCTGCGGGAAGAGCTGCGCGCGGAACTCGGCACGCTGTTCACGGGTAGCCAGACGACGGTTGTGTACGCAACCACCGACCCGCTCGAAGCGTTGCTGCTGGGCGGCTATACGGCGATCGTCGACAAGGGCCGCGTGCTGCAATTCGGGCCGACGCTCGACGTGTATAACGCACCGGTCAGCGTCGATGCGGCCGCCGTGTTCAACGATCCGCCGATGAACATGCTGCAAAGCGAATTGACCGGCGACGGCCGCGTGCGGCTGCCGATCGGCATCGAGGTGCCGGTGCGCACCGGGCAGGGCGCACACGGTGCGTGCCGGATCGGCATTCGCCCCGGACATCTGCGCCTTGCGCCGAACCGCGCGCAGGCTGTTGCAGTGCCATGCCGCCTCGAGCTGGCCGAACTGAGCGGCTCCGAAACCTATCTGCATCTGCACACGATGACCGGCGACATCGATCTGGTGGCGCAATTGCAGGGTGTGCATCAGATCGGACTCGGCACGCAGCTGGACGTGTACGTCGATCCGGACGAGCTGTTCATATTCGGCGCGGACACCAAGCTGGTTTCCAGCCCGGAGGCGGCTTATGGCGCGCATTGAATTTCAGAACCTCGCGCACGCATACCGGCCGAACCCCGCTTCGCTCGACGACTACGCGCTGCAGCCGATGAGCATGGTGTGGGACGACGGCGGCGCTTATGCGCTGCTCGGCCCATCCGGCTGCGGCAAGACCACGCTGCTCAATATCGTGTCGGGGCTCATTACGCCATCCGAAGGCAAGGTGCTGTTCAACGGGCGCGACGTGACTACGCAAGGTGCGCGCGAACGCAATATCGCGCAGGTGTTCCAGTTTCCGGTGATCTACGACACGATGAGCGTGTTCGACAATCTTGCGTTTCCGCTGCGCAACCGTCATGTGCCGGCGGCGGAGGTGACGCAGCGCGTGCATGAAGTCGCCGAGATTCTCGACATGACGCGCGATCTGCCGCGCAAGGCGAGCAACCTCGCCGCCGATGCGAAGCAGAAGATTTCGCTAGGACGCGGGCTGGTGCGCAAGGACGTCGCGGCGATTCTGTTCGACGAGCCGCTCACGGTGATCGATCCACATATGAAGTGGATCTTGCGCCGCCAGCTAAAGAAGATTCACCAGCAGCTCAAGCTCACGCTGATCTACGTCACGCACGATCAGGTCGAGGCGCTGACCTTCGCGGACGAAGTGGTGGTGATGACCAACGGCCGGGTCGTGCAGAAAGGCGGCCCGGAGGCGCTGTTTTTGCGGCCTGACCACGCGTTCGTCGGGTATTTCATCGGCAGCCCGGGTATGAACCTGTGTCCGGTCGAACTCGATGCGGATGGCCTGAAAATCGGCGCGCAGCGCGTCGCGCTCGACGCCGATCTGTGCGCCGCGCTCAAATCGGCCAGCGGGCCGTTGCAGCTCGGCATCCGGCCTGAATTCGTGCGGCTCGCGCACGAAGGCGAGGCGGGCGCGGTCCGCGCGCAATTGTTGCGCGCGCAACAGCTCGGCAACTATCAGCTGGTTGCCGCGCAATGCGACGGCCAGCTGTTCAACGCGAAAATCGAACCGCATCTGCGGGTACCCGACGGCGCGCTGTGGCTGAAAGTCGTGGCGCCCGAAACGGTGTTCTTCAGCAGCGACGAACGCATTCCGATTCACCTCGCCGAGAGGGCCGCCCGATGAACAAGCCGATCAACCAGAAGGCCTGGCTGCTGGTCGTGCCGGTGTTTATCTGCGTCGCGTTTTCGGCGATCCTGCCGCTGATGACG
Organism: Paraburkholderia jirisanensis; assembly: GCF_054782355.1. NCBI lineage: Bacteria > Pseudomonadati > Pseudomonadota > Betaproteobacteria > Burkholderiales > Burkholderiaceae > Paraburkholderia > Paraburkholderia jirisanensis. The sequence continues at coordinate 690,934 of NZ_BAAGSQ010000025.1, read as the reverse complement.
GTGGTCAACTATTCGGTGCAGGACATCATCAGCCCGACGCAGCACGTGTTCGTCGGCACCGAGTGGTTCCGCAACACGATGACGGACCCCGATCTGCGCGGCGCGCTCGGCAGGCAGATCATCTTTTCGGTGTGTGTGCTGCTGTTCGAGATTCCGTTAGGCGTCGCGCTTGCGCTGGCGATGCCTGCGTCGGGGTGGCGCGCATCGGCCTCGCTGGTGATTCTGGCGATGCCGCTGCTGATTCCATGGAACGTGGTCGGCACGATCTGGCAGATTTTCGGGCGGCCCGACATCGGCTTGCTCGGCTATTGGCTCAATCACATCGGCTTCGACTACAACTACACGGCCAGCCCGACCGCCGCGTGGCTCACGGTGCTGGTGATGGACATCTGGCACTGGACGCCGCTGGTCGCATTGCTGTGCTACGCCGGTTTGCGCGCGATTCCCGATGCGTTCTATCAGGCCGCGGAAATCGACGGCGCGAGCCGCTTTGCGGTGTTTCGCTACATCGAACTGCCGAAGATGCGCGGCGTGCTGATGATCGCGGTGCTGCTGCGCTTTATGGACAGTTTCATGATCTATACCGAGCCGTTCGTGCTGACCGGCGGCGGCCCCGGCGATTCGACCACGTTCCTGAGCCAGTACCTGACGCAGAAGGCGGTAGGCCAGTTCGACCTTGGCCCGGCGGCGGCGTTTTCGCTGATCTACTTCCTGATCATCCTGCTGCTGTGCTTCATTCTGTACAACTGGATGAGCCGCGTCGGCAAGGGCGGGCCAGCCGCGCAAGGGGACGATCATGCGTAAGGAAGCGCAAAAAAGACGCTGGATACGCGCGCTGGTACTGATCGTCTACATGCTGTTCGCGCTGATTCCGCTGTACTGGATGCTGTCGATCTCGCTGCGCACCAACGAAGAAACGATGTCGGCGTTCTCGACGATCCCGCAGCACATCACCTTCGAAAACTACAAGGTGATCTTTGTCGATCCGTCGTGGTACTGGGGCTATATCAACTCGATCATCTACGTGCTGATGAACACGGTGATGTCGGTGCTGGTCGCGCTGCCGGCCGCGTACGCGTTTTCGCGCTATCGCTTTCTCGGCGACAAGCACATGTTCTTCTGGCTGCTGACCAACCGGATGACGCCGCCCGCGGTGTTTCTGCTGCCGTTTTTCCAGCTGTATTCGAGCCTCGGCCTGCAGGACACGTATATCGCGGTCGCGCTTGCGCACATGCTGTTCAACGTGCCGCTCGCGGTGTGGATTCTCGAAGGCTTCATGTCCGGCGTATCGCGTGAAATCGACGAAACCGCTTATATCGACGGTTATTCGTTTCCGGCCTTCTTCGTGAAGATCTTCCTGCCGCTGATCAAATCGGGCGTCGGTGTCACGGCGTTTTTCTGCTTTATGTTCAGCTGGGTCGAACTGCTGCTGGCGCGCACGCTGACCACCGTCAACGCGAAGCCGATCGCAGCGGTGATGACGCGCACGGTGTCGGCCGCCGGGATGGATTGGGGCGTGCTGTCGGCCGCGGGCGTGCTGACCATCGTGCCGGGCGCGCTGGTCATCTACTTCGTGCGCAACTACATCGCGAAGGGCTTCGCAATGGGGAGAGTGTGATGCTCACATGGATGTACTGGACACCGGAAGTCGCCACTTTCTTCATCTGCGTGGTGGTGATGCTGGCGGGCATGACGGTGTGGGAGTTGCGTGTGCCTACCTCCGAGCGCAAAGGCTTTCTGCCGATCGCAACCACGCGCGGCGACCGCCTGTTTATCGGCTTGCTGGCAGCGGCCTACGTGAATCTCGGCTGGGTGGCGGTGACCAGCGAAGGCGCCAGTTCGTGGCCGGGCTTTGCGCTATCGGTCGTGGTGTTGCTGATCGTGATGTGGAAGGGATAGCAGGGTTAGTCCGCTTCGAAGACCGGTCCCGTTGATGCCCCGTGCGGCCGCCGGCGGAATGCCAAGGGGTGTGGAGACACAGGAGAAGACCATGCAACACAGCAGACGGATCGTCGCGCTCGCGGTGGCAGGCGCCGTTGCAGGCGGCCTGGCGAGCCATGCCGCGCAGGCGGGCACGGCCGAAGCGCAGAAGTGGGTCGACAGCGAGTTTCAGCCCAGCACGCTGACCAAGCAGCAGCAGATGGACGAGATGAAATGGTTCATCGACACCGCTGCCAAGCTCAAGTCGCAAGGCGTGAAGGAAGTCCATGTGGTATCCGAAACGATCGACACGCATATCTACGAGTCGAAGACGCTCGCCAAGGCGTTCACGGAAATCACCGGCATTCCGGTCAAGCACGACATCATCCAGGAGGGGGACGTAGTCGAGAAGCTGCAGACGTCGATGCAGTCGGGCCAAAGCATCTACGACGGCTGGATTTCCGATTCGGACCTGATCGGCACGCACTATCGCTATGGCGTGATCGTCCCGCTGTCCGACTATATGGCGGGCGAGGGCAAGCAATACACGAACCCTGGGCTCGACATCAAGGATTTCATCGGCACGAGCTTTACCACCGCACCGGATAAAAAACTTTATCAGCTGCCCGACCAGCAGTTTGCCAACCTGTACTGGTTCCGTGCCGACTGGTTCGGGCGCAAGGACCTGCAGGACAAGTTCAAGGCCAAATACGGTTATGACCTCGGCGTGCCGGTCAACTGGTCCGCGTACGAGGACATCGCCGAATTCTTCACCAACGACGTGAAGACCGTCGATGGCGAGAAAGTCTATGGGCATATGGACTACGGCAAGAAAGACCCGTCGCTCGGCTGGCGCTTCACGGATGCATGGCTGTCGATGGCGGGCGAAGCGGACAAGGGCATTCCGAACGGCATGCCAGTCGACGAATGGGGCATTCGCGTGACGCCCGACGGCTGCCATCCGGTCGGCGCATCGGTGTCGCGCGGCGGCGGCACGAATAGCCCGGCCGCGGTCTACGCGACCACCAAGTACATCGACTGGCTGAAGAAATACGCGCCGCCGGAAGCGTCGGGCATGACGTTCAGCGAAGCCGGCCCAGTGCCGGCTCAAGGCCGCATCGCGCAACAGGTGTTCTGGTACACGGCCTTCACTGCATCGATGCTCAAGCCCGGCAACGTGACGAATCCGGACGGCACGCCGAAGTGGCGCATGGCGCCGTCGCCGCATGGCGCGTACTGGAAGGACGGCATGCAGAACGGCTACCAGGACGTCGGTTCGTGGACCTTCTTCAAGTCGACGCCGCCGAACCAGCGCGCAGCCGCATGGCTGTATGCGCAGTTCGTCACGTCGAAGTCGGTATCGCTGAAGAAGTCGATCGTCGGGCTCACGTTTATTCGCGATTCGGACATCCATAGCGATTACTTCACGAAGAACGCGGATAAATACGGCGGCCTGATCGAGTTCTATCGCAGCCCGGCGCGCGTCGCATGGACGCCGACCGGCAACAACGTGCCTGACTATCCGAAGATGGCGCAACTGTGGTGGAAGAACGTCGGCACGGCCGTGGCCGGCGAGAAGACGCCGCAGGCTGCGATGGACAATCTCGCGAAGGAAATGGACCAGGTGCTGGCGCGTTTGCAGCGCGCAGGGATGAAGTCATGCGCGCCTGAGCTGAATCCGGAAAGCGATCCGTCGAAGTGGCTGTCCGATCAGCACGCGCCGTGGAAGAAGCTCGCTAACGAGAAGCCGAAAGGCGAGACCGTCAAGTACGAGCAGTTGCTTTCGGCGTGGAAAGAAGGACGGGTGCGGTAAGGCGCTTTAAAGCCGGCGCTTCAAAGTCGAGGCTTTAAAGCCGACGCTTTGAGGCCAGAACAATCAGCAGATCAACCGCGCGGGCGGCACGAAAAGTGCCGCCCGTTTCGTTTTGGATGACGTGAAATCGCGCTCAATCGGTAATTTCTTTCAAATTGCCGACGATGTTTTTTCCAGACATGGTCACAAAGATGCGATTGCAATCGATCGCCAATCATGGAATGATAGCGATTCTCATTTAATTGTAACGCGATATAACAACAAAGCCGGCAGTCGGCGCGGCTCTAGCGAAGTGGTCCCACGCGCAGCAAGGCTGCGCGTCCGGTAACGGCGTTGCACGTCGGCCGGCCAATAAAAATCATGTAACACAACGACAGGGAACCAGTATGTTTAAGACGACGCCACTCGCAGCGGCGGCGGTGGCCTTTTTCGCCTCGCCTTTATATGCGCAAACCGCGGCACCTGCCGCACCCGCCGCAGCGCAAGTTACTTCTCCCGCCAGCGGCGCTGCCGCCGCCACGCCGACCACCACCGCGGAAGGCACGCTGCCTGCGATGAAAGTGACCGGGCAGGTCGACAACAGCAACGATTTCCAGCCGGACGTGTCGAGCGTCGGCGCCAAGGTCCCGGCCCAGCTGCGCGATATTCCGCAAGCGGCGGTGGTGGTGCCCAAGGCGGTGCTGCAATCGCAGGCCGCTTCGTCGTTCACCGACGCGCTACGCAACGTGCCCGGCATCACGATCGCCGCGGCTGAAGGCGGCTCGATCGGCAATAACATCAACCTGCGCGGCTTTTCGGCACGTACGGACATTTACCTGGACGGCTTTCGCGACCGCGGCCAGTACTATCGCGACACCTTCAACCTCGATTCGATCGACGTGCTATACGGCCCGTCGTCGCTGTATTTCGGCCGCGGCTCGACCGGCGGCGTGATCAACCAGGTCAGCAAGCAGCCGACGCTGAAGCCGCGCGCCGATGTCTCGGTGCAGGCCGGCACGCATGACCGCTACCGCACGACGGTCGACCTGGACACGCCGATCACGGACACCTCGGCATTCCGTATCAACGCGTTCGGCCAGGACCAGGGCTCGTCGCGCGACGTGATGAAGAGCAAGGACTACGGCGTCGCGCCGGAAGTGAAGTTCGGCATCGGCACGCCGACTGAAATCACGCTGTCGGCGCTGATCCAGCACAACCGCGATCAGCCGGACTATGGCGTGCCGTCGCTGAACGGCCATCCGGCATCGGTGGTGGGCAAGTCGACGTTCTACGGCTTCACCGACGACCGCACGATCCAGGATGTGCAGACCTTCTCGGCGCGCATCAAGCATCGTTTCAACGAAAACGTCACGCTGAGCAACCAGACGCAGTACAGCCACTACAGCACCGACGTGCGCGCGTCGAACCCGGCTGCGGTGCTGACTGGTCCGCTCGGCACGTCGACGGCGTTGACCAACGGCAACTTCACGTCGCTTGATCCGTCGCAGCTGTTCGTGAAGATGCAGGGCAAGGACCGTGTGATCAACGACCACTCGTTGTACAACACGACCGAGCTGCAGACCAAATTCAACACCGGCTTCCTGAAGCACGATGTGCTGACCGGCGTCGACCTGAGCCACGAAACCTACACCAACCAGACCTACACGGCCACCACGCCGGGCTTGCCGTCGAACACGATCGCGATTGTGCCGCTGCTCAATCCGTCGTACGTGCCGGTGCCCGCGAACACGCAGATCGTCGCGACCAACCTCGCGCAATCGAGCGCGAACGGCCTCGGCATCTACGCGAACGATACGATCTCGATCGGCGAGCACTGGAAAGCGGTAGGCGGCGTGCGCTGGGACCGCTACGAAGCGTCCATCAACAACAGCATCAATGCGCCGGGTTATGCGACGCAAACCAACTACTTCACCAGCGTGCGCGGCGGCATCATCTATCAGCCGACCGACTGGCAGTCGTACTACGTGTCGTACGGCACGTCGTTCGACCCGTCGCTGGAAGCGCTGACGCTGACGAGCGGTCAGCAGAACCTGCCGCCGGAACACAACAAGTCGTATGAAGTGGGCGGCAAGTGGGATCTGCTGGGCGGCGGTCTGTCGATCACGCAGTCGCTGTTCAACATCGAGAAGACCAACGCGCGTACGCAGAACGTCGACGGCACCTACACGCTGTCCGGCAACATCCGCGTGCGCGGCTACCAGCTTGGCGCGGCCGGCCACATCACGAACAAGTGGCAGGTGTTCGGCGGCTACACGTACATGGATGGCGAAATCGTCTCGGCGAACGACGGCACGGCCGGCAAGACGCCGGCGAACACACCGCGCAACATGCTGACGCTGTGGTCCACCTATGCGATCACGCCGCAGTGGGAAGTGGGTGGTGGTCCGATCTACACGGGCCCGCGCTATGCGGCGAACAACAACCTGGTCGAAGTGCCGGGCTACACGCGCTGGGACGTGATGGCCGCGTTTCACCAGAAGCACTACGACATCCAGTTCAACGTGATCAATCTGACCAACAAGCAATACTACGATCAGATCATCCAGTCGGACGGCGGACGCGCGGTGCCGGGTCTGGGCCGCACTTTCCTCGCGACGCTAAACTATCGCTTCTATTGAGCGCCGTACGGCGAACCCACGAATGCCGCGCGCTTTCTTCATGTGACGAATGAAAGCGCGCGGCCACGCAGGAAGCGTTGAACGATGATTGTCACGATCCCGGACGTATTCAGCCCCGCCGATGCCGCCGCGATGCGCGCGCAGCTCGAAACGGCCGCCGCTTCATGGGTGCACGGCCGCGCCACGGCGGGCTATCAGGGCGCGCCTGTCAAACATAACCAGCAGATTGCCGAAGGCTCGCCGGTCGCGCTCGAACTGGGCGACCGGATCATTGCGACGCTCGAGCGCAATCAGCTGTTTATCAGTTCGGTGCTGCCCAACAAGGTGTATCCGCCGCTATTCAACCGCTATGAAGGCGGCATGCATTTCGGCAGCCATGTCGACGGGGCGATCCGGCTGGTGCCCGGCAGCGGTGTGCGGGTGCGCACCGACGTGTCGATCACGCTGTTTCTGACGCCGCCCGACGAATACGACGGCGGCGAACTGCTGATCGAAGATACGTACGGCGTGCAGGAGGTGAAGCTGCCCGCCGGGCACGCGATCGTCTATCCGGGTACCAGCCTGCACCAGGTGCGTCCGGTGACGCGCGGCGCGCGCGTATCGAGCTTTTTCTGGGCGCAGAGCCTGGTGCGCGACGACACCCAGCGCGCGCTGCTGTTCGACATGGACAATTCGATCCAGCGTCTGAACGCAAGCAACGGCGATGAGGCAGCACGCCGCACGCTGGTTGGTTGCTATCACAACCTGTTGCGTATGTGGAGCGATACGTAACGCGCGACACGTAGTAGCTCATGATGCGGGCACGCGCGCGCGCCGCGCGACAGTTTGCCGCGCAGAACTCTTATAATGCGCAAGGCGTATCCGGCAACATGCGTGTGCGGCGCGGTCCCGGTGCACTGCGGCGCCTTCGCCATCATGGTGTCATCGCAGCATCCCATCATCCGGTTCGTTGCAGCCGCCAGAGCGGCAAAAGCGCCGCAAGCGTCCGTTCACCAGTTACCGGATAACTGGCGTCGAATTCATTCCAGACAGCGTCCTTATAATTCGAGGCCTCAAAGGTCTTCGTTTTGCGTAGTCCGTATGCGGCGTGCTGCATGTCGAGGCACACGTTTGCGCGACGGCTGCGCCGCGGCCGCATGCGCTTGCTGTCTCGATGCTAGCCTGCACGCTTCGCCGGACCTTTTCCGCACAGAATGCATCGACGGTGCGGCATAACTACTTATACGACCATGCGATCGGGATACATCGGGGTGTTGTGCGCGGTGGCGTTTTGCCTGCCCGCTCGAGCCGCGCCGGCAGACGTTGCGTTTTCCGGCAGCGATTGTGCGGCGCCAGCGGTGCTGCGCGTGCCCGCACCGCTCGATGGCAGCGGTATGGCCCAGGTGGTCGATACCAGCGCGGCGTCGAGCTGCCGGTTTACACCGGATCAGCCCGACGCGGCGGCCGATACGCCGCCGGGGAGGCCGCTGGCAAGCCGTGAACATGCAGCGGCAAAGGCTCGTGCCACGGCGGCCGCGGCATCGGCCGCCGCAGCGGCGCGCCACGCGCAGGTGCTGCAAGAGGCGAAGCAGCCCTCGCCGGACCTCACCGAACACCCGCATACCGAAGCCGCCACCGACGATCAGGCAGACCCGGCATCCCACACTGCGGCACTATTGCGCATCGGCGGCCTGCTGCTGGGCGCCGCCGTATTGCTGGCGCTCGCGCTGGCCGGCGGCCTGTTCGTGCGTGCACGCTGGTACAGTCCGCGCGCCACACTCGAGCGCGCCGCACGCCGCGGTTTGCGGCGCGACGAATTCCACCTCGAATACCAGCCGGTGTTCTACACGCGCACGCGTCAATGCGTCGGGCTCGAAGTGATGCTGCGCTGGCGCAACACGGTGCATGGCATTCGCGGCGCCGAATGGTACATGGAGCAGCTCGAACGCACCGTGGTGGGCGACGGCATTCTGGGCTTCAAGTTCGACGCGGCTGCAAAGGAACTGGCGGACCTGGACGACAGCGCTTCGATGTACGTGATCGTCGACGTACCGGGTTCGCTGCTCGAATCGCAGGCCTCGCTGGACCGGTTGATCAGGATGGCAAAGCAGCTGACGCCGGTCTGCAAACTGGTGCTGCAGTTTCCGCTCGACGACGTGGCCGGGCGTCTGGCCGAAATCGCGCAGCTGCGCGCGGCGCAGATTCGCGTCGGCGTATCGCATGTGCATGGCGTGTCGCCGGCGCTCGACGCGCTGGCCGGCGCCGGCATTGAATTCCTGAAAGCCGACCGCGAGGTGATGAGCCTCGAAGAAGACGAGCGCGCGCGGCAGCTGCGGACGCTGGCGAGCGCCGGCAAGCGCCTCGCGATGGCGGTAGTGGTCGATGGCGTCGAGGGCGCCAGCCAGTATCAGGCCGTCGGCCGCGCGCACATCGACCTCGCGCAGGGCTTCTATCTGGGCAAGGCGATCGGTGCGGCGCGCCTGCCGGCGTTCCTCGAGCAGGTACGCAACACAAAAAGCAGCGAGCCACCGCGTTTCATGCACGCGTTCCAGTCCCATTGAGGCGGCGTGCCGCGACCGCGCAGCGCCGCACGAACCCGTCCGATGCGAAGCAACGGCTCGTCATGCGAAATTCCCGACGCAGCGCGCATACGACGTAAACCCTTGTCGCAAAAGGAAACCAGTGGGTTGGCCGGCACAATCGGCGCATCTCTCGCTGCCACGGTTACCGCATAACTTCGACCTTGCCCTAAATGGCGATTGGATTGCGCCGTTATCCATTCAAGCGATGTCGGGACAAACGGCAACAGGTTCAAATGGAATGACCGTGGAAAAAGACGCAATGGGATTATCAAACTCCGAAAAGCAGCGACGGTACCGGCAGCGCCATCTGGGGCCGGGCGGAGGAAGCGAACGCCTGTCCATTTTTGTGCGGATTTCGACCAAGCGGAATCTCGAGCGTCTTGCCAGCCATTACGGCAATACGATCACGAACACCGTGGAAAACCTGATCAACGAAAAAACGCTCAGCATTCTCAATGGCTTGAACGAGAGCGAGCAGCACGAGTTCTACAGCGAAGAGCCGGTTCACAAACGGCAAGGCGCGAAATAATGCATGACGCGCGCCGCGCGGCTCATGCGTGAGCGCGCGGCGTGCCGCGACACCCATCCCCCGCATTCTGCTGGTGAGCGCCGGGCTTCGAACTCCGGCCCGGCACCTGTCGCGCCTGTGGCGCACAGCATGGCGAACCAGGCTTTGAAGCAAAACTAAACGCCCAACGCATTTCACTGCGCTACGCTAACGCGCTGCGCGCCAGCACTGGCGCCCCCGCGCCTCTGGTCAGCGCGCGCAGCATTCACATGCGAGGAGCATCGACAGATGGAATACGTAAAATTCGGCTCGACCGGGCTTGAAGTCTCTCGCCTCACGCTCGGCTGCATGACGTACGGCGCACCCGACCGCGGGACGCACCCGTGGACCCTCGACGAAGAAGCAAGCCGCCCGCTGATCCGTCAGGCGCTCGAACTGGGTATCAACTTTTTTGACACCGCGAACACCTATTCGGACGGCACGTCCGAGGAAATCGTCGGCCGCGCGCTGCGCGACTTCACCAAACGCGACGACGTCGTGCTCGCCACCAAGGTCTACAACAGGATGCGCCCCGGCCCTAACGGTGCGGGCCTGTCGCGCAAGGCGATCTTCGCCGAAATCGACAACAGCCTGCGCCGGCTCGGCACCGACTATGTCGACCTGTACCAGATTCACCGCTGGGATCACGGCACGCCGATCGAAGAAACGCTCGAGGCGCTGCACGACGTCGTGAAGGCGGGCAAGGCGCGTTATATCGGCGCCTCGTCGATGTATGCGTGGCAATTCAGCAAGGCGCTGTATCTCGCGCGGCAAAACGGCTGGACTGAATTTATCAGCATGCAGAATCACCTGAATCTGCTGCATCGCGAGGAAGAGCGCGAAATGCTGCCGCTGTGCGCCGACCAGCAGATCGCGGTGATTCCGTGGAGCCCGCTGGCGCGCGGCCGCCTGACGCGTGATTGGGACGAGACGACCGAACGCACCCAATCCGACGCGTTCGGCAGCGGCCTGTACAAGAACATCGGCGATGCAGATCGCGCGGTGGTCGAGGCGGTCGCTACGGTGGCCAAGGCGCGCGGCGTGCCGCGTGCGCAGGTCGCGCTCGCGTGGGTCGCGCAGAAGCCGGGCGTGACGGCGCCGATTATCGGCGCATCGAAGCCGCATCATCTGACCGATGCGGTGGCGGCGCTGTCGCTGAAGCTGACGCACGAAGAAATCGCGGCGCTCGAGGCGCCGTACGTGCCGCACGAGGTGGTGGGCTTCAAGTAAGTCCGATGGGGCCGCGGCGCTCGCTGCGGCTGCTTCGTCGGTGGCCGCTTCTCCCGCGGCCCTGCATGCCGGCAATTTGCAACCACCGGTTGAAAGTCAGTCAATCCGGATCGCTCTAGTTTGCTGATCCGTGGGCTCCTAAGATTCGTGTCATGCACTGCGCCGCGCCATCCACCAACGCAAGGTGACGCGACGCAGCAACTCACGAGCAAGGAGCGAATCATGTCACAAGCGCAAGCAGGCAAAGTCTGGTTTATCACGGGTGCATCGCGTGGTTTCGGCACACTGATCGCACGTGCGGCGCTCGAGCGCGGCGACCGCGTAGTGGCCGCCGCACGCAATCCTCAGGCAGTTATCGATAGCCTCGGCGAGCAGCCGAATCTGCTTGCCGTGAAGCTCGACGTGACCAGCGAAGCCGATGCAGCGCAAGCCGTCGAGCAGGCGCTCGCGCGTTTCTCGCGTATCGACGTGCTAGTCAACAATGCCGGCTATGGCCTGCTCGGCGCGGTCGAAGAATCGAGCGATAGCGAAGTCAAGGCGGTATTCAACACCAACGTGTTCGGCCTGCTGACGGTGACGCGCGCGGTGTTGCCGCAGATGCGCAAGCAACGCAGCGGCCATGTGATCAACATGTCATCGGTCGGCGGCTACGCGGCGTATGCGGGCTGGGGGGTATATGGCGCCACAAAGTTTGCTGTAGAGGGTCTTGGCGAAGCGCTGGCGATCGAACTGGCGCCGCTCGGCGTGCACGTGACCACCGTCGAACCCGGCTTTTTCCGCACCGATTTCCTGAACGACAACTCGCTGGTGTCGACACACGCGCGCATTGCCGATTACGCGCAGACGGTCGGCGCGATGCGCGATTTCGCCGCGGACGCGAATCACGCGCAACCGGGCGATCCGCTCAAGCTGGCCGCGGCGATCCTGAAACTGGCGGACAGCGCCACGCCGCCGGTGCGCCTGCCGCTAGGCAGCGATACGGTGACGAAGATCGGCGAGAAGAACCGCTTCGTCGAGCAGGAACTCGATACGTGGCGCGCACTGGCGATGTCGACCGATCACGACTGAGTGCACGGTGCTGCAGCGGGCTGCACCGCGCGGACGGTCGCTTTCATCTGATCTGATCACTGAAAAAATCGGCTTCCGATGCAAGCGCGCCGGCGCAGGCGCCGCGCGCGCAAGAATTTTTCCGGAACGACGCGACGAAACTCTTAAACCGGGCTTTCCTGGTGACTACAATTCACTTGGTTCGCGATGCGAACCAGACAGTGGCATACCCACAGAAATAGCACTCACGGAGGCCCAGAATGACGATTCGTCTAGGAGAAGAAGCGCCCGATTTCACCGCAGATACCACCGAAGGAAAGATCAGTTTCCACGAGTGGATCGGCGACAAGTGGGCGATCCTGTTTTCGCATCCGAAGGATTTCACACCGGTCTGCACCACCGAACTTGGCTACATGGCGGGCCTGAAGCCGGAATTCGACAAGCGCAACACGAAGATCATCGGTTTGAGCATCGATCCGGTCAGCGACCATCACAAGTGGATGAAGGACATCGAGGAGACGCAAGGGCACGCCGTCACTTACCCGATGATCGGCGACGCAGATCTCACGGTCGCGAAGCTGTACGACATGATCCATCCACATGCGAGCGGCGGCACGCGCACCGCGGTCGACAACGCGACGGTGCGCTCGGTGTTCCTGATCGGCCCGGACAAGAAGGTGAAAGCAATGCTCGTCTACCCGATGAGCGCGGGCCGCAATTTCGACGAAGTGCTGCGGTTGCTCGATTCGCTGCAGCTCAATGCAAAGCATGCAGTGGCCACGCCGGTGAACTGGAAACCGGGCGACGACGTGATCATTCCAACCTCGGTTTCGAATGACGATGCGAACAGGAAATATCCGCAAGGCTTCAAGACGTTGAAGCCGTATCTACGTTACGTCGCGCAGCCGAAGTAACGGGAAACGGCTGCATAGACGCCTGGCCGCGCAGGCGATCGTTGCGATCGCACTGCGTGGTTGCAGACGATTTCGGAGCGCCTTTACTTTTGCGCGGAAGCTGGTTTATAAACAAGTGACTTTTGATTTGAATTCAAATATTGAAGTCACGCATGAAAGTTACGCTCGATGAACTGCAGACCTTCGCCACCGTGGTCGATACCGGTTCGATCACGGCGGCCGCCGAACAACTCGGCCAGACTGTGTCGGGCGCAAGCCGCACATTGGGGCGGCTCGAAGAAAAACTGCAAACCACCTTGCTGCGACGGACCACCCGGCGCCTGTCGCTGACCGAAGAGGGCAAGGCGTTCCTGCAATACGCGCGAGAAATCATCGCGGCAGTCGAAAACGCCGAGGAACAGCTCGCTGCGCGGCGCGAGCGTCCTTCCGGCAAACTGCGCGTCGATGCCGCAACGCCATTCATGCTGCACGTGATCGCGCCGCTCGTGGCCGGCTACCGGCAGCGTTACCCGCACGTCGAACTGGAATTGCACAGCAACGAAGGCATCGTCGATCTGCTCGAGCGGCGCACTGACGTTGCGATCCGTATCGGCAAGCTGAAGGATTCGACTTTGCATAGCCGCGCGATTGCCACGAGCCGCATCCGTGTGCTGGCGGCGCCGGCGTATCTGCAAGGCCACGGTCATCCGAAGCGCGTGGAAGAACTCGCGTCGCACGCGTTGCTGGGCTTCACGCAGCCCGAGTCGCTGAACCTGTGGCCGATAGCAGGCGCGGACCGCGAGTTGTACCGGATCGAGCCGGCGATCGTGTCGTCGAGTGGCGAGACGCTGCGGCAGCTCGCGCTGGAGGGCGCGGGCATCGTCTGCCTGTCGGATTTCATGACCGAACGCGACCGCCGCGAAGGCCGGCTCGTGCAGTTGTTCGTCAGGCAGACACAGGAGGTTCGCCAGCCGATCAATGCGGTCTACTATCGCAACACGGCGATCTCCGCGCGTATCGCTTCGTTCGTCGACTATCTGGCCGAGGCGGTCAAGACGATGGGCTTTGTCTGCTAGCGAGGCGAGCAAGCCGCTGAGGCTTCGGTTCTTCAGTCCTTCAGTCCTTTTCAGTCCGTCACGCGGGCCCGTTTGCCGCCCGGTTTCCTGTCGCCTTCCACCACGTTGCGCGCGCAACCAACCAGCGCCTGCACCAGCGTCGCGCGCACTGCGCCGCGCGGCCACAGCACGCCGAAGCGGCGCGGCTCCGAAGGCATCGGCAACGGCACGCGCGCGATGCGCAGCCCGCGTGTGATCGGCGACGCGATATCTGGCGCCAGCGACACGCCGAGCCCACGATCGACCATCATCGCAATCGCTGCGAGCGAGCTCAGTTCGAAGCGCTCGTGCGCGACGATGCCTTCGCGGCGCAGGTAACGGTCGGCCTCTTTGCCGCCCGCGAGCGAGCGGTCATAGCGGATCAACGGTTCACTGCGCAGCAGTTCGTGCGCGCCGCGTTTGCCGAGCCGCTGCGGCGCAAGCACGACCAGCGGTTCTTCGCGCAACAGCGTCCACACGAAATTTTTCGGCACCGCAAAGCTGGGATGAGTGCATACGGCCGCATCGATATCGCCATTTTTCAACGCGTCGTACAGCTCCATCGACGTGCCCGACTGGATGAACATCTTCACTTGCGGATGCGTATTCACGAAGCGCGCGAGGATCTCCGGCAGCAAACTATGCAGCGCCGTGTTGATGGTGCCGAGGCGCAGCTCTCCTGTTGCGTACTGATCGTTGACGAGGGTGCGCAGATCGGCGAGGTCGCGCAGCAGGCCGCGCGAGCGCGTGACGATGCGCATGCCGGCAGCGGTCGGCGCGACCGTACGCCCCGAGCGCGCCAGCAGCGTTGCACCCAGTTCGCGTTCGAGTGCGCGAATCTGCTGCGCGATAGCCGCGGGCGACACATCGAGCCGCCGCGCGGCCTCCGCCATCGAGCCGGTATCGACAACTAGCAGAAAGCTATGCAGAAAGCTGGTCTCCATAAAGATACTTTTGCTTAATTATGAACGCAGATTCTACCGCTTTATCTTCGGTATCCGCGTGTCTAGACTCGCTTCATGAAAAGCAAACTGTTTGTGCCGGCCTCGCGGCCGGAGCTGTTCGACAAGGCGCTCGCGAGCGCGGCCGATGCGATTTCTTTCGATCTGGAAGATGCGGTTGCGCCCGCCCGCAAGGACGAAGCGCGTGCTGCGCTGCGCAATCTATTGACTACGCATCATGTCTGGCCGCCGGGCAAGACGATCATCGTGCGGGTCAACGCGTATGGCTCGCCGTATTTCGAGGCGGACCTCGCCGCGGTTGCGCGACGCGGCGTTGCGCTGATCAATCTGCCGAAGCCGGACAACGCGGACGCAGTGCGCGCGGTTGCGCAAGCGCTGTGCGACGCGGAGCGAGCGAATGGCGTTAGCGAGCCGATCGGCCTGCTGCTCAACATCGAAACCCCGGGCGCCTTGCGCCGTGCTTACGAACTGGCGAGCGCGCACGAGCGTGTGCGCGGCCTGCAACTGGGTCTCGCGGACCTGTTTGAGCCACACGGCATCGTGCGGCGCGAAACCGTGGCTGTGCAGCAGGCGATGTTCGCGCTGTCGCTTGCCGCCGCCGAAGCGGGCGTGTTCGCTTACGATGCCGCCTTCGCCGATATCGCAGATGAAGAGGGTTTTCGCCGCGAAGCACACCTCGCACGCAACCTCGGCTTTATCGGCAAGAGCTGCATTCACCCACGCCAGGTCGCGCTGGCCAATGCGGTGTTTCGCCCGAGCGAAGCGGAACTCGCGCATGCGCAACGGGTCGTTGCAGCCGCAAGCGAAGCGGATGCGCAAGGGCTCGGTGCTTATGTGGTGGACGGCAAGATGATCGATGCGCCGTTCGTTGCGCGCGCGCGCGTGCTGCTCGCGCAAGCGCAACAGGAGACGCAACCATGACGTCTGCATCGCGCCGGCCCGCAGCTGCTGACGACCACCACGCAGCCGTGCGCGGCCCGCTGTCCGGCATCCGCGTGCTCGATCTAAGCGCCTATATTGCAGGGCCTTACGGTTGCAGCCTGCTCGCTGACCAGGGCGCCGAAGTGATCAAGATCGAGCCGCCTACCGGCGACAACCTGCGCAAATATCCGTCGACGCTCGACAGCGAAAGCCGTGCATTTCTCGGTGTAAACCGCAGCAAGCTCGGCGTTGCGCTCGACCTGAAGCAAGCCGAAGGGCTCGCGGTGCTGCTGCGTCTGGCCGCGCGCGCGGACGTGCTGGTGCACAACTTCCGGCCAGGCGTGCCGGAACGTTTAGGCATCGGCTATGCGCAACTGCGCGAACTGAATCCGCGGCTGGTCTATTGCGCGGTGACCGGCTACGGCGAACACGGTCCGCTGAAAGAGAAGGCCGGCTACGACCAGGTGCTGCAGACCATGACGGGTATGTGCGCGATGCAAGGCAAGCGCGATGGGCCGCCGGAGATCCTGTACGGCTCGGTGGTCGACTACTACGCCGCGGCGCTTTTGCTCGGCGGTGTCAGCTCGGCGCTGTTCGAGCGCGAGCGCAGCGGCAATGGCCAATACGTCGGCGTTTCGCTATTGCGCAGTGCGCTGACGATGCAGTCGGCCCGCATGATCTGGGCCGATGGCGAACCGCGCGAAGTGGGCCGCGATATGCGTTCGGGCGGCATCACCGGCTTGCATCCGACACGCGACGGCTTCCTGTACATCTCTGCGAACACGCCGCATTTCTGGCAGGCTCTGTGCCGCAAGACCGGCCTCGACGAACTGGCCGCAAACGAGCGCTTCGATTCGGTCCGAAAGCGCGCGCAGCATGTCGACGAAATCGTGCCGAAGCTGCACGCCGCGCTGCAGGCGAAGAGCGCGCTCGAGTGGGAAGCGCTGTTTGGCGACGAAGTACCGTGTTCGGCGGCGCGCGCAGTCGAAGATATGTTCGACCATCCGCAAGTTGCGGCGGAAGACATGATCGCGCATTTCGAGCATCCTGCGGTCGGCGGCTATCGCGGCCTCAGGCGTTCGCTGCATTTTGGACGCACACCAGGACCCGAACCGTTTGCGGCGCCGATCTTCGGCCAGCATACCGACGAAGTGCTGGGCAGCCACGGTTTTAGCGCCGAGGAAATCGCCGCGTTACGCGCCAACGGTGTGGTCGGCGAAAGGTAAAGGCAAAGCACCAGCGGCACTGCTGGAGGCTTTGCACGCACGACAGAACGATCTGGATGGAGACGATGAATGGCCGCAACCCGAACCGTGCGCGCGCTTGCGTGCGAGTTTGCCTGCGACTCGCATATGCACGTATACGACGCGCGTTTCGTGCGCGCCGGCGCGCCCGGCAAATTCGTTGCGCATGCCAGCGCCGACGACTACCGCGCACGCTTCCAGCAGCGCATCGGCACGCGCCGCACGGTGATCGTCACGCCACGCCTTTACGACGTCGACAATAGCGTCACGCTCGATGCTATCGCGCAGCTGGGCCGCGAGCATACGCGCGGTGTCGGCGTGCTGCGTCCCGACGTGACCGATCGCGAATTGCAGGCGCTACACGACGGCGGCATTCGCGGCATCCGTTTCACGCTCTACACGCCGGAGCAGGCGGTGGTCGACTTCAGCATGGTCGAGCCGCTGTCGCGCCGCATCGACGAGCTGGGCTGGCACGTGCAATTGCACTGGACCGCCGCGCAGATCGTCGAGCACGAGGCGCTGCTCGACCGGTTGCCATCGCGGATCGTGTTCGATCATCTCGGGCGCTTGCCGCTGCCGGCGGGCATCACACATCCGGCCTTCGCGATCATCCAGCGGCATCTCGAGCGCGGCCGTGCGTGGCTGAAGCTGTCGGGCCCGTATCTCGACTCGCTGGTTGGCGAACAGGGCCGCTATGAAGATGTGGCGCCGATCGCGCAGGCATGGGTGCGCAGCGCGCCGCAGCGGCTGGTATGGGGCAGCGACTGGCCGCACGTGACCGAAGGCGGCGAGGCCGACGATGCGTTGCTGCTCGACGTGCTGTCCGACTGGGCTCATGACCGCGCATTGCGCGAGCGGATTCTGGTCGACAATCCGGCCGAGCTTTACGGTTTCTGATGCGCGGCAATCTTCGGGGCTCGTCAACGCTCACGAAGGCTCGCCCGACGCTCTCAACATCGCAGCATCAAATATAAAACACACGGAGACAACCGCCATGACGACCTCGGCACACGCCGCCCAAGGCACACGATGAAGCCCGCCAGCGCAACGCATGCGCCGGTTGGCCAGGCGCGCTTCACCGACGCGACGATCCGGCTGTTCGAACGCACCATCCCCGACCCGTTCGTGCTGGCGATCCTGATCACCGTGATCGTCGCTGCGGCGGCTGCGCTGTTCGCACCACACGCTTCGTTCGTGCACATCGTCAGCGGCTGGTACAAGGGCTTTTTCGATATTCTGACCTTCGCGTTCCAGATCACGCTGGTGCTCGTCACCGGGCACGCGTTTGCGCATGCGCCACCGGTGCAGCGGCTGTTTCGCGCGATCGTGTCGCTCGCGCGCACGCCGGTACAGGCGGCTACGCTGACCTTTCTGTCGGTGGCGTTCGCATCGTTTTTCAACTGGGGTCTTGGGCTGGTGGTCGCGGCACTGCTGGCGCGCGAAGTGGCCAAACGGATGCGGGTCGACTTCGCGTGGATCGTCGCCGCCGGCTTTTCCGGCTGGGTGGTGTGGGCCAGCGGCATCTCCAGTTCGATCGCGCTCGCGCAATCGACGCATGGCAGCGCGATGAACGTCGTCGAGAAACTGACCGGCAGCGTGCTGTCGTTCGACGAGCTGATCTTCAGGCCATTCAACCTGATCCCGGTGGTGGTGATGCTGGTCGGCGTGCCGATCGTGCTCGCGCTGCTCAAGCCGCACGATGAAAACGCGGTCGTGCTCGACCTCGACAAGAATCCGGACCCGCCCGCGCGCGCGCGTCCCACTGGCAAGCTGTCGCCGGCGAAGTGGCTCGAGTATTCGCCGCTCGGCAGCGGCTTTATCGGCCTGGCTGGCCTGTCGTTCATCGTGCTCGCACGCGTGCAGCACGTGGCCGGCTTTTCCGGCGTGAACGCGGTGATCTTCGTGATGTTTTGCGCAGGCATCGTGCTGCACGGTTATCCGCTTGCGTATGCGGATGCGGTGAAAAATGCCGCGCGCCAGACCGGCTCGATGATGCTGCAGTACCCGCTATACGGCGGCGTGATGGGCATCATGGAAGCGACCGGCTTGCCCGACGTGCTGTCGCATTTCTTCATCGCGATTTCGAATGCGCATACGTTGCCGTTCTGGAGCTACGTGTGCTCGCTGATCGTCACGTTTCTGGTGCCGAGCGGCGGCGGGCACTGGGCCGTGCAGGGGCCGTTCGTGGTGCCGGCCGCGCTCGCGCTGCATGCGTCGGTGCCGGCCACGACGATGGCGGTGGCGATGGGCGAACAGGTATCGAACATGATGCAGCCGTTCTGGGCCGCACCGGTGGTCGCGATGGCGGGCATCGGCGTGCAGCGCGTACTCGGCTTCACCGTGATGACGTTTTTGCTGGGCAGTGTCGTGTTCGGCGTGGCGCTGCTGGTGCTGATCTGAGTTCCGAATTACCGGCTGCATCTGCCGAAAAAAACCGCATACAGGAGACTCACCCAGAATGCAGCGCCGTCATTTCATTGCATCGCTCGGCGCGCTCGCCGCGAGCGCCGCCGCTATCGGGCCCGGATTGGCACCCGCGTTCGCACAGAATGCCGCAACGGGAGCGCAAACCGCACGCAGCGCGGGCATGCCCGAACTTGCGCAACGTCTCGCCGCGTACGCGGCATCGCTGAGCTACGACGATCTCGACGACGCCACTATCGAACTCGCCAAGACCCATCTGGCCGACGCGCTCGGCTGCGGCGTCGCGGCATTGAACGAGAAGCCCGTGCAGATCGCGCGCAAGGTCGCGCTGGCCGAAGGCGGTGCGGCTAACGGCAAGCCGGGCAACGGCACGTCGACGGTACTGGGCACGCGCTTGCGCACCGCGCCCGATATGGCCACCTTCGCGAATGGCGCAGCGTTGCGCTACTACGATCTGAACGACGTGTATGCCGGCAAGGAAATCGGCCATCCGAGCGACAACATCTCGGCGTGCCTCGCGCAAGCCGAAGCGGAAGGCGCGAGCGGCCGCGACCTGATACTGGCGATCGTGCTCGCCTACGAGATCGATTGCCGGATGATGGATGCCGCGTCGATCAGCCAGCATGGCTGGGACCATCCGAATTTCAGCCTGCCGGCGGCCGCGCTCGCGGCCGGCAAACTGATGAAACTCGACGAGGCGGAACTCACGCAGGCGGTGAATCTCGCGATCAACGGACACCTCGCGCTGAACCAGACGCGCGTGCAGACCATCTCGAACTGGAAGGGGCTCGCCGACGCGGACGCCGCGCGCAATGGCGTATTCTCCGCGGCGCTGGCGCGCGAAGGGCTGACCGGACCGTCGCCGATCTTCGAAGGCGATGCGGGTTTCTTCAAACAGGTGTCCGGTCCGTTCACGGTGGATACCGGTGCGTTCGGTGGCCGTGGCCGGCCGTTTCGCATCCGCGATTGTTCGGTGAAGTTCTATCCGGCGCAGGCGCTGACGCAGACCGCGATCGAAGCCGGCATCGACGTCGCGAAACAGGCCGGTGGGGTGGAGCGGATCACCGCGGTCGAGATCAGAACCTCGCACGAAGGCTGGTTTTCGGCCGGCATGGACGCCGAGAAATGGGCGCCGGAGACCAGCGGCACGGCCGATCACAGCTTGCCGTATGTGACCGCGCGCGCGATGTTCGACGGCGACATCACGGTGGCCAGCTACAGCCTGGCAGCGCTGCACGACCCGAAGCTGCGCGCGTTCATGAAGAAGATCAAGGTGGTCGACGATCCGCAGATGTCGAAGCTGTATCCGAAGTATTACGCGACTGTCGTCACCGCGACGCGCGACGATGGGCAGGTGTTCAGCAAGCGGGTCGACGACATTCCGGGCTCCGCGACGCGGCCGATGCAGCGCGTGGATTTCGCCGCCAAGTTCAGGAAGAACGTGGTGCCGGTGCTCGGTGCTTCGTCCGCGGACGAAGCGTTGGGCGTGCTATGGGAACTGGAGCGGCGCGGTAACGCAGCGGATGTGTTCGCGCCGCTGGTGCTGAGAAGCTGACGGACTGAGGCAGCGGTGCACGGCGCAGCACAGGCATGGCTGCCGGTGCCGGCGGTCGCGCCGAATGCTTCGGAAGCAGACGACGTTCGTCGCACTATCGCGGCATGAAGGTGGTTGCACTCGCAACTACCTTCACTGCACACGCTACACAGCCTCGCAGGCGAGGCCGCCGCAAATCCGCCACTATCCACCACTATCCGCGCATCACTGCGCACCTTGCGCATCGAAAAAGCTGCGCGCCGCGAGTGCACAGAACGGCGCCGCCAGCACATGCACGTCCGTCTCCAGCAGCAGCGCTGCACCGGGTTTGCCGGCGAGCGCAGCAGCTTCCTGCGCTCGCGCCGCGGCAAAGCCACCTTGCAGTGCGGCGAACGGTCCTGCGGGCGCGGCCGTACCTGGATCGACGTCGACCACAGTCAGCTGCGACGCATGCACGCCACGTTGCTGGAAGTATTGCGTGGCAACCTGGGTGTTCTGGAAATACACCACGGCATCGGAGTGTGCACCGCACATCAGCAGTGGCACGCGCGGCTTGAAATCGAGCAGCGTGTTACGCAGCGCATCCTGACGAAGGCCGCTAGCCGGCTTGCAGTTCGCGATCGGCTGCCCGCTGCTGCGGTCGCTGCACGGGTTGGCTGCGATATCCGCCGTGAGTGCCGCACGGAAGCTCGTGCTCAGGAAGAAATTTTGCGGATCGAAGCCGGCCTGATTGACGGCCGCGGTGTCCGGATTCGACAGGTCGGGCGGCGGCAGCGAGCCGGACTGGAACAGCGCGTTTTCGGGCAACACGTTATTGGCGAACAGCGTCGCCTCGGACGCCGCGCCGGGCAGCAGGCCGGGCGCGCGCGCCGCGTATTGCGCGGCAAATACATCGCCCGGCTGTGTAAAGACGTTGCTGTACGACGCCTGGTAACTATCGACCAGCAGATCGAACAACAGCGGCGCCTGCGCGCTCGGCGCACCTTCGATTTCCTTGTCGACGGTCAGCGACAGCGCATACGGGCCGCTGCCGGTCGCGACGGCCGCGGGATGGAATTCGAGCGGCAGCCGCTGCATTTCGCGCAGCGTCGCCATGGCCACATAGCCGCCTTGCGAATAGCCGGTCACGTAGAGCTTGCCGTGCACCGCGTTGCGCAGGATCTCCGGAAACGACAGGCGCGCGGCACGCAGCGCGTCGATCATGTCGGCAGCCTGCTGGTTGGCGTTCAGGAACGGCGCATACGGCAGCGACGAACCGGCGTAGCCGGCATAGTTGGGCATCACCACGATATAGCCTTGTGCCGCGAACACTGCAGCGGTCTCGAGCGATTCGATCTGGCCGTCGACGTCGCCGGCCAGATTGGACTGATCGTCGTTTGCGTCCGACGACGTGCCGTGCGCGACCACCACGACCGGATGTGGGCCCGTGCAGCCGGCGCCGGACGGCAGCATCACTGCAGTCTGGGCGGTGGTCGGTTCGCCGTGGCCGCCGATCGTGTGATAGCCGAGCGACGCGATGCCGACCGTGCATTTCGGCGCGCCAATTGCCTGCAGCAGTTGCGGCGCTGCGGTGTTGACCAGCGAGGTCAATGCGGCAGGCGTGACGCTTTGTTTCTGCACCGGCCTGCCGGTCGGAATGCCACGCAGCAGGCTGCGTGCCGCAGTCGTGGACGCAGAAGAGGGCGGCAGCGCCAGCGAGACCAGCGAAGCGGCGGGGCTTGCCGATGCGGATTCGGGACTGGCCGCGCTGTTGCCTGTGGTGTCGCTTGCGCTTTGCGCGTGTGCGCCCGCTGCCGCAACGCACGCGGCGACGAGCACGGCTGCCTTGATCATCGTAGGGACTTTGCTCATGGGAGTTTCATCATTGACAGAAGGGGGGGGCTCGAATCCGCAAACCACGTTCGCAGATTCGCCAGTCAACGTGAATAACAGTTGCCTGCTCGAGGAATTCCATGTGAACTGCGACAATGGCGGTTCTGGACCGAAACGTTCTTTATCGCAGCACTGCCGTCAAGCCCCGCACCAGGCGCCACGCCTGACGAGCCAGGAGACATCCGGATGGAATCGCACGACGACGACCTCACCCAGTTCGCGATGCACGGCGCGCCGGCGCTGCCGGACGATGGCCACACCGCATGGGTGGAGCACGACGGCGCACGCCTGTGGTACGCCGCATTCGGCGCGGGCACGCCGCTCGTGCTGCTGCACGGCGGCCTCGGCCATAGCGGTAACTGGGGTTACCAGGTGAGCGCGCTGGTGGCCGCCGGCTATCGTGTGGTGACGATCGACAGCCGTGGGCATGGCCGCAGCACGCGCGATGCGCAGCCGTATCGCTACGCGCGAATGGCCACCGACCTGTTTGCCGTGATGGACGCGCTAGGGGTGGCACGCGCCGCGCTGGTGGGCTGGAGCGACGGCGCCTGTACGGCGCTGCTCGCGGCGCTGCAGCAGCCCGAGCGGGTGGCGGGCGTGCTGTTTTTCGGTTGCAACGTGAATCCGGATGGCGCAAAGGAATTCGTGCCGACGCCGGTGATCGACCGCTGCTTTGCGCGGCACAAGCAAGACTATGCGCAACTGTCGGCCACGCCGGATGAGTTCGATGGCTTCGTCGCCGCGGTCAGCACCATGCAGAAGACACAGCCCGATTGCAGCGCGCGGGAACTTGCCGCAGTGCGCGTGCCGGTGACGGTCGTGCAAAGCGAACATGACGAATTCATCCGGCGCGAGCATGCGGAATATCTGGCGCGCAGCATTCCTGGCGCAAGCTTGACAGTGCTGCCAGGCGTGAGCCATTTTGCGCCACTGCAAAGGCCTGCGCTGTTCAACCGAGCCGTGCTGGATTTCGCGGTGGCGCTGCGCTGACGGGCAAGCGCAGTCGGCACCGTGCGGCAGGCACCGCACGCGTGACATTGCACGCACTGCATTCAAGCGCATTCAAGCGCGCAGGCACGCACGCGCGCCGCGCACCACCGCGTTCACTTACGCTGCACCGCATCCTTCTCCAGATGATCGACCAGAATGCGCGCCGGCATCGGCAGCGTATCGAAGTTGCGCGCAACGATCACGAGCGGCCGCAGCGACCACGCATCGTCGAGTTCGACGACCGCCAGCCGCGTCGATTCCACATAAGGCAGCACACTGCCTTCCGGCAGCACGCCGACGCCGAGCCCGGCGCCCACCATATTGCGCACGCCTTCGAAGCTGGTCACCTCGATGCGCACGCGCAGCCGTCGGCCGCTGCGTTCGGCGGCCGCGCGGCACAGTTTGGGAATCGACGTGCCATGCGGCATGCTGACGAAGTCTTCGTCCAGCGCCGCATCGAAATCGATATGCGCCCTGTGCGCCAGCCGATGATCGCGCGGCACCAGCAGCACCAGCTTGTCGACGCGATACGGCCGCACCTGCAGATCGCCGAGCGTATTGGGCGCCGGCGCGCAGATGCCGAGGTCGGCCACGCCGCTCTCGATCGCATGCACGACTTCGTCGCTGGTTTTCTCGACCATGTCGACGCGCACTTGCGGGTTCACGCGCAGGAACGAATGCAGCGCGGCGGGCAGATACAGCACCATCGCCGTGAAGTTCACGTAGATGCGCGCGTGGCCGCGCAAGCCTTGCGAATACTCGGACAGTTCATCGGAAATCTGCTGCAGATGCTCGACCAGCCGCTTCGCGTGGTGATAGAGCGCTTCGCCGGCGGGCGTCGCCTGCACGCCGCGGCTGTGCCGATAGAGCAGCGGGGTGCCCGCTTCGGTTTCGAGGTCGGACACGCGCTTGCTGACCGCCGACGCGACCAGATGCGTGCGGCCCGCCGCGGCCGCGATGCTGCCTTCCTCGATCACGGCGACGAAGATACGCAGCGACTCGATGTCGAAGCGCAGCGGGCGGCCTTCGTTGGCGCGCATTTCTGTTACTCCCTATACGGGTTATCCCTGATCTGCTGGGTGCATCCATCACGCTTCGCGATGCCTGCGCTGATGAATCGGAAGTTCTCAAACCGGCTGGCAGGCCCCATTCTATCGCTGTGAAAGAGCGATAACTGCGGCGCCGCGACGCACGACAGGTGGCGCGAGCCATCGCGCACGACGACGGAAGGCCGTATCCATGTCTCCGTGTGTCGATTCGCGCATGGCGACACCGGCATCCGCAGCTGTGCCCTTGGCCCCTTCAACGATTATGTTTCAGGCATCCGCATCTCTATGAGCGCAACCCTTTTCTCCCCCTTGCAGCTCGGCTCGCTCGAGCTCGCCAATCGCATCGTCATCAGCCCGATGTGCCAGTACAGCGCGATCGACGGCTCGGCCAGCAGCTGGCATCGCACGCATATCGGCAACCTTTCGTTGAGCGGCGCGTCGCTGATGCTGCTCGAAGCGACTGCCGTCGAGCCTGACGGGCGCATCACGCCGCTGTGTCTCGGCCTTTACTCCGACGCAAACGAAGCGGCGCTGGGCCGCGTACTCAGCGAAGTGCGCGAATTCAGCAAGATGCCGATCGGCGTGCAATTGAATCACGCAGGACGCAAGGCATCGAGCGAACCGCCGTGGCGCGGCGGCGGCCTGATCCCGGTCGAAGACGGCGGCTGGCGCACGTTCGGGCCCTCGGCGATCGCCCAGCGCGATAGCGAAGCCGCGCCGCTCGAGCTCGACCGCGACGGCCTCGCGCGCATCCGCGACGCCTTTGCGGCAAGCGCGCAGCGCGCCGCGCGCATCGGCCTCGACGCAATCGAATTACACTTCGCACACGGTTACCTGCTGCATCAATTCTTGTCACCGCTGTCGAATCAGCGCAGCGACGAATACGGCGGCTCGCTGGAAAACCGCATGCGCTTCCCGCTCGAAGTATTCGATGCAGTGCGTGCGGTGTGGCCCGCCGGCAAGCCGCTCGGTGTGCGCGTGTCGGCCACCGACTGGGTGGAAGGCGGCTGGGACCTCGAGCAAACCATCGAGCTCGCGCAGCGGCTGAAGGCGCGCGGTTGCGACTGGATCGACGTCTCGACCGGCGGCCTGTCGCCGCAGCAGAAGATTCCGCTTGGCCCGCACTACCAGATGCCGTTTGCGAAGGCCGTGCGTGAAGCGACTGGCATGACGACCATGGGCGTAGGGCTCGTCACGCAAGCCGCCGAAGCGGACAAGGCGGTGCGCGACGGCGACACCGATCTGATCGCGCTGGCCCGTGCGCTGTTGTGGGATCCGCGCTGGCCGTGGCATGCGGCGGCCGAACTGGGCGCGAGCGTCGACGCGCCGCCGCAGTACTGGCGCAGCGAACCGCGCGGCGTCGGCAAGGTGTTCGCGGGCGCGTCGTTCGGGCAGCGCTAGCGTGAGCACGCGCTGGCCGTGGCGCACGGCCGCGGCTGGCAGCAGCACGCAGCAGCGCGGCAATAGCAAGTAGCAGTGCAGTAATAGCAAGTAGCAGCACGCAACACGCAGCAAAAAGGCGCACACCCGGCGACCTCGACCGCACCGAAGGTGCGCCAGTAAAAATCAAGGAGACGAGCAGATGGAACAAGGGCAGGTGGCAGTCCGCGCACGCGGCCGCTGGTACGACGGTTTGACGGCGATGCACTGGCGAGTGCTGCGCGCGAGCTTTCTCGGCTGGATTTTCGACGGCTACGAGGCGCTGGTGCTGGTGGTCGTGCTCGCACCGATGCTGCATTCCGTATTGACGCCCGCCCAGGCGGCCTCGACGCCGGTCTATGCCGGCGTCGTGATCGGCATCACGCTGCTCGGCTGGGGCATCGGCGGCCTCGTCGGCGGGATTCTGGCCGACTACGTCGGTCGCAAGCGGATGATGCTGTGGTCCGTGCTGCTGTACGCCGTGTTTTCCGGTTTCACCGCGCTGTCCGATACGATCTGGACGTTGTGCGCGCTGCGTTTCGTCACCGGTCTCGCAATGGGCAGCGAGTGGAGCACCGGCATCGCACTGCTGTCGGAAACCTGGCCTGAAGAGGCGCGCGCGAAGGGCGCCGGCTTCCTGCAATCGGGCTTCGGCTGGGGCACCTTGACCGCCGCGGTGCTGTGGTACGCGATGTCGTCGTGGCATCCGCTTGGCGCTGAGACCTGGCGCGTGATGTTCGTGCTCGGCGCGCTGCCGGCGCTGTTCGTGCTGTACATCCGGCGCAACGTCAACGAATCCGAAAAATGGCAGCGTGCGGTGCGCGAGAAGCGCTGGAACGCCACGACCGTGCAAGGCGCTGGAGCAACGGCAACGGCAGCGGCACCGGCCGACGGCAAACGGCCGTTTACGCTCACCCAGCTGTTCGTCGAACCCGAGGCGGCGCGCCGCACGCTGATCCTGCTGGTGCTGTCGATCGTCACCACGGTCGGCTGGTGGGCCATCTCGAGCTGGCTGCCGACCTTTACCGTTGCGATTGCGAAGGCCGAAGGCGTGGCCGATCCGCTGTCGTGGGGCTCGAAAGTGTCGATCGCGTACACGATCGGTGCGATTGCCGCGTACATGGTGGCCGGTTTCGTCATCGACGCGATGGGCCGCAAGGCATTTCTGTCGCTGAGCTTCGTCGGCTCGCTGCTCACTACCATCGTTACGTACAAGCTGACCTCGAGCGTCGAAGCGATGATGGTGGTCGCCCCGCTGAACGGCTTTTTCACGCTCGGCTGCGCATACGTATGGATGGCGATCTACCCGGGCGAACTGTTCACGAGCACGGTGCGCTCGACGGCGATCAGCTTCGTGTTCAATGCGGCGCGTCTGATTGCGTGGGTGTTTCCGATTATCGCGGGCAGCATGATCAAGTCGTTTGGCGGCGTCGCGCAGGCTGCGCTTGCGCTTGGCTCGGTGTACGTGCTCGGCATCGTGCTGCCGTGGTTCCTGCCGGAGACGCGCGGCAAGGGTATGCCGGATTGAGCGAAGCCGCGCGCCGTTGCGCGCGCTGTCCGTCGTGTCCGCAGCGTCTTTTAAAACGAGCTTGTCCCCGAACGTTCAACGAACGGGACGCGGTCTGCCGCCCACTGTTTGCATGGATGCGAGTGCGGGCGAATGCGGTAAGCTTGCGACACGCGGGCATGGGCATACAAGACGCTTACGCCAGATGGCTACGCGAGGCGATCGCACGAAGTCATCACACGAAGTACTCACGACAGGGCCCGCTCACAACATAAAAAGGAGACGCAGTGCGTTGCACGCTCATCAAGGCAGCCGCGTGGCTGCTGCTGTTCGTAGCAGCCGCTGCAGGCGCGGCGAACGTAGGTGAACTCCATCGCACCGCATTCGACCGCACCGCGGCGCTGCGCGATGCGCAACAGCGCGCGGTACTGCGCATCACGGTGTGGTATCCGGCCGCTGCGCAAGCCGTCGAGCGAAACATTGCGATCGGGCCTGCGGACCAGCCGCTTTTCGAAGTCGGCACGGCCGCGCCGGATGCACCTTTCGACACGTCGCGCGCCACCTACCCGGTCATTCTGCTGTCGCACGGCTACGGCGGCAGTGCGCGCGTGATGGGCTGGCTCGGCATCGAGCTGGCGCGCGACGGCTATATCGTCGTAGCGGTCGATCATCCGGGCAACAACGGCGCGGAGCCGATGACGGTGGCCGGCGCAGCCCTATGGTGGGACCGTGCCGACGACCTGCGCATCGCCCTCGATGCGATCGCGCGGGACCGTACGGTCGGGCCGCATGCGGATCTGTCGCGGGTCGGCGTAGCGGGATTTTCCGCGGGCGGCTACACGTCGCTGATGGCGGCGGGCGCGCGCATCGAGCCCTGGCGCTTCATCCGGTTCTGCGACACCCATCCTGACGACGACATGTGCAAGCCGCAGCCCGAACTTGCCGTCACGCGCGCGGACTTCGACAAGCTGATCCAGCGTCCCGAGATCAAGGCCGAACTGGCGCATGCCAGCGACGATCATTCGATTGCGCAGGTGCGCGCGGTGTTCGTGATGGCGCCCGCGCTGGTGCAGGCGCTGCGGCCCGCCAGTCTCGAAGCGTTAGCGGCGCCGGTCCAGATCATGGTTGGCGACGAAGACACCACTGCACCGGCTGTGACCAATGCAATGGTGGCTGCGCGGCTGATTCCCAACGCATTGCTGACGCGCCTGCCGGGCGTCACGCACTACGACTTTCTGGCCGACTGCACGGCAGCCGGCCGCACCGCCGTGCCGGTATGCGCGCATGCAACGCATCAGGACGACGTGCATCGCCTCGCGATACGATCCGCCCAGCAGTTCTTCGACGCGCGTCTCACGCCCGCTCACTGACACCGAACGCGGTAAACAAAGCGCGGCAAACAAAGCGCTGCAAAGATAACAAAACGGTAATCTTCGCGACGGCCAGCAGCAAACCGCGCGCACCTATCATCGGGCCCTGTAGCAGTGCATGCATCGCCCGCGGCGGCCGGTTCAGCGGCCGCGCGCGAGCGACGCGTGCGCTACCTTCGAACTTACCCGCAGGTGCGCCCACGCATGTCCATGTCGATTCGTTCCCGTATTGCCACCCGCATGGCGGCCGTTGCCGCGCTGGGTGTTGTGTGCGCGGCCGGCGCCGCCGCCTTCGTCTATTCCGGCGTGTATGACGTGTCCGCCAGCGCGAAGGATGGCCCATTGGTCACGTGGATGCTGCATACCACGTACGAGTCGTCGCTTAAGCGCCACGCGGGTCACGATCTCGCGCCGGCAGACCTGATGTCGCTCGACAACATTCGCGCCGGCGCACGGCTCTACGATGCAACCTGCGCGTTGTGCCACGGCGCGCCGGACCGGCCGTTGAGCGCGGTCGGGCAGGGCATCCAGCCGGCCGCGCCACACCTGCTCGCGGCGCATCGCGGCAATGTGCCGCAGCAGACTTTCTGGGTGATCAAGCACGGCGTGAACATGACGGCCATGCCGTCGTTCGGCAAGACGCAGTCCGATCAGACGATCTGGCAGCTGTCGGCGTTTCTGTACGACGCGCGTGGCATTTCGAAGGAGCGTTACGACACGTTGAAGAGCGCGCAGTGAGCATGCGTTGCGCGCAGGCGACGCGTCACACGCGCTCCAGTTCGTTTGCCTTCGCCACCGGGGCCTGCCCGGTTTGCTGGCGCGAGCGGCCCGAGCTCAGATAGTCGGCGATCGAATCCTGCGTGATCTCGCCGAGATAATTGCCGTCGCCGTCGAGCACTGGCAGCCACGACGAGCGGTACTGGTACAGCTTCGACAGCACCACGCGCAGATTGTCGTCCGGCCCGGCGCTGGCCGGAAACGGGCTCAGCTGCTGATGGCAGACGCCTTGCGCGCCGCGTGCCGCACGCCGCGCGACGAAGCCGAGCGCCCGGTGCCGCGCATCGACCACGGTCAGATAGCGGCTGTCGTTATCGTCCATGGTCGCGAACGCGTCGGCGAGCGGCGTGTCCGGTTGCGCCACCGGCGGCTGTGTGGCGGCATCGCCCGCGCGCACCAGCAACAGGCGCTTCAACGTGCTGTCCTGGCCGACGAACTGCCCGACGAAGTCGTCGCGCGGATGCGCGAGCAGCGTATCCGGATGATCGTATTGCACCAGCTTGCCGCGGCGGAAAACGGCGACCCGGTCGCCGAGCTTGATCGCCTCGTCGATATCGTGGCTCACCATGATCACGGTCTTCTTCAACTGCCGCTGCATCTGGAAGAACTCGTTCTGGATGGCTTCGCGGTTGATCGGATCCACCGCGCCGAACGGCTCGTCCATCAGCAGTACCGGCGGGTCGGCGGCGAGCGCGCGGATCACGCCGATGCGCTGCTGCTGGCCGCCCGACAGTTCGCGTGGATAGCGCTTCAGGTATTGCTTCGGATCGAGCGCGACCATCGCCATCAGTTCGCTCGCACGCGCCGCGCAGCGCTTCTTGTCCCAGCCGAGCAGCCGCGGCACCACGGTGATGTTTTCCTCGATCGTCATGTTCGGGAACAGGCCGACCTGCTGGATCACATAGCCGATGCGCCGGCGCAGATCGACTTCATCGAGCGTGCCGGTGTCTTCCCCGCCGATCAGCACCCGGCCCGAGGTCGGCGCGATCAGCCGGTTGATCATCTTCAGCGTGGTGGTCTTGCCGCAGCCGGACGGCCCGAGGAACACGCAGATTTCGCCTTCCTTCACCTTCAGGCTGACGGCATCCACGGCGCGCACCGGCTGGCCGTCTTTTTGCGTGAAAGTCTTGGTCAACTGGTCCAGTTCGATCATGTCTTTTGCACTCCCTTCGGTGTCAGTGCGCGCTGCAGCGCCTGCAGCAGCAGGTCCACTACGATCGCGAGAATGCTGACGAGCACCGCGCCCACCAGCAGTTTCATCATGCTGCTCTGGCCGATCGCGCGGATGATCAGCGTGCCGAGGCCGCCGGCGCCGATCACCGCGGCAATCGTCATCACGCCGATGTTCATCACCACCGCCGTGCGCACGCCGGCCAGAATCACCGGCACGGCAAGCGGCAATTCGACGAGGCGCAGCCGCTGCCACGTGGTCATGCCGATGCCGATGCCGGCTTCCCGGATGCCGGCGTCGACGTTGCGCAGCGCGAGCCAGGTGTTGCGCAGGATCGGCAGCAGCGAATACAGGAACACCGCGGTGATCGCCGGCAACGCGCCGATCCCTTCGCCGAAACGCGAAAAGATCGGGATCATCAGGCCGAACAGCGCGATCGACGGCAGCGTCAGGATCACCGTAGCGGCACTGAGCAGCGGTGTAGCGAGCCAGTCGTAGCGGCTCATCAGGATGCCGAGCGGCACGCCGGCAACGATCGCGCAGCCGACGGCGAGGCCGACCAGATAGCAGTGCTGCAGCGTCAGCTGCAACAGCTCAGGCCAGTTTGCGGACAGATAGTCAAATAGGCTCATCGGTTATTTCCACTTACTCGTTGATTCATCCGGTGGTTCACGGCAGGCGGTGCGTGCGCAGAAAATCCGCGGCAACGGCCTGTACCGATTGACCGTCGATGTCGACGCGCTTGTTCATTTCCAGCATCGCGTCGTTGTTCAGCGCCGCCGACAGCGCATTCAACTGGTTCGCGAGTTGCGGGTTCTGCTGCAGGATCGGCGCGCGTACTACCGGCGTGGCGTTGTAGGCAGGGAAGTAGTGGCGGTCGTCTTCGAGTGGCACGATGCCGAAGCCCTTCACGCGGCCATCGGTGGTGTAGACGAGGCCGATACTCAGCTGGTTGTTATGCAGCGCCGTGTACACGAGGCCCGGGTCCATCTGTCTCGTCTCCGCGCGCGAAAACTGCATGCCGTAGGCCGCTTCGAGCGGCTTCAGGCCATCGGCGCGATTGGCGAACTCGGCGTCCATGCCGAACACGTGGCGTGTGCCCCGCGGGTCGCTTGCGAGCTTCGCGGCCAGCTGCGAGATCGTGCGGATACCGGTCTTGCGTGCCTGGGCGGCCGGCAGGCCGAGCGCGTACGTGTTGTTCAGCGGCGATTTGTTCAGCCACACCAGGCCCTGTTGCGCGTCGATCTGCTTGACGCGCAAATACATCTCGTCGGGCGTCATCTTTCCGGTGAGCTTGTCGTAGACCAGCGCTGCCGTGCCGGTGTATTCCCATGTGATGTCGAGCTGACCGTTTTGCTGCGCGCTGCGCAACAGCACGCTGCCGAGGCCCGTGCGCGCATCGACGGTATAGCCGCGCGCACGCAGGTATTGCGACGTGATTTCGGCCAGCACATATTGCTCGGTAAAATTCTTGCCACCGACGACAAGATTCGATGACCACGCGGGGGCACTCGCGCAGAAGCCCGCAAGGCCCAGCACCGCGAGGCCGCACAGGCGCGCGGTAAAGCGATAGACGAGGCTGCGCATCATAGGACCACCCCGCGCCGGCTCAACAACTGGCGGCTCGCGCCCAGCATGATCGCGTCGAGCAGCAACGCGAGAATCGCCGTTGCGGCGGCGCCGAGCAGCAGCATCTGGTTGTTGTTCAGATAGATGCCCGGAAAGATCAGCGTGCCGAGACTGTCGGCGCCGATCAGATAGGCGAGCGGTGCGGTGCCGACGTTGATCGCCAGCGCCGTGCGGATGCCGCCGACGATGATCGGCAGCGCATACGGCAACTCCACGCGCAGCATCGATTGCGTATTGGTCATGCCGATGCCGCGCGCCGCTTCGAGCAGGGCGGCCGGCACGTTCTTCATGCCTTCGTACGCGTTGCGCGTGATCGGCAGCAGCGACGCGAGAAACAGCGCGATCACCGCAGGCGTGTCGCCGATGCCGAACACGCCGAGCGCGATGGCGAGCACCGCCAGCGACGGAACGGTGTTGCCGACGTTGAAGATCTGCATGAAGCTGTCGGCCGCGCGGCCGAGCGCAGGCCGGCTCAGCAGCGCGCCGGCGGGTACGCCGACCAGTATCGCGAGCGCCATCGAATAGCCGACCAGCAGCAGATGCCTGCCGGTGTAGTAGACGAGATCGCCCGAGTGCTGGCGCCAGGTATCTGCGTCGATCGCTCGCGCCAGTAACAGCAGCGCGAGCGCGACGGCGAGCAGGCTGCCCGCAAAACGGACAGTGCGTCGAGTCAGCAAAATAGGCCTCCGGTTTTGAAGCGGGGCGGGGCCGGGGCGTCGCGAAAAAAGCTTCGCGATGGCAGCACGCATGGAAGTTTTTACATGGGCTGTGCTGCTCTGGAACTGCAGACACCAGTTCGCTTGCCAGCGGCAGCGAATGGCCGATGCGTTGCGAGAGCAGAGCTGGCGGCCCTTTCCCGCTGGGTCAGTCGGGTAGGTTCAGCGCGCCAGCGGGCCCACAGGTGAGCCATGCCGCGCACTGAACGGTGCAACAGAAGTAAGCCGGGAGCAATCCGCGTGCCTGCGGCGCTGGGTGATGGGAATCTGGGTCACGTCCGCGCGCGCGCGATCTCATCGAGCGCCTGAGCGACGGATTCGATCAGCGGTTGCCAGCCGTGCGCGCCTTGCCGGAACAGGTACATATCCTTCGGATACCACGGCGACTGCGTGCCGGCGCGGTGCCAGCGCCAGTCGACGCCGCGTTGCGGCAGCAGCAGCCAGCACGCGACGCCGAGCGCGCCGGCCAGGTGCGCCACCGCGGTATCGACCGTGACGATCAGGTTCATCTGCGCGACGATGGCCGCGGTGTCGGCGAAATCGCGAATCTGTTCGCCGACGCAGGCCACACGCCCTTGCTCGCAATAGGGCGCCGCTTCGCGTTCGGCCGGACCCGTCTGCAAGCTGATGAAGGAGGCACCGCGCACGGCCAGCAGCGGCTCCAGATCGGCGAAGTGGCGCAGCGAGCGCTCAGCGTCGTTGTCGTGTTTGGGGTTGCCCTTCCAGACCAGTCCGACGCGGATGCCTTGCTGCGCGATACGGGCCTTCCAGAAATCCATCCGCTGCGCGAATACGCCGAGATACGGAATCTGCGCCGGGATCGTCTGCAAGGTCGTGCCAAAGTGCCGCGGCAGGCTCATCAACGATTCCCAGTAGTCGTGCGCGCGCAGTTCGCGAGGATCCGTGACGACCGTGTCGATGCCTTCGACCGTGCGAAACAGGCCGCCCAGTTCCGGTTTGCAGGCCAGTGTCAGCTGTGCGACGCCCAGTGTCTTGAGCAGCGGCGCGTAGCGCACGAACTGGATCGCGTCGCCGTAGCCCTGTTCCGGCAGCAGCAACAGCGATTTCCCCGTCAGCGCCTCGCCGGCCCACTTGGGAAACGGCAGCGTGCCGTGCTCGTGGAACAGCCGGTCGCGCGCTTCGTAGAGCGGCCAGCCTTCCGCATAGCGCCCGTGCGCGAGCAGGATCAGCGCGAGATTGAAACGCGCCAGGTCGAGTTCGGGCCGCAGTTCGAGCGCGCGCCGGTAAGCCGCTTCGGCTTCCGGGGAGCGGTATAGGCTCTCGAGCGTGTCGGCGAGATTCGCGTGAATTTCGGCCGACTCGTTGCAATGCTGCAGCGCGATCCGGTAGTGCTGCTCCGCTTCGCCGAAACGGCCCGCGCGGCGCAGGTCGTTGGCCAGATCGTTGTGATCGATGGCGGCTTGCGGTACGCCGCGCTGCAACGCGTGCATGGCGAAGAACGGCTGGAGTGCGGGGCGGGATACCGGCTGGGTCATGGGGGAACGGCTCCGTTTGGCGCAAGCATGCGCTGAGAGCGTGACAACCTTGTTGTCACAGAGTGCTATGGCACGGCTTGGGTAGGCGCTGCTGCACCGCACATGGTTTGCACGAACGCCCCCATCGAATCGAGCGCCCGGCGGCCCTCGTCGAGTTGCGGGTAATACAGCGTCCACGCGTGAATCATGTCAGGCCAGGTTTCGAGCACGACGCGCACGTCGGCCAGTGCGGCGGCACGCGCGAGCCGCATCGAATCGTCGAGCAGCGTCTCGGCGCTGCCGACCTGGATCAGCATCGGCGGCAGCCCGGCGAGCCCGGCAAACAGCGGCGAAGCGAGCGGCGTGCGCGGGTCCGCGCCGTTCAGATAAGCGGCCGCTGCTTCGAGCAGATACGGCTTCTGGATCAGCGGGTCGACGTCGGCCTTCGAGATCATCGATTCGCCGCTCATCGTCAGATCGCTCCACGGCGAGCTGAGCCACACGCAGCCGGGCAGCGGCGTGCCGGCGTCGCGCAATGCGACCAGCGCACCGAGCGCGAGACCACCGCCCGCGCTTTCGCCGGCCAGCACGATGTCGGCCGGCGCATAGCCTTCCGACAATAGAAAGCGATAGGCGGCCAGCGCGTCGTCGAGTGCGGCGGGGAAAGGGTGTTCGGGCGCGAGCCGGTAATCGAGCGCGAGGGTGCGCGCGCGGGCTGTGCGGCCGGCCTGCGCAACGAGATGCCGGTGGCTCTCGATACCGCCCACGATATAGGCGCCGCCATGCAGGAACAGCATCACGCGGCGCGTGTCGGCCTCGGGCGTGATCGACCATTCGCCTTGCACGCCGCCAGCATCGACGCGTTGCAACTGGACGTCCGGTGCGATCGCGTAACGGCTCGTCAGCGCGACGAGGCGTTCGCGTCGCTCGGCCAATCCGGTTGGCCGCGGCAGCGACGCAAGCAGCGCACGTACGGCAGCGATCTGTGAATCGGCCATGGCTTGTCTCCAGAGAGGGTGTCGCGGCAGTATGGCATGGCGCACTGCGCGCCGGCAGCGTCTGCTAACGCGCGGTACGGCGACGATTTTGCTCGCGAATCGCGTTGCTGCGCACAACGCTTGACCGCGATGCGACGGTCGCTGTATATCGTGCAACGGGCCGCTTGCGTTGCGATATGCGCGGCGGCTAGCGGGATGATCCTGCCTTTCGCAGTAGCGGGCGGCAGTAGCGGGCGCATCGGGTTGCGTCGTCCGCTCGCAACACCGCTCGATGCCGCGGCGCAACCAGGTGCACAAAAAAAAATCAACGCACGGTACCCGCAGTGCGCAACGGGCAGCAGCCCGTAGCGAAGCGGTGCCTGCAAACAAAGATCGGGGGAAACCATGGAAGCGTTGACGTTCAAGGACTGCTTTCGCGATGCATGGACCGATGCCGCGAACGTGGCCAGGAACCGGCCGGTGATGATGCTCGTCGCGGTGGCCGGTTTGCTGGCGTGCGGCGCGATTTCGTTCGCGTTGAGCCACACACCCGGTGCGGCCGCGCGCGGCAGCGCGGTGCCGCTTCTGCTGTTGCCGGTCGCGTTGGTCAGAATGGCGATTCTGACCGCGTTGCCGGTGCAGGTCATCCAGCAGATCTTGCGCGGCAGCACGGGCCGCACCAGCGCGATATTCGGCAGGGAATTCTGGCGCTATCTGGGCTTCGGTCTGCTGCTTGGCATCGGCGCGGCGCTCGTCGCAGGCGTGTTTGGCGTGCTCGGCTATCTGGCCTTTGTCGAATCCGGCAACGCACACGCACCGGTATGGCTGCGCGTGGGGGCGGTAGGTCTCGTCACGCTGGGCGTGCTGCTGTTCGCCGGCTGCCGCATGAGCCTGATGTTCTGTCACATCGCAACAGGTGGACCGATGCGCTGGCGCGCGTCGTGGCAGGATACGCGCGGCCATGTATGGCGCATCATCGTGTCGCATTTTTTGACCTTGCTGCCGATTCAGCTCGCGGGCGTTGGTCTGGGTATCGCCGGCGCATTCTGGATTCCGCGAGG
This sequence comes from Paraburkholderia jirisanensis, assembly GCF_054782355.1. NCBI lineage: Bacteria > Pseudomonadati > Pseudomonadota > Betaproteobacteria > Burkholderiales > Burkholderiaceae > Paraburkholderia > Paraburkholderia jirisanensis. The sequence continues at coordinate 654,113 of NZ_BAAGSQ010000025.1, read as the reverse complement.
GCATACAGGCGCGCTGGATTACCTGCTTCAGCTGTGCAGCGCGCTGTTCTGGGTCGCCGCGTTGACCGTCGGCGGCGCGTGTTCATGCTGGCTGTACAAACGCCTAGCGCACTCGTTCGGCGCGCGCTTCGCATCATGAGGATCGTGCTCGCCTATATCGACGAGCCGCCGTTTGGCTGGCGCTCCGCCGATGGCCGCACAACCGGCGCCGACGTCGAACTGGCCGGCGTGGTGCTGCGCGCGATCGGCGTCACGCATGTCGAACATCGCCTGACGACATTCGCCGAACTGCTGCCGGGCCTGCAAAGCGGGCAGTGGGATCTCAACGTGCCGTTGTTTGTCACGCCGCAGCGCAGCGTACTGGTCGATTTCAGCGTGCCGGTATGGGCGATCGGTGATGGTTTTCTGGTGCGCGCGGGCAACCCGAAAGCACTCGATAGTTATGCGGCACTGGCGGCGCAGCACGACACGCGGCTGGGTGTGATTGCGGGGCAGGTGCAGGTGCGCTCCGCGCAGGCGGGCGGCGTACGCGACGCACAGATCGTGCAGTTCGACGAGCAGGCCCAGGCGCTCGATGCGCTGGTTGCCGGCCAGATCGATGCGTACGCAAGTACCGCGCTCGGCAACCGGATCGTCGCGCAGCGCATCGGTGCTGCGCATGTGCAGGCGGTAGCGCACCGCGAGTCGGGCGCGCTGCCGGTCGGCGCGTTTTCGTTCAGAAAGGGGAATCGCGCGCTGGTCGATGCGGTTAACCGGCAATTGCGCGCGTATCTCGGCTCGGCTGATCATCGCCAGCGTATGGCGGCGTTCGGGCTGGGCGACAGCGAGATCGATCCGGTGGCACAGGGCTGAGAATCGTAGCGGCGGATGCTGCCGCGGGCTGGGTTTACACCTCCTTTCCTTGCGTTAGCGTTCTGGTGCGCAGCCGGGCGCCTGTCGTCGCGCGCTTTGCGCAAGCGCGTTTTCCATCCAGGAGGTGTGCTCCACGAACTCGCCGGCTTAGGCACCGCAAGGTGCGCTTCGCTTGCTCAAGTCCAGATAGTCTTTTATGATCACATAAACCAATTTATGCATTCACCTGCGGCGCTCCGTATCGCCGCAGGCAACCGGCAGTGTGTTCACGCGCAATGAGCGACGCCTCTCCCACTCCGCTGCAAGTGCGCATCGCGCGCGACATCGTTGCGCTGGTGCGTCGCGACGCACGGCCGCTCGGCCATCACCTGGCGGAGACGCAGCTCGCGCGCGACATCGGCACGTCGCGCTCGCCGGTCAAGGCCGCACTCGGCTATCTCGCCGAGCTCGGCGTGGTCACGCACGACGCGAATCGCGGCTTCTTTCTCGCGTGCGACGCCGCATCGCTGACCGCAGTCGCCGAGCAGTTCGCCGCAGCGTCGCCCGACGAGCCGCTCTATCTGAAGATCGCCACCGACCGCCTCGCCGGCACGCTCGCCGACGAAGTCGGCGAAGCCGCGCTGATGCGCCGCTACGGCGTGGCACGCACCACCCTGCGCAAGGCGCTGTCGCGCATCGCGCGCGAAGGCTGGATCGAGCAGGGCGTCGGGCACGGCTGGCGTTTTCTCGGCATGATCGATTCGCCCGAAGCGTATGACGAGAGTTTCGTGTTCCGTCAGTCGATCGAGGTCACGGGTCTACTCAGCACTTCGTTCAGCTACGATCCGAAGCAACTCGACGAAATCCGCCGCGAACAGCAGCGCATCGTCGACGGCGGCTGGTCGTCGATGACGGCCGCCGAACTGTTCGATGCGAACTGCCATTTCCACGAGGCGCTTGCGAAGTGGTCGGGCAACCGCTTCATCTACGATTCGGTGCGCCGCATCAACCAGCTGCGGCGGCTGGTCGAATACAGCCAGACCAGCAATCGCAAGCCGCGCAAAGGTCAGGCGCAGGAGCATCTGGCGATGCTCGAGGCGATCGTGCGTTCCGATCTGCTGAGCGCGGCCGCGTTGATGCGCAGCCATCTGGATGGCGCGCGGCGTCTGAAAAGTCCCGGCGCGCAGGGCTTCGACGCCGGCCGCCGGTCATGACCGCCACCTCTCGCGTTTTTCCACGGTCCGCTGCGTAACGGCGGGCCCGTCCGGTATTCCGGCCGCGCCGGCCGGCGTTTGATCAAAGGAGTTTGCCAAGTGAGTCACACCGACATCAGCGGATTTCAGCGCGTCACGGCCGATCCGCTGCGCAATTTTGTCAGCGCTGTCTATCAAAGCGCCGGCGCGAATGCCGAGGACGCGTACGTCGCCGCCGACGCGATGGTCGAAGCCGACCTGTGGGGGCATCAGTCGCACGGTGTGCTGCGGCTCGGCTGGTATTACGCGCGCTTGCGCTCGGGCGCGATGCGCACGCAAACGAACCTGTCGTTTGCGGTCGATGCCGGTGCGATCGCGGTGCTCGACGGCGGCGACAGCATCGGCCCGGTGGTGGCGAAGCACGCCGCGCTCGATGCGATCCGGCGCGCGCAGGCGCACGGCATCGGCGCGGTTTCGGTGCGCAACTCGAATCACTTCGGCACCTGCATGTATTTCACGCGGATGGCGGCGCAAGCCGGCTGCATCATGCTCGTGATGACCAACGGCGGTCCCAACATGGCGCCGTGGGGCGGCCTGAAAAAGATGATCGGCACCAACCCGTGGTCGGTCGCAGTGCCGGCCGGCCGTTACGCGCCGATGATCATGGACGTCGCGAACTCCGGCGTGGCGCGCGGCAAGGTTTTTCTGGCGCAGACGCGGCATGAGCCGATTCCGCTTGGCTGGGCGGTCGATGTAAAAGGGCGCCCCACCACCGACCCGACCGAGGCGCTAAAGGGCTTCATTCTGCCGATGGCGGGCCACAAGGGCTACGCGATCGGTGCGATCGTCGACGTGCTGTCCGGTGTGCTGTCGGGCGGCGGTTTCATGGACGAGGTGCATGGCCCGTACGATCCGGTGAATCGCAGCCGCGCCGGGCATCTGATGATCGCGCTGAACGTGGCCGCATTCCAGCCGCTCGACGAATTCAACGCGCGTATGGAGCGCTATGTCGAAACGCTGAAGGCGGTGCCGTGTGCCGAAGGCGTCGACGAAGTGTTTTATCCGGGCGAGAAGGAAGCGCGTGCGCATGAGCAGCAGCTTGCCGCAGGGATCCTGTTGCCGGACGATACGCTGGCCGTGCTTGACAAGGTCGCGCTCGAGGCCGGTGTGGCGCCGGTCGCGCGCGGCGGCTGATGAGGTAGCGGGCGGGCCGCGCCGCGGCCCGCAGCGCGGCGCGGCGCAACGTTGCTGCGCGCCGGCGACCGGCGGCTGGTGGCTAACGGCTAACGGCTAAGCCGCCGATTCACGTCATTCCCCGCATTCGCCGCAGCCGCATCAACCCCGCACTGCGCTCGACGCGACCCTTGCGCGCGCAACGATCGGCTGATGCGTCATCGTCAACGTGATGACGATGCCGGTCAGCAGCAGCACGCCGGCAATGGCAAAAGCGCCGTCGTAACTGCCGGTCAGCGAGATCACGTAGCCGGTCACGATCGGCGCGAGCAAGCCGAACACATTGCCGCCGACGATCACGAAGCCCATCGCCTTGGCGATATCGCGCTGATTCGGCAGCATGTCCGACAGCAGCGAGAAGTTGGTCGCATTCGTGGCCGCGATGCCGCTTAGCGACAACGTCAGCACCGCAACCAGTGCGGCAAAACTGCTTGCCATCGGCACCAGCAGAATCGCCGCGCCGCACAGCATCGACAGGGCGATCGCATGCCGGCGCCGCCCCGACGTGACGCCCGCACGCTTCACGTAGCGGTCGCTCAGCAGGCCCGCCAGCACCGCGAGCACGACTGCGCCGCCGTACGGCACGCTGCTCAGCCAGCCGCTGCTGGTAATCGACACGTGCCGCGTGGTTTGCAGGTACGACGGCAGCCACGTCAAAAACAGGTACTGCGCGAAGATATTGCAGCCTTCGGTCAGCGCGATGCCCCACAGCGTGCGCGAATGCAGCAGGCGCAGCAGGCCGTCGGGCTCGCCTGCGCCGTCGGGCGCCTGGCCATGGTTGCGTTCGCGCACGATCAGCTCGCGCTCGCTTGCCGACAGCCAGCGGGTGCGTTCCGGCGTGTCGAACAACAGCAACCACAGCGCGAGCCATACAAAGCCGACCGCACCGCAGATCACAAACGCCCAACGCCAGCCGAATGCCGAGATCAGCACGCCGACCAGCGCGAGACAGAAGGCCGGCCCGGCGAACGAACCGGCGTTGAAGATTGCATTGGCGAGGCCACGCTCGCGGGCCGGAATCCATTGCCGCACGGTTTTCGCGCAGACCGGGTTGCTGCTCGCTTCGCCTGCGCCCATCGCCAGCCGCGCCGCGAGCAGCAAGCCGTATGCGCCGGCCGCGCCGGTCAGCATGGTTGCAAGCGACCAGACGCCGATGCCCGCCGCCGCGACGCGACGCGTGCCGAAACGGTCGACGAACTGGCCCATCGGAATCAGGAACAACGTATAGGTCCAGATAAAGGACGAAAACAGGTAACCCAGACTGACCGGCGACAGATGAAATTCCGTGGTGATCGGCTTGGCCGCCACCGACAGCACGACGCGGTCCATGTAGTTGATCGTCGTCAGCGAAAAGAGAAAGAGCAATACCCAGCCGCGCCTGAAAGCCACCTGTGTCTCCTGTCGATTGATTGGATTCGTGCGGTGCGCCGCCTGGTTGCGGCCTGGGTTGCAGCCTGCCTGATACCTGAGCGTCTCCAGATCGCGTCGCGCCGTGCTTTGCCGCCGTGCTGCGGCAAAGTAGGTACAATGCGTTTTATGATCACAAAAGTCAATGAAGGGTGACAGGGTCGCTTGCGCGGCCACGTGAAGAGAAGAGGGGGCAACATTGAACGAAGCGATACACGACCCGCGCGCAGCCGCGGCGGATAAGCGCCGCGCGAGCGGCTGGATCGCCTACGTCGGCAGCCGCACGACCGTGGCGCGCAATGCGCGCGGCAAAGGTTTGAGCGTGTACGCGGTCGATGCCGCGTCAGGCGAATGGCGGCTGCGGCAGGTAGTCGAAGGACTCACCAACCCGTCGTTCGTAACACTGAACCGCGCGCAAACGCGGCTTTACGCCGTGCATGGCGACCATGCGGAAGTGAGTAGCTTTGAGATCGGGCAAGCCGACGGCAGCTTGCGCTTTTTGAACCGCCAGCCGTGCGGCGGTATCAATCCGGTCCATCTCGAACTGTCGCTCGACGAACGCACGCTGGTGATCGCGAACTACGCAACCGGGACGCTCGCATCGCTCGGCGTCGCGGCCGACGGCTCGCTCGAGCCGGTGCGTCTGCTGATCGGACTGCCGGGCGCACCCGGCCCGCATCGGATCGAACAGAGCGGCTCGCACCCGCATCACGCGCTGCGTTTTGTCACGGCAGGTCGTGCGAGCCCGTGGCACATCGTGCCCGACAAAGGGCTCGACGCAGTATTCGCGGTGCGCTTTGGCGCAAGCGCGGCCGATACCTCGATCAACCGCTTCCAGAGCCGCGAATCCGCCGGCCCGCGGCACGCCGCGTTTCATCCGCAGATGCCGCTGATCTACGTCGCGAACGAACTCGATTCGACCGTTACGACGCTGTCGTTCGATGCGGACACTGGCAGTTTCGCGTGTATCGGGCACGTGTCGACACTGCCCGGCAACTATAGCGGCGCGAATCGCGTGGCCGGCATCGTCGCGCACCCATCGGGCCGCATGCTGTACGTATCGAATCGCGGACACGATTCGGTGGCCTGCCTGCCGCTTGACGCCGACGGTGTACCCACCGCCGCGCATGAGTTCGCGCCCGCGCTCGGCGCGTTCCCGCGTTTCATCACGCTGACGCCGGATGGCGCCCGGCTGCTGGTTGCCAACGAGCATAGCGACACCATCGTGAGCCGCGCACTCGACGCTCACACACTGTTGCCGCAGGCTGGCACATCGACGATCGGGACGGGCAGCCCGGTATGCATCGTGTTCGGCGCGGCCGCACTCGCTTAACAATAAGAACGGCGCGTGTGCCGATTCACCAGCGTAGTGCGGCATGCACATGTGCCGGCAGCATCGCGATAAAACCCAAATTCAAATGCTCGAATCTGCTCCGGAAAATAATGCCGCGCAATAACGCGGCTATTTTTACGTGGTGATTTTAACGGGCTTGGGAAAATCACGATTTTTTTCGGATTAATTTTATGTTCTGCTTTACTGATATGGGACGAATTATCCGAAGCCATTCCCCGGTAAATCTCGACTCGCACTTTCAGTGACGTCGAACGGCCTGTGATTCATCAAGCATAGAGCCACACGGCATGCGATCAGGCGCTTGACAAAGGCATACGAAACCTCCTATTTTTCCTGTGCTGCCACTCATTACCAAATCTTTCCGAAGCGGCACCATCTCCACGGCTGTATAGATTACCGATAATAGTTAGCCATCTTTAGTACCTGGCGGATTTTGCACGCCCGTATTTTCCGGATGTCAGATAAAAGAAAGGTTCGTATCAGCCGCGTTAGCCGCAAGCTGGTAATGGTTTTTCTGTTTTTGCTTTAAGCGCTGGCGGCGCAGGCGGTCGTTCGATTTAGCGGTAGCTCATTTTGACGACAGGGACAGAAATGAAATCAGACCGTATTTTCATCAATCGCAGCCGGGTATATCCGGGCCGGCTGGCAACCTCGGTTGCATGTGTTGCCGGCGCGGTGCTGCTTGCGGCGTGCGGCGGCGGTGGCGACGGTGCTTCGCCGGTGTCGAGCGTGGCGCGGCAAGCCGCGCAGCAGGACACACCGCCGCCCAACCAGCCCTACGTCGACCCCGTGGCCTATTCGACGCGGGCCAACGCCGGTATCGACGTATCGCAAGTGTCGGAGAATGCCGCGGTGATGCACTACCAGTGGACCGCCGGCCAGAAGACGATCAACTACACGACCACCACCGGCCACCTGACGGTGCCCGACCAGAACGGCGTTCCCGAAGCGACGATGTCGTACGTCGCGTACACGTCGCCGAGCCAGGACGGTTCGCCGCGGCCCGTCACGTTCGTCTATAACGGCGGCCCGGGTTCATCGTCGATCTGGCTGCGGCTCGGCTCGTTCGCGCCGACGCGCGTGGCGACGCCCGATCCGCTGCTGACCAACTGGCCGAACTATCCGATCGTCGACAACGCGGACAGCCTGATCGACACCACCGATCTGGTGTACATCGACCCGCCGGGCACCGGGCTTTCCGAAGCGATCCTGCCGAACACCAACCGCCAGTTCTGGGGCACGGATCCGGACGTCAACGTAATGCGCGACTTCGTGATGCACTACCTGAACGCGAACAATCGCAGCGACTCGCCGATCTATCTATACGGCGAATCGTACGGCACGCCGCGCACCGACATGCTCGCGCTCGCGCTCGAATCGGCCGGCGTGCATCTGACCGGTATCGTGCTGCAGTCGTCGATCCTGAACTACTTCGCCGATTCGGTCGAAGCGGTGGCGATCACGCTGGATACGCTCGGCCTGAAGCTCGATACCGATACGCTGGCCGGCTACATGCCGGGCTATGCCGCAGTGGCCGCGTACTACAACCTGGTGTCGCCGCGGCCGATCACGCCGCAGGTGTATGCGGCGCAGTCGGAGACCTTTGCGACCGGCCAGTACAACCACCTGAAGCAGTACGCGCAGACGTGGGTGTTGAGCCAGTTGGGGATTCCGGATGCGCTCGGCACGCCAATCTATCCGCCCAAGCGCACGCTGCAGTCGTGGGCGGTATCGTCGAGCATGTCGTTGCAGGCGCTGAACGGCTACTTCAACACGCAACCGTTCGGCAACGCGATGATTCCGGGCACCACGATCGGCCGCTATGACGGTCGCGTCTCGCTGCCCAATTCGGATCCGCGCCTGCAGAGCGACTCCGACCCGTCCGACATCCTGATCTCGCAGCCGTTCACCACCGCGCTCGCGACGCAGATGCCGCAATATCTCGGCTATCAGGCGCCGAACGCAACCTACATGCCGCTGAACAACAGCATCATCAACCTGTGGGACTTCTCGCATGGCGGCCAGCCGTTGCCCGATACGCTGCCCGATCTGGTCGGCGCGATCACGCTCAACCCGCAGCTGAAAGTGCTGTCGGAGAATGGCTATCACGACCTGGCCACGCCGTTCTTCACCACCGAAAAGGAACTGGCGCGCATGCAGACCGTGTCGGGCCTGAACCCGAACCTGCAGGTGAATTTCTTCCAGGGCGGCCATATGATCTATCTGGACGACACCGCCCGGCCGCAGATGAAGACCGACCTCGCCAGCTTTTACCGCGGCCAGCCGATTCCGCTGGCGCTGACGCTGTGGAATCTGGCTGCGCCGTGGCCTGATGCGAGCCCGGCGGATACGACAACCGCGACAGCGCAGGCCAATGCGTCGCAGTAAGCTCAACAGCATGCATGAAGTCCCGGCCTTTATCGGGTTCCTTCTTCCTCTTTATTGCGAGTGATCATGTCAACAATGGATATGCTGAAACGTGCCGCCGCGCTGCTCGCGTTCGGCGCGATGCTGGCGAGCGCGCAGGCGGCCGAGACCCAGTCGGTCGCGCCGGTGAACTTACCCCCGGGCGGCCACGGCGTAGATGGTCCGTTTTTCCCGACCAACCGGGTCGCGCCGATGCAATCGACTACCGGCTCGCAGCTGCAGCAGCAGGCGCAGCAGCGCGTCGAAGCGCGTCTTGCCGGCAATACCGCCCTTGCCAGCGGCGGCACGGTGACCAAGGCGCAGGCGCAAAGCAATGGGCTCGGCTTCGTTGCGAAGCACTTCGATGAAATCGATACCGCTCATACGGGCAAGGTTTCGATGAGCGACGTGCGGCAGTTCTTGCAGCAACGGCGGCAGTGATGCGTGGGTAGCGATGGTGTCGGCAGTTCCGCGGCGGCCGGGGTACGGTACCGGCCGCTGCGGATGAGTTGCTTGCCGACGCCTGTTTTGCCGCGTTTGCTGCAGGATGATTCGGCTTCCTGCGCTTCGCACAACCGCATTCCAGCGCACATGTCTCAGCTTTTTTTGTGCGACTTCTGCCACTGCTTGGGCGTCTCGCCGGTGATCAGCCGAAACACGCGCGTGAAATGACTGTGCGCCGTGAAGCCGCAATCTTGCGCGATGCGCGCGAGCGAGTCGTCGCTATGCGCAAGCCGCTGTTTGGCCTTTTCGATGCGCCGGCACATCAGCCAGCGGTGCGGCGTCTCGCCGACCTGCAGGTTGAAGGCGCGCGCGAAATGACGCACGCTCAGTCCCGCGGCATCGGCCAGCGACGCGATCGACAGGTCTTCGTGAAGATGGGCGTTGGCGAATTCGATCACGCGCTGCAAACGCCATGTCGGCATCGCGACGCGGCGCTCCGGCAAGTCACCGGCGCCGGCACGTTGCAGCAGGTGCGCGACTATCGAGATCAGTGCGCCATCGGCGAGCAGCCGGTCGTTCGCCTCAGATTCGAGCGATGCCGCCCACAGCCGGAGCATCGTCTGCGCGATGAACGTATCTTCCGTTGGGTGCTGCGCAAGCGTGTCGAACGTATGCGCCAGATCGGCAGGGAGCGTACAGTCGAGCACGTTTTCGAGCGTGTCTGTCGGCAGCGTCAGCAAGAGCAGCCTGCGTTGCCCGAGCACTCGCCAGCGGCTTTCGATGCCGGGCGGCAGAACCAGCAGATGTCCCGGCGCGGCAGTGGCGTGCCGCCAGCCGTTGCCCATATTCCACGACCAGCTGTTCTGCGCACTGGCGGCGAGCGGCAGCGCGAGCACCGTCTCGGGCACGTCCGGATCGGTGAAATCGTGATCGGACTGCTCGACTTCGATCATATTGAATGACAGCCGCCCGCCGAGACCGCGATGCTGCTGCGGGAAAATGGTGTAGGCCGACTCGCGAAAGAACTGTGCATAGCTCCGCCAGCAGGGCTTCGCAACCCTGAATTCCGGGCCGCCTCCTTGCTCGATGGTGTCGCAGGGCAGTGTTTCTGTTCGCATGACGCTATCGGTTTGCACATGGGCAATACCCGGCATTGCGCCGGTGTACCACCGACGTTAAGCGTCCCGCAAAGGTCAATCAATCAACACCGTCAGCAGATCATTACGCCCGGCGTAATGGTCGTGTGCCGCGTTAGCGCTGCTTCCGGCCGGCAGCGCGGGCAATCGCCCTGCACGCTACGCAGACCTTGAGCAACGTAGGATCGCGTTCGCGAATGGTCAAAAAGGTCAGGCCGATCGTTTGCTTCATCTGGAAGCGCGGATCCAGAGGGATGAAATGGACCCGGTCTTTCAGCAGTCCGCGCACCCTGCCAGGCAACAGCGCGTATCCGACGCCGCCGCTCACGAGGCTCGTCAACGAAAAGATGTCGCCGACACTCATCGTGACCAGCGGCGTGGTTCCGGCTACCTCGAACGCATGGTGAAAGCCCTGATACGTGGCAAACCCTTCATGCAGCGAGACAAACGGTTCGTGCGAACAGGCCTGCAGGTCTATGGTCTTATGTTTCGCATAACGCGAACCGGCCGGCGCGGCGAAAAAGATCTCATCGTCGAACAGTGGGATGGTTTGACATTCCGGTCCCAGTTCAGACGCGGCGAGCAGCGCCGCATCGATGGCGCCTTGCGATAGTTGTTCGAGCAATTCCGAATCGGAGCCGAGCGTCAACTCGACCTCGAGCCCGGTACCGCGTGACTTAAGCTCGGCGATCAAGGCCGGTACGGTATCGAGCGTGAGCGAGTAGAGCGACCCTAGCCGCAACAGCGAAGACGAGTAGCCGGCTACTTCGCGAGTCGTGCGGATGCCGATCGACATGGCCGTCAACACAGTGCGCGCGGTGCTGGCGAGCGTTCGTGCCGCGTCGGTCGGGATCAGCAGTCTTCCTTGCTGCTCGAACAGCTTGCATCGCATGCCTTTCTCAAGCGAATGCAGCGCGCGGTGCACACTGACCGTGCTCACATCCAGTATCTCTGCCGCCTTTCCGAGGCTCCCACCCTCGAGGAAGGCAAGCAGAACTTCAAGCCGACGAAACGTCACTTCCTCGTCAATGCGCTCGTTCATGCGTTGCGGCTCCGAAGTGAAACGGATCCGCCCATTATGCGGTCGCGAGCGCGATGCAGGGAATCTTCATCGATGTTCGTTGCGCACGGCTGGCTGATCGGCGGGGGGCGGGACGAAGCCAGGTCGAAGCGGGTCAGTCGACAAAAAGGAGCTTGAAGGAGTGGGCGGGCTCGGCAGTGTGAGGTCGAATCAACTTTGTTTGTGCGATTGCTGCCAGCGTTTGGGCGGCTCGCCGGCGATCAGGCGAAACACGCGGGTGAAATGGCTTTGCGCGCTAAAGCCGCAGGCTCGCGCGACCTGTTCGAGGGTGTCGTCGCTGTGCGCGAGCCGTTGTTTGGCTTTCTCGATGCGGCGATTCATCAGCCAGCGGTGCGGTGTTTCGCCGACCTGCTGGCTAAAGGCGCGCGTGAAATGACGCACGCTGAGCCCGGCCGCGTCGGCCAGCGAGGCGATGCCCAATTCCTCATGAAGATGAGCGTCGACGAATTCGGTCACGCGCTGCAGACGCCACGCAGGCATCGCCACGCGGCGGCCCGGTTTCTCTGCTGCGCCGGCACGCTGCAGCAGATGGGTGGCGAGCGCGACCAGCGCGCCGTCGGCGAGCAGCTGATCGGTCGGATCGTGCTCGAGCATCGCGCCCCAGAGCCGCACCATGGTCTGGGCGATAAAGGCGTCCTCCCACGGAGATTGCGTGAGCGAATGAAACGTGCGCGCCACATTCTCCGGTAACGCACCGCCAAGCACGCTCTCCAGCGTCGTGGACGGTAACGTGAGCAACAGCAGCTTGCGTTGCCCCTTGACCCGCCAGCGGCTCTCGACGCCGGCCGGCAGCACCAGCAGGCTGCCTGGCGAGGCGCTGGAGTGGCGCCAGCCATGGCCCATGTCCCACGACCAGCGGTTATGCGCGCTGGTGGCGAGCGGCAACACCAGCACCGATTCCGGTACGTCCGGATCGGTGAAGTTGTGATCGGACTGGTCGACGTCGATCATCCGGAACGGCAAGCGTCCCGCGAGGCTGCGATGCTGCTGCGGGAATACCGCATACGCGGACTCGCGATAGAAATCCGAATAGCTCCGCCATTCATGCCTGGTATCACTAAGCTTGCACTTCGGTGCGGCGACGCCTTCCGGCGTGGCGACAGCGCTGCCGGGCGACTCTTCCGCTGTGACGCGATGTTGTGTTTCCTGCTGCGCTGCTTCTTTTGACTGTCTTTCGCTTTGCATCTAATTGTGCGGCAGCGCCGCATGGCCTGGCTAATGCGCTGGACTTTATCGCATCCGCCGTTGTGCGATTTGACTGTAGCGGACACTTGCTGACTGAAAAGGACACCGCGCGATCAGCCTGCGAACAAGCGCGAAATAAGCGCTCCGGGAAGCCGTTTTCCAATGCGAACGGTTCGCCGTACGGGTCTTTGTGTAAGGCGGCGTACGGCATCCGTTATCCGCTCTCGCGTCGGAACGCCAACCGTTCGTCGAGGAGTTTATGCAGCTAGCCAGACTGGCGATGACCGGGTCGGTCTTTCAGTACATCTCAGTGTGAAACGTGCTGTCGGGCGACCGATCCGGCCTCGCCGGTCGCCTTGACCAGGCCGATCGCCCGCGCGGTGCGCCGGTCGTTCAAACCGGCGCCGCGATCAGTTCCGTTGCCCCGCGGCTTCGAGGATCAGCCTGGTGATCTCGTCGGGATGAGAAATCATCGACAGATGGCTCGACTTCAATTCGATGGTTTTGGCGTTCATGCGTTTGGCCATGAATCGCTCGAGATCGGGATTGATCGTGCGGTCTTCCGTCGACACGGCATAGAAGCTCGGCTTCGAGCGCCACGCCGCCTGAGTCGTCTTGCCGGCGAGCAGTGCCTTGTGAAACGGCTCCTGCACTGCGTAGAGAACCCTCGCCTTGTCGGCCGGCAGATCGCCGCCGAAGTCGCGCAGGAAGGCCTCTTCGGTCAGGCGCCCCTCGTCGCCGTCGAACACGATGCCCGCGGAAGCCGGCGGTGTCGGATAGGTCTTGGCCAGCGCCGTATAGTCCTCGCCCGCATCGGGCGCGCGAGCCGCCACATAGACCACGGCCGACACGTTCGGATGCACGCCGGCTTCGCTGACGATCATCCCCGAGAACGAATGTCCGACAAATACGGTGGGGCCGTCTTGCCGGTCGAGTACGCGTTTGGCCGAAGCTACGGCTTCAGGCAGCGTCGTCAGCGGGTTTTGCACCGAGGTGACGTTCATGCCTGCCGCCTGCAGACGCGCGATCACTTCGGTCCAGCACGAGCCGTCGGCGAACAGCCCATGCACCAGCACGACGTTGCGCGCCTTCGGCGGCGCGGCATCGGCCGCGAACGCGCTGGTGGAAATCATCGAGGCGGCAGCGGCGGCAAGCATCGCGGCCGAGAAGTTGCGTCGGTTCATCGTTGTTCTCCTTTTCGTTGGCAGACAAAGCAGACGGGGGTGGTAATCATCATAGACGAGCGTCGATCTTGGGCAATCCATACGATGTGTATACGGATACCTCAAAAGCGTTTCGGCGATAATGCGCCGCCCTCATGCCGTGACCGTTGTGCGCAAGCTTTGTCCGCTTCAGTCAAAACGGATTGCACGACACCCGATAAAGTCGGGTTGCTGTCCGCCACGCAGTTGCGCAGATCGCGCGCGACGCAGCCGGCATGCTTCGGGAGAATGACTGTTGGAACACCATCTGTGGATCACCTATGCATTCGCGTGTTGCGCGATTGCGTTGTCGCCCGGCGCGGGCGCTGTGCTGGCAATGAGTCATGGCGCGTCATACGGCCCGCCGCGGGCCCGTGCGACGATCGTCGGCCAGGAGCTTGGCCTCGCCTTCATCCTGATCGTCGCCGGTGTGGGGGTCGGCTCGCTGCTGATGGCATCGGCGTGGGCCTTTCTCGCCGTCAAGCTATGCGGTGCCGCTTATCTGGTCTATGTCGGCTTGCGCCAGTGGCGCGCACCGGTCGCGACGCAGACGAGCACCTCACGCGCCGCGCCTGAAGCGTCATGGCGCAAACGCTGCGCGACCGGATTTCTGACCAACGCCACCAACCCGAAAGGGATCGTGTTCATGGTGGCGGTACTGCCGCAATTCATCGTTGCCGGCAGGCCGCTCGTGTCGCAGCTTGCGGTGATGACGATCACCATGTGCGTGATCGACGCGACGATCATGCATGCGTATGCGTACGGTGCCAGTGCCTTTGGGAAGGTGTTCAGGCATCCTCGCGCGGTGCGGATTCAAAACCGCGTGTTCGGGACATTGTTGATGGCGGCCGGCACGGCAATCATTTTCGTGCGCCGCGCAGTGCCTGCATGACACAGGCATGACGCGAACATGACACAGATATCGGTAACGGATCGTACCGGTCGAGCCTTGGCTGACCGGGAACCGGAAACATTGTCGAACGGGTCGAGCAGAGCAACATGGAACAGGTTCAGGCAGCCGCGTCACGCGGCGACGCAACCGACCGGCTGCTCGCCGATGGCGCACTGATGACGCTTGCCGCCCATCTGCTGCAGCGCGCCGGCACGCAAGCCGCGCCCGAGCGGCGTGTGGCATTGCCCGCGTGGCGCCTGAAGCGCGTAACCGATTTCGTCGAGCCGCACCTTCACGAGGATCTCGGCATCGTCGCGCTCGCCGATGCAGCAGGGCTCAGCCCACGCCATTTCGCACGCGCGTTTCGCGAGCAGGTCGGCGATACGCCACACCGCTGGCTGATGAGGCGACGCATAGAGAAAGCCAAGCAACGGCTCGCGCACAGCGACGACACACTCGAACAGATTGCGCTGGCATGCGGCGTCAGCGCACAAAGCCACTTCACGCGCGTGTTCAGGCTTACCACCGGCGAGCCGCCGAAGCGCTGGCAGCAATTGCACCGCAGATAACAGATTCGTAATCTTCGCGACGCCCGAGGGTAATCGCCGCTCCCCCACACTTGCATCCCATCAGGTCTGGACACGCCGTATGCCGGCGCGACAGACATAACAGCTGGCTTTACAGCCTGTTGCCGAGGGAATCTGCCATGTGGATCGTCAAGCTAGCGTTGCAGCGGCCTTATACGTTTATCGTACTGGCTGTGCTCCTGTTTATCCTGGGGCCGCTTGCGATCGTGCGTACGCCCACCGACATCTTTCCGAACATCGACGTGCCGGTGGTCAGCATCGTGTGGAGCTTCAACGGCTTCTCCGCCGAAGATATGGCGCACCGTATCACGTCGAATTACGAAAGAGCGCTGACGTCGGACGTCGACGACATCGAGCATATCGAGTCGCAATCGCTGAACGGCGTGGCGGTGGTGAAGGTGTTCTTCCATCCGGGCGCCGACATTAACCGTGCGGTTGCGCAGGCCTCGGCGAATTCCGAGTCGATTTTGCGGCTGCTGCCGCCGGGTACGCTGCCGCCGAACATCATTACGTACAACGCGTCGACGGTGCCGGTGCTCGAGCTCGGCCTGTCGAGCAAGACGCTGCCCGAGCAACAGCTGTACGACCTCGGCAACAGTTTCATCCGCACGCAACTCGCGACCGTGCAGGGCGCGGCGGTGCCACTGCCGTTCGGCGGCAAGATCCGCCAGGTGATGGTCGAACTCGATCCGGCCGCGCTGCAGGCAAAAGGCCTCGCGCCGCTCGACGTGGTCAATGCGGTCAACGCGCAGAATCTGATTTTGCCGGGCGGCACCGCGAAGATCGGCACGCGCGAATACAACGTCGAAATGAACGGCAGCACGGCGTCGATCGCGGCGCTCAACGACCTGCCGATCAAAACGGTGAACGGTACCGTCGTGTATGTGCGCGACGTCGCGCACGTGATCGACGGTTATGCACCGCAAACCAATATCGTGCGCAGCGACGGCAAGCGCGCGGCGCTGCTCGAAGTGGAGAAAACCGGCAGCGCGTCGACCTTGACGATCATCCAGCAGGTCAAGTCGATGCTGCCGAATATCGCCGCCGGATTGCCGAGCGCGCTGCATATCACGCCGCTGTCGGATCAATCGGTGTTCGTCAAATCGGCGATCGACGGCGTGGTGCGCGAAGCAGCCATTGCCGCGTGCCTGACCGCCGCGATGATCCTGCTGTTTCTCGGCAGCTGGCGCGCGACGCTGATTATCGCGGTATCGATTCCGCTCGCGGTGCTGACCTCGCTGATCGCGCTGTCCGCGCTTGGCCAGACCATCAACATCATGACGCTCGGCGGTCTAGCGCTGGCGGTCGGCATTCTGGTTGACGACGCAACGGTTGCGATCGAGAACATTACACATCACCTGGAAAGCGGCGCCCCGCTGCACGATGCGATTCTGAACGGTTCCGGCGAGATCGCGGTGCCTACGTTCGTATCGACGCTGTCGATCTGCATCGTGTTCGTGCCGATGTTTCTGCTGTCGGGTGTCGCGCGTTATCTGTTCGTGCCGCTTGCCGAGGCGGTGGTGTTTGCGATGTGCGCATCGTATTTCTTCTCGCGCACGTTGATTCCGACGCTCGCGATGTATCTGATGCGCGCTCGCAACCGCGCGCAGGATGGCGCCGCTGCACCGCGCGCGGCAAACCCGCTGGTACGTGCATTGACGCGTTTTCAGGCGGGCTTCGAACTACGCTTCGAACGCGTGCGCAATGCGTATCGCCGTGCGCTGACGCGCGCCATCGAACGGCGCCGTCGTTTCGTCGCGCTGTTTCTGCTGCTGTGTCTCGGTTCACTGGTGTTGCTGCCGTTCGTTGGGCGCGACTTTTTTCCCGCAGTGGATACCGGCGAAATCCGCCTGCATCTGCGCGCACCGACCGGCACCCGCATCGAAGAAACGGCTCGCCTCACCGACGAAGTGGAAGCGAAGATCCGCAGCGTGATTCCGGCTGCGCAACAGGCGTCGGTGCTCGACAACATCGGCGTGCCGACCAGCGGCATCAACCTGACCTACGATTCGTCGGACCCGATCGGCTCAGCGGATGCGGACATCCTGATCACGCTGAAACCCGGCCACGCCCCCACCGCCGTCTATGTCGCGAAACTGCGCAACGTGCTCAATGCTGCGTTTCCCGGCGTCACGTTCGCGTTTCTGCCGGCCGACATCGTCAGCCAGATTCTGAACTTCGGCCTGCCCGCGCCGATCGACGTGCAGATCGTCGGCAACAAGCTGGCCGCCAACCGCGCGGTCGCCAAGCAACTGCTTGCGAAGCTGCGCGGCGTGCGCGGTCTGGTCGACGCCCGCATCCAGCAGCCGGGCGACGACCCGACGATCGACATCGACGTCGACCGGACCAAGGCGCTCGAAGCCGGGCTCACGCAACGCGAAGTCGCGCAGAACATGCTGATCGCGCTGTCTGGCAGTTCGCAGACCACGCCGAATTTCTGGCTCGACCCGAAGAACGGCGTCAGCTATCCGCTGGTGACCGAGATGCCGCAGTACGACGTTCATTCGCTGCAGACGCTCGCGAATATTCCGCTCACCACGCAAAAGGTGGCGGCTACGCCGCAAAACCTGCTTGGCTCGCTCGGCACGATGTCGCGCAGCACGCAGCAGGCGGTGGTATCGCACTACAACGTGCAGCCGGTGCTCGATATCTTCGCATCCGCACAAGGCCGCGACCTCGGCGGCGTGGCCGACGACGTGAACCGGCTGGTGAGCGAAGCGCGCGCGCAACTGCCGCCCGGCTCGTCGATCGTGATGCGCGGCCAGGTGCAGTCGATGAACGCGTCGTTCAGCGGCCTGGGCCTTGGGCTCGTGTTCGCGATCGCACTGGTGTATCTGCTGATGGTGGTGAATTTCCAGTCGTGGCTCGATCCGCTGGTCATTGTGAGCGGTCTGCCGGCGTCGCTGGCGGGTATCTCGTGGATGCTGTTCGCCACGCACACGACCTTGAGCGTGCCGGCGCTGACCGGAACGATTCTGTGCATCGGCATTGCCACCGCCAACAGCATTCTCGTGATCAGCACGGCGCGCGACAAGCTCGCGGCCGGCGCGCCACCGCTCGATGCAGCACTCGAAGCCGGGTTTAGCCGTTTCCGTCCGGTGCTGATGACGGCGCTCGCGATGCTGATCGGCATGTTGCCGATGGCGCTGGGTCTCGGCGATGGCGGCGAACAAAACGCGCCGCTCGGTCGCGCGGTGATCGGCGGACTGGCGGCCGGTACGCTGTCGACGCTGATTTTCGTGCCGGTCGTGTTCGGCATCGTGCATAGCTGGCTGGCGCGGCGCAAGGCGGCCCGCGAGGCCGCGGCTGGAACGTCAGCCACCCCTGCCGCGCATGCGTGATGCGCCCACCCTGTCTGCGTTCGTGATGCGATTTGCCAAGGAACTGCGATGAATTCTTCCGATACCACCCGAGCCGGTCGAAACGCCGCTGCGCCGGCCGATACCGCTACGCCGCGCAATACCGATGCCGAACGCAGCGATGGCGCTTCACGCAGCCGCGCACGCCGCTATGCGCTGCCGGTTGCGCTTGCCTGCATCGCCGCCGCGTTGCTGACCGTCGGCGTGGTTCCGCGTCTCGCTGCGCGTACTGCACTGAGCGAACAGGTGGCTGCGCAACGCTCGCTGGCGGTTTCCA
The DNA here is from genome assembly GCF_054782355.1 of Paraburkholderia jirisanensis. Classification (NCBI taxonomy): domain Bacteria; kingdom Pseudomonadati; phylum Pseudomonadota; class Betaproteobacteria; order Burkholderiales; family Burkholderiaceae; genus Paraburkholderia; species Paraburkholderia jirisanensis. Next base: position 635,526 of record NZ_BAAGSQ010000025.1, on the reverse strand, counting down.
TCGTGATGCCGACGCACGCGCCGGCGCAGCATCAACTGCTGTTGCCTGCTTCGGTGATGCCGTACGCGGACGCGTCGATTTACGCGCGCACCAGCGGCTATGTGCAGCACTGGTACGCCGATATCGGCACGCGGGTGAAAGCCGGCCAGACGCTCGCGGTGATCGAAACGCCTGAACTCGATGCGCAACTGCGTCAGGCCCGCGCCGACGCGGCGACCGCGCAGGCGAACTATGCATACGCGAAGACAACCGCGCAGCGCTGGCAGGTCATGTTGCAGACGCAATCGGTCGCGCCGCAGGACGCCGACGCGAAAACCAGCGACATGCAGGCCAAAGCCGCCATTCTGGCGTCCGCGCAAGCCAATGTCGCGCGCCTGAACGAAATGGTGTCGTACGAAAAGGTCAGTGCGCCGTTCGACGGCGTGGTGACCGCACGCAACGTCGACGTCGGTGCGCTCGTCACCGCGGGCGGCACGCCGGGGCTCGCGACACCGCCGGGCGAGCTGTTCCATATCGAGCAAACCGGCACGCTGCGCGTATTCATCGACGTGCCGCAGGACGAGGCAAGCCAGGTGCGCGCCGGCACACCCGTGTACCTGACGACACAACAGTATCCGGGCCGCCGCTTTACCGCGCACGTCGCGCGCAGCGCCGACGCGATCGATCCGGCGAGTCGCACGCTGCGTGTGGAAGTCGACGTCGACAACCAGGATGGTGCGTTACTGCCCGGCGCCTATGCGCAGGTGCATCTGCAGGTGACGGAGCCGCATCCGCTGCTCGATCTGCCGGTCAGTGCCTTGCTGTTCCGCGCAGACGGCGTGACCATCGCGACGGTCGGCGCGAACCACAAGGTGCTGCTGAAGACGGTGACGATCGGCCGCGACTTTGGCACGTATGTCGAGATTGCAACCGGCCTGTCGGACACGGACCGTGTGATCGACAACCCCGGCGACGCGATCGTCGCGGGCGAGCCGGTCAGCATCGCGAGCCACGCGCCCGCAGAAACGGCGGCAGCGTCGCACGCTGTCGCACAACGGTGAGCCGATCCAGGAGCTGGAAATGCGCAAGCAACAGGGTTATCTGATCCGCGCGGCCGTGGCATCGGCCACCGCAACCACGATGCTGCTCGCGGCATGCACGACGCTGCCGCCGTATGCGAAACCTGCGGTCGACGTGCCGGCTAGCTATGCCAATGCATCGGCAACCGTCACGCCTGCCGCGCCCGGCTGGAGCGTCGCGGCGCCCGCCGACGGCGCGCCGCGCGGCCCATGGTGGACGCTGTTTGGCGACGACGAACTGAATCGCCTCGAAGCGAAAGTCGACCTGTCGAACCAGACGGTCCAGAAAGCGGTGGCGCAATTGCAGAACGCGCGGGCGATGGTCGCGTACCAGCATGCGGGTTTCTTCCCGACAGTTACCGCGGGCGCGTCGCAGCAGCGCTTTCGCACGTCGCAGAACATCGTGCATCGCGGTCTCGCGGGGCATACGGTGCCGGATTATTCGGTGGGTGTTGCGGCGAGCTGGGAGCCGGACCTGTTCGGGCGTGTCAAGGATGCGACCGTCAATGCGCAGGCCAACGCGCAGGCGAGTGCAGCCGACCTTGCCGGCGTGCGACTCGCGATGCAGACCGACCTGGCCGCCGACTATCTCGACGTGCGCGCAATCGATATCCAGAAGAAGCTGCTCGACGACACCGTGAAATCCTATGCGGCCGCGCTGTCGATCCTGCAGCAGCAGTTCAACAGCGGCGCGCTCGATGCCGCGGCGGTCGCACAGGCGCAGACGCAACTGGAAACCGCGCGCACCCAGGACACGGATCTCGACGTGCAGCGCGCGCAACTCGAACACGCGATTGCGACGCTGATCGGCGTGCCTGCGTCGTCGTTCACGGTGCAGCCGGGTGCTGCCGCGGTGCCGGTCCCCGTGATTCCAGCCGGCCTGCCGTCGCAACTGCTCGAGCGCCGTCCGGACATCGCCGCAGCTGAACGGCGTGTGGCCGCGGCCAATGCGCAGATCGGCGAGGCGCGCGCCGCGTACTATCCGAACCTGACCTTATCGGCCAGCGCAGGGCTGGAGAGCTCGTATTTCGGGCCGTGGCTGACCGCACCGAGCCTGTTCTGGTCGCTCGGCTCGCAGATCGCCGGCACGCTGTTCGACGGCGGGCGGCGCGACGCCGCGCTGCAGGGCGCGCATGCGCAGTACGACGGCACGGTGGCGGACTATCGGCAGACGGTACTGACCGCGTTTCAGCAAGTGGAAGATCAGCTGTCGACGCTGCATACGCTCGCCGATGAAGCGCACAGTGCGCAGCTCGCATCCGATGCCGCACAGCGCGCGCTGCAGCTGACTACCAATCAGTTCAAAGCCGGCGCGGTCAGCTATCTCGACGTCGCGACTTCGCAGACTATCGCGCTCGGCAACCAGCGCAGCGTCGATCAGATCGACGCGCGCCGGGTCGATGCGAGCGTGCAGTTGCTCAGGGCGCTCGGCGGCGGCTGGAACAGCAGCACGCTTATTTCCGCGGGAAATCCAGAATGAAGCGTGTTCCTTGCGCATCGCTTTGCGCCTGCGCACGGCCGCCATGCAGTTCCATGATGGTGCGTACGATTGCCAGGCCGAGCCCGGTGGATGCGGGGCCAAGGGGCGCATGGTGGCGCGCGGGGTCGGCGCGGTAGAAGCGGTCGAACACGCGTTCGAGCGCCGCCGGCTCGATATGCGAGCCCTGGTTCGCAACCGTCACACGCAAACCTTGTGCAGTCGGCTCGGCGTTCAGCTCGATGGCCATGCCACGCGGCGTGTGGCGAATCGCGTTCGCATGCAGATTGCTGACGGCACGCCGGAACAACTCGGCATCCGCGCACACCTCGCCGCTGCCGGTGACGCGCACCTGAACGCCCGCTTCGTCGGCGAGGCCTTCGAAGTAGTCGGCCACGCGGCTCAACTCGGCCTGCGCGTCGAGCGTTTTCATCCGCGTGACGAACTGCGGATGCTCGGCGCGCGCGAGAAACAGCACGCTTTCGATCATCCGCGACAGACGCTCGCATTCCTCGAGATTCGATTCGAGCGTGGCCTGATATTCGTCGGCGCTGCGTGTGCGGGACAGCGCGACTTCGGTTGCGCCGCGCAGATTCGACAGTGGCGTGCGCATGTCGTGCGCGAGGTCGGCGGTGTACTGCGACATCCGCTGGAAGCCGCCGGCCAGACGCGCGAGCATCGAGTTCAGCGATGCAATCAGCGCGGCCAGCTCGCTTGGCGCGTGCTCGGCGTCCATCCGCGTGTGCAGACGGTCCACCGTGACGAGCGCCGCGTTGGCGGCGAGCTGCCGCAGCGGCCGCAGCGATTCGCGCACCAGCATCCAGCTCATCAGAAACGCCAGCAGCATGCCGGCGAAGCCCGCGCCATACAGGCGCTCGCGGTAATGGTCGAGCAACTGCCAGCGGTCGGTCATATCGCGCGCAATGACGATCGTGACGACGCTGCCATCGGTGAGCGCCGCATCGGCGGCGAGGCCGCGCACCGGCGTGCGCAATGCCGGCCCGACCGCGCTCGCCTCGGCGATCGACGTGCCGGTGATGCGATCGCTTGCCGCCACCCGCGCCGGCCACACCAGCGCGCGGATTGCCGCAGGTATACCGTTCTCGACGTTGTGGCCGAACAGCGGGTTGCCGTGCGCATCGTCCACTTCCATCGACAGCGCGCGATCGCCGAGTACCTGGCTGATCAGCCGCGGCGCATGCGTGCGCACGTCGTCGGCGGAATGCAGCTCGTTGGCAAGGCGCCGCGTATGGCGCGCGGCCAGCACGATCTGGTCGTCGTCCTGCTGCGTGACCTGCTTGTCGAGCGCGAAGTACAGCACGCTGCCGACCAGCGCGAACACCGCCATCGTGGTGCCCGCGAAGGCGAGCGCGAGCGTCGTGGTCAGCGAGCGGCGCGCCATCAGTCCGACTCTTTCAGGTCAATCACATAGCCGACGCCGCGCACCGTGTGAATCAGCTTGACGGGATAAGCGTCGTCGATTTTCGCGCGCAGCCGGCGGATTGCCACTTCGACGACATTGGTGTCGCTGTCGAAATTCATGTCCCACACGTAAGAAGCGATCTGCGTGCGGCTCAGCACTTCGCCCTGGCGGCGCGCGAGCAACTGCAGCAGCGAGAACTCGCGTGGCGTCAGATCGATGCGCGCGCCGCCGCGTTTCACGCGACGCCGGTTCACGTCGATTTCGAGGTCGCCGACCCGCAGCAGTTCGCTTTCGCGCGGCGGCCCGCGGCGCGCCAGCGTGCGCACCCGCGCGAGCAGTTCGACAAACGCGAATGGCTTGACCAGATAGTCGTCGCCGCCGAGTTCGAGGCCACGCACGCGGTCGTCGACGTCGTCGCGCGCGGTCAGGAACAGTACCGGCGTCTGGCGCGTCGCGCGCAGCGTTTTCAGCACGGCCCAGCCGTCCATTGTGGGCAGCATCACGTCGAGCACGATCACGTCGTACTCTTCCTCTTGCGCGAGGATCAGCCCGTCGGCGCCGTCGGTGGCGAGATCGACGCTATAGCCCGACTCTTCGAGCCCTTTCTTCAGGTAGGCACCCGTTTTCGGCTCATCTTCGACGACCAGAATCCGCATGTTTCGCACCTTGCGCGAGGTTATTGAACGGGCGTTCCATTGTAGACGCAGTGGCGGGCTGCGCTGTTTCGCGTTTGCGCGGTTCTTTCAACGAATGAAGTTTTTTCATGCCGTATATGAAAAAACACCGTTTGCGGCACCTGTCGCGATGCCTCAGTCTCCGATAAGCGGGGCACCCGGTACGGGCGTCCGCGTAACCTAAAGGATGGAGACGATGAGCACGTTCCAGCAGATTCAGGCTGACGCGCGCGCAGCAGGCTGTCTGGCCGCCGCGCGTTACGCCGTCCCCAGCTAGCCTTCAGGCTGCGCGCGCCGGCCGTGTGGCCCACGCACGCATTCACGCGTTTTTTTCGTTTTTACGGTCACGACTTTCCGCATGCGGCAAGGCTTCGCGGTGCGCCCTGGCGCGCGCGGCGGGCTCGCGCCTGTGCGTTTGCCGTGCACCGGGTTTATGTCGATTTTCACTACCGGGCGATTATGAAAACACCTCCGTCGTTCCAGACCCATCTGCAGGCCCTGGAAGAAAAGGGCTATGTGATTCACGTGCATCGCGAGATCAACAAGGACACCGAGCTGCATCCGCTCGTGCGCTGGCAACTGCGCGGCGGCATTCCGGAATCGGAGCGCAAGGCGTTCGTGTTCCATAACGTCGTCGACGGCAAGGGTCGCCGCTACGAGCTGCCGGTGGTGGTCGGCGCGCTGTCGATCAATCGCGAAGTCTATTCGGTCGGGATGGGCGTGCCGGTCGACCAGATCGGCAAGAAGTGGCAGCAGGCCCGGGTCAACCCGATCGCGCCGGTCGTGGTAGACGATGCCGCATGCCAGGAGGTGTGCTTCATCGGCGACGAGCTCGACGTCGACGGGCAAGGCCTCGAGCATCTGCCGATTCCGATCTCGACACCGGGCTTCGATAACGCGCCGTATACGACGTGTTCGCAGTACATCACGGTGGATCCGGAAAACGGCGTGCAGAACATGGGCACGTATCGCGGCCAGATCAAGGGCAAGCGGCGCGTCGGCTGCAATCCGTCGATCGAGATGGGTCAGGGTATCTACCAGCACTGGCTCAAGTACAAGGCGATGGGCAAGCCGATGCCGGCCGCGCTGGTGATCGGCGGCCATCCGGCCGTGTCGTTCTGCTCGGTGCAGAAGCTGCCGATCGACGTCGACGAACTCGGCGTGGCCGGTGCGATTCTCGGCGAGCCGCTGCGCGTCGTGAAATGCAAGACCGTCGATCTACTGGTGCCGGCCGATGCGGAGATCGTCATCGAAGGCTTCGTGCCGACCGATTCGCTCGAGCCCGAAGGTCCGTTCGGCGAATCGCACGGCCACGTGAACCTGCAGGAATTCAATCCGTACATGAACGTGACGGCGATCACGCGGCGCAAGAATGCGCACGTCGTGTCGATCATCAGCCAGGTCACGCCGAGCGAAAGCAGCCTCGTGAAGAAGGTGGCATTCGAGCCACTGTTTATCGATCACCTGCGCAATACGCTGCGTATTTCGAGCGTCGAAAAAGTGGTGATGCACGAGCCGCTGACGAACCTGCGCAAGCTGTTGATCGTCGTGTTCAATGACAAGGCAACGGAAACCGAAATCTGGCGTGCGCTGATGGGCGCGGCGTCGCTGCAGCCGGCGGTGGGCAAGCTGGTGGTGGCAGTCAGCAACGACATCAATCCGGAAAACAGCGACGCGATTTTCTGGTCGATGAGCTACCGGATGAACGCGGTGAAGGACGTGCAGATCCTGCACGGCCGCGATACCGGGCATGGCCCGCGCACGTCGGGTGCCGAACGCGGCGACGACGCAGTGGACGGCGTGATCCTGATGAACGCGACGCGCAAGGAAAAGCTGCCGCCGATGTCGTTGCCGACGCGGCCTTACATGGAAAACGCCAAGGCGATCTGGGAAGAGCTCGGCCTGCCGACGCTACGCCCGGAATGGCCGTGGTTCGGCGTTTCGATGGGCGACTGGGACGAGCGCAACGAGATGATGGCGCAGCGCGCGACGCAGAGCGACTACTTTGTCACGGGCCGCGAACAGCTGGAAGAGCGGGTTGGGCCGGAGTGGATCAACAAGGATTCCGCGTGGTTCTTCGAGAAGAAGGACTAAGCGCGGTGTAGACGCGACGCCGGCGGTGCGCGACGCGTGCGGCCGGCGCCGCACAGGTCCGCCTGCGCAATGCAGGCAGACCTCGTTCAGACAGGTTGCAGAGGTTGTTGCGCGATAGCGCGGCAACTGCAGACGTAGCAAGGGAGGGTGTAAAGGCATTCCAGGAAACCGGGTTTCAAGTTTCGGGTTACTAAAAAAATTATCGAAATCCGGCGTATTCCAACGGATAACTATGGAGGAGATGTGCGTATCAAAACTGGAGATCAAGCGTTTTATCGCGGGCGTGTGTCGGGTTGCGCGCGCGCGGCATGGGCATTGTCGCTGCTAGGCCTGTGCGCAGGGACCGCGCATGCGCAGAGCAGCGTGACGTTGTATGGCTCGCTGGACGGTGGTTTGCGCCATATCGTGAACGCCACGAAGCCGGGTGGTGCGGCATGGACCATGGCGTCCAACGGCACCTACAACTCGAACCGCTGGGGCTTGCTGGGACGGGAAGATCTGGGCGGCGGCTATCAGGCACGCTTTAACCTGGAAGCCGGCTTCGTACTCAGCACGGGCGCGAACAACAACACCAATAACCAGATATTCCAGCGGACCTCGACCGTCGGCTTGTCGGGGCCGTTCGGTGTGGTGGACATCGGCCATCAGTTCACATTGCAGCACTTTTTGATCAAGGACTTCGAGCCATTCGACTTTGAGTATCTGAGCATCACCGAGGCAACCGCGGTGTCGGGCGGCAACACCGGTCGCGACGACAACGACATCAACTATCGCGGCAACATCGGGCCGTTTATCTTGCGTGGCGAACTGTCGGCCGGCGGGCAGGCGGGTAACATCGGGCACGGTTCGGTGGCTGCAGTGGGGGTGAACTATTCGACGCCGGCGATCAAGTTTGGCGCTGGCTATACGCATCGTTCGAATCCGCTGCCGGCCACCAGCAGCGACTACTTCGGCGACGATCAGTACACGGCGGGCGGGGCGTTTACGCTGGGCGATTTCACGGCGATGGCGGGTTATTCGCTGAATCTTCAGGACACGCCGGTCTCTGCGAAAACCATCACGCGCAATCAGTATCTGTGGGGCGGGTTTCGCTACAAGATCAGCACGCAGTGGGACGTGACGGCTGCTTATTACGACAACAAGAACGTGACCTCGGGCGTGGCAGGGCGCAAGGGCGTGGCGATTGCTGGCGTGACGTATCTGTTGTCGAAGCGGACGATGTTCTACGCGGATGTCGACTATACGAAGTTTACCGGTGGGTACGTGACGAATGCGACGCTTAACCCGTCGCAGCATGCGAGTCAGACGGGGTTTTCGTTTGGGATAAACCACTTCTTTTGATGCGGATTTGACGACTTGAAGGATGGCCGGGTTCCGAAGGGAATCCGGCCTTTTTGTTTGGGCCCGAAGACGGTTCGCCAGAAACGGCTACGCCCAAGACGGGCTTGGGCGTAGCGGTGTAAAGCCTCTTTACTAACCAGCAGCAGCGTCATGCTCAATGATCGTCCAGCGACCCCTGCGCATTAAAGTGCCCACGAATCGTCTTCGTATGATGCAAAAACGCCGGCGTTGCCATCACGTCGAGCTTTCTCGGCCGCGGCAAGTCGATCTCATACACCGCCGCGATCGACCCCGGCCGCTCCGACATCACCACCACGCGATCCGACAGAAACACCGCTTCCGGAATACTGTGCGTGATCAGCAGCACCGTTTTCTTCGATTCCATCCAGATACGCTGCAGTTCGAGATTCATCGTCTCGCGCGTCATCGCATCGAGTGCGCCAAACGGCTCGTCCATCAGCAACACCGAAGGCTCATGCAGCAGCGCACGGCAAATCGACACCCGCTGCTGCATCCCGCCCGAAAGCTGCCACGGATATTTCTTCTCGAACCCCTTCAACCCTGCCATCTCGATCAGGTGCTGCGCCCGCTGCCGCGCCACCCCCATCGGCATGCCGCGCATTTCCGCCTGCAGCAGGATATTGTCGAGCACGTTGCGCCACGCAAGCAGTACCGCACCCTGAAACACGATGCCGACATTCTTCTGCGGCCCGTCGATACGGCTGCCGCCCAAGGTCATCGTGCCGCCCGACAGCGGCTCGAGGCCTGCCACCATCTTCAGCAGCGTGCTCTTGCCGCAGCCAGAAGGCCCGACGATCGAAACGAACTCCTCGGCACGCATCGCGAAGTTCAGCGGCCGCAACGCCTCCATCTTGCCTTCGCGGCTCGCATAGTGCTTGGTCACGTCGCGCAGCTCGATCAGCGGCGCGGTGGCGGAGCGCGCGCCCGATGCTAGCGGCGCCTGGTTCATTTTGAAAACGGTTGTCATGTCGGAATCGCTATCGGATGGCATGGATAAACGGTTGTGCTGGCATCGATGTCAGGGTACGAAGGCACTCGTGTAGTAGCGCGCCGGATCGTTGGCAGCCTTGTCAAGCTTGCTGTACAGCACGATCGCGCTGACCGAGTCCGAGATGTTCTTTGCGGTCACGTGAAACAGCGGGTCTTTTTCCGTCTCCGGCGTGCGGTAGAACGGAATCGTCGCCTGCAGCGTGCGGATCATCGTGTCGCGGTTGCCGGCGGCCGGCAGCACCTTAAGCAATGCGTCGACGGCCGCTGCCGGATCCTTCTCGCTGTCGTTGACCGCTTTGACCGTCGCGCGCATGAAGCGCTTGAGCAGATCCGGGTTGTTCTTGATCGTGTCGTCGTTCGCGATGATGCTAAGCGTCGCTACGTTCACGCCATAGTCGGCAAAACGCAGCGCGCGCGCCGGCTTTTTGGTGGCCTGTTCGACCGAAATCAGCGGAATGGTGGCGAAGCCGACCAGCAGGTCGGCCTGGCCGGTAATCACCGCGTTGATCGTCGTCTGCGGGTTGCCGGTGATCGTCTTGAAGTCGGAGTCTTTCAGGCCGACCTTGTTCATGAACATCGTCCACAGCTGCGACGACGCATCGCCGGGCGCGACCGCCACCGTCTTGCCCTTGATGTCCTGCGGCGTCTTGATGTTCTTGTCGGCAAGGCCCACCACTGAAGTCGGATTCTCCTGCAACAGCACGCCGATCGCCTTCACCGGTGCGCCGATCGCGGCCACCTTCACCAGCGTACTGAAGTCCGCATAACCGAGGTCGACATTGTGCGTGGCGACGGCCTGTACGGTCGGGCCTGAACCGTGACCTTCCTTCAGCGAGAGATCGATGCCTTCGGCGTCGTAGTAGCCCTTGACCTTGCCGAGGTAGAACGGTGCAACTGCGCCATTCACCGTGTAATTCAACAATAGCGTCACCGAGTCCTTCGCGAAGGCCGGTGCACCCGTGCACAACGCAGCGGCCGCCAGCGCCGCGCCAAACACGCGCGTGAAAATTCTTTGCTTCATCTTGTCTCCTGTGATTGTCCGAAAAGGGGCGAGCGGCCTACGCGCGTGCCTGGTTGCGCTGGCGTTGCGACGAATGCCAGGGCACCGCGAAGCGCTCGAGCACGTCGAGCGCGATGAACAACAGCGAGCCGATCACCGAAAGCACGACCAGCGCGGAGAAAATCAGCGGCTGGTCGAAGTTGCCGTTCGCGCGCTGCAACACATAGCCGAGCCCCGAGTTCGCGCCGACGAATTCGCCGACCACCGCGCCCACGACGGCGAGCGTGATCGACACTTTCATGCTCGAGAAAATCGCCGGCATTGCGTGCGGCAGCAGGATCTTGAAGAACATCTTCAGCGGCGGGCTGCCCATCGAGCGAGCGAGGTCGATCAGGTCCCGCTCGACCGACTTGAAGCCCATCACGGTCGATACGACCACCGGAAAGAATCCGAGCAGGAATGCCACCAGAATGCGCGGGAACAGACCGAAACCGAACCACACGACAAACAGCGGCGCAATTGCCACTTTCGGAATGCTTTGCGAAAACACCACAAGCGGATACAGGTAGCTTTCGACCAGCGGCGAATACGCGACCAGCATCGCAATCGGCACGCCGATCGCAACGGAGAGTGCGAAGCCGCCCAGGGTTGCGTTGATGGTGGGCACCGATTCCTGCAACAGCATCGGCCATTGCTGGGCGATCTGCTGGAAGATCGCCACGGGCGTGGGCACCAGGTAGGGTGGAATCTTGAAGATGCGGATCGTCAGATCCCATACGGCGACGAGGATCACGATCAGCAGCAACGGGCGCAGCCATTTCGAATAGAGGGTTTGCTTGAGGAGGTTCACGATCTTCGAAAATCCATAACGTGCAGGGTGAAGAAGGGATCGCGGCCGCGCACGCGCACCGTTGCGCGCAGACGGCCGGCGATCAGCGGGCGGCGCAGCGGGCAGTGACGCTGACGTTGGGACAGGTGGCGCGGCGGGCCGCAGTGCGTTTGCTTGCGGCACTGCGTGGCGGGCGTGGCGAACGCGCAGTGCACCGCACGCGTGAACGATGAATCGTCAAAGTCATCTCCTTTAGCGAGTACAGACGCACAAGCCAATCGGTGTCGGATTTCGCTTATCGCGCGGCGGATTGCGTGGGCGGGGCGGCTTTCGGAACGGCTGCGGCAAACCAGCCGCGATCACCATGCCGAAAGGGACCGCTGCTGCGCGCTTTACGCCGTGCGTGACACCTTTGCATCACAGATTGCATCGTCATGCGGTACCCCGCAAACGGCATTTGTTCATGCGGGGCATGAGCGGATTTCATTCGCCGGGGCGTGCGACGCAAGCCGCGCGCAGGCACTGAGATGTGCAGCCGACGATAGGGCGATGACATACCACGGCAGGCACAAAACGGCGCGGGCGGCGGCGGGCATGCAGGTTTCTCATGCACGTAAACACGTATGCACGCCCGCATAGCGCACATCCGCCCGCTCGCGCGTATAGGCCGCTAAGCCTGCACGCGTCTTCATGTGTTGCGCCCCTTTTAAGGCGCGATTTCCTCAAGGCTGCGTTCGCGCGTCTCGATCATCTTCGTTGCGGTAAGCGCGCCGACCGCGCTGACTGCCGCGAACATCATGAACACCGAAGCGGTACCGCGCGTATGCACGAGCAAGCCCACCAGCGACGGCCCCACCGCAGAAGCGAGCCGCAGCCACGACGTGGCAAGCCCGGTGCTGGTGGCGCGCATGCGGGTCGGGTAAACCTCCGGTGTGTACAGATACAGCACGGCCGCAATCGAACCGATCAGTCCATAAGCGATCGTGCCGACGATCAGCACGCCCCATACGCTGTGCGCGCCGAACAGCGAAAGCCCGGCGAGCAGCACGCCGCCCATGCAGAACGCGGCGACCGCCCAGTTGCGGCGGCCGATGCGGTCGATCGAATACGCGCAGATCAGCAGCAGCGCGACCTGTGCGACATTGGTCATCGACGCGGCGCGCAGCGCCTGTTGCAGCGGCAAGTGGTAGACGGTGCGATAGAGCGTCGGCAGCCAGTTGTTCAGGCTGTTCGCCACGAAGAACGCGCTGGCCCACAGCACCCACACGATCAGCGTGCGCGAGCGATAGAACGGCGCGAGCAGTTCGCGCCAGCCGGCGCGCGATGCGGTGACTTGCGGGCGCTGCTGCGGCGCCCGCACGCCGGGCGCGATGCGGCGCGTGGTGCTCGCTTCCATCGCGCGCACGACGGCTTCTGCTTCGGCGAAGCGCCCCTTGCTGATCAGCCAGCGCGGCGATTCGGGCAGCCGCATCACGAGCAGCGCGATGATGAGCCCCGGTATCGCGCCGATCCAGAACATGATCTGCCAGCCGACCGCGGGCACCAGCCACGCGCCCAACTGGCCGGCCGCCATCAGCCCGACCGGAAAGATCAGTTCGTAAAGCAGAAAGTATTTGCCGCGGCCATGTGCATTCGACAATTCGCTGATGTAGGTCGCCGCCACCGGCATCTCGCCGCCGACGCCGATCCCCTGGATAAAGCGGCATGCGAACAGCAGCGGAAAATTGCCGGCCAGCGCACAGCCGAGACTCATCACCGACATGATGCCGATCGCGGCCGCCGCGCTGCGAATGCGCCCGGTGCGCTCGGCGATCCAGCCGAACAGCAGGGCGCCGATGAACTGGCCGATGTAGCTCGCGCCGATCAACAGGCCGATCTGCAATGGCTCGATGTGCCACAAGCCGATCAGCACCGGCAGCACGAAGGCGATCGACAGCGCGTCGAATGCGTCGAAGAAGGTTGCGCTGCCAACGATGATGCGTGCCTTCGTATGCCAGCGGGAAAACGGTACGCTCTCGATGCGGCGGATCAACGCCGCAGCTTGCGCATCGAGCGTGCTGGCCGGTGCAGTCTCGTCGGGTGCGGCACTGTCGCGGCGCGTTTGCGACGGCAAAGCATTGCTGTCCTGCATCTAGGTCTCCATGATTATTGAATGCCGTGCGCGAATCGGCCAGGGCGATTCGCCCGCACGCTGATGCGCCGCGCGTTTGGCGTCGCTCCTGGCCGCGTCCTTGACTACGCCCTTGGCAGCGTCTTTAGCTGTGTTCTTGACCGCGCCGCTAGCCGAGCTTCGAGTGCCGCTCGTCAGCCGTTTCCGTCATTGCCGCAGCGATGCCCTCCCAGCGGTACACCGTTTCGGTGTCGACATCGAACATGTCGAGCACGCGGCCGACGGTGTGATCGATCATCTCGCGCAGCGATGCAGGGCGTGCATAGAACGCGGGCACCGGCGGATAGACGATCGCGCCCGCCTCGGTGACCGCGGCCATGCTGCGCAAGTGGCCCGCGTGCAGTGGCGTTTCGCGCACCATCAGCACGAGCCGGCGGCGCTCTTTGAGCATCACGTCCGCGGCGCGCGACAGCAGCGAACCAGTGCAGCCGGTAGCGATTTCGGAAAGCGTCTTGATCGAGCACGGCGCGACCACCATGCCGTCGACCCGAAACGATCCGCTCGAAATCGCCGCGCCGATATCGGCGTTCGGATAGAACACATCGGCAAGCGCCTGCACGTCGGCGATGCGCAGATCGGTTTCCTGCGCGAGCGTGACCTGCGCGGAGCGGCTCATCACCAGATGCGATTCGACGTTGGCGGCGCGCAGCAATTCGAGCATGCGTACCCCGTAGATCGCGCCCGACGCGCCGCTGATGCCCACCACGATGCGCCGCCGGCGGCCGCGCACCGTTTTGAATGAACCCTGTTCGTGCATGTCGCTCCTCCTTGTTGTGTGTGGTGCGGCACCACGCATGGCACCGCGCGCGGTGGCGTACTCGGCCTAGTGCATCCGGTACGCCGCGATCGCGGCAACCACCACGACCAGCGCGAGCGCCCACAACCACGTGCGGCCGCTGCCGGACGCACCTGCACGCGCAACTGGGGCAGGGGCCGCCACGCGCGCCGCCGTTGCTGCGTTCGCAGCATCACCTGACGAAGAAGCGGCTGCATCCGCTGGCGGTGCATCCGCTTGCGCGGAACCGGTCAACGCCGTGGTGAAGTGGCCGAAGAAATCCGCCGCCATCTTTTTCGCCACGCCGTCGATCAAGCGCGCACCGACCTGCGCGAGCCGTCCGCCAACCTGTGCATGCGCGTGATAAGTCAGCCGCGTGCCGTCTCCTTCGCTGGCGAGGCCCACTTGCGCGCCGCCTTTGCCGAAACCCGCCGCGCCGCCCGAGCCTTCGAAGCTCAACGAATACGATTCGGGCGCGCGCAGATCGGTGAGCGTCAGCTTGCCGTTGAAGCGGGCCTTGATCGGCCCGACGCTCGCCGCCATTACGACCTTGTAGTGGTTGTCTTCGACCCGTTCGAGGGATTCGCAGCCGGGCACCGAAGCGCGCAGAATCTCGGGATCGTTGAGTGCATCCCACACGCGCTCGCGTGGCAGCGGCAGAAATTGTTCGCCTGTCAGTTCCATCTCAGTCTCCTTGTGCGCAGCGTATGCGCGCGTGCGGCGAGGCACGGCGCGCACACCTGCGGCGCATTGATGTCAGTAAGTCGCGCCGCGCGCTTCAGTCCAGCAGGTGGTGCCACTTCGCACGCACCTTGTCCTGCAGTTCCTTGCTGGCCTCGGCCACTTCAGGGAACTCGCGCAGGTAGTCGTATGGCCGGCACGCGTCGATGATCGCCTTCGAGTTGAATGGCGCCTTGTACGGGTATGCAATCGACATCGGATCGTTTTTCGAGCCCATGCCGCGCTTGATGATGTCGATATCGAGGTCCGGGTCGGTGCGGGTCGCGACGGCCCACATCACTTCCTGCAGGTTCGACGGGTCGATGTCTTCGTCGACGACGATCGTGTAACGCGACATGTACGCGCCCACACCACACTGGTTCAGGATGTGCCCTGCCTGGCGCGCGTGTCCTGCATAGCGCTGGCGGATCGCCACCACGTTGAACATCCGCGCGCCGCCGATCTCGTGCGCCCACACGCCGGCGACGTCGGGCACGCCGGACGCCTGCAGCGCATCGACCAGCAGCGCCGAGCGCATCACGGCCTTCGAATACGAGTAGTCGTTAGGCGGTTTGGCGGGCGGGCTGCCCATGATGATCGGCTGGTTGCGATAGTAGATGCGCTCGATCGTCACCACCGGCGCGGTGGCCGCCTTGCCCGGGTAATAGCCGTGAAACTCGCCGAACGGTCCTTCGATGCGTTCGTCGCCCGGGTGCGCATACCCTTCGATGACGATTTCGGAAGCGCTCGGAAACGGTAGCCCGGTCAGTTGTCCGCGCACCACCGAGACCGGCTGCTTAAGAATCGCGCCGATGTAGTTCAGCTCGCACATGCCGAACGGCACTTCGATGCCCGACACCAGATAGCCGAGCGGATCGCAGCCGATCACGATCGCCACCGGGAACGGCTTGCCGGCCTGCATATGCTTGTCGTACTGGATCGCGCCGTGCTTGCCGGGAATCATGTCGAGGCCGACGTGGTTGCGGTCGTGAATCATCACGCGGTACGTGCCGACGTTGACCCAGTCCGAGTCGAGGTCTTTGGTCACCACCATGCAGCCGGTGCCGATATAGCGGCCGCCATCTTTTTCGTGCCACAGCGGCGACGGAAACGAAAACAGGTCGACGTCGGCACCGCTTTGCTGGTTTTCGAACACCGGTCCGTTATCGACGTACACCGGCTCGTATTCCGGCGCCGCCGCTTGCCACTGGCGCGGCTTGCCGCGCAATGTTTCCACCAGTTCGCGGTGGCTTGCCTGCTTGCCCAGACGCAGGATCGACGACAGCCGTAGCGGGCTCGCGGTACTGCAGGTCAGCACGCGAAAGCCGTGCGGGTAGCCGGGGATGTCGTCGAACAGCAGCGCCGAGGAGTGCGCTTTCTTCACATTGAGCTCGCTGATTGCGCCCAGCTCGAGGTTCCAGTCGGCACCGGGCACGTCCGTCAGTTCGCCGAGTGCGCGGGCTTCGTCTAGCCACGCGCGCAGGTCGAGTGAATGAGCGGTCGGCGGGTTGGTCACGTTGCAATCTCCTTGTTGTCGATGCGTGTTGCGAGAGGGGTGCCGAAAGAGGGGGGTGAGCGTCGCGCTTTACGGGCGCACGGCGGGGCACGCGACGGTGCAACCCAATTTGACGCAACGCGTATCCGTTCGCAAACGACCGTCTTTCATGGCGGGGATGAGGGAAATTCATGCAGCGCGGCAAGCGTATCGCGCAATCGCCCGCTGTGCGAGGCTCACGTGCGGCGGCTCGAATATTTGAAGGTGCCTTGCGCGGTCGCGATCAGCAGCCCCGAATCGACTCGCGCCTCGCCGCGCGCAAAGAAGATCGAACGTCCTTTGCGCTCGACGAAGCCACGCGCGGTGACCGTATCGCCAAGCCCGCGATCGAGAAAATTCAGCGTCAGCGACAGCGTCACGCCGTGAATCTTGCGTGATGGGTCTGCGCTATAGAGGCCTGCGTAGCCGCACGCGGCATCGAGCAGGGTGGCGATCACACCGCCTTGCAGGATCTGCTGGCGATTGAGCAGCGTCGGCTGCACGCGCACCTGGAACTCGGCAAAGCCTTCACGCCATCCGGTGCGCCGGATGCCGAGCGTTTCGAGGAAAGGGTTATCCAGTACGTCGCTATCCAAGTCGTTTCTCCACGCGGGGCGCGTTATGGCGTCACGCCGGCGAACGACAGCGGGAGCGGCGCGCATACGCTTCGCGCGCGTGCCAGTGCAAGCGCACGACGCGCATCGTTCTCGTTGCCGACATGCCGCTGATTTGCTTTGACTTGTGCCATGAGTGGTGTCCGGGCGGTTCCGCAAGCATTCCAGACCATGTCCGGTTGACGGGCGCCATCAGGGTTTTCATCAGGGTGCCCGTTCTGAATTGCGCAAGGGTCGCTGGCAAGAGTGCCAAAGCGCTATACGCGTGCGCAAACTAACTTTTCTCATGCCTGACATGAGAAAGTTTCATTTCCGTGAGTCGCGCGAACAGACCATCATCCAGTACTGAAATTCGCGCTTGTTGCTGCTAGTCGCCGCTTTTTCTGCCCAAGTTTTTTTTGCGCCGCTTCGAAAAGGGCGCGACACATGAAAACGCTGTATGGCGGAGAAAGCTACTACAATGCCTTTCCTGACGAACCTGCTTCGCCTGCCGCCGAATGAGACCGTACATTCCCTCCCTGCAGAGTCTGCTTGCTTTCGAAGCTGCGTCACGACACCTGAGCTTTACGCGTGCAGCGCAGGAACTCGAGCTCACGCAAACCGCTATCAGCCACCAGATCAAAACGCTCGAAGAACGCCTCGGCACCAAGCTGTTCGTCAGGCGGCGCAACGTGCTGACGCTCACGCCTGCGGCACGCGAATATCTCGACTCCGTGCATGAGGCGATCAACCTGCTGTCGATCGCCACCGCACAGGCGCGCAAGAAAAAAACCAAGACCGTGTTGACGGTCACCTGTCTGCCGACTTACGCGGTGAAGTGCCTGATTCCAGCGCTGCCCGATTTTCAGCGCATGTATCCGGACATCACCGTGCACGTGGCCACCAGTTCGACCTTCGACGAGTTCGAGCGCAACAGTTACGACGTCGCGATCCGCTATGGCTCGGGCCGCTGGGCGTCGGTGCGCGCGGACCGTTTGCATCGCGAGGAATTCTTCCCGGTGTGCGCGCCTTCGGTGCTAGAAGAAGCGGGGCCGTTCGAATCGATGGCGCAGGGGCTCGCGCGCTTCCGGCAAATTCGTACGTATTTCTATTCGATGTATCAGGACGACTGGCCCGCATGGCTTGAAGCGGCGGTGCAGGAGCCGGTCGAATTCGCGGGCGAGGCGGTGTTTCATCTGCAGCTCACGTCGCTCGCCGCCGCGGTCGATGGCGTGGGGCTCGCGATCGGCCGCACGCCGCTGGTCGATGCGGATCTGGCAAGCGGAAAACTCGTGCAGCCGTTCGACGTGCGCGTGCCGTCGAGTTCGGCCTACTTCATCACGTCGCCGCACGACAAGGCGAAGTCGAAGAAAGTCGAGCTGTTCCGCGATTGGGCGCTCGAGCATCTGTCCGATCACACGCGCCGCGAAGCCAGCGCCGCGCCGAATGACACGCCGGTCGCGGCGGCGGTCGACCGGCGCATATCTCCATGTCTGACAGCAGCGCTCCGCTAGCCGAACCCGACAGGCCGTACCGGGCTGTCGGCGCGTTGCTCGACGAGTATCGGCAGCGCGCGCCGGACAAGCCTGCGATCGTCGACGTCGAACGCGATGTCGCCATTACGTTCGCACAATTGTCCGACGCAGTGGATGCGGTCGGCAGGCAACTGCTGCAGCGCGGCGCCGGCAAGGGTGCACGCATTCTGCTGGCGGGTGCCGAAGGGCTCGACAAGATCGTGCTGTGGCTGGGCATCTGGCGTATCGGCGCGATCGTGTGTCCGCTCGATGCAAGCTTCGTCGGTGCGGCCGCCGCGGCGCGGCTGCTCGATACGCTCGCGCCTTCGCTGATTTTGCTGCCCGCGCACGCGGATAACAGTGTATTGGCACAGGCGGGCGCGCCGCTGGTGCGCTGCGCGGCGTGGTCCGAGGATAGCGCCGGCAACGCGGGCAACATTGCGGCGGATGCATCGCCCGCTGCACCAGACTCGCACGCGAGCCCCGCGGCGCGGCAAGAAACGTTGCTGCATTTTCGTGTTACCGATACCAGGGGTTTGCCCGCATTGCCGGACACCGGTGCACAAAGCAGCGACGTCGCCGCGATGTGCAGCACCTCGGGCACCACCGGGCATCCCAAGATCGTGGTCTACGATCACGCGTGCTATTGGCTCAACGGGCTCGATACGATCGACATGCTCGCGATCGGCCCCAACGACCGCGCGCTCGAGTACCGCACCTTCGACTGGTATTCCGCGCAGATCCTAAGCCTGATGCCGTTTCTGCAGACCGGCTCGACGCTGTGCGTCGCACGGCGCTTTTCGCGCAGCCGTTTTGCCGACTGGATCGCGCAGCATCGCGTGACGGTGTGCGCGGGTGTGCCTGCGGTGCTGAACCTGCTGCTCGAAGCACCGGTCGACGTAAGCGGCGGGCGGCTTGCGTCGCTGCGGGTGATGACGTGCAGCACCGCGCCGCTGTCGCCGGTGCAATGGACGCGTTTCGAGGAACGCTACGGCATACACGTGTTGAATCTGTATGGCTCGTCGGAGGCTGGCTGGATGTGCGGCAACCGGATGCAACGGCGCAAGATCGGCACGGTCGGCTATCCGGCGCCGCGCGTCGGCTTCGACGTGGTGGACAGCGACGGCACGAGCTGCGGCGTCGACGACGAGGGGCAGGTGCTGGTGAGCGGCCCGAAGCTCGCGCTTGGGCTGCTGCTGGCGGATCAATCGCTCGAGCCGATCCGCGGCCGCGCACTGGCGATGCGCGACATGGCCGCGCGCGATGCCGAAGGCTTCGTGCGTGTCGCGGGGCGCATCGACGATGTGATCATTCGCGGCGGCGTGAAGATCGTGCCGCAGGAAATCGAGGATGTTGTGCTGACCCATCCGGCCGCGCGCGATGCGGCCGCGCTCGGCGTGCCGGATCCGATCTACGGGCAGGAGCCGGTGTGCTTTGTGGTTGCGCAGGCGGGCACTGTGCTGAGCGCGCAGGAAGTGCTGCTGCATTGCCGCGAGCACCTGCCGCGCGAGAAACTGCCCAAACAGGTTTATCTGGTCGATTCGCTGCCGCGCAACGCGCGCGGCAAGGTGTTGCGCGATGCGCTACGGCGCGAGTGGTGGCTGGTGACGCATGCGCAGGGGTTGTAGCGAGTTAGCGCCGCGCTGGCTATAAGCTGGCGACGCTCGCAGACAAATCACGCCGACGCTTGCATCTGCAATTGCGCAATCGTGGTCTGTGCCGCAATGCGCCCGCCTGCGATTGCCGACAGCAGGCCATTGCCTGACAGATATCCCCACACCGCATTGCCCGACACGCCGCGCGCCGCGCCGCCTGCCGCGAGCAGGTTCGGCAGTGGCCCGCCGTCCTCGCGCAGCACACGGCATTGCGCATCGATATCGAGGCCGCCCTGCGTATGAAAGAGCGCACCCGTCACCTTGACCGCGTAATACGGCGCCAGCAGAGGCCGCTCGAACGCGCGGCCATCGGCGGCCCGCGCACCCGGGCGGATTGCCGCGAGGGTTGCGTGCAACGCATCGCCATCGCAGCCGATCAGCGCGGCTAGCCCAGCAAGGTCTGCGCATGTTTTGACCGCGCCAGCCGCTTCAGCTTGCTGGAAGTCCGGAAAGCTGCGCGCCAGCGCCAGCGTTTGCGCATCGAACACGTTCCATGCAAGGCCGTCCGGTTGTGCAAGCACATGGACGGCCGCTTCCGAATAGCCATGCGTTTCGTCATGAAAACGCTGTCCGACGCGATTGATCTGCACGCCGCCATCCATCATCACGGCCCATGAGATCAGCACGCCGTGCGGGACCGCCCATGACCCGTGGCCCTGATAGCCGCCGAGGTCGGCCTGCGCGGCGCGCAACTGGCGCCCCCATAGCAGCGCGCTGCCGTCGTTGCCTTCATGGCCCGCATACACCGCATCCGCCATCTCGGGCAGCAGTTCGCGCCGCAATGCCGGGTTGCCGCCGAAGCCATTGCAGGCAAGCAGCAGCACGTCGCAGCTCAGATACTCGAGTGAACCGTCGGGACGCTCGCCCCCGACCGCGACGATGCGTTCGTCTTCGACCCAGAGCTCGCGCACCAGCGTGCGGGTCAGCAGCGTCGCGTCGCTGGCCTGTACGGCGCGTTCGAGCGCAGCCATCAGCGCGCTGCCGGTGCGCTCGGCGAGGCTATGCATGCGCCGCACGCTGTGGCCCGGGTACAGAAAGCCGTCGAGCACCTCGAACTGGAGGCCATGGCGCGCGAGCGCATCGATAGCCGCACCGGCAGCCTGGGTGTAGGCCTCGACGAGGTGGGTTGCGGCGGTGCCGTCGGTCTTGCCGACGATGTCGGCGGCGAAGCGGGCTGGACTATCGTCGATACCTGCGGCGCGCTGCGCGGCGCTGCCCGCAGCCGGAATGAAGCCGGAAGAAAGCGCGGTCGAGCCGCCCGGTACCGCATCGCGTTCGAGCAGCACGCAATCGACGCCGGCATCCTGCAGCGTCAATGCGGCGGTCAGGCCGCACGCGCCTGCGCCGACGATCACGACGCTGGCATGCACAGCTTCAGGCGTAGGTGGTCGCCCCTGTTTGACTAGCGGTTCGCTCATGCGGGAGCCCGTCCGGTTGGTGTGTGGGGGTGCAGGAGAACAACGTATGAGCACATTCTGGAAGTGTCGCAATGTCGGGTCAATGGCACAAATGCGTGCGCGAAATGTTCCATCGGCAACGGTGGGCTAGTGGCTCGATGCAAGCGCATTAGAACTTGTGCCTCAAGCCGATGTAGTAGCTCATCTGATTGTCCTTGCCGTTCAGCTTCACGCCCGAGCCGCCGGTAAAATTGGTGGTGGTCGTGCCGAACAGCCCCGACCAGCCGCCGTCGACCTTGTCGTAGGCAGCCGCGAAGTAGATGTCGGTGAGTTTCGACAGGAAGTAGTCGAGCACGCCGTATGCGGTTTGCCGCTTGCCGCTGAAGTTGCTGGCCGACGTGTTGTCGTGCATGTACGCGGCAATCACCTGCCATGCCGGCGACAGGAAATAACTCGCGCCCAGCGTAAAGAACTGGTCGCGGCGCGGTGCCGAGAACACCGAGCCGATCCCGGCCACCGTGGTCGGCGTGGCGGCGGTGCTCATGTTCGTGATCGACGCGGAATCGCGACCCCCGTTGGTCGCATCGAAGCCCGCATCGCGCTCGCTTTGCAGAAAGTCGGCATGCAGCTTGACCGGACCTACCGTCAGTTTGGTGCCGAGCGACCACGTGCGTGCCGTGCGATTTTGCGAGTCGTGGGTCTGCTGTATTTGCGCGGTGAACAGGTTGCCGTACTGCTCGTACGACATGCCGCCCGAAGCCGACGAACGCCCGGTGCTCTGTCCGGCGATGCCGCCGAATGCGTATTGCAGATTGACGCCGAAATGTCCAAATTGCTTCGTCCAGGTGAGCGCATTGTCGTAACGCTGACCGGTCAGAAACACCAGCCACGAGTTGGTGGGCGGCGCGCCGATAAAGATCGGATCGACCAGCGAGATCGCCACCACGGCGCCCGTGTACTGCCGCCCTAAAGAGACATCGCCCCATCGGCCCTGCAAGCCGACGAACGCTTGCCGGCCGAACAGCTGGCCTTGCTGGTCGAACGTGCCGGCCTGCGAGTTGAAGCCGTTCTCGAGCGTGAAGTGCGCCTTGATGCCGCCGCCGAGATCTTCGACACCTTGCAGTCCGAAGCGGCTTGCCGACAGAAAGCCCTCGCCGGACTGATTGAGCGACACCACGCGGCCGCCGCTCGGGTTTGCGTGATTCTGCGTCACCACGGCGGCCTCGACGACACCGTATAACGTGACGCTCGATTGCGCGCGAACGGATGGGGCGCAGATGGCGAGCAGACAGGCGGCGCAGGTGGAGGCGAGGGTGTGGAGCGGGCGATGGGTCATGGATTGGGCCACTGGTTCGAAAAAATCGAAGAAAAACGAATCCCGCTGCGCGGCGCGCTGCCGGCTGCAAAGGCCGGCAAAACGCGCAAGCGCACAGGTCCGCAACGCTCGCGTAGGCGGGCGCCGGCTGGCGTGATCTGAATTGGAGTCGGGTGCTACGCGATGCGCGGAACCTGACAGGATGACGAACTACTCGCGCTGGATGCGATGCGTCGCGAAGAGCGGCATGATTTGGGGAAACGAAGTTGGCGTGGCTCCAACTTTAGGAACGCAATTATGTATCGTCAATGGAACAAATGAATGACGATGTTGTTCTATCGGGGGGATTTGATGGGGATTCATGCGCGCTGGGTGCCGCGCATCGATTCTGGCGAGCCAGCTGAACTCGCCTCGAGCGGTGAGCCGCGCGGCGGCGGGAGAAGCGCCGCCGGCTGGCGATGGGTGTTGTGTCGAGGGTGTGTTTCAGCGCTTCAGAGTTTCAGCGTTTCTGAACGCGGCTGCTGAATTCTCTGCTAGCCGCTGCTAGCCGCTGCTAGCCGCTCAGGTCGCTTAAGTCGCTTAAGCCGCGCTTGCGCACGCCACCATCTGCAACTCGACCAGAAACCCATGATGCAGATGCGGCACCGGCACCACCGCGCGCGCGGGACGATGCTCGCCGAAGTACTCCGCGTAGATGCGGTTGAATTCCGGCCAATAGTCGATACCGACGATATACGCGGTGCACTGCACGACGTCGCCCGGCTTGCAGCCCGCGGCGGCCAGCACGTTTTCGCAATGACGCAGCGTGGCACGCACCTGGCGCTCGAAGTTGTCGGGGCCGTCGGTCGCGACGCCCGGCCCGGGCAGCATGCCCGACACGAACGTGAAGCCGTTGGCGCGTACTGCCTGCGAGTAGTGGCCGCCGGGCGTCGGTGCCTGCGTTGTCGAAATGAATTCCATGGTCAAAGCATCTCCGGGAGAGGTTTGCCGCGCGTCTCGGGCAGGAACGGCACGAGCGCGAGGCCAAGCAGATAAATGAAGCCGACTGTCACCGCCGCATGACCATAGCCGCCGAAGCGCGCGATCAGCGTACCGGCGACGAGCGGCCCGGTCCATGCGAGAAAGCGGGGTACGTTGAAGCAGAATGCGATCGCGGTGCCGCGCACGTGTGTCGGGTACAGTTCGGGCAGCCACGTCGGCATCCACGTGTACTGGCCGAGGCTGAAAAAGCCGGTCACGCAGGCTACAGCCAGCAGCGGCAAGACGCTGTGTGTCCAGATGAATAACACGGGCGTGAGCACGAATGCCATCGCGAAGAAAAGAAAGGTTACGCGCTTGCGCCCATACGCGTCTGCCAGAAAGCCCAGGCCAATATAACCGGCGATCGCGCCGACGTTATACGCCATGCCCGCATAACTGGCCCACGTGGCGGCGGGCAGACCGGCGCGCGCTGCCACTGCGCCGACGTACGGCGGCACCCACGTCGAAATGCCCCACCAGCCGAGCGTGGTGGTCAGCGACATCACCACCGCGATCATCGTGCGGCGCCGCAACTCAGGCACCGCGAACAGATCCACCAGCGTGAAGCGTGCAAGCGCCGCGTCGCGGCCTTCGAGCACGGTGCCGGCGCGCCGTTTCGCGCGGGTCTCGCGGCGCTCGTTCGCGACGCGCTGCCATTGCTCCGATTCCGGAATGCCGGCGCGCATCCACAGCGTAGCCAGCCCGGGCAACACGCCAACCAGGTACATGTAGCGCCACGCATGCTGCCCGGTGCCGCTCATGAACAGCCACACCAGCGATGCGACGAAAAAGCCGGTGCCGAGGCCGCATTGCATCAGCCCGGCGCCTTTGCCGCGATGGCGGCTCGGCCACATCTCGGCGGTCATCGCGGTGCCGGTGGCCCATTCGGAACCCATCGCGAGTCCGACTACGAAGCGCAGCACCGCGAACGAGGTCCAGTCCCACGCAAACGCCGATAGCCCGGTGGTCAGCGAGTACGCGAGAATCGCGACGATCATCATCCGCTTGCGGCCGATGTAGTCGGTCAGCACGCCGCCGATCAAACCGCCGATGCCCCAGCCGAGCAGCGTCAATGCGATCACCAGGCCCGCATAGAACGGAATCTGCGCGTGCAGCGCAGGGTCGAGCAACTGGCTGAGCGCGACGCCGACGGTCAGGATCAGGGCGTAGGTTTCATAGCCGTCGAAGAACCAGCCGAGGTTCGATGCGGCGAGGGCGGTCCATTGCTGGCGGTCGAGCGAGCGGTACCACGGCATGGATGCGTCCGCGGCATGCGGTGTGCCATCGGCGCCGCGCGTGCGCGGGCCGTCTGCGGGCTGATGCATCAGCTTGTCTCCTGCGTTGTTATCGTGGGCGGCGCGGCACCAGGGCCGCGCGGGCGTCGTTCCGGAAGCGCGCGCCGGGCACTACGCGTGTGCTTCCTTGCGCCTGCGTGCCGCCAGTTTCACCGCTTCGATAATCTCGGGATAAGCCGCGCAGCGGCACAGGTTGCCGGCCAGGTAGTGGCGGATTTCCGCTTCGGTCGGGTCGGGGTTCTCCTCGAGCAACTGACGGCTCATCAGGATGAACCCCGACGTACAGAACCCGCACTGGAATGCCCCGCATTCGATAAAGGCCTGCTGCACCGGATCGAGCTGGCCGTTCGCATCGAGATGTTCGATGGTGGTGACGGTGCCGCCGTCGGCCATGGCCGCCAGATACAGGCAACCCGAGATGGTCTCGCCGTTCACCAGCACCGTACAGCAGCCGCACAGGCCTTGCCCGCAGCTTTCGCGGGCGCCGTACAGCGCGAACTGGCCGCGCAGCACGTCGAGAATCGTCTGGTGCGGCTCGATCAGCGCGGTGACGGGTTCGCCGTTCAGCTCGAACTGGATCTTCATCGCGGTTTCGCTCATCGCGTTCATCGTGTCACTCCTCGGACAACGGTTCGTTGTTCGCGGCGCATAGCGCGCGAAACACAGCTTCTGGCGTCAGCGGCAGCGATTTGAGGCGCACGCCGCACGCGTCTTCAATGGCTTCGGCAATCGCGGATGCCACCCCGAAGGTCGAGCTCTCGCCGACGCCTTTCGCGCCGAACGGTCCGTTCTTCTGGTACGACTCGACGATCTCGCGGCCGATCGTGTGCGGGATATCGTGAATGCCGGGAATCTTGTACTCGGCAAACGACGCATTGCGCAGCTGGCCCACATCGTCGAATTCCATGCGCTCGTAAATCGCGGTGCCGAGCTGCATGATCGCGGCGCCCGAAATCTGCGTATCGACCACTTTCGGATTGATCGCCGTGCCGCAATCCACCACGTTTTCGAAGCGGATCAGCTTGAAGTGGCCGGTTTCGATATCGACTTCCACTTCGACGCCGCACGCGCCGACCATCCAGTTCGGCGTGATGTTTTCCGACTGGCCGGTCTGGTAGTTCGGCGACTGGTAGCTCGGAATAAAGCTGCCGATGCCGACGATATTGCCCGCCTGCATCCCGTACTTGCGGCGCAGCAGGTCGCCGGCGCGCGCCGGTTGATCCGCGGGCACGCCGAGTTCGTCGGCGAGTTCGCGCAGCTTCTTGCGCGCGTCTTCGGCGGCCAGACGCACCGCGTGGCCCATATGGAAGGTCGAACGCGAGCCGAGTGTCGCCATGTCGTACGGCGTCACGTCGGTGTCGGGGCGCACGACCTTGATCAGCTCGGCTGGAATGTCGAGCACGTCACCGGCTACCAGCGCGATCGCGGTATCGGATGCCTGGCCCATGTCGACCGTGCTCGAATAGACGGTGCAGCTGCCGTCCGCCGACAGGCTGACCATCGCCATCGACGTGGTCGGCGCGACCAGCGCCTTGAAACCGATGCCGATGCCGCGCCCGCGGCGCAGCGTGCCGCTGCCGCGCCCGAACGGCTCTTCCCACTTCATCCGCTTGGCGACGCGTTCGAGTACCAGCTCGAGCGCCGCATCGTGCATCACGGTACCGGTTGCATGCGCGCGGCCTTCACGCAACAGATTGCGACGCCGGAACTCGACCGGGTCGATCTGCAACGCGCGCGAGATCATGTCGGCGTGGCTCTCGTAAGCCCACACCATCTGCGGAATGCCGAAGCCGCGGAATGCGCCTGCCGGCGGCAGGTTCGTGTACACCTGGTACGAATCGATCGACACGTGGTCGATGTCGTACGGCCCCGATGCGGTGAAGCCCGATTTCTGCGTGACGCGCGGGCCGATATCGCCATATGCGCCGCCGTTCCACCACACTTCGCATTTGCGCGCGGTGATGCGGCCGTCGGCGGATACGCCGGTTTTCATGCGGAAGGTGGTTGCGTGCTTGGTGATCGTGAAGAACTGCTCTTCCATCGTCAGCGACACTTTGACCGGCCGGCGTGCGAGCAGCGCGCCGGCGGTGACGAGCGCCTCGAGCTTGATGTACAGCTTCGCGCCGAAGCCGCCGCCGAGCAGCGCGGATTTCACGCGCACGCGGTTTTCCGGCCAGCCGAGCAGCCGCGCAATCTCGATGCGCACGAACGACGGGCTTTGCGACGCGGTGTGAATCGTCATCGTGCCTTCGCCGGGTTCGGCAATCGACACCATCGGCTCGAGCGGCGTGTGCATCACCTGCTGGGTCGTGAAGGTGTCTTCGAACACGTGCGCGGCCGCCGCGAAGGCGGCATCGACGTCGCCGCGGCGCAGCTGGAAATCGAGTGCGATGTTGGTGCCCTTGCGGCCGGCCAGATGCTTGAGGTCGGGGAACGTGCCGGCCGGGCGCAGCACTTCGTGCACCAGCACCTTGTCGGATTGCGCGGCTTCGACCTCGTTGAACACGGCCGGCAGCTCTTCGTAGTCGACCATGATCAGGTGGGTCGCTTCCTCGGCGACGTGCGGGTCTTCGGCCAGCACCAGCGCAACCGGCTCGCCGACATAACGCACTTTCTCGACGGCGAGAATCGGCTGGTCGTGAAACGCCGGCCCGTAGTACGGCTCGGGAATCACGCGCATCACGTCTGCGGCGGTGTACACCGCGAACACGCCGGGCAACGCGCGCGCCGCGCTGGTATCGATGCCCAGCAGGCGGCCGTGCGCGACGGTGCTGCGTGCCACCTTGCCGTACAGCATGCGCGGCAGCACCAGGTTGTGAATATATTCGGCGCGCCCGGTGACTTTCGAGCGCGCCTCGAGGCGGGTCAGTGACCGGCCGACCTGCCTTGTCGGCTGTGCGGTATCGTCGTTGCTCATGAATGGTCCTTATGGCGCGTTCCTGCAGCCGAGGCAGCGACGGCCGTGCGGACCGCGCGCCCGAGATAAACGGTCAGCAGATGTTTTTTATAGCTCGCCGAGCCGTGCGGGTCGCCGACGATCTCGAGTTGCGCGGCGCCGGCTTCGCCCGCGCGGCGCAGCAGCGCGTTGTCGTCGAGCGTCGCGCCGCGCAGTTCCTGTTCAGCGGCCGTGAGGCGCGTCGGCTTGTCGGTGGCGGCGCCGACGATCACGCTGGCTTGTCTGATCTGCGCGCCCTGCATGTCGAGTACGACGGCCACGCCGAGCGCCGGCCAGTCGTGCGCGGCGCGCGTGGTGACCTTCATATAGGCGGCTGGGCGGCCCGCCTGCGGCGGCACGATGATCTTCGAGATCAGCTCGTCGCGCGCCAGCACGGTTTCGTAGTAGCCGGTGCACAGCTGCTCGACCGGCAGCGTGCGTTCGCCGTGCGGGCCGGTCACCACCACGCTCGCGTGGAGCGCGGACAGCACCGGCGGCATGTCCATATGCGGGTCGGCGTGCGCGAGATTGCCGCCGAGCGTCGCGACGTTACGCACCCGCACGTTCGACAAGGTGCGCAGCGTGCGCGCGAGCAGCGGCCAGCCTTCCTTGATCAGCGATGCATGCTCGAGCGTCGACAGGCGCGTCATGCCGCCGATGTGCAGATCGCCATTCGCGCCGACCGATAGTTGCGCATGCACCGGTTCGATTGCGCGCAGGCTGACGAGCCGCGTCGGACGCAGCACGCCGGCCTTCATCATCAGCATCACCGCGGTGCCGCCGCCGACCGGCCGGATATCCGGGTCTTCTGGGTCGAGCAGCCCAATCGCTTCCTTTAGCGAGCGGGGCGTGGCGAGTTCAAACGGTGCCATCCGGAGCACTCCTGGTAATGGGCTTGAAAGCGGGGCTTTAAGCGGCGCTTCAAAGCGCGGCTCTAAAGCAGGGCTTCAATGCGACGCTTCAAAACGGATTTCAATGCGGGTTTGGCTGCAGCCGTGCCGGCAAGCGCCGCGATCAACTGCGTACGTTGCACGTTGCACGGCGGCATGACCGATTGCCTTGTTTATTGCGCGGCGCCGCAACGCTCGAGCAGTTGCAGCAGTTCGCGGGAAATGATGTCCGGCGTTTCGAGCGGCGTCAGATGGCGCGCCGCCGGGATCACCGTCAGCGTCGAACCGGCGATGCCTTCGTGCAGTGCCTGCGACATCGCGGGCGGCGCCGCATAGTCTTCTTCACCGACGACGATCGCCACCGGCACCTTCACGTTCTGCATCAGCGCGCGGCCGTCGAACGCGCCGAGCATCCGGCCGGTTGCCGCGAACGCGTGCACTTCGTTGCGCAGGAACGTATCGATGCAGCGCTGCAGGACGTCCTTGTGCTCCGCGCGGAACGCGTCGCTGAACCAGCGGGTGGCCTGAAAATCGACCAGCGTCGCAAGGCCTTCCTTCTCGGCCTTGCTGGCGCGCACGTTCCAGTCGTGCGGCGCGGTTTCGCCGTACCACGCGGTGGTGTCGATCAGGCCGGCGGCGCGCGTGAGTTCCGGGTACGAACCGGCGAACTGCAGCGACACGCAGCCGCCCATCGAAGCGCCGGCGATCAGCACGCCGCCGAAGTCGAGCTTTTCGACCACGTCGCGCACGTCCTGCGCAAAGCTTTCGATCGTGTAAGGGCCGGCCGGCTTGTCCGACGTGCCATGACCGCGCGCGTCGAGCGCCAGCACCGATGCGTGCGGCGCGAGCTGCGCGATGACGGGATGCCAGAAGTGGCGGTCCATCGCGAGCGAATGGATCAGCACGACGCGCGCCTTGCGCGCCGGGTTGCGGTGCAGCGTGTAGCCAATGCGCGTGCCGTCGCGCACGGCCACATGTGAGGACACGACGTTATCGGTGGAATTCGGCTGGTTGGTCATCGGGTAATGCTCCGCAGGATCGTGAGACGCAGGGGGATTAAGCGGATATTGCAAGCGCACCGGAAGTGCGGCAAACGACGATCTTTCATAGGTTGCATGAAAAAGTTTCATGCGATCTGCGCGTGCTGCCGCAAGGCGCGGCGGCGGGTCGGCGACGCTGGCGAGGGGCCCCGCGCGCGGCTTGCAAAGATTGCGTAAAGGTATGAAGCGGGCACGAAGCGGGCACGAAGCGGGAACGAGCGGCGAAACCCCGGCGAACCCCTCGCGATAAACAGAACAGATGGCTTCGGATGGCGATTCGCGTACCTGCGGCAAGCGTGCGGCTTCTAGAATCGTCAGGCTGGAAAAGTAATCTGAGGCGCTTTTTCGCGCATTTTCCCCGTATCGTCCCTATCGGAACAACGGTTGCCGCCGCGCGGCGACCGTGCAAGTGGAGCACGCATGGCA
Organism: Paraburkholderia jirisanensis; assembly: GCF_054782355.1. Lineage (NCBI taxonomy): Bacteria > Pseudomonadati > Pseudomonadota > Betaproteobacteria > Burkholderiales > Burkholderiaceae > Paraburkholderia > Paraburkholderia jirisanensis. Next base: position 605,340 of record NZ_BAAGSQ010000025.1, on the reverse strand, counting down.
AGCATCGAGAACGTAGCGCTGATCGGCTTCGGTGAAGCGGGCGGCATACTGGGCACCGCGCTGGCGGCCAAGGGCGTGCAGGTTGCGATGTACGACCGGCTGCTCGACGACGCGCAACAGGCGCACGCGATGCGCGACAAGGCGCAGAAGGCCGGCGTGCGCGCGGCACCGGACCTCGCGCAGGCGCTGGCCGGCGCGCAACTGATCGTGTCGGCGGTGACGGCCGCCTCCGACGTCGAAGTGGCGGAAGCCGCGAGCCGTTGCATCGTTCGCGGCCAGACCTATCTGGACATCAACTCGGTGTCGCCGCATACGAAGCAGCATGGCCAGCAATGCATCGAAGCGGCGGGCGGCCATTACGTCGAATCCGCGGTGATGGCGCCGGTGCCGCCGTACGGGCTCAAGGTGCCGATGCTGCTCGGCGGCAGCACCGCTGAAGCGCTCGCACCGCAGCTGCAGGCGCTCGGCTTCAATGCGCGTGCGGTGTCGCCGAAGGTCGGCGTCGCGTCGGCAGCGAAGATGTGCCGTAGCGTGATGATCAAGGGGATCGAAGCGTTATCGGTGGAGTGCCTGTCGGCGGCGCGGCGCTACGGCGCAGAAGAGATCGTGCTTGCATCGCTGAAAGAAACCTTCAGCAAGATGCAGAACGATACGGACGTGCCCGGCTATCTGATCAGCCGGGTGGCCGAGCACGGGCGCCGGCGCGCGGAGGAAATGCGCGAAGTCGCGCAGACGCTGCGCGATGCGCAGCTCGAGCCGCTGATGAGCGAAGCGTGCGCGCAGCTGCAGGATGGCGTGGTCGATGCGATGCAGGCGCGCGGCATCCGTTATGAAGAGGTGGTGCCGTTTGCGTGGCGCGACTTTGTGGATCTGCTCGCGCGCTGACAGGCTGCGACGCATGCACAACGGCGATGGCGCTACACAGGCCGCCGCTGTTCTTTTCACGCGCCTTGCACGGCGGCCACGCGCATTGAGTGCCTTGCGTGCATTGAGTGCGTCGAATGCGTCGAATGCGTCGGGTTCATCAAACGCTCACGCCGTTCCTGCGCTGGCGTTCCGAACGATACAGCGGAAACAGCTCGCTTTCGATCATGGCCATCGCCTGCGTGGCCAGTTGCGATACCGGATGCTGGCTGCTGGTGGCGATCGTCAGACGGCTCAGCAGCGTGGGGCGCACGATACGCGCGATCGAAAATTTGCGCTGCAGCGGATCGCTGGCGGCCGCATTGAGCGGCAGCACCGCGTAGCCGTAGCCCTCGCACACCAGATCGAGAATCGACGGAACCGCGTCGACCTCCAGCGCGATGGTCAGCTTTGCGCCGACCTCGGCCGCGCGCGCTTCAACGACGCTGCGCATCGAATGCATGCGGCCCGGAATCACCAGCGGGTAGCGCGTGATCTCGTTCAGGCGGATGCGCGGCAGCGTCTTGAGATCGCGGGTTGCGTCGCGATTACCCTCAGCGCTGCCGGTCTCGTGCACGCCATCCGCGCCGGCCATGCCGATCAGAAACAGTTCTTCTTCGAACACCGGCCGCTTTTCGATCAGCTGCGTGCCGGGCGTGTCGTACATCACGGCGGCGTCGATGCGGCCCATCATCAGCCATTCGGTCAAGTAAGTAGACAGGCCCTCGGCCACCGAAATGGTCGCGTCGGGAAAGCGCAGCCGGAAGCGCCGCACCAGTTCCGGCGTGATGACTTTCGCGAAACTGGGCGCGAGCCCCACGCTGAAATGCCCGCTGACCACGCCGCGCAACTTCTGCAAGTCGTGCCGCGCGCGTTCGGCCTGCTGCAGCATGCCCTTCGCGTGGCCGAGCATCACCTGGCCGGCGTCCGTCGCGGTAACGCCGCGACCGTGCCGATGCAGCAGCGTCTGCCGCAACTCCACTTCGAGCTGCCGCACGAGCCGGCTCAAGGTGGGCTGGTTGGTATCGAGGATGGTGGCCGCACGCGAAAAGCTGCCCAGTTCGACGACGTGCACAAACGCTTCCAGCTGCTTCAGTTCCATACTGCCGTCCTATTCACTTTCCGTATAGCAGGTAGTCCGATATGCCGATTGTATCGATCGCGGCAAATCGGGACAATCATTGTCGACCGATGGCTCCGGCCGCCCGTATCCGCGCTGCGGATCGCGCCCGGTGCTCCTTTACAGGCAAGCCGCCCCCACTACTGAACGCCTTCGATGAAAACCTGTCTTCCGCCCGATCCGAACCCTGTCAAGCCTTCGTTTGCCTTGCCGGCCGGCGCGTGCGACGCGCACTGCCACGTGTTCGGCCCGGCCGCCACGTTTCCGTACGCGGCCGATCGCAGCTACACGCCGCCCGACGCGCCGTTCGAATCGCTGGTGGCGCTGCATGACCATCTGGGTCTGCAGCGCGCCGTGATCGTGCAGGCAAGCTGCCACGGTACCGACAACACTGCGATGATCGACGCGATCCGGCGCGGCAACGGCCGCTATCGCGGCGTGGCGATCGTCGACGCCAGCGTCACCGACGAACAGCTCGCCGAGCTGAACGCCGAAGGCGTGCGGGGCGTGCGCTTCAACTTCGTCGCGCATCTGGGCGGCGCGCCGGACCTCGACGTGTTCGAGCGCGTGCTGCGCCGGATCGAAGCGCTCGACTGGCACGTCGTGCTGCATCTGGACGCGCAGGACATCGTCCAGTACACGCCGCTGATCAACCAGATCCGCGTGCCGTTCGTGATCGACCATATGGGCCGCGTGCGCGCGGAAGCCGGTCTCGAGCAGGAGCCATTCAAGCAGTTGCTCGAGCTGATGCGCAACCCGCTCGCATGGGTCAAGGTGTGCGGCTCGGAGCGCGTATCGGTGGGCCGCGCGCCGTTCGACGATGCGATTCCGTTTGCACGCGCGCTGATCGAAGCCGCGCCGGACCGCGTGTTGTGGGGTACCGACTGGCCGCATCCGAACATCTCGAAGGACATGCCGAACGACGGCGAGCTCGTCAATCTGCTGTTCCGCATTTGCGACGACCCGGTGCTGCTGCGCAAGCTGCTCGTCGAGAACCCGGAACGTCTGTACGATTTCAGCCCGCTCTGAGCGGGGCAATGCGCGGCCTCTTGTCGGGGGCCGCAACCGACGGCCCTGCGAGAGGCCGCGGTACACATCCAGTTTGGAGGAGACACACGATGGGGTCATGCAACAATCGTCAATGCCGCGTGCGGCGCCAGCAGGTGCCGCAATGAACGCGAATGCGGGCACACCCACGGCGGTGACACACAAGGCAAAGCTGCCGTTTTACCGGCAGCTGTACGTGCAGGTTTTCATTGCGATTCTGATCGGCGTCGCGCTCGGCCACTTCGACCCGCAACTGGCGGTGAAGATGAAGCCGCTCGGCGATGCGTTTATCAAGCTGATCAAGATGGTGATCGGCCCGATCATCTTCTGCACGGTCGTGACCGGCATTGCCGGCATGGGCGATATGAAGAAAGTGGGCCGGGTGGGCGGCAAGGCGCTGCTTTATTTCGAAGTGGTGTCGACCTTCTCGCTGATCATCGGCCTGATTGCCGGGCATCTGCTGAAGCCGGGCGCGGGCTTCAATCTCGATCCGGCCAAGCTCGATACGTCTGCGCTCGCGGGCTACGCGACCAAGGCGCACGAGCAGAACACCGTCGACTTTCTGATGCACATCATTCCGAACACCGTCAGCGACGCGTTCGTGACCGGTAACGTGCTGCAGATCCTGCTGGTATCGGTGTTGTTCGGCGCCGCGCTTGCGGCGCTTGGTGACCGCGGCAAACTGGTTAGCGATTTCATCAGCGGTATTGCGCATACGTTCTTTGGCGTCGTGCACATCATCATGAAGGTGGCCGCGCTGGGCGCATTCGGCGCGATTGCGTTCACGATCGGCACGTACGGTGTCGGTTCGGTGTTGCCGCTGCTGAAGCTGATCGGCGCGTTCTATCTGACGCTGGTGATCTTTATTGTGGTGGTGCTCGGGCTGGTGTCGCGCCTGATGGGGTTCAGCATCTTTCGCTTTATGAGCTATATCCGCGAAGAAATCCTGATCGTGCTTGGCACCAGCTCGTCGGAAGCGGCGCTGCCGCAGATGCTCGAGAAGCTCGAACGGCTTGGCTGCTCGAAGCCGGTAGTAGGGCTGGTGATTCCGGCAGGTTATTCGTTTAACCTCGACGGCACCAATATCTATCTGACGATGGCGGTGCTGTTTATCGCGCAGGCGTTCAATATCGATTTGTCGTGGTCGCAGGAGCTGACGCTGATTCTGGTTGCGATGATCACGTCGAAGGGCGCGAGCGGCGTGGCCGGTGCGGCGTTCATTATGTTGACCTCGACGCTGCTGGTGTTTCCGGTGATTCCGGTGGCGGGGATGGTGCTGATTCTTGGTATTCACCGCTTTATGGGTACTGGGCTCGCGATCGTCAACACCATTGGGAATGGCGTGGCGACGCTGGTGGTTTCTGCGTGGGAGAAGGAGCTTGATCGCGACAAGCTGGATGCGGTGATGAAGGGGCGGGCGCCTTGATGGCGGTTTAAACCGATGGGCTGCGGGAGCTGCTACCCGCGCCCATTGGACGCAGCGGTATGTGTCACTACGGACTGTGAGTTACGTGTGCTTTAAGGCGGATCAGATCTGAAGACTCCAGGCCAGGTTGCCGAATGGGAGGCTGCTGCTGCCGGGAATGTAAATGCTGTTGTTCTGAATCAGCGTTCCGTCGCCGGAGTATTTGGACTGCGCCGTCAGGTAACCTGCTGAGTCGTAGGAGCTCGAAAAGTACGTACCGTCGTTGTTGTACGTGAACTTTGAGAACCCGGTGAGCTTGCCGAGAGAGTTAAAACGATCGGCCTCGGTCTGACGACCCAGGCCATCGAACAGGTCGCGCTCGAACAGATTGCCGGACGAGTACTGGAAATAATCGTGAATGATGTGGTTGGTGCCAAACAGACCGACCAGTTCCTGTGATCCGTTGAAGGTGTGCGAGGCATAGCTACCATCGATGGAGAAGTCGTACAGTTTCGTCGCGTTGCCGTTCGCACCGTAGTAAATATCCTGGGTTTTGAAACCGCTGGCGTCGAAGGTCGCGTACTCGGTCATCAGGCCGTTGGTGCCGAAGAGCGCCGCGAACTGCGAGCCGTTGCTGTTAAACACATGCGAAGCGTAGCTTCCATCGAGGTTGAAGTCGATCTGCTTGGTCGCCTTTCCGTCCGCGCCGAAGAAGATGTCCTGCGATTTGGTGCCGCTGGCGGTGTATTTCGCGTACTCGGTGACCTGGCCGTTGACGCCGAACAGCGTCGCTGTCTGTGAGCCGTCCACGTTGAAGTCGTACTTGGTGAAGCTGTTGTCGAGTTTGACGTCGTATTGCTGGGTCATCTTGCCGTTCGTGTAGAAGATGTCCTGTGTCTTGAAGCCGCTGGCGTTGAACTTTGCGTATTCAGTGACCTGGCCCGTGGTGCCGTATAGCGTCGCAGTCTGTGAGCCGTCGGCGCTGAAGTCGTACTTCGTGAAGCTGTTGTCGAGCCTGAAGTCGTACTGCTGGGTGATCTTGCCGTTTGTGTAAAAGAGGTCCTGTGTCTTGAAGCCGCTGGCGTTGAATTTTGCGTATTCGGTGATCTGGCCAGTCGTGCCGTATAGCGTTGCGGTTTGTGAGCCGTCGGCGCTGAAATCGTATTTGGTGTAGCTCTTGTCGAGCCTGAAGTCGTATTCCTGGGTCATCTTGCCGTTGGTATAGAAGATGTCCTGTGTCTTGAAGCCGCTGGCGTTGAATTTTGCGTATTCGGTGATCTGGCCCGTGGTGCCGTACACCGTTGCGGTTTGCGAGCCGTCGGTGCTGAAATCGTACTTCGTGTAGCTGTTGTCGAGCTTGAAGTCGTATTCCTGGGTCATCTTGCCGTTGGTATAGAAGATGTCCTGTGTCTTGAAGCCGCTGGCGTTGAATTTTGCGTATTCGGTGATCTGGCCCGTGGTGCCGTACACCGTTGCGGTTTGCGAGCCGTCCGCGCTGAAATCGTACTTCGTGTAGCTGTTGTCCAGCTTGAAGTCGAACTCCTGGGTCATCTTGCCGTTGGTGTAGAAGATGTCCTGTGTCTTGAAGCCGCTGGCGTTGAACTTGGCGTATTCGGTGATCTGTCCGGTGGTGCCGTACAGCGCCGCGGTCTGCGAGCCATCGGCGCTGAAGTCGTACTTGGTAAAGCTGTTGTCGAGGTTGAAGTTGTACTGCTGCGTCGCCTTGCCATTCGAACCGTAGAAGATGTCCAGGGTTTTGAAGCCGCTGGCGGCATATTTTGCATATTCGGCAATCTGCCCGTTTGCGCCGTATAGCAGTGCCGTGCTTAACGCCGTACCCTCGTATTGACTGATCTGTTGTTGACCGGTTGAAAACGTGAACACAACGGATTTGACGAGTCCGCTTGTGAAATCGAATGTATAGGTAAGGTTGATGATTGGAGCCTGAGCGAGATGCTTTGATGTCGCGCCGTAAGAAGACCCATAGTATTGATAGTATGTCATTCCCGGTGTGCCGCCCGGATTTGCTTGTGCCAGATAGCCTCCAGCCGCTTGAATCATGCTCTGCTTCAAAGCATCTGCCGACATCTTGCCGATATTAGCCTCATACATCTTCGTCAACATGCCGTTCATGTCATAGCCCGGCGTAGTAGCATAATCGGGGCGGTCGCCCAGTACGGTGATTTGCTGTCCCCCATGTTGGACGATTTCACGGGCAATTAGCCAGTTGTTATAGGCAGCCTCAGCTTCCATGTTCACACCAATAATTGCCGCCAGATCGAAATCATTGCGCATGGCGGAGGCATACTGAGTATTGATCGCGCTGTCATGCGCATCATTTATGTAATGTCCGATCTCATGGCTCAACACGCCAACGAAGATACGCGGATCGAGTTGATCGTAGGTCGTATTGCCATATTTCCCAAACTCGATCACCTTCCCGTTGGAGTCCCAATCTATTCCCTGGCCATCCTTCCTTATTTGGATAGCGCCAACCTGGTTTGTTGCTACGTCTCTGTCGTACTTTAAAAGCTGGTCGACAAGCGTTGGGCTCAGATTGATCAAGTCGATTTCTGTCTGGGTCAATTTGACATTGGAGAACATCGATTCCTTGCCAGTGATAACTGCCATCTTGTTTATCCTTGTTCGGTGGTTATGAAAAATCCAAATTTATAAAGACACCCATATTCTTCGAAGCGAAAATAGCTTTCGCTTTTCGCATTTTTTGCATTTTTGTATGTGTACCCGACTGATGAGGTATGTGGATCTCGATATCGTGTGGATTCTCCAAATTGATTGACGAGATCGGTCGATGTGACGCAAAGTGTGTCTGGGTTGACTGATATGGAAATTCGAAGCCTTTTAAAGTGGCGATTTACGGGGGTAAATATTGAATATTGAAAATTCTGTGATCGATATTCCTTCGTCGCTCCTTTTTCTTTGACGTCGATTACATAGCCGAGGAGGGTTGTTCCGTCTGCGTCATAGACGGCTTTCTCGGGTTCAGGAACCAGATTGATTCTTAGTTGCCGCGCGACACGATCGACATCGGCAAGATCATCCGCATCGGCAACAGACTTGATGTCGAGCAAAAAATCGCGTGGTGTACGCGGAGGCAATTGGTCGATCGGTAAAGATGAACAGGCTCCGAGCAGAATGACGGTCACTTCGATCAAGGCAAGCGTGACGTTTTTCATTCGGAATTTATGCATTTTGAAATTTAAAAATATCCTGGTGTATTCGAAAGAGAGTAGTCATCCGAAGCCATTGTTGATATACGAGAACCTCTGGATTAAGTTGATTTCCATTTCGCATCAGGCGATCGGCATCCAGATTCGGGGCAAGGTGCTTGTTGCGCATGACCAGACTTGAGCGACCCAATACCTGCCAGTAGTAATAGAGGTATCGATAAACCTCCAGACATTCTCATTTTCATCACAGATCGCCTAAATAGACATCGTTGAAAACCTGGTGCACATGCGGCGTCAATCCCGCATCGATTTACGAATTCCATCTCTCACCGGTTCCAGCAGATAATCAAATGCCGAGCGCGCATGCTTGCGGATATACACTTCAGTGCGAAGTCCCGGCCCGAGCACGACCGTCTCCCTCGCGAGCCGGTTAGCTTTCTCTAACGCCTGAGTCGACACCTCAACCCGCACCACATAGAAATGGGCGTGCTTGTCGCTATCGGTCAATGCATCCGCGGAAATGTAGGTAACCTGGCCGTCAAGCATCGGTGTGGTGCGCGAGTTGTACGCCGTCAGCCGCACGTCGGCGTGGCTTCCCAGCGCGATCCCCCTCACATCGTCGGGCCGGATGTTCGCTTCTACGATGAGCGGCGCGCCGTCCGGCACGACATCGACAATCGGTTCGCGAGGCCCGACGACTGCGCCGATCGTATGCACCTTCAGTCCGACGATAACGCCGGCAACCGGTGCGCTCACTCGCGTACGCGCCGACAGATCGTGCGCAGGGCGAAGCCGCTCACCGATCTGCACCGCCCGGTTGGTGGCTTCCTTGAGCTCGTCGTCGGCGGTCTTCACATAGTCGTTGCGCAGCCCGGCGATGCGCAATTCGAGGTCGGTCTGCCGTTGCTTCGCGCGGCTGAGATCGGCGGCGCCGGATTGGACTCGCGATAACGCATCGGCCTCGGCGCGCTGCAAATCGAGCACCTTCGTTTCAGCCACGAACCCTTCCTGCTGCAACGCTTCGTTGGTCCGCCGCTGCTGGCTCGCCATCTCGTGACTGCGGCTCATGGTCTGGACCAGTTGCGAGCTGAGTGCAATCTCTTGCCGCGTCTCGGCAAGTTCAGTACGCAGCATCGCGCTCTGGTCGACGAAGGTGCGGCGACGTGCTGCGAACAGCGATAGTTCGCGCTCCAGCAGTTCGGCGATGCGTGGATCGCCACGTTGGCTGACGAGCGCGGCCGGAAACGTCAGCGTGTCCTTCAACTCGCGCTCGGCCGACAGCCGCGCGATCTTCGCCTGTTCGGCGTCGAATTGCGCCTGCAATGCGGACAGTTCAGCCGCCGGGATCACGTTGTCTAGCACGATCAGCGTCTGGCCGGCTTTAACCCGGTCGCCGTCTCTGACCAGGATGTCCTTCACGATGCCGCCTTCCTGATGCTGCACCGTCTTGCGTTCGCCTTGTGTGCGCACGGCGCCTTCTGCGACGATGGCGCCGGAGAGTGGCGCAAGTGCTGCCCAGCCCCACAGCAAACCGAGCCCCACGACGACGCCCGCAATACTCACGGCGATCAGCCGGCGCGGCAGCGGCAACGTGTTGGCGTCGGATGTCGCGGAATCGGACCATACGCGCTGCACGATTTCGCGCAGGCGACACAGCGAATTGAACGGTCTCATCGCGTGTCTCCTGTCAGTGGTTCGACACTTGGCACGCGAGCCGCCTGAAGCGAAGAGTGGTTGGCCCGAAGCATGGTGAGATCAACGGCGGCTGGTACGGGCGAACCGCTGCCGACCCGATGCGCACTGGGCGGCGGTCCAAACTGTTCCATTTGGCCCGCCCTCAGCCGCAACAGCCGGTCCGCAAGTTCGATCAGCGATGGCCGGTGAGTCACCGCGATGATGGTCACACCGTCGGCCTTCAACTGCCGGAGTACCTCGTCGAGTGCCGTTTCGCCTTCGGTGTCGAGACTCGCGTTAGGTTCGTCGAGTAACAACACGGCGGGCGCGCCGTACAATGCGCGCGCAAGGGCAATCCGCTGGCGCTGTCCACCGGACAGCAATTCCCCCGCATCGCCGATTAACGTCTCGTAGCCGTCGGGCAGGTCCAGGATCATCCGGTGAACCGCCGCGCGCTGTGCCGCGCGGACGATCGCGGCTGAATCGAGTGGCAGCGGCTTCGCGCTGCGCGCGATGTTTTCCGCAACGGTGCCAGCAAACAGTTCGACATCCTGCGGCACGTAGCCGAGATATCGCCCAAGCGACTGTCTGGGCCACTGCGCCACATCCGCACCGTCTAGCCGCACCGCGCCGGCCTGGGGCCGCCACACCCCGGCGATGACGCGCAGCAAGGTTGACTTGCCGGAGGCGCTGGGGCCCGTGATGACAAGAGTCTGGCCAGCAGCCAGCGTGAAATCGATGCCGCGCAGCAGCAGCCGTCCCATCCCCGGCGTCCGCGAAGGCACGCTGAAGGCAAGCTGCTCGACGCGGACTTCACCGGTCGGTGGCGGTAGTGCAATGGGTTGCGCGTCGATCTGGGCAGCGAGTAACTTATCGAGGCGAGGCCATGCTTCGCGCAATTCGCCGGCCTGTTTCCAGTTGCCGATCAACTGTTCGATCGGCGCCAGTGCCTTGCCAAGCAGGATCGTCGTGGCGAGCATTACGCCTGGCGTCGCGTGGCCGGCTATAACAAGTCCGGCGCCCGCTGCCATCATGATTACCTGAATCGCTTGCCGTAGCCCCTTGGTCACGTCGCGATAGAGCGCACTGCTGTCCGATACGTCGCGCTGCGCGGCGATGTAATCGCGCTTGCGCGCATCCCACGCATCCACCAGGTTATCCACCATGCCAAGCACGGTCGACACGTCGGCGTTGCGCACGATCTGCTGGTAGAACATGTCGCCTTCGCGCTGCCGCGCGAGGTACGACTGGATGGTCTGTCGACTAAGCCGGTCGTTGACCAGCGCGACGCAGACCAACACGCACGCGCTGAGCACCGCGATCAGTGCGAGGATCCAGTGGAAAAGGCCGATGACGATCAGATAGACCAACAGCCAGGGTGCGTCGAAACAGGCGATCACGCCTGATCCGGCGAGAAACGTCCGCAGCAGGTTGATGTCGCCCTGGCTTGCGATAGCCCGTGGCGGCAGCCGATGAGCGTGAGCCGAAATTTGCGCCTGCAATGCCAGCCGATCGAGCCGGTTGCCGATCTGCAGACCCAGGTCAGACAAGATCCGGCTACGGGCGATATCGACGCCCAGATTCAAGCCGAGTGCAATCACCATGAAGGCCATCAGCATCATCAGGGTTTCGAGGCTCTGGCTTGGCAGCACGCGGTCATAGACCTGGAGCAGATAGACGGTCGGCGTAAGCGCAAGCAGATTGGATGCTATGCCGAATGCCGCCGCTACCAGTAGATGGCGTTTGATCAGATGAAGCATCAGTGCACCGCCTGAGCGCTGGGCAGTGGCGGCGAGGCCGGCGGGGCTTCGACCAGCAGCGTGTCGAGGGCGGCCAGGTCGGCTTCAGCGAGATCGGCGGTACTTGCCTTCAGTTTCAGCGCTTGCACGAGCGTCTCGGCACGGGCTCGTGCGAGGTCGCGTTGGGCCCGGTAGAGCTTGTCTGCTGCGTCGAGCACATCTGCGTTCACCCGAACGCCTACCCGGTAGCCGGTCTGGTTCGAGCGCAACGCGACATTGGCGGACCGCACGGCGGTTGCGAGCGCACCCGTATGGGCCAATCCTCGTGTGACGCCCAGATACGCGTCATGGGCCGCTAGCCCGGCACTGCGTTGCGCGTCGTCGAGATCGTCGCGGGCCTTGTCTTCCAGTGCGAGGGCTTCGCGAATCTTGCTGCGGGTCAGCAGGCCATCGGTGAGCGGCAACGAAATCTGGATACCGACGTAGCCGGCCGTGCCGCGTTTCGCACCCGTGTAAAAGTTGGTCTGGCCGTTGATGAACGCCGCGTTGCCGTTACTGACATCGCCGACCAGTGCTACCGTGGGGTAGTCGCCGGCGCGTGCCTTGCCGTGTTCGCGGCTGGCAAGCTGGGTTGCGAGCATTTTTCTGCGGACGTCGTAAGCCGCGGTAGCGGCCATGCTCGTCCACTGTTCCAGATCGGCCGGCTCCACCGGGGGTAGACGCACATCGTCGCGCCATCCGTCGACCCTGTCGACCGGGTGACCGACGATCTTCTGGAGGGCCGCGTAGGTCGTGTCGAGCTGCGTCTGAGCCGCGATCTCATCGGCGTGGGCGAGATCGAAGCCGGCCTGTGCCTCGTTCGTATCGACAATGGTCGCATCGCCCAGCGCGAAGCGGCGCTGAGCGAGCGCGAGTTGTTCTGCGACGGCCTTGCGGTGGTTGATGGCGAGCGCGAGGTCGTCCTGCGCGTTCAATGCATCCAGATAGGCCTGGGAAACGCGCAGCAGCAAGTCCTGTTTCGCTTGCGCCAATGCGAGATCAGCATCCATCGCGAGCAGTTTGCCTTGCTGCCACGCTTCCCAACCGGCCCAATTGAAGAGCGGCTGATTCAGCGTAACGGTGAAGCCGCTGGTCGAATAGCGGGGTATCGTTTGCCCCGGAATGCTGATGCCGTTGCGGTAGAGAACCTGCTGTATCCCGACTTGCGGCAGGAGACCCGCCCGACCCTGTGGGGCTTTTTCGATCCCCGCACGCCAGCTTGCTTCTGCGCTGTTGAAGGTGGCATCTCCGGCGAGCGCGTCGCTTGCGAGACTGGCCAGACTGGATGCCTGCGCGGCGCTCACCCAGGCGATCAGCAGCGTTCCGGCGATCGCCCTCATTGCATTGCACACGGTGCGCCTGCAAAGTGCCGCGTTGCAGTTGGACTGCCAGGACAGGTCCAACGTGTTTCGAATGTGCCTGCTACATCTGCCATCGTTTTTCATCTCTTGTTCGTGCGTGGGACGCAAGAGTATTGAAAAGAGGGGCTAATGCAAATTAGACAAGTCTTAAAGCGCAAGTCGAGCCAAGAAAATTCAAGCCGGTTTCGGGTTCACAAAATGCAACGGCCCGCTGTGGGCGGGCCGCTATCAGGTATTGCAGATGGTACGTATGCCGAAGCTAACTTCGGCCACGTGTGTCAACCAAGGTTTCAGCCGCCAGCGTTTTCACCCGTCACATCCGGCCGCCAACGGTTATTTGGCGTCCGGTCGCCCGCCACCCACTGCCGCAAATCCTGCTGCGCACGCTCGGCCATCTCCGCGGCGATCGCCAGTGCATCCGGGTGATCGACGGTGAACTCCATCAGCAGGCCGTTCGGATCCTTCACATACAGCGATGTGCAAAAGCCATGCTCGAGCACAAACGATCCAAGGCCCGCCGCGGCGATCCGTTCCTTCAGCTCCGCCTGCGTGTCCGCTTCGACAAGTAGCGAAAGGTGAACGAAGATCGACTGCTCGCGTGCCTTCCATGCGCGTTGCTTGTTCTGGTCTGCAAAGTTGAAGAACGCGAGTGCGCTGCCGTCCTGCAGCGCGTAGAACGCGTGGCCCAGTTCGACCCATTCGCCCTGGATGAACTCTTTCTCGATGTACATTGCCGTCAGCGGAATGCCGAGGATGTCTTCGTAGAAGCGCCGGTTGGCCTCATGGTCGTCGGTGGTGAACGCGTGGTGATGCATGCGTAGCGGGAGCTGCTTCAAGGGCGCGCGCTTGCCGTTCGAAAGGGTCGTGTCCATTCGTTCCTCCATTCATTGTTCCGCTCAGGCAGGTGCCTGCACGATTGAAATCCGGTCACTGAACCCTCAACACGTGGGTGCCGGTATTTATTCCTTCGTGTGGCTAGCCTTCAGTGCGCCTTGTGCTGCACTGCAGCGTCGCCCGGCATCGATTGCGCGACGACCTCGCGGATCGCGTCGATCAGCTTGCGCGCGGCCGGCGACGGTTCCGCCAACGCGCGCAGCGTCAGGCCGATGTCGCGCTCCGTGTTCGGCATCGGCACGTCGAGCACCGCGAGCTGGCCCACTTCGCACTCGTACTGCATCTGATGCGCGGATAGCGCCGCGACCATGTCCGACTGCAGCAGCAGCCCGCGGATCATCGCGAGGTCGGCGGTTTCCACGGCCGGCTCCGGCGGCGCGAGCCGGCTGTGCTCGAACAACGCGTCCAGAATAGCGCGGCCCGGCGAATGGCTGCGCGGCAGTACCCAACGTACGTCCGCCATTTGCCTGAGCGTCAGCCTGCGCTGCCCGCTAAGCGGATGGCCGGGCCGCGCCAGCACCACCATCGGCTCGGACATCAGTGTCTCGGTGACGAGGCCGCTGGCCGGATCGGGCTCGCGCAGCGCGCCGAGAATGAAGTCGATGTCGCCCGCGCGCAAGCCGGCCGCAAGCGTTTCATAGGCGCTTTCGTCGGTCACGATGCGCACGCCCGGAAATGCATTGGCCACGCGCGCCACCGCGGCGGGCAGGATCAGCGTGCGGCCGAGCGGCAGCGCGCCGACCGCGACATGGCCGCGAATCGTGCCTTGCAGTGCGGCGACGTCGTCGGGCACGTGGCGCAGCTCGTTCAACGCGCGGCGCACGTGCAGTACGAAAGTCTCGCCGTCCGGTGTCGGCTGCAGGCCGCGCGCGTTGCGGTCGAATAGCGCGAAGCCCGCGCCGGTTTCGAGAATGCGGATCGCGCTGCTGACTGCCGGCTGGCTGATGCCGAGCGCGCGCGCCGCGCTCGGCATGTGCCGGTGGCGCGCGAGTTCGACCAGCAGTTGCAGGCGGCGCGTGTTCAGCAACGACGACGGCACGCCCTGCGGTGCGTTCAGACGCCGCGCCGGCTGACGTGCCGCACACCATGCGGCGAGCGTTTCGAGTTCGCCGAACACGCGTTGCGCGCGTTCCAGCACCGCACGGCCGGTGGCGGTGGGCAGCATGCCGGTGGGATGCCGCTCGAACAGCGGCACGTCGAGCGCGTGCTCGAGTTCGAGGATCGCGCGCGTGACTGCCGACTGCGCGCGATACAGCGCTTCGGCGGCACGCGTCGCGCTGCCAAGCTGCGCGACACGCACGAACACGTGCAGGTGCCCGAGGTTCAGCAGGTCGGAACTCGTGTGCGCAGCGTGCGTAGGCGGGCGGTGGGATTTTGCTGTCATGAGGGGGAAGGCGCGGTTGCGTCAGTGCCGGCCGCGCGTGTCGGACGTTTGCGGCTCAACCGCTTGAAGTTGCGCTGCTTGCAGGTCGGCTGCGTCGCGCGCGGCTTCGTCGAATAGCCAGCTTTCGAAGGCGCTCACGCGCTGTGTATTGCCGCGGTCCGGATGATGCGCGACGCAATACGCGCTGGCAAGCGGCACACGCAGCGCGAACGGCGCGACCAGCCGGCCGCTGCGCAGGTCGTCGGCCACCAGCGCCTGCTGTGCGATCACGATGCCGAGTTCGTCGACGGCGGCCTGATAGGCGAGCGCCGCGTTGTCGAACTGGATGCCGCCCGCCAGCGTGAGATCGGCGACGCCCGCGGCGTTGAGCCACGTGGTCCAGTCGGAGGCGCGATGCAGCGACGACAGCAGCGCATGCGCGGCGAGGTCGCGCGGCACCGCGAGCGGCGGCCCGCGCTTGAGCAGCGCCGGGCTGCACACGGGCACCAGCACTTCGTCTAGCACGCGCCGGTAGCCCGGCGTCACGCTGTCGAGCTGTTCCGAGTGAATCACGACGTCGACGTCTTCGCGCTCGAAATTGGCGGTCTGATGCGAACTGGTGATCTGCACCTCGAGGTTCGGATGCAGCGAATGGAAGCGCGCGAGGCGCGGCACCAGCCAGCGGATCGCGAAGGTCGGCGGCAGCTTCAGGCGCAGCATCGAGTCTTGCGGGTCGTCGCGCAACTTGCGCGTTGCATAGTCGATCTGATCGAGCGCGCCGGTCAGCACGCGCAGATAGCCGGCGCCGCGCTCGGTCAGTTCGATGCCGCGCTGCGTGCGCACCACCAGTTGCACGCCGAGCCATTCCTCGAGGCCGGCGACGTGCCGGCTCACCGCGCCTTGCGTGACGAGCAGTTCTCTGGCGGCAGCAGTGAAGCTCATGCTGCGGCCGGAGGCTTCGAACGCGCGCAGCGCATTCAGCGGGGGAAGCTTTCTACGCATCGTCTGCCATGAGTTTTACGCGGGTCAGCCATGATATATCGGTGGTTGCCGGGCGGCCAGGAACCGGTATCATCGGTTCACATCAGGAGACAGACAAGCGTGGCGGCGCATTGCGCCGCACACTGCATGACAGGATGCCGCTCGCATCGAAGCGGCCCGCGGGGTTCGAAAAAATCATCCCGACATGGAGACACCCATCGCTACCGCCAATCCCGTTTCGCCGTTCGCCGGCTGTTCGCCCGCGCCATGCCGCCGCGGCGTAGCCAAAAACTCATGACTGACTGACCGCGTCGCGCGGTTTCGTGCGGCGCGCCGATTGCTGCCACGCAAAACCGTGCCGCAGCCCGGCGCTCGCGCGTCTGTCGCGAACGCATTCATACGCCCGGCGCATGCGCCGGAACGCTGTCTTCTGCAAGGATGCAAGCGCATGCAAGCACTCGTCAGCAAGCAGTCCGTCGCGGCACCGCAGTTCGCGGCCGAAGTCGCCGCGCGTCTGGACCGTCTGCCGTTCACGCGAACCATCTGGCGAATGGTGTTCCTGATTTCGCTTGGCGGTATCTTCGAGCTCTACGATCTGTTCATGACCGCGTATATCGCGCCGGGCCTCGTGAAAAGCGGCCTGTTTGCGAATTCGCCGGTGGGACTGTTCGGCATCAGCGGTGTCGGCTTTTTCGTGTTCTGCACCTTTGCAGGCATGTGGGTGGGTTGTCTCGGCTTCGGCTTTATCGCCGACCGGCTGGGGCGCCGTTCGATCTTTACCTTCGCGCTGGTCTGGTACTCGATCGCGACCGTCGTGATGGCGTTCCAGCAGACCACGGCAGGCGTCGACCTGTGGCGCTTCATCGCGGCGATCGGCGTCGGGCTCGAGCAGATCACGATCGATACGTTTCTGCCCGAGCTCGTGCCGCCGCAAGGGCGCGGCAAGGCGTTCGCGTTCTATCAGTTCATCGAGTTCCTGATCGTGCCGGTGGTCGCGCTGCTCGGCTGGCTGCTGGTGCCGATCAGTCCGTTCGGCATCGACGGCTGGCGCTGGGTCGCGCTGATTTCAGCGACCGGTGCGCTCGCTGCGTGGTGGATGCGTCTTGGGCTGCCGGAGAGTCCGCGCTGGCTTGCGCTGCATGGCGAAGAACAACGCGCGCGGCGCGTGATCGAGGATATCGAGGCGCGCGTGATGCGCGACCTGAACGGCCAGCCGCTGCCGCCGGTCGTGGTGGTGGCGGTGCCGGAGCGCGCGGACAGCAAATTCAGCGAGCTGCTGAAGGCGCCTTACGGCAAACGCACGCTGGTGCTGTCGATCTTCAACCTGATGCAGACCATCGCGTTTTACGGGTTTAGCGCATGGGTGCCGACGCTGTTGATCGCCAAGGGCATCCACATCACGACCAGCCTGCAGTATGCGTTCATCATCGCACTGGCCAATCCGGTTGGGCCGCTGTTCGGCATCCTGATCGCGGACCGGATGGAGCGCAAATGGCAGATCGTGTGGGCCGGCTTGTGCATCGCGGTGTTCATGTATCTGTTCGCGTTGCAGACCGATGCGGTGGCGATCGTCGCGCTCGGCGTGATGGTGACGCTGTCGGTCAACTGGATCTCGTTCGTGTTTCACGGCTACCAGGCCGAGCAGTATCCGACGCGCATCCGTGCGCGTGCGGTCGGCTTCGTCTATTCGTGGAGCCGTGTGAGTGCGGCGTTCGCCGGCTTGCTGATCGGGTTTTTTCTGCACAAGGGCGGCACGCTCGGTGTCGCGATGTTTATCGGCGCGGCAATGGCGGCGATGATGGTGACCGTCGGGTGCTTTGGGCCGCGTACGTTGAACCGGCGGCTCGAAGAGATTTCGCGCTGACGATACGGTGCTTACGCTGTCACCGCGACAGCGTAAGCGCGGCAAACACCGTAAGCGCCGACACTTATTGCTTGATGCCTTCGGCCTGAATATTCAGCGTGGTCTTCAGGCTAAAGCCATACGTCTTGCCGTAATCCACACCGAAATCGCCACGATCGAACGTGGCAGTCGCTTCGGTGCCGCAATCCTCACGCTTGAGCATCGGGTGTTGATAGCACTTGAACGACTCGAGCTTCAGGTTCAGCGGTTTCGTGACGCCGTGCATCGTCAGCGTGCCGATTACTTCAACGGGTGTGTCGCCGTCGAAGCGGATCTTCGTGCCCTTGTAGACCGCGGTCGGGTACTTCGCGGCGTCGAAGAATTCCGGCGTCTGCAGATGATGGTCCAGCTTGTCGTTGCCGGTGTCGATCGAGGTCATGTCGATGGTCACGTCGACGGTGCCGGTTTTCGCGGCGCGATCGAGCGTGACCGTGCCGCTGCTCTTCGTGAACTTGCCGCGCCATACCGACACGCCGCCGAAATGGTCGGCCGCAAAGCTCGGGTACGTGTGGCTCGGATCCAGCTGATAAGTGTCGGCTGCCGCGGCCGTCGCACTGACGCCGGCCGCCAGCAATGCGGCTGCCATCATCGGGAGCGCTTTTTTCATTGGGTTCTCCTGGGTTTTACGCATCGGGGGTGATCGAGCAGTTGCGCGA
This sequence comes from Paraburkholderia jirisanensis, assembly GCF_054782355.1. Lineage (NCBI taxonomy): Bacteria > Pseudomonadati > Pseudomonadota > Betaproteobacteria > Burkholderiales > Burkholderiaceae > Paraburkholderia > Paraburkholderia jirisanensis. The sequence continues at coordinate 587,064 of NZ_BAAGSQ010000025.1, read as the reverse complement.
ATGCCAACGCAAGCAATGAGGCCGAATGGTAGTGGTCGCACCATAGCTTGAATAGCGGTGCGAAAGTGAACAGATCGTTTCGCTGGTGACGTAAATCGTGACTGCGTATCGACATGCGTTGTGGGTCAATTGCCCGAGTGATGCGCGTTGTATCGACAACGCGAGCCGCATCATCCGCCATGCATAATAAAAAACCGCGCTGATGCCAATCAGCACGGTTTTCGATTGCAGCCAACATCTTATGCAAGACGCACACGCGTGGCGATGCGGCAATGGTCCACCTGCGCGGACGTGCGCCTGCTAGCCACGCAGCGCCGCGACCACCGCATCGCCCATTTCCGCGGTTCCCACGCGCTTCATGCCTGCCTCATGGATATCGCCGGTGCGGTAGCCTCCGGCAAGCACCTTGCGCACGGCGCCGCGTACGCGATCGGCGGCAGCGTTCTGATCGAACGAATGGCGCAGCATCATTTCGACGGAGAGAATCGCGGCTAGCGGATTCGCGAGATTCTTGCCGGCGATGTCTGGCGCGGTGCCGTGTACCGGTTCGTACAGGCCTTTGCGATCGTGCGCGAGCGACGCCGACGGCAGCATGCCGATCGAACCGGTCAGCATGGCCGCAGCATCGGACAGGATGTCGCCGAACACATTGCCGGTGACGATCACGTCGAATTGCAGCGGATTGCGCATCAGCATCATCACCGCCGCGTCGACGAACTGATGAGATAGTTCGACATCCGGATAATCGCGCGACACATGCGTCACCACGTCGCGCCACAGTTGCATCGTTTCCAGAACGTTTGCCTTGTCGACCGAGCATACCTTGCTGCGGCGGCGCCGCGCGGTTTCGAACGCAACTCGCGCAATCCGCTCGATCTCGGCCTCCGTGTAGCGCATCGTATTGATGCCGACGCGCTGGCCGCTCGCATCGACGCTGATGCCGCGCGGCTCGCCGAAGTACAGGTCGCCGGTCAGCTCGCGCAGGATCACGAGGTCGAGGCCCGCGACCACTTCGGGGCGCAGCGTCGAAGCACCGGCTAGCTCGGGCAGCAGAAACGCCGGCCGGAAGTTCGCGAACAGGTCGAGTGCCTTGCGTAGCCGCAGCAGACTCGCGCCGGGCCGTTGCATGAACGGCAGCGCTTCGTCGCCGGGTTCGCCGGCCGCGCCGAACAGGATCGCATCGGCGCCGCGCGCGATCGCCAGGGTTTCGTCCGGCAGCGGGTCGCCCGCCGCAGCGACGCCGGCGCCGCCGATCGGCGCTTCGACCAGTTCGAGTCGGGTGGTCGGGTCGACCGCGGCCTTCAACACCTTGACGGCTTCGGCAGTGACTTCCTTGCCGATGCCGTCGCCGGCCAGTATCGCTATCTTCATCGGGGCTCCACGTGAATGAGGCGGTCCCGGCGCTGGCTGGGACGCGCAAAGGTCAGTGATGCAAAGGTGACGGACGCTTTGTTCTGTAACGACTGGTTCAGTATCGATAGCTGCGCTCGAATGCTTCGATGCTCGCCATCTGCGATAACGTGTAGTCGAGCTCGTCGAGTCCTTCCAGCAGGCAGTTCTTCAGATACGCGCCGATCTCAAACGGAAAGTCCGTACCGCCCGGCAACGCGACGCGCTGTGCCGGCAAATCGACGCGCAGGTGCAAGCCCGGCGTGCGCTGCAGCAGCGCGATCAGCGTGCTCACCGCCTGGTCCTCCAGCGCGATCGTCAGCAGGCCGTTTTTTGCAGCGTTGGCAGCGAAAATATCGCCGAAGCTCGGCGCGATCACCGCCCGTATGCCGTAGTCGTACAGCGCCCACACCGCGTGCTCGCGCGACGAGCCGCAGCCGAAGTTGCGCTGCGCGACGACGATGCGTGCCGAGCGGTAGGGCGCCTGGTTCAGCACGAAACCCGGCACTTCGCGGCCGTCGTCGCGAAAGCGCAGGTCGCGAAACAGGAACGAGCCGAAGTCCGCGCTGCGTGGCTTTTGCAGATAGCGGGCCGGCACGATCTGGTCGGTGTCGACGTTGGCGCGCGCGATCGGCAGCGCGACCGCATCCAGTAACGAAAGTTTTTCCATCGATGCTCTCCGCGTGCGGCGTTGCTAGCGCGCCAGCAGTTCGCGCACGTCGGTCAGGTAACCGCTCAGCGCGGCGGCGGCAACCATCGCCGGACTCATCAGATGCGTGCGCGAGCCGGGCCCCTGGCGGCCGACGAAATTGCGATTGGTGGTCGACGCCGAGCGCTGGCCCGGCGGCACCTGGTCGCCGTTGGTGCCGAGGCACATCGAGCAACCCGCGTGGCGCCACTGAAAGCCCGCCTCCTCGAACACGCGATGCAGGCCGCGCGCCTGCGCCGCTTCCTTGACGAGCCCCGAGCCCGGCACGACCCAGGCTTCGACGTGCGGGGCGACCTTGCGCCCGCGCACCACCGCGGCGGCGGCCTCCAGATCTTCGAGGCGCCCATTGGTGCATGAGCCGATAAAGGCGCGGTCGATCTTCACGCTGTTCAACGGCGCGCGCGGCGTCAGGCCCATGTAGTCGAGCGTGCGCGCGATCGCTTCGCGGCGTTCCGGATTCGGCGCGTCGGCGGGGTCGGGAATGCGCGCGGTGATCGGCAGCGCGTCTTCCGGGCTGTTGCCCCAGGTGACCATCGGCGCGAGCGAGCCGATGTCGATGCGTACTTCGCGGTCGAACTGCGCGTCGGCATCGCTTGTCAGCGTGCGCCAGCGCGCAAGGGCTTCGTCCCATGCGGCGCCGGCCGGTGCGAACGGGCGCTGCTCGAGGTACGCGAAGGTGGTGTCGTCGGGTGCAATGATGCCCGCGCGCGCGCCGGCTTCGATCGACATGTTGCACACCGTGAGGCGGCCTTCCATCGATAGCGCCTCGATGGCCGCACCGGCATATTCGATCGCGTGGCCGGTCGCGCCGGCCGCGCCGATGCGCGCGATCACCGCGAGGATGATGTCTTTCGCGGCTACGCCCGCGGCTGGCCGCCCGTCGATGGTGATGCGCAATGTCTTGGGCTTGCGCTGCCACAGCGTCTGCGTGGCCAGCACGTGCGCGACCTCGCTTGCGCCGATGCCGAACGCGAGCGCGCCCAACGCGCCATGCGTCGACGTATGGCTGTCGCCGCAGACGATCAGCATGCCCGGCTGGCTCAGGCCCTGCTCGGGACCGACCACGTGCACGATGCCCTGGCGCGGGTCGTCGAGGCCGAAGAAGCGGATGCCGGCGCTCGCGCTGTCGGTGCGCAGCGCGTCGGCCATGCTGCGCTTCTCCGCGTCGGCGATGGTCGCGAGGTCGCGGTTGGCGGTCGGCACGTAGTGATCGGGCGTCGCGAAGGCGCGGGCCGGCACGCGTGGTGCGAGCTTGCGCTGGCGCAGCATCTCGAAGGCGGGCGCGGAGCCGTCCTGCAGCAGATGACGGTCGACGTACAGCAGGTTCTGGCCGTCGTCGCGCTCGACAATGCAGTGCTGCTGCCAGATCTTGTCGAACAGCGTCGCTGGATGGCGCGCAGATGGGGTGGCGATGATCGTGTCTCCGGACGGTCGAACGGCAGGCGCCGCGTGCGGAATAAATGTGCGGGCGAACCGGAAGCGGGTGTCATTGCGCGACGCCGGCTGCGAGTGCTGCGAGCGCCTGCTGATACGGTCCGATCATACTGATCCGCAGCCGCGTGACAACGACCAATACATCATGGTCGCTATGTGGAAATGTCATGGCAGAGGTGTGGGTGCTCGTGTGCCGATGTGTTTGCATACGCGGCAGCGGGCAGCGGGCAGCGGGCAGCGGGCAGCGGGCAGCGAAATGCAACGCCGGAGCCGCGTTGTCGATGCAGTGGGGCTCCGGCGGATGCTTCAGGTGTCCAGGAAATGGGCCGTGTCGTGCGAGCGGGGTGCGTTACAAAACGCGCGGCGGCCTCACAGTACGCCTGACATCGGCGAACGCAGACCGGCCGCGCTGCTTAAACCACGTTGAGCACGACGTCGATGTTGCCGCGCGTAGCCTTTGAATACGGGCACAACTGGTGCGCGGCTTCAACCACGGCGCGCGCGACATCCGCTGCGAGGCCAGGCAGGCTGACGTTCAGGCGCGCTTGCAGCAGATACTCGCTGCCAGCCGTGCCGAGATCGACTTCGGCATCGACCGCCACGTCTTTCGGCAACGTGACTTGCAGCGACGTGGCCGCGCGTCCCATCGCACCGATAAAGCAGGCCGACCAGCCGGCGGCAAACAGTTGCTCCGGGTTGGTGCCGCTGCCGCTGCTGCCCGGCGGCGACAGCTGGATGTCGAGGCGCGCGTCCGAACTGCGCGATGAGCCGTTGCGGCCGCCCGTGGTGTGGGTCTTGCCGGTGTACAGCACTTTCTCGATACGGGACATGACGGCTTCCTTGTGAAGGTGGACAGTGGGCTTATATTTGAATCGTATCCGATCTAATCGGTTGCGTGGATGATTATCGAGGTGTGACGGAAAGTCAAGCACTTTCGATTTAATCGCATCCGAGATATCATCGCGAGAATGTTGCCACTGATGGCCACCGAGAGAATTCTTATGAAGACCCCACGTCACACCCCACCCGTCACACCGCCCGAACCTGCCGCACGCGGCAAGGCCGCGAAGGCCAGCAGCGCCCGCGGGTCCGTCGAACCGCTCAAGGCCGGTGAGCCGGCCGCCGCAGCCGATGCGTCGGACCCGGCAGTACAGCGGCTGGCCGACTACCTGTGCTTTGCCGTCTACTCCGCCAACCTCGCATTCGGCCGCGCATACCGGCCGATCCTCGACGAACTGGGCCTCACCTACACGCAGTACATCGCCGTCATCGTGCTGTGGGAGAGCGGCAGCCTGACGGTCAGCGCGCTCGGCGAGAAGCTGTTTCTCGAGTCGAATACGCTGACGCCGATCCTGAAGAAGCTCGAGGCGATGGGATATCTGCGCCGGCAGCGCGACCCATCCGACGAGCGTCAGGTGCTGGTGAGCCTGACCGAAGAAGGCCGCCGTCTGCGTGAGAACGCACTGGGCAAGAGCCTGTTCAATGCGACCGGTCTGACTGCGGAGGAGTTTCCGAAGCTGCAGAAGGCGGTAGTCGCGTTGCGCGACAACCTGATCAAGTCGGTCCACCCGGACGAGTGACACCGGTGTGAGCGGGGCGGTGCGCTCGTGTGCAGCGTGCAGCCCCTCGACGCGTATTGCGACACCATCATCGTTTGCGTAGGCAGTCACTGCCTCGCAAGTTGTTGACGCGACCAGCGTGATGCGACCGGTGAGCAGACCTGAGAGCCAGGCTAAAACCGGGCACCAAAACCAGGCATCACGAAGCGTCGATTTTCTTTCCCTCTGCTTTCGATTCATTCGATTGCAATACACCCGCTCGAGGAAAAGCTGCACACCAAACGTGCAAGCGACCTCGACAGCGATGTCAAAAATCCGGTCTGGGAACCGTTGTTCGATCGGTTCACCACCTGCCTTGCCAAAAATCGCCACATAGCGCCAACCGACGTTTAGCCGGCATTTAGCCGCGTGATTCGCCGTGCTTGAAACTGGAATGCGCGCGAATAACAGCAAGCCAATCACACGAACACCAGGGAAAGCACCGAATCTCGATGCGTGCTGGCTAAAAACGCCCGAACAGGCCATTTCGACATGCAAAGCGCATTAAGAAAAACATCGTCGGCTCGGAAGTAAACCTAAACAACACAAGCACTTGCCGTACGCACTCCGTATACCGCAACGCCAGGCACGGCGTGGCTTTGCGCGATTCATCCAATTTTTTTACGTACACAGATTGCCACGAGAAAGTCATTTTTCTCGCCCACCCTTGCGGATGATTTCTCGTGCTCGACCTTGCAGCTCGTCCATGCACAGATGAAAAGCGGTCAGCATGTAAGCCAGGTGCAAAGCCGCATTTCCAGTCGTATCCCTCCCCCCCAAAGGATGCTTGACACAAAATGACTTCAAATAGCCGACGCGACTTCCTGCGTGCCGCTGCTCAAGCAGCAGGCGCCGCCACTGCACTCGGAACCGTGCCTCTCGGAATCCAGAAGGCACTGGCCATTCCCGCGAACAACGCCAAAGGCACGATCGAGGACGTCGAGCACATCGTCGTGCTCATGCAGGAAAACCGTTCGTTCGAGAACTACTTCGGCTCGCTGCGTGGTGTGCGCGGCTTTGGCGACACGCGCGCGATTCCGCTGCCGAGCGGCAAGTCGGCGTTCTACCAGCCGGCCTCGACGCCCGACGGCTATCTGCTGCCGTTCCGCCCGAACCTGCCGAACCTTGGTTCGCAGTTCGTACAGGATCTGGACCATGGCTGGGTCGGTACGCACGCTGCATGGAACCAGGGCCGTTATGACCAGTGGGTGCCGGTCAAGGGCACCACGACGATGTTCTACATGACGCGTGAAGACATCCCGTTCCAGTACGCGCTGGCCGACGCGTTCACGATTTGCGATGCGTACCATTGCGCATCGATGACGCCGACCGATCCGAACCGCTACTACATGTGGACCGGCTGGGTCGGCAACGACGGTAGCGGCGGCGGCCCGGTGATCGACAATGCGGAAGCCGGCTATTCGTGGAGCACGTTCCCGGAAAAGCTGCAGTCGGCAGGCATCACGTGGAAGGTCTATCACGACGAAGGCACGGGCCTGAATCCGTCGACCGGCTGGGGCGACGACGACAATCCGTTCATCGGCAACTTCGGCGACACCTCGCTGCTGTTCTTCAAGCAATACCAGAACGCACAGCCGGGCAGCCCGCTGTTCGAAGCGACGCGCGTCGGCACGCAAGTGGTCAATACCGGCAGCTACTTCGACATCCTGCGTAAAGACGTGATGGACAACAAGCTGCCGCAGGTGTCCTACATCACGGCACCGGAAGCGTTCTCGGAACACGGCAACTGGCCGCCGGCTTATGGCGCGTGGTATGTCGACCAGGTGCTGCAGGCGCTGACGGCGAATCCGGAAGTGTGGAGCAAGACGGTTCTGCTGCTCACGTACGACGAGAACGACGGCCTGTTCGATCACATCGCGCCGCCGTTCGCATCGTCGACGCCGGATACCGGCAAGTCGACCGTGTCGACCGTCAACGAGTTCTACCCGGGCGCCGGCAGCAACCCGGCCGGCCCTTACGGGCTCGGACCGCGCGTGCCGATGATCGCGATCTCGCCGTGGTCGAAGGGCGGTTACGTGTGTTCGGAACTGTTCGATCACACGTCGATCATCCAGTTCATCGAGAAGCGTTTTGGCCGCAACGGCAACCTGCACGAGTCGAACATCTCGCCGTGGCGCCGTACGGTGTGTGGCGACCTGACCTCGGCGTTCAACTTCAAGAACCCGAATCGCAGCTTCCCGCAACTGCCGGCCACCACGTTCCCGGCGGACAAGAACCGTCACCCGAGCGTCGTGCCGGCTCTGCCGGGCACGCAGACGATGCCGGTTCAGGAACCGGGTCAGCGTCCGGCGCGCGCGCTGCCGTACGAGTTCTTCGTGCGCGGCAAGGTGACCGAGGACGGCACCGGCTTCCACCTGCATTTCACCAACACGGGCCATGCCGGCGTGAACTTCCTGGTGTACTCGGGCAATCCGTCGGATCTGCCGCGCAGCTACACGGTCGAGAAGGGCAAGGACCTCGCGGACAAGCTGATGCTCGCGCCGGGCGGCAAGTTCGACTTCTCGGTGTTCGGTCCGAACGGCTATCTGCGCCGCTTTGTCGGTGTGGCCGATTCGACGCGCCGTCATAACGGCGGCGTGCTGCAGATCGCCGACGGCTTCGACGTCGCCAACGGCAACCTGCAACTGCGTCTGAAGAACGGCAGCAACGAGCGTTGCAACTTCAAGGTGGTCAGCGCCTATCACAACGCGAAGATCGACGGCAATCTGCGCGTGCGCTCCGACGACACCGAAACGGTGACGGTCGACCTGCGCAAGTCGGACGGCTGGTACGACCTGACGATCACGGTCGACATCGATACGGATGCGCAATGGCGTATCGCGGGCCACGTCGAAACGGGCCGCGAAAGCATGTCGGATCCGGCGCTGGGCTGATGCAGGAGGCAGGCGGCTGTATCGAGGTTGATGCGGCCGCCTGTGAGGCGGGAGACAGACAGAAGAAGTAATCAGGCCGGCTCGCGGCGCATGGCGTTGATGCGTGAAGCGAGCCGGCCGCCCTTGCAAGGAGAGCATTCTGCGCTACGTATCGTTCAACTGGCGCCGCTTCGCGGTGCTGCTCGCGTGCCTGCTGGTTGCGGCTTGCGGCGATGGCGGCAGCGCGTCGGCCGATAACGCGGCTTCTGACAACGCAGCTTCCGGCGCGGCGGTGCAAGATTCGGGAACCAGTCAGTCCACCATGAACAGCAGCGACACGCCGACCGGTTTGCCGCCGGCGCCGTGGGCCGCTACTTCGTCAGCGCAGCCGGCCTCGGGCGCGCTGCTGCCGCCGGTCATTCATACGGTGGACGACTAGCGGCCCGCAGGTAGTTCATGCTGCTGCGGCGCGGCTGGTGCGATCGCCAGTTCCGCGAAACCCGTCTGCGCATCGAGCCGGCGCGAAAACGCGTGCGCCGGTAACAGCACCACCAGCACTTCGGCTGTGGTGCGCACGATGCAACCCGGCGCCACATGTCCGCCGGACACGTTGCCCTGTGCATCGGCGATCGACATATGTAAATGTGCGCCGTCGGGCGACAGCGAACCGCCAAGCGTCAGGATTTCGTAATCTCCGCCGAAGCGGGTCGGCTCATCGATGCCTGCAAAGCGCAATTGCGCACACGACAGGCTGCCGATTCCCTGCAGCACGAACGCTGCCTGCACATGCAGACGCGCCAGCGATTGTTCGAGTGTCGCGCGCAGGTCATCGCCTGGCGCGAGGCGTAAAGGGCAGGCTTGCATCGTTTGGCTCCACGACAGAGAGCACGCATCCTTACATGTTCATGTACGCCGCGCGAGCCTGCGCGGCGGTGCACTGTCATGCATCGGGAATATTGCGCATGCCCGGTTGTTCTTATTTCCGACAGCGTTTTGCTCAGGCATCAATTCACCACTGTTTTGAGGTGGCGTCCGTTGATGCAGATACTGCGATTCTAGGCATTTCCCGGCATCGGGCAAGCGCGTCGTCCGGCGTGCGCATATAGCGGCGTCGTTGCTCGCGGCAGACTTCGTTAAATTAGGGAAGATGCGTTTCCGTAATGGAAGCGGGCTGTTCGCGGGTGGTAATTCGCACCGGTTCGTATTTGTCTGGATGACCGGATGTATTGGCCCGCTTATACGTGGCCGCAACAGGTTCGGCGCAGCTGCGCCGAAGCGTGGTAGACGAGTGGCGCTTCGCGGATATGGGATCGATTGCAAAAGTTCTGATTGTCGAATGGGATACGGCCGAGGCGGAGGTCTTGTGGAATGAGATGCGCCTCGCAGGCCATGAACCGACTGCGGCATTTTCGATAGAACGGGCGAACCTGATGATCGAGCAGGATCGTCCGGACGCGGTCCTGTTGCGCTGGAAATTGCCCGACGCGTCGGGCATGTCGCTGCTGAGCGAACTGCGCCTGCATGCGGCGACCAGCCGCCTGCCGGTTATCGTGCTCGGCGAGCAGGGCGCAGGCGAAGAAGAATGCATCCGCGCGCTCGACGCAGGCGCGGACGACTATGTACGGCGGCCGTTCGGCATCCGCGAGGTGGTCGCGCGCGTGCAGGTCGTGTTGCGCCCGGTGCCGCGCGCACTGGTGCGCAGCCGCGCCTGCGTCGACGCACTGACGATGGACTTCGACGCGCGCCGCGTACTGGCGGATACCGGCCAGGACGGCGAGCAGACTGAACTGCGCATGGCGCCGACCTGTTACAGGCTGCTGCGTCTGTTCGTCGAGAATCCGTACGAGGTGCTGTCGCGCAAGGAAATCATCCGCCATGTGTGGTTCGGTGCTGCGGTGAAAGACGGTATCGTCGACGTGTATGTGAAGGCGCTGCGCGCAGCGCTCGAGCCGCTGCGCGAGCGCCTCGTAATCGAAACGGTGCGCGGCGAGGGCTTTCGGCTGGCCACTGCCGCTGCGCCGGCCGTTGTCGCGGTGGCGGCGCAACCGGCCGCGTCACATCCGGCGCCGCACCCGACGCCGCACTCGACGCCGCAGCCGGCGTCGCATCCGCCGCGGCGGCCGACGCGCCGCCCGGCGGGCGAGCGGCTGCGTATCAACGGCGCGCATCGCCAGCCGACGCTGGTATCCGATCTAGGCGCAGCGGTCGAGAAGATCCGGCATCTGCAAGCCTTGTTGCAGAGAAAGACCGAGGAAAACCGCGTGCTGCGCAGTGCAATGGAATCGAGCAAGCCGCCATCGCGCCTTACTCCGATCCGGCAAAAAAATAAACGTTGATAATTAGCGAAAACTGACAAATGCCGCACATAGATAAGACAATCAGATTTCATTCTGTGCGATTACATCGGGCATTTGTTGGCAATGGGCTAACTGCTTGAATGGCCAGGCATCCGTCTGGCTAAGGGATCGCGCGATCCCTTATAATTCATGCATGACCGACATCAATGCCAGACGCACGCCGGCAAGAGGCCGTGGCCGTCCTCGCGAGTTCGATATCGACACCGCGCTGGATAAAGCCGCCGAAGTATTTAGTGAACGCGGCTTTCACGCCACCTCGATTGTCGACCTCACCGGGGCGATGGGGCTGGCATCGGGCAGCGTTTATAAGGCTTTCAAAGACAAGCAGTCGGTCTTTACGGCGGCTTTCGATCATCTGCAGTCCGCGCGGGTCGAAAAGTTGCGGCGCGTGGTCAGCAGCGACAAACCGGCGCGCGACATCATCCATGGTGTGCTGACGCATTACGCGGACCTGTCGCACGGCGCCGAGGGCAAGCGCGGCTGCCTGCTGGTGGGCAGCGCCGCCACACTGACCACCTTCGAAGACGACGTCGCGCAGCGCGTCACCTCGGGATTGCGCAATCTCGAAATACTGCTCGCCAATCTGATCCGTGCCGGGCAGAAGGACGGATCGATCCGCAAGAACCTCGACGGCGAAGCCATCGCACGGCTGATGCTGTGCATCGCGCAAGGCATGCGCGTGATCGGCAAGACCGGCCGCACGCGCGCGCAGATGCGACAGGCCGCCGACGCGGCGATGTCGCTGCTCGACTAGGCGCGAGGCGCGCGACGCGCCTCGCCTGACGGCTACCGTTTTACTACGGCTATGGGCTACAGCTACAGCGCCCTTATAACCTGTAGCGACCGCCGCGGCAGGCCGGCAGCCGGTTCCGGTTCGCCTTCATCTAAGCCATTTGCGTACATCCTGTTCCCACGTCGGTTCGCCGCAGCCCTGCGGATTTTCCGGCCCGAGCAGCGTGATATAGCCGCGCGTTTTCATGCAGGCTTCGTAGGCGCGCACCTGCGTGCAGCGTCCCGCACCGGCTTTGCCGGCTTCTGATTTGCACGAGGCAATCGAGTGGTCCATCGGGCCGAAATCGAGGTCGTCGCTGGCGGTGTTCATCGGGGCATCGGCACCGGTGGTCGAAAACTCCACCGGCCCCATCTGCGTGCAGCCGGCAAGCGCGGCCATCGTGCTGAGCGTCAGTGCGGCAAGATACGTGATGCGTGGCTTCATCGTGCGGTCTCCTGGAACCCTTCGGTTCGTAAAACGGCATTCAACCAGCGGCATTTCATCAAGCGGGCGGATCAGTTTCGGGCCTGGCGCACATCCAGTACGGACACTAACAAAATTCTTGCATTCCTCAACGGAAAACGTGTGTTTAGCCCGTTCGACGTAGTGCGCCGCCGGCTGTCGCAGCGGCGGTCGTTGCGCTACGCGAGCGCGGCACGGTGGAAGGCGTGCTACTCTGCGCCCCTTGCGCGCCGCGCGGGTGGTTACATCTGGTAAGCGTCCGTCACCTGACCGCAACCGCGGGCCCGCACGCAGCAGCCCTTGGTGCAAGCACCGTGTGAATTCCGGCGCGCGCGCCGGGTCAAAATATCCAGTAACGATTCGGTAACGTGTGATGGGGCCGATTCGTCTAAGGTTCGTTTATTGCAACCCTGACTTGAACCGGTATGAGTGCCAGAACCAGATCTCTCAAAGTAGTGCTGCCGGCCGCCGCGCTTGCCGTGGTACTCGGCGGTTGCGCAGTGGCTCCGCCCGCCGGCCCGAGCATTGTCGCGTTGCCGCGCCAGGGCGAGCCGCTCGCCCAGTTCCAGCAGGACGATTACGCGTGCCGCGACTATGCGTACCGTTCCAGCAATGCGCCAGGTGCGGCGCAAGGCGCGACGCAAAACAGTGTGAACAGTACCGCGCTCGGTACGCTTGGCGGCGCGGCGGCGGGTGCGCTGCTCGGCGCGGCGGCGGGCAATGCAGGGGTCGGCGCGGCAATCGGCGCGGGTAGCGGCCTGCTGCTCGGCAGCGCTTACGGCGCGAACGGCGCGCAATATGCGCAGGGCGGCTTGCAGGCACAATACGACGCCGCCTACGCCCAATGCATGACCTCGAAAGGCAATACGATTTCACAGCCGCAACCGCAGCCAGCCTATGCACCGGCGCCGGTCTACTATTACCAGGCGCCGCCGCGCGGGTACTACTACGGTCCACCGCCGTACGGGCCGTACTACTGATACTGATCGAAGATCCGACCGGCGCAACCTGCGCCGGTTTTTCCTTGTGCGATACCTCGATGCCGGATACTGCGCGCGGCCTCGGCCGTGGTCGACATCATTCCTGGATCCCAAAGACACTTCAGAATATGGCGGAATAAAAAATCCGTCGGCTCTATTAAAGTGCCTTATTTCATTCAGTCAATTATCCTTTGGTGTAACTGCGACACATCGGGAATGTCTGTTCTGACCGGTTTTCGACATTCACCGCCGATCCTATCGCAATTGGTTCCGTCAATTGCGGCGTTTAATGGAATTTATTAAATGGTCTTTCCCGCTGGAGGATAATGCAGGCGGGCCGCAGCAGGCGTGTCCACGTGTATTCTGGACGTACGGTCAATGTAATTAGATGGAAATTGTCCGGAAATAATAATTTAACCGTCGCTTGTGACGAATTTTTAATTTCGACATTCATTCAGGTGCATAACAGGCTTTTCGTCATTGAATGCACTAAATGAACAAGCATTTTGATGCAAATGGCATAGCCTGATCGCGTCCCGGTGTGTAAGCTCTTGTTGCGCCGTGTGATTACGTTATGGCGGAGTTTCTACAAGCGGAGCATCAGGCATGAATGCAGTTTCCGATCCGGCAGTCCTGCGCGCGTTGGTCACACGGGTATGGTCGTTTGCCTGGCGGCTGACTGAAGACGCACCACTCGCCGAGGCGATGGTGGCCAAGGCGTGCAACGCGAGCTTCGAACCGGCGCAGGCGGCTGGCGAGCGCGAGACGCTGGTGCGCATGCTGGCCGCTGCGCACAGTGTATTGAGGAGCGGCACCGCATACGACCGCTATGAGCGCGCGCGTCGCGCCGCACTCGGCCCTTCGGCATCGGGTCGTGCGCGCCTCAACCGCGCGGCCGACAAACATTCGCGCATTCTTGCGGAGTTCCGCTCGCTTGCGCCGCCCGAACGCGCGTCGCTGCTGCTTGCCGAAGTGGAAGGCCTGACCTACGAGGAATCGGCGGCCGTGCTCGGTGTCAGCGTCGACCGCGCGAAGCTTGCGCACGTCGCGGTGCGCCTGAAGCTCGGGCGCGCGTTCAGCGACCACCCGGCGCGGCAAACCTCGCTGCCCGCGAGCCGCTAGGCGGGCAGCGCCAGGCTTATTCGGCTAGCAGTTGCGCGAACGCTGCACCGATAAACGCGGCATCCTCGAGATTCGCGGTGGGCAGCCCGGCGCGATGGCCCCACACCGACGGAATCGGCAGCAACCGCGCATCGCGCATCTGTTCGACTTCGAGCCGATTGTCTTCCACCTGAAAGTAGAGATCCGTTTCGCTCGGCATGATCAGCGCGCGGGCCGTGATCGCTCGCAGCGCCGCGTTGAAGTCGCCGCGATAGACGTCGTTGGCGGCGATGTTCGCGTGCTGCCAGGTCCACAGATGCGCGAGCAGATTGTTCGCATCGCGGCGCAGGAAGTTCGCTTCCCACGACATCACCAGATAGTCTTCCAGCGAAGAAAAACCGGCGCTGCGCCATAGTTCGTCGCGATAGAAAGTCTGCGACATCGCCATCGCCGCATAGCTGCGGCCCATCGCGCGCAGACCGCGCTCGGGACGCGTGACGAAGGTGCCGTTCTGAAACGCGGCATCGGCGGTCAAGGTTGCGCGAACGCCTTCGAGGAACACGAGGTTGTGCGGCGACGTCTTCGCCGCGCCGCATAGCACCGCAAGCCGTTTGACCATGGCCGGATAGAGCGCTGCCCAGTGATACGCCTGGATGCCGCCCATCGACCAGCCGCAAGCCAGCTGCAACGTGTCCACGCCGAGCTGTTCGAGCAGCCGGCGCTGCACCGCGACGTTGTCCGCAATCGTGAAGTTCGGCCAGCGCGCGCCGTTGAACGGCTCGACCGCATTGCTCGGCGACGACGACAGCCCGTTGCCGAACAGGTTCGGCACGATCACACAATAATGGTTGGTATCGAGCGGCTTGCCGGGACCGATCAGCCAGTCGACGTCGTAGTGATGCGCGGAGAACGACGTCATGTACAGAATCGCGTTCGACTTTGTGGCATCGAGTTGGCCGTAAGTCTTGTAGGCGAGCTGGGCGTCCCTGAAGGTGATGCCGGACTGCAGCACGACATGGCCGGCGTTGAAGATCGAATAGTCTTGCATGGCTTTCGGCGTAACAGGTCAGTGGTCGAAGGGATCGGGTGGAGCGGGGCGGCACCAACCCGGCGCGTGCGCACGCACGTCGTGCGCGTTGCGTGTGCTTATGTGCGCGTTCATGTGCGCTCGCGTGCACGTATGTGCGCTCGTTGCGCGCGCGATGCGGCGTAGGTGTGCTGTTTGCGTCGGCTTGTCGTTATCCCGTCGCGTGCTCACACCGCCTGGCGTGCCTCGCGCATGACGCTCGCGTGCACGCGTCACGCGTCACGCGCCGCACGGCACGCGCCGCGCACCCGCATCATGGCATAGACATTGCGCAGGCGTGGCCCTCCAATATTGCGCGACGTCCTTTTGCCCATGAGCACGCAGCCCCTCGATGCAGCCGCCCGCCCGCAGTTTGCGCTTTCCTTTCACAACCGCTGGTGCCAGCTTGCGTGCGGCGTTGTCTGCGCGATGGTCGCGTCGAATCCGCAGTACATCTGGACCTTGCTCACGCATCCGCTGACGCAACGGCTTGGCGCATCGCTGCCCGCGCTGCAGGTGACGTTCTCGATCCTGATCGTGTGCCAGACCTTTCTGTCGCCGCTCGAAGGCTATCTGATCGAGCGTTTCGGCGCGCGCTGGCTGCTGGCGGCGGGAGGTGCGCTGACCGGGCTCAGCTGGATACTGACCAGCATGGCCTCGTCGCTGACCCAGGTGTATCTAAGCTACGGCGTGGTGGGCGGGATCGGCGTGGGGATCCTCGTGGTCGGCACGATCGGCCTGATGGCGCGCTGGTTTCCGGACAAGCGCGGCCTTGCGATCGGCGTGGTGATGGCGGGCTTCGGCATGGGCTCGATGTTGACCACCTGGCCGGTCGCGGCAAGCGTCGCGAAGTACGGCTATCAGCACACACTGGTGGTGTTCGGCGCGGTGCTTGCGGTGGTCGGCGTGGCCGCGGGGCTCGCGATGCGGCTGCCGCCACCCGGCTATATGGCGGACTGGCGGCCGCCCAGGGCCACCCATGCGGGGCTCGACACACGCACCGGCTCGATGCTGCGCACACCGGTGTTCTGGCTGCTGTTCGCGATGATGTCGATGATGTCCACCTCCGGCCTGATGGTCACGTCGCAAATGGCCGTGTTCACGCGCGACTTCGGCCTCGCCGATCTGAGCGTGTTCGGTCTCGCGGCGCTGCCGCTTGCGCTGACCATCGATCGTGTCGCCAACGGGCTCACACGGCCGCTGTTCGGCTGGATCTCGGATCGCATCGGCCGCGAGCCGACCATGTTCATCGCGTTCGGCATGGAAGCGGTCGCCATGGCATTATGGTTGGCGCTGCGGCACGATCCGCTGCTGTTCGTATTGTTGTCGGGCGTCGTATTTCTCGGTTGGGGCGAGATTTTCTCGCTGTTTCCTTCGACGCTGACCGATACGTTCGGCAGCCGTCATGCGATCGTCAACTACGCCTGTCTGTCGTATGCGCAAGGCGTCGGCTCGATTCTCGGCGGTCCGGTGGCGGCACTGCTGCATCAGCGCACCGGCGGCTGGCATGCGGTGTTCGGCACGGCCATCGCGCTCGATAGCTGCACCGCGCTGCTGGCGCTGGCCGTATTGTTGCCGCTGCGCCGCGCGTTCATCGCGCGGCAGCATGCGCAATGAACGCGGCACGACTGCTTGCGGGTCTTGCATGCACGGCATGCGCGGCTAGCTGCCGGCACGCACATCTACATCGTCAATCTGGTCTATGAGGCTTGCACCTGGCATGGATGAATCACTGGTTTCGTTGTCGGCCGTCACCGCGCGGCGCATGATCGGCAGCCGCGAGCTGTCGCCGGTCGAATTGCTCGATGCGTACATTGCGCGCATCGAAGCGCTGAACCCCGCGGTCAATGCGATCGCGGCCACCGATTTCGAGCGCGCCCGCGCCGCGGCGCGCGAGGCCGAGCAGGCGGTGATGCGCGGCGCGACGCTCGGCCTGCTGCATGGCCTGCCGATCGGTGTGAAAGATCTCGAAGAAACCGCGGGATTGTTGACCACCTATGGTTCGCCGCTATATCGCGCACATGTGCCGCAACGCGACCACGTGCTGGTCGCGCGTCTGCGTGCGGCGGGTGCGATCGTCGCGGCGAAGACCAACGTGCCCGAGTTCGGCGCGGGCGCCAATACGCGCAACGCGGTGTGGGGCGCCACCGGCAATCCGTTCAATCCGCTGCTGAACGCGGGCGGCTCGTCGGGCGGCTCGGCCGCCGCGCTTGCTACCGACATGCTGCCGCTCGCCACCGGCTCGGACACCGGCGGCTCGCTGCGCATTCCGGCGGCGCTGTGCGGCGTGGTCGGCTTCCGGCCGTCGCCGGGGCTCGTGCCGAACGACCGGCGCACGCTCGGCTGGGCGCCGATTTCGGTGGTCGGCCCGATGGGCCGCGACGTTGCCGATACGCGGCTGCAGATGGCGGCGATGGCCGGCTTCGAAGCCAGCGACGCGCTCAGCTACACGAGCGACGCCGTCGCGTTCGCGCAGTGCAATCCAGTCGATCTGTCGACGCTGCGCGTCGCCTATACCGAAGACTTCGGCGTGTGCGCGGTCGACGATCGTCTGCGCGCGACGTTCCGCGAAAAGATCGCTGCGTTGTCGCGCCAGGTGAAAGTGTGCGAACCACTGGCACTCGACGTCGGTGAAGCGGACCGTTGCTTCGACATCATCCGCGCGCAGAACTTCGTGGCGGGCTTTCAGGAAATCTACGAGCGCGACCCGCAGTCGCTGGGTCAGAACACGCGCACCAACTATGAAATGGGCCGAGCGATGACGCTGGCCGACGTGGTCTGGGCGCATGCGGAGCAAACGCGGCTGTTCACGCGCTTCCAGGCGGTGTTCGAACAGTACGACGTGATCGTGTCGCCGACCTCGCCGATCACGCCGTTCCCGTGGTCGCAACCGTATCTCGCCGAGATCAACGGCCAGCCGCTCGCGAATTACTACCGCTGGCTTGCGCTGACCTACATCGTCACGCTCGCGACCAACCCGGCGCTCGCGTTGCCGTGCGGCACCGATCATGCGGGCATGCCGTTCGGTTTGCAGGTGGTCGGCGCGCATCGCGGCGATCTGCGGCTGTTCGACATCGCGCAGGCATTCGAAGCGGCATGGCAGCGCGACCCGGCGTTGCGTCGCGTGCAGCCTGAACTCGCAAAGCTGTCGCAGCCGGTGGCGGAACTGAAATCGCTGGTGACGGCGCCGCCGGTGTTTGGCTAAGGTCGCGCGTCAGGACGCCTGCGGCTGCGGCGCCTGCGCGTGTTCGGCCAGCTCGGCTGCGCTGGCGCGCGGCAACGCGCATTCGAAGGTCACGCCGTAGTCGTCGTTGTCGAGCGTGCGGATCGTGCCGCGGTGCGCATCGACGATCGAGCGGCAGATCGACAGCCCCATGCCCATGCCTTGCGGCTTGGTCGTGAAGAACGCGTTGAAGAGCCGCTCGCGGCTCTCGGGTGCGATGCCGGCACCGCTGTCGCGCACCGCGATTACCACCGGCGCGTCGGGCCCGGCGCCGGTGCGGGTCGCGACGATCAACTCGCGCGGCCGGCCGGTGACGCCGTCCATCGCCTGTACGCCGTTGATGATCAGATTGATCAACACCTGCTGCAGCTGGATGCGATCGGCCATCACCAGTGGCAGCGAGCCTGCCAGCTGCAGGCGCAGCGTGGCCTCGTGGCGCAGGATCTCGCGCTGGATCAGCACCAGCACTTCCTTGACCACGTCGTCGACGTCGAGCAGCGTCTTCAGGCCGGTGTCTTTCGTCGCGAGTGTGCGCACCCGGCTCACGATCTGGAACGAACGCCGCGCTTCGCCGATGATCCGCGTGAGGCCCGCGCGCACTTCGTCGAGGCGCGGCGGGTCGCGTTCGAGCCAGCGTAGCGATGCCTCGGCGTTGGTTACGGTCGCCGCAATCGGCTGACCCACTTCGTGAGCGATCGACGTGCTCAGCTCGCCGAGCATCGTCACGCGCGTGACGCGCGCGAGCTCCGCCTGCGCATCCTGCAGCCGCTGTTCGGTGCGGCGTTCGGTGGTGATGTCCATGGTCGCGCCTGCGTAGTGCAGCTGTTCCGCATCGGTTGCGTGGCCAACGATATGCAGATATTTGACCGTACCGTCCGGCATCAGCAGCCGGTGTTCGAAGTCGAACGGCAGCCGGTCGGCAGCGGCTGCGCCGATTGTCTGGCGCACGAACTCGATGTCGTCGGGGTGGATGCGCTGCATCACGGCGGCGAGCGTCGGTTCGATATGAAGCGGGTAGCCGAAAATGCTGAAACTCTGCTCGGACCAGGTTATCCGGCCGCTTGCGACTTCCCAGCCGAAGCTGCCGGTGTCGGACAGGCGCTGCGCCTCGGCCGCATAAGTCGCTTCGCTCCGGCGCAGCGCATCCTCGGCGCGCGTGCGCGCGGTGATGTCGTTGCCGCTTTCGAGGACTGCGAGCGGTGCGCCTTGCTGCGTGCGTTGCAGCGACCAGCGGCTGGCGATCACCAGTTCCGTGCCGTGCCGCGTCTGGCGCATCAGTTCGCCTTCCCAGTGGCCGGTTTCGATCAGCGTGGCGGCGATCTGGTCCGGCGATTCCGGAAAACGCGTCAGCAGTAGTTCGTCGATATCGCGACCGAGCGCTTCGTGCTTCGGCCAGCCGTATAGCCGCTCGGCGCCGCGGTTCCAGTAAGTGATGCGGCCCGCCGGGTCATGCACGACGATGGTGTCGTGCGTCAGGTCGAGCAGGCGTGCCTGATCGCGCTGCGCCTGCGCGAGCGAGCGCGTGTGCCGTACCAGCGTGGTGACGACCAGCGACGCGATCAGGAACGTCGCGAGGTCCATCAGATACATGCCGGTCGGAATCTGCAGACTGAACAGCGGCTTCGTGAAGAAATAGTCGATCGACAGGATCGCGAGAATGCAGAACAGGATCGACGACACGAAGCCATCTGTCAGCGACAGCAGCACGATCACGGTCAGGAACACGCATTTCGCCGCGGATTCGTCGAGCCCGAGGCGGAAGCAGCACCACGTGACGGCGGCAAGTGCCGCGATGCCTGCGAGCCAGACCAGCAGCAGGCGGCGCCATCCGGTGTGTTTCACGCGTGGCGTGGCCGCGCGTGCACCGTTAGGGCCGTGTTTGCCATGCGTGCGGCGTGATGCGGAAAGTAGCGGGATCATGTCTTATGTTGCGTGTGCCATGCGTTCGGCCTGCATGTGTTTCGCATACAGGTGCTGCCCGCAGGCTCATCGCGATGGATGAATGCCGCATCCGGCGGGCGCTCGTGCATCGACGGGACGAGCGTACTTCAGTGATGAATACGGGCGATGGGTGACGCGGGCCCGACGATAACGGAATTATTGCAGCGGAGCGCATTTTTCCGCCAGCGAACTGTAAGCGCCGTGCGAATAAGCGACGCACGCGCGGCCAGAGCGGCGCAGATGTGCGATGGCGGTGGTTTTTTTCGGTGCGCAAGGAATCCCGCCAGTCTTGCGGAGTCGAAGCGTCACGCGCGTGGGCAGAAGAAGCCGTATGCGCGCATGAATCGACGACAACGATGGAACGCATGTTTTTGACGCGCCCGAGCGCGATAGAACGGATTATGCTGCGCCGGCGCGAGGTGGCCGACGCGCTGGAGGCCCGCGACGTCAGCGGTGCGGATGCGCTGAACGCCGAACTGGCGGAACTCGAGCGGCTGCTGCTCGATGTCCGCGCAGGGCGCGCGATCGAATTCGTGCTGCAAGGCGCCGCGCCGCTGCATTACTTCGTGACGGCGGGGTAGCGCGGCACGACGTATGACGCGTGCGTATCGAGGTGCATGGCTTGTGTCGGTGGCCAGTGCCGGTGGCCTGCAGCGCTGCCGGCCACCGCGGTAAATCCGTTTATCGAGGGGCAAGCGGATTGCGCACCTTCAGCAGGCCGCTGCGATAGTTTCCGCCTGGTTCTTCGTCAATCGACGTGACGAACAGGAATCTACCGTCCGGCGAGATGGCAAGGTTCGAATGATGCTGCGCGGGTAGGGCGATCTTGTTGAGCAGCGTCGCGCGAGACGAGAACACGGCAACGCCGCCGCCATCGTATAACGCCACGAACAGATTGCCGTTGCGGTCGGTGCGTACCGCATCGGGCGTATATTTCGCGCTGCCGTCGGCGCCGGGCTCGCCCAGTTCGACGAACGTATGGCGCGCGCCGAGCGTGCCGTGCGCGCCAATGGTGAAGCTCAGAATGCGCGCCGCCGCGCTTTCCGCAACATAGAGCGTGTTGCCGTCCGGCGCAATCGCGAGCCCATTCGAGTAGCGAATGTCGGTGGCCACCTCGCGCACCGTGCGATCGCCGGCGATGTAGTACACCTTGCCGGGTGTGTCCGCCGAGCCGGATGCGCTGAAGTACACGCCGCCCTGGGTGTCGGCGGTCAGGTCGTTCGGATGCACGAACGGCTGAGCGTCGGCGTCCGTGCGCAGCGTGCCGACCAGCCTGCCGTCGAGCGCGATCTCGGCGATCGAGCCGCTGTCGTAGCACGCTACCAGCAAGTGCGTGCCGCGCGCCACCAGCCCGTTGGCGCCGCATCCATCGCCATGCCAGACCTTTTGTACGCTGCCGTCGCGGGCAATACGCAGCACGTCCGATGCCGCGTAATCGACGAAGTACAGCACGTCGGCTACGAACACCGTGCCTTCGGGAAACTGCAGGCCGCTCGCGATCGTTTCGCTGCTTGCTGCGCCGGCGGTATCGGCTTGTGCGCTCGCCATAACGGTGCACAGCGCTAGCGCGGCGGCGAAGCGGCACGTTAGCCGCATGCGTGACAGGACCGAACGGATGGATGAAGCGGAACGGATCACCAGGCGGTACCTCGCAAGACCGGAACAGTCATGCCCATCTCCGATGTTTTTATTACGGTAGGTTTGTACTCTATCGGAAAAGCACTTTGCGGACCTCTGGCGTCCGCTCACCTGGGGAAAATCGGTGTTGACGCCGGATATTGGATCCAAGATATTGTTTGCGCGTCGGCTGGAGAATTCTGGGCCGATCTCGCGACATCATCGCTGCATACGACGCGGTGACGAGGCATTTGAAGGGGCATCTGACGGGGAATTCGCATACGTGATCGTGATGGAACGCTGCAATATGGCCCGCGCCTGTGAGGTCCCCGGACGATGACCGGCATCGCACAGACGCCACGCACGACGTCGGTGACACCCGACGTCGTTGTGATCGGCGGCGGAATCGTCGGTCTCGCCTGCGCATGGTCGGCGCTGCGCGACGGTGCGAGCGTCACGATAATCGACCGCGATTTCGCCGGCGATCGCACGTCGCACGGCAATGCGGGCGGTATTGCAGTAACCGAATGCACACCGATCGCCGTGCATGGCCTGTTCTGGAAAGCGTTGAAATGGCTGGCCGACCCGCTCGGCCCGCTTGCGCTCGACTGGAAGCATCTGCCGGCTGCGCTGCCGTGGCTGATCGAATTCGGCAAGGCCGGCCGCGAGCCGCGTTTTCAGGAGATTTCGCAGACCCTCGCGCAACTGAACAGCCGCGTTTATGACGACCTCCTGCCGCTCTTCGACGACGTCGGCGCACGCGACATGCTGTATCGCCGCGGCGCATTGACGGTCTACGAAACCCAGCAGGCATTCGCGGCCGATGCGCGCGAATGGGCGTTCAAGCGCGAGCTCGGCGTGCGCTGGCGCGCGCTGTCGGCCGCCGAGGTACGCGACTGCGAGCCGGCGCTGGCGCCGGTGTTCGCGTGCGGCGTGTTCCTCGACGACTGGTCGCACATCGGCGATCCGAAGCGCCTCGTCACGCAGTTGCGCGAGCGTATCCGGCAGTTGGGCGCGCGCTTCGTCGAGGCGCGCGTGACGGCGCTCGACGCTTCGGATGCGCTGGCGCCAGCCGCGTTGCTGGCCACCGGTGAACGGGTGCGTGGCCGCCGGCTGGTGGTGGCGGCCGGCGCATGGTCGGCGCAACTGGCCGCGACGCTCGGCGAGCGCGTGCTGCTCGACAGCGAGCGTGGCTACAACACGACCTTGCCCACGCCTGGCATCGCGCTGTCGCGCGAGGTGATCTTCGCCGAGCGCAAATTCGTCGCGACGCCGCTCGATATCGGTTTGCGGATCGGCGGCGCGGCGGAATTCGCCGGTTTGAACGCGGCGCCGAACTACCGTCGCAGCGAAGCACTGCTGAAGCTCGGCAGGCGTTATCTGCCGCACCTCGATGAAACCGGCGCGGTGCCGTGGATGGGCCATCGCCCCGCCACACCCGATTCGCTGCCGGTGATCGGCCCGTCGGCACGCGTGCCGGCGGTGCTCTATGCGTTTGGCCACGGGCATCTCGGTCTAACGCAGGCAGCCACTACCGGTGCGCTGATTGCCGATTGTCTGGCCGGCCGCAAACCCGCATTGGCACTCGATGCCTGTTCGGTCGCGCGTTTTTCGCGGGCGCGTACCGCGCTCGATGCACGGCGGCCCGCGCCTGAATGATCGATGTCCGTTCCATCTGCTGGTACTGAATGAGGGGGAGTCATGCAAGTCAACTGGAAAGGTGTTTTTCCCGCGGTCACGACCAAGCTGAAAGACGACGGCTCGCTCGATCCGGCTGCCATCGCAAGCGGGCTGAACCGACTGCTCGACAATGGCGTCGGCGGTGTCGTGATGATGGGGATGGTCGGCGAGAATGCGCAGCTCACACCCGATGAAAAGCGCACCGTGCTGAAGATTGCGGTGGAGACCGTCGCAGGCCGCGTGCCGGTGCTGTCCGGTTGTGCGGAAACGAATACCGCGAGTGCCGAACGCTTCGCGCAAGATGCCGAAGCGATCGGCGTGCAGGGGCTGATGGTGTTTCCGGGGCTCACGTACCGCTCGGACGATCGCGAGACCGTCGCGTTCTATCAATCGGTTGCGCGCGCAACCAGGCTTGG
The DNA here is from genome assembly GCF_054782355.1 of Paraburkholderia jirisanensis. NCBI lineage: Bacteria > Pseudomonadati > Pseudomonadota > Betaproteobacteria > Burkholderiales > Burkholderiaceae > Paraburkholderia > Paraburkholderia jirisanensis. The sequence continues at coordinate 563,446 of NZ_BAAGSQ010000025.1, read as the reverse complement.
GCTGATGCTGTATAACAATCCGCGTGGCTATGGCGTCGATCTGCGCCCGGATCTGCTGGACGAGTTGCAGCACGAAGCGAACATCGTCGCGATCAAGGAAGAGACCTACGACACGACGCGCGTGACCGACCTGTATGCGCGTTTCGGCGCGCGTTTTCTGGTGTTTTGCGGCGTCGACGATCTGGTGCTGGAATCGGCTGCACTCGGCGTGACCGGCTGGGTATCGGGGATGGCGAACGCGTTGCCGAAGGAATCGGTGCAATTGCTCGAACTCGCGGTGAGCGGCGCATTCGACGAAGCGCGGCCGCTGTATCGCGCATTGATCGATCTGTATCACCTCGATACGCATGTGAAGCTCGTGCAATACATCAAGCTTGCCGAGCACATAACCGCCGGCTACGCGGAAAACGTCAAGGCGCCGCGGCTGAAGCTGGCAGGCGAAGAGCGGCAGCGCACCATTGCGATCGTCGAGAAGACGCTCGCGGCATTGAAGGCGCTGCAGAGATAAAGCTGCGATAACGTCTCACAGGCCGCGGCGACGTATGGCAAGGACCCGTATCGGAAATCCGGAGCAGTGTTATGAGAGCAACCTTTTTCTGCATCGACGGCCACACGTGTGGCAACCCGGTGCGGGTAGTGGCCGGCGGCGCGCCGCTGTTGCACGGCGCAAACATGATCGAGCGGCGCGCGCATTTCGAGCGCGAATTCGACTGGATCCGCACGTCGTTGATGTTCGAGCCGCGCGGCCACGAGGTGATGTCCGGCAGCATCCTGTACCCGCCGACGCGCGCCGAGTGCGACGTTGCGATCCTGTTTATCGAAGTGAGCGGCTGTCTGCCGATGTGCGGGCATGGCACGATCGGCACCGTCACCGCCGCGCTCGAACACGGCCTCGTGCGCCCGCGCGAGCCCGGCGTGCTGCGGCTCGATACGCCAGCCGGCGTGGTGGTGGCAACCTATACGATGGACGGTCCGCACGTCGCGGCGGTGAAGCTGGTCAACGTGCCTTCGTTCGTGCACTCGACGGGTCTGAGCGTCGACGTCGAAGGCATCGGCGAGATTCGCTTCGACGTTGCGTATGGCGGCAATTTCTATGCAATCGTCGAGCCGCAGCAGAACTATGCGGGATTGCAGGCGCTGCAGCCTGCCGATATCCAGCGTGTTAGCCCGATCCTGCGCAGCAAGGCGAACGACAAATACACTTTCGTGCATCCGCAACAGCCGGAAATCCGCGGGCTATCGCATGTGATGTGGACCGGCACGCCGACGGTTGCCGGCGCCAGTGCGCGCAATGCGGTGTTTTACGGCGACAAGGCGATCGACCGCTCGCCGTGCGGAACCGGCACTTCGGCGCGGATGGCGCATCTGGCCGCGCGCGGCGAACTGCGCATCGGCGAGCGCTTCGTGCATGAAAGCATCATCGGCACGCTGTTTACGGGTGTGCCGGAACAGCAGACAAGGGTTGGCGAATTCGATGCGATCGTGCCGAGTATCGAAGGCTGGGCACGTGTAACGGGCCACAATACGATCTTCGTCGACGATCGCGATCCGCTTGCCAAAGGCTTTCTGCTCAAATGATCAACCTTCAATCCTCATTGCAAAAGCAAGCTCATGTGTCCGGTCGCCGCCAAATCGCGTCGTAAAGAAGTGCCTGTCGCCGAACTGGCGCCGCGCAAGATCGTCCGCACGACCACCGTCGAACTCGTTACCGACGCAATCCGCCAGCGGATTCTGAGCGGCGAGCTCGCGCCCGGCGAAGTGCTGCGCCAGGAGGCGCTCGCCGACGAACTCGGCGTGAGCCGGGTGCCGATCCGCGAGGCGATCACGCGGCTCACCGGCGAAGGATTGTTGACAGTCGTGCCGCATAAGGGCGCATACGTATGCGAGCTGTCGATCGACGAAGTGGAGGAGAGCTTCGACATCCGCTTGCGCCTCGAACCCTGGCTATTCGGCGAAGCGATTGCGCGCATTACGGAGGCCGAGATCGGCAAGGCCGAAAAACTCGTGAAGGAAATGGACAAGGCGACCGAGGCGCAGTGGGGCCAATTGAACTGGCGCTTTCACGAAACGCTTTATCGGCCGGCGCGGCGCGACATCACGCTGCAGATGCTGCGCGTGCTGCACGATCGCAGCGACCGCTATTTCCGCTTCCAGGTGGTGAAGGTGCCGATTCGCGAGCAGTCGCACGACGAACATATGGCGCTGGTCGAAGCATGCCGGGCACGCGATGCGAAACGCGGCGCGAAGCTGCTTGAACAGCACATCCGCACTGCCGCGCAGCAGATCGTCGCGGCGGTGGAATCGGCGATTGCGCCTTGACGCATTGCGAGCGCGTTGAGCGAAACCGCGTCGGCGCAGCGCCTATCCGATCCGAACCGTAGCTTGCGCGCCGTCGCGAGGGGCGTCGACATACAACGGCGAACCCGCCGCGCACAACGCAGCGAACGCGGCGCCATCGACGGTTACGAGCGGCACGTTCGCGCGGTACATCTCCTGCGCGACGATCACGCCGATCGCGACGATCAGATCCGCTTCGCACAACACGATCGCGGCCGGCCCGGTGCCGTTGCGGATCGCTTCGGCAAGTACGCTGCTGCTCGAGCTGGAGCCCTTGGCGCGCGACATCAGCATCACTTTCCCGGCGAGCGATAGCCCGCATTGCGGATGCGCCGGTTCCACGATAAGCCCGCGCCCGGCATCGTAGCCGCCCCAGAAACTGAGTGGTTCGACGGCAAGCGGCTCGCCGCCTGCGCTACCGGCGGCGAGCGTATGAGCGGCGAACTCACACGTTGCACACGCTGCACACGCTTCACGCGCTGTGCTACAAGACGAGTCGGGTCTATTCATCGAAGCACACGCTCCCCTCGAATGCCGAGCGCACGCATTCATGCATACTGCCATACGCCACCGTTACGCCGATGTTCGCCGGCGCGTAGTGCGCCCATTTACCGGAATTGGTCATCACCACGCCGCGCGTCTCCTTGATGATCGGTGTGATGTACGTGCAGGTATCGGTGACGATCTGCACGCCGCGTGCCGCAAGTTGCTGCGCGAGCCCGCTCGCTTCGAGTTGCCACAGGATAAAGCGGCTCGTGTTCACGTAAAAACCGCAACGCGGCGCGCCCGTGTAGTGCGCAAACAGCTGCGCAAGCCGCTCGAATTCGCTAACCGAAAAATGCGGTGTGCCAAGGCTTACCGCTGCCAGTTCAGCGCCGGGCTGCGCATGATTCAATCTGCTGCGCACCTCAGCCAGATCGTGCATCGTTACACGCAGTGTGCGCAGCGGCGGCATGCGTTGCGTCGCATCGTCGAGCGTGCGCGCTTCAGGCGTGATGCCGACCGCGTGAAACAGTGCGACCGCACCGCTCGACGCAGCCGCGGCGCCAAGCGCCTTCAGTTCGTCTTCGCTGGTATCGGCGGGCAAGCCGGTGATGGCCGCCACCGTGGTGCCGGCTTCCTTGCCGAGCAGCAGGCCGAGCGCGGCGAACCAGACGTCGCGCGCGTCAGTCGCCGCGAAATCGGGCGCTTCGATCACGATGCGCGCCGCGCGGTTTGCCGTGACGTGCAAACCCGCAAACGGCACGCGGCCCGTCACCGCGGCGGCCAGATCGAGAAAATCGCCGTAGCGGCTGGTGCGCGCGCCGAGTACCGAGTTCGCGAACACGATCGCGTTCGATTCGGCCCACGCAATCTGCTCGCCAACCTGGGGCCGATGCTTCAGCTGATACGGCGCACAGGTGAAGCTCGCTTCGCAGCCGAGTTCGAGGTGTGCCTGCATCAGGCGCTCCGCCGCTTGACGCAATGGATCGCTGCCGCGAAACAGTTCTGGGTGAATCAGGTCGAGCGAGCCGACGTTCAGCGTTGTCGGCACCGCGACGCGCGTGCCGCTGGTCACGAAGCGCTCGACGAAATCGAGGCTGGCGGGACCGTGGTACAGACAGCCGTCGATATGCGCGGAGCTCACGTCGATCAACTGCGTCGCGCTCATGACGTTGGCCGTGCGCGTGACGATGCGCATCGCGAGCGCGACGCCGTCGCCATGCGCGCCGTCGAGCATCGCTGTGTCGCGTTCGGTGAGCTTCAGCATGATGGTTGCATTGAGCCAGGCTGACGCGTGCCCGGCGTGTGGATGGAAACGGACATCGTGCGCGCAGTCACGTGGGTTCGCCCGCGCCCGCCACCGCATCAAGCGGTGCGAGCCTGCGCAGCGCGAGCCTGAAATCGCGCGCCACCGGCGAGAGCCGCGCATCGCGGCGGCGGATCAGGCCGATGGTGCGCGCCACCGTAGGCTCGACCAGCGGCCTGATTGCTACCCGCTGCCGGATATCCCGCGGCACCGCACAGCGCGGAATGATCGAGATGCCGAGTCCTGCTTCGACGAGGCCGAGCGAGGTGGTCAGGTGTTCGATCTCGATCAGCCGCTCGGGGCGCCAGTCGATGTCGCGCAGCGCGGCATCGAGCATGCGCCGGTTACCGCTGGTGGTGCCCGACACGATCAGCGGCCAGGGCCGCAATTCACGCCACGCGACTTGCGCGTGCGCAGCGAGCGGGTGGTCGGTTGGACACGCAAGCATGTACGGATCGACCAGCAGCTCGTCGATCGCGAGTTCTTGCGTGTGATTGACGAGAAACGCGATACCGAAGTCGGCGTCGCCATCCGCCACGCGCTGTGCGACCGTGGCGAGGCCCGCTTCGATCAGTTTCAGACGCACTTCCGGGCGCCGCCGGTGATAGCTGCCGACGATCCCCGGCAACAGAAACTTCGCCACAGTCGGAATGCACGCAATGGTCAACTGGCCCGCACGGCTCTGCGTCGCCTCGGACACCGCATGCAGCGACGCATCGAGCTCGTGCAACACGTTCAGCGCATGCGGCAGCAGCATATCGCCGGCGGCGGTCAACGCGACGAAGCGGGTGGTGCGTTCGAACAGCGCGACGTCGAGCGCGTCTTCGAGCCGCTTGATACGCCGCGTGAGCGCCGACGCAGACAACGCGAGCTCGAGTGCGGCGCCGTTGAACGACGTATGCGTGGCGACCGCGACGAACGCGCGCAATGCATCGAGATCGACGCTCGGGAAACGGTTCGCAGGCGCAGCACCGCGCATTCGGGCTCCAGGGGTTCTTGCGTGTCACGCAATAATAATCACGTGCGCTGCAATTCACAAACCGCACGACGCTGTCGATACTGGGCGCCTGTTCTCGATACCTCACCGGCACCATGAATCAAGTCAAGGAAGTAGGGTCAAACCCGTACACCGGCGGCATCGCTGCGTTTGTCGCGGACTTGCGTTACGAAGCGATTCCCGATGAAGTGCTGGCCCGCATCAAGCTGCTGATTCTCGATTCGCTTGGCTGCGCGATCTACGGTGCGAGCTTGCCGTGGAGCCGGATTCTTGCGCAGACCTTGAGCCGCGTCGATGAAACGCGCCGCTCTGCGGTGTGGGGCACGCCGCTAAAATTGTCTGCACCGCACGCAGCGCTGGTGAACGGCACGCTGGTGCAGAGCTTCGAGCTCGACGACGTACATCGGGTCGGCGTGCTGCACGTCGGCGCGGTGACCCTGCCAGCCGTGCTCGCGGCGATCGACACTCATGCGCAACACACGCGTGTGAGCGGCCGCGATTTTCTGCGCGCCTGTGTAGCGGGATATGAAATCGGACCGCGTGTCGGCATGTGCATGGGCCCCGAACATATCGCCCAAGGCTGGCATTCGGGTGCGACGGTCGGCGTGTTTTCCGCCGCGGCCGGTGCGGCTGCCGCGCTGCAACTCGACGCGGCGCAGACAGTGCACGCACTCGGCATTGCCGGGACCCAGGCGGCCGGGCTGATGGCCGCGCAGTTCGGCGCGATGGTCAAGCGCATGCATGCGGGCCGCGCCGCGCAAAGCGGGCTGTACGGAGCGCTGCTCGCGCAACAGGGTTTCACCGGCATCGTCGATGTCTTCGAGAATCCCTACGGCGGTTTCTGCAGTACGTTTTCGCGTTCGACCGACCGTTTCGATCTGACGAAGCTGGTCGAAGGCCTCGGCGAGCGCTTCGAGACGATGCGCATCGCGCTGAAATTCTATGCGTGTGTGGGCAGCAACCATACGACGCTCGACGCACTGCGCACGCTTGCCGCGCGCCATCCGTTCGGCCCGGACGACGTCGAGCGCATCGTCGTGCACGGCTCGCGCGTGACGGTCGACCATGTCGGCTGGAAATACGTGCCGCAGGGCCTGACGGGCGCGCAGCTGAATCTGCCGTATTGCGTCGCGACGCTGCTGCTGGAAGGCGATGTATTCGTCGACCAGTTCAGCGAGGACAAGGTTGCCGATCCGCAGCGTATGGCGCTGGCCGAACGCGTTCAGGTAATCGAAGATCCGGCCATCACCGCGGGCGGCCCGGCGCTGCGCCACAAGGTGCGCGTGCAGGTGCGGCTGCGCGACGGCACCGAACTCGAAGCAACGCTCGAAGCGCAGCGCGGCAGCGAGCACGCCTTCGCGAGCGACGCCGACATCGTGCACAAGATGACGAACCTGGCCGGGCACCGCTTTACGCAACAGCACGTGGAGCGCATCGTCGACTGGGTACTGCACGCCGAACAGCAGGCGGATGCGGGCGAACTCGCGCGCCTGCTCGCAGCACACGGCTGAGTACTGAGTATCGCCATGGCCGCCGCCACGCCCGACAAACTCGCGATAACCGCAGCGCCTGCAGCGCGGCGCCACAGGCTGCGCTCGATCATCGGCGGCGCGGCGGGCAATGTGATCGAGTGGTACGACTTTCTCGCGTATTCGATTTTCTCGATCTATTTCAGCCACGCGTTCTTCCCGGGCGGCAATCAGACCGCGCAGTTGCTCAACGCAGCGGCGGTCGCGGCGATCGGCTACGTGGTGCGGCCGCTCGGCAGCTGGGCGATCGGTGCGCTGGCCGACCGGCGCGGCCGGCGGGTCGCGTTGAGTTTGTCAGTGGCGATGATGAGCGCGGGCTCGCTGATCATCGCGCTGACGCCAACCTACGCGACGATCGGCGTGGCCGCACCCGCGGTGCTGGTGTGCGCGCGATTGCTGCAAGGCTTCAGCATGGGGGGCGAAGCGGGCACCAGTGCAACCTACCTGAGCGAAATGGCGCCGACCGGGCGGCGCGGCTTCTTCGTCGGCTTCGTGCAGGTGACGGTGGTGCTCGGACAACTGCTGGCGCTCGCGCTGATGCTCGTGCTGCAGCAGTTCGTGCTGAGCCCGCAGCAGCTCGAACAGTGGGGCTGGCGCATTCCGTTCGCGATCGGCGGCGTGCTGGCGGTGTTCGCGCTGTATTTGCGGCGCGGCATCGCGGAGACCGATGCGTTCGCGCGCAAAGCGTCGCACCACGCGCCGCACAGCGAATCGGGCAGCCTGCTGACGCTGCTGGTGCGTCATCGCAAGCAGACGCTGTGGACCATCGGCATCAGCATCGGTGGCACGGTGGCGTTCTACACGTTCACGATCTATCTGCAGAAGTACATGGTCAACACGTCGGGCTTCAGCCGCAGCCAGGCCACGCAGATCACGACCGCCGCGCTGGCCGTCTACATGCTGTGCCAGCCGCTGTTCGGCCTGCTGTCGGACCGGATCGGGCGGCGGCCTGTGCTGCTGATCTTCGGCTTCGGCGGCACCTTTCTGACGGTGCCGCTGATGCATGCGCTTGGCGCGACGCATCAGGCGTGGACCGCCTTTGCGCTGAATCTCGCCGCGCTCGGCATGCTGAGCGGCTTCTCGTCGATTCACTGGCTGGTCAAGTCGGAGCTGTTTCCGGCGAACGTGCGCGCGCTCGGCGTCGGGCTGCCGTTTGCGGTCGTGACCTCGGTGATGGGCGGCACCACCGAATTCGTCGCGCTGCATCTGAAGCATGCCGGGCACGAGACGTGGTTCTTCTATTACGTCAGCGCGTGCGCGGCGGTGTCGCTGATCACGTATCTGCTGATGCCGGAAACCCGACACCGCTCGGTAATCGACGCCGAGGCGCGCCAGCAAGACGCGTGGCGTTGAGCGTGGCGCGCACGCCGGTTGTCGTCTCGTGCGGCGCGGCGGCATGCCCAGCTGCCCGCTGATCCGGCTGCCCATGACGCGCACGCCACTGGTTCGGGGTCGCGCTCTCGTGCCGGCCGAACACTGTCGTGAAATGCGACTGGGTCCGAAAGCCGACCTGCAATGCGATGTCGAGCATGCTCATCCGCGTCGTTTCGAGCAGCACCTTGGCGCGCGCCAGCCGCCGCTGCACCAGAAAGAGTCGCGGCGAGATGCCGGTGGCGGCGCGAAAGCGCGTCGCGAAGTAAGTGGGCGACAGCCCCGCAGCGTTCGCGAGATGCGCCAGCGCGACCGGCTGGTCGAGATGATCGTCGATGAACGCGATGGTGCGGCGAATCCGCCAGCTGTCGAGCGGCGGCGGTTTGCCGGCCTCCGGCGGGCGCGCACAGGCAGGTAGCAATGCCACTTCGAGCGCGCGCGCGGCGAGCGCCCGCGCGACGTGATCGATGCATGCGCGCTCGGTCGGATCGATACTGTCGAGCGCATTGGCCAGCACATGCGTGAGCTGCCTGACAATGCCGTCGCGCATGAACGGGTAGCCGCCGCTCTGCGCGGTGGCGATCTTGCCGGCGAGCTCGCGGTCCGCGCCGTGTGCGAGGTACTCATGCGACAGATAGATATGCAGAAAATCGCACGGCGCATCGGCGTGATATTCGGCCAGCGTGGCGGGCGTCGAAACCTGCACCATGCCGCGCTCGAGCGGGCCGGCATGCAGCGTGCGGTCATTCGATGTGAGCCGCAATGGCGCGGTGGCACGCAGCGCAACGGCGATCACGTAGTAGCCCGCGGGGCCGCAGGCGGCGCCGTGCGCCGGTCCCGACGTGATCCAGCGGCCGAGCAGCAGCGGCGCTTCGTGGCCGGTTCGCACGCTTTCCGCAAGGTCGCGCAGGATGCCGCGCCAGTGGGTCTCGTAGCACACCGCATTGCGCGCGCGTGCGGTGAGCGTGGCGGCAGCGGGCATGGATGTGTCTGGCCGGATGTCAGCCGGACTTTCAGATCGACTGCAGTCGGGTGTCGGTGTGAGCATGGGGGAGACCTTGTGTGATCCGGCTGGCATAGGGCGCCTGCGCACGTGGACATAACAGTGGCGACGACGGCGATGGCGGCGACGAACAACCATATCGCTCGCGCTCCACGCTGAACAGTGTGCTGCGGTGTACAACTTCTAAACTAGCGCTGCATCCGCTATACCAAGGTATGGAGGTTGTCGCGCGCCGCGTTGCATACTGCTGCTACGTGCCCCATGTTCGCGCACGAATGCTCACCAGGTAGTAAGCTCTCAGTCGTCGCCGCCGGGTGGCGCTTCCGGTCCGCGGAGCGCGGCGCGCAACAGGTTCTGCACCTCTCTCTTCTTTCCCAATACCACGCGGGGCTCTTTCCCATGAAAGCATCGGATCTGTTCGTCAAATCGCTGGAAGCGGAAGGCGTCGAGTACGTGTTCGGCATCCCCGGCGAGGAAAATCTCGACCTGCTCGAATCGCTGCGCCGCTCATCGATCAAGCTCGTGCTCACGCGTCACGAGCAGGCCGCCGGTTTCATGGCGGCCACGTACGGCCGGCTGACCGGCCGCACCGGCGTCTGTCTGGCGACGCTCGGGCCGGGCGCCACCAACTTCGTCACCGCGGCCGCGTATGCGCAGCTAGGCGGCATGCCGATGCTGATGGTGACCGGCCAGAAGCCGATCAAGTCGAGCAAGCAGGGCCACTTCCAGATTGTCGACGTGGTGCGCATGATGGAGCCGCTCACCAAGTACACGCGGCAGCTGGTGTCGGTCGGCAATATTCCGGCTGCGGTGCGCGAAGCGTTCCGCCGCGCCGAAGAAGAGCGGCCCGGCGCCACCCACCTCGAGTTGCCGGAAGACGTCGCGCATGAAGAAGGCGACGGCAAACCGATTCCAAAGAGCTACAGCCGCCGGCCGGTGGCCGAAGAAAAAGCGGTCGCGCATGCGGCCGAGGCGATCGCGTCCGCGAAGCATCCGTTGCTGATGATCGGCGCGGGCGGCAACCGCAAGACCACGCGCAAGGTGCTGCGCGAATTCGTCGATCAGGTCGGCATGCCGTTCTTCACCACGCAGATGGGCAAGGGCGTGATCGACGAATCGCATCCGCAGTGGCTCGGCAACGCAACGCTTTCCGATGGCGACTTCGTGCATCGCGCGATCGATCACGCGGACTGCATCATCAACGTCGGCCACGATGTGATCGAGAAGCCGCCGTTCTTCATGCGCGGCGACAAGACGGTGATTCACGTGAATTTCCTCGGCGCCGAAGTGGATGCCGTGTATTTCCCGCAGATCGAAGTGGTCGGCGACATCGCGAACGCGGTATGGCAGCTGAAAGAAGCGCTGAAGGGCCGCGGCGAGCATTGGGATTTCGCGCGCTTCATGGAGATCAAGCAGCATTTCGAAGCGCATCTGGCCAAAGGCCAGCACGACGAGCGCTTCCCGATGTACCCGGTGCGTATCGTCAACGATCTGTACGAGGCAATGCCGCAGGACGGCATCATCTGTCTCGACAACGGCATGTACAAGATCTGGTTTGCGCGCTACTACCGCGCGCACGAGCCGAACTCGCTGCTGCTCGACAACGCGCTCGCGTCGATGGGTGCGGGCTTGCCGTCGGCGATTGCGTCGAAGATCGTGCATCCGGAGCGCAGGGCGATCGCGGTATGCGGCGACGGCGGCTTCATGATGAACTCGCAGGAACTCGAAACGGCGGTGCGCCTGAAGCTCGACCTCGTCGTGCTGATCCTGCGCGACGACGCGTTCGGCATGATCCGCTGGAAGCAGGAAAACATGAATTTCCCGGACTACGGCATGACGCTCGCCAACCCCGACTTCGTCGCTTACGCGCAAAGCTATGGCGCGCATGGGCATCGCGTCACGTCGGCCGACGAATTCGCGCCGCTGTTGCACGAGTGCTTCACGACGCCGGGCGTGCACGTGATCGACCTGCCGATCGACTACTCGGACAACGAACGGGTACTGAATCGCGAAATCAAGCGGCTTTCGGCCCAGTTGTAAGCCACGCTCGACAAACTCACTCTGCGAGGCGGCAAGGGAATGGTCCTTGCTGCCCTGTTGCGGTTTACAACCGCCTCCAAGGAGAACATGCGATGTTGCAGAAGACTTACCCGTACTACCTCGCTAACGAAGCAGTCGCGGCCAACACCGATCTGGAGGTGACCGACAAGTTCAGCGGTGAAGTCGCCACGCGCGTTGCGATGGCCGATGCAGCGGCCATCGACAAGGCGATCGGCCTTGCCGCCGCCGCGATGCCGGCGATGCGCGCGTTCCCGCCGTTCAGGCGCCAGGCCGTGCTCGAACATTGCGTGAAGCGCTTTCGCGAACGTTACGACGAGCTTTCGATGGCGCTGTGCATCGAGGCCGGCAAACCGATCAAGGACTCGCGCGGCGAAGTCACGCGCCTGATCGACACCTTCAAGGTTGCCGGCGAGGAAGCGGTGCGCCTGAACGGCGAAGTGCTGAACCTCGAAATCTCCGAGCGCGCGAAGGGTTACCACGGCTACGTGAAGCGCGTGCCGATCGGCCCGTGCTCGTTCATTTCGCCATTCAACTTTCCGCTGAATCTGGCCGCGCACAAGATCGCGCCGGGCATCGCCGCCGGCGCGCCGTTCGTGATGAAGCCGGCGAGCCGCACGCCGGTGGGTGCGTTGATGATCGGTGAGATTCTCGCGGAGACCGATCTGCCGAAAGGCGCGTTCTCGATCCTGCCGGCGCATCGCGATGGCGCAGACCTGTTCACCACCGACGAGCGTTTCAAGCTGCTGTCGTTCACCGGTTCGCCGGCGGTGGGCTGGGACCTGAAGGCGCGGGCCGGCAAGAAGAAGGTGATTCTCGAGCTGGGCGGCAACGCAGCGGCAATCGTCGACGGCGATCAGGGCGACAAGCTCGACTACGTGGTCGAGCGGCTCGCGTTCGGCGCGTTCTACCAGTCGGGGCAAAGCTGCATCGGCGTGCAGCGTATCCTGATCCACGCGAAGCTGTACGATGCGCTGCGCGAGAAACTGATCGCGAAGACAAGGTCGCTGAAAATGGGCGATCCGAAACATGAGGACACCTTCGTCGGGCCGATGATTTCGGAATCGGAGTCGCGACGGCTCGCGGGCTGGATGGACGGCGCGGTGAAGGCGGGTGCGAAAATCGTGGCGGGCGGCAAGGTCGACGGCGCGAATTTCGAGGCAACGCTGCTTGAAAACGTCGGGCGCGACACGGACCTGTACCGCAAGGAGGCGTTTGGGCCGGTGGCGATACTCGAGCGTTTCGAACGCTTCGAGGATGCGCTCGCCACCGTCAACGACAGCGATTTCGGCCTGCAGGCAGGGGTGTTTACCGATTCACTCGCGCATGCGCATCAGGCGTGGGATGAACTCGACGTGGGCGGCGTGGTGATCAACGATGTGCCGTCGTTCCGGGTCGACAACATGCCGTACGGCGGCGTGAAGGACTCGGGTCTCGGTCGCGAAGGCATCCGCTATGCGATCGAGGACATGACCGAATTGCGGCTGATGGTGATGCGCGAAACCTGGCAGGCACGCTAACTGCGCCGCGCGTCGTCAAGACGTTGTGCAGGCGCGCATGACAGACAAGCTGTACGGAGTTTGACACCGCGAATTGCCGCGGTGATATGGGGGCGCCCGGTGCAGGTGGATCGGGTGCCGGAAGAGGGTGGCTCAGGCCGTCGCGCATTGCGCAAAGGCGCGCTGCGCAACCCCGAAAATGGCGTATATGACCGGCGCACACCGGTGTGTCACGCGAGGCTGGTAAAATCGTGCGTCACTTTTGCAGGACATAGAATGGGTTTCGAACAACTGGCTGAGTTGAAGAAGCAACTCGCAAAGCAGGCTCGCGATGTAAAACAGGCACAACGGGAGGCCGAGGCTGAGCGTGCGAAGCCATCGACAGCGCGCCGCGGCGGCTCGGACGGCCGCCCCGCGGACGCCCGCCCGGAGGGGCGCAGACGTGAAGATCGCCCCGCCGCGCAACAGGCGGAGGGGACGACCGGCGGCGCGCCGGCCAACCGGCAGCGCGCCGCGCATGACGGGTCGCGTCAGGCCGCACAGGGCGGTGCGCACCCGGGTAAGGGAGCGGACAGGCGCCAGGGCGGTCAGGGTGGGCAAGGCGGTCAAGGCGGTCAGCATGGCGACCGTGGCGACCGCAGCGCCGCGCCACACGGCCGGCAGCCGCGCCAGGGGCAGCGCCCGGGCCAACAGCAGGGCCAGCAGGGCAAGCAGCCGGCACGCGAGCCGGTCGATCCGGTGGTGCATGCGATCGGCAAGCTGCAAAAGCGCTTCCCTGCGGCATTTCCGAAGAAACCCGAACCGAAGCTCCCGCTGAAAGTAGGCATTTTCGAAGATCTTCTGCCGCATGCAGAGCAACTGGGGCTTTCCGAAGCGGAGATCCGCGAGGCGATCGCCACCTGGTGCCGCGGCAGCCGCTACTGGACCTGCCTGACCGACGGCGCCGCACGCGTCGATCTGACCGGCGCGCCGGCAGGTCTCGTCAATGCGCGCGACGTTGCGTTCGCCCGTAATTCGCAGCGCGGCGGCCCGCGGCGGCCGCGTGCAGAAGGCGCTGCCGGGGCCGGCGGTCCCGCCGCCACGGCAAAGGGTGATGCGGCACACGGGACGGCTGCTGAAGGGGCGGCGGACGGCAATGCGGCACCGGCAATCGAAGCGCCGGTGCTCGCGCAGCCCGATGCGGCGCCCGGCGCTACCGCAGAGGTGCAACTCGCGGGCGACGCGACGGCAGCCGCCAGCGCGCCGGAACAACCGCAAAACCACGCTGCAACGGGTGTCGAAGCCGGCGCCAGCGCCGAAGCAGAAACCGAAGCTAGCGCAGAAACCGAAGCCAAAGCTGGCGCCGAAGCCGGCATCAGTGGCCAGGCCGCATCGGCAGACGCTGTCGGAGCATCAGACCCGGCCGCACCGCAAGCCGCCGCACCCGCATCGGCGGAAAAAGCCCACGCCAACTCCTGATCGACGCGCCGCGCTCTGCCCGCCGCTTCGCGCAACCGCGGAGCGCGGGGATTGCGCGGCGCGTTCGCCTCTGCGCAGACCTCTTTCGCAAAGCTTGCTGGGCGATGCTAACCTACGCGAACCCCGACGTTTCCCGTCGCGGGCCGCCACCGGGGCACACGCGCCACTGCAAGGCGCATGCCGCCGCACGGCGAAACTCGTGAAGGATTCGCGTCTATGAAAAAGCTCTTCCTCGCCGCTATTTTCTTGCTGACATTCGCGTACGGCAGCAGCGCGTTCGCGCAGATCGACGACCGGTCCGATCCGCAGGCGCTGATCAGAACCGCGACCCAGCAGGTGCTCGACGAGGTGCGCACGCGCGCGATCGACCCGAACGATATCCCGCGCATCATGGACATCGTGAACCGCGACATCCTGCCGTACGTCGATTTCCACTACACGACGCAGCTCGCGGTGGGGCGCTACTGGCGCACGGCGACGCCGGAACAGCGCGAGCGTCTTTCGCGCGAATTCCAGACGCTGCTGATCCACCTGTATTCAGGCGCGCTTGCGCAGCTGCGCCCCGACCAGAAGATCGAATATCCGCCGATGCGCGTGTCGCCCAACGATACCGACGTGGTGGTGCGTACGATCGCGGTGACCGATACGCAGCCTGTCGAAATCGACTACCGTCTGCGCAAGACCGCGCAAGGCTGGCGCCTGTACGATCTGAACGTGGTGGGTGCGTGGCTGGTGCAGACCTATCGTCAGCAGTTCGGCGAAAAGATCGCACAAAGCGGCGTGGATGGCCTGATCCAGTTCCTCACCGAACGCAACCAGCAGCTCGCCGCCGGCAAATCGCCGCAATCGTAGCGGCGCGCGGCTGAAAGCGCGGTGCAGGCGTGGTGCAAGCCTTTCCATCGTTGCGGCACGTGCGAGCCGCGGAATCCAGAGGGCAGCGCGACGCTGCCTTTTACCGTTGATGCTTGCATCGACTGGAATAGAATCGACCCGTCGAATGTTTCCGAAGCGCACCTTTGCCGGAGACCACGACCATGTACCGCTTTTCAGCCCCCCGTTTTTCATCCCGCGTTGCCATGCTGCGCGCCGCGCTTGCCGCCGGCGCCGCGGCCAGCTTTTCCAGCTTCGCCTTATGCGCCACGCCGCTGCCGGCCGCGCCGCCTGCCGCGCTCGTGCCGCCCGATGCGCAGCCGGTCATGTCGCTCACCGCAACCGGCGTGCAGATCTACAACTGCGAATACGACAGCGCGCATCGGCTCGGCTGGGTTTTCAAGAGCCCGAAAGCCACGCTATACGACGAGCACGGCCACGTAGCGGTTCAGCACGACGCCGGCCCGACGTGGCAGGCCGAGGACGGCAGCAAGATCGCCGGCCACATGCTCGCGCAGGCGGCCAGCGCATCGCCGGGCAGCATCGCGCAGTTGTTGCTGAGCGCCAGCAGCACGGGCAGCCAGGGCCAACTGTCGGGCATCCGGTACGTGCAGCGCCTGAACACGGTCGGCGGCGCTGCGCCGGCGGCGCCCTGCACGACGGAACATGAACCCGGGTACTCGCCGTACTACGCGAACTATGTGTTCCTGAAGTAAGGGCCTGGCCATCAGGTTCCCACCGTAAGGTCCCTGCAGCGAGCCACGGCGTGCCCGGGCCGGGCCGGTGCCGCTTCGCGATGGTCGTAGACGCAAGGACGCCGCGCGCCGTGTAGCGCGCGGTAAACCTGCCGCCGCGTGTCGCCGCCTACGCGCTGCGTTGACGGCGGCACGGCTGACGAATCTTACGATTGTGCGTGCCCCGTCGCGAGTTTTCGCACGCTCGCAGGCAGCGCCTCGCGTTCGCGCAGCAACTGCTTGGCCGAGTCGGCCATTACCACCACCGCTCCCGCGATAATCATCGTGTCCTTGATGATCAGCCTGCCGTGCTCGGACAGGAACGGGAAGCCGTGCTGTGCGTCGCCGAGCGCGGGCACCCAGGTTTCAGGGGTGGTAATCAGAAACGACAGCGTGACGAATGGCGTAACGAAGGACAACAGGCCGCCGAGCAAGCCGAGATTGCGCGAAAAGAAATTCGACAGCACCAGCAGGCCGATGATGATTTCGAGCGTGCCGAGTCCGCGCGAGAACGCATACGTGTCGTTGTCCTGTTGCCATTTGCGCTGTTCAGGGACCAGTTGGCCTTCCTTGGTCATATGCTGCGCATACTCTTTCGGGTGCTTGTAGAAGAACTCCATCACGGGGCTTTGCGCCACCAGCGGCGTAATGCTGTCCGCCTCGTACGGAACGAACTTCAATGCGCCGATCCACAGGAATACGATCGCGAACGAAATGCGGATCAGGTTGACGCCGAAGCTGCCGCCGCGGCTCGTCACTTTCAGAAAGTCGGTATAGAGATTCATGGTGTGCTCCAGATGATGCTTTGAGATCGGCGCCGTCGCAGTCTGCTTCTTCAGCACGCTCCATATGCGCGCCATCGCGCTGCTGCCGCGTGCCTGACAAAACCGCTCGCGCTTGCGCTTACTGACCGAAATACACCGGCTTCATGCCGTCGTTCGCGCTTGCCTTGCCGTCGGCCGCCGATGTGCCGGCCGGCACACCGCCATAGCCGGATGAACCCTCCACTGCGCGAGCGGCTTGCTGCGTCGCGGACACGCGCGCCTGTGCGGCTTGCAATTGTTCCGGATAGTGGATGTCCTCGCCGCTCGACTGGTCGTAGCCCGCGGCACGCAGCTGTCCGAGTTCGGCGCGGACCTGGGCCCGCGTCAGGGGGCCGGTTTGCGCGTGCGCGGCGCTGGCTGCAAGGCCGAACGCGAGCGCGGTCGTAGCAATCAAAGTGGAGGCGAAGCGGTTTTTCATGGTGTTTCTCCAAAAAGCAGTTAAGTTGCATATGCAAGCAAACACCTTGCATATGCAACTATCCGGATAGTGGCCGGTATGTGTTTCAGCCCAGCTAACCGGTGCAGGTCGTTGCGTTGCTGTGTCGCAGCGCCATCAGCGATGGCGTACGTCCACTCTAGGAGGTGAGCGGTCTTCACCTGAAGCTCGCGCGACTCAACAACATGCTCATTCGGCTCACCCGGGCGGCGCGATATGTAAGGAGAACGACGCCGTTGCAACGCACCGTCAAAGGCTTCCTATGGATATCGTTTTTGCACGCTGTGTGCACGGCCACATGTGAATAAAAGGAGAAAATCAGGTGTTTTTTGGAAAGTACCCTTCGCGAAGAGCGGACGATCGGACAAGCAAACGGGCAGCGGAATTTCGAACGCCGCAGCATCGCGATTGTCGAAGCGCAGGTGGAGCGGGGCTGACGGGTTTGACGGCAATGCCTGTAGCACGCCGTTTTTGATGGCGTCCGCATCTTCCAGTACGTTGGCCGGAAGCCTTGTTTATACTGGCGCCAGTATCCCGAATGGCGTCGCATGCCGCGGCCGGCCGGCAATTGTTATACATCCGTGACAAACATGTGTACGCCACGGCGGCGTACAACGCAGCCTTGATACCGTTCACGCGGTGCAAGGCGGGTGCGGTCGAGCCGTCATTCGGCAACAAAGGAAGTATCGATGCAGTCAGCCATGTCGCCGCACAGCAAGGCCGGCGCCGAGCACAAGCCGCTTGTCTATATCGTCGACGACGAAGTCTCGGTGCGACGCTCGCTGGCTGCGTTGCTGCGCGCCGAGGGCTGGTCGGTCGAAGCCTTCGCGACACCGCAGGCGTTCCTCGATTTCGCGCGGCCGCAAACGCCGAGCTGTCTGATCCTCGACGTGCGCTTGCCCGGCACGAGCGGTCTTGCGTTTCATGCACAGATGCGCGAAGCCGGCTTGTACATGCCGGTATTGTTCGTGACCGGCTATGGCGACATGGAGATGTGTGCGAAGGCACTGCGCGCCGGCGCGCTGAACTTCTTCCCGAAACCGTTTCGCAATCAGGACATCGTGGCCGGCGTGATCGAGGCGCTGACGAGCGACGAGAAGCGGCTCGAGGCCGAACGCGAGGTAGCGCTATTGCGCGCCGATTTCGCGTTGTTGACGTCGCGCGAACAGCAGGTGATGGCGTACGTGGTCGCGGGCCTGCTGAACAAGCAGATCGCATTCGAACTGAATCTGAGCGAAATCACCGTCAAGATCTACCGCGGGCAAGTCATGCGAAAAATGAAAGCCCGCTCGGTGCCGGACCTCGTGCGCAAGGCCCAGGCGCTCGATCTCGCGCTGCCGGCGCACGCGTCGCGCTAATTCCCCGGCGCCCCGCGATATTCGACCGGAGTTGCGGTCACGCCCGGGTGCTCAGCCAGCGACACGAACTGGCGAGTGGCGCTGTCGAGTGCCTCGATCGAGCCGGCTCCGATGTCGTACACCCAGCCGTGCAGCTTCAGGCGCCCTTGTGCAAGACCCAGTGCAACCGATGGGTGGGTGCGGATGTTGTTCAGTTGCGCGATTACGTTTTCGCGCACCAGCGAATTGACCCGCTCACGGTCCGACGCATGCTCGCGCGATTCGTTGACGAGCCTCGCCGCATCGGAATAGCGCAGCCAGTTGGCCACCGCGGGCATATGGTCCAGACATGTGCAGGTGGCGATCGCCGTCATCGCGCCGCAATCGGAATGGCCGCAGATCACGATGTCGGACACGCCGAGCGCCGCCACCGCGTATTCGACGGTGGCTGACACGCCGCCGGGCTCGGGGCCGAACGAGGGCACGATGTTGCCGGCATTGCGGATTACAAACAGGTCGCCCGGCTCGCGCTGTGTTACCAGCTCGGGAACCATCCGGCTGTCCGAGCACGAAATGAACAGCGTGCTCGGCGCCTGGGCGGTGGCCAGCTTCTCGAACAGCGCCTTGCGCTTCGGAAACTCGTCCCGCTGAAACTTCAGGAAACCGTCGATGATGTCCTTCATATCCTGCTCCGCACTGGGTTAGGGTTCGATGGAGCAAGGATGGCCACGTTGAGCCATAGCGTCCAAGACTGATTTATGATGCTTTCTATAGGCGCGACCAATAGAAAGGGGGGCCTGCCATGCTGCTGCGCCATATCCGCTATTTTCTTGCAGTTGCCGAGCACGAGAATTTTACGCGGGCCGCCGAGGCTCTGCACGTGTCGCAGCCCACGCTGTCGCAACAGGTAAGGCAACTGGAAGAAACCTTGAACGTGCAGTTGTTCGACCGCACCGGCCGCGTCGTTCAGCTGACCGACGCAGGCATCGTGTGGCTGCACTACGCAAAGCTTGCGCTACGCGATCTGGAGGCGGGTGCGCGAGCGATTCACGACGTCGGCGAGCTGAGCCGCGGTAACCTGCGGATCGCCACTACGCCCACCTTCACTGCGTATCTGATCGGTCCACTGGCCGATCGTTTTCATCGCATGTATCCGGGCATTACGGTCGCGATTCATGAAATGCGGCAAGCCCGGTTAGAGCAGGAGATTGCCGATGGCGAACTGGACCTCGGCATTGCCTTCGATCCGCCGCGCAGCGCCGAGCTCGAGAGCCTGCCGCTCTTCGAGGAGCAGCTCAGCCTCGTGGTCGGGCACGGGCACCGGCTGGCGGCCCGCAAAAAGCCGTTGGGTGCGGCACAATTGAGCGACGAAGCGCTGGTACTGCTGAGCAGCGATTTCCTGACGCGCGTGCATATCAACGGGTATTTCGCGCAGCATCGCATCACGGTGCCGGTGTCGCTCGAGACCAACTCGATTGGCGCGATCGTCGAAATCGTCCGGCGGGGCCGGCTTGCCACGATCATTCCCGAGCAGGTGACCAACGCGCATCAGGACTTGCATGCGGTGCCGCTGGTGCCGGCCATTGCGCCGCGTACCGCGACACTGCTGCAACGTAAGGACGCATACCGCTCCGCCGCGGCACGCGCTTTCGTCCAGCTGCTGCTGAAGACGATGGCGGCGAGCTAGCCGGGCGCGGCGGGCCTGGGCCGCCTAGCCTTCGCCTAGCGCGACCGTGAGCCAATGCGCAATCGCCGAAGGCGCGCAGGGTTTTTCCAGCAGAACCAGCGCGCCCTGGCGCTCGAGTCTGGCTTGCAGCGCCTCGGTGGGAAACGCGCTGACAAAGATGGTGGGACAGGCGTTGCCTTGCGCACGCAGCCGTGCGTGCATCTGGTCGCCGGACAGACCGGGCATCAGAACATCGGAGATCACGCACGAGGTCTGCGCGATCTGGCCGGACGCAAGATAGGCTTCCGCGGACTCGAACATCATCGCGCGATAACCCATCGAGCGTACCAGATTGCCCAGTGAGACACGCACGGCAGCATCGTCTTCGACGATCGATATAACAGGGGAGATACGCATGCTGGACGGAAGCCTTTCAAGGTGAGCGGGTTTCGACATGCGAGTTCGAATGCTGCGTATGGCACTTCGCAAAAATGAAAAACAGCGAATCCAGCGAGGCCTGGGGTACCTTGCGCATTACGCATTGTCAGGTACACGGCCTGCTCGCCAAACGCCGTTCTGCGCAAGCTTGCGACAACATGCAGGTGCGGTACTGCACACGATGCGATGACAGCGTGCGCGAGCCGAAGCGACAAGCGGAAACACACACTAAGGTATGTTGTCCGCACGTGGCGCGCTCACTACCATCAGGGGCGAAATCAACGTGCGGGCAATCCCTGTCCGAACGATGTTCTCGGCCTGAATTTCAGAATGACGATGCTAAGCCCGCACGAATACTCGACCCTGATGTTGATCAAACACGCTGCGTCGCCTGTAGATTTCACGCGTGACGAAGTTCATCCGCTGATGCAGCGCCAGCTGGTTGTCTACGATGAGCAGAAGCGGTCGATGCGGATTACCGCGCTAGGCGAGCACATCCTGCACGCGCTTGCCGCGATGATGTGCGAGCCGCGTCGCTATTGATTCAATAGCGGGCCGGCAAGCACGCTGGTGTTTACCGCGGCCGCTACCTGCGGCCGCGTTTTGCGGCCGCCGCTCTCTCACGGAGCGCTGCTGCGGCAGTGTCCACTGCGGCAGTATCCACTGCGGCAGCATTCACATTGCCATTGGCACAAATCGACGTAGGCCGCTACGTTGAAAGCATTGCCTACCTCCCCAACTGTCTTTCTATACGACGCGCCGATAGCGAAGCGTTATGCGCCCGATTTAAAGCTTTATGGCAATCGCCTTTAAAGCCTTATCGGTCGCGCAGCCTTGCGCGGCGGCGTTGCGCTGAACCAGCGGCACAAGACCCTAAAACCGTATCGACATAAAGGTATCCTGATAAAGCATATGCTTGTGTCATGACGGTGCGGCGGCAGTGTCGCGTATCGGCTAACACGGAGAGCAAAGCATGACAGACACGATGACTGAACGCGACCTCGACCACTTCGTCAACCGCGAGTATCAACACGGCTTCGTGTCGGACGTCGAAGCCGATGCGCTGCCGCCCGGCCTCAGCGAAGCGGTGGTCCGCGCCATTTCGGCGCGCAAGGGCGAGCCTGCCTTCATGCTGGAATGGCGGCTTGAAGCGTACCGTCACTGGCTGACCCTGACCGAGCCGCAATGGGGCGCGCTCGATCGCGAGCCGGTCGATTACCAGTCGATCGTCTATTACTCGGCGCCCAGACGCAAGCCGGGCCCGAAGAGCCTCGACGAAGTCGATCCCGAACTGCTGCGCACGTATGAGCGGCTCGGCGTGCCGTTGAAGGAGCGCGCGATGCTGGCGGGGGTGGCTGTCGATGCGGTGTTCGACAGCGTCTCGGTAGCGACCACCTTCAAGGACAAGCTCGCGTCGCTCGGCATCATTTTCTGTTCGTTTTCGGAATCCGTACGCGAGCATCCGGAACTGGTGCGCCAGTATCTGGGCAGCGTCGTGTCGTACAAGGACAATTTCTTTGCCGCGTTGAATGCGGCGGTGTTCAGCGACGGCTCGTTCGTCTATGTGCCGCCCGGTGTGCGCTGCCCAATGGAGTTGTCCACCTACTTTCGCATCAATGCGCAAAACACCGGTCAATTCGAACGCACGCTGATCATTGCGACCGAAGGCGCGCAGGTCAGCTATCTCGAAGGCTGTACGGCGCCGATGCGCGACGAGAACCAGCTGCATGCAGCGGTGGTCGAGCTGGTCGCGCTCGACGATGCGCAGATCCGTTATTCGACGGTGCAGAACTGGTATCCGGGCGACGCGAACGGCAAAGGCGGCATCTACAACTTCGTCACCAAGCGCGGCGACTGTCGCGGCGCCAACTCGAAAATCTCGTGGACCCAGGTCGAAACCGGTTCGGCGATCACGTGGAAATACCCTAGCGTGATCCTGCGCGGCGACAACTCGATCGGCGAGTTCTATTCCGTTGCATTGACCAACAACCGTCAGCAAGCCGATACCGGCACCAAGATGATCCATATCGGCAAGAACACGCGCAGCACGATCGTCTCGAAGGGCATTTCGGCGGGGCGTGGCAGCAACGCGTACCGCGGCCTCGTGCGCATCGCGCGTGCGGCAGAAGGCGCACGCAATTTCACGCAGTGCGATTCGCTGCTGATGGGCGATCGCTGCAGCGCGCATACCTTCCCGTACATCGAGGTGAAGAACCCGAGCGCAAAAGTCGAGCACGAAGCGTCGACCTCGCGGGTCGGCGAGGACCAGTTGTTCTATTGCAGGCAGCGCGGCCTTTCCGCGGAAGACGCGGTATCGATGATCGTCAACGGGTTCTGCAAGGAAGTTTTCGACAAGCTGCCTATGGAGTTCGCCGTCGAGGCGCAGAAGCTGCTGGGCATCAGTCTCGAAGGCAGTGTGGGCTAACAGGAGCACTCAAAATCATGCTTAAGATCAGAAATCTGCAGGCAACCGTCGAAGGCAAGGAAATTCTGCGCGGCATCGACCTCGACGTGCGGCCCGGCGAAGTGCACGCGATCATGGGGCCGAACGGCTCGGGCAAGAGCACGCTGGCCAATGTGCTGGCCGGCCGCGACCAGTTCGAGATTACCGGAGGCTCGGTGTCGTGGTTCGGCGCGGACCTGCTCGAACTGGAACCGGAGGAGCGCGCGCGCGAGGGTATCTTTCTGGCGTTCCAGTATCCGGTGGAGATTCCGGGCGTAAGCAACGTTTATCTGCTGAAAGCGGCGCTGAACGCCAAACGCCGCCATCGCGGCGAACCGGAACTCGACGCGATCGATTTTCTCGAGCTGCTGCGCGGCAAGATGGCCGCGATGCAGATGAACGACGACCTGTTGCATCGAGCGGTAAACGAAGGCTTTTCGGGCGGCGAGAAGAAGCGCAACGAAATCCTGCAGATGGCCGTGCTCGAGCCGAAACTCGCGATTCTCGATGAAACCGATTCCGGCCTCGACATCGATGCGTTGCAGCTGGTGGCGAAGGGCGTGAATGCGATGCGCAGCCCCGAGCGTGCGATCGTGATGGTCACGCATTACCAGCGGCTGCTCGATTACATCGTGCCGGATTATGTGCACGTGCTGTCGCACGGCAGGATCATCCGCTCTGGCACGCGTGAACTTGCACTCGAGCTGGAGCAGCGCGGCTATGGCTGGCTGGAGGAGCCCCCGGGGCGCGCACATTCGGCCGGCGCACAGGTGGCCGTATGAAAAACGAAGCGCTCGACCATTTGACTCAGGTGTTTCGCTCGCTGGCTCCCGCCTTGCCGGGCAGCCAGCTGGCCTGGATGGACGCGCTGCGTTTGCGTGCCTTCGAGCAGTTCCGTGTGATGGGGTTTCCGACCCGCGCGGATGAAGCGTGGAAGTACACGAGCCTCGCTGCGCTGAACCAACGGCTGCTGCGCTTCGTGCCGGCTAGCGACCATCTGGAGGAAGCGCGGCGCACTGTCCGCGCGCAACAGCTCGACGACGTGCATCGGCTCGTGTTCGTGGACGGCGTGTTCGTGCCGGAGCTTTCGGATATCGGTGCGCTTCCATCTGGCGTTTTCGTCGGCAGTCTTGCCGAGGCGCTCGACACGATGCCTGAGCGCGTGCGGGCACAACTCGACGGCGTGGCCTTTGCCGATGGTCTCACGGCTCTCAATACCGCGTTCGCACGCGACGGCTATGTGGTCTTCGTGCCGCCGGGGGTAACAATCGACAAGCCGGTTCATGCACTGTTCGTGGCTGGCGAAGAGGGCCTCGCGGTGCAGCCGCTGAATCTGCTGGTGGCAGCCAACGATGCGCACTGCACGGTAATCGAGCAATTTTCCGGAAGCGACGACGCGTGGTACTACACCAATGCGATGACGCACGTAGCGGCTGACGAGCGCGCCGACGTGCGCCATTACCGTTTGCAGCAGGAAGGTCTGCACGCGCTGCACACCGCGACGCTGGCTGCCACACAGCAGCGCAACAGCCGCTTTGCGTCGTACGCGTTTTCGTTCGGCGCGGCGCTTGCGCGCGCAACCATCGTAACAAGGCTCGCAGGCCCGCAAACGTCGACGACGCTCGATGGCCTGTACGTCGGCAGCGGCAAGCAGCACCTCGATCACTACACGATGATCGACCATGCGCAGCCGCAATGCACCAGCCGCGAAACGTACCGCGGCATTCTCGACGGCGCAGCACATGGCGTGTTCAACGGGCGGGTGATCGTGCGCCAGGATGCGCAGAAAACCGACGCCGACCAGGCCAACCACAACCTGCTGCTGTCGCGCAACGCGGAGATCGACACCAAACCGCAGCTCGAAATTTTCGCGGACGACGTGCGCTGCACGCACGGCACGACGGTCGGCCAGCTTGACGAACAGCAACTTTTCTATCTGCGGGCGCGCGGCATCGACGAGCGTACGGCACGCGCGCTGTTGACCACCGCGTTCGCCCGCGACGTGATCGACCGGGTCGAGATTGCGCCGTTGCGGGCGCGGCTGGAAGCGGCCTTGCTCGGCAAAATGGCCGGCGGTGCCAACACAGGGAGCACGCGATGAAACGCATCGAGCTCGAGCACGAAGACCGGATCCGGCTGTGGCGCGCCGATTTTCCGATTCTCGGCACGCAACCGGGCGGCAAGCCGCTCGTCTATCTGGACAATGCCGCGACCACGCAAAAACCGTGGCACGTAATCGAGGCCGAGGCCGACTATTACCGCACGACCAATGCCAACGTGCACCGCGGCGTCCACTGGCTGGCGGAGCGCGCGACCGATGCGTACGAGCGCTCGCGCGCAACGGTGGCTCGCTTGATCAACGCGGAGCGGGCCTCCGAGATCGTGTTCGTGCGCGGCACGACCGAGGCGATCAATCTCGTCGCGAACAGCTTCGCGCGACCGCGGCTCAGGCAAGGCGACGAAATCGTCGTGACCACGATGGAGCATCACTCGAACATCGTGCCGTGGCAGCTGGTTTGCGAGCAGACGGGGGCGGCGCTGAAAGTGGTGCCGCTCGACGATACCGGTACGCTCGACCTCGACGCTTATGAACAGCTTCTGACGCCGCGCACCAGACTGGTCGCGCTCGCCCATGTTTCGAACGCGTTGGGCACCATCAACCCGGTCGCACAGATGATTCGCACCGCACACGCGCACGGCGTGCCGGTGCTGCTCGATGGCGCGCAGGCCGTCGCGCATACGGCGGTCGACGTACGTGCGCTCGATTGCGACTTCTATGCGTTTTCCGGGCACAAGCTGTACGGGCCCACCGGCATCGGCGCACTGTACGGCAAGGCGGCGCTGCTCGATGCGATGCCGCCGTGGCAGGGCGGCGGCGACATGATTCGCACGGTGTCGTTCGAAAAGTCCGAGTACAACGACGTGCCGTCGCGCTTCGAAGCGGGCACGCCGAATATCGCCGGCGCCATCGCGCTTGCCGCGGCGATCGACTACGTAACGGGCCTCGGCATCGGTGCGATCGAGCAGCATGAACAGCAACTGCTCGAATACGCGACCGCCACATTACAGCAGATCGACGGTGTACGCCTGATCGGCACGGCAGCGCACAAGGCCGGCATTCTGTCGTTTGTCGTCGACGGTATTCATCCACACGATGTCGGCAGCATTCTGGGCGACGCCGGTGTCGCGGTGCGTGCCGGACATCATTGCGCGATGCCGGTCATGACACGCTTCGAGATACCGGCCACGGTGCGTGCGTCGCTCGCGTTGTACAACACGCGGGCGGAAATCGACGCGCTGGTGCACGGCCTTGCCGCCGTGAAGGAGATGTTCGGATCATGAGCGATATTCGCGATCTCTATCAGCAGGTGATCTTCGATCACTATCGCCGCCCTCACAATCGCCACGACGTTGCGCATGCGAGCCACGCGGCACATGGCCACAATCCGCTGTGCGGCGACCGCATCCAGCTCGCGCTGCGGGTCGAAAACGGCGTGGTGACCGAGGTCGGGTTCGAAGGCGAGGGTTGCGCGATTGCCACCGCGTCGGCGTCGATGATGACGGACCTGATCAAGGGCAAGACGCCCGACGAAGCGCAACAACTGATCGACCGCTTCCAGCGTATGGTGACGAGCGGCGACGAGCCGGCGCCGGCCGACACCGAAGGCCTTGGCAAGACGGCGGTGCTGGCGGGCGTGCGCGAGTTTCCGGCGCGCGTCAAATGTGCGACGCTCGCGTGGCATACGTTGTCGGAAGCGCTGCACCACGAAACGGAGCCGCAATGATGGACCCGACCGATGATGGCGCAAGCGTGCCGACTATGCAGACGCTCAGGCAGCGCGTGATCGACGCGTTGCGCACGTTATACGATCCCGAGTTGCCGGTGAATATCTACGATCTCGGCTTGATCTACGGGCTCGATGTCGACGAACCGGAAGGGCGGGTCACGGTACGGATGACGCTGACGGCACCCGCCTGTCCGGTCGCCGAGGAATTTCCGCGGGTGGTGGAGGACGAAGTGTTCTCGCTGGCTGGTGTGCGCGATGTGCGCGTCGAACTGGTGTGGGAGCCGCCGTGGAGTAAAGAGCGGATGACGGAGGCCGCGCGGCTCGAACTAGGCATGTGGTGAGGCTTCGGGCCAAGGCGTCGCACATCGCGACGCCTAACCATCTCACGCAGCCGCGAACGCGCTGTCCTCGTTGCTCGGCGCATGGATCGAGTTCGGCCAGCCGGTCAGATTTTCAAGTGCAATTTCGCCCAGCATGTCGATAAACGCGGGCGCTTCATTCACGCATTCGATGCGGTGAAATTCCTTGCCGCCGTATTCGAGAAAAATATCGCGCACTTCCATGCCGATTTCCTCGATCGTCTCGATGCAATCGGCGGTGAAGCCGGGGCAAAACACATCGACACGTGCCGTACCCATCGCGCCGAGTTGGCCGACCGTTTCCGCGGTGTGCGGTTCGAGCCACTTCTGATAACCGAATTGCGACTGGAACGTCACGCGAAAGTGGCTGGCAGCAAGGCCCAGCGCCTCCGCAAGCAGCATGCCGGTCTGCATGCAATGCTTGTAGTATGGGTCGCCGAGTTCTGCCGAGCGTGACGGCAAGCCGTGAAAACTGAACAGCACCTTGTCGCCGGCGCCGAAGTCGGGCCGTTGATTGACGTCCCAATACTGCTGCACCTGGCGCCGCAGCGCCTCGATGTAGCGTGCGTCCGCATGGTAATGGCTGACAAAGCGGATGGCAGGCT
Organism: Paraburkholderia jirisanensis; assembly: GCF_054782355.1. NCBI lineage: Bacteria > Pseudomonadati > Pseudomonadota > Betaproteobacteria > Burkholderiales > Burkholderiaceae > Paraburkholderia > Paraburkholderia jirisanensis. The sequence continues at coordinate 535,905 of NZ_BAAGSQ010000025.1, read as the reverse complement.
GATTGCGGATCTGCCGCAGCGCCAGCGCGGTCTGGTCGAACGCGGTTGCGGTAGTGGACGCTGCGTATTGCGGATACATCGGCAGCACCAGGATGCGCCGCGCGCCGTTTGCGCGCAGCCGCGTCAGCGCATCGGCGATCGACGGGTTGCCGTAGCGCATGCCGTACTCGACTGCGACGTGCCTGCCGCGCGCATCGAACCACGATTGCAGATCGCGCGCCTGCTTTTCTGTATGCACTCTGAGCGGTGAGCCTTCGGGCAGCCACACCTGTTCGTATTTCTTTGCCGACGCGCGGCTGCGCAGCGGCAGGACCACGCCGTGCAGTACCGGTTGCCACAGCCACGCAGGCAGTTCGACCACACGCGGATCGGACAGAAACTCGGCCAGATAGCGGCGCACATCGCGTGGTGCCGGCGTGTCGGGCGTGCCGAGGTTGATCAGCAGCACGGCGGTGTCGGGCTTCGATGTGTCAATGGCTGGGGCAGATCGATCGGCGTGGCGCATGGGTTGACTCCTGCAAGAAGGCCTGATTCGGCTAGTCGCGTGGTCGACAAAGGATGAACGGACCCGAATTACAAGTCCAACATCGATTTCCAACCAGCACGATTTAGCAAAGCTATGGAGAAAGCAGTCATGCCGCGATCTGGCTGTTTGCGCCGGTTGCGCGCTCGCATGCGTCATCCAATGCGTCGAGTGTTGCACCGCTCGCGGGTGGCTTCAACGGCTACGCGCCGTGCACTGGAGCCAAACGTACTTCGTTTTCTGCCAACGCGTCGATGGCCGTGGCGACCTGCGGCGGCGATTGCGGACGACATGTTGCAAAAGCCCCGATGCTATTGCGATTAGGCAATTTACCGTTCGAATGATAAAAATTAGTGACCCTTGCGAAGACGACAATGCGAGCTGCGGCCATGTCGATTACAAAAAAGCCGCTACGCCATCGAGCCGGCTGCGCGTCGCCAGAATTCTGGACACGTGTGCCTAAAACCGGTTCCTTGGAGTCGCTATCGCACCAACTCATACTCTTCAAAGGAGTGCATCGATGAGCAACGTCATTGCAGGGATCAAGATTCCGGACAGCAAGCTGGCGCGGGAGGCCACCGAACTGGTTCGGGATACGGAGAACGATCTGCTGTTTCATCACTCGACGCGCGTGTTTCTGTTCGGCGCGCTGACCGGCGAGCGCAAGAAGCTCAAGTACGATCCGGAACTGCTCTATATCGGCGGCATGTTCCACGATATGGGGCTGACCGAGCGCTTTCGCACGTCGCAGAACCGCTTCGAAGTGGATAGCGCCAACACGGCGGCCGAGTTTCTGCGCCAGCATGGCATCGACGAGCAGGACGTTGATCTGGTGTGGGATGCAATCGCATTGCACACCACGCCGGGTATTCCGCCGTTCAAGAAGCCGGTCGTGCAACTGGTGACCGCCGGCGTCGAGATGGATGTGCTCGGCTTCGCGTACGACGAATTCAGCGAAGCGCAGCGTGAGCAGGTGGTAGCCGCTCACCCGCGCGCGTCCAATTTCAAGGAGCAGATTATCAGCGCGTTCAACGACGGGATGAAGCATCGGCCCGATTCGACGTTCGGCACCGTCAACGACGATGTGCTGGCGCTGCATGATCCGAAGTTCAAGCGGCTGAACTTCTGTAGCCTCATTCTCGGCAATGCATGGGTGGACGATCGTCACGGTCATAGCTGCAACGATCCTACGCACAAGCACGCGTAACGCGCGTTGCGTTGCTGCGCCGCGTGCTGGTTCTGTTTGGGGTAGTCGGCACGCGGTGCGGCGGCTTGCTAGCCGTTGCGAAAAATAAAGCTATAGGCGCTGAGCGCCGGGACGCCGCCCAGGTGCGCATACAGCACCTTCGAGCCGGGCGGAAATTCACCGCGGCGTACCTTGTCGATCATGCCGTGCATCGATTTTCCTTCGTAGACCGGATCGGTCAGCATGCCTTCCAGACGCGCGCATAAGCGGATCGCTTCGAGCGTGCCTTCGTTCGGCAGGCCGTATTCGGGGCCGCCGTAACGCGTATCGAGCACGACGTCCGCGTCGGCGATCGCGCGTCCGAGATCGATCTTGTCGGCGGTGCTGCGCGCAATGCGCAGAATCTGCTCGCGGGTCTGTTCGGGTTTGGCCGACGCATCGATACCGATCACCTGTGCGGCGCGGCCGTCCGCGGCGAAACCGGCCACCATGCCCGCCTGCGTGCTGCCGGTCACCGAGCACACGACGATATAGTCGAAGCGAAACCCGAGTTCCTGTTCCTGCTGCCTGACCTCCTCCGCAAAGCCGACGAAGCCGAGCCCGCCGAGCGGATGATCGGAACAGCCGGCCGGAATCGCATACGGCTTGCCGCCTCGCTGACGCACGCTTTCGATCGCTTCTTCCCAGCTCTTGCGAAAGCCGATGTCGAAGCCGTCCGGCACGAGCCGCACGTCGGCGCCCAGGATGCGCGACATTTCGATGTTGCCGACCCGGTCATACACCGCATCGTAGTAGTTGACCCAGTTTTCCTGCACCAGCACACACTTCATGCCCAGATGCGCGGCGACCGCCGCCACCTGACGCGTCTGGTTCGACTGGGTGCCGCCGATCGAAACCAGCGTGTCGCAACCTTGTGCGAGCGCTTCGGGAATCAGGTACTCGAGCTTGCGGGTCTTGTTGCCGCCAAATGCGAGGCCGCTATTGCAGTCTTCGCGCTTCGCATAGAGTTCGACCTTGCCGCCCAGATGCGCTGACAGGCGCCGTAACGGTTGGATCGGCGTCGGGCCGAACGTCAGTGGATAGCGCGGAAATCGTTGCAGGTTCATGGTTCGCTCCGGGAGGGATGGTGTGCCGCTTGGCAACGAAGCCATGATAGGGAAGAGCGCACGAAACAGGCTTGCGAAATAAAATACGCTAAGTTGGTTAATCGCCGATAATTACGTTTGCCGCTTAATTTCAAGTCATGTAGCAGGCATCGGAGTTAATAAAATTGCGCAAGCCAGTTTCTTCTGCCACGGCGCAGAGCCCAGCGGCGCCCTTGCCCGATCGCATCGACCGCGCCATCCTCAAGCAATTGCAGCGTGATGCGTCGATTTCGAACGTCAGCCTTGCCGCGAAGATCAAGCTAAGTGCGCCGGCCTGCCTGCGCCGCGTCGAACGCCTGAAAGAGATGGGATTGATCCGCGGCGTAGTGGCGTTGCTCGATCCCGCGGCAGCGGGCGCCGGCATGCTGGTGTTGATCGGCATCGTGCTCGACCGCTCTACGCCGGAGGTATTCGCCGAGTTCGAAAAGGCCGCGCAGAAGGTGTCCGGTTGCATGGAGTGCCATCTGGTGACCGGCGAGTTCGACTACTTCATGCTGGTGCGAACGCGCGACAGCGAAAGCTTCAACCGTCTGCATGCGGAACAGCTGCTGTATTTGCCGGGCGTACGGCAGATCCGCTCATTCATGGGCCTCAAGCAGATCGTTTCGACCACGCAGTTTCCTTTGTGACGCGCATGTCCCTCTCCAACCGATCCCCGCGTCTTTCCGGTCTTCTGTTTCTTCTCACCACCGCAGTCGGCTGGGCTCTCAACTGGCCGGCGATGAAGGTGCTGCTGCGCGAATGGCCACCGCTGTTTTCGCGCGGTGTGGCCGGCCTTGCCGCCGCGCTGCTGCTGTTCGCGCTTGCCGTCGGCCGTGGCGAAGCGATTCGGGTGCCGCGCGCATGGGTGCCGCGGCTGTTGCTTGCGGCTGCCACCAATGTGCTTGCGTGGATGGGCCTGTCGACGATGGCGATGCAATGGCTGCCGGTCAACGAAGCAGCGTTGCTCGTCTATACGATGCCGCTGTGGGCGATGCTGTTCGCATGGCCGATGCTGTCGCGGCGGCCGTCGGCGAGCGGCTTCTGCGCGTTGTTGCTGGGGCTTGCCGGCGTGGCGGTGCTGCTCGGCGGCCACGGCATTTCGTTCGACGCGGGGCGGCGCGCCGGCATTGCCTGCGCGCTCGGCGCAGCGGTGCTGTTTGCGTTCGGCACGGTCGCCAATCGCAAGCCGCTGCCGGTTGCGCCGTTGACGCTGGTCGCATGGCAAGTCGCGATAGGCTGCTTACCGATGGTGGTGTTCGGGCTGGCGGTGGAGGCGCCGCGCCTCGAAGCATTGCACGCGGACGGTTGGGCCGTGCTCGTTTATATGGCGTTGGTGCCGATGGGCGTGTGCTATCTCGCGTGGTTCGAGACGCTGCGCCGCCTACCCGCCGAAGTGGCGTCGATCGGCATGCTGCTGGTGCCGATTCTCGGGATTGCCGCCGCGGCGCTTTCGCTCGGTGAACCGCTGGGTGCGCGCACCGGCATCGCGATGACGCTGACCTTGAGCGGCGTCGCGCTGGCGCTGCGGCAACAGCGCAGCGATAGTTGACGATTGCGTCAAATATGGCCGGCCTGGTGTGTGTCCTGGAGATAGCGCGCGTTAGTCTGAAACCTCAGGCGAGCGCGAGGCCTATAAAACCGCGTCGGCCACCAGCTTGAAGGCCGGCGGCAGCTTCGTCGAAAGCTCGGGCCGCTCCAGCGCATAACTCAGATTCATCTGCGCGATCTGCACATGCTCCGCTGCCAGCGCTTGCGCACGTGCCCCTTCGCCGCGTTCCATCGCCTGCACGAGGCTGTGATGCTGACGGTGCGCGATGCACAGCCACAGACGTCCTTCCTCGAGTGTCGACTGCATCGGCAGCATTGCGCTGGCCGCGGCGAACGGCAGCCGGTTGTTCATTTCGATCGCGCGTATCAGCGCTGCATTGCCCGATCCTTCGACGAACAACTGGTGGAAGCGGTTGTTCATATCCGTGTAGGCGGCGTAGTCGTCGAGCGTCAGTTCGGGCTTGTCGAGTAGCCGGTCGCCGGTGCGCAGGCACTCGTTGAGCGTGTTCGACAGCTGACGCGGCACACCGTGTTCGGCGACGAGGCGCGCCGCCATGCCTTCCAGATGCCCGCGAACCGCAATCGCATCGGCGATTTCCGCGGCGGTGATGCGCCGCATCACGTAGCCGCCACCACTGGACGGTTCGACGAGACCTTCCTGCTCCAGCGTGGCAAGCGCGAGCCGCACGGGCGTGCGCGACGCTTTCAGCCGGTCTGCCAGCGCCACTTCCGCGAGCCGCTCGCCGGGCGCGAATTCCCCTTTGAGCACCATGTCGCGCAACTGCACCAGAACGCGTTCTTGCAGGGATTCCATTGAGTTCTCCGGGGTCGTTGGCAGGTGCTGAGGCACTTCGTATGAGCGATGAATTGTAGCTCACGGTCGACGCGGGGCGAGAGTCCGATTGCATGAGATGCATGTTGTATGTTCTTGAATGTATGCAGAGTCGGCATTGCTTGGTCCAAATCTCGCAAAAAATGTCACTAGGGTAAACACGCTTATATATAAATATTCTCTATAAAAAACAGCAATATAAAAGAGAAATTTAGTGTTTAACATGAGATATTTTTGGCCGTTACTGAATGAACGGTTGCATACAGCGCTTGCGTACATGAATTCCAAAACATAGACTCCGCATTCATCAGCATCGCTTCGGCATGCAATTTCCGCCATCCCGCATTCAGTGCCACGACAGGAGACAAGCCCATGATGAGTTCGCAGCAAAACGACCTGATGACCCGCGTCGGACGAGGCGCGCCAGCCGGCCGGCTGCTGAGAAACTACTGGCAACCGGTCGCGTTGCTCGATGAGTTGCCCGACGAGCGCCCGGTGCGCGCGGTGCGACTGATGGGCCAGGACTTCGTGGTATTCCGTGACGAACAGGGCCGCTACGGCATGCTCGACCGCGATTGCCCGCATCGCGGCGCGGATCTGGCGGCGGGGCGTCTCGAAGCAGGCGGCCTGCGCTGCGCCTTTCACGGCTGGCTGTTCGATGTAAACGGCAAGTGCGTCGCGACGCCCGGCGAGCCCGCCGGCAGCACGTTGTGCAACCGTGTCAAACAAGGCGCGTATCCGGTGGTCGAGAAAAGCGGCATCCTGTTCGCGTACCTCGGCAGCGGCGAGCCGCCGGCGTTCGCGAATTTCGACTGCTTCGCCGCGCCGGGCGCCTACACGTTCGCGTTCAAAGGCCTGTTCGAATGCAACTGGCTGCAGGCGCTCGAAGTGGGCATCGACCCGGCACATGCGTCGTTCCTGCATCGCTTCTTCGAAGACGAAGACACCAGCGCAAGCTACGGCAAGCAGTTCCGCGGCGCGTCGGCCGATTCGGACATGCCGATCACGCAAGTGCTGCGCGAATACGAATCGCCGGAGATCCTGGTGAGCCCAGCCGACTACGGGCTGCGACTGATCGCAAAGCGCCGTTTGAGCGACGTGCATACGCACGTGCGCGTCACCAATGTGGTGTTCCCGCAGGCTTTCGTGATTCCGATGAGTGCGGAAATGACGATCACGCAATGGCACGTGCCGGTCGACGACGAAAACTGCTACTGGTACGCGATATTCACGAGCTTCGGCGAGCCGGTCGACAAGGCGCAGATGCGCGAGCAGCGTCTCGATCTCTATGAGTTGCCGGACTACACGTCGCGCCGCAACAAACGCAACCAGTACGGCTTCGACCTTCAGGAACAGCAGCGCGCCACGTATACCGGCATGGGCTTCGATATCAACGTGCACGACCAGTGGGCGGTGGAGTCGCAAGGCCCGATTCAGGACCGCACGCGCGAGCATCTGGGCACGACCGACAAGGGCATCATCGCGTACCGGCGCTTGCTGCTCGAAGCGATCGAGCGCGCCGCGAGCGGCGAGCGCGCGCTGATGATGCTGGATGAACGGCAGGCCGCTGCGATGACCGGCCCCGTGTCGATCGACGGGATCGGTCCCGCAGACCGTTGGGACGAGTACTGGAAAGAAGCGGACGTGAAGCGCCGAAGTGCCGCGCGCTGGCCCGCACCGAGGGTTTGACCGGCACGGTACGAAAACCCGCGATGACCCCGCGTTAAACCCACGTACGGAGAAACGCGCGACCCGCGCCAGGCGAGGTTCGCGCGAAATCGATCATGTCATTCATAGACACACACGGTTTGTGGAACGCCGCGCAACACGATGCGTTTGCCGCATTGCTCGAGCGCCTGAAGCGCCGCGACGTCGAGGTGGTGCGTTTTTCGTTTCCCGACCAGCACGGGCTATTGCGCGGCAAGACGCTCGTCGTCGACGAAGCCATCAAGGCATTCAGAAACGGCGTCACGCTAACCAGCACGCTGTTCGCCAAGGACACCTCGCATCGCACGGTGTTTCCAGTGTTTTCCGCGGGCGGCGGCTTCGGGCTGCGTGAAATGCAGGGCGCCGGGGATACGCTGCTGATCGCCGATCCCCAGACGTTCCGGGTGTTGCCGTGGGCACCGCACACCGGCTGGGTGCTGTGCGACGTGCATTTCGCAAGCGGCGCGCCGGTGCCGTTCGCTACGCGCCATCTGTTCCGGCGCGCACTCGATACGCTCGCCGCGCGCGGCTATCACTTCATGTCCGGTCTCGAAGTGGAATTTCACGTCTTCAAGGTGACCGACCCGCGCATGAGGCCGGAACACGCAGGCCAGCCGGGCCAGCCGCCCGAGGTCGATCTGCTGACGCACGGCTATCAGTATCTGACCGAGTTGCGCTACGACGCGGTCGACCATGTGATGGAAATACTGCGTCACGGTATCGACGGGCTCGATCTGCCGGTGCGCTCGCTCGAAATCGAATATGGACCCAGCCAGTTCGAATTCACGTTCGCGCCGACGATCGGCATCAAAAGTGCGGACGACATGGTGTTGTTTCGCAGCGCTGTCAAACAGATATGCCAGCGCAACGGCTATCACGCGACCTTCATGTGCAGGCCGCGCATTCCTAACGTCGTATCTAGCGGCTGGCATCTGCATCAGTCGCTGGTCAGCGTGGCCGACGGCAGTAATGCGTTCATGCCGGGAAAAATGCTGGACAACCCGCTGGACAACTCACAAGGGCCGCTGTCGGAACTCGGCCGCCGCTATCTTGCCGGGTTGCTCGCACATGCGCCTGGCGCGACCGCCTTATCGACGCCGACTATCAATGGCTACAAACGCTACCGTCCGTATTCGAATGCGCCGGACCGCGCCAACTGGGGGCGCGACAACCGCGGCGTGATGGCGCGCGTGCTCGGCGGCCCTGGCGACCCGGCCACGCGTGTGGAGAATCGCGTCGGCGAGCCGACCGCCAATCCGTATCTGTATTTCGGCTCACAGGTGTTGTCGGGGCTCGACGGCATCGCGCGCGGCATCGAGTTGCCGCCGTCGGCCGATATGCCGTACGAAACGCAGGCGCCGGCGTTGCCGCGCACGCTGGCCGATGCAATCGACGCGTTGCGAACCGACGAATGTCTGCGCGAGGGCTTCGGCTCAGCGTTCATCGATTACTTCTGCACGCTGAAAGAAGCGGAAATCAACCGGTTCAACCTGGAAGTGACCGAGTGGGAACACCACGAATACTTCGACATGTTCTGACGCAGACGGCCTGACCGTTGCGCGTTCCCACTCGAAAGGAGAAAGCATGCCCATCGTTACCTATCTGATGCGCGACGGCGCCCGGCGCGAGATCGACGTGCCGGCCGGCACGAGCGTGATGCAAGCCGCGATTCACCATAATCTGCGCGGCATCGACGCGGAGTGCGGCGGCTGTCTGTCGTGCGCGACCTGCCACGTGTACATCGATGCGTCGTCGCGCGCCACGCTGCCGGCAGCCGATGCCGACGAACTCGCGCTGCTCGAAGGCGCGGCCGCCGAGCGCCGGCCCGAGAGCCGCCTCGCGTGCCAGATCGTGGTCGGTGCAGCGCACGATGGGCTCGTCGTGCGCATTCCGGACCGTCAGGGCTGACATGATGAAACCGGTTCTGGTGATCGTCGGTGCGTCGTATGCGGGCACCCAGCTTGCCGCATCCGCACGCGAACTCGGCTACGAAGGGCACATCGTGATGCTTGGCGACGAGCTCGATCTGCCGTATCAGCGTCCGCCGTTGTCGAAAGGCTTTCTGACCGGCAGCGTTGCCGAGGCGCGTCTGCCGCTGCGTTCGGCCGCGTTTTTCGACGGCGGCCAGATCGACTGGATGCCGTCGACGCGCGCGGTACGCATCGATCGCGATGCGCGCGAAGTCGAGTTGCACGACGGCCGGCGTATTGCCTATGACAAGCTTGCGCTGACCACCGGCGCGCGAGTACGCAAACTCGATTGCCCGGGTGCGCATGCGCAGGGCGTGCACTACCTGCGCGATCTGCGCGATGCGCGCGCGTTGGCTGCCGCACTGCGCGTCGCGCACCAGGCGGTGGTGATCGGCGGCGGCTATATTGGCCTGGAGGCGGCGGCATCGCTGCGTCAGCGCGGGCTCGACGTGAGTGTGGTCGAAGCCGAAACGCGGCTGCTCGCGCGCGTCGCTTCGCCGCTGATCTCGCAGTTCATGCTCGATACGCATGCGGCGCACGGCGTGCAGTGTCATCTCGGCCGCAAGGTGGTTGCGCTGCACGAAACGGACGGACATGTGTCGGCCGTCGAACTCGACGACGGCACACAGCTGCGTTGCGATCTGGTGCTGGTCGGCATCGGCGTGGTGCCGAACGCGGAACTCGCGCGCGACTGTGGGTTGACGGTGGAGGGTGGCATCGCGGTCGATGAGTGTGCACGTACCGCCGATCCCGATATCGTCGCAGCCGGCGATTGCGCGTCGTTCGTCAGCGCGTGGTTGCCGGCGGGCGCGGCCGCAGGCCGGATCGAGTCGGTGCAAAACGCCAACGACATGGCACGTGCCGCGGCGGCGGCACTGGTCGCAGATCCGCAGCCGTATCGCGCGCTGCCATGGTTCTGGTCGGATCAGTACGACCTGAAGCTGCAGATGGCTGGCCTCCATACCGGCTGGACAGAATACGCGCTGCGTGGTGCGCTCGAAGAGCGTAAATTTTCGCTCTACTACTTCCGCGACAACCACCTCGTGGCGGTCGACAGCATCAATCGCCCGCAGGACCATATGCTCGCGCGCAAGCTGCTCGCCAATCGCATCGCGGTCAGTGCGCAGCAGGTTGCTGACCCGAGCTTCGATCTGAAAACACTGCTCGTGCCGAATGCGCCGCACGTCACCCCGTAACCGCAGGCCGAAATCATGAAGCCGGAACGGATGGATCTGAATCTGCTGCGCGTGTTCGACGCGATCTTCGAAGACCGCAACCTCGCGCTGGCGGGCCGACGGCTCAACCTGAGCCAATCGGCGATCAGTCATGCGCTCGGACGCATGCGCGACGTGCTCGGCGACGATCTGTTCGTGCGCACCGCGCGAGGCATGGAGCCGACTACGCGCGCGATCGCGATGGCTGCGCAGATTCGCGGCGCGCTGCAGCAGATCAACGCGGCACTCGGCATGAACGCTTTCGAGCCGCGCGTCGCCGAGCGCCAGTTCGTGGTTGCGGCCAACGACTACGTGACCTACCTGGTGCTAGGACGGTTGAGCCAACGCCTGAGCGCGGATGCGCCGCTCGTCGACCTCGTGATCCGGCCCGCGACGCGGCTCGATCTGGCCGGGCAGATCGACATCGGCCGCATCGATCTCGCGATCGGCATCTTCGCCGACATCCCGGCGCGCTTTCAGGCCATGCAGCTTTGGGAGCAGACCGAGGCGCTGCTGGTGCATCGCGATCATCCGCTTGCCGGGCGCGACGTGCTGCGCGAAGACCTGACGCGTTATCCGCTCGTTGCGATATCGCAAGGCGGCGAAGAGGAGGGCGCGGTCAGCGGCTTTATCGTCGAGCGGGGACTTGCGCGTCAATCGGAAATGTTCGACCGCAAAGCGCTGGAAGAGGCTTTTGCCGGCAGCGCGGAAGTACCGCGGCTGCGCATTTCGGTTGCGCATTCTCTGGCCATTCCCGCGCTGCTGCGCCATAGCGAGATGATGGCGCTGGTGCCGTCGCCGCTCGGCCGCGAGATCGAGCGGCTCGGTGAATTCCGTATGCGCGCGATGCCGTACGTGGCGCCGCGCGCGACGATGCGCGCGGTCTGGCACAAGCGCAACGATGGCGAGCCGGCGCTGCAATGGTTGCGTCAGCAACTGGCGGACGTTGCGCGACAGGTGCGCTGCGGGTGACGCAGCGGTGTTGCACGGCCTTCACGTTGTGCATGAATACATTTCACCGCGCGGCTGCGATAAGCGATGCGCACAGCAAGCTGCTGCCCGATCACGCGATTTTGGTGGGAACGTCGCGAAATGCGCGGTTTCTTCGCTTAAATTGCCAGCGTTGACCGCGCATGTCTGCTGCCGGACAACACCGCATCGGGACCGGTTGGAGGTTCCCCCGGATTGCCCAGGTCATTCAAACATCCTAACCTTTTGCTCGTTCGACACACTGACTTTCCCACAGACGAGGGTGTATCCGATGAACGATAAAACGGTGGTCGATGTCCAGAGGTTCATCGACGAGCAACGCTTTGGCGGCTTCCAATGGCTGATCTTCGCGATGTGTTTCACGATCGTGCTGCTCGATGGCTTCGATACGGCTGCGATCGGTTTCGTCGCGCCGTCGCTGCTGGTTGAATGGCAACTCGGCAAGGCTGCGCTTGCGCCGGTGCTGAGCGCCGCGCTGTTTGGCCTCGCATGTGGTGCGCTGGTGTCGGGGCCGTTGTCCGACCGTTGGGGGCGACGCAAGGTACTGGTGACGTCGGTGGTGCTGTTCGGCGTGGCGTGCGTCGCCTCCGCCTCGTCGGCGAGCCTTGGCTCGCTGACCGTGTTTCGCTTTGCGACGGGCATCGGTCTCGGTGCCGCGATGCCCAATGCGGTGACGCTGATGAGCGAGTTCTGCCCGCAGCGGCGGCGCGCGACGATCGTCAATCTGATGTTCTGCGGTTTTCCGCTTGGCGCCGCATTGGGTGGATTTCTTGCGGCGTGGATGATTCCGCAATTCGGCTGGCGCAGCGTGCTGCTGTTGGGTGGCGTCGTGCCGTTGCTGCTTGGCGTTGTGTTGCTGTGGCGCTTGCCCGAATCGGTACGGTTTATGGTGGTCAAGCGGCAACCTGCCGACGCGGTACGCGCAGTGCTCGCTCGCATCTCGCGCGGCGCGCACGATGCGCAAGCATTCGTGGTCGGCGAAGCGGCGCCGCAAGGCGCTGCCACCGGCAGCGGTAACAGCAGCGGCGGCAAGAGCGGCGCCCGTCTCGTGCTGTCGCGCCCGTACCGGCTCGGCTCGCTGATGCTGTGGCTCACGTATTTCATGGGCCTCGTGATTTTCTATGGGCTGGTCAACTGGATGCCCGTGCTGCTGAGGGACGCAGGTCTCGCCGCCAGACAGGCCGCGCTGGTCTCGGCGCTGTTCCCGCTCGGCGGTGCGGGTGCGGTGCTGTGCGGCATGTTGATGGACCGCTTCGAAGCGAATCGGGTCGTCGCGCTGTGCTATGGGCTCGGTGCGCTCGGTGTCTACGCGATCGGTCAGGCGCTCGGCAACTTCGGTCTGCTGGTCGTGGCGATCTTTGTCACGGGGGTGTTGATGAATACCGCGCAGGCATCGATGCCCGTGCTCGCGGCTACGTTCTATCCGACCGAAGGACGCGGCACGGGCGTTGCATGGATGCTGGGTGTCGGCCGGTTCGGCGGGATTGCCGGGTCGTTTCTGGTTGCCGAGCTTGCACGGCGTCAGATCAGTTTGACGGGCATTTTTTCGGTGGTGGCCGTGGCGGGTGCCGTCGCGTGCATCGCGTTGCTGATCAAACAGGTGAGCCACGGCAATGCGGCGGCGGTGCGCGTGTCGGGTGGTGAGCCGGTCGGACATTAGCTGCGGTGCTTGGATGCGGGGTGCGTGCGAATTGAGCGCACCCGCTGGCAGATTCCATGTCGCCCTCAATAGAACGTCAGGATATGAATACCGTCTACCAGATCGATCCGGCGGCTGATGCGGCCGTTGATGAAAGCAGGCATGAAACCGCGCATGCGGTCGACACCGCGATTCGTTCGCGCAAGGCTATGCGCGCATTTCTGCCGCGTCCTGTGCGCCGCAGCGACATCGTCGAGATTCTCGACGTCGCGCGTTCGGCGCCGAGCAATTCGAACCTGCAGCCTTGGCAAGTACACGTGCTGAGCGGTGCGCCGAAGCGCGCGTTGAGCACCGCGCTCGGCGCTGCCCATGCAGCGGCGGATCACCCCCCGCTGCAGTATCTGCCGGAGCCGATGCCGGACCACTATCGCGCGCGGCAACAGACGTTCGGTGCACGCTTTTATGGCGTGCAAGGCATCGATCGCAACGATCGTGCGGCGCGTGCCCGCGCAAGCGGGCGCAACTTCGATTTCTTCGGCGCGCCAGTCGGGCTGATCTTTACGATCGACGCGTGCATGACCCGCTATAACTGGCTCGACTATGGGTTGTTCATGCAATCGGTGATGATTGCTGCGCGCTCGCGCGGCCTCGACACCTGTCCGCAAGTGGCGTTTGCGCAATATCAGGCGCTCATCGCGGAACATCTGAACCTTCCGGCGGGGCGCGAAGTGGTGTGCGGGATGTCGCTTGGCTATGCCGACCGCAGCGCAGCGTTGAACAGGCTCGATATGCCGCGCGAGCCGGTCGAGCATTTTGCGCACTTCGCCGGCTTTGACGATTGCGGTGCCTGACTACCGACTACGCATGATTCGGCATTGCGCGTTGCGGAGTGATCGAAGCGCTGCACTCGTAACGCAGACCAGGCGGTCCAGAATGAACATGCCGCAGCCACCATGCGGTGTGCTGCAGCAATTCAGCTGGGCGAGCGCGTTACGCGACGTTTTTACGTCCGACGCCTTTCCCCCCTTTATTTTGTCGCGGACGATGCGGCAGAGGCTTCCACACCCGGCGGCGTGACGTTATACGAAATGCGCCCAGCAGGCAGGAAGAACAACGCAATGACCGCGCCGCCCTTGGTCTCCGGATAGTGGCGGCTACCGGGCCCAGGCGCAGTCCAGCCGCCATAGCACCAGCCGTTCGGCCCGGCGAGCGCGGCGCCCTCGTTCAACGGGATCACCATGTTGAACTCGCCATAAGGATGCGCGTGGAAGTCGCCGCGCATCGCGTCCTCCGGGTTTTGCTGCAGGTTGCCGCTGCTATCCATATAGACCGACGTGATGCTGAAGCCGAAGCTTGCGTCGGTTGGCGCGACCAGCCGCGCGCGGCGATACTGCGGCCCGTTTACTTCGACGTCCGCGGCCCAGCCTTCCTCCACCACGCCGATCGTGATCAGGCGCGCGAGGGTCTGGTACAGCTCGCTGTCGGGTCCGTACTTGCTGTTGAGCCACTGTTCGACTTCGGTCCCCGGAGTCATGTCTTTGACTTCTTCGAGGAACGGCAGGCAGCGTGCGATCAGTGCTTCCTTGTTGCTTGAGACATTGGTGTTGGACATTTCGGCATCTCCATGATTTTCGATCCGGTATTCGCTTGCAATGGATGCTTGCACCTTGATGCAGCCGCGGCGAAAGCATCGCTGCGACCGAGGCAACCGTATTTGGCGACGAAGCCCGGTGAAGTAACGATGCCATAGCGCCGCAGCTGAAAGAAGCGATCTGTCTGCAAGATGGAATTGCACGCCGTTCAAGTTGCGCGCCACGAAAATGAATATTTCGGGGCGGGCCTGTGATCAGTGCCGTTCAAGAACCTCTTGAACAGATTTCCTGTGGCCAAACGGCGTGCCTTGCATCACCGGACCGGTCGCGGATGAGGACAATTGTTCTTCCAGATTGAGTCCGCCTTACTGGCATCTCGCGCTTTCGCTGCGACAACGAGAAAAAATTCCCCGCGTGCGTCGACAGCCGCCTGATTGCGCTCAGGTTCATTCGGTGTTTGCCCGGTTGTTGATCCATTTGGGCGACCCTAAGCTTCGCGACGATGTTGTTTCATTCGCAATCCAAATATTCAATGCATCGTCGAGGAGACTTCATGAAGGCTGGAAAGGTCGCGGTGTTGCTTGCCGGTCTGGCGAGTGCGCCGGCATTCGCGCAAAGCAGTGTCACGTTGTATGGCGTGTTGGACACCGGTGTCGAATACGTATCGCATGCGAGTGCTACCGGTGGCTCGGTGGTGCGTATGCCGGGCGTTACCGGCGAACTGCCGTCGCGTTGGGGCCTGCGCGGCTCGGAGGATCTGGGCGGCGGCCTGAAAGCGGTGTTTGCGCTGGAGAGCGGGTTTAACCTGCGCGGCGGCGATCTCGGGCAAGGCGGCAGGCTGTTCGGACGACAGGCGTGGGTGGGCCTGGAAGGCAACTGGGGCACGCTGAGCTTCGGCCGTCAGTACACGATGATCTACTGGGCATTGTGGGATGCGGATATTCTTGGGCCGGACATTCACGGCATCGGCACGCTCGACAGCTATCTGCCGAATGCGCGCAGCGACAACACGATCGCCTACAAGGGCACCTTCAAGGGCCTCACGGTCGGTGCGACGTATTCGTTCGGGCGCGACGGAGCCGGTACCGGCAATTCGCCGGGACAAGGCACATGCGCCGGACAGGTTGCCGGCGATTCGCAACAGTGCCGCGAATGGAGTGCACTGCTGAAATACGACGCAGCGTCGTTCGGCGTTGCTGCCGCGTACGACGAACAGCGCGGCGGCACCAACGCAGCGGCCAGCTTCTTCGATGGCGTCGCGCCGTTTCCGCTTACATCGAGCGTGAACAAGGATGCGCGCGTCGAAGCGAATGGCTACGTGAAACTCGGTGGCCTGAAGATCGGCGCGGGTTGGGTGGGGCGACGCGTGCAGTCGAACCTGCAAAACGTGCACTCCGATCTGGTTTTCCTCGGCGCGCAATACTTCGTCACGCCGGCGCTGGCTGTCGACGGCGAAGCGTACCGGATCGTCGTCAACGATCAGGATGCGCGCGCGACGCTCGCCAGCGTGCGTGCGACTTACTGGCTGTCGAAAGCGACTGCGGTTTATGCGAAGACCGCTTATCTGTGGAACAGCGCGCATGCGCGGTTCTCGGTCAGTGCCGGCGGCGGAGGTACGACGCCTGGCGCAGGCGTGGGCCAGCTTGGCGCGATGGTCGGGATTCGCCACCTGTTCTGATTGGGTCGCGCAGCAGTTTGTCTGGCCATGCGCAGCGATGAAACACACGCTGCGTATCGTGCCCAAAGCGCGCGAGCCAATGGCCAGGCCGCTTGGCGGCCGAGCCCGATGCAGCTTTCGCATAGACGTTACCATCTGCTTTCAGACAGGTTCGCCGTCGCCGCGATGCCGTCCGGGCAGCCGCGCCGGGCCGATAGCGGAAGCCGGGGCGCCGGTCGAAGCGGGGCCGGGCGCCTCGCCTGCACTGCCGGCGTGCATCGCAGCACGCCTCGCGCACTGCCGGCAGTGTCGTGCGCGAGCGCGGTTCAGGCCGCCGTGAGCTTGCGTGCGGTTTGCACCAGCGCCGCGCCGACCAGGCGTACACCGGCCTGTGCGCCGGCGTCTTTCAATTGATGATCTTCGTTGAATGCCTGATGAGCGACGCCAAGCGCGAACGACTGCGGAATCACGATCATGCCGAGCTTGTTGAGCACGCTGTGAATCGCGAGCTGGCTACGGGTGCCGCCCATCGGCCCAGGCGATGCGCAGACGATCGCGGCGGCCTTGTTCGCGATCAGCGCGAGGCCTGCGCGGCCGGTGCGATCCGGCCGGCTGATCCAGTCGAGGGTGTTCTTCAGCAATGCCGTGTAGCCGCCGTTATACTCCGGCGACGCAATCAGCAGCGCATCGTGTTCCGCGACCAGCTTTTGCAGCGCCTCGGCATTCGCGGGCAGGCCGGACTGGCTTTCGAGGTCGGCATCGTAGATCGGCAGCGGATAGTCGCCGAGGCTGATGTGCGTGATATTGGCGCCTGCTTCGGCGGCACCGTGTGCCGCAATGTTGAGCAGCTTCTGATTAAACGAATTGCGCCGCGTGCTACCTGAAAAGGCAAGAATCCTGATGGTCATAAGTCTCACTCAAAGAGTTCAGACGGTTTTGACAAGGCAATGCTCATCGATGTCTGAAGGTTATTGGCCTGCCATTATTGCGCAGCTTGCCAGTCGATGCAGGCATGGGTGAGTTGGGTAAATCGTCCGAACTGTCGATGGCTTGAATTGAGGCATAGCGCATGATGAGCAGCAGACGCACGGCGCACGACATCGTCGACGCCGCAAGCGAAGATCGCTGGCTGGCCACGCCGGATGCGCGCGCCGCGTTGCCGGTGCGGCGCAAGCCGTATTGGCATCCGCTCGATACGGGCCGCCACCTTGGCTACTACAAGGGCGCGCGTTCGGGCACCTGGCATGCGCGCATTTTCATCGGCGACGGCCGCTACGAGGAGACGCGCCTGGGCAAGGCGGACGACGGCCTTGACGCCGACGGCGTCGCGGTCCTCGACTACGAGCAGGCGGTCGCGCGCTCGCGCGACTGGTGCAATGGCAAGGCCCGTAGTGCGCCGCGCCGTGCCGCGGGCCGGCGCGCGGCGCGCAATCCGGGCCGCCTGCGCCTGCGCTCAGATCAGGTCGACGAAATCACGCGTGCGTGGCAGCGCGAGCGGCCCGATCTCGATTTGAGTCTGGTCGGCTTTTTCATACGCGTGCAACACGTTTTCCATATGCACGAACGCCGGCTTGCGGCGATTGCGGATGCGCTCGACGTCAACGTCGGCGAACTTCATGTGGTGCTCGCGCTCCGCCGCATCGGTGCGCCGTACGCAATGCGTCCGACCGATCTGTTCACGGCACTGCTCGTGAGTTCGGGTGCGATCAGCAAGCGCATCGACCGGCTCGAAGGCATGGGTATCGTGACGCGCATGAGCGGCGACGACGATCTGCGCTCATGGCAGATCGTGCTGACGCGGCGCGGCGTCGCGCTAGCCGATGCCGCCATGACGCGTATCGCAGAAGGGCTCGCCGCGGTGCGCGCCGCGAGCGAGCTGACGGTAGAAGAGTTTGCGGCCGCCGACTCCTGGCTGCGTCTGCTGGTCGGCAAGCTCTCCTAGATTGTTGACGGTCTTGTCATGAATGCACGGGTATCGGATAGGTAGATTTATATAATCGCCTCGTCCTCTTGACTTAACTGTCTTCTCAAGAAGATACTTGTGTGCCAGCACAGTAGCCGCTGCTGGCACGTCTCAAGCCTTACACCTTGCAAGATTATCGTGGACCAATCGGTCCTCAACCTGTTTATGTGAAGGCTGATATTGAGCGGCGTTTGTCCGCATCGGAGACGTAATCCAAAGCATGACGGAGGTTTAACTTGTGCCTGAACGATCCTTGGCTCGGGATACTCTGCGAACTGGACGAATCAGGCACTGCGCTCGAGCAGGCCCGTCGCAACAGTGGCGGGTCCCGGTCGAGCGCTATACGCGACGGACAACCATGCATGTCGTCGGACGGTCTGATCATCAGCCGGATCGAATGGCAGACGAGTTGCACGATACTTGTTTCGTGGAGCGATCCAACCCGCGGCCGGTATGTCGACCAGATCTGGCGGATGGGATTCGCGCGCCGCTCCGGCATATGCCTGCTGACCAGCACGCCGGTGCAGCGCGGCGATCCGGTGTTTCGTCCGCTGTATCGCAAAGGCGCTGAACCGCCGAACGCGCGCGACATGATCCTCGCCGCGACCTTGCCCGTCGCGTAACGCAGCGCCCGATGCCGGGGCGCCGGTGTCCGGTACGTCGCACACCGCTCGATTCGTGGCATGCGCAATGCTATGCTTTGCGAGTCCGCCCCGCACATTGGGGCCGAATCGCGGCCGGCCACCCCAGGCGCCGGCCTTTGCCCAGAGCCGGTGCGCTCGTACCGGCTTGCGAGGAGAAGCACATGCCCGCACGATCGATCGCATCGCTGTCTCTTTCTTTCGGCCTTGTTTCCATCCCGGTCAAGCTCTACTCCGCGACCGAAAGCGCGGCGGATGTGCGCTTCAATCTGCTCGCACCCGACGGTTCGCGGGTTCGGCAGCAGTACGTGTCCGACGCGACCGGCGAGGTAGTCGAGCGCAGCGCGATGCAAAAAGGCTACGAGTTCGAGAAAGACCGCTTTGTCGTTTTTACTGCAGACGAACTGAAGACGCTCGAAGACAGCGCGAGCCATATGGTCGAAATCGTCGCATTTATCCCTGAGAAATCGGTGGATCCGCTGTACTACGACAAAACCTACTTCATCGCGCCTGACAAGCGCGGCGCGAAACCGTACAGTCTGTTGCAGCAGGCGCTGCTCGATAGCCAGCGCGGCGCGCTGGCCAAATGGGCGTCGAAGGGCAGGACCCATATCGTGCTGATCCGTCCGGCGCCGGAAGGCCTGATTTTCCAGCAACTGCTGTATGCCGACGAAGTACGTTCGCTTGCCGATCTGCATATCGAACACGCGCCTGTTTCCGCGGCCGAACT
This sequence comes from Paraburkholderia jirisanensis, assembly GCF_054782355.1. NCBI lineage: Bacteria > Pseudomonadati > Pseudomonadota > Betaproteobacteria > Burkholderiales > Burkholderiaceae > Paraburkholderia > Paraburkholderia jirisanensis. The sequence continues at coordinate 516,586 of NZ_BAAGSQ010000025.1, read as the reverse complement.
CAAGCTTGCACTACAGATCATCGAGCAGGGTACGGAAGACGCGTACGATCCTTCGGCATACGAGAACGAAGAGAAAAAGCGCATTCTCGCCGCGATCGACCGGAAGATCGAAGGCAAGGAAGTCGTCACGCACGAGCCGCAGGATAGCGAATCCGGCGGCCAGGTGATCGATCTGATGGAAGCGCTGCGCGCCAGCCTGTCGAAGAGCGGCGCAAAACCGAAGAGTGCGGCGCGCAAGCCCAGAGAAGCGGCCGCCGAGGTTGCCGAGATATCGGCGCCGCGCGCGAGAAAGCCCGCACAGCGCGCAGAAAAGGCCGTAGCGCCGGCACCGGCGGCAAAGGTACGCGCGCGCAAGTGAAAGGCGCAAGCGGCCACCGCGACATTCCGGTACGCAAGCTCCAGTCGTTGCTGGGCGTATCGCGGCGCGTGCTGTCCGGTCTGATCGATGCGGGCTTCGTCACGCCTGCGCGCGGGCCGCGCAACGAATTGCGCTTTACGTTTCAGGACGTCGTGCTGCTGCGCACTGCATTCCAGCTGCAGTCGGCACGCATTCCGACGCGCCGGATCCTGCAGGCGTTAGCGCGGCTGCGCAAGCAGTTGCCGGATGAGTTGCCGCTTTCCGGCATTCGCGTGACAGCGCTGGGCAACACGATCGCGGTGCGCACCGGGCCTTCGCAATGGGATGCGAATACCGGGCAGCTGTTCCTCGATTTCGAAGTGGCCGATATCAAGGGCGACGTGGTGTTTCTGGACAACGCGCCGGCGCAGAAAGACGCACTCAAAGAGGCGCAAGAGTGGGACGCGTTAGGCGACCAGCTGGCCGCATCCGACGCGCGCGGCGCGGAGCTCGCGTATCGCAAGGCAATCGAACTGTCGCCGCAACCGTTCTATCACGCGTACGTGAACCTCGGCGCATTGTTGTGCGACGACGAGGCGCGCGCAGCCGACGCGTTGGCAATATTCGACGCGGCGCTCGAACATTTTCCGCGCGACCCGGTATTGCACTTCAATCGTGCGGTGGCATTCGAACTGGGCGGCCGGCTGGCCGAGGCTATCCAGAGCTACCTGCGCTGTCTGGAACTCGATCCGGACTACGCCGACGCACATCACAATCTTGCGCTGATCAAAGAGCAGCTAGGCGACCGGCAAGGGCTTGTGCGGCATCTGAACGCGTATCGCCGGCTTGGCGGCAGCGATACGTGAGCGCAGTTGCATTGATGCCGCACTTCTTCTGACGGGAGGATGGCGTATCTGCCGGCGGCTGCCTGCTGTGTGCCGCTTGCCATCGCCGGTCGGACGCCATGCATCAATCGGGTTGAGCGGCACTTTGCCGTAGCAGTTCGAGCACACGCTCGCGTGACATTGCACCGCTTTCGACCACGACATCGAGCAGGCTGCGCTGCGTATCGACCGCAGTCTTCACCAGTGCCGCCGCGCTTTCATACCCGACCTGTGCCTTCAGCGCCGGCGCAATCGCGGTCGATTCCAGCAGATTGCGCTCGTTTGCCGCGCGGTCGGCCGCGAGCGGCTGAATGCAGTGTTCGTCGAATGCCGAAATCGCGCGCGTCGCGCTCGAGATCGCATTGAATAGCGACATGGCGATCAGCGGCATGTAGTTGTTGGTTTCGAGCTGCCCGCCGGCGGCCGCCAGCATCACGCTCTGATCCGTGCCGGCCACGAAGTACGCGATTTGCGTGAGCCCCATCGCATGCACCGGATTGACCTTGCCGGGCATCATCGACGAACCGGCCTGACGCGGCGCCAGTTGCAGTTCGCCGATGCCGCCGCGCGGCCCTGAACTGAGCAGCACCAGATCGTTCGCCACTTTCGCGAGCGCCAGCAGCGACTGTTTGACGGTTGCTGAAAGCGCGGCGAATTCATCCATATTCTGCACAGCGTCGAACAGATCGGCACTTTGCGTAAGCGGCCGCCCGGCAAGCTCCGATACCGCCGCGGTGACCGCTTCGCGATAGCCGGCGTACGTGCCGAGCCCGGTGCCCACCGCGGTGGCGCCGAGCGAAATCGCGCACAGCGCCGGGTGGTGCGCGCGTAGCGCGGCTGCCATGCGCTCGGCCAGCGAGGCGTAGCCGCCGAACGCCTGGCCAAGCCGCATCGGCAACGCGTCCTGCAAACAGGTGCGGCCGATGCGCAGCACGTCGTCGAACTCGCGCTGCTTCGCACGCAGCGAAGCGGCAAGACTATCGACGGCTGAGGCCAGCTCGTTCACATCGTCGAAGAGTGCGAGCTTGACTGCGGTAAGCAGCACGTCGCTAGTCGATTGCGCATGGTTGACGTCGTCGAGCGGGTGCAGGAATTCGTATTGCCCCGGCGCATGTCCCATCAATTGCAGTGCGCGGTTGGTCAGCACCTCGTTGATGTTCATGTTGATCGACGTGCCGCACGAGCCTTCGAGCGGATCGACGATCAGCGCGTGCGCATGCTGCCCCGCAGCCAGTTCGACGCAGGCCGTCAGCAAGGCCTGACGCTGCGGTTCGGTGAGCTTGCCGTGGCTCGCATTGACATGCGCGATAGCCATCTTGATACGTGCCAGCCACGCCACGAAGCGCGGGTAGTGCGCGAGGGTTTGCCCGGAGTACGAAAAATTTCGCTTGCCGCGCAGCGAATGAATGCCGTACAGCGCGTGCACGGGCAGCGCGCATTCGCCCAGCGCATCCGTTTCGATTCGATCAGAGCTCATGGTTGCTGCATTCATGGAAGTCAAGGGTCATGCCTCAAGCGACGCATAGCGGGTTTCGGGTGCCCACAGCGCGCAGCACACGCCACCCACCAGCAGCACCACGACGCACAGGTACACCGCACTTTGCCCGCCGTACAGCGCGACGATGCTGGGGAACAGGAAGGTCGTCAGCGCCGAGCCGATGCGGCTTGCCGCGACCGCGAGGCCAAGGCCGGTGGCGCGCAACTCAGTCGAAAACAGTTCCTGCGGATACAGGAAGCACAGGTTGTTGGTGCCGCTCAGCACGCATGCGAACAGCGCGAACAATGCAACGATCAAGGTGCTGGGTAGCTGCGTGCCCAACGACAGACACGCGAGCGTCGCCGCCGAAAGGAAAAAGCCCGACAGCAGAAAGGTGCGCCGGCCGATCCGGTCGACCACCAGCGCGCCCGCTATCGTGCCAAGCAGCAGGAACACGTTGTAGATCAGGCCGGCCAGAAACTTGTCGTGGATATGCAGCGAATCGAACACCATCGGTGAAAACGTCCCTAGCGAAAAATAGGGGATCACGAGGCACATATAGAAGAAACACGCGATGAAAAGCCGCATGCGCCACTGCTTCGAAAACAGGCTTGCGCGCGCGGTGCCGGCTGGCGCGGCGTTGCCGCCGCGCGTTCCGTCGCCGCGGGTGTTCAGCACCACGTGCGGACCGAGGTGCTCGCGGATCACGGCCAGTGCTTCGGCCGTGCGGCCTTTGCGTTGCAGCCACAACGGCGATTCGGGAATCCGCACGCGAAACAGGAACACCACGGCAGCAGGAATCGCGCTCGACAGCAGCATCGTGCGCCATATGTCCGGGCCACGGTCTTTCAGCAGATAGCCCACCACATAGGCGCTCGCATAGCCGAGTGCCCACGCGATCGCGAGCCAGCTGAGCAGCCGGCCACGCAGCCGGCGCGGCGAGTACTCGACCACCAGTGCCTTGCTCACCACATAGTCGAAGCCGAGCGTGATGCCGAGCAGCAGGCGTAGTACCAGCAGTTGGGTCGGGCTGCTGACCCAGAACTGCAGCAGCGAAATGACCGCGAACAGCGCCATGTCATAGTTGAACAGCGCGCGGCGCCCGAAACGATCGACGAACGGCCCCGCAATCAGGCTGCCTGCGAACAGGCCGGCCAGCGAAGCGGCGCCCAGAATGCCGAGCCACACCGCATTGAGGTGCAATTGCGGCGTGGCGATAGCCAGCGCGATCCCGACGATGCCGAGCACGAAGCCGTCGCTGAACTGGCCACCGGTGCCGGCGAAGGTCACGCGCAGATGGAACGGCGTGAGCGGTGCGTCTTCGAGTGCGACCGTAGCTGAGTCGAGCGTGGCGGCGCCGAAGGCTGCGTCGCGAGATGCGTTCATGGTTGTCGGTCTCCTGACGAATGCACGTTTAAAATTGTCTGTGGGGATTTTATGGGCGATGGGGTGCCGCGTCGCCGGCCGGCGGTCCGAATAAGGAATTCTTATGCTGAGTTTTCGAAATGCCGATGCGGTGGCCGACGCGGTGGCCGATGTAGCAACCCTGCTTGCTGCGAGGCCGCAATGAACCGCCAGAGCGAGCGTCCCGTCGATCTCTACCAGCTCGATGTATTCATGACCGTCGCGGCGACGCGCAGCATGTCGGCTGCCGCTGGTGTGCTCGGCATCAGCCAGTCCGCGGTGTCGCAGGCGCTGGCGCAGCTCGAGCAGTCGCTCGGACTGACGCTGATCGACCGTTCGCGCCGCCCGCTCGCGCTGACCTCGGGCGGCCTGTATGTGTCGCAAAACGCCGAGCCGCTGATCGGGCTTGCGCGGCAATTGAAGGCGCAGGCGCTCGAAGCGTCGCAAAGCGAGGGCGCGTATCTGCGCATCGGTATGATCGATTCGGTGGCCAACACCATCGGCCCGTCGCTGATCAAGCAGCTGATGGTGCGAACCAGCGGGTTGTCCGTGCAGATCGGCATGGCTACCGCACAGGAACAGGCGCTGCTCGGCCGCGAACTCGATCTGGTCATTTCGACGAACCCGTTCGTCGACAGCCCGGAATTCGAACACCGCTTGTTGTATCGCGAGAACTTCGTCGCCATTGCGAGTCGCGAACTGATGCACGCGGGTGCCAACGTGGATTTGCGCGTGCTCGCGCAGTCGCAGCCGTTTATTCGCTACAGCCGTACCTCGACGCTGGGTATCCGGGTCGAGCGCATCTTGCGCTACAACGATCTGAACCCGCTGCGCAAGCTCGAAGTGGATCACGCGGACACGCTGACCTTGCTGGTCTCGCAAGGCCTCGGCTGGGCGATCACCACGCCGACCTGTCTGTTGCAGACAGGCCCGCGTTTTACCGATTCGATCGATCTGATTCCTATCGACAAAGGCAACTCGATGCGCGCGATCTTTCTGGTGAGCCGCCGCGGCGAATTTTCGGAGCTGTCGCGCGCACTGGTGGACGACGCGCGGCAGGCACTGCTGGCGCTGCTGGATTCGCATGCGGCATTGCGTCGCTATGTGCCCGCAGGCGGCATCGATTTCGCGGAAGAAGCGCGCGGCGAAGATTAGCCGATACCTTACGTTTCGTGTTCGCGCCGCGCGATACAAAAATTGTGAACAAACCCGGGAATAAGCGCATTGCTTCACTGGTTCGGCACGTTACGAGGTGATAAACTTCGCACGATTTCCTCATCTTCACACCATGATCTTTCACGCACACAAACGGCTCACCGCATGGCTTGGCATGTTCGCCATGTGCCTGATCGTGTGCGTGCCGCTGGTGAGCCAACTGGTCATGGCCGCTCATGCGGACGAGCCCAACGCCGTGTTCTGTTCGGCGCTGCAAACCGACGCACAGGGTGCTCATCACATGAGCGCCGATCCGCTGGCCGCTTGCGGCTACTGCGATCTGCTGTCGGATCATGTCGCCGTGCCTGCGGTTCCGCCGTTGCTGCCGGTGCTGATCGTCCTGCTGGTGGCCGTCGCGGCCGCCGTGCTGTCCACGCGCTTCACGCCGCTCGGCGCATTCCCGTCAGGGCGCCCGCGCGCGCCTCCATTCCTCTCGCTGTCGAGTCTGTAAAGCTTCGCCGCTACGCGTTGCCGTCCGACACGCCGGTGCCGGTGCCCGTGTAGCGCGATCCTGCCGCGTCTTCTTGCGAAGCCGCGCGGCCAGTCTTGCTTCGAGGAAAATTTCACATGTCCATCCCGCGCCCCGCAGGCACGGAATGCGCAGTGTCGCGTGCGTTTGCCGCTGCGCTGCTGCTGTTCGCTACCGTCGGCCTGACGCATGGCGTCGCATTCGCGGCCGGTAGTACTGCGTCTGATCCGGCCGCTGCTGCAGGCAATGACGCTGCGCCGGCCGACGGCAGCAGTGCTTCAACAACTACAACCCCATCCGCCACGAACGCGGACAACACCAAAGATCTGCCCGCGCTGCAGATCAGCGGTTCGCGCTCGTTTGCGGAGAAGAACCAGCTGCCGCAAACCACGGAAAGCATCACCGCCAAACAGATTCGCGAGACGATCAACGCAACCGATTCATCCGACGCGCTGAAGTATCTGCCGGATGTGCTGGTGCGCAAACGCTTTATCGGCGACACCCAGGCGCCGATGTCGACGCGCACTACCGGCATCAATGCCAGCGCACGCAGCCTGATCTACGCCGATGGCGTGCTGCTCAGCACGCTGATCAACAACAACAACCAGAACGGCTCGCCGCAATGGTTCATGGTGACGCCGCAGCAGATCGAACGCGTCGACGTGCTGTACGGCCCGTTTGCCGCGCAGTTTCCGGGCAATTCATACGGCGCGGTGACCGAGATCACCACGCGTATGCCAACGAAGTTCGAAGCGAGCGTCGACGTCACCGGGGCGCTGCAGCACTTCGGCCTGTATGGCACGCACGAGAACGAGCCTTCGCAACAGTACAGCGCGACGCTCGGCGATAAGGTCGGCAAGCTTGCGTGGTTTCTGTCCGCGAGCCATCTGGACAGCTTCAGCCAGCCGATCACGATAGGCGAAGTCGTGCAGTCGACCACGCCAGCGGCCGCCAACCTGCCGGTGGTCGGCGGTGCATTCGCCGATCGCAACCGCACCGGTCAACCGGTTCAGGTGATCGGTGCGGGCAATTTCATTCATACGATTCAGGACAATGCGGCGCTGAAGCTTGCGTACGATTTCACGCCGACCTTGAGCGCGACCTACGCGCTCGGCTATTGGCAGAACAGCCAGAAAGCGCGCGCGCAGACCTATCTGCAAACCGCAGACGGCACGCCGTATTACGGCGCGGCAAGCGGCAACGTGAATATCGGCGGCTTTGCGTACAGCGCAGCGACGATCGCGGGGCAGTTCACCGCGAACAACGTCGAGCAGGAGCATCTGATGCAGAGCCTGACCGTCGATAGCCATACGAAGGGGGCATTCGACTGGCAGCTGATCGTCAGCAATTTCTACTATCTGCAGGACCTCAGTGGGTTGTCGACCGGCGTCTATCCCACCGCGCTGGCCGGCGGCCCGGGCCGTACCACCGATATGGGCGGCACCGGCTGGAGCACCTTCGACTGGAAGGGCACATGGCGGCCGCAAGGCATCGACGGCGCGAATATCGTCAGCTTCGGTGCGCATTACGACCAGTTCAAGCTGGTCAGCCCGACCTTCAATGCAGCGGACTGGGCATCGGAAGGCGAGGGTTCGCTGTTCAGCAATTCGCTCGGCAAGACGCAAACCTCCGCGCTGTGGGCGCAGGACGTGTGGCGTATCGCGCCAACGCTGCAGGCTACGCTAGGCGGGCGCTATGAGATGTGGCGCGCCTATGACGGCTTCAACTTCGCGACCGGCAGCAATGGCGTGGGCGTGGCGGTGAATCAGCCCAGTTTGAGCCGCAATGGCTTTTCGCCGAAAGCGTCGCTGCGCTGGGACCTGAGCGATATCTGGTCGGTGACCGGTTCGTTCGGCAAGGCGTTGCGCTTTCCGACGGTCGGCGAGCTGTATCAGACGGTCCAGACCGGTACCACCTTCGTGCAGTCCAATCCGTTTCTGAAGCCCGAAAGCGTGCTGTCCGGCGAACTTGCTCTGGAGCGCGACGTGCGCGACGGCAAGCTGCGGCTGTCGGCGTTCGACGAGTACGTGTCGGATGCGCTGATCTCGCAGACGTCGACGGTGCCGGGCTTTGCGACGCCTGTTTCATTTACGCAGAACGTCGGCAAGACGCGTGAGCTCGGCGTGGAACTGGCCGGCTCGCAGGACAACGTGCTGATCAAGGGGCTTTCGCTGTCCGGCAACGTGACTTACGTGAACGCACGCATCCTGTCGGACGACAGCTTCGTCTCTACCACGGGCACGACGGCAGTCGGCAAGCAGGTGCCGAACGTGCCGCGCTGGCGCGCGACGCTCGCGGCGACTTATCGGCCCGATAACCGCTGGGCTTATACGGTCGCTGCGCGCTATAGCTCGCGGATGTATTCGACGGTCGACAACAGCGATATCAATGCCGCGACATATCAGGGCTTTCAAAGCTACTTCGTGATGGATGCGCGTGTGCATCTGCAAGTAGACAAGCACTGGGGCGCCGCGCTCGGCGTCGACAACCTGAACAACCGCCAGTACTACCTGTTTCATCCGTTCCCGCAGCGGACCTTCTATGCGGAATTGAAATACGACCTTTGAACGCTTCAGGCAATCGAGCCACAGAAACTGCGAGTATCTGATGATGAACACGAATACGCATGGGAATACGCGATTGAAACTGCTGTGCATGCCGCTGCGGCATGCACTGGTTGCGGCTGCAACCTTGTGTGCGATGCACGATGCGTTTGCGCATGCGCATCCCCAGCATCTGACGCCGGCGGCTAACGCTTCAGTGCCGGTCACAACGCATGAAGTAGCGATCGATTTCGACGAAGGGCTCGAGCCCGCGTTCAGTTCGATCACGGTCACCGGTGCCGACGGCAAGCCGGCTACGCGAGACAAATCCGCCGTATCTGCTTCGAACGACAAACACATGTCGGTCGATCTCGCGCCGCTCACGCCGGGCGCTTACACCGTGAGCTGGGTGGCGATCGCGCGCGACGGGCATCGGACGGAGGGGCGGTATAGCTTCGATGCGGTAGCGAAGCCGTGAAAGCCCATCGCGCTCGCATATTCGCATAGCGCGTTACAGCATGCCTGGAGTCTCGCCGCGCACTGTTGCGACGGCGCGCCGCGTCAGCCGTGCCAGGCTAGTCGCGTCAGTCGCACTAGTCGCGCGCCGCCCCAACGGGCGACGCCGGCCGCACCGACCGATAAGTCTGCGCTCGCTCCGGATGCGTCAGCACCACCTGCCAAAGCTGCCCCTGACGCGAGCGGAAAAAGCCCGCACAGCACAGCAGATAATATTTCCACATCAGATAGAAGCGCCGGTCGTAATGCGCGGCGAGCTTTGGCCATGCCGCGTCGAAGCGCTGCCACCACGCCATCAGCGTGCGGTCGTAATCCGCGCCGAAGTTGTGCCAGTCTTCGACAATGAAGTGACCTTCGACCGCGTTCGCTATCTCCACAGCCGAAGGCAGCTTGCCGTTCGGAAAGATATAGCGGTCGATCCACGGGTCGGTGCCGGCGCTGGTTTCCGCAATGCCAATGGAGTGCAGCAGGAAGATGCCGTCGCGTGCGAGCAGGCGGCGCGCCGTGCGGAAATAGATGTCGTAATTTTTCGGGCCCACGTGCTCGAACATGCCCACCGACACGATCTTGTCGAAGCTGCCCTGTAGCTCCCGATAGTCTTGCAGCAGCAACTCGACCGGCAACCCTTTGCAGCGCTCGCGGGCAAGTTCGAGCTGCTCTTTCGAAACGGTAATGCCGGTCACCCGAACGCCGTAGTGCTCCGCCGCAAAGCGGGCGAGGCCGCCCCAGCCGCAGCCGATGTCGAGCAGCGTCTCGCCGGGCCGCAGGTCGAGCTTGCGGCAGATCATGTCGAGCTTGTCGTGTTGCGCCTGTTCGAGGTTGCTTGCATGCTGCCAGTAGCCGCACGAATAAATCATGCGGCTATCCAGCATCGCTTCGAAGACGTCGTTGCCGGCGTCGTAATGTTGCTCGCCAACCTGAAATGCGCGGCGCGACGACTGCAGATTGAACAGCCGGTGCCGCAGATGCTCGCCGATCAACCGCATCTTTGCGATGCCGGTGGCCGCCGAATCGAGGCCCGAACGCAACACCCGCGTGAACAGTTCGTCCAGCTGATCGCATTCCCACAGGCCATCCATATACGCTTCGCCAAGCCCTAGCGACCAGCTGCCCAGCACACGCCGGTAGACGTCGCTATCGAATACGCGGAGATCCCACGGGCGCTCGCCATTGAACGATACATCGGCACGCGCGAGCAGTTCGTTGAGGACGGCCGGCGGCGCAACGGTCTTCACCTGGTTCACTCGAAGCCGGTCCTGTTCGTCGAGAAAGTGTGAGTCGTTGTGCATGCGCATTCCGGTTTCCTCTTATCTATTGGTTGTCGTATAGGCGCGGGCCAATATAACGACAAAGCTCCATTCAGTGAAATTCATTGGATAAATACCGGCGATAGCCATAAACGGAATGCCGATGCTGCACCACGACACGTGGCGATCTCTATGCTCGCGTATCTGGAAAGACGACGCAAGTCATCCGTCCAGACGTGAATTTGCATCAATTGATTGCTATCCGGCAAGCGCCTGGACAGAAATGGATAATTTCGAATTAGCCGGTGTGGGCTTGCACAGATTGAGTGGATAACGCAAGGAATTGCGCCCGCAGCTTGCTATCGGCAAGACGGCGGGCGCGTAATACATGGCGAAAGAGCGGGCGCTTCAATGCGCCGCCGTTCAGTACAGCGGTGTACCGGCCTGATACGCACCGACGAACGATTGCCAGTCGAGATTGACCTGCGCCGCATAGCTGAACGCAAAGTTCGAAATTTCCGTTTGCAGTCCGCTGGTGCTGGTAATCGCGTCCGTCACCTGCTTGTCGATGCTGTACGTCACGATCGAGCCGTCGTTATAGTCCTGATCGGCGACGGCATGCGCCGAGGCCAACGCCTGCCCCAGGTAGGTGGCGGCAGTATTCAGCTTGCCGGCGCTGGTCAGCTGCGTGTAGTCGAAGTCTTCCGCGAACGGCGACTTTTCGTGGAAGTAGTACGGCAGCCCGTTGATCGTTGCGTAGCCGACCAGGACATCGGCGTTGAGCGTCTGCGCCTTGCTGGTCAGCGCGACCCGCGCGCCGTCGTTGCCGTTGGCCGCCGTTGCCAGCGCGCTGCCGTTGCTGCTTGCCTCTGCAACGACACTTGCGACTTCCTGCTTGAGTTCGAGAATCACGTCATCCGAGGTGGACGTCGATGGGCCGTCGATCAGCACGTAGTAGCGCAGCTTGCCCAGACTGCCGACTCCCGAGCCCAGTTTCTGGCGAATGTCCTTCACCCGGTAATAGCTGGCCGCGAACTGCTTCGACGAAGCGATGCTGCTGATGTAGCTGCTCATCGAACCGGAAATCGCGCTATACGTCGCGCTGTCCACCGGCACCAGCGTATTCGCGATGTTCTGGAAAGTTCGCGTACCGTTACTCACCTGCGTGTACTTGCTGAGCAGATTCGAGCGGCTGTCGTCTTTCGAGTCGCCGATGGTCGACTGCACCGCACCGGACGTATTGCCGTTTTTCAGCTGAAAGCTCAACTCGTCGCTGCTGCCCTTGAAGTCGCTCATTTCGCTGACGTACGCGCCAACCATCGTCTTGATCGCGGTGCTGATGTCGCTGTCCGCAATGCCGTTGGCGCGGCCTGCCAGCACCATGCTGGCCGCCAGCCGGCGCAAGTCCCACACGTATTGGCCGAGATAGCCCTCGTCGAAGTCGTCGACGGAAAACACCGTGTTGCCGGCGCTATCCTGCCATGCGCCGAAATTGCCGAGATGCGCATCGCCGCCAAGCCATGTGAAGCCGGTCTGCGTGCTGGTGTATTTCGATGCGGGCAGCGTCAGCATGTCCCGATAGAAAATATGGTCGGTGCCGCGATAAAACGAGAACGCATCGGCGGCCATCGTCGACATCTTGGTGGCGAGGTCGGTGCTGTCCTGCGCCGCGAATGGGTGGTTGTAGTCGTAGATTTGCGTGACGACCCAGCTGGTGCGGGACGTCTGCGCATGCGCGGAAAACGCGCCCAGCAGGCAGACGGCAGACAAGACGATCCACGATTTCTTCATTGTTTTCCCTTGGGATAAAGAAAAAGGGGCGATCATTGTCGCCCCTTGTCGGTGCCGGGCCATTCAAGCAGCGCTGAATGACAAAGGCGTGACGTGGATGTCGCGCAAGCCGCGCTCGTGCGTGGCCCCAGCAGCGCTTACAACGCGCGCTGCAGCGCCTCGTCGAGCAGTGAAAGACCGAGATCGATTTCTTCTTCGCTGACGGTCAGCGGTGGCGCGATCCGGAACACGCCGCCCATGCCCGGCAACTGCACGATGTTCATGCTGAGGCCGAGGTTCATGCATTCGCGCGTGATCTTCGCGCCGAGGCCATCCGCGGGCTCTTTGGTGCGCCGGTCCTTGACGATCTCCATGCCGAGCAGCAGCCCGCGTCCGCGCACGTCGCCGATGCAGTCATAGCGCTCCATCAGATCGAGCAGGCCGCGCCTGAGCCGTGCTCCCGCGATATTGGCGCGCTCCACGAGGCCGTCGCGCTGCACGACGTCGAGCACGCGCAGGCCGACCGCGGCAGGCAGCGGATCGGACACGTGGGTCGTATAGAACAGGTACCCCAGTTCGTGCGCGCGTTCTTCGATGGCTGCTGACGTGACCACCGCGGCGAGCGGCAAGCCGGCGCCGAGTGTTTTCGATAGCGTCAGAATGTCCGGCGTGACGCCGTCGTGCTGGCACGCGAACATCGTGCCGGTGCGGCCGACGCCGGTTTGCGCCTCGTCGAGAATCAGCAGCATGCCGCGCTGTTCGCATTTGCGCTTGAGCGCCGCCAGATAGCCTGCGGGCAGTTCGATGATGCCGCCCGAACTCAGGATCGGCTCCGCGATAAAGGCCGCGAGGCTGCCGCTCGACTGTCGATCGATCAGATCGAATGCGTAGTCCAGCTCCGCCAGATAGTCGTACGCGCCGTCGCGCGTAAAGCGCGGCCGGTACGTGAACGGCGCCGGTATCGCGAACGACCCGACCGCCGCGGGGCCGACGCCTTTGCGGCCGGCGCTATAGGTAGCGGACGCCGCTGCCCCGGTCATGCCGTGCCACGACTGCGCAAAGCCGACGATCTCATAGCGGCCGGTGACGAGCTTCGCCATCCGGATTGCCGCTTCGTTCGATTCCGCGCCGGTGCTCAGCAACAGCGCGCGGTCGAGTCCGTCCGGCGTGATGTCGGCAAGACGCGTGGCGAGTTCGACCACCGGCCGCGACAGCATGCCGCTGAACAGATGGTCCAGTTTGCCCGCATATTCGTTGATCACCGACACGATGTCCGGGTGGCTGTGCCCGAGCACCGCGCTCATCTGCCCGGAGGTGAAATCCAGAATCGGACGGTCGTCCGCGTCATAGACGAAGCTGCCTTGGGCGCGCTCGATGATGATCGGCTCGAACGTGCCGCCATAGCGGATCAGATGCTGTCTGGCGTTGTGCCAGAACGTGGCGTCGTGGTTTCGGGACACGCTGCTTCTCCTTGGGCGGACGGGTTTAACTTGCAGTCTAGCCGCCACTCTGGTTTTATAGAATCGAATAGTTCTGATGCAAGGTAGACGGGAGGCTAATATCTTGGCGCTGTCGCTCGAAATCGATCTGTTGCGCTCGTTTGCCGTGATTGCCGAGGTCAGGGCGCTCAGCCGTGCGGCCGCGCGGGTCGGCCGCACGCAGTCCGCGCTGAGCCAGCAGATGAAGCGGCTCGAAGAAATCGTCGATCAGCCGCTGTTTCAGCGCACCGGCCGCGGTGTGGTGCTGACCAATCCCGGCGAGCGGCTGCTGGTTCACGCACAGCGCATCTTGCGGCTGCACGACGAGGCGATGGCGGATCTGTGCGGCAAGGGGCTGTCGGGCAGCATCCGCTTCGGCTGTCCGGACGACTATGCGGCGGTGTTCCTGCCGGCGCTGTTACGTCAGTTTTCGCGGCAGCACCCGCATGCGCTGGTGGAGGTGGTGTGCGGGCCCACGCCGCGCCTGATCGAACAGCTGGACAAGCGCGCGGTCGATCTCGCACTGATCTCGTTGCCTGAAGCGAGCACGGGGAGCAAAGCGAACAGCAAGGCCGACAGCGCAAACGACGACATCATTCGCCGCGAGCCCCTGGTGTGGATCGGCTATCCCGGCCTCGATGCCGCGCAATTCGACCCATTGCCGCTTGCGCTATCGGACCCGGACACCCTCGATCACATCGCGGCCTGCGATGCGCTGCAACGCGCGGGCCGGGCTTATCGCGTTGCCTATGCGAGCAGCAGCCTGGCAGGGCTCATCGCGCTGGTGCGTTCAGGGCAAGCTTTCGCCGTGATGACGCAGACAGCGGTGCCGCCCGATCTGGCAATTCTGAACGGCGCTCCGACGCTGCCCGCGTTACCTGCGGTCGGCATCACGCTGAGATTCGAGCGCAAGCGCCCATCGCTGCTTACAACGGCCTTTGCCGAACACATCCGGCTCACATTGCCGCTGCTGTAAGCGCAGCGACACATTCGCCGGTGGTCATGGCGGGCTCATCGACCCGGGCGCACGGTTTGCTTGCCACGAGTTGCCGCAATAGCCACATGGCAGGGCACAGCAGCGGTGGCCGTACGCCGTGTCGCGCTCCGCTGTACGCAGCATCGTCCTGCTTTCCCGTATCGCCTTTTGATCCATCAACAGTCACGCGGCCCCTTTTTTCGCAAGCCGGTACGCATGGCAATTACGCACGCGCGTTGATATCGATCAAATGAATTCATGCGCACTGGCTCCTATGATAGGAAGGGCCTGCGCGCCCGCCCGCCGTGCCGCGGGCCACGCCGGCGTGCGTTCGCGCGCCGTCAGACATCGCCTATGGAGATCCCCCAAATGGCCGACGTTTCTTTCGACACCGGTTCGTCCACACCGCTTGGCGCGGACGAGCTACGCAACATGAACCGCTACTGGCACGCCTGCAATTACCTGGCGGCCGGCATGATCTACCTGCGCGACAACCCGCTGTTGCGGCAGCCGCTCACGGCGCAGCACATCAAGCGCCGTCTGCTGGGACACTGGGGCTCGGACCCGGGCCAAAGCTTTCTGCTGGTGCACCTGAACCGCGCGATCCGCCAACGCGACCTCGACGTCATCTACATCTCGGGACCGGGCCACGGCGCGCCGGCCGTGATTTCCAACAGTTATCTCGAAGGGCGTTACACCGAGATCTATCCGGACCGCACCGAGACCGAAGAAGGCATGGCGCGGCTATTCCGCCTGTTCTCGTTTCCGGGCGGCATCGGTTCGCATTGCACGCCTGAAACGCCGGGCTCGATCCACGAAGGCGGCGAACTCGGCTACAGCCTGTCGCATGGGTACGGCGCGGCGTTCGACAATCCCGATCTGCTGGTCACGGTGATGATCGGCGACGGCGAGGCCGAGACCGGGCCGCTTGCCACCTCATGGCATTCGAACAAGTTCCTGAATCCGGCGCGCGATGGCGCGGTGCTGCCGGTGCTGCATCTGAACGGCTACAAGATCGCCAATCCGACGTTGCTCGCGCGCATTCCGCATGAAGAACTCGAAGCCTTGCTGACCGGCTACGGGCACAAACCGTATTTCGTCGAAGGCGACGATCCGCACACGATGCATCAGAAGATGGCGGCGACGCTCGATCGATGTCTGGACGAAATCCGCGCGATCCAGACGCGCGCGCGCTCGCAGGGCGACACGACCCGGCCGCGCTGGCCGATGATCGTGCTGCGCTCGCCCAAAGGCTGGACCGGACCGCGCGAAGTGGACGGGCATCAGGTAGAAGGCTCGTGGCGCGCGCACCAGGTGCCGATTGCCGATCCGGCCACCAACGAAGCGAGCCTGAAGCAGGTCGAAGCATGGATGCGCAGCTATCGGCCGGACGAATTGTTCGATGCGTCCGGCCGGCTCGTCGAAGAACTGCGTGCACTCGCGCCGCAGGGCGCGCGCCGCATCAGCGCGAATCCGCATACGAACGGCGGGGCATTGTGCAAGGCGCTCGACCTGCCGCCATTCGAGCGCTATGCGGTGGAGGTCGGGCAACCCGGTGCATCCCGTGTATCGCCGACTGGCGTGCTCGGCACCTGGCTGCGCGACGTAATGCGCCAGAACATGACCAGCTTCCGCGTGTTCGGTCCGGACGAAACCGCCAGCAACAAGCTGACCGCGATCTACGAAGCCTCGCCGAAAACCTGGCTCGCGCTGAGCGAAGCCAGCGACAGCGACGGCGGCGAACTGTCGCCCGATGGCCGCGTAATGGAAATGCTCAGCGAACACACGCTCGAGGGCTGGCTCGAAGGCTATACGCTGACCGGCCGTCACGGTCTGTTCGCGACCTACGAGGCGTTCGTCCACGTGATCGACTCGATGTTCAACCAGCATGCGAAATGGCTCGAAAAAGCCAAGCGCGAATTGCGTTGGCGTCAACCGGTGCCGTCGGTGAACCTGCTGATCACGTCGCTGGTCTGGCGTCAGGATCACAACGGCTTTACTCACCAGGACCCGGGTTTTCTGGACGTCGTGACCAACAAGAGCCCCGATGTCGTGCGCATCTATCTGCCGCCCGACGCGAACTGCCTGCTGAGCGTCGCGGATCACTGCCTGCGCTCGCGCGACTACATCAACGTGATCGTCGCCGACAAGCAGCCGCATTTACAGTATCTGGACATGAAGGCTGCCGTCACGCATTGCACCAAGGGCATCGGCATCTGGGAATGGGCATCGACCGACCAGGGCCATGAACCGGACGTCGTGATCGCCAGCGCCGGCGACATCGCGACGATGGAAGCGCTTGCCGCAGTGGAAATCCTGAAGGGCTTGTTCGCCGACCTGAAGATACGCTTCGTCAACGTGGTCGACCTGTTCCGGCTGATGCCCGCGTCGGATCATCCGCATGGCTTGTCCGAGCGCGATTTCGACTCGCTGTTCACCACCAGCAAGCCGGTGATCTTCAACTTTCACTCGTACGCGTCGCTGGTTCACAAGCTCACCTACCGGCGCACGAATCACGAGAACATCCACGTGCACGGCTATGCGGAGAAGGGCAACATCAATACGCCGCTCGAGCTGGCGATTATCAACGGTATCGACCGCTTCACGCTGGCGATCGACGTGATCGACCGCGTGCACCAGCTGCGTGGCGTGGGCGATCACGCCAAAGAGCGGCTGCGCGATCAGCGCCTCGAGCAACTGGCTTATGCGCATCAGGAGGGCATCGATCGCGACGAAATCCGCGACTGGCAATGGCAGCCATAAAGCGAGCAATACCGATAATTCGCTTTGCATAACAGAACGCCGCTCGCGCATTCGCGCCAGCGGCGCTTTTATATCCAGAGCGCATTGCGTTGTTCGTGACAATTAAATGTCAGCACCTCGATACTTTCAATTTACTTTCGAATCGGGAATCAATACCGCATGATGCGAATTGCCGCGTGCGGGTTTGCAAATGAGCATAAGTTTCCATTGCACAAATCCCATTGCCTGGAATAACATCGCTTCGCTAACGACGAACGAATAAACTTTCCCGGCGAACGGAAGCACCGTTTGAAATGAAAAAGTGCGAGGTCGATCCGCTCGAAACATCCTGTATGCCGGCGTTTCCGGCTGGTCGCGACGTTATACGGCGCAGCATTTCGGTGTGCGCATCGGTGCCGTCCGACCGGGATTTTCTGCTGCGGGTTTTTGAAAGCACGCGTACTGCCGAATTCGTTGCGGCCGGTTTCGATACGGACACGATTCGCGGTTTGCTTGCAAAGCAGTTCACGATGCAAGACGAGTATTACCGGCGTCACTACCCGCAAGGGCGCTTCGATATCGTGCTGGATGGGGAGCGTCAAATCGGCCGGCTATATCACGATTGGCATGGCAACAGTGAAGTACGTGTAATCGATATTGCATTGCTGCCCGAATATCGCGGCGCAGGTATCGGAGCGCGGCTGATGAAGACTGTAGTGGCTGAAGCGGCGCATCGAACGCTGGCCGTCAGTCTTTATGTAGAACGGGATAATCCGGTGCGCGGCTTTTATCGCAGGCTCGGATTCGCGGCAATAGGTGAAAACGGTGTTTACGAACAGATGCGCCGCGAGGCCATACCGTTCGATGACAGGGAGTTCGAGCCAGTAGCAGGGCTGACGGATCGGGTCGCGGCATAACGTAACGCGCCGCACCGGTTCCGGCACCAGACGCTGCCAGGCACGAAGCGAGACAGAAGATATCGACAGGCGCGGAGCGGCATACGCCAGATCCTGCCGGGGGGCAACGTGCAGTCCATACCGACACACGCCGAACTGATCGCCGCGATCGGACGGCCGTTTTCGTTTGGCACCGCCGGCGGGCAAACCGTCGACGCAATTCTCGTGGCCGCACCGGCCGGCATTCCAATGGATGAAAGCTACACCTGCTTTAGCGCGACGTTCACGTTGCCAGCGGGTGTCTATCTACCACAAGACAATTACCGCATCACGTCGCCCGACGGGCAGGTCTGGGATCTGCTCGCCACGCCGACGCGCCCAGAGCCGGACGGCCGGGCCGCGCTCACCTTTGTAGTGCACTGCCGTTTGACCGATCCGACCGATACGGCCAACGCAGACGCTGTTTCGTAGTTCATCTTTTTTGACTTCGACAGAGGGGGCGTTCGATGAGTGATCCATATCTTGGTGAAATCCGCATGGTCGGTTTCACCTTTGCACCTTATGGCTGGGCGTTGTGCGCCGGCCAGCAGGTTCCCATTTCCCAAAACCAGGCGCTGTTCTCGCTGCTGGGCACGACTTACGGCGGCAACGGCACGACTACCTTTCAACTGCCGGATCTGCAGGGCCGCAGCCCGGTCGGTGTGGGCAACGGCGCAGGTCTGACGCCGATCGTGGCAGGCCAGATTTCCGGCACTGAAAACGTATCGGTGTTGGTGTCCAATATGCCGTCGCACACGCACGTTGCGACCGTAGCGGGCGGCGGTGCCGGCAGCCCGTTGAGCATTCCGGTGGCGATTCCGGCCACCATCACTAGCACCGGCGAGGGTGCCGTGCCCGGCACGGGGACCACGCTCGGTCCGATCGCCGCCGGCGGCCGTCCGGGATCGCTTTACTCGACCAACCCGCCGGACACTACGCTCAAGCCGTTCAACGTAACGGCGACGATCGCGGCGACGACGGTCACGAACGCATCGATCGGCAACGGCCTGCCGCTCGCGATTCGCAATCCGTATCTGGGCCTGACCTGCATCATCGCGCTGCAAGGCGTTTTCCCGACGCGCGGCTAACAAGAACGATCTGAAGCACCGGCTGTGCGAAGCGCTCGAGCGGCCGCACAGCCCACAGGACATACTGCGATGCATACTGCCCGGAAGCTTGCCGTCGACCTGACCCGTTCGTTGCGGCGCTGGCGCGCGCGGCGCGTGAGTGCGGCACCGGCCGCCGCGGCATCGGCCGGCGCGGCATCGGCCGGCGGGCCGGCGGCGCTTGCTTCACCGCTGATGCTCGCGCTCGAGCCGCGCATCGTGTATGACGCATCGGCTGCGGCGATCGGCGCCGGTGCCGGCGCCCATGCTTCTGGCGGCGCAGCGCACCATCATCATCACGAGGCGGATGCGCATCCGGCCGATGCGGGGGCGGCGGCAAAGCCCGCGGCATCGAAAAGCACGACCGACTCATCCAGCGCACCGCGCAACAATACCGCGCAGCCGGTGCAGCGTCAGACTACTCAGGACACCGCGCAGGACACCGCGCAAAACACCGCGCAGGACCCTGCCAGGGACACCGCACAAACCGCCGCCGCCCCCGAAAGGCAGGTGGTGTTCATCGACCCGAGCGTCGCGAACTACCAGCAGCTGATCGCCGGTTTGCCGGCCGGCACCGATTACGTGATCCTGAGTTCGACCAGCGATGGCCTGGCGCAGATCGCCCAGTATCTGCAGCAGCATCCGGGCGTGGATGCGATCCATCTGGTGTCGCACGGCACCAACGGCGCGATCCAGGTGGGCGCCGTATGGCTCACGCAGTCCGACATTGCCGCGTACAACGGTGAGCTCGCGCAGATCGGCGCGGCGATGAAGCCCGGCGGCGACTTCCTGATCTACGGCTGCGACGTGGCCGAAAACAGCAGCGGCCAGGCGCTCGTGCAGCAGATCGCGACCGCCACGCACCTGAACGTCGCGGCGTCGACCGACGCGACCGGCGCGGCCGCGCTAGGCGGCGACTGGACGCTCGAATACGACGTCGGCGCAGTGCATACGTCAACCATTTTCTCGGCCGCGTCGGAGCAGCAATTCGGCGAGTTGCTCGGCGTCACCGTCGATACCTACGACAGCGACGGGGGCTTCGACACGACCGGCACGACGTTCACGCTGGACGGCATTACGTACACGACCAATCAGCCGGCTGAGTTCGAGGTCGTAAGCAGCGCCGACACCCCGGGTGTGCCGTTGAGCAGCGGGCCGAGCGACGAAGTGCTGTTAGGCAACGTAGGCTCAACTGGTATGACGTCGTTGACGATGACGCTGCAAAACGGCCACTCGATGTCCGTGCAGAGCTTCGACATCGACATCTTTGCTCCGGCGATAGTCGCCGTGCAGGCACTCGACGCATCCGGCAACGTGATCGGCACGATAACGCTCGACACCGACAGCAATGGCGGAAGCTCGACGTTTCACGTCGACCTGTCGGGCAATTCGGCGTTTGCGAATGTCAAGAGCCTCAGGTTTCTCGAGACTGACGGCAATCTGCTGACTCCGACCCTCAACAATTTCACCTACACCGACGTGCCGCCGGCGCCGCCGCACCTTGCCGCCACCGGTGGCAGCTCGTCGTTCGTGTCGGGCGACGGCACGCAGGGGCCGGCGGTCGCGATCGACCCCGGCATGACGCTGACGGACGGCTCGGCGACTGCGTCGTCGGCGGTCGTGTCGATTACCACCGGTCTGCATTCCGGCGAAGACGTGCTCGCCTTCACCAACAACAATGCCGCGCAATTCGGCGACATCACCGGCACCTACAACGCGCTCACCGGCGTCCTGTCGCTGACTTCGGCCAGCGGCACCGCGACCATCGCGCAGTGGCAGAACGCGTTCGACAACGTCACTTACAAGGACACGGCGGCGGTGCCGCTCACCAACACGCGCACCATCAGCTTCTCGCTGACGTCCGATGGTTCGTCCCAGAGCAGCAACACCGTGCAGAAGACGGTGACGGTCACGGCCACCGACCAGACGCCGAAGGTGACCGGTTCGGGCAGCACGGCGAGCTACGGGTCCGGCGCCGCGGCGACGACGGTCGACACGCATATCGGCGTGACCGACACCGACAACGCCACGCAGTCCACCGGGACGGTCTCGGTCAGCTCGGGTTTCCATACCGGCGACACGCTGAGCTTCACCAACACCAGCAACGCGACGTTCGGCAATATCACCGCGACCTACGACGGCGCCGGCACCCTGACGCTGTTCTCGGCGGGCGCGACGGCCACCGATGCGCAATGGGCCGCCGCGTTATCGGCAGTGACGTTCTCGAGCAACAGCCATACATACGGCAACCGCACGCTGTCCTTTTCCGTCAACGACGGCGTGAAAAACAGCGTGGCCGTCACCGATACGATCAACGTCGTCAATCCAGTGCTGGTGACGACCGATAGCGGTTCGACGTCATTCGTCGCGGGCGACAACACCACCTCCAATCCGGTCTCGGTCGATCCCGGCATCACGCTCACCGATTCGGCGATTACGTCGGCCAGTTCGGCGACCGTATCGATCACCGGCAACTTTCACGTTGGCGAGGACGTGCTCGGTTTCACCAACACCAGTTCGTCGACCTTCGGCGACATCTCGGCGACGTATGTCTCCGGCACCGGCGTGCTGACGCTGACTTCGGCGAGCGGCACCGCCAGCATCGCGCAATGGCAGAACGCACTGCGCGCGGTGAGCTATACGGATTCGGCGATCACGCCGAACAACGCGACGCGTACGATCAGCTTCACGGTGACCGACAGCGGCGGCAATGTCAGCAATACGGGAATCCGCGGGGTGACGGTGACCGACGTCGACCAGACGCCGACCGTCGCGACCAGCGGCACCATCACGAGCTACGTCGGCGGCCACCCCGCGACGCCGATCGACGGCGGTATTGCGGTGAACGACCGGGATAACACGACGCTCGCAAGCGGCATCGTGTCGATCACCGGAAACCTGCAAACCGGCGATACGCTGGCGTTCACCAATAACAACACGACGCTGTTCGGCAATATCACCGCTACCTACAGCGGCGGCGTGCTGACGCTGAACTCGGCGGGGGCCACGGCCACCGACGCGCAGTGGGCCAATGCGCTGTCGGCGGTGACGTTCTCGAGCAGCAGCAACGTGGGCGGCAATCGCACGATCTCGTTTTCGGTCAGCGACGGCGTGAAAACCAGCGTGGCGAAAACCGATACGGTGAGCGTGCTCGCGCCGCCGGTCGTCACGACCGATAGCGGCTCGGCCGCCTTCATATCGGCCGACAACGCCCCGTCGACGCCGGTGGTGGTCGATTCCGGCGTGACGGTCACCGACGGCGCCAGCACGACGCTGGGCACCGCCACCGTGTCGATCACCGGCAACTTCCACTCGACCGAGGACGTGCTCAGCTTCAACAACGACGGCGTGACGATGGGCAATATCACCGCGTCATACGATCCGGGCACCGGCGTGCTGACACTGACGTCGGTGGGCCATTCGGCGACGCTCGCGCAATGGCAGAGCGCGCTGCGCTCGGTTACCTACACCGACACCGCAGTCTCGCCGGACACCGCTACCCGCACGATCAGCTTCACGCTGGTCGACGGCGCCAACAACACCAGCGCCGCCAGCACCCGCACCATCACGGTCACCGCGGTCGACCAGACGCCGATCGTCAGCGATACCGGCGGCACCACGGCGAGCTATGTCGGCGGCCACCCGGCGGTGACGATCGACGGCGGCATCACGGTCAGCGATCTGGACAATACGACGCTGGCGAGCGGCACGGTGTCGATTACCGGCGGCCTGCAGAGCGGCGACACGCTGTCGTTCACCAACACCAGTTCGACGCTGTACGGCAACATCACCGCAACCTACAGCGCCGGCGTGCTGACGCTGAACTCGGTGGGCGCCACGGCCACCGACGCGCAATGGGCCAATGCGCTGTCGGCGGTGCAGTTCTCGAGCACCAGCGTGATCGGCGGCGCTCGCACCATTTCGTTCAAGGTCAGCGACGGCACGAAGACCAGCACGCCCGTCACCGACACGGTCAACGTGATCGCGCCGCCGGTCGTGACGACCGACGGCGGCTCGGCCACATTCATGGCCGGCGACAACACCACCTCGACGCCGGTTACCGTCGATGCCGGCCTGACGCTGACCGACGGCGCCAGCACGACGTTCGTGTCGGCGACCGTAGCGATCACCGGCAACTTCCACGCCGGCGAAGACGTGCTCGGCTTCACCAACGACGGCGCGACGATGGGCAACATCACCGCGACGTACGATGCGGGCACCGGCGTGCTGACGCTGTCGTCGCTGGGCGGGACCGCCACGATTGCGCAATGGGAGGCTGCGCTCCAGGCCGTGCAGTACACCGATACGGCGATCACGCCGGACAACCCGACGCGCACGATCAGCTTCACGGCAACCGACGGCGCCGGCGTCACCAGCAACACGGCCACGCGCACGGTCACGGTGACGGACACCGACCAGACGCCGATCGTCACGACCACCGGCGGCACCACGAACTATGTCGGCGGCACCGGGGCGACCACGATCGACAGTTCGATCGCGGTGAGCGACCTCGACAACACGACACTCACCACGGCGAAGGTGACGATCAGCAGCGGCTTCCACATCGGCGACGTGCTGCAGTTCATCAACACCGGTTCGATTACCGGTTCGTACAACGCGTCGACCGGCGAGCTGACGCTAACCGGCTCCGGCAGCGTGACGCTTGCACAATGGCAAAGCGCGCTGTCGAGCATCCAGTTTTTCAGTTCGAGCACGACCTTCGGCACGCGCACGCTGTCGTACACCGTCAACGACGGCCTGAAGACCAGCGTCGCGGCCACCGATACCGTGGCGGTGCTCGGCCCGCCGCAGATCACCACCGACAGCGGCTCGGCTGCGTTCACCGCAGGCGACAACACGAGTTCGACGCCGGTCGCGATCGATGGCGGCCTGACGCTCACCGACGGCAGCAGCCTGACGTTCGCGTCGGCCACCGTGGCGATTACCGGTAACTTCCATGCGGGCGAAGACGTGCTGTCGTTCGCCAACGATGGCGCGTCGATGGGCAACATCAGCGCGACGTACGATGCCGCGACTGGCATCTTGACGCTGACCTCGTCGGGTGCGACGGCCACCATCGCGCAATGGCAGGCGGCGCTCGAAGCGGTCAGGTACACCGACACGGCGATCACGCCGAATACGGCAACGCGCACCGTGAGCTTCACCGCGATCGATGGCGGCGGCGTGGCCAGCAATACGGCCGTGCGCACGGTCACGGTGACCGACACCGACCAGACGCCGATCGTCACGACCACCGGCGGCACGACTACGCAGGCGAGCGGTGCAGCCGCCACGGCGATCGACAGCGGCATCTCGGTCACCGACCTCGACAACAGCACGCTGGCGTCCGCCAAGGTGTCGATCAGCGCGGGCTTCCAGAACGGCGATACGCTCGCCTTCAACAATACCGGCACGGCGCAGTTCGGCAATATCACGGCTTCGTACGACGCCAGCACCGGCGAGCTGACGCTTAACTCGGCCGGCGCGACGGCCACCGACGCGCAATGGGCCAACGCGTTGTCGGCGGTGAGCTTCGCGAGCACCAGCACGGCCTTCGGCAACCGCACGATTTCGTTCTCGGTCAACGACGGCAGCAAGACCAGCCTGGTGTCGACCGATACGGTGAACCTCGCCGCGCCGCCGCAGGTGACGACCGATGCCGGTTCGGCAAACTTTGTCGAGGGCGACAACACCGCGTCGACGCCGGTAGCGGTGGACAGCGGCCTCGCGTTGAGCGACGGCGCCAGCACCACGCTTGCGTCGGCCACCGTCGCGATCACCGGCGGCTTCCATGCGGGCGAAGACGTGCTGTCGTTCGCCAACGACGGCGCCACGATGGGCAACATCACGGCCTCGTACGATGCCGGCACCGGCGTGATGACGCTGAACTCCGCGGGTGGTACCGCGACGCTCGCGCAATGGCAGGCTGCGCTCGAAGCGGTGAAGTACACCGACACCGCGATCAAGCCGGACACCACCACGCGCACCGTCAGCTTCTCGGTGATCGACGGCGCCGGCAACGCGAGCAATGCCGCCACGCGTGCCGTCAACGTGCAGGCCACCGACCAGTCCACGCTGGTCACGCCGCCGGACGGCGGCACCTACAAGGACGGCACGGCACCGACGGTGATCGGCAGCGGCATCACCATCACCGATCTCGACAACCCGACGCAGAGCTTCGCGACCGTGTCGATCGGCAACGGTTTCCATCGCGGCGACCTGCTCGCGTTCGTCAACAGCAATGCGGCGGCGTTCGGCAACATCCAGGCGTCGTACGACGCCGATACCGGCGTGCTGACGCTGACCTCATCCGGTGCGACCGCCACCAATGCGCAGTGGTCGCGGGCCTTGTCGGAGATCACCTTCGCGAGTACCAGCGATACGCTCGGCGCGCGCACGGTGCAATTTGTCGTCAACGACGGCACCAAGACCAGCGCAACGGTCTCGGCGACCGTCCAGGTGCTGGCGGTGGCGAGCCCGGTGCAACCGGCCGCCAACACATCGAATCTGCCGCCGCCGAACGACCTGCCGCACTATCCGGCGGCCGCTGCGGGTGCGACGTCTGCACCGATGCCGGCCGCACCGATCCTGCTGACGTCGCGCACGACGGAGCGGCTCGGCGGCATCGTCGTCAACAACACGCCGGACGTGCTGGCCGAGTTCGAGCCTGAGCGTCCGGTCGGCGAAATTCCGCCGCTCTACACCTATACCTTCACCACCGACGACCGGCCATTCGTGGTCGGCCGCACCAGCGTGCCGCCATTGCCGCCGCTGGTGCCAGACAGCCTGCGTAGCACCGGGGTGGGCGTCGATACGCTGCCGCCGCTGACGCTGGATGTCGCCGCGACCGGAGGCCGCTTCACGATCGATCTCGCACAGGTCGATGGCGTGTCGCTCGCCAACGCGGCCAACGTCGACGTCACGCTGGCCAACGGGCGGCCGCTGCCGGCGTGGCTGCATTTCGATGCGGCTAAGGGCAGGCTGTCGGGCGCGATTCCGCGCGGCGCGCACGACGTGCGCGTGATGGTGCAGGTGCGCGACGCGAACGGCCATCTGGTGCGACGCGAGATCATCGTGGCGCCGGGCCATCATCGCGCGCGCCACGCGCCGGCCGTGCACGCGCCGCGGGGCGCGCATGGATCGCACGGAGTGCACAAAGCGCATGCCGCGCTCGAACCTCGCACCATAGTCGAGTCGCACGTCGCAGTCGAAGCGCGTGCCGCATTTGAACCGCATGGCGCGCTGGTACCGAACGATGCGCATGCCGTGATGCAACCGCGCCCGTGGCTGCCCGCCGGCAAGCCGTCGCTCGCCGACCAGTTCGCGCAGGCGAGCGCCGCGCTGCATATCGCGCGGCCGGCCAGCGCCACCGTCGCGCTGGAAGCGCCGGCCGTAGCGGCCGCCGATGTGGGACCCGACACAGCAGCCTTTGCCGCGCAAAGCGCGGCCGGCACCGACCCATCCGTCACGCACCTATAAGCACAACGGCCAACGAGATCCTCGCCAACATCAACCATGAGAGAGTCGTCGAAGTGACCACCACCACGATCGCGCAACCGCGCATGCTGCGTATGCCGCGCCCCTCGCTGGTCGCGCTTGCCGTCGCGGCACTTTGGCTGTCGGGCTGCGCCGTGCACCCGACTCCGTTTACCGACGCCGAGCGCGTCGACGCCGTGAAGACCGACCGCACGCAGATGTTCGCGCAAACCGAACCGCTCGCCGGGCCCGTCACGCTCGAAGAGGCGATGGCGCGCTCGATCCGCTTCAATCTCGATCACCGCCTGAAGATGATGGAAGCGGCGCTCGGCCAGAAGCAGCTCGACGTTGCCAACTTCAACATGCTGCCGCAGCTCACCGCGGCGGCCGGTTACACGAATCGCAACCATCCGCTCGCGTCGTCGTCGGAGGGGTTGTTTACGGACACCGAGGTGGTGCCGGCGTCGTTCTCGACCGACCAGAACATGCGTACGGCCGACCTGACGTTCTCGTGGAACCTGCTCGACTTCGGCGTCAGCTACTTCGAGGCGAAAGAGCAGGCCGACCGCGTGCTGGTGCTCGAGCAGCGCCGCCGCAAGGTCGTGCAGCTCTTGATGCAGCAGGTGCGCGAGTCGTATTGGGAAGCGGCCGGCGCGCAGCGGCTGGACGGCCGCATCACGCCGCTGCTCGACGAAGCGAAGAAGGCGCTCGACGAATCGCGCCGCACGCAGCAGGAAGGCCTGCGCTCGCCGCTCGATACGCTCGCGTACCAGCATGCGCTGCTCGATATCATCCGCCAGCTCGAGACCGTGCGCGATCAGCTCGAAGAGGCGAAGCCGCGTCTCGCTTCGCTGATGAACGTCGCACCCGGTACCGAGTTCCAGCTTGCGCCGCCGGCCGGCTTCGGCGTGCCGAGCTTCGACATGCCGATGGAACGCCGCGAAGAAACCGCGCTGGAGCGCCGGCCGGAACTGGTCGAAGCGAGCTACAACGAGCGCATCAGCATCAACGAAACGCACAAGGCGATCGCCAAGCTGCTGCCGGGTATCGAGCTGCAGCTCGGTGGCCATTACGACAGCAACAGCTTCCTCGTTTATCACGCGTGGCGGGCGGCGGGGATCAACATCAGCTGGAACCTGCTGAATATCCTGAACGCGAAGAATATTCGCGGCCTCGCCGATGCGCAGCACGACGTTGCCTATGCGCAGCGTCTCGCGCTTTCGATGGCTGTGTTGACGCAGGTGCACGTGGCGAGTGCGGAGCTGTCCGCCAAGCAGCGGCAGTTTGGCTTGAGCCAGCAGATCAGCGACATCGATGCGCAGATCCTGCAGCATACGCACAACGCGACGGTCGCCACCGCACAGGGCAAGCTCGAAGAAATCCGCGCGGCAATGAACGCGATGATGTCGGAGCTGCGGTTGTATCAGAGCTACGGTGAACTGGAAAGCGCGTACGGGCAGCTGCTTGCCACGCTTGGGCTCGATCCGGTGCCGGACAAGCTCGCCGGCGACGATCTGAAGTCGATCGAACAGTCGATCGTTGCGGCGCAAAAGCGTTGGGACGATATCGGCCGTCCGGCGGCCGAGGCGAGCGCGGTGGCGGATAGTGCGGCGGGCGAGACGAAGGCAGCGGATAGCGGCGCAGGCGGCGCGAATCGCGCAGGCGATACGGGCGGCCCGATCGGCACCGGCAGCGCGCCGGGCATGGCGAAGCCGGCGACCCAAACCAGCCCGGCGGCCAGTACCAGCGCCGTCGTGCAGACCAGTGCAGTAGCGGCAACCGCAGCGGTAGCTGAGGCAAAGGCGCAATGAAACAAGGCAGTCGGGTTTGGGTTGGGAAGGGCATGACAGCAATCGCGGCGCTTGCATGGGTCGCGTGGGTCGCGCCGCAGTGCGCGATCGCGGCGGCTGGCGTGGCGCCGGGTACGCCTGCTACGTCGTTGCCAGCGCCGCAAAACGCGGTGACCGCGGCGGCGTTGCATGCGCCGGCATCGGCTTTGCCTTCGCCTGCGGCGGGCGCGGCGCAGGGCCAGGCAAACACGGACGGCGACGGCCGCATCCGCATTCAGCTGGTGCCGCGCGATCAGGTCGACGTGGCCAGCGAAGTCGCCGCGAAAATCGCCACGCTGCCGTTTCGCGACGGCGATGCGTTCCGCGCGGGCCAGACGCTCGTGTCGCTCGACTGCTCGCTGTATGCGGCGCAACTGCACAAGGCGCAAGCCGAGGCCGAAGCGGCCACGCAAATGAAGAACGTCAACGAGCGCCTCGCGCAGCTGCACTCGATCGGCGAACTCGACGTCCAGCAGGCGGTAGGCCGCGCCAGGGCGGGCGCGGCCGAAGTCGCCTACATGCAGGCGACGGTGCACAAGTGCGCGATCGCCGCGCCGTTCGACGGGCGCGTGGTGAAGCGCAGCGCGTCGGCGCAGCAGTTCGCGGAAGTCGGCAAGCCGCTGTTGACCATCGTGGATACCAGCCACCTCGAACTGAAAATGATCGTGCCGTCGAAGTGGCTGGTGTGGCTCAAGCCCGGCCATCCGTTGACGGTGAAGGTCGACGAAGTCGGCAAGAGCTATCCGGCGAGCGTGGCGCGCATCGGCGCGCGCGTCGACCCGGTCACGCAGACGGTGGACGTGACCGCGTCGCTGAATGGGCGGCCGTCCGAACTGCTGCCCGGCATGAGCGGCTGGGCCAGCTTCAACCCGCAGTGAAGCGATGAACGGCCCGATTCGCATCGAAGCCAACGACCTCGCGCTGCTGTGGCAGCTGTCGGCGCGCGCCCGCGATGCGCGCAGCGAGGCGACGCTCGGTTTCACGATCGTCAATGAGACGCTGGCGCTGCTGCCGTACCGGCAAGCCGCATGGTGGCGCGCCGGCGCGCATGGCTTCGGTGCGGTGGCCGCGCTGTCGGGGGTGCCGCAAAGCGATCCGGGCGCGCCGTATGTGCAGTGGCTTGGCGAAGTGTTTCGCACGCTCGCGCGGCAGCGGCAGCAGGCGCAGGCCGATGCGGCGGCGTTCGCGGCGCAGGCCGGTGCGGCGCAGCGTGAAGCCGGCGGTACAGCGCGCAAAGGCGATCCGCGTGGTGCAGCGCGTGCAGCGCATGGCGGCGCGGTACATGACGACGCACACGCTGCCTACGCCGACAACGCCGACAACGCCGACAACGCGCAGGCCGCTTATGCTGGCGCGGCGCAGGGCGCTTACGCCGACGAAGCACATCGCGCAGCCCAGCCGTCGCAGGCCGGCGCGCCGCGCGATGCACGCACTGCTTCGCTCGTGCTGGCGCGGCCGCATCCGTTCACCGCCGACGATCTGCCGCCGGAGGTCGCCGCCGACTGGCCCGCATGGTGGCCCGCGCACGCGTTCTGCGTGCCGCTGGTCGACGTCACTGGGCACATCAGCGGCGCGGTCGCATTCGCACGCGAACAGCCGTTCACGCCGATCGAAGCGGCGATGCTGGCCGAACTCGGCGCTGTCTGGGCGCACGCGTTGCGCACCTTCGCGCCGCGCGCGTCGCTGCTCGAGCGTGCCCGCGGCTGGCTGCGGCCGGGCCGGCGGCGTTGGCGCGTGCTGGCGCTGTGCGCGGCCGTCATCGTGTTCCCGGTGCGGCTCACGGTGCTCGCGCCGGGCGAAGTGACCGCGAAAGATCCGTTCGTCGTGCGTGCGCCGCTCGACGGCGTGATCGATCACGTCGATGCGCAGCCGAACCAGCGTGTCGCGGCCGGCACGCCGCTGTTCGAGCTGGATTCGACCACGCTCGCGTCGCGCTACGCGGTGGCCAACAAGAACTACGACGCCGCGCAGGAAGAGTACCGGCAGACCGCGCAGCTCGCCGTCACCGAGGATAAGGACCGCCTCGACATGGCGCTGCGCAAGGGCAAGGTCGACGAAACTGCGGTCGAGCGCGACTACACCGCGCGCGAACTGGCGCGCGTGCGGGTTGCCGCCACGCGCGCCGGCGTCGCGGTGTTCGCCGATGCGAACGACTGGAACGGCAAGGCGGTGTCGGTCGGCGAAAAGGTGATGCTGCTCGCCGATCCCGACCACGTCGAATTGACCGCGTATGTGCCGGTCGCCGACAACATGAACATCAAGCCCGGCTCGACGCTGACGCTGTATCCGAAAAGTTCGCCGCTGGCGTCATACGACGCGCGTGTCGATACCGTCGCGTGGCGTGCGGAGCCGACGCCCGACGGCGTGCTCGCGTATCGCGTGAAGGCCAGCTTCGACGGCGGCACGCACGCGCTGCCCGCGCTAGGCGCGATGGGTACCGCGCGGATTCACGGCGCGTGGGTGCCGCTCGTGTATTACCTGTTGCGCCGGCCGCTGACGGTTGCGCGCCAGTGGCTAGGCTGGTGACGCAGCGTGATGGCGAAGCGCCGGCGCCGAGTCCCTGGCCGAACCGAAAGAAAACCCAGTTGAACCGAACGCCCAAGCCGAACCGTTAGCGACGCGAAATCGACATCATGCAAGCCCGAGCCTCGCTGCCCCATCTGCCACCGCTGCGCCAGGAGTTGAGCCTGATGCCGGGCGCCGCGACGCCCGAGGGCGCGCCGACCTGGATGCTGCACGACCCGGCCGTGAACCGCTTCTTTCAGCTCGGCTGGCCGGCCTTCGAGATGCTGTCGCGCTGGGCGCTCGACGACCCGCAGGCGATCGCCGCCGCAGTGAATCGCGACACCACGCTGAACCTGTGCGCCGACGACGTCGACGCGCTCGCGCGCATGCTGCGTCAGCAGAACCTGACGGTGGCAGTGAACGCCGAAGACTCCGCGCGGATCGCCGCCACCGCGGCGGCCGGCAAGCTGTCGAACGCGATGTGGCTGCTCAAGCACTACCTGATGGTGCGCATACCGCTGTGGCGGCCGATGCCGTTCCTGCAGCGTGCCGCGCGTCATGTCGCGTTCGCGTTCCTGCCGGCGTTCTGGGTCGGTGTCGTGCTGTGCGCGCTGGTCGGTCTCGCGCTGGTGTCGCAGCGCTGGGATCAGTTTCTGCACACCTTCCACGGCTACGCGGACTGGAGCGGACTCGCCGCGATCGGCGCGGCGCTGATCTTCGGCAAGGTGTTGCACGAGTTCGGTCATGCGTTCACCGCATACCGCTACGGTTGCCGCGTGCCGACTATGGGCGTCGCGCTGCTGGTGATGGTGCCGGTGCTCTACACCGATACCACCGAGGCGTGGAAGGTGCCGTCGCGTGCGGACCGGCTGCGTATCGGTGCCGCGGGCATGCTGAGCGAGCTGGCGCTTGCCGCGTTCGCGACGCTTGCATGGTGTCTGTTGCCGGATGGCCCGCTGCGCGCCGGCGTGTTTCTGCTCGCCACCACCAGCTGGGTCGGCACGCTGACCATCAACGCGAGCCCGTTCATGCGCTTTGACGGCTACTTTCTGCTGTCCGACTGGCTTGACATGCCGAACCTGCATGACCGTGCGTTCGCGGTCGGCCGCTGGTGGCTGCGCGAGTGGCTGTTCGGCTTCGGCGACCCGCAGCCGGAACCGTGCTCGATCAAACGGCGCCGCTTCCTGATCGGCTTTTCGTTCGCGACCTGGCTGTACCGGCTCGCGGTGTTCGCGTCGATCGCGCTGGTGGTCTATCACGCGTTCTTCAAGGTATTGGGCGTGATGCTGTTCGCGGTCGAATTCGGCTGGTTTATCGCGCGGCCGGTGGTGCGTGAGCTGTTGGTGTGCTGGCAGCGTCGCGGCGCGCTGCGCTGGCGCAAACAGACGGTGCGCAGCGCGCTGCTGGCCGGGCTGGTGTTCGCGTTGCTGGTGCTGCCCTGGCATGGCGGCGTCGACGCGCCGGCCGTGTTCGGGCCGCTGCGCGCGCAAGGGCTCTATACGCCGGAGGCCGCCTATGTGCTGGCCGGTCAGCCGCTCGCCCGCGACGGCCAGACCGTGCGCGCCGGCGACGTGCTGGCCGTGCTCGCTTCCCCCGATCTGGAGCGGCGCCTGAAGACCGCGCAGGTCGAGGCCGCGCTGCTCGACTGGCAGGTCAGCCAGCAATCGTTCGACCCGCGCCTGCTGGAGGCCGGTACCGCGCTTACGCGTCGTGCGGACGCGGCGCGCGCGGCGGTCGCGGGGCTCTCCGCGCAGCTCGCGCGCCTGACGCTGCGTGCACCGTTCGACGGCACGGCGCAGGCGCATGAAGAGCTCGCGGCCGGCACGTGGCTTCCGCGCGGTGCGCATCTGTTCGATGTGATCGGGCCGGACGGCGTGAAGGGCGATGCGTTCGTCAACGAAGACCAGCTCGCGCACATCCGCACCGGCGACGCGGCGCGCTTCGTCGCGTCGCTGCCGGAAAGCCCTATGCTGCGTTGCCGGGTGACGGGCATCGATCATGTGAACCTCGCGACGCTCGACGAGCCGGCGCTCGCTAGTGTTTACGGCGGACCGCTGCCGGTCGACAGGCAGCCGGGCACCGAGCGGCTGGTGCCGGTGGCGGCGACTTATCGCGTGCGCATCGGCGACTGCGCGGTGGGGCGGGCCGAGGGGGGCGAGGGCGGCGACATTGCAATGCATGCGGTCAATGCGCCGGCAACGCGTGCGCCGCCTCTGCCCGCGCTGTCGCGCGAGACGGTCGGCACGGTGCTGGTTGGCCGCGAGCGCGAAAGTCTCGCGTGGCGCGGGCTGAAGTGGATGATCTCGGTGGTGCAGCGTGAGGGCGGCGCATAACCTGGCGTAGCGGCAAGCGGCGCTGTGCCTCTATCGCGCTGTCGTCGATGCGCTAGTCGGGCGTCGTGTCATGGATCGCCTGCACGACTTCACGGGTAAATCTGGGGTCGCCCGGTTCGAGATCCGCAGCCAGTCGCGTGGTGATTTCCTGCAGCAGCCAGCCGTTGCCATCCGGGTCGTTGAACGACGCGTACGACGCGTAGCTCTGCCGCCGCGGATTAAAGCCATCGACGACGCGTTGCCGGTCGGCATGATGAAACACACCGCCTGTGTCGTGAAACGGTTCGCTGATCTGAATGCCGCGGCGGAGCAGTTCGCTGCGCGCGGCCGCGAGATCGGACACGATCAGATGAAGCCCCGCTACGGAACCGGGCACGGCCTTCGTGATGTTGCTGCCGAACATCACCGAGCATCCGGAGCCGGGCGGCGTGAACTGGATCACGCGATAGCCATCGTCGCCCTTGAAGTCGAGATCGAGCCGCCAGCCCAGGTCGCGATAAAAACGCTTGGCGCGCGCGACATCCGACACCGGGATAATGACGATCTCGAGCTTCATGTCGAAGGTGGTGCTCATGCTGACTCCTCAGATGGATCGACTGCCGCTTGCCGGCTGACTGAGTTGGAACGCGCTCAAGCCCGATGGTTAATACGACGTTGTTTTTCGTTGGCGCGCGATGTTGAGATGACAATAGTGGCCCGCGCGCGAAAGTGCCGCTAATACATTGGTATTAGCAGGTGTCGGCTTGTGGCCTCGCCGGGCCGGAGCTTGCACGGCATCGCCCGCGCCAGACGAAGGCGTTCGATGAAGCGCAAAGCGCGTGGGGTGGAGTGTCGAGGAGGGCAGAGCGGGATGGGGAAGTCGCGCAGTGATGTGTCTGATGCGGTAATTCCAACATAGGGAGCGGCGCTGGTCAAATCAGCGTTTCCGGCTACGACAATATGGATCGCGAATGATCGGCCTGGTATTGGCCAACGCGATGCGTTACCGATGGCCGCTTTTCCTGGCAGGCTGGCTCGGCATGAGGCGCGTGTCATAGGTCCATTTGCTGATCTTGCGGAACGTCAGTCTGGCGATAACGGCGTGGCGTGGATTGATCAGCACGTTGTGCTCGCACGGCACGATCACCGACGGCACGACGTACAGCAGGCTAGCCATACTCGCAGACCATTTCTCGCCCGCATCCAGGCTGACCATGCCATGCGGGAGTGCGTCCCAGCCGACGTGGACGGAGGGATCAAACGAGGTCGCCGCTTTCCATACGGCCTCTGGCACGTCGATGCCGACCAGGTAGCGGTTGAACGGCAATGAGCCTGCTTTCAGATGGACCAGCGTTTCCATGCACGCCAGCGCGATGCTGCCGGAGCAGTACAGCATCGGGGTACCCGCGCGGTTCCAGCGTCCGCCGGTCGCCTTCGCGCCGGCTCCGGTCTTGTCTTCGGCAACATGGTCGGGTGTGTCGGTGGCGATTCGCCAGATCGTGACGGATTTGCTCAAGCGTAAGCCCCGCTCTGCGTCATCGCGAGCAGGTTCGACACCACGCTGCGCCCTTCTGCGGTATCCATCAGGTTGGCCGGGCAGTCGCCACCCAGCGCGGGCAACGGCTCGTCAAGCCACGCGCCGAGCCAGTGGGCCGCATCGAAGCCCTCCGGATTGCCTGACTGTTCGACCATTGTCTGTACCTGTCCGATCAATCTCGCGACACTGATCAACCGCTCGCCCTGTTCGGCAGTTAACGCCTCGCCGGACTTCACCTTGCGATCGACGGTGGTGACCGGAAGGCCGAGGGTCTTGCCCAACTGCTCCTTGCTGAGGTCCATCGAACGGGCAATTCGTCCAAACGTGTCGGCCGTGACACCCGACTTGATCGTGAAGATTCGCACTGCCGGATCAGCCCGGTAGACATCGCCAAAGCGCGTCAGATCCTTGAGCAGGGTAATTTTGAAGGACCGCAATTCCCTGGCCGGCACTTCGGGGGCTTGCGCGCGCGCTGCGCCCTCGGACGACGCCGGCTGCTGCCTGCTTTTGGTTGACGGAGTGTGCGCTGTTCGCGTGGCAGCAGGGGCGTCGGACGCGCCGGCGGCAGCAGAGCCGGTGCCCTTTGCCCGCGGCACGGCGCGCGCTTTTTTGTGCGCTTTCGTCTGATGCGCCTGCGTTGTCTCGCGTTCGATTACGGCCACGTCGAATCCTCCAAATGAGGCTTTAGTATAAACCATTTGGGGTTTGGCGTTAGAAGGTCGTGCGTTACACCGAAGACACGTGACACCTGTATATTTATACAGTATCTTATCTCGCAGGCATTAATGGCCCGGCTCCGTAAGCATGTGCGTGGGGCCAGCCTGGTTGCTGTCGCAAGTAGAACCGGAGATCGAAATGTTGCGAAGCTTCGCGCTCGCTGTCGTGCTGATGTGTATGGGGGCATCCGCGCTTGCGGCGTCCGCGCCGGCCGGCGAACGCATCATCGAAATCTGGAATCCGCCTGAGGCGCGGGCAGGGTACCCGCACGTGGCTATCAGGCATGCGCAGGCGCATCGCAGGAAAGTCGCCGTGCACCGCGTGCAGCCGGCGGCGCATCGGCCGCGCTCGAGCGCGGCACCGCTGGTGGCGCAAACGCCCGAGCGGCACAATGCGCCGATGCCGGCACGCGACGCAGCGCACGACAAAGCCCGCGCCGAAGCACGTTCCGACGCACGTTCGGACACACGCTTCGATACACGCTTCGAAGCGATCCCGCGCATCGTCACGCCGGAAGGCAACATCCTGCGTGTCGGCACGGGCAACGCGCACGCAGCGGTGGGGCACTGATGCAATCGGGCATCTACAAGGGCTACTCGATCTGGGGGCACGCCATCGCGCAGCAGAACCGCTATGCGGCGAGCGGCACGATCACCAGCGGCAACCGGGTTGTCGAGGCATCCGGCGTACTCGCGCATCTGATGACGGAACAGGAAGCGGAAGCGCTCGGCCTGCAATGGGCGAAGGCGTGGGTCGACGGTCATCATTGAAGGCGTGCGCCCCGATCGCGGGGTTCTTCAACCGTCGCGCAACATCCGGGCCTCCCAAAACGTTTCGAGACCTCCCGAAGCTGGCACTATTCGAATAAAGCCGTGACGCACCGTGCGATGCCATAGAATGCAATTGCCTTCCCGCGCCTGTCGTGGTGACGCGCCCGACAGGCGCGCGCTTCAGGCAACCCAAAGCCACCTTGGGAAATTTCAATGGACAATCGCATCGCTATCGCCGGCACCCTGATGGACGCGTACCACGTTTGCGCGTTCTTCGACAGCCGCGACCAGGAATATGAGGCCTTGATTCCCTACTACCGTCAGGCGGTCGAAGCTGGGGAGAAGAATTTCCACATCATCGATCCCTCTCTGGTCGACGAGCATCGGGCGAGGCTGGAATCGTCGGGTATCGATACCCACCAATGCGAAGCATGTGGTCAGCTGGAAGTGGTGACCTGGCCGGAGGCCTACCTTGACGACGAAGGCAAATTCGACAAGGAGCGGATGCTGCGCATGGTCGATCGCCTCACCGGTTCGGGACGTGACGCGGGCTTCACCCGGCTTCGCATCATGGGAAACATGGACTGGGCATTTGAAGACGTTGCCGCCGCGCCGGAACTGATCGAATACGAAGCGCAGGTGAACGAGATTATCGAGCGCAACCGGCAGCCCGCCGTGTGCGTCTACGATATGGCAAAGCTCTCGGGCGCCATGCTGATGGACGTGTTGCGTACGCACCCGCTTACGCTGATCAACGGGGTCGTGCAGGAAAACCCCTTTTTTATCCCACCGTCCGAAATGCTCAAGGAGCTCGAGTCTCGCAAAATGCGGGCATCGGCGTGATGGAGTGAATGTGAGCGTCATGAGAACACACGGGCGAGGATGAGCACGGATCGTTACGGTGATCAGAGCCCTGAGAGCGCCCTGCGAGACCTGATGGGGCTGCTTGCGCTTCCTGCGCTCTGGCCGGGTCGCGACGGTGCCGCGATCGTGGGCCTGATGACGCAGGCGATCGAACGGATCGTGCCTCTTGATATCTGCTACGTCGATGTCCCGCTGCTTCCGGAAGTGGCGCCGCTCGAGCAATTGCGAGTGCGCGGCACGCTGGTCGGCAAAGACCAGATGGGGCCCTGGCAGCACGCCATCGCGCAATGGCATGGGCTTCCGATCGGCACCCGCGTCAATCTGTGCGACACCCCACTCGGTCAGGCAAAGCTGATCCGGCTCAGTATGGGTTTCAGCTCCGGGCAAGGCAGCATCTGGTTTGGCGCCGTGGCGCCGTCGTTTCCGACCGTCAATCAGATCGCCTTTCTGCGAGCGGCCACCTCGCAGGCGGCCACCGGTATTCTGGCGGCCCGGGCGGCGCACGAACGCGAAGAAGCAAACCGGTCGAAAGACGAGTTTCTCGCGATGCTGGGTCACGAATTGCGCAATCCGCTGGCACCGATCGCGACCGCGCTGGGCCTGATCCGGCGCGAGAACGGCAACGCGGCAGACAAATACCACGAGATTCTGGAGCGGCAGGTCGACCATCTGTCGCGCCTCGTCGAAGACTTGCTCGATGTCAGCCGGATCACACGCGGAAAGATAGAACTGCAGCGCGAAGGTCTGCGGATCGGCTCGGTGATTACACGTGCAGTGGAGGCGGCGAGCCCGCTTGTCGACCAGCGTCATCAGCGGCTATCGGTTTCCATATCGGACGATGGGGCCCAGATTTATGGCGACCTGACGCGCTTGACCCAAGCCTTCAGCAACCTGCTGAACAATGCGGCGAAATATACCGACATCGGCGGTGAAATCCGGATCGACGCGCGCACTACGGCCACCCACGTGACGGTCTCGATTACCGACGACGGGGTCGGTATCAGTGCCGAACTGATGCCGAAGCTTTTCAGGATCTTCGAGCAGGGGCGCACGACGATCGACCGCTCGAAGGGCGGGCTGGGCATTGGTCTCGCGCTGGTGAAAAATCTGGTCGAACTGCATGGCGGCGCGGTCTTTGCGCGCAGCGATGGGCCAGCCAAAGGCGCGACCTTCACGGTGACCTTGCCGCTTGCAACCGGCGACGAGATTGCCAGTCCGTTTCCGCAACGGATTCGGGCGCCGGAGATCCTCCCGGATCGCTCGGGAGCACGCGTTCTGCTGGTTGACGACAATATCGACGGCCTGCTGTCGATGGAAGCGTTTCTGACTGACGTGGGCTTCGACGTGGCGACGGCATTCGACCCGCTGCAGGCGCTGGATATCGCTGCACAGTTTCGACCCGAAGTGGCGGTCCTGGATATCGGTTTGCCGGGGATGGATGGGTACGAGTTGGCGGTGACGCTTCGCGCGCAGTCGGAACAGGCAGGGCTGCGGCTTTTCGCGCTGAGTGGGTACGGTCAGGTCGAGGATCTGAAACGCTCGTTCGCGGCGGGCTTTGAACGGCACTTCGTGAAGCCGGTGGCCCTGATGGAACTGGTCGACGCGTTAAGAGAGGGTTGCAAGCCGCCACAGGGGGGCTGATGCGGCGCGCCGCGGTGGATGCCGCGGCGCCGCCGTGCGTGGAGCAGGGCGGGCGTACGCGCAGTCAATGCGCGCACGCGTTGCGATGCAGCGCAAGGTGCGACCTACAGCCCTTGCACGTCGCTGCCGGAGCGAATCGCCTGCGTCGTGTTGGCATTCCAGTACGGAGGGCGGTGATAGTACTCATGCAACTGCGTGCCCCATGCCGAATCCGCCATCGACGGCCAGTGGTCCTTGTCGAAACCCGGATCGTCCTTGATGCGCTGCGCTTCTATATCGACACGGAAGCATTTTTCCGCGGTATCGAGCGTCAGCGCGCTCCATGGAATCGCATGCAGCGTCGAGCCCATGCCGAGGAATCCGCCTTCGGACAACACCGCGTACGCGATGCGGCCACCGCGTACGTCCAGCATGATGTCGGAAATCTTGCCGACATGTTCGCCGTCGGCGGAAATCACCTTGTCGCCGTCCAGCGTTGCCGCGGCCATCACATCGGGCCCCGGGCCTTCGCCCACTCCACCACCTGTGATCTGTGCGCCCGAGCCGGATGCGCGTTGCGGGTCTAGTGTGCTCATCATGTCCTCCTTAGGAACGGTTGGCCCCTGAGGTAGCGCAATCGGTATGCCTAACGGTGGTCGGGTATCGCGGCGCGCGCTTTGCGCGACGTTTTCCGCTGCGCTGCGCGCCGGGCCGGCCTACCGCAGGTCGAGCCGGAATAGCAGCGAATCGCGCTCCGGGTAGTCGTACCGTACCGGCAGCTCGGCCGCCGTGATCTGCCGGAACCCTTGCCGCTTGTAAAACTGGTGCGAGCGGGTCGATACCGACGGCGTGTCCAGCACGATCGTCGTGATGCCGCGTCGTTCGGCGTGGGCTCGCAGCGCGTCGAACAGCCGCGACGCGCAGCCCTTGCCGGCGCCTCGCCACGCGGCGGCCACGAAAAACTTCTTCATCACCGCGATCTGCGCAGTTTTGAGCTGCAAACCAATGGTGCCGATTACGTTCCCATGCGCGTCGAGCGCTACCCAGAAACCGCCGCCGGTTGCCACGTAATTGCGCTCGATGTCGAGCAGATCGGGCTGGTCTTCCAGCGCGATGGCCAGTTTCGCTTCGACGTTCTGGATATGAAGAATCAGGCCGACGGCCTGCGCATCATGCGTGCGTTGCCACGCGACGATGTCGGGAATCGCTGCGCGCGATGGAGTGAGCATGGCAGGAACACCGCTGAAGTGAAGACCAGACGCACTGTATGCGCTGCCGCCAGCGCGATCTAGAACGTTCTTGCGCGGCCGCGCGTGCCGGCGAGGCTGCCCGGCGTGATGCCGAACATTGCCTTGAAGTGACGCCCGAGATGGCTCTGGTCCGCAAAGCCGCTGGCAAGCGCGACGTCCGACGGCGCGATGCCATCCAGCAGCATGCGTTTTGCGGCGCCAAGGCGCAGCACCAGCTGGTAGCGATGCGGACTCAACCCATACGCGGCAGAGAAACGCCGACACAGCTCGGATACCGAAAGCGACGCTTCGGTGGCGAGTTCGTCGAGCGATATGTTGCGACTGGCGTACGCATGCAGATAGTCGCTGATGCGCTTCAGGCGCGCGTCCGCGACGGGGGCAACCGACGTGGCCGGTGCGTCGCCAGAGTGGCTCAGCGCGCCCAGCACACGCTCGCAAAACAGTGTCCATTCGCCGACATAGGCCTGCAGCGCCTGTGGATGCCGGAACGACAGCGCGGCAAAGTGCGCGAATTCGGTAACCAGCCGGCGCGCGCGCAGCGGTGCCTCGAGCGCGTGCGGCGCTACCCCGTGCAGCGCGCATTGGGTGCGCCATTCGGTGTCGGGCACGTAGATCATCACGTACTCGCAGCTGTCGGGACTGATCGTACGGCCGGCATGCGCGGTGTCCGGTGCGAGCGAATAGAGCTCGCCCTGCGCGACCTGCATCGGTCTGCCGGCATGCGCCGAGGTGTCCTTCGCACCGCGTAGCACGGCGCCGATGGCCCACGTGTCGTGCGCATGCGAAGCAAAGCGATGCGCGTAAAAACGCGCATGAAGCATTTCGATTTCCGGTTGCCCGAAGCGGAGGTATCGCACGGCGTCTGCCGGCGCTAGCGGGGAACGGTTTGCTGGCATGTCGCCGGGATACGAGACCGAATCCGGACCGGCTCAGCGCGACGCCATCGAACCGGATGCCGACTGGGCACGCTGCAGCCATTCGCGGTTGTGATCCCTCGCGTGACGCGGCCAGTGTTTCGCATCGTGCACGATCTCCGCGTACAGGCTGTAGGCGCGCTGACGGTCTTGCTGATCCGCTTGTTGCGCGAGCCAGTCGGCAAAGAGGCAGCGCGGCGCAGCGTCGCTGGCGCACTTCAGCGCCCGCTCGAACGCCGCGCGCGTATTCGCCGCTCCGCAGGCAGCGAGTGTCCGCGCATACAGCAACGCGGGCTCGGCCTGATCGCGAGCTTGCGGCTGGGCGCTGAAAAGACGCGTCAAGGTGGCCTCGGCGGCCGGGTGTTGACCCACGGCAAACTGCGCGCGCGCCAAACCGAGCAACAGGCCAGGATCGTCGGCGAATGGACCGCTGGCGGCCTGCTGATACTGCTCGAGCGCTTCGGCGGGCTTGCCGGCCGCCAGCAATGCCGCGCCGAGCCGCATGCGGTGCTGAACCGTGGGCGCGCGATCGAATTCGACGCGCGCCTCGCGCAGCGCGCGATCGGGATCGACCAGTTGTGAAATGGCCCGCGCGGCCGCATACCCGCCGCGCGACTGGCGCAAGCTCGGCAACAGCACCGCAAAGAAATAGACGAGGCTACCGAGCAGCGGAAAAACAAAAAGTATAAAAATCCAGTAAAGATTTTGCCGGGTGCGGATCGCATGCACGGCAAAACCAAGCGCCACGATAACGTGTAGACCGATTCCGAAAAATGACATGGGTATTGAGCCTTCGAGTCTGTCAACGAACGCCTGACAGCTTTATCGCGTGCATTTCGCGACAACGTGTAATCTCCGCTACCGAATATCCACTGGTTAGCGTTGCTGCGATTATACGGTGCCGGGCGGACGATCCGCTTCTAGCCGGTTTTGCACGGCGGCTCCAGAGGCTCACGCGGAGCCGATCGCCACTTCGATCAGATTGGTGGACGCAACGCCGGTTTCGACGAACGCCACTGCGGCCTGCATCTCGGTCTCGGTGGCGGCGCCAAGGGCAGCCACCACCTGGATCTGATCTTCGATTCCGGCACGCTTCAGTTCGACGAACGAATCGTATTCGACGGGCAGTACCGGATATAAGCGGTCACTCGACGGCAGGAAAATCGATCACAGTGTCATTGATCCGGTTTGCCAGATTGGTGAACGTGATGGTGGCGATTGCCAGTGCGATTTCGATGAGCTGTCGTTCTGTGTAGCCTGCGTTGCGCACGAGATCGACTTCTGCTGCGTCGACGGTACCGCTGGTCTTGATCAGCACGCGTACGAAGCGCACCAGTGCATCGCGTCTGGCGTCGCCGGTTGGGTCGCCCGCGCGGATTTTACGCATGATGTCCGGCGTCAGGCCGGCCATCTTGCCAACCACCGAATGACCGGCGACACAGTAATCGCACCCGCCCAGTTCGCTGACGATCAGCTTGACCGTTTCCTGATCGGCGCGCGGCAGGCTGCCCTTGAACAGTACCCGGTCGGCGGCGAGAATGGCGGCGAGCGCTGCCGGCGCGTGCGTGCCCATCATGGCAAAGGAGTTGGGTACGCGGCCGATGGACTTCTTGATGGCGGCGAACAGTTCAGCAGTTTCGCCCGTGGCGGCTTCGGGCTGGATCGAGGCAAGACGTGACATGATGCGTTCCTTGTTGTGAGTGCCATCGGCGACGGCATGAGTAGAATTTAAGTAACCGCGGCGCACAGCTTGAAGTTCGCGCGGTTCAATTTCATGCTCGTTCGGCTCACGTCGATCGTATCGGGGTCGCGGGTCGGCTAACCGCACAACAGCCAGCGAGCGCCAGGCCGGAGTCCATAGGCCAATCAGAGCCGGTCTCTGCACCGCTCTAACGGCATCACTCTTTGCGCCGGCAGAGTCCTCAACCGGCAGTCAAGCGCAATATTTTCTGAAATTTCCCGTGCGATATTGATACGGTCGGTTTCACGTTGGCGTTACGTTCAGTCGACGAGGCTCAGATCAGATGGCCGTCGCACACCTGTGCAACGGCTGCCGATTGGCGAGCGTTTGAAATATCAAACGGGGCCGCACAATGGTACTGAGTGATCTGCGTCAAGGGTTCGCTGCCTATCGCAACGATGAGGTCCCGCGTCTTCTGCATGGGCTGAAAACGGCCGTTGCCGCCGTACTTTGCATGCTGATCTGTATGCGGCTCGAACTGCGGGCGCCAGGCACGGCGATGGTCTCCGCTGTGATCGTGATGCTGCATCAGCAAAGCGGCATGGTGATCGCGCGCGCGTTTTATCGTGCGTTAGGCATCTGCTTCGGCGGCGTCGCGGGTCTTGTCCTGATGTGTATGTTCGCGCAACAGCCGCCACTATTTCTTGCTGGCCTCGCGCTATGGGTCGGTCTGTTTGTGGCCGGAGCCTCGTACTACCGGAACTTCCAGTCCTACGGATTCGTATTGTCTGGCTACGCCGCGAGCATCGTGACTGTCCCTGAGTGGTCCAATCCTTATGACGTCGCGACCAATGTCATCTACACGGTCAGCGAGGTGCTGATCGGTGTCGCGAGCGGCAGTCTGATCAGCGCAGTCTTGCTGCCGCAACGGGTCACGCCGGCCCTTGCGGGCTGGAGGCAGAATGCGCTTGCCAGGTTGTTGCAAGGATTGAAGATCGCCGCGCTCGGGAGTTCGCCCACGGAACCGATGAGCCGCTACCTCGGTCTTGTGACGGACAGCATGACGCTCGAGCAGCTTCGAACCGCGGCCATGTTTGAAGAGCCTGAAATGCGTCTTAGGCACGAAGCGCTGTTTCGGCTCGAATCCGCCTTTATCGATGCGCTGACGCGAATTCACGCCATCTGCCGCGCAAGGGAAGGGGCCGCGCAGGCAGGACCCACGTGCCGGGAGTGGGTCGATCGGCTGTTTACCCGCCTGATCGGCATCCTGTCGAGAGCCGAACAAACCGGCCTGCGTAGCGACGACGCGATCGAATCCTTGCGCGACGAACTGCATGCACTGGAATACGAACTTCCTCGCTTGATCAATCGTGCACGCGCATTGCGGCCCGGCAAGGATCCACAGGAGACCGCGGCGCTCGCAATGGCGGGTTCGGAGATCTATGCGGCGGTTTCTTCGCTGCGCCGGTTCTGCAGTGCATCGCGAGTCGCTTCTGTCACGAAAGGCGCGCACTTGACGCAGTCGATCTTCAAGGCCATTTCGTTCATGCGTGTGTATCAGCTCAGGTCCAGTCCGTCCACTGCGCTGATTGCCGGGATTCGCGCGGCTTGCGCGATGGGTTTTGTCGGCATCGCATGGGTGCTGTCAGGCTGGACCAACGGTTTTACCGCGCTGATTTCCGCCGGTATCGCAAGCGGTCTGTCTTCGCTGAGTCCGACACCGACCAATGCGAGTGTCCAGTCGCTGGTCGGTTGCGCGATGGCGTCTGTCGCAGGTTTCATCGTGACTTTTCTGTACCTGCCGCTTTTTTCGGAAGTCGAACTGCTGGCGTTGGGCGTCGGGGCCACGGTATTTATCGGTGGCTACATCATCTCGTTTCGGCGTTTCGCGCCGACGGGGCTAGCATTCAATCTGTACTTCGCAACCATCCTGAATATTGCCAACCCATCGGTCTACGATCCGCCGCTTCTTCTGGACCGGTGCTTTGCGCTGCTATTCGGTATCGCGGTCGTGGTCGCTTCATTTCTTCTGATTTTCCCTCACGAGGGCAGATTGACGGCTGAGCGCCTGACCAAGCGGATGCAGGAACTGTTGCTGCATGCCGCGGCGGGACGGATCGAGCCGAACATTTCCGCGCAAATCGGCCTGTCGATGCGCGACCTGATTCTGCGGCTTGTCAGCGTGCCCAACCTGAGCGCGCACTATCGTGAGGAAGCCAGAAACTGGGCATTCGGGTCGTTCTGGATCGCTT
The DNA here is from genome assembly GCF_054782355.1 of Paraburkholderia jirisanensis. Taxonomy (NCBI): domain Bacteria; kingdom Pseudomonadati; phylum Pseudomonadota; class Betaproteobacteria; order Burkholderiales; family Burkholderiaceae; genus Paraburkholderia; species Paraburkholderia jirisanensis. Next base: position 471,760 of record NZ_BAAGSQ010000025.1, on the reverse strand, counting down.
CGACGCTACTGCAGGTCCGTCACTATAGCGAGCTCTATTCGGACCTCATGCCGCACAACTGGGCACCGGTGGAACAGGCATGGCTCGATGCAGTGGCCGCAATGGCAAAACGGATGAGCAACGAAGCAGGCGATGCAGCCGTGAAGGCCACCGATGCAGCACTTGCCGTGCTCGAGCAGGACGAGCATGACGAACAGACCGATCCGCAAAGTCCAAAACGCGAACTGGCGATCTTCCGGATGACGGCAGGCCTGTTCTCCGTGAAGCTCGCGCTGATGGACCATCTCGCGGCGAGCGATGAACGCAAGCCGACCCGGCAATGACAGCCCACTCTGTCCGTTCGCGTTCGTATCGCGGCTGCGTCGCGTTGACGGCCTGCATTGTGTCGCTGTCGGGTTGCATCAATGGTGGAGGGATCAGGCCGGAAGCGTCATTCATCGATGCAGCGAAGCTCGACTCCGGCGAGCAGATGCGGCAGGCAGCGGGTACGGCGGGCTGGCCAACCAGCCGGTGGTGGGAGCGTTGGAACGACCCGCAACTCGATCAGTTGATGGAACGTGCGGTTGCCGGCAGCCCGTCGCTTGCTGTCGTGCAATCGCGTCTTACCGCGGCGATCTGGCATGCACGGGCGCTGTATGCGAACGAAATGCCGGAGGTGGACGGCGGCGCGGGATTCGCGCGTACGCGTTTTCCGCGCTACGCCTCGCCGTCACCGCCGGGTGGTACGACGGTGTGGCGCAATTCGGCCGCAATCGACCTGTATTACGACCTCGATCTGTGGGGGAAGAATCGCGCGACCGCGGCCGGCGCGCTTGATGTGGTTCAGGCATCGGTGGCCGACACCCAGTTCGCCACCATCGAGCTTCGGGCCAGTGTCGCGCGTATCTACAATCAGCTGGCGGCGCAATATGCGTTGCTCGATGTCTACCAGACCATCAGCGATGACGAGAAGCACAACGTCGAAATAGCCACCAAACGTCGCGGTGCAGGCATCGCGAGCAGTATCGAACTGAGCCAGGCGAGCGCACAGTACACCGGTGGCCTCGCCGACCTGATACGCACACGCAACGAGATCGCGCTTGCGCGCTTGCAGCTTGCCTATCTGGTAGGTGAAGGACCGGGTTTCGGCGATTCGCTGACACGTCCGAAACCCCCGGGTCAGATGAACGCCGAACTACCGACGTCGCTGCCAGCCGAACTGATTGGCCATCGTCCCGATGTGGTAGCGAAACGCTGGCGTGCGGAAGCGGCGGCGAAGGCGATCGATGCGGCGCGCGCCGACTTCTATCCGAACATCGATCTCCTTGCTACTGCATCGCTCGCTTCGACGGCGCAGTTCGGCGGCTTCCTTAATTTTATAAACAGCGATGCGGTAGGGCACAGCGTCGGCGTCGCGATCTCCCTGCCGATCTTCGACGCGGGCCGTCGACGCGGGAACTACGGTGTGGCAACCGCGAATTACGACGAAGCCGTGCTGACCTACAACGATGCCGTGCTGTCGGCGATGCAAAGCGTCGCACAGCAGGTGACATCGCTGCAGTCTCTGGCCACACAACAGGTCGCCGTGCAGGATGCGGTAACCGCGTCAAGGCAGTCCTACGAGCTATCGCAACGCGCGTACGTGGGCGGGATCACGGAATACCTCGACGTGCTGATTGCCCAGAAAGTCATGCTGCAGCAGGAGCGAGATCTGGTGCTGGTACAGGCACGTCGCGTCGACGAGTGGACGCTGTTGATGAAGGACCTGGGCGGCGGCCTGGCTGTCGTCGAGACGCCGGACGTCATGCATGGAGGAGATCATGTCCGTCGAGATTGAAATCTTCGGCTTTTTGGCGCCCACCTTGCTGCCCGTGCTGGTTGCGTGTGCGGCCGTCTTTGTGGTGGTGGATCTGATTCTCGCCCGATGCGGCGCTTACCGGTTTGCGTGGCATCCCGGGCTGTTGCGGATCGGCCTGTTTGCGGTGCTATTTTGTAGCGCCGCGCTGCTGGTTCACAGATAGCCCTATGCCGCGCTGCACGGTGGGAGGCAAAGAAGACCGATGAACATAAACAGGATTCTGGTCATTCGAATTGCCATTACGACAGCGATACTGATTGTTGCGCTGCTGCTCGTCCACGAGATCTGGCAACGCTACATGTACGCGCCGTGGACCCGCGACGGCAGACTTCGCGCCAACGTCATCAATATTTCGACCGACGTGTCGGGTCTCGTCAAGGAGGTTCGTGTCAGGGATAACCAGCTGGTGCACAAGGGGGACGTGCTTTTCGTGCTGGACCCGGACCGCTTCAGATACGCGCTGGACCAGGCCAACGCAGATGTGGCGCGAGCGCTGGCACAGCAGAAGCAGGCCAGCGCGCAGCTTGCTGCCAGCAACGCAGACTACCGGATGCGGCGCGATCAGGCGACCCGACGCAAGAGCTTGTCCGGCGATGTGGTGTCGGAGGAGAGCCGCTCTGATTATTCTCTTCAGGCAGAGCAGTCGTACGCGGTGCTTGATTCGGCCAATGCGGCCTTTGCCGCCGCCAGGGCCAATCTGCAGCAAGCTGTCGTGCGCCAGCAGATTGCCCAGCTCGATATGGTGCGCAGCGAAGCGCGTGCGCCGACAGACGGTTACATCGCCAATCTGGATCTTTATCCTGGAGACTTCGCGCATGCCGGTGTCGCGCGCATGGCGCTGGTCGATTCGAATTCCTTCTGGGTGTATGGCTACTTCGAGGAGACCAAAATTCAGGGCGTTCGGGTCGGAGACAAGGCGACTATCCGTTTGATGAGCGGCGACATCGAACTGGACGGTCATGTCGACAGCATCGCGAGTGCGATCGTCGATCGCGACAATCCGAGTGGAACAGGCAATCTGCTTGCGAATGTCGATCCTGTTTTCACGTGGGTACGACTCGCGCAACGCGTGCCGGTGCGGATTCATCTGGATCGTGTGCCCAGTGGCGTGCATCTGGCCATGGGCACGACGTGTACGGTGATATTGAAGCTGAGCCGGTGACGCGATCGCATCGCTGGAAAATGCCTGCGGCGAGTTCGTCCGCGCAAATGCGCCCGGCGCGTCAACTGGCGTATGCAGCGGCTGCGATTATTTTCGGGCGACCGGCGACACTACGCTTGGCCTCGCCAGCGTGTTGTTGACGCCATAAGCGACGACGCCGGAGGTCGAGCTATCGGTCGCGTTCTTCTGTAGGCGCGAGTTCGGCGCACCGGTGCTCACGCCGCCGTCCTGGTTGCCGATGCCAGGCGTGCCGTAGCCGCTGGTTGCATGGGCGGTTGCCGACACGATGGTCGGAGTTGCCAGTGTGTCGTTGACCTGCGCATAAGCGCCGCCCGACAGCGCAAGTGCCGCGCTAGCCGCGATCAATGTGCTGATTGCCTTGTTCATGATTCGTCTCTCCATAGCTGGGCTGAAGTATCGACGCAGCCGATCGCCGTCTGTTTGAGCGTGCATTGAGCAATCACCGTGGCGGCGCTCTTATCCGCACGGAGACTGGACGAAAAGAAAATGGTCTGGCTTGTTTTCTTATCGATCTATAGGGTTATTCGGATCACGAATCGATCACGAATCGATCACAAAGACACGCACGGAAAGTGGGTTCTTGCTGGGTTCGCTTGCGATTTTTGTTCTGCTTTTTTCGTCCGTCATCGACGATTCGTTAATTCAATCTAGCAAACGGCGCGTTGCTACCTGGACATCGATCGTCTCAAAGAGATGCTCATTCAGATCAACATCTTTTACTAACCACCACGTTGCCCAATGGTCAATCTTTCGGTATTGGCGATAGGCCGATGTGAAGCGCAACGTCGATGCCTTCGATCATTCTGCTGAATTCACAATCTCGCGCCAGCATGCGAGTGAGTGCTTGACCTTCCTGCCACAGGAAGCCCGATGCTCGAGGTGGATCTCAACCTCAAGAAGCTCTGTCATGCGCTGCGCAGTCCGCTTCCACCTCTAACGAACGCGCCATGCAATCAACGGACATCATCGTGAAACCTGCAGCAACCGTGCTCATGCGTGTCCGTCTGGTGGTGGTGTCGGCCCTCGCGGTGATCGCGATGGCGTTGTCGCCCGCCGCCGATTCCGTGGCCGCCGGTCAACCCGACACGGACAGCACGCTCGGCAGCGTTCATTTCGACACGTCGTGCGATGCGTCGGTCGCAGCGACATTCGATCGCGGTGTCGCGTTGCTGCACTCGTTCTGGTTCTCGGCATCGATCAATGCGTTCGACGAGGTGCTGCGACAAGATCCATCATGCGTGATGGCGGACTGGGGCATCGCAATGAGCCAGTGGAGCAACCCGTTCGTCAGCGGCCGATCGTCTCAGGCGCTGGCCGCCGGCACCGCGGCGGTGGCTCGCGCAGAAGCGTCGGGCTTCAAGACCGAGCGCGAGCGGGACTATGTGATGGCCGTGAAGCAACTGTATGACGACGCAGCCAGCGTGAGCGAACGAGACCGCACGCTTGCGTATGAAGACGCAATGGCCCGCCTCAGCGCAGCCTGGCCGGACGACATCGAGGCGCAGATCTTTTACGCGCTCGCCATCGATCAGGATGTGGATCCCGCCGACAAGACGTTCGCGCAGCGCCTGAAGGCGGGCGCCATCCTCGAGCGGGAATTCGCGCGACACCCGGACCACCCGGGCCTTGCGCACTACCTGATCCACAACTACGACACGCCGCAACTCGCATCGCGCGCGCTCGTCGCCGCGCGTCAGTATGCGCAGATCGCGCCAGCTGCGGCTCATGCGCTGCACATGCCCTCACATACGTTCACGCGGCTCGGGCTGTGGCAGGAGTCGATCGATACGAACCTCCGGTCGGCTGCTGTCGCCAGTACGGATGCGAACGCCGCGGCCGAGCAGTTGCACGCGCTGGACTACATGGTGTACGCCTATCTGCAGACCGGGCAGGATGAAGCCGCCAGCGCTGTCGTGAAGCGCATTGCACCGCTCGGTGCCCGTATTCCCGTCAATTCGCCCGGCAACGCAGCGCCGCCATCGGCAGGGTACTACGCGATGGCCGCGATTCCCGCACACTTTGCGATCGAACGCAATGCGTGGCGTGAAGCCGCTTCCTTGCAGGTACACCCGACGCCGTACCCCTGGGTCGACGCCGTCACGTATTTCGCGCGCGGGTTGGGTGCAGCACGCAGCGGACATCTCGCCGCTGCGCGGCGTGATGCCGCGCAACTGGGTGTGCTGCGCGACAAACTGGCAGCTGGCAACGATGCGTATTGGGCCGGGCAGGTGATGATCCAGCAACTGCAGATCGACGCATGGATCGCATTGGACGAAGGGAGATCCGACGCGGCACTGAGGCTGTTGCGCGATGCGGCTGAAAGAGAGGACGCGACCGAGAAGGCAGCGGTCGCACCAGGATCGCTGAAGCCCGCGCGCGAGTCGCTGGCCGAGATGCTGCTCGTGTTGCATCGGTCGGATGAAGCGTTGGATGAGTTCGAGAAAGAATTGACAAAGGAACCTAACCGCTTTCGCGCCATCTATGGAGCCGGCCAGGCGGCAACGCTGATTGGCGATCAGGCCAAAGCGCATGCGTATTACGCGATCTTGATCGACAACACCGAACGTGGCGATGCGTCCGTGCGTACCGGAATGCGTTAATGCCTCATCCGAGCGGGAATAAGTGCTATTCCTCGCCGACAGCTACCCTCCATTTCCTCCTGGGAGGACGATGCACATCGACCCGTGTGCAAGCACATCGGTACAGATGCGGCACTCCGGACTCTCGTTGAGCCGGCAGCGCCATCGCCACTTTCTATCGAGGTAAATGATGACCCAGGCTCTCAAAGGCAAAATCGCGCTCGTGACCGGCGCTTCCCGCGGCATCGGCGCTGCCATCGCGGCACGTCTCGCGCGCGATGGCGCATCCGTGATCGTTCATTACGCGTCCAGCCCGGCGCGTGCCGACGCAGTGGCCAAGGCGATCCGCGATGCGGGCGGGGAAGCGGAAACCGTCGGCGCGAATCTGGCGCAACCGGAAGGGGTGAAGACGCTCGTCAATTCGCTAAATGGTGCGTTCGGCGGCCGCTTTGATGGGCGACTCGATATCCTCGTCAACAATGCGGGCACCGTTGAATATGGCCCATTCCTCGATTCGTCGGAGACGTCGTACGACACGCACTTCAATCTGAATGTACGCGCTCCGATCGAACTCGCGAAAGATGCCGCCGCGCGGATGGTCACGACGGGCTGGGGCCGCATCATCAACGTGGGCTCCGCCTTTGGCGAGGCAGCGCCGCTGCCCGGCGTGACGCTTTACATCGCGTCGAAGTTTGCCATTCGCGGCTTTACGCGTGGCCTGTCACGTGAGCTCGGCAAGCATGGTGTGACCGTCAATGCCGTACAGCCAGGTCCGATCGACACCGAACTCGCTCCGCAGCCCGGCACTCAAGATCACGAAACGATGACGAAGCTGGCGAGCGTGGGTCGCTTCGGCAAGCCGGAAGAAATTGCCGCCGCCGTGGCCTATCTTGCGAGTCCTGAAGCGGGCTACACAACCGGGGAAAGCCTGACGGTCGACGGTGGGTGGATAGCCTGATGTAGGCTCTGATGATGATCCGAATGAGCAGTTTTTTAAGTCTGCTTGCCATTGCTGCGGGCGCACCTGGAACTTAAAGTGTCCTTTGACCTTTCATTGGAAACGAATGGGACAGGGATGAAGAATCGAAAGCACGGCGAGGGCAACGCCAAACTACGCGGCATTCGGACGGAAATTACGCGGGCAAACCGGGCGTCGACCTTCGAAAGATTGATGGCGCATGTCTCTCACGAAATCAGGCAACCCATCTCCGCGATGCTGACATCAGCCAATGCGGGTTCGCGCTGGCTTGCGGTAGATCCGCCGAACCTTGCTGAGGTGCGAAGCGCGTTGAACCGCATTGTTGAGAATGCGATCCGATCGGACGAAATCGTCAATCGAATTAGTGCTTCGCTCGTGCGACCGCCGACCTGGTCGAAAAATTTGTCAGTAGCCGAATGTATTGGCCAGGTCGTGCAGTTGCTGAGCGATGAACTGGAGAGCGAGAACATCATTCTGAGCGTATCGATGGAGGAGGCGCTGCCATCGATGAATGGTGATCGGTTGCGGCTTCAGCAGGTCCTGCTCAACCTGATGACCAGCTGTATCGAGGCGATGCGCACGACTGCCGGGCCCCGCGAGTTGACGGTGACCGCGAAGGGATGCGGCACGCAACGCGTATGTATCGAAATAATCGACACAGGGCCTCATATTGCAGCAGGAATACTCGATGGACGAGACCCGACGCAGGCTCTCATAGGTTGCGAATGGGGAATGGAACTTTTGATCTGTCATTCGATTATCGAGGCACACGGCGGCACGCTGGTTGTCAGGCGCCGCGAACGACAGGGTATGAGCTACGCGTTCGACCTTCAAAGCATGGCGGGCATACGCGACAGATGAACGCAACGAAGATCGGCCATTGTGAATGACATATAGCGCTTTTCGGTGAGCCAGTGTGCTTCGTCAGGCCGGTAAATCGTCGACGGTAAAACCGGAAAATACCTGTACTTCGACGATCTTGCCGTTCTCGATTCGAAATAATTCGGCATTGCGATAGGGTGCGCTGCCAGTCCGTCTGCACGCGTAGCGAACGAAGACCTCGTTGCCTTGCTCGAACAACTTCTCGATGCGCAAATATTCGACACTTTCGCTAGCTGGCCAGCAGCGCTCGAAATACGTGTGCTGGTCGATCCGATCGTCCTGCGGGCTGGTGAACGTAAACTGATCTGCCAGCAGCGACTGCAGTGCTACGCGATCTTTCGCCTCGTATGCAACGTAGGCGCGGCGGACGATGTCGGAAACCGAGGTGCTGGTGCTCATGGCCTTGTCCTCCCACGCGCGTTGTATTCGCACACGATACAACACAAACGCACGTGCCGGCAAACGAGCCGGGGGCGTCCGGGCGTGCCATCGACATACCTCAACGAAACGCAGCTGCGGCTTGCTTTGGCTTTGCGCTCTCGTCGTACCGATGATGTTCATCCCGGACGTCCCGCACTGTTTTTGACAGTGGGCGAGTCATGCTCGCCATCCCGGCAACTCAAACTTCGCCGGATCGCGAGGCTTACTGACCGAAGTAAATGGGCTTCATGCCATCGTTATCCAGGTGTGGCGCAACCCGCACAGGACTCGACACCGATGTGCCGTCGACACTGCCGCCATAACTTGTGTTGCCGCTCGCGGGCGCTGTCGCTGTCGCCGTCATCGCGCGAGATGCATTCACGCGTGCCTGCGCGCGCTGCACGGCATCCGGGTAGTGCACATCTTCGCCGACCGACTGGTCATAACCTGCTGCACGTAGTTGCGCGAGCTCGGCACGGACCTCTGCGCGCGTGAGTCCGGCAGCCTGTGCCGGCGTGGCCATCCCCGCAAACAGAGAAATGACCGTGACTGCGACTGCAGAAATGCCAGGGGTAAATCGGTTTTTCATAGCTTGTACGTCCAACGGTTGAGTTATGCGTATGAAGCGCGGCAGTTCATGGGTGACCACCATGTCGTGCCATCACATTTGCGAGCCCCGTCGTCATCGAGGGCACGAACGTACTTTAAGTTACGCGGTGCGTTATCCGACAACCCGGAAGAATCAAATACCTGCTCGTTCGGATCAGTTCACGAAATGCCCCTTACCCGCGGTGATGCGTACGTCTCTCCCCGGGCCTGCGCCGTCGTTTCGGCGTGGCAATCCACTCAACCGGATGCGCGAGCGCGTCTGTAGGCAGCCGGTGTAAGCCCTGTGTGGGTTTTGAATCGGCGTGTGAAGTGACTTTGATCCACGTAACCGAGGTGTGCGGCAATTTGCGTGATTGTCCAATCCGAACCGGCCAGCAGCCGTTGTGCTTCACGAAGACGCCGATTCGACACATAAGCCGTCGGGGTCACCCCTAGCGACTTGCGAAACAGTCTGACCAGTTGGGAGGCACTGAGATTCGCAACAGAGGCAAGTTCGTTGATCGTGAACTCACGGGTGAGGTTTTTTCCAATCCATTCGATCGCGTCCCTGATCCGGCGATCCGGGCCGTTGCCGGGCTGTCCCCCACACGCCTCGTCTGCAAGCAAAGCAAGCAACGCAATCACACGTCCGTGTACATACAGGTGCGCGAGTGGCCGAGGTGGCGGCGAGTAGGCGACGCATTCGGCCAATAGCGGCGTCAACTCAGCCCAGAGTCGAGGATTTCGCAAGCCTGTGAATGAACGGAATGTTGTTGGCAACTCCGCGAAGCAATCTTGCAGGTCGCTGCTTAGAGGATCGATAGAAATTACCCCGTAAGTGACGATGCCTGAACCGGTCGTTGTGCCGAGGACTTCGGATCCCGCCGGTCGAAAAGACATGAGCTGAGGCTCGCTGACAAAACATTTTCGACCAAGCCCGGCGACTTCCCGTTCATACAGGAAGCCGCCGCTGAGTTCGGCATAGAGCGTGTGATGTGGTAGCCATACATGGAGACTTGCCGGTGCTCCATCGAGCCGACGTTGCACCAATTCGACGGTTACGCCGTCGCAATGCATATGTGCCCTTGAAACAAGGTCCGCACTGTATTGCCTCATGGTCCACCATGGTTGCCGTTGACGCTCGAAGATGAAACTCTATCAAGACAGTTCGATTCGATGCTTGGTTTATACCAAATGTTGCACATTGCGTGACATCAACGAAAGCGCCCGCTTGCTAAGCTCGGACGCCAGATTGGTTCCTGCTGGTCGCCATATTTACAAACAGATATGTGACTTTTCCCGCCGGTCAAACATTGGCGTGCGCGCAGCCGGCTGCATCGCGGTACATAGCGTCTGAATCACGCTATCGGGATCTCTTTTGTTGGGTGGTATGTCATGGTCAATCTAAATCCGCTTCCGGATCTTTTGAATGAGGCACCGGCGAACGATGTTACGTGTGAGACACGTTCATCGGAGCCTGAAGCGAACCCAGCTGGCAGCATCGTGTATATCGTTGATGACGATACTGGTATCTGTGAAGCGTTCCGCTCGCTTTTTGAGTCCACGGGTCTTCGAGCTCGAACGTTTACGTCCGGAGAGGCCTTTTTGGCTAGTGATATGCCAGACGTTCCGTCGTGTCTGTTGCTAGATGTGCGTCTGCGAGGCCTCGGCGGATTTGCGATGCAGTCGAAAATGCGCGCGCAGGGTATCGCCGTGCCGGTCATTTTCATAACCGGTCACGGCGACGTGGCAATGTCAGTGCGTGCGATGAAGGCAGGGGCATTCGACTTTCTCGTGAAACCATGCCGCGAGCAGACGTTGATCGAAGCCGTGCAGGGCGCTCTGGATCTGGATGAGAAACGGATCCAGTCGCGACGTTCGCTGCAAGGGCTGGTGTCCTTATATGATTCCTTGTCGACAAGACAACGGGAGGTGATGAATCTTCTCGTTCAAGGTCTCTCCACAAGAGAGATCGCGTCAAGACTGAATCTCTGTATCGACACGGTCAAGCTGAACCGCAAGGATCTGATGATAAAGATGGAGGCGCCCACGTTGGTCCATCTGGTAAGGATAGTTATCCGGATGGCACGCGGGCAGGCAGTACAAGGTGATGGATGAAACCGCTTCGGCGATTCCCTGCGTGGAAACGGAGGCATTTGCCGCGCCTTGACACAAGGATGAGGGCCTGGGCTGCTGACCGTCGAGCACCGATCGAGCATTTTCATGAGCCGTTCTGCAATTCACGCAGATCTCACATCCCCGTAAGGTTAGGGCCATGCCGTTACCGACGGCGGCACTTACCTGAATAGAAGGGGAAACTTATGAAACGCGCAGCACAGGGGCTGTTCATCGCATCGCTGGTCTTCTCATCGTTGGCGGTTCAGGCCGCAGAGAGCACAGGGCTCACACGGGAGCAGGTTCGCGCGGATCTGATCAAGGCCGAAATGAACGGAACGTTTCCGTTCAGCAAGGTGCACTATCCGGACCCCGAATGGAACCCGTCCACAGTTTATGTGGCGACAAAGGCGGCGCGAGAAATGGATAAGGAGGCGGCCGCGAAAAGGAAAGCTGATGTTGATGCGGCATCGTACGGCGCAGCGGCCTCAGGTACGTCGGCATCAGGTTCCCGCACCGACGGCGGTACCTCCACAGCACCACAGAGCGACAAGCCGCATCCGGCGCAATGAGTATCGTTCGGCGGGCGTGGGATAGACGCCCATCTTCAGACTAAATGTGTCCAATATGCGCACGCCTCGCGAGTCCCGCCTGGCGTGGCATCATCCCTTCGATGACTGCTTTTCCTGGGCGAATGCAGGCACAGCAGAATCAATCCCAAGCCGGTGGCCTTTGAGGACAAATTCGGCAATCGACGTCGACTCCATCTTTTTCATTGCCTGAGTACGATGGACCTTGACGGTGGCTTCGCTAAGACCCAGCTTCTCAGCGATATCTCTGCTCCGTTGGCCGTCGACGATCAACGCCATTACGTCACGTTCGCGCGGCGTGAGCGATTGGTGGCAACGGGCCAATCGTTCTAACGCCCGGACTTTTTCACGTTGCTGGTGGCTCTTTTCCAGCGCTTCCGATACTGAATCAAGCAGGTCCTGTTCTCGAAATGGCTTGGCAAAGAAATCGAATGCGCCGCGCTTCATTGCCTTGACTGACATCTCGACGTCGCCATGAGCGGTCATGAAGATTACTGGCAGATGTCTATGGCTAGCGCTCAGGCGCTGCTGCAAGACAAGACCGCTTTGGCCTTTTAGCCGGACATCCATGATTGCGCAGGCAGGCGTGTCCGGCACATGTGTGGCGAGAAAGTCTTCGGCACACTCGAAGGTCGTAACGGTGAAACCGGCGGATCGTAGCAGCTGGCGCAAGGACTCTCGCATAGACTCCTCATCATCCACGACGTAGACCATCGGCACCTCGGCTGCATTCGGCACTGTATCCATCAATCCGCTTCTCCATCAGGCGTGAAAAGGTTCAGATTCCGGTGCAGTCGGCGCAACCCGCTAAAAACTGAACTTATCGGAAGCTTAGCTGAATTGGAGAAATATGGGGGCATGGAAACATCGGTGCGGCGAGGCCGCGGTTCGTCAGAGCATTGGGAGTGCCTTTTCGCATCACGTCGATCCGAAAAGATCAGGCGTGTAGCCACAGGCCTGTGCGAGCCTTGCGCGCGATGCTTCGACGTCGCGCGCAAGCCGGGACACGTCGACGTCAATCAATCGCCCTCCGCGTTTGCGGATTGCGCCCGCGACCATCACCGTGTCGACGTCCGATCGTTCGACCGCATGCACGATTGCGCCGATCGCATGGGTTACAGGGAAGACCCCTATGCTATCTGTACGCACCATGATGAGGTCTGCTTCTTTGCCTGGCGTTAGCGTGCCGATTGTCTTCTGCTGACCCACCACGGCCGCCCCGTTAACGGTTGCCGCCTGCAATACTGCCTCGACCGTAACCGCAGTCGACGCGCGGGCGTCGCCGCGCAATTGACGATAGCGCATTGCAGCACGCTGCAGTTGGAACAGTGCTCTCATTTCGCCGAACATGTCGCTGCCATACGTGGTCTGGACATCAATCCCGAGCGCTGGCTTGAAACCGTAATCGATGGCCTTCTGGTAAGCGAAGCTGTCATCGTCGAATCCGAATATGACGTCTGAGCGCGGGTTGACCGTGATGCTGGCGCCACGGTCCGCCAATAGCTTCCACGTTTCCGCTGGAATGCGCGTGCAGTGGTTGAAGATGGTTTTCGGGCCGATCAGGTCAAGATCGGCCAACTCGGCAGGAATCCGGTTGAAATCCCCGACCAGTTCGGTTAGCAGCGGAATCTCCAGTTCCCGTGCAAGTTTCCACCAGTCCAGATCAAGCTTCAGATGGCCGAATAGCCCCACTTTGACAAGCCCTTCACCGGGGTTCCATTTTGCGGCTAGTCGCCTGATGTCCTGAGGAAGATGGGAACTCCATCCCTGCTTGTCCATCGGCGAGCCAACCAGATGGAGCGCACGAATGCCCGCATCCCGAAGTGCATCGATGGACGCATCGCTATGTTCGGGGCTGCGCGTATTGTGCGCTGCGTCGACGATTGTCGTAATGCCGGCGTCAAGCGCCGCAACTGCGGTCAGCCGGGTGCTCACGTACATATCGTGCGGCCGGAATTCTGCGCCCATCTTCTCGGCTACCAGGTCAATGTACGCGAATAAATCGGTACAGTCTGGCATCAGCCGGCGCATTACCCCAAGCCATACGTGGTGGTGGGCATCGATAAAGCCGGGAAGAAGGATGCAGCCCGTTGCGTCGATGATATCGGCGCCGTGAACCTGAATATCAGGAGCGATCGCCTCGATTCGCTTGCCGCGGACAAGGATGTCGCCAATCGGCAGGTTCGGCATGCGCCCGTCCATCGTTATGATGGCGCCGCCTTTGAAAAGGGTCACGCGCTCAGTCATTGAAGTTCCAGTCTGGCAAGTATGAATCAGAGCGGCCGTCTGATGAGTTACAGGAAGATAACCTGAAGCGCTTCATCGCGGTTGTCCAATAAGACCGCCAAGAGAATCAGCCCTGGAGGTCCGTGCAATCTCATAAAGGAACGGGAGTGATGAACGGTGGGCTCTGACGGCAGTATGCGAATGGCATTTTGACAAAAGAGGGCATCCTTATATCGTGTCTCCAGAATCGAAATCTATATTACGGTGACCGTCGCTATCCAATTGATTTAAATCCAGACCGACAATCCATAAGGTTTGTCGTGTTAAAGATTTGCATGGGAAGCGAAATGAATCGGAGGCTGGAATCCGATAAATCAATATAGAGAGGAGACAAATGAAACATCATCGCTATTCGCTAGCCTGTTTAGGCCTGTTCGCCGTTCCGTTTGCGCATGCTCAAAGTTCCGTGACGCTGTATGGCCTGCTCGATACGGGTCTGGAGTACACCAATAACGCTGGTACCGGATCGCTGATCCGTCAGAGCAGCGGCAACATCAACGGCAGCCGCTTCGGTCTGCGCGGCAACGAAGATCTGGGCAGCGGCCTGAGCGCGATCTTCGTGCTCGAAGGGGGCATCACGCTCAATAACGGTAAATCGGCACAGGACGGCCGGCTGTTTGGGCGTCAGGCGTATGTCGGTCTGGGCAGTAAGGAGTACGGCACGGTGTCGTTGGGTCGTCAGTACGACGCGTTCACCGATACGCTGATTCCGCTGTCGGCCACTGCGCTTACTTTTGGCGATTCGGCGTTTGCGCACCCATTTGACAATGACGAAATGATCCACTCATTTCGCCTGAGCAACACGGTAAAGTACGTGACCCCTGCCTACCGTGGGCTGAAATTCGAAGCGCAGTACGCGTTCTCGAACAGCACAGACTTTGCCGTGAACCGCGGATACAGCGTCGGGCTGGGCTATAGCAACGGTCCATTGAGTGCAGGCATCGGCTATTTTCAGCTCGATGGTACGAAGAACACGACGATTAACAGCCCTGGCACGCTCGATATCAACGAATCGCAGGCGAACAACACCGCCGGCTTCGTGCTGGGCGCCGATGTTCAGCGGATTGCCGGCGCCGGTGTGAACTATGAAATCTGGGGAGGGAAGGTAGGCTTCGTCTATACGCACACGCAGTTCCTGGGATCGACGTCGTTCGGCTCGCGGGGCGGCTCGGTGCGCTTCGACAACTATGAGCTCAACGCCAAATTCCCTATCATGCCGCAGCTCTCATTAGGCGCGGAATACGTGTTCACCAATGGCCACGTGACCAACACGTCGACCTTCGGCTCGTCGCCCAAGTGGAATCAGTTCGGCTTGCAGACCGTGTATAGCCTTTCCAAACGCACGGATGTTTATGTCGAAGGCGTATATCAGCACGTTAGCGGCCACAACTTCACTGCGTTTATCTATAACTCGGGCGGCGCCTCATCGACCAATAACCAGGTGGTCGGCATGATGGGCATACGCGCGCGTTTCTAGTGAGGTATGTCATTCGTGTGCGTGCTAGCCACAAGATTCTTTCCGACGATATTTCGCGTCAGGCGGATCGCCCGATCGAGCCGTGTGCGTGAAGGCAGACGGTATGCCGCGGCGCGCAGGCAAAAGCGGTTGTCCATGCGACGATGCTAACCGCGAAAACGGGTTCAAACCGATCGCTTCGATCAAGCGTCGATTGCGATCTTGACCGGCGCGCGTCATTCCCGCTTCAGCGCGCGATGATCACTGCAGGCCACCGCCGCGCGATGCGGCCTGCGCGACATCGGATTGCCGCTCGCGCAGATCGCTTGCAATCCCACTGAACCTCTACCACCGCCAGGCTGTAGATCTCCAGCCGGCGCTAACTCCACTGACAGGTTGCGCTGCCGCGCCTGGCGTCCGCGTGGCTGGCCGATTACTTTTCCGGCCGCCGCGCAGTGCGCGCACGGCCGGCAGGCGCGACGTCGTGATCGCAGACCTCACCAGGGTGCACTGTGTTGCCGCGTACTCATTACGCATGGCTTGATATCAAAGAGCGCTACAATTCGCATACTGAATTGGCCGTTCTGGTAAGAAATTTGAAATATTTGGCGACAGCGCGAGTGAGTCGTAGATCGGCCGGCCAACGCATCGATTTTCCTGAACGACGCACGGCATAAATGGACCATCCTCAATCCCAGAGGTGTCTTCGATGGCCAGCCACTATGACATGGACGAGCAGCTGGTGCGCCATAGCCGCATCGCACTCTATCGCGCGACGGCGGGGGCCGCGAAGCGACTGATCGCCGTTGGTTCGCCCGGGGTGTTCACGACCGTACACGTCGAAGCCTTCCGGCATGAGTACGCGCTGCGCTCTGAGCTGAACGGCGAGTGGGCGGTCCTTCCGCTTTCGCCGACACGTTACGAAGATCAGCCTTCTCTCCTTCTTGGAGACCCCGGCGGGCAGTTGCTGAGAAACCTGTGCGGCGTGCCGATGGCGCTGGAGCAGTTCCTGCCGCTCGCGGTGGCAATCGCCTCCGCGGTCGCGCAAATGCATGCCTGCGGGTTGATTCATCTGGGCATTAGCCCCGACAACCTGCTGGTCGAAATCGGGCGCACGGGCGTCAGCCACGCATGGTTGACCGGATTCGGCTCGGCGCAGCGGATCCAGGACTCGAAATCGGCTACACGTACACACATTCCCGCCGAACCCGAAGCGTTTGCGTATTTATCGCCTGAGCAATTGGGCATGAGCCATCCGAGCGTCGATGCGCGCGCCGACCTCTATGCGCTCGGTTGCACGTTCTACGAACTTCTGTCCGGTACGCCGCCATTCACGGCCGAAGACCCGATCGGATGGGCGCATGCACACACGGCACAATGGCCGATCAACATCAGGGCCGGTCGACCATCGATACCGCATCAGATCGGCGCGATCATCGGGAAACTCCTGAAGAAAGCGCCCGAGGAACGCTATTACAGCGCGGCCAGTCTCGGCGCAGACCTCGAACGATGTCTGAGCACATGGCGGCAACACGGAGCGGTCGACCGGTTTCCGCTGAATCTTCATGACATTGCGAGCCGGCTGTCGCAATCCAGAAAACTTTATGCACGCGGCCGTGAACTGCAGAGGTTGGCCGTTGCGACGGACGATGTGAACCACGGCGCTGCACGATGCGTGTTGCTTCGCGGCGCCGCAGGCTCGGGCAAGTCGTCGCTTGCCAACCGGCATCTGTCGAGATTGAGCCCGGAGCGCCACTGGCTCGCCATATCGAAGTGCGAACCGGCGATGCAAGGCGTGCCGTATGCCGGCCTTGCCCGTGCGCTGGAATACCTGATCCGCCCGCTACTAGGCGCCAGCGACGTCGAACTGGAACGTTGGAGAACGCGTTTGCAGTCGGCACTCGACGGGCAGGGGCGCGTCCTGCTGCCTTTCGTGCCGGCACTCGAGCGCATCGTCGGGATCCAGCCCGCGTTGCCGCAGTTGACGTCCACCGAGGAAAAGGACCGTTTGATCCGTGTGGTGACAAGCCTGTTTCGCGTACTTGCGTCGGCCGAACAGACCATCGTGCTGTTTTTCGACGATCTGCACTGGAGCGATGACGGCACGTTGCGCGTGTTCGAATATCTTGCATCGCGTGCGTCCGTACCTCATCTGCTCGTGATCGGGAGCTTGCGCGACGACGGAGTCGTTGCGCAGCATCTGACGGACACCGTGGCCTCTCAGCAAGGTGTCGACTGTATCGCGCTGCAGCCCTTCACCGTGCCCGATGTCGCTGCCTTGCTGTCAGACCTGCTTCATGATGATCAACACCATGTGGCGGCATTGGCGAGTCTGATCACCAGCAAAACGTACGGCAATCCATACTTTACGATCCAGTTCATCCTTGCGTTAGCTCAGGAAGGACTGGTCGCGTTTCGCAGCGACGGAACTTGCGCGTGGGAGCTGGCGCCTATCAAGGCAAAAGGTTATACGACCAATGTCGTTGATTTGTTGCTCGGACAGATCAGACTTTTGCCGGTGCGATGCCGCAAGACGATGCACCTGCTCTCATGCCTTGGCAGAAGCGCGCACGTGGATGTCCTCGCGCAGGTGGCAAACGTGTCGAACGAACGCATCTACGGCATGCTGGCCCCGGCGCTCGATGCGAAGCTGGTGCAGCGTCTGGACGACGTATATTCGTTCGCACATGACCGGATCCTCGAGACTGCTTATCTGACGCTCGCGGACGAAGCGAAGCGTGGCGCGACGCATCTGCAGATCGGCCGTCGGCTCGGCAAGGCGCTGTCCACCGCGCATCGGGAACACCAGCTTTTCGAAGTGGTAAGTCATCTGAATCGTGGCGCCCGTCTGATCGACGACCCGCAGGAGCGCCATGAGCTTGCCGCGCTGAACCTCGAGGCAGGCTTGCTGGCGAAGGGGGCGACTGCTTACGGCGAGGCGCTGACCTACTTGCGCTGCGCTGTAGAGATGTTGTCCGGTGCCGCGCAAGTGAACGAGGCGGAGTTGCAAACTGCCGAGCTTCACCTTGCCGAGTGTGAATTCATCAACGGCCATCTCGACGAAGCGAACCTGCGCTTATCTCTGCTTGCGGAGCGCGGCGTCGATCTCGCCTGCGCCGCGGAAATCGCGCGTCTTCGCGTGGCACTGTGTACCGCGCGGGATCGTTCGGACCTCGCGGTCGGCATCGGTCTCATGTATTTGCGCAAAGCAGGCATCGAGATACCTGCGCATCCCACCGAAGCCGAGGTGATCGGGCAATACCAGCGTCTGCTCGCGCGTATCGGCGAGCGGCCGCTCGACGCGTTTCGCGATCAGCCGGAAATGCGCGATCCGGTCTGGCAGCGCACATTGCAGGTACTCGCGGACCTGATTCCACCGGCGTTGTTCACCTCTCCCAATTTACCGAACCTGATTGCGTTGCATATGGCGCATATCAGCTTTGAACATGGTGTGAGCGACGCCTCGTGCTATGGCTATATTTGCGTGAGCGAGGTAGCCCGGCGCGCAGACGATTTCCGCATGTGCGTTGCGTTTGCCGAGCTGGGGCTGCATCTTGTCGACGTGCGCGGGTTCGCGCGTTACAAGGCTCGCGTCCACATGTTGTTCGGGCTCGTGCAATCGTGGACGCGGCCGGTGCGCGATGCGCTCCCGTACCTCAGGATGGCGTTTGACGAGGCGATGCAGGCAGGCGATATCACGTTCGCTGCCTACTGCCGCCGCAATCTGATCTCGCCGATGCTCGTGTATGGCGCACCGCTCGCCGAAGTGCGGCAGTTGGCTTATGAATCGCTTGCTTTTGCGCGTGGCACTGGCTTCGCACTGGTTATTGACGCGATTCGCGCACAGATTTCCTATGTCGATACGCTTCGCGGTGCGCGACCCAATTCGGCCTGGTGGACCGACGATGAAGCGGATGAACATACACATCGGCCGATTTCGGTGTTTTCGTACTGGACACACCGGATGCAGGCGCATCTGATATTCGGCAATCTGGCAGCGGCGGTCGATGCGCAATCGCGCATTGCCGGATTGGTGTGGGCGTCGAGCGGACACTACGAAACAGGTATCTTCGTGCTTTTCAGCGCGCTCGTGCATGCAGCCGCATGTGGTGCGAGCAAAGGCCGTGCGCGTACGCGGCACCTCGCTCAACTCAACACGTACGCGCAGCAACTGGATGCCTGGGCGCGCCACGCGCCGGCCAACTTTCGCGACGGGGCGACGCTCGTCGCGGCCGAAATCGCACGCATCGAACGGCGTGTAGCGGACGCGATACGGCTTTACGACCAAGCCATCGAGTACGCGCGTGAGCAGCAGTTCCTGCACAACGAGGCGCTCGCAAGCGAACTGGCCGCGCAGTTCCATCTGGGGCTTGGTGCGAAGACCAGCGCGCACGCTTACCTGCGCGGCGCACGCCAGGCGTATCTCGCCTGGGGGGCCGATGCCAAGGTCGGGCAGCTGGATCTTGCCTACCCGGATCTGGTGACTTCGCAGGAGCACGACGGTCCCGCCGGACTAGAAAGCCAGCTTGATATTGCAGCCGTCATTATCGCGACCCGAGCACTATCTCGTGAGACCTTGCTGACGCGGCTAATCGAAACCTTGCTACGTTGCACGCTCGAATACGCGGGCGGACAGCGTTGCGTGCTGGTCGCCATCCACGGCAATGAACTGGGAATCGAGGCTGAAGCACAGGTTCGCGGCCACACCGTGAATGTGCAGATGTGCTCCCGCGTGGTCGCGCCGACCGACGTACCGCTAGCGCTGCTGCGCACCGTCATTCGCACCGGCGAGCTGATGGTGCTGGGCGACGCGCAAACTGCGCGTGAATGGTCCGGCGACCTCTATATGCGTGAAGTACAGCCTCGCTCGGTGTTGTGTCTGCCCTTACTCAACCAGTCGCGCATGGTTGGTCTGCTCTATGCGGAAAACAACCTGGCGCCGAACGCATTTACGCCCGAGCGCACCGCGGTGCTAAGCGTATTGTCGACGCATGCTGCCATCTCGCTGGAAAACGCGCGCGTATCCGAGCGCTTGCAAACCGCGCAGGCAGAACTTGCGCGTGCAGGACGGCTGACCGCGATGGGGGAACTGGTTGCATCGATCGTGCACGAGGTCAATCAGCCCCTGACCGCCGCCAATACCGGGGCCCACGCTGCGCTGCGCTGGCTCAAGCGCGATCAGCCGGACGTCGCCGAGGCGCTCTATACACTCGATCGCGTGGCTGCGGACACGACGCGTGCCGCGAATATCATTCGTGGCTTGTTGTCTCTGGCGAAGAAGACCGCTCCCGAAAAGCAGTGCTTCGATCTGAACGAGTCAGTCCGCGAAGTTCTACAGCTTTTGCGCCGGGAAATTGCGCACCATGAAATCGACATCGACGATCGGGCCATAGCCGGCGAATTGAAGGCCTACGGCGATCGTGTCCAGTTACAGCAGGTCGTGATGAATCTCGTGATGAACGCGATCGACGCGATGTCCGATTCTCCAGCGGTCTTGCGAAAGCTACGCCTCGCATCGGCTCCATGTGTCGATGGCCGGATTCGCGTGACCGTTGCGGATAACGGGCCGGGCATCGATGCCACGGTGATGGGAAAAGTTTTCGAGCCTTTCGTGACCACGAAAAGTACCGGGATGGGAATGGGGCTGTCGATTTGCCGTTCGATTGTCGAGGCACACGGCGGCGACTTGATCGTATCGGCGAACGAGCCCCACGGCGCGTGCTTCGAGTTCATCATCGCGGCGGCCGATGAGCGCCGGGCCGCCGGAAGAGCGTGATATCGAACGCGGTCTCGCGGCGAGCAGTCGTGCCGGCCGCCTGCCATCGCGCTGAAAAACTTCCATGCGGGCGGCGGCTATTTCGCAGCCACGCGGGCGGCCTGTACGATCACGTCGGCGACGATGTCAGGGTTAGAGACGGTGACTGCGTGCGCGGCGTCGACCTCAATGACAGTAGATTGCGCACGATCGGCTTCGAACCTCTGCTCGGCCAGAGGGATCGCGAGATCCTGCAGGGTCACGATTTGCCAGGTGGGCTTGACCGTCCATGCGGCGGCCGTCGGCGCCTCGGTCAAACATGCCATGTCCATCGGGCGTTGGGTGGCGACCATCAGCGCGGCCTCGCTTGCCGGCACGTCCGCGGCAGTCTGACTGTGGAACTTGTCGGCCTGGTAAAGGACATACGTGCCGCTGGTGCCGTCGGGCAGGGTATAGGGGACCGGATAGGTGGACGTGAGGAACGAACTACCAGGGAATCGTTCGATCAGCACATGTGGAGCTTCCCCTGCTGCGGGCAAAATCGAACCCGCATAGACGAGGCCTTTGACCTTGGGGTCGTCCGCGCCCGCCTGGGTGATGACGGCGCCACCATAGGAGTGGGCCGCGAGGATCACCGGTCCCTCGATCCGGTTCAGCAAGCTGCGCAAATACGCAGCGTCGACCATCACGCCCCGCAGCGGATTGGCGAAGGCAACGACCGGATAGCCATCGCGCTGGAGCCGTTGAATGACGCCATTCCAGATCGACGAGTTTTCGAAGGCGCCATGGACAAGCACGATGGTAGGCATGCGTGATTCGAGATTCACTGTAATTCCTTTTTCAAAAGGGTTATGCAGGAAGCGAGATCGCCGACATACTTGTTAAGCCATGCCGCCCATGAGTAGCGGCGTGAATATAAGCGCCAGGGTCCATGGCGTGCTGCACCGGCGCCTTTTCTTGTCGAAAACGCATCTTCCAATTGGCCTGCCACTTCGTATTGGATAACTTCAGGCCTTGAATTTATTCAATTCGATGATCGAGAGTCACAATTGATGTTGCAATGACGAACCGCCGCACGCGACGCGGCGACGCGACATCGGCCCGGCAGTTTCCGCGAAAGCTCGACTACCGGATCAAACATCGCGGCGCCGCCCGACTCCTAGAAGCGGTGGCGTATGCCTGCCGTCACAGCGACCTGGTTGGCGGTCGATGACGCACCACCGCCGGACGTGTTGTTAATCATCGCTCCGATGATCTGCCCATTCACACCATCGCGGTTCATCATGTGTTGGTATTCGCCTTGCAGGTACACGGTAGTGAGCTTCGACAGATAGTAGGCAGCCTGCATGTTCAATTGCCCCCACTTCGGCTGCGCCGCAGAGCCGAAATTTGCCTGGGTGTACGTGTAGCCGCCGGCAAGGCTCAGTGCCTGCGTCAGCGTGTAATGCCCGTTCAATTCGAAGTTCTGGAAGTGAGCGCTGTTCCCGCCGAAGGATACGGTTTGACCCGCCGTGCTCGGGTTGACGCCAAAGCCTTGCGTCAGGTTTGTCTGCGAATAGATGAACCCGGCTGTTGCCGGACCAATAGAGTAATTCACGCCGGCGCCCCAGGTTTGCTGGCGGCCTGCGAGCAGCGTGTTGTCTCCAGTGACCGCGCCGGCGCTATTCACCGATGCAAGCGCCGCGGCGGGAGTCGTACCCGAGAGACTCTTGTTCAATTCCAGATACGCAGCCGCCAGCGTAAGGCCGCCGCGCTTATACGTCGCTCCAGCACTGTAAGCGCGATTGTTGGAGAACTGCCCTGCGGTATTCGAGAACGCGTACGTCCCCCCGAACTTGAGACCACCGAAGTCGCGACTTTCGTACTTGATTGAGTTGTTCAGGCGGAACGAATTGTCCAGGTTGTCGTTATCGAACGGATGCGACGCAAACGTGCCGCCATATTGTTGTCCGGCGAGCCCGAGCGGTTCCACGTAATCGACCATGCTGTCGTATTGACGGCCCAGCGTAACCTGACCAAATCGGGAGTCGGCCAGTCCGACGAACGCCTGGCGGCCGAATTCACGACCGCCTTGTCCAAGCGTTCCGTTGTTTGTACTGTAGCCCCCTTCCAGCGTGAAGATGGCGCTCAAGCCCGCCCCAAGATCTTCTTTGCCACGCAGGCCCCACCGGCTCGAATTCACTGATCCGCTTGTTTCTTGCCAGTTGGCATGTCCTTTCACATTGTTTGTGTAGGTTATCCCAGCGTCGATCAGGCCATAAAGCGAGACACTGGATTGTGCATGCGCAGCAGATGCGAGAATGCCGGGCAATGCTGCAAGCATGAAGGTCTTTTTCATATTCGTAGGAGTTAGATCGCAAACGCGTTTTTTGTGCAAGAGAGATCGTTGAGCGTGCCGCGCGACCCTGTGACAGAGAGCAGGCGTTTGCCAGTTGGCGAAACGCGCCAAAGCCGCAGACCTGTAACGGCGTACGATGCACGCCGCGCGAGGTCGTTGTCCGCACTGCGTCGTACTGACCAGTACGCGCAGCGTCGCGACGCCTCACACAAGATCCGCGCGCGGCCGACACCTCAACCCGGGTTCCGTGTCGACCCAATACCTGCGCACCTGTGCTCGTTGAACACCGAACGAGCGGGAGGCAGACCGCTGCGACGACACCCGTTCGACTTTAGTGTCGTGCGCACATAGCGTGAATTGCGCTACGGCTCATTAAATTGCTCGATCTGCTCATTCGCATGCTCCGTGCTAAAGGACGAGGCGTTGCCGAAAGCGCGATGGCAACGCACGCCAGTACCACTAATGAACGTTATTGGCGTCTTCGGCGTTACGGCTGTGTTGCCTGTAACGCCGTACTACGCGCAGCACGGCGAGCCGATGCTTAACGGCGCTTTTGCGCAAGCACCCGCGACACATCCTCCTTCAGCAGATAGATCGATACCGCCAGCAGCACCACGTCCTTCATCAGGAACGGTACGTTGCCTACCATCGCCGGAAAACCGCCCGCCGAAGCGGCCCAGCCGTCCGGCATGAACGGAATGATCGTAACAGTACCGACGAAGGTCGCGACCGAGCCGAGCGCGCCCAGCACGCCGATACGCTTGTTCCAGAAGCCGATGAAGATCAGCGTGCCGAACAGCCATTCGGATACGCCGAGAAACCAGCTCGCGCCGCGAATGCCGAACAGCGGGTACAACCAGAAAATCAGCGGGCCGTGGCTGATGTACGGAATCAGCACCTGTGCCTCGTACTCGAACCACTTTTGATAGCCGAAGAACGCGAAGATCAGCACCATCGATGCGCGCACGATGTGATAGTCGAGGTCTTGTTTGAGGAGGCCCGAGCGGCCCAGCGTGTTGGTCAGAATTTCCATGATCGTTTCCTTGTGAGACGAAGCCCGTCGCGCAGCGCAAGCGATGCCGCGCAAGCGGTGTTGTCTGTTTGCTTGTGGAGGGGGGAGGTGGGTTGCCTGGTGGCAGCCCGATTTAGTGGCGGCCCGATTAGTGGCCGCGATACAGGTCATCGATCTGCGTGCGCGGCACCGCGGCGGCGCCTGAGTCTGAACTGCCCGCGGTAGCCGGACCGTACCCAGTCGCTGCGGCGCGGCGTTCGGCGGTCTTCTTCGCCACATACGCGGCAGCAAAGTCGGGCAGCACGTCGGGGTAGTGCGTCTTGCTGGTGTGGTACGTACCATCCTGCTCAGACTGGATCAACTCGGCACGGACTTGCGCACGGGTGAGTCCGGCGGCGTGCACAGCCTGGCCGACGAACGGCGTAAGTGCGAGCGAAGCAACGATCAGAGCGCGGTTGAGACGTTTCATGATGGCCTACCTTTGAGAGAGTTTCCGTCTGCGACGGCATGGACTGAACTTTAGGTTTTCGCGCCTTTTGCGTGAATCGCGGCACGGCTCATCAAATTGCTCGATCGGATCATGACCCGCGTGCAGCCAGGTTGAGTTGCACGTAGAGGGTTCTGGTCGGGAGGCGCGGTCTAGAGGAAGGGGGAGCGCTCCGCCTGGCCGACGATACGGGGAAACGCATGTTTGATTCGAACGTCTTTGTCGAGCAATCTGCCGAGCGTGCTAATGCGAATATTCGCGTCGATGAAATGACGTATTTTTAGTTGCAGGCCCGACGAGCTGAAGATAGGAGATGCGACCGTGACACAAGCGAACGATGAAGAATCTACGCCCCCGTGGGACGCCGCGCGGGTGAATCTAACCGCGAAGGAGCTTGGCCCTGGAGTGTTTGCGGTCATGCCCGACGACGTACTCGTCAAAGACCACGTCGGAACGACTGCGGGTTTCGTGATCGGCGAGCGTGCTGTGCTTGTCATCGAGTCCATGCTGAATGGCAATCTCGCTTCGCAGCTTATCGGGCTGGTACGCGAGATGACCACGAAGCCGATTCGCTTTCTCGTCAACACGAGCTACCACGGCGATCATGCATACGGGAACTATGTGTTTCCGGAAAGCACGGTCGTCATTCAGCATCCGGCGACGAAGCGATATATGGACGAGCATTTCGAAGAAGACCGCAGCTTTATGATCGGCTTGATGGGTAAAGGCAAAGGGATCGAGCGCGTGCAGGCGCGCACTGCCGATATCGTGGTGCCGGACATGCTTTCCGTCGATCTTGGCGGCCGTACCGTCGAGGTACGCCACTTCGGATTCGCGCAGACGCCTGGCGATCTCGTCATATGGGCGCCGGAGGCCAAGGTATTGTGGGTCGGCAACATGATTCAGGCACCATCGCCTGCGCTGCCGTGGTTGCTCGAGGGCCGGCACAGGGAGACGATCGCGACCTTGAGTCGCGTGCGCGAATTCCTGCCTGAAGACGCGACGATCATTCCAGGCCACGGCCGCCCGATGCGACCCGCGGATATCGAATATCCGCTGCGCTATCTGCGCGAACTGGATCGCACCGTGCGCGCGGCTATCGCCGAGGGG
Source organism: Paraburkholderia jirisanensis (assembly GCF_054782355.1). Classification (NCBI taxonomy): domain Bacteria; kingdom Pseudomonadati; phylum Pseudomonadota; class Betaproteobacteria; order Burkholderiales; family Burkholderiaceae; genus Paraburkholderia; species Paraburkholderia jirisanensis. The sequence continues at coordinate 446,143 of NZ_BAAGSQ010000025.1, read as the reverse complement.
CGATCGGTCGAAGAAACGCTCGACCTTGCCGCGATGCCGCACTTTTGCGGCTACAGCCTGTTCGATTGGGCGCACAAAACCGTCAACGTGCCGGCCGCCTATCGTGCGTATCGCGACGCCTATCGCGATTCAGAAGCAGACGATCCTGATAGCGGAGATCGGGCGTGAGCGCAGGTGAAACCGCAGTCGTGGTTGGTGTTGGCCCTGGCCTCGGTTGGGCTCTGGCCAAGCGCTTTCACGCGGAGAATATGAACGTGGGTGTAGTCGCCCGAGACGAAGCCCGGCTGCGAGCGATGATCGCGGCCGGGCCAGCGGGGCGCGTTCAACCTTATGCAGCGGACGTTTCGAAGATCGAGGATGTGACACATGTGTTCGACAGTGTGCAGCGCGAACTGGGTGACCCCGATCTCGTCGTGTTTAACGCCGGCGCCTACGTCAGTGGCAACGTGCTCGACATCAATCCCGCCGACTTCGACCGGTGCTGGCGGATAGGCTGTTTTGCGGGATTTCTCGTCGGCCAGGCGGCCGCGCGGCGCATGGTAGCACGAGGGCATGGGACCATTATATTTACCGGTGCGTCTGCCGCGCTGCGCGGAAGTGCCGGATTCGCCAATCTCGCAGTGCCAAAGTTTGGCTTGCGCGCGCTTGCTCAAAGCATGGCCCGCGAGTTGGGACCCCGAGGGATACACGTCGCATTCGTGGTGATTGACGGACAGATTGAATCTGAACGGTATTGGGAACTCGCTAAACAGCGAGGGCAAGATTCGCTGCTCGCACCTGATGCGATTGCAGATGCGTACCTGCATCTGCATCGGCAACATCGTAGTGCATGGTCAAGCGAACTCGACATGCGTCCGTGGACGGAGAAATTCTAGGCTGCTGCGACGAACGGCGCTGTACAGATAAAGAGCCGCGGAGGCAAATTATATCCATAGCTGTTATAGCGGCTTCACACTCACGCGCTGTTCTCTCCCGATGAAGGCATCTACCATTCCGTAACCTTCTTTCAACGAGCGGCAAGATGGAATTGCGGAGAGAGCGTCAATTCAGTCTGGAGCGTCGGTGCAATTTTGACGTCCGTTTCGTGTTCACGTTCGAGGTTGATTCGGAAGGTGACGTCAATGCATGAAACCTTCCCGGCACCCATTTCAGCACTTGCCATGGCCGAGGCCTTCGCGCGGAGACTTAGCAGCCCGGTCGAAGTCGTGACTGCGGCGCTCGATCGTGCCGCACGCGATCACAAGACTTTTATCTCGGTGATAAACACGGAACGTGCGTTGAGTCTTGCGGAGGCATCGGCTGAGCGATGGCGCCGGGAAGCACCGCTAAGCGCACTAGATGGAATACCCATTGCGTGGAAGGATTTATTCGATATCGCTGGACTCGTCACCACGGCTGGGTCAGCGTTGCTGTCTGCGGCAAGTCCTGCAACTGAAGACGCCGCGCTCATCGGTCAGGCAGAGCGCGCCGGTCTGATTGCGATTGGCAAGACAAATCTTAGTGAGTTCGCTTATTCGGGATTGGGACTGAATCCGCATTTCGGAACGCCCACTAACCCCGCCATCGACAGAGGCATGCGTGTGCCCGGTGGGTCTTCGTCAGGCGCGGCGATCTCGGTTGCCACCGGAGTCGTACCGGTTTCCGTGGGCACCGATACCGCCGGTTCCATCCGGATTCCGTCGGCGTTCAACGGCCTTGTCGGTTACAGGGCGAGCATCGACCGTTATTCTCGCGCAGGAATGATCGGCCTGTCGGGAACGCTCGATACCATTGGGCCGCTGGCTAACACTGTCGCAGATTGCAGGGCCTTCGATAGTGCAGTGCGCGGCGTGCCGTTTCGCGAAGCCGTGGGTAAGCTTCATAACCGACGGTTCGTCTTCGATCCGTCGCTGCTCGAACGATATGAGGTTTCCGATTCAGTTGCGTCTAACTTCACGTCTTTCATTGGCGACATGCGAGACGCGGGTGCACAGGTCAAAGAGTGCGTCTTCGATACGCTAACCCGTGTACATCAGCTGATTCTGGACAGGGGGTGGATTGGCGCACTCGACGCATTCGATACCCATCGCAATCTTCTAGATTCAGATGCTGCGGCGCTACTGGATCCTCGCGTGCGCGCGCGCCTTGAACTTGGCAGACATTTCCCATCCTCGCGAAGAATCGAACTGCTGGCGGCAAGGAGCGCATTGCAGGCGTCGTTCAGGCGCGAATTGCAACAGGCAACACTGATCATGCCGACTGTCAGCCGTACGCCACCTCTGCTCGAGCCTCTTGAGGCGAATCCGGATCTGTTCGCAGCGGTCAATATGAAAACACTTGCGATGACAATGCCGGCGAGCTTTCTCGATGCGCCAGTTGTTGCCATGCCTTCGGGATTCGACCGCGGCTTTTTGCCGATGGGTATCCAATTGATTCGCGTAACGGGCGACGACGATGCGCTACTGGCGGTCGCGCAGATGGTAGAGCGGTATATGAAAATTTCCTGAGCTGAGGAGACGAACAGATGTCTAAAGAGATTCTGATTGCGTTCGGTGTCGACGTTGACGCCGTGGCTGGTTGGCTAGGTTCCTACGGTGGAGATGACTCGCCCAATGACATATCGCGCGGGCTTTTTGCCGGCGAGGTCGGTTCGGCGCGTCTTCTCAACCTGTTTGAACGTAAAGAAATCAAAACCACCTGGTTTATTCCCGGGCATTCGATCGAAACCTTTCCTGAGCAGATGAAAGCCGTAGCGGCCGCAGGCCATGAAATCGGCATTCATGGCTATAGCCACGAGAATCCCATCTCGATGACACCCGAACAGGAAGAGGCGGTGCTCGACCGGAGTATCGCGCTGGCGACCGCGCTGGCAGGGCGCGCGCCATCGGGTTACGTAGCGCCGTGGTGGGAGCTGAGCCCGATCACCCACGAGCTTCTGCTCAAGAAGGGGATCACGTACGACCACAGCCTCATGCATAAGGATTTCGAACCCTATTACGTGCGTGTCGGCGACAGCTGGACGAAAATCGACTACACGAAACATCCCGATGCATGGATGAAGCCGCTCGTGCGTGGCAAGGAGACGGCGCTGGTCGAAATACCCGCCAGCTGGTATCTCGACGACCTGCCGCCGATGATGTTCATCAAGAACGCACCCAACAGCCATGGGTTCGTCAACCCGCGCGATATCGAATCGCTGTGGCGCGACCAGTTCGACTGGGTTTACCGGGAGATGGACTACGCCGTTTTTCCGATGACCATTCACCCGGACGTATCGGGGCGTCCTCAGGTCCTGTTGATGCTCGAACGGCTGATTGATTATTTTTCGGCTCATGACGGAGTCCGGTTCGCCACCTTCGAACAGATTGCAGACGACTTCCGGCACAGGGGGGCGACTTCAATCATCACGAGGCCGTGATCGATGGAGGGCTCACTTGCTGCTCCGGGTGACAAGCCCGGGGCTTGTTTTAGCTTAACTCTGGAAGGGCTGTGTGATGAATCTGAACACAAGCGGGCAGGATGGGCATCGCGAAGGAATAGCTGCGGAATTGGCCCGCTTTGCGATGGGGGTAGTGCCGGATCGTATTCCGGAAGAGGTGCGAGCGCGTGCGAAACATCTGGTTCTCGATGCGGTTGGACTTGCCTACGCCACTAAAGGCTACCCCTTCACCAAAGTGACAATGGCAGCCATGCAATCCCTTGGGAGCGGGACTGCCACAGTAATAGGGCACGGCCGAAGCCTCCAGACGAGAGATGCGATGGTGATGAACGGACTGCTCGTGCACGGACTCGATTTCGACGACACCCATACGCGCGGTGTGATTCACGCAACGGCAAGCCTGTTGCCTTGCACACTGGGTCTGGCTGAATTGCATGGGGCAAGCGGACTGGAGCTACTCGCTGCCTACATTGCCGGCGTAGAGGTTGGCGCGCGTCTGACGGCCGCTGGAAACGGTGGGTTTCACGAAACCGGATTTAATCCGACCGGCGTGGTGGGCGCCTTCGCCTGTGCAGTAGCCGCCTCGCGTCTTGCCGGGCTTTCGCAGCAGCAAGCCTGGATGGCGCAGGGCATCGCGCTTTCCATGGCAAGTGGCAGCCAGGCATTTTTGCAAGGGGGTGCATGGACCAAGCGCATACAGCCTGGCTGGGCAGCAGGGGTTGGAATGACAGCCGCCACCCTTGCCAAGGAGGGCTTCATCGGGCCTAAGGAGCCGTATGAGGGTAGGTTCGGTCTTTACACCAGCTATCTCGGGGAAGTCCGGAACCTGGTGGATTTATCTCTTGCTACGAGCGAACTCGGTGACGTGTGGCAGACGATGGAGGTCGCAGTCAAACCCATTCCAGCGTGTGTATTTGCGCACGCGGCAACCGATGCAGCTACGATCCTGCATGACGAGTTTCAGCGCACGGTTGATGAGCTCGCCATTTCTGCCGCCGATGCGGTAAGACGCGTACGCGTCAAAGTTCCGCGAGAAGTGGTGAAAACCGTTTGCGAACCCGTGGCAGCGAAGCGCCTACCTGCTAACGCCTATGAGGCTCAGTTCAGCATTCCCTATGTCGTGGCTACCGGCTTGCTGAAAGGACGGTTCACGCTGAATGAATTGCAGGACGACGCCGTAACCGATCCGCAGGTTCTGGCGCTTGCCGCGAAGGTTGACTACGAGATTGATCCGGACTCGAACTTCCCCCGTCATCATTCGGGTGAAGTCATCGTTGCTTTTGCCGATGGGCGCAGCCTTGCGCATCGTGAGGCCGTCAACCGTGGCTCTGCCGACCGGCCGGTGAGCAATGACGAGGTCGTCGAGAAGTACTATGCCAACGTCGACGGCGTTCTTTCCACGGCACGAGCTGACCAGATTCGCGATGCAGTGCTGTCGCTCGATCGAAACCCTCTTGGTAGCCTGCTCGCGCTCCTGGCTGAACCGGTCTGAAGCGGGACACCGCCGGTGTATCGCCGGCGGTTATTACAAGTGGGAGACTATTCCGGCGTTTCAACAGTTCAATAAATCGCGGCATTCCGATGATTCAGTCAACTCAGTTTATACGGAAAATCCGGAATAGCGATTTCCTGTGATTTTCTATCAGAGGCTAATTCTCTGAAAGCGCTAATAAGAGACCAAATTTTGCTGTTGTTCGCCAAGCTAGTGCGTTACGTAACGCACAAAATATGATCGTGCAGGAAACCTTCGTACCGCATTCCCCTGCGGTATGCGACGTCTAAAAAAGGAATTCAACATGACTTCGTCCAACACCACGATCGGCAACAATGGCAGCAATACTTCGGCCTTGATGAATGACTCGATGAGTCCAAACAAGACTTCGGGTACATCGGCGGCAGACCTGCAGCAGACTTTCCTGCGACTCCTCGTCACGCAGTTGCAAAATCAGGATCCGACCTCGCCAATGGACAGCTCACAAATGACCTCCCAACTGGCGCAGATCAATACGGTGAGTGGCATAGCGCAGCTCAATACGTCGCTTCAATCGTTGTCGTCACAGCTCAATGCAAGTGAGACGGGCCAGGCCAGCGGCCTGATTGGTCATGCTGTACTTACGCCTGGCAATACATTCAGAGTTGACTTTCTTAACAACGCCGACGGAACGCAAAGCGACAAGGAGGGGACCTCGCCTTTTGGTGCGAAGCTTGCTGTTGACTCCACGGATCTTAAGTTCCAGGTTCGCGACGATACAGGCAGGGTGGTCAGTACCATCGACATGGGCAAACAGGCGGCGGGCGTTGTGCCCCTCACGAGCTGGCCCCCGGCCGACGACGCAGGCAACCCGCTGCCCGCGGGCAACTATGCATTTACTGTGACGGACGTTGGTGCCGATCCGTCAGCGACCGCGCCAGTGGCATTGACAGGGCTCGCGGTAAGCGGCGTGGTCCAGCAGCAGGACGGAACGACTGGCCTGCTACTCAACAACGGCACGACGGTTCCGCTGAACGGTGGAGTCTCTGCTCTTTTTTGAAGTAACTCTCATCCGTTGGAGGATGGCAACCGGGAGGCCGATTCGGGCCACCCGGTTTGCACATTGCCAAACTTGTCACGCTCAATGGTGACGATACAGCCAACCTTCGCTTGAAGTCGTATTGCCAGACCCGACCGCACGCTTGCCCGCCTGTGAATCGTCGTCACGAACGCCACCATACGCATCGGCTTTCTCATTCGCGTCTTGAGCTTCGGCGTGCAGCGTTTGCGTACTCACACCGCGTTGGGAAGCCGGCGCGCCGACCGATGGTCGATAAAACGGTGCGGGACCATAGCCGCTTGCGAATGCGGAAAAAGCAGTTCCACTCAATGCTGCCGCAATGATAATCGCCGTCAGTTTGATCTTCATGATTAACCCTTTAAATTTCAATAGATTTAAGACGTCGCGCCGACCATTGTTTCGAAATGTTCCCGCGACCTGCCAACGTAGTGTATGTCGATCGCCCCGGAAATTTGTACGCTATATGTCGAAATCATCATTCTGGAAATTGAGACATCCTGGAGTTCAATACAGAATATGCACGACTCTAATTTGACAGGAGTTGTGTCGAAAATCGGCATGCCAGATTCGACATTAACGGACTGAGCCGAACGAGCAAAAATTCGATGCTATCGGGCATTCCCGACGATTACGTGCATTGCCAAAACCAGCGCAGTGGAATCGGCCTCACTATATAGTGTTAGATGAGTTGCGGGACGAGCGCCTACTGCCATTCGATTGCATTGGGCAGGCTCGTGACGCAATGGCTCCGCTTTCGAAAAAAGTCCACTTCTGAAAGGGACGGTGAGTGACGCGATCATGCCATTGAAATTAGGTGACCCCTCGGCCTTGGGTTTAGCAGGTTTTGGACTGACGACATGGTTGTCGAGCATGATCAATGCCGGATGGTTTCCTGGCGACGCTTCCGGGCTTGTTGTCGCGAGCGCATTCATCTATGGGGGTGGGGCACAAGTCATTGCAGGCGTGCTGGAATTTCTGAGGGGTAATACTTTCGGCGGTACGTCTTCCCTCGGTTACGGGTCGTTCTGGTTGTCGTATGCGCTGTTCGTTCAGTCGTCTCGCCACGTCCCGTCGGCATTTGTCGGCTGGTATTTCTTTCTGTGGGGAGTCTTCACGCTATACATGTGGGTCGCTTCATTGCGCTCGCCGCGGGCGCTGCAGATCGTTTTCCTGTTGCTATGGATTGTGTATTTTCTGCTAGCCGGTAGCGAATGGTTGGCGTCGACCGTTCTGCGGACGTTGTCCGGATATGCCGGTTTCTTGACAGCGCTGTCAGCGTTCTATCTGTCTGCCGCTATCGTAATTAACGATGCGCACGGAAGATCTGTGTTACCTGTCGGTTAGATAAGCAGCACACGCAATACACATACGCACTTGCAGATCCGGCGATTTGACCGCGAAGATCGACGCGGTCGAACCGATCGTCAGGAATGCAATCCGGCTGCGTGGCATGGTCACCCAATGCTCGTCTGATTGGGCGTCTCGGCGTGCACGAAGGCGGTTTCGAAGTCAACGAGTTCCGACTCGCTGAGGCTGCCGTCATGATTTCCATGGTTATCAACCAACGCGCCGAGCGTCTGTGCAAATGCGGTGTTGCCACCGTCGAGGTTCACCTGGGCGACACCTGCCAGGAACTCGCTATGGGAAATCGACCCGTCGCCATTGGCATCGAACGTGTCGAAAAGCTGGCTCGCTTGAGTGTCGCTGCCGCCATACTGCGCAATGATTCTCTGGAAATCCGCTTTGGACACACTCCCATCGAGCGGAATGAGCGGTAAGGGTCCCTCGGGCACGCGCGATCCTGGGATATGCGATGCAAGTGGATTGTAGTAGAGCGTCGTGGCTGTGACGCCTTCCCCCGCGAGCCTCGCGATTGCGTCGGCATTCTGATCAAAATCTACGTGATGAGCAGTGGTCGAGCTTTCGCCGGGCAAAGCAGAGGGTGTAGCCGGCGTTGCTTGAGCGGGTGGTGTGTTAACGGCAATGTTGAAACCAGCACCGAAGTCGTCACCGGACGATTGTTTGGTGTTGAGTCGGGTGATTTCATTCGTAAACAGTCCACCAAGGGGCGATAGATTCATGACTGGCACTCCACTGTGTTAGTCGTGTCAACGGGGGATTGAGCGGCGCGAAACCTGCGATGAGACTGAGCAGAGCCGACCTGTTATCTATTCAATCGTAATGGCCTGTGTCGTTTTCGATATGGGGAGGAGTGGAGGAATAACCCCCTATATCGTGCGAATACACCGCGGCAGATGAAATCACCCCGAACGCCTCTGAGCAACGATCAAATGGGAAAGGGCGCATCTCGGCGAGATTAAAGTGGCAGCGGTCACGCCTTCTTAAGATGCGGATATAGAAATGAACAAGGAATCGTTTTTGGGTTTACGTCGGTTGGTAGTTGTTGTGGGCGCAACCATTGCCGCAGCGGCGCCTCAAAATCGGCATAGCGCTCACGGATGATGGCCAGCGCCCGGTCGGCCGTCGCCTCATCGAGCCTGTTATTGCTTGCCTCGAGCACCGGCCCGATACCAGGCCGGCTGGTCCGTGCTCACGCAAGCGCGCCACCAGTCGCCTGATCTGCCGGGTGGTCAGCCCGAGCCGCCCGGAAGCGCGCCATGGCATCAGCAGGCCATCGGCCACGTCCTGAATCACCCTGAACCGGTCGAGTTCGTGCATCGTCATCGTGATCCGTCTGCGCAGCCATCGCAGCCTCCGGCGCCGCAGGATCGACGCCGGACAAGCTTAGGCTGCTGCAAAGCGGACATCTGAACTTGGCCAGAAGCGGACATTACTAAAAAGCCCTGACATCCAAAACGTTGTTAATTTATCTTATGTCAACTTTAAAAAACACCATGGAGAAGTCGCTGTATGCAGTATGTGCCGCCATTTGGTTGGACGACCGGTCATCAGGGTGAAGCCGACACTGGAACGTCCGAGTGACGCAGCACCTGAGTGGCGACGCGGAGTAGACGTAGCTCTGCCTGCGTCGAGCGCAGAAGCACTCGAGCAACCCGGATGACTTGCAGGGTGCGAGAGCGGACACCACGGGAGGCAGCGGATGTTCTGCATGTGCCTTGGGCGCGTGGCGCTTCAGACAACCTTGCCAGTCTCACCAGCAACAATCACCCGCTCGTCCGAATCTGCCTCACGCGGGTACCCGGCGCCCCGTCTTCGATTGCGTAACCGAGCGCTTCGATTCGGTCGCGCAGCGCATCCGATTCGCGCCAGTCGCGGCGCGCACGGCACTGCGCGCGTCGCTCCACGAGTTCGCGCACTGCCTCGGGAATCACGACGGCCTCCTCTGGGCGCCATTGATCGAGGCTTAATCCAAGCACCTCGTCGAAGCGGGCGATGGTCGCTTTCCTGTCTGCTTCGGGCAATCTGCCTTTCACGATTTCCCACACCAGCGCAAGCGCGTTCGGCGTATTCAGGTCGTGATTGATTTCCTGCAGAAACCGTTCGACAAGCGCTTCGTTGGGTACTCCTCCACTCGGCCAGCCATGGAACTTTTCTCTCAGCCGCTCAAGCGCAGCGCTAGCTCCTTGTAACGCGGCTGTCGAAAAATTCAGGTGCCCGCGGTAATGCGCACCCAGGCAAAGGTAACGAAACGCGAGCGGATCAGCCCCGTCGTCAATCAGTGTCTGCAAACGAAGAAAATCCCCGCTTGATTTCGACATCTTCGCCTGATCCACCTGCAGGAAGTAACCGTGCATCCAGAAATTGGCAAGGCGTGTGCCGTAGCACCCTTCGTTCTGCGCGATCTCGTTGGTGTGATGCACAGGGATATGATCTTCGCCGCCGCAATGAATATCGAACCACGGACCGAGATACTTGCAGGACATCGCTGAACACTCGCTGTGCCAGCCTGGAAACCCTCTGCCCCACGGGCTTTGCCATTCCATCTGCCGGTGCTCGTGTGCCGCGCTGAACTTCCACAATGCAAAGTCGGTGGCGTGGCGTTTATCCCCCATCGACACTCGCGCGCCAGCTTCAAGTCCGTCCTTGTCGAGCCGGGCCAGAAACCCGTATGCGGATTGCTTCGATGTATCGAAGTAAATGCCGTCGGGCGTGGCATAGGTGTAGCCATTACGATCCAATGCCTCGATCAGCGCGATCTGGTCGGCGATATGCTCGGTCGCTTTGCACCAGACGATGGGCTGCCGGATATTCAACCGCTCCAGATCGGCGACGAATGCGTCGGTGAAACGTTGCGCGATTTCCCATGCCGACACACCGCTACGTCGGCTTTGGCGCTCCACCTTGTCCTCGCCGTCGTCCGCATCGGACAGCAGATGGCCGACATCTGTGATATTGACCACGTGCCGAACCGTGTATCCGTTGAACTCGAGGGTCCGCCGCAGCACGTCTTCGAACAGATACGTGCGCAAATTGCCGATATGCGCATAGTCGTACACTGTCGGGCCGCAGCAATACAGGCCCACCCAATCGGTGTGCACCGGCTTGAAGGGCCGAGCCGTCCGTTCCCACGTGTCGTACAGAAGAATTTCCATGGTAGCGCCGAGCGTATTTCGAGGTTGGTTGTCGTCAGGCTGACGAAACATTGGCAAAGATCTGCTGGCCGCGAGGCGCCGACGCGATGCCCGTGCCGGTGTGCGCCACGATCCGCTCGAAGATACGCGCCGCCGATTCGAGGATCGGCGTACCTGGCCCGAAGATGTCGGCCACGCCAGCCCGGTGTAGTTCGTCGTGGTCGGCTTCCGGTATCACGCCTCCGAGAAACACCGGCAAACGGCGCGGCAATTGCCGATCCATCGCGTCCATCAAGGCTGGAATCGAGTGCCGGTGACCCGCTGTTAGCGACGAAATGCCGATCGCGCGGACCTTCGACGCTGCGGCGAGCCGCACCACTTCATCGGCCGTCTGAAACAGCGGCCCGGTGACGATATCGAAGCCGAGATCGCGCAGCGCGCCGGCAATCACGCCGATCCCGCGATCATGTCCGTCCTGCCCGAGCTTGGACAGCATGATGCGCGGTGCACCATGAAGAGCGGCAAACTGGCGGAGATCCTGCTGCAGTTTCAACCAGCGGCGGTCGCTCGCGAACGCTGTTTCGTACACGCCCGCCAGCACTTCGGTCTTCACGGCATGCCTGCCCCACACTTTTTCAAGCGCCGCGGATATTTCACCGACGGTGGCGCGCGCGCGTGCAGCGCAAATCGCCAGCTCGAGCAGATTGCCGCCGTCCGGGTGGGACGGCTCGTTCGCCGCCGCATGGCGCAGCGCGGCCAGTGCGCCTTCGACGTCACGAGGATTGCGCGCGGCCTTCAGCTGACGGATTCTGGCGACCTGTTCGCCGAGCACCGCACTGTTGTCGATCCGGCGGATATCGGTCTGTTTTTCATCGTTTGCCAACCGGTACTTGTTGACGCCGACGATGACGTCCTTTCCCGTATCGATCCGCGCCTGCTTGCGCGACGCGTCGTTGCCGATCTTGCGCTTCGCCCATCCCGAATCGATCGCATCGACCACACCGCCTAGCTGGTCGATCTCTTCCATGATCTGCGTCACCTGGGCGACGATCTGCTGCGTCAGCGACTCCATCATGTACGAGCCTGCCCACGGATCGACGACTTCCGGAATCCGCGTTTCCTCGCGGATGATCAACTGCGTGTTGCGCGCGAGGCGCGCCGCGAACTCGCCGGGCAGCGCCAGCGCTTCGTCGAGCGAGTTGGTATGCAGCGATTGCGTGCCGCCGAATACCGCCGCCAATGCTTCGATCGTGGTGCGCACAACATTGTTGTGGGGTTCTTGCTGCGTCAGCGACCAGCCCGACGTCTGGCAGTGCGTGCGCAAGATACGCGAGCGTTCGCTTTGCGGATTGAATTCGCCGACGATCTGCCACCACAGCTGACGGGCCGCCCGCAGTTTGGCGATCTCCAGATAGAAATTCATGCCGACCGAGAAAAAGAAACTCAGTCTGCCGGCGAATTCGTCGATACCCAGACCGCGGGCCAATGCGCCCCGCACGTACTCGCGAGCATTGGCCAGCGTAAAGGCTAGTTCGAGTGTCGGCGATGCGCCGGCCTCGTGCATGTGATAGCCGGAAATCGAAATCGAGTTGAACTTGCGCATATGCTGTGCGCAATATTCGATGATGTCGGTCGAGATCCGCAACGACGGGCGCACCGGATAGATATAGGTATTGCGCACCATGAACTCTTTCAGAATGTCGTTCTGAATCGTGCCGGTGAGCGCCTGCGGCTCGACGCCCTGCTCCTGCGCGGCGACGATGAAGCACGCCAGTACCGGCAGCACCGCGCCATTCATTGTCATCGACACGGAGACGCGATCAAGCGGAATGCCGTCGAACAGCAACTTCATGTCTTCGACCGAATCGATCGCCACGCCGGCCATGCCGACGTCGGCGGCCACGCGCGGATCGTCCGAATCATAGCCGCGATGGGTGGGCAGATCGAAGGCCACCGAGATGCCGTCGACGCCGTCGCGCAGCGCGGTGCGATAAAAAGCGTTGGATTCCTGCGCAGTGGAAAATCCGGCGTACTGCCGGATGGTCCATGGCCGCGACGTGTACATCGTTTCATAGGGGCCGCGCAGATAAGGGGCCGCCCCCGGCAAGGTGTTCTGAAAAGGCAGCGTGGCGGTATCGGCTGCGGTATATACCGGCTTGAGCGGAATCTGTTCGATTTCCCGCTGCAGTTTGCCGACATCCGCGCTGCTGTCGCCCAGAGGTTCGGGCACGTCATTGCTGCAAGCGTCCTGCATGGTCTTTCTCCGATGAAAGAGTCAGGGTCGTCCGGCCATTTGCTGCACATCGACTGCTGGAATCCGGTCCTGGTGCACCGGCGGTGCGAGCTAGCCTTGCACCAGTTCGATCAGCACGCCCTCGCCGCAGACGGGGAACGCGTCGCTCGCCGACGGATGGATAAACGCCATGCGAGCACCGCCCGCACCTTGCCGGATACCGCCATCGGTGAAACGCACGCCTTGCGTGGCGAGCCATTGCACAGCCGCATCGAGGTCGTCGACCGTCAGTCCGACATGATTTAGGGGAGGTCTCGCCACATTGGGTTTGCGTGCGGCATCGAGCGGCTGCATCAGATCGATCTCGACGGCGCCGGCACCTGTGCCGGCGACCAGAATGTCTTCGTCGACGTTTTCCCGTTCACTGCGAAAGTGCCCCGAGACTCGCAGTCCGAGCAGATTCACCCATAGGTTCGCGAGCCGTTCCTTGTCGCTGCCACCGATTGCGACATGGTTCACGCCGAGAACTTCGAACGGCCTGCGGGGATCCTGGCTAACGGCATTGCGGCGCGCCTGTGCATTTGGCTGACGCTCGCGCAGATGGCCCGCCACCAGCTCCAGCAGCGGCTGCGGCGCCGCCTGCAGATAAAAATGGTCGCCCTTCAACAGGTGATACGAGAACGGCCCACTGGTCACTTCGCGCCACGCAATCAGTTCCGTTTCGGTGACCTGTGAATCCTCGTCGCCTGCGAACGCCACGATTTCGCATCCAAGCGGATGGCCGATCAATGGGGTATAGCGCTCATTGAGTTCGAAGTCGGCACGCAGACCTGGCATGAAGATATGGAACATTGCCTGATCGCGCAGTACCTCGTCCCGCGTGCCGCCAAGCTGGCGGATCGCATTCATGAATGCGGCATCCTCAAGGCTGTACACGGGCGGACGCGGGCTGCGCAAATGGGGCGCGCGGCGCCCCGACACCAGCAGCGATTGCAACGGCAAGCCTCGCCCCACTACGCGGCGCGCCACTTCGAAGGCGACGATCGAGCCCATGCTATGGCCGAACAGTGAGAATGGACGATCCATATGCGGCGCGAGCGCATCGACCAGCGGATCGATCAGATCCTCGATGCGGCGATAGGCTGACTCGCGCATGCGTGCTTCCCGTCCCGGCAGCAACACCGGGCAAACGTCGACATCGTCGGCAAATGCCGCGCGCCACGGCTTGTATAACGCTGTGCCGCCGCCCGCATGCGAAAAACAGAACAGCCGTTGCGCAGCGGACTCGGTCGCCTGCGAGCGCGCGCCAATCCAGCTCTTATGCATCGTTGCGTTTTCCTAATAAGCAGTGAAAATCTGGCATGAGTTAATGCCGCCAAAGCCGAAGCTATTCGACATCGCGGCATCGATCCGGCACGGCACCGCCTGCTTGCCGACCCACTTCGGGCGGCTGTCGATCGGTTGGTCCAGAGCCGGATTCGCGTGTGCGAAGCCATGCTGCATTTGCAACACCAGCGCCACGGCCTCCAGCAGCCCGGCACTTGCAAGACAATGGCCGAGCAGTGCCTTGGGCATGTTGATCCACGGACTGTGCGCGTTGCCGCCGAACACTTCGACTAGCGCGGCCGCCTCGACCTGGTCGCCGAGCACCGACGACGTCCCATGCGCGCTGACCAGACCGATCGCCGCTGCGTCGAGGTCGGCCTGCTGCAGCGCGCGCCGCATCGTCGCCACCTCGCCGGACACGCTCGGATTGGTCGAGCGGTTCGCATCGAGTCCCATCGTTGCGGCGGCTAGCCGCGCAAGCGGCTGCCCGGCTGGAGTTCCAGACGCGCCGGCCCGCTCGAGCAACATCGCAGCGCTGCCCTGGCCGTATACGAAGCCAGCCGCGGCTCGATCGAATGGGCGGCAAACCAGTGCGCCATGTGCCGCCGGCACGGCATCGCGATATAACGCGCCGACCGCCGACAGTGCCGAAATTTCGGCATTCGACAACATCATCGGCACGCCGACCACCAACACTGCGTCGACTTCCTCGCTTAACAACGCGCGGCGCGCGTGGGCCAGCGCAATACCGCCGCTGGCGGATGCGCCGCCCACCACATAGCCTTCGCCCTTGATGCCGAGAGCCTCGCTGATTGCGCCGACAAAATCCGTATCCATGAAATCGCTGGCGTAGCTCGGACGCACCGCCCGCCCGCCGGCGACGCGCGCCATCGACTGCGCCGCCGCGCGCTGGTCGAGATTCGAGCCGCTGACGATCAGCGCGACGCGCTCGGCCGCCGCTTGCGTGCCGGACTGGCACCACGCCTGCGCGGCAGCCAGCAACGCCGCGCGCAGCGGCGTGCCGGCGCGGCGCGCGATACGCTGCAGCGAAGCGCTCGATGCACTGTCGATGCCGAGGTCTGTGGCCAGCGTCGCGATATCGCAGTCGGGCAGCGGCGCGAGCACCGGCAACGCAAGCTCTGGATCGCTGCAGCGGACGATCGCGCTGCGTCCCTGCCGCAGCCCCTGCAACAGCGCGCCGCGACCCACTCCAGGCGCACTGACGGCACCAAGACCAGTCACAACGATGTCGTGCGCCACGATCAGCGCGCCGTCATGAAGCTGCACAACAGGCGCACCAGACTGCGCAGGTCATGCACGGCCGAAAATTGCGTAATCGGGATATCGAGCTGCAGATCGTCGAGCGTCTTCCACACGATGTCCATGCGGTCGATACTGTTGCAGCCGTAGTCGGCCATCTTGCCGGCGATCGATATCTGCGCCGTGTCGACGCCCGGCATCAACTCGCCGATATTGCGGACGATCGTTGCGAACACCTGGTCTTCCAGATCCTTGTCGATTTGCAGGGCATCGGTCATGTTCTTTTCCTTTCTATGGTTGGCAGCCGCTAGATCCACTCGTAGTGGCGCTGATAGCCGCTGATGCGGGTGAGCGCGAGCATGCGCTGGCGGCTGGCCGGCAGCAGCGGCAGGTAGTCTTCGACGCGGATCGTGCGCGCCTCGACCGGCACGATCGCGCCGAGCGTGGTCTGCAACAGTTCCTCGTAGTGTCCGAACGACACCAGCGTGCGCGCCGCCAGCGCGGCGCCGATACCGAACGGCGCGAGCGCCGCGCGCGAACGCGCGTCGACCACGCCGCTCAGGAATTCAGACGAGCAACCCGAACCGTACGAATACAGGCCGATCCGCACCGGCTCGCTGCCGCTGCGGTTCTCGATCATGCTGGCGAGCGCCAGATACAGCGAACCGGAACACAGATTGCCCACCTGGCGCGGGTAGACCAGCGAGGCCTGCAAACGGCGCGCGAAATCCTGCTGCTGCAGCGCCGGATCGGTCACACCGGCGACCTCGCGCATCATCTTGCGATGCGCTGCCTGGACAATGCCGGCGAACGGCGTGTGCATGCAAAGCTGAGCGAAGCTCGCCACGAAGTCGGCCTCCGGCACACGCGTGCGGTAGTCCTTGAAGCTATTGGCGAGGCAATCCAGATACGCGAACAGCGAACGGTCGACGTCGGCGATGTCCTGAGTCGGCAGCGGCCGCGCCGAATCCATCGTTTCGTAGCTGTAGATGCCGAATGCGCCGCGATCGATCGTCAACACCTGCGGTGCATCGCCGAGCAGCATGGCGACCGCGCCAAAGCCGGTGGACGGCTCGGCATAGCCGGCGCGCGCATCGACCAGCGAGATATCGGTGGCAATGATCAACGCCTTGCTGCCCGGCGAGACGCCGGAAGCCAGATAGCCGAGGGCCATTTGCAGCGCCGCAGTGGCGCCGTAGCAGGCCTGTTTGACTTCGAGAAAGCGGCAATGCGGACCCAGGCCCAGATACTTGTGCGCATAAGACGCCAGCGACTTGCTGTAGTCGACGCCGGACTCGGTCGAGACGATCAGCATTTCGATCCGCGCGGCCTCTTCGCCAAGCTGCTCGACGATCGGCCGGGCCGCATGAACCGCACTGGTGACCGGATCTTCGAAGCCGAGCCCGAGCGAGCGCCGCTCCTGCTGGATGTTGCCGATCCGTTCGAGGTCGAGGCCACGGCCCCGGAACAGTTCCGCCGTGTCGATCGCCGCGACGCCGGCGTAGACGTTCAGCAGTTCGATACCGATCTCGCTCATGCCGCCTCCTCGCGCAATGCCGCGAACAATGCGATCAGCGTCCGCAGGTCCGGCACGTCGCTAAAGCGCGACATTTCCACCGCAAGGCCGAAGCGCTCGCGCAGCGTCATGATGATTTCGACGCGGTCTACCGAGTCGGCGCCGAGGTCCTTCAAATGGCGGCTCTCGTCGATGCCGGCCGGGCCCAGCGCCGGCATGATTTCCAGCATCGTCTGGTGCACCTGGTCGCGCGTATCGCGCAACACGTTGTCCGATCGTGCAGTCACGCTTTTTCCTCGCAGCAGAGTTCGATGATCGCCAGCACGCGAGCACCGTCGCGTTCGGCAATGCTGATGTCGAAGACCTCGCGGGCGGACTGGCCGGCGGCATCTTCGAAACGGCGGATACGGATCGCCAGCGCCGTGCAGGCGTCGGCATTGGCCAGAAACAGCAGGCGCTGCGACGGCACCACCCGCTCGAGAAACGACGCGTCGCTGCGGCCGAGCTGACGCCACATCCGCGCGAGCGCGCTGTCCGCGATCTCGAAGTAGCTGGCGAAGTACAGCAGCCCCACGCCGTTCAGATCGCGGCCCATGTCGATTTCATAGCTCAGCACGGTTTCGTCGCGCAGCGTCAGCGCGCTGTCGTGCGCGACGAAGCTGCCGGCGCGGCGGGCCGCGTCGTATGCCGCGCGTGGCGACAGCGCCGGCGCGAGGCGTTCCAGATGCTCGTGGCGGAAGCCGGCTGGCGCCGCCGAATGGAGATCCCGGTTGCCGCCGTGTGCGCCGCGCTGGATCCAGCGATTGAATGTCTGCGCATACAGGCAGCCGGGGCGCCGGTCGTGCAGCATTTCGTCGATCGACAGCGTGGCCGGCAACGCACGCGCAGCCGGCGCGAGGCGATGCACGGTGAGGATCGACTCAGGGCCGAAGCCGTAGCAGCGCGACACCACCTGCAGGCGATCGCCGAACGTCGGCACACGCAGATGGAAACTCTGGTCGCCGATCAGCTGGTAGTAAAAGAACGACAGGTAGGTCGGCTCACCCTGCGCATCGGTGGCGCGAAACGTATTGACGCCGCACAGGTGGCTCACCGCCTCCCATGTCCAGTCGCCGATCTGACCGGCCAGACGCGCGTTGTGTCCGCACATGGCCGGCTTGATCGTGACGCGGCGCTCGAGCATCTGGCTACCTGCCGGCGTCAGCGTATCCGGCTCGTACCCGGCGCTGCTCAATTGAAATGCAGTCATCGATACGGCACTCGCTTCGCAGTTGTCACGGAATGGGTCGAAGCTCCTGTCGCCGCGCCGTACCGCGGTGGCAGGAGCGGCGGCATCAGCCGGCTTCATAGGAACGGCGCTCGAGTGGATCGCCGTCCCGCGGCGCGGCCGCCAGCTGCGCATCGACGAATGCGTCGATCAACGCATTCACGCGCCGATGCGAAGTCAGGCTGGGGAAATGGCCGGCATCGTCGAGCTGTTCGTAGCGCGACTGCGGCAGCACCGCATCGATCTCGCGCGCGATGGCGGTTGCAATCACCGTATCGTGTTCGCCGTGAATCAGCAGCGCCGGCACTTTCAGTTCGCGTGCGGCCTCCAGCAGGCTTGGCTTGGTGGCAAACACGTCGAGATAGCGCAAGCCGATGCGAGGGTCCATGCTTTCGCACTCGGCGAGCAGGCTCTCGTATTGCGCGCGCGGCACGTCGAGCGTTACGCCGGCCCGCTCGAGCGCATCGAAATCCTCGCGCGCCACCACGTCCAGACGGTTCACCTCACCGCGGCGATTGCCGACCTTGTACGAACTGCCCAGCAGCACCAGACCGCTGACCCACTCCGGATGCGCATGCGCGACCGCCAGCGCGGTCAGGCCGCCGAAGCTCGCGCCCGCCACGACGAAACGCGAATCGACCCCGACGCCGCGCGCCGCCGCCAGCACCAGACGCGACAGCCCGGCGAACGACAGATCCGCGGCGTACGTCGTGCCGTCGACGCCCGGCGCATGCACGACCACCACCCGTCGGCGCGCCGCGAGCTCCTTGAGTTGCGGGGCGAAAAAGCCGGCGCCGATGTTGAACGGATGCAGCAACACCACGGGCTCGCCCGTGCCGCTTTCGAACACTTCGATCTGCGCCCCTTCGAACGGCACCAGATGACGTTTGACCGCTGGCTGCCAGCGCCGCACCAGCTCCGCGTTGCGGCCCTGCGGCGGTGCCTTGATGCCGCTCTGCAGCGCCTCGACGACTTCGTCGGGCACGCTGTCGCGCAGTACGTAGCTGCTGCCGGCACTCGCGGAGTCACCGGGCACGCGCAGCAGTTCGGCCGGCGTGGCGCCTTGTTCACGCGCGGCCAGCAGCGCCGTGCGCAGTTCGTCGAGCGCTGCGTCGCCCAGTCCGACTGGCACCGCCAGCCGGATGCACTGGCTGGCCTCAGCGAGGCCGGCATGCAGGTGCGGCGCCGCACGCACCCCGGCAAGCTCGTACAGCGCAGCGAGCGCGGACGCTACCGGTTCGGCGTGGCCGCGGCACCAGGCGGCTGCATCGACCAGCACCGCATGCGCGCCCGACGCGCGCACCGGGATGCCCGCTTCGCCAAGCATCGCCGCAAGCTGCGCGGTGTGCCGTAGCCGCGCGACGACCGCCTGCTCGATCCATGCCTTATCGGCCAGTGCGCTGGCCAGCAGACGTCGGCCGGCCATCGGCACATCGTGGCCGCGATCCTGCACGCGCTGCTGCAGCGCCCGCGTCAACGCCGGGTGGTTGCTGGCGACCAGACCGCCGGCATTGACGCCGAAGTCCTTCGACATCGACAGCGTCAGTGCATCGGCAAGCCCGAACAGCTCGGCCACCGTGTCCCAGAACGGCGTACCGTTGGCCGCGCCGATCATCGATGCATTCTCGAAGCCACGCGTCGCATCGAACACCAGCGGGATACCGGCGGCCTGCAGCCGCTCGCGCACCGCGCGCAGATTGTCCAGCGACATCGCGAGGCCGCCGGTTGCGTTCGGCGCCAGTTCGATGCAGCACAGCGCCACCGTGGCACGCTGCTGCGCGATCAGCTGATCGAGATGGACCAGATCGATATCCGCGCCGTGCGGCATGGTTCTGAGCAGATGCGGCACGTAGCCCAGTTCGAGCTGGTTGAACGTCCAGCTCTGGAACAGATGGTTCTGGATGATGCCCTTCTTCGCCCCCGCTGCCGCGCGCAGCAGCGCCAGTTCCGCGGTACGCCCGGACGGCGCGGCCTGCACGTACGAAAACGGCAGCGTGTGCTGGTCGGCGAGATCGAGGCAAATCGCGTTGGCGGTATCGGTCAGTTCCCGCACACGCTCGACCACCATCACGTCGTCGCGCTCGGCCCAGGAATCGGTGACGAGCTCGAATGCATCGGCTGCCTGCGGCAGGCGCAGCGGATTCCAGCCGGCGTCGCGCAACTGCGCGCGGCGCGGGCTGTCGCCATCGACCGGCGCGCCCGCACGCCGCACCGCGTCGGCAAGCAGCCCGTCGGCGGCCAACGCCGTGGCGCTGTCCGGCACCGCAACCGGCTGCGGCCCGGCGCATGCAGCCGGCGCTCCGGTTTCACTCATCGGCGGTGGCGCGCTGTCGTACGCGGCGGGGATCGTCGGGTTGACGATCAGCAACAGCACCGAAGAAATATCCGCGGGCGATGCGGCCTCCGGCTGGCACAGATACACCGGCAGATTCTGCGGCCGGTATTTGTTCTTGAACTGGAAATTGCCGTCGCCGCTGAAGATGCCCGACTCGCGCAATTCGCCGATCGTGCGCTCCACCTGCGGACTCGGGTTCGGCGATGGCGCCACCAGCACGCCGAGCGTCGCGCCGAAGCTGAACATCTGCACGCCTTCCTGCGCGAGCCGCTCGATGATCGCGATGATCGTGTAGTCGAGCCCGCCATCTTCCATTGCGTCGCCGAAGAATTCGAGGTCGAGCAGATAGCCGTTTTCCGACGGGATCTTCGTGACGATGATCGCGGCGACGACGGCATCGTTCACCGTGGTCACGAACACCCGGTGACGCTCGGCAAGAATGCCTGCGCCGATTTCGCGACGCACTGTGCCCACATACGGATTGACCATTTCCTTGCGCGCGGCCCATTCGTCGATCAGCCGCACGATCTGCTGATCGATGCCGACGTCGTCGCCGAGCCGGTACTCGTCGACCGACACGTTACCGGAGCGCTCGAAGCGGTTGATCTTCTTGCGCAGCCGGTTCATGTCCTTGCCGGCGAGCGAGAACGACTGGATGTCGTTGAGGCGCTGCACGGTACCGAACGACGTCGAACAGAACGGCATGCCTGCCACCTGATGCAGCGGCATCATCGACAACAGGTTGGGCCGCAAGCCGCGCGAAGTGGCCCATGCGACCCATTCGCCTGCCAGTGCCGCATAGCGCGGCTCGTCGACCACCGAGCTCCACGCGAGCAGCAAGCCGTCGCGTTCGGAGAAGTTCAGGTAGCCGCTCGCCCCGCTGCCCAAAAAGATCAGCGGTGCGATATCGCGGCCGGGCAGGCCGCCCTCCTTCGCCCATGCGGCTTCGAGTTCCGCGACCGTGGCGGCGAGCTCGGGGTGTGCGTGCAATTCGCGCTTGACGATCACCGCCGCACCGTTGGCCAGATACTCGGTGGTCAGCGCGGCATGTTCGTGCGTCACGCCCCGCGCGGCCGCAAGGCGCGCGGCGGCATCGCTGCCGTATTGCTGTATCAGCCACTGCGCGAGCGCATGCGGCGTCGGGTAGTCGAACAGCGAACTCTTCGGCATCGGTCCGAAGGCCGCCTCGAGCCCGGCGATCACGCGCAGCATATCGAATGACGTCAGTCCGGCGTCGCTGAAGTCGTCGTGATCGCTGAGCGGGCGGCCCGTCAGCGCTGCGACGTGGGCGCACACGAAAGCGGCATCGCTGGCGGATGCCGGCAGTGACGCACTGGCCGGAACCGCAACCGGAATCGCGACTAACGCGGGCGCCTGGGCGACAGCGCCGCGCGTCGTATCGACCACGGCAGCGAGGGCCGCGACGCTGTCGACGTTGTACAGGTCTTCACCCATCAGCTGCGTACCGAAACGCTGATTGATCCGGCGCACCAGGTCCATGCGGAAAATCGAGTCAAGGCCGAGGTCGTCGAAACGCGCGTCGAAGCTGATCTGCTCCACCGGCATCAGCAGGATTTCCGCGAGATCTTCCCGGATCGCATCAGCGCTCCCGGAAGCGGGAATCGGCGTCACATCCAGCGGCATGGCCAGCGGCGCAGGCGCTTCGGCAGCAGGCGGCCGAACAACTGGCACGACTGGCGCGGCCGGCGGCGAATCCGCTGTAAAAGCCGCCACCGTCTCGAGCGGACGCAGGCGAACTGGCGTCCGCGGCGCGGCGGCGAGCGCGCGCGCAGGTTCGGCGGGCGCGGCGGCGCGCGCCAAAGCCGCGGGCGTAGCAACCAGCTGCGGAACCGGCGTAGCAGTGGCCGCCGGCGTCGTTGCAGCAGTAGCAGCCGGTGCCGTACGCGCAGCCGGGGTCGTCCCCACAGTACCCACAGCGTCCGCGCCGCGCGCCGCCGGTGTCCTGAACCAATGTCGCTCTCCCGCCAGCGGCACACCCGGAAGCGCGCAGCGGCGGCCCGCGCTGTCCGGCCACCCGGCACCGATGCCGGACAGCCATTGCAGCGCCGCCGCACGCAACGGCCCGGCCAGCCGGTCGAGCCGTGCCGGGTCGCGCTGCGCGCCATCGGCGACGCTGCGCAGCTGTTCGATCAGCTCGGCGCACGAAGCCGCCACCAGCACGCTACGGCATGCCAAGGCATCGCGGCCGTGCTGCAGCGTGAACGCGACATCGTCGAGCGCTCGCTCGCGCCGCACGAGTTCGCGGGCCAACCCATCCGCATAGCTCGCGAGCCGCGCGGCATCCGGTGCCGACAGCGGGAACGCCAGCACGCCGGACGGCGCCGTCGGCAGATCCCGCGCCGCCGCGGCCTCGACGATCACGTGGCTATTGCTGCCGCCGAACCCGAATGAACTGACGCCGGCAATGAGCGGCTCACCATCGCGCGGCTGCCAGTCGCGTGCGTCGTTCAACAGTTCGAAGGGGGACGCATCGAGCCGGATATACGGATTCTGTTCCGTGAAGTTGCGGTTCGCGCTCAGGCGCATGTGCTGCAAGCTCAGGATCGTGCGCAGCAAGCCAGCGATTCCCGCTGCTGCCTCGAGGTGGCCGATCACCGTCTTGACGGCGCCAAGCGCGATCCAGGGTTTGGCCGGCACGCTCACGCCGGCGTCGTCGCAAGCCAGCTCGAGGCCGCGCTTCAGACCTTCGATTTCAACCGGGTCGCCGAGCGGCGTGCCGGTGCCGTGCGTTTCGATGAAGCTGATGTGGCGCGGATCGACGCCCGCATCGGCAATCGCGCGCCGGATCACTTCGGCCTGTGAAGCCGGATTCGGTGCGGTCAGCGAACTCGACTTGCCGCCGTGATTGACCGCGACGCCGCGCACGATGGCCAGCACGTTGTCGCGTTCCGCCAGTGCCCGCGCGAGCGGCTTGAGCACCACCGCGCCGACGCCTTCGCCGCGCACGTAGCCGTTGGCGTGGCGGTCGAAGGTCTTGCACGCGAAATCCGCGCTCAGCATGCCGGAGTCGATGAACGCGTGAAACAGCCCAGGCGTCAGCATCACGTTGACGCCGCCCGCCACCGCCATCTCACATTCGCCGTTGCGCAGCGCCTTGACTGCGCGGTTCAACGCAACCAGCGCACTGGAGCAGGCGGTGTCCACTGCCTCGCTCGGTCCGTGCCAGCCGAACAGATGCGATACGCGGTTGGCGATGATCGAATGCGCGACCCCCGAAGCGACGTGCGGTTCGACCTTGACGCCGTGTTCGGTCAACAGACTCTCGTAGTCGCTGGTGGAAACGCCGGCAAACAGGCCCACGTCCCGGCCGGCCAGCGCCTGCTGTCCATAACCGGCATCCTCGATCGCCTGCAGCACGGTTTCGAGGAAGATCCGCTGCTGCGGATCCATCAGCGCGGCTTCGCGCGGCGAAATGCCGAAGCGCGCCGCGTCGAAACGGGCCACGTCCTGCAGGAATCCACCGCGCACGGCGGCGGTGACCGGATCGCGCAGCAGCGCGTCGCGATCGGACGGCGGCGCACCGATCAGGCTCGTACCGCTTTCGAGCGCGTCCCAGAACTGGCCGAGCGACGCGGCGCTGGCCAGCCGGCCTGCCATGCCGATCACAGCGATTGCGGTGTCGACGGCGTGCGGCGTGGCGGCGCGCGCTGCCTGCGCAGCGGTAGCCGGTGCAGGCGGCACGGCGGGCACGGCGGCAACAGTTGGCGCTGCTGCGGCTGACGGAGCTAAAGCCGATGGAGCTAAAGGTGCCGCCACTACGGTTGACGGAGCGGCAGCCGGAGCGGCTGTGGCCGGCACGGCAACACTCGGCGTGACAAGCGCGCGCGCGGTATCCGCGTGGGTTGCCGCTAGCCCTGCCGTCTGCGGCTTGATGAACCGCGCCGCGATGCGCGGACCCTGCTCGCGGCCCAGGTAATCGGCGACGTCGTTGAGCGTCGGACACTCGAACAGCACCGTGGGCAACAGATCGAGCCCATAGTGCGCGTTGATCTGATTGATCATGTCGGTCAGCGAGATCGAATCGAAACCGAGTTCGAGCAATTCGCTATCGACATCGACTTCCGCTGCATCGACCATCAGATAGCCTGCGCCGATCCGCTGCAGGTCCGCGACGATGTGCGCTCGCAGTTGCGCTGCAGCCGGTGCGGCGACAGCCTCGACAACCGGCTCGGGTACTGGCGACGCGTGAACCACTGCGGCTGTCGGCGTTGCCGAAGTTGCCGAAGTTGCCGCAGTTATCGCCGCCGTCAGAGTTGCTGGCGTCGCCGCTTCACGCTGCACCAGCGCAAACGCCGCATAACGGCCAGCCAGCGCCACATCGAGCGCCGCCAGCCCTGCCTCGGTGCTGAGCGCGCGCATGCCGAAACGCTGCCTGAACAGCGCCTCTGTCGCGGCGTCGACCTTCATGCCGCCGTCCTCCCATAGCGGCCACGCCACCGTCACGGTTGCGCCGTGGCGGCGCCCCGCCGCGCGTTCGCGCTCGCGCGCCGCGCCGAATTCGATCAGGAAGCGGTTGCCGGTCGCATAGTCGATCTGCCCGAGGTTGCCGGTCTCCGCGGCAAGCGACGAACACAGCACGAAGAAATCGAGCGGTTCGCCCGCCGTCGCAGCATCAAGCGCAAGGACGCCACGCACTTTAGGCCGCAACACCTGCGAGATTTCGCGGTCGGTCTTTTTCAGCAGCAGCGCGTCGTGCCTGACGCCGGCAGCATGCAGCACGCCGCGCAGCGGGCCATGCTGCGCGACGATCGCCGCGACGGCTTCGGTCAGCGCATCGGCATCGCCGACGTCGGCCTGCATATAGGCCACACGGCTGCCGCGGCCGCCGAGCGATGCCATCCATGCGTCGAGTTGTGCGTCTGCCGCGCGGCGGCCTAGCAATACCACTGTCGCCGGCCCGCGCGACGCGAGATGCGCGGCGAAGTGGCGGCCCAGCGCGCCGGCGCCGCCGGTGACGAGATACACCGCGCCTGGGCGAACCACTGGCGTCGGCGCAGCGTCGAGTTTCAGCGGTTGCAGGCTGCGCACCAGCCGCGTGCCGGCATCGATACGCACCGTGCCTTGCGCGGCCGCAGCGCACAGCTCGTCGACCGCTTCGTCAGCCCAGCCCGGCTGATCCAGCGCAAGCAGCAAGTGGCTGCACGCCAGCCACGGCAGCTCCATCGCCAGCGTGTGAGTAGCCGCCGCCAGCGCCGCAGCAGCCAGTTCGCCGCTCTGCCCGACCGCCAGAAAACGCACACTGCGCTGGCCGCGCACGGCCTTCACACGCTCGAGCAGATCGCGCAGCCCTGCCAGCTGTTGCGCCAGCGACAGCGTGGCGTCGGCGCCGGCCGGATCGAGCAATACCAGCACCGCGGCAAGGTCGGTCAGCGGCGCGTCGGTATCGCGCTCGACTGCAAAGCCACGCCGTTGCAGCACGGCGGCCAGCGCCGCGCTGCCTTCGAGGTGTTTGCCCATCAGCAGTACGGTGCCACTGCCCAGCAGCGGCACACCGCGCGATTCGACCGTTTCGACCGCGCACAGATAATCGGGCAACGCCGCGACAGACGGCATTGCCGCAGCAGGCAGCGCGGCGATGCGCAGGCCTTGCAGCAGTATCAGCACCTGACCGTGCGCGTCGCACAGCGTCACGTCGAACGTGCCGTCGGCGCGGCGCTCGACGAGCGCCGCGCGGGCCTGCTCCGGCGCGCCGAATTGCGTCAGCGCGGCAATCCCGGCCGGCACTCCCGCCTGATGCGCCAGCAACGACACCAGTTGCAGCGCGCCGTCGACGTACGCCGCGAAGGCGGTCGACGGCACGAGCCGCGCGCCGTCCAGCTCGCCGATAGCCAACGCGTCGCCTGCCGCGAAGCGCGACACCACGCGCAGTGGCGCAGCGTATTCGAAACCGCCCGCATGCAGGCGTTGGTACAGCTCGGCGCCGTCGACGGCTGGCGCGCACGCGGCCCATACTTCATCCAGCGCGCGCACCGGCACGGCGCCGTGCGGCGCATTGCCGGGCAGCGCCTGCGCGACGCTTGCGCCGCCGTCGCGCGGCTGCACGCTGAAGCCAGCCGCGGCGTCGTTGACCTGCAGATCGACCGCGGCGTCCTGCGTCACCTCGACGGGCCGCAGCCAACGCACGCTGGTCAGCGCACGCGGCAACCCGTGGCCCTGGTGGTCGAGCATCAGTTCCAGCAGCGCGGCGCCCGGCACGAGGTTGCGTGCGCCGATGCGATGCGCCGCCGCGAGCTGCGCCAGCCGTTGCGCCGGCGCAGGCACGGCTGCGGCTGCATCGGCGGCAGACGGCTGCGCCATCCAGATTCGCTTGCGTTCGAACGGCACGGCCGGGAAGCTGCAACGCCCCGGCATGTTGTCCCACGTGCGGCGCCAGTCCACCGCCAGACCGTTGACCCACAGCTCGCCGAGCTTGCGCAGCTGACGCCGCGCACTTAGCAACTCGATCAGTTCGTCGGCCACGTCGCCGAGTGCGAGCGTGCTGTGGTCCGCCGCCGGCGACACCAGCGCAGCCGGTTCGCGCGCCGCAATCGCACGCAGTGCGGCCTGCAGCTCGTCGAGCGACGCGGCCATCGCCACGGCGCGCACCGGCAGATGCCGGCGTCCGGACTGGCTCGTAAAGCAGAGTCGGTGCAACGACGCGGCCGGATGGTGCAGCAGCCAGTCGGCAACCCGCTCTGCGTAGGCAGCAAGCTGTGTGTGGCTCGTGGCTGCCAGCAGGAAGGCCTGCGGCGTGCCGCTGTCCGGCATCGTGGCGCGGGTCTCCTGCCACTGCTGCAGCACCACATGCGCATTGGCGCCGCCCGCACCGAACGAGCTGACCGCGCACAGCGCGGGGCCCTGGTCGGCGGCGCGCGGCCACGCTTGCAGCGTGCGTGCTGGCATCACGGAAGCGCCGAAATCGATCTTGTCGTTGAGCTCATCGAGACCGGCGCACGGTGCGAGCTTGCCGTGCTGCAATTGCAGGATCGCCTTGCTGATGCCGGCAATACCCGCGGCGCCCTCCAGATGGCCGATGTTGGACTTCACCGAGCTGACCAGCAACGGCTCGCTTCGCGCGCCGCCGAACACCTTGTTCAACGCGGCGATTTCGATCGGATCGCCAAGCTGGGTGCCGGTGCCGTGCACTTCTACCGCGCCGACCTGATGCGGCGCCACCCCGGCGCGCTCGAGTGCGCCGGCGATCACGTCGGCTTGCGCATTGACGTTGGGCACCGTGTAGCCGCCGGTTTTGCCGCCGGCGTTGATGGTGCTGCCGCGCACCACCGCGAGAATCTCGTCGCCGTCGGCCAGCGCGTCTTCGAGCGGACGCAGCAGTACGGCGCCGACACCTTCGCCGGGGACGATGCCGTCGGCGGTCTTATCGAAGGTGCGGCACGCGAGGCCCGTGCCGAGCATGCGCATCGAGCTCAGCGCGATGTGATGCGCGGGATGCAGGATCACGTTCACGCCGCCGGCAATCGCCTGCCGGCATTCGCCGCGGCGAATCGACTCGCACGCCAGGTGGAATGCGGTCAGCGACGACGAGCAGGCGGTGTCGATCGCCATGCTCGGCCCACTGAAATTGAACGTGTACGACACGCGGTTGGCCACCGACCAATACGGACTATGTCCAAGGTTGAACTGGCCTTGCGGCCAGCCGGCCGCAGCCGCCATCTGCCCATACGAGCCGTACATGATGCCGACGAACACACCGGTACGCGCTTCGCGCCCGTCCGGCCCGTTGTGACCTGCCTGCTCGAGCAGCTCCCAGCAGCTTTCGAGGAACAGCCGTTCCTGCGGGTCGATCGCGCTGGCATCGCTTGGCAGGATGCCGAAGAATTTCGCATCGAACTGGTCGACGCCGTCGATGAAGCCCGCCCATTTGCCGTAGCTGCGGTTCTTCTGCGGCGCGGGATCGAAATACGCGTCGGCATCCCAGCGCGCGGCGGGCACTTCGCCGATGCTGCGCCGGCCTTCGCACAGGTTTTCCCAGAATGCGTCGAGGTCGGCCGCGCCGGGATAACGGCCGACCGACGCGATCACCGCGAGATCGCCGTTTGCGTACCCGGTACTGCGGCGTGCGGGTGCGCTTGCCGGTGCGCTTGCCGGTGCAGGGGGAACCGGCGCGGTAGCGACCGATGCCGGCCGCGCCGTGCTTGCCGCGGCCAGCGAGCGACGCGTATCGGCAAGCCGTCGATCGGCGGCAACCGGCTCATCCCCCTCCTTCGCTGTGCCCGGCAGTGGCAAGCCGGAGTGCGCCGCCAGCAGACGTGCGAGTTCGCCGCCGCGGGCCGCGCGCAGATAAGCTGCGACTTCCGCGATAGTCAGACGCTCATAGAGCAGGGTCGACGGCAGATCGGCGAAGTCCGTCTTCAGCATGCGGAGAATGTCTGTGCCGAGCAGCGAATCGACGCCGTACGATTCGAACGTTTCGTCGACATCGAGGGCGGCGGGTTCCAGCTTGAGTACCTTGCCGAACACGCTGCGTACGTATTCGATCGCGTCGGCGACGTTGGCCGCGGGCGTGACTGCGTTCGCCGCGTCTTGCCGCGGTGGTTCGGTGTTCGTGGTAGTCGTGATCGCTGTGGCGGCTCTTGCGGCTGCAGCCGGCCCGGCGCTTTGCGGCGAGCCTTGCGGCAGGGCTTGCGGCACAACGCCCGGCGCCGGCGCGAACATCCCCGCCAGCGCGGCGCGTCTGTGCTGCACGAGCCAGGCCGCCAGTTCCGCGATCGTCAGCTGCTGGTACAGCAAGGTCGACGGCAGTTCGCCCAGCTCGCGCTTGAGTGCACGCAGGATATCCATACCCAGCAGCGAATCGACGCCGAACGACTCGAAGGTCTCCTGTGCATCCAGCACGGCCGGGTCGCATTTGAGCACAGTGGCGAACACACGCGCCAGATACTTCGTCACCTCCGGCAGCGCCACCGCCGAAGCTTCGCCCGGCGTCTGGCCGGCGTGCCGCGGCGCGCTGTGATCGATTTGCATGATTGCCCTCTGTATCGGTTGAACCGGGTTCGCCGCGGCGGCGGGCGCCGCGCCTTCGAGCGTCAGTCCATAAGCCGCGAAGCGCTGCGGGTCGGCGTTCAGCACCATCGTTTGCGACAGACCGGTGCCGATCTGCATGCGCAGGCATTCGAATGCCTCAGCCGGTTCGATCGAGCCGACGCCGCGCGCGGCCATTTCGCGCCGGTAGCGCTCGCCGGCCACGACGCCGAAGCTGCCCCAGTAGCCCCAGTTCACGACGAATACCGGCGCACCGTAGCGGCGCCGCCATTCGCTGCCGCAGGCGTCGAGATAGGCGCTCGCTGCCGCGTAATTGCCTTGCCCCGGCGAGTCGAGCAGCGACGACACCGACGAGAACAACACCAGCTTGTCGAGCGGCTCGGCCTCGAGACAGCGGTACAGATTCAGGCAACCGGCCACTTTCGGCTCCAGCACCCTCTCCAGCTGCGCGGCGCTCATCGCGTCGAGGTTGGCGTCGTCGAGCACCAGCGCGCTATGGAAGGCCGCGCTGATCGGACCGAAGCGCCGGCGCACGCTGCGCACCGCGTCGGCCAGTTGCGCTTCGTCGCCGAGGCTGGCTGTCACGTACATCGCGCGGCCGCCCAGCTGCTCGATGGTCCGAATCTGCGCGTGGATGGTTTCGTCGACAGGTCTGCGCCCGATCCAGCCGAGCGCGGCGCGATGCGTACGGGCCAGCTCCTTGCTGAGCTCGAAGCCGATGCCGCCAGTCCCGCCGACGATCAGACAGGTTTCGCCGTCGCCGAGCAGCCGGTACGGCGAGCTGCGGGGGATCGGTCGCCACGCTCTGGCGTACCAGCGGCCCGCGCGCCGCGCGGCGAGGCCCGGCAAGCCGGCGGGCCGCGCGGGCAGGTCTTCGGGCGACGCCGCGCTGTCGTACGCAAGGTCGATCACCTGCAATTGCAGCGCTGGGCGTTCCGCAGCCGCGGCGCGCGCCATCGCGCCCAACGCAGCCTGCAGCGGGCGTTGCGGCGCGGCGGGGTCGGCCGGCGTGGCGCCGGCCGACAGCCATGTCACGCGGCAGCCGTCCGGATGAGTGCGGCATAGCTGCGCCAGCAGTTCGCGCGCGGCCTGCAGCGCCTGCTCGGGCTGCGCTTCGGTTACACCACGCGCATCGATCACCAGTTCACCGCCGGCCGGCAGCGGCGGCAGCGCCGCCTCGCCGGCGGGGCGCAGCGGCACATAAGCGCGGCTGCTCGCCGCGAGCGGCGCGCCGGGCTGAATTTCGTTCCAGCGCGGCTCGTACATGCGCGTACCGTCGTCCGGCGACGTGATCAGCCTGAAGCCGCTCACTTCCAGCACCGCGTTGCCGTCGCGATCGCACGCGATGACGTCGTAGTGGCCGTCTTCGATGCGGTGCGCGACCACGCTCACCGCATGGTCGAGCGCGAGGTTCAGACGCGCCTTGTCGATGCGGCGCGGCAGCTTCAGGCCGGCACCCTGCTCCAGCACGCCGACCGTCTGCAGGATCGCGTCGAAGGTCTGGATCATGCCGCGGGCGGTATCGGTGCGCAGCCAGCCGATCGCCGTCTGCGCGCTATGCACGATCCGCGTCAGCAGCCGGTAGCTGGGACCATAGGCGATGCCCGCCTGCTCGAAACGCCGATAGAGTTCGGCATGCCCGACGTCGGTCGAACAGCTGGCGACCAGGGTGTCGA
Organism: Paraburkholderia jirisanensis; assembly: GCF_054782355.1. Taxonomy (NCBI): domain Bacteria; kingdom Pseudomonadati; phylum Pseudomonadota; class Betaproteobacteria; order Burkholderiales; family Burkholderiaceae; genus Paraburkholderia; species Paraburkholderia jirisanensis. The sequence continues at coordinate 415,064 of NZ_BAAGSQ010000025.1, read as the reverse complement.
ACGACATACGTGGCAGCGGCCGGCCGCCGCCCTGCGGAATGCAGCGGGCACGCGTAAACGACGGCTGGCCGGCCACCCGCATTTCGATCTTGTACTGGCCGTCGGCGTCGACGCTGCCGTGAATCTCCAGTGCCACCGGGCCGGCGACCAGCGCCGGGCTCAACCATTCGACGTCGGACAGTTCGACCGGGCGAAACTTCTGTGCGCGTGCGCTGTAGTACAGGATCGCCGCACCCGGCACCCAGTGATTGCCTTGCACGCGGTGATCGCGCACCCAGTCGGTGCCGGGATCGATGGTTTCGCGCACGGTGTTCTGCAGCAGCGCCTGCAGCGGTTCGGCGCCGACCGGCGACGGCGCCGTCGCATGCGGGCCTTCGGGCACCCAGAAGCGCTGGTCGGCCAGCGGATAGATACACATCGCGATGCGCCGGCCGCGCCGCCGCGCGAAGAATTCGCCCAGTTCGAAGCCGGGCTGGCCGCTGCAAAAGCGCACGCCCAGTTCGCTCAATTCGGCGCCGCTCAATGCGCGCGCGAAGGACCCGGCGGCAGCCGGCGCTTCGCGGTGCGTCGAATGTACGCCCTCGGGCGTGCCTTCGGCGAGCGCCCGGCGAATCAGTGCAATGGCCTGCACGGCATCGCCGGCAACGATCGCGCTGCGCTTGCGAAACCACGCGCGCCCGACGCCGAGCGTATAGCTGACGTCGGCCAGCGCCGCGCCCGCCTCGAGATCCGCCATCAGACCTTCGAGCAGCGTGCGTAACGCGGCTGCGGTACGCGCCGAGACCAGCAGCAGGCACGCTTCGTCGACGATGCCCTCGCGGCCGGCCTGCGCCGCTGCGGCGGGCGGTTCCTGCAGCACGAAGTGCGCATTGGTGCCCGACATGCCGAAGCTGTTTACCGCGCCGATACGCTGGCCGCCCGGCCCGGCCGGCCACGGCCGGCGCGCGGTGACCACCTGCAGCAGCGCCGGGTTCAGTTCGATGTTCGGGTTGAGCGTGTCGAAATGCAGGCTGGGCGGAATCTCGCCGTGCTGAAGGCCAAGCGTCACCTTCAGCAAACCGGCAATGCCGGAAGCGAGCGTGGTGTGACCGAGATTCGACTTGATCGAACCCACGCCGCACGGCGGCACCGCAGACGAGCGGTCCTGCATCAGCGCGGCGAGCGCCTTCAGCTCGATCGGATCGCCGAGCTGCGTGCCGGCGCCGTGGGTTTCGATATAGGCGATGTCGTCGGCGCTTACGCCGGCCTGCGCGTGCACGCGGCGCTGCAGGGCCAGTTGCGCGTCGGCCGATGGCGCCGTGATGCCATTGGTCTTGCCGTCGCCATTGACGCCGCTTGCCTTGATCACCGCGTAAATGCGATCGCGGTCGGCCAACGCGGCGGACAGGCGCTTGACGACCACCAGCCCAGCACCCTCGCCGAGCACGAAGCCGTCGGCGGAGGCATCGAACGACGCGCAGCGGCCGAGCGTGGACAACATGCCCGACTTGCTGTTCCAGATGTGCATTTGCGGCGTGACCATCAACGCGATGCCGCCGGCTACCGCCATCTCGCAATCGCCGCTGCGAATTGCCTGGCAAGCGAGGTGCAGCGCAACCAGCGACGACGAGCAGGCCGTATCGAGCGCGACGGTCGGACCTTCGAGATTCAGGAAATACGCAATCCGGCCGGCGAGAATCGACGTCGAATTACCGAGGAAGACCTGCCCCGAATCGCTGACCCCCGCCGCCTGCAGCAATTGCATGTAGTCGCCGGCGGCAGTGCCGACAAACACGCCGCAGTTGATCCGGCGCTCGGGTCCGACGGCATAGCCGGCGTCTTCGAGGGCGCGCCATGCCTGTTCGAGGAACACCCGCTGCTGTGGATCGGTCAGTTCGGCCTCGCGCGGCGAGATGCCGAAAAAGCCCGCATCGAAACGGTCGATGTCGGCGACCAGTCCGGCCACCTTGCTGCTGGTCTTGCCCGGCACGGTCGGGTCTGGGTCGTAAAACTGCGTGACATCCCAGCGTTGCGGCGAAATTTCCGTCACACCGAAGCGGCCGGCCAGCAGGTTCTGCCATAGCTCGCCGGCATTGGCGGCACCCGGGTAGCGGGCGGACAGACCGATGATGGCCAGCTCATCGTCGGCGGCGGCGCGCTCCGGCCGGCGCGAGTCCGCGCTGGACTGCGCGGCCGCCGGCGGTGCTGTCACAGCGGGCGTGGCCGCCGGTCGAGGTTCGGACGGCTCAGGTTCGGATCGTTGCGCGGCGAAGGCTTGCGGTTCGGATCGTTGCGCGGCGGGCGCGGCGCTGGTCCGTTGTGCGACCGGCGCGAGCTTCAGGCGCAGCGGCGGCGCAGACGGTGCGTGCTGCGGCACCTCGATACGGCTGCGCGACACTGCGCTTGCCAGCGCCGCCGGCTGACTGGTCGCGCGCGGCTCGCCGGCACGCAGTACCGGGGCGGCCGGAGCCGGTTCAGGCGTGGCCGCATCTGCTTCGATATCCAAACCATCTTCCGGCCGGCTGGCCGCGGGCATCGCGGGCTCGCGCGTGGCCGGCCCGGGGACCGAGTCAACGTTCGACCCAGCCTCCGACCCAGCGACTGGTTCCAGGGCCGCCGCGACCCGATCGTCGTTCGCGCTCAGCTGATCGGCCACGTGAGCGACCAGACGCTCCAGCGTTGGATGATCGTAGACCAGCACCGAGTCGAGATTGAGGCTGAACACGTGGTTGAGGTCGCGCACGATTTCGACCGCCCCCAGCGAATCGAGGCCCATTTCGGCGAAGGTGCGGCGCGGATCGAGTTCACTGCGATGCACGAACAGATTGCGGCACAGCGTCGTTTCGATGGTGTCGCGGATGCGCGGTTTCGCGTCGGCCACCGCGGCCGGCTGTACGGACTGCGGCGCACGGGGCGCGGCCGCCGGCTGCGGCGGTGCTGCCACGGGCGGTTGCACGGCTGCCGCCGCGGCCGGCTGCGGCGCGACCGGAGCCAGCCCGGGCAAGGCCGTAGCGGGCTGCGTCCGTTCGGTGCGCGCGCGAATCGCCGGCACCAGGTCCGCATGCAGCACCTGGTCGTGCATCGCCGCTTCCCGGACCACCACACGCGCCAGATCTTCGCTAACCCGCCCGGCCAGTTCGCGCTTGAGCGCATTGACGACCGGCGCGGCCTGCCCGGCGATCGCCTCGGCGATCCGCAAGGCAGTCAGCAGCAGTTGCGGGCCATCGGCAAAGCGCAGTGCGACGCCCAGCGCTTCGAGCTCGCGTCCGGCATAGCTGGACGCTGTCATGCACATTTCAGCGGCAAGCGCCGCGCCGAAGCGGCGCTCGAGCGCGTAGGTCGCGCCCAGCCCCGGCGTAAAGCCGAACTTGACGAAGTTGGCGCTATACGTACCGTCCCGGTCCAGCAACACATGGTCGGCGTGCAGCCCGAAGGTCAGGCCGCCGCCCGCCGCGTGGCCGCGAATCGCCGCGATCACCGGCACCCGGCAACGGCCGAGCCCTTCGTACAGGAACGGCACGTCGGTGAAACTGCCCTCCTTGCGCGCCAGACGCTCCAGCGCCGCCGGCGTGCCGCCCATGCTGAACACCTTGTCGGTGCCGGTCAGCACCACCGCACGAATCGACAGATCGGCTTCAACCGTCGCAAAGGCTGCTGCCAGACCGTCGAGCAGCGCCTGCGTGAACATGTTGTTGTGTTCCTCCTCCTGCATGCGCACCAGCGCCACGCCGTTCGCCAGCACTTTCAGGCTGACCGCTTCCCTACTGCTGTTGTCGCTCATGTCGCGGGTTCCTTTGATATCGAGAGCGCCACGCGCCGGCGCCGCGGACAAAGCTTGAGGCTGAGGGTGGGCAAGCGTTTCGCGCTGCCAGCGGCCGATCCAGAAGGCGTGCTGGTGCTGCAGCCGCGGTACCGGCAACGCCACCCGGCGCACCGCCGCGCCCGCCCACAGCGGCGCAAAATCGACGTCGCGGCCCTGCAGCCATGCTTCGACGCCGGCTTCGGCGAGTTGCGGTACGAGCGGCTGCGAACCGGTATCGGCAGCGGCATGGCCGAGCCGCACGCCGGTGACAGCCACGCCGTCCGCGAAAGCCTGCAACTGCGTTGCGGCCGCGCCGAGCCCAGTAACCCGCAACGCCAGCCGGCACTGCAGATGCGTGCGACCGGTCTGCAGCGTCGAGGCCACGTCGGCCACACGCGGCGCAGCACCGCCCCGGACCGTCATGCTCGCCAGCGGCTGGTCCGGATCGAGCGCGTCGCAGCCGAGCCGTTCGGCCAGCATCTGCAGGTCGGACGCTTCGAGGCCGAGACTGCGCGCGCTTTCATCGGGCGCCAGATCGGCACGGTGCACGTTGACCAGTTCGGCGGCGAGTGTCAGCGCGTCCGGCCCGCTGCCGCCGGCCGGGCTGCACAGCGCCTGCGCGAGGCGGCCTGCGTAGTCGCGCAAGCCGGCCTCGTCGCGCGCCGACAGCAGCAGCCAGTCGGCCATCACGCTGGCGGGGGCCGTATCCGCCGACGCGTTCGCGACGTATTCGTCGACGATCAGATGCGCATTGGCGCCGCCCGCGCCGAATGCGGAAATCGCCGCGCGGCGCGGCACGCCTGCTGCCGACGGCTGCCACGGTGCGAGCGTCTGCTGGATATGCAGGCCGAGCGGCGCCAGCCTCAGCGCACCGTTCAGCTCGTGCGAATGCAACGACGGCACCAGCTGGCGTGCCCGCGCCATCAGCAGCACCTTGCTGAGCGCCGCGATGCCCGCCGCGCTTTCGAGGTGACCGATATTCGATTTGACCGAACCGACCGGCAGCGGCGCATCGCCTGCACGGCCCAGCACGCGGCCGATGCCTTCGATTTCGATCGGATCGCCCAGCGCCGTACCGGTGCCATGTGCTTCGACATACGAAATACTGGCGCCGTCGACCCCGGCGTTGCGCAATGCCAGCGCCATCACGTCGGCCTGCGCGGCCGGGCTCGGCACAGTGAAGCCGCTGGTGCGGCCGGCATGATTGAGCGCGCAGCCGCGGATCACGCCCCATACGTGGTCGCCGTCGCGCAGCGCATCCGCAAGCGGACGCAGCAGCACCGCACCGACGCCCTCGCCCGGCACGTAGCCATTGCCGCCCGCGCCGAAACTGCGGCAGCGGCCGTCGTCGGACAGAAACTGGCCCTGCGCCAGCTGCAGGTACTTGACCGGGTGCACCGCGAGATTGACGCCGCCGGCAATCGCCATCGAGCAGGCGCCGCCGCGTAGCGCGTCGAGCGCGAGACTGATCGCCGTCAGCGACGAAGAGCAGGCGGTGTCGACCGCCAGCGATGGCCCGCGCAGGTCCAGCGCATACGACACACGGTTGGCCACCGACGCGTGCATGGCCGACGGTGCAACTTCCGCCGCGTCGCCGCACAGCTGGTAGTGATTCCACATCACGCCGGCAAACACGCCTACGTTGCGGTCGGCGAGCGCGGCGGCTGGGTGTCCCGCTGCCTCGAGCAGCGTCCAGCAGGTTTCGAGGAACAGACGCTCTTGCGGATCGGCGCGCTCGGCTTCGCGCCGCGACATATGAAACAGCGCCGCGTCGAAGCCTTCGATATCGCTCAGGAAGCCGCCCCAGCGTCCATATGTGCGGCCTTCCAGACCACGCTGCGGATCGAAGATTGCAGCATGGTCCCAGCGTTCCGGCGGCACGTCGCGGATCGCGTCGCAGCCGTCGCGCAGCACGGCCCAGAACGCGTCGATATCGTCGGCGCCGGGGTAGCGTCCGGCGAGTCCGACGATCGCGATGTCGCCTGGCGCAGCGGTGCGCGGGTTGTCTTGCGCGCCGCTCACGCCGCTCGGCTCTGTCACCCTGTGCGGTGCCGCTTCGGCCTGCGCAGTGCCGGGTGCCGCGGCGCGCGCCGCGGCGGGATCGGCCAGCCAGCCACCGTAGCGCCCGGCATCGCCGTGCAGCACCGCGAGCGTCGCGCCCGGGGTCTGCAGACGGGTCGCCGCGCTCAGGCAAGCCAGCGCGACGGCGCTCGGCAACGGCTGCAGGCCGGTGCGGACGATTGCGCTCGCCAGGTCGGCGCTGGCCAGACGCATGCCGCCTTCTTCCCATAGCGGCCATGCGAACGCGAGCGTCGTACCGCTGCGCGACGGATCGCGGCGGCGGCGCCCGGCAAGTTCTTCGAGCATCGCGTTCGCAAACGCGTATGCACCCTGGCCCGGATTCGGGCGCCATGCCGCCAGCGACGAAAACACCGCAAATAGTTGCAGCGGATCCTGCGCAGTGGCCTCGTCGAGCGCTGTGAAACCGTCGATTTTCGGCGCCAGCACCGCGGCGCTCGCGCTTGCGGAAAGGTTGAAATGCAGTTCGTCGCGCTGTACGCCGGCCACGTGAAAGACTGCATCGATGCGGCCGAAACGCTGCCGCACACCGTCGAGCACCGCGTCGAGCGCAGCGCGATCGGTCAGCTCGCAACGTTCATAGACGATGCTGGCAGGCGCGGCCACGCTGGCCCATTCGTCGATCCGTTCGGCGGCGGGCTGCGAGCGGCCCAGCACGATCACCCGCGCGGCGACCTGCTCAACCAGCCAGCGCGCCAGCTGGACACCGATCCCGCCGGCGCCGCCGGCGAGTACGCATACCGCACCGCGCGACAGCGCCGGCGTGCTCGCGCTGTCGTCGAGATACGCGTGCGGCACGAGGGTTTGCACGGCCGGCGCCGACTCGCCCGCGCCGCCGGCGATCAAGCCGGCCGTGGCCGGCAGCGCCTCATCGGCACGCTCGAGTTCGGCCAGCACGGCTTGCTGCCAGTGCGACTGCGGCGCGAGCAACGCGCGCGCCGCAATGCGCGGGCTCTCGATACGCACGCTGCGCAGGAACGCCGCGTGACCGTGCAGCAGCGGCGACGCTGCGGCGCCGCGTTCGACCACCAGCAGGTCGAGCTTGCGCGCACTGCGATGGCAGGCGGCGCTCCATTGTGCGAGTTCAGCCAGTTGTGCATCGGGGGTCGCGCCACGCTTGCCGAACCAGACCAGCGCATCGGGCAGTTCGCCATCCTCGGCAAGCGCGCGCGGGTCGTGCACGGCGACCACGGCGCGGCTGCCGCGCGCCAGTGCGGCAGTCCGCAGGCTGTCGAATCCGGCGGCATCGAGGCCGTATACCGCCAGCCGCGGCACCGCGTCGCGTACGCGGCGACGCGTGTCGTCCACCCATACGCTGGCGGCCAGCGCGGTTTGCGCGCCGCTGACTGCCGGCGCCCCGGATACCGGTTGCGCTGGAGCGTCGACGGTGGCCGGCACGACCGCGTCGAATGCGCCGAAGCTGGTCAGCAGATGCGCGTCCAGCGTCGCGATGTCGCGATGCTCGAACAGCAAGGTCGGATAGATTTCGCGGCCAATGGTCGCTTCGAGGCGCGCCGCGAGCGCGAGCAACTCGCGCGAACCGAGGCCCATCTCGTAGAAGCCGACCTGCTCGGCAACGGCGTCCGGCGCGATCGACAGCGTCTGGCCGATCCACTCTTTCAGCAAGCGCGCATAAGACCCGTGGTGTGCCGCAGCGCCGCTGGGGGCTGCCGCCGCTGCCGCCGCTGCCACCGTTGAGTTCACCGCACTTACATCGGCCGGCGCAGCGTGTGCCGCAACAGGCGCATCCGCCACCGGCGCCTGCAACAGCCGCGTGATCAGTTCCGGCGCGCGGATGCGCTTGCAGGTCAGCCGGGTAAAGCTGGCGCAATGCCGGCCGGTGTGGTCGTACAGGTCGTAGTCGTTGCTGATCACGTCGCCGGTCGCGGCGAGCGTCTCCGTGCGCGGCGCATGCAGATAGAACTGCTCCGACAGCGGCGCGACGATTCGCACCCGGTCGATCGACACCGGAATGTACGGCGCATTGAAGGCCGCTTCGGTCTGGCCATACGCGGCAATCGTGGCGGCATCCAGCGCCGCCGGGTGCATATGGAAACCCGGCTCGGCCGGCACTTCGAGCCGCAGCTCGGCGAGCAGCGCTCCGTCGCCCTTCCACAGTTGCCCCACGCAGCGCATCGGCGCACGGTGATCGATGTTTTCAAGCCGGGCGCGCCGGTACATTTCGCTCATCTGCAACGCGCCCGTCATGCGCGCTTTCAACGCAGCGGCGTCCAGCGGCGGTCTGGCTGCGCTGTGGTCGGCCACCAGCACCGCGCGCATGTTCTCGACGAACGGGCCCGTGCTGCCCCACACCCGGCTGTCGACCAGCAGCGCGCCCGCGCTCGCTGCCGGGAGCCTGATGCGCACGCGCAGTTCGCGATCCGAGCCGGTCGCCGTCACGACCGGCTCGCTGAACAGCACGCGCTCGAGCGCGTAACCCGTAAAGTCGTGGCCGCGCGCGGCGAGAATCCGCACCGCCAGGTCGAGGAACACCACACCGGGCATCACGGAAACACCATGCACCCGATGGTTCTGCATCACCAGATCGGTGTGCTCGAGCCGCAGCGTACAAACGAGAGAGGGGTTGTTCACGATGTCGATAGCTCAGGGGAGTAAACGGCGTCGCTGACCGCTTCCTCGAACTGCAGGTTCAGCAACGACGAAGGGACGGGCGTCGAAAGCGGCGGCAACGCGGGCGTCGTCGAGCGGCGGCCGTCGCGTTCCAGCCACAGCCTGCGGCGGCGCAGTGGTGGCGGCGCGAGCGCCGCGCGTAGCGCGCGATGCGGCGGCGCCTCGCCGACGATTACATGTGCATTGCTGCCGCCCAGCCCAAAGGCGCTGACGCCCGCTGTGCGGGGGCCCGCAACCGGCCATGGGCTGAGCGCATGGGGAATGAAAAACGGCGAGCTGGCCAGATCGAAGCGTGGGTTCGGCGTGTCGCAAAACAGCGTGGGCGGAACCAGGCCGTGCTCGACCGCGAGCACCGCCTTGGCAAGGCCCACCGCGCCGGCCGCGCTCAGCAGATGCCCGACGTTGCTCTTCACGCTGCCTACCGCGCAGAAGCCGCGCTGCTGCGTGCCGCCGCGATAGGCGTCGTTCAGCGCCTTCAGTTCGATCGGGTCGCCGATCATGGTCGCGGTGCCGTGCGTTTCGACCATGCCGATCTGCTCAGGCGTGCGGCCGGCCCGCGCCAGCGCGCTGCGAATCACGTCTTTTTGCGCGTCCGGATTCGGCGTGGTCAGGCCCATCGTGCGGCCGTCGTTATTGAGGGCGCTCGCTTCGATCACCGCGTGAATGCGGTCGCCGTCCGCCAGCGCGTGCGACAACCGCTTCAGCAGAAACACCGCGCAACCTTCGCCCGGTACAAAGCCGTCGGCGTGGCGATCGAAGGTCCGGCAGCGGCCGCTCGGCGACAGCGCTCCGGCGCGCGTGAACTGCACGTACACCTCCTCGTCCAGCAGCACGTCGACGCCGCCCGCAAAGGCCTGTTCCGCGTCGCCGTTCAGGATGCTCTGGCAGGCAAGGTGCAGCGCGCTCAACGATGACGAGCAGGCTGAGTCGACCACCATGTTCGCGCCGCGCAGATCGAGAAAATGCGCAAGATGGGCCGCGATGAAATTCTGGTCGCTGCCAAGCCCCGAATCGAGGTCCGCCAGCGCGACGCGTTGACCGTAGTTGCCCATGCGCGCGCCGACGTAGACGCCGACATTGCCGCGCCGCACCTGTGACGGTTCGAGGCCGGCATCGGCGAGGCAATGCAGCGCCGCTTCCATGAAGAGCCGTACCGCCGGGTCCAGCGCAAGCGCGGCCGTTTCCGTCAGGCCGAAGAACGCCGCATCGAAATCCTCGATACCGGTCACGAAGCCTCCCCAGCGCGACACGCTGGTACCGGGCTTACCGGCAGGATCGAACAGTGCCGCGGTATCCCAGCGGCCGGGCGGCACCTCCGTGATCGCACACTGAGCGTCGGTCAGCAGGCGCCAGAATTGCCCGGTATCCGCCGCACCGGGCACACGCACCGCCATACCGATGACCGCCACCGCCTCGCGCGCGACAGACAGCGCCGGCAACGTGGAACCGGCACTGTGGACGGCTGCAGGCGCCGCCGGTACGTCGAGCGAAGCGCTCGACACGGCCGACGCTTGCGCTCGCGCAGCTTCCGCCGGCTGAGCCACTGCTGTGCCCGGCTGCGCGGCCGGCGCCACCGGCTTGACGGCAGCGATGCCAGACGCAGCGAAATGCGCGGCCAATGCTTCAGCTGTCTGATATTCGAGAAGAACGGACGGCCCAAGCGGCTGGCCAATACGTGCCTCGATGTCCTCGACGAGGCGCCCCAGCATCACCGACTCGACGCCGAGTTCCGCGAAACTCGCATGCTGCGGAATCATCTGCAACGGCAAGCCGGTACGTTCAGCCAGCAGTTCGCGCAGCCACGGCAACGCATCGGCCGGCGGGTTGGGCGGAAACGGCGTCACGGCTGGGATCACGGCATCCGCGAGGGCATCGGCAACCGCTGCAACCGCATTCGCCACGGCATTCGCGGCATCGCGAGCAGCGGTGACGGTACGGCCGGTCTGCGGCAGTGACGTCCCCACCGCCGGCACATTTATCGGCGGCATCAGCAGCGCTGCATCCACCGGGCAATAGCGCAAGGCCCCCTGCAACGCCATCGTGGTCCACAGGTATTCGAATGCCTGCTGATCCGAAAGCAGCGGCAAGCCGTGGCGCTGCATCACGGCTTCGCTTGCCGCGGCCGCCGTGTTGGACTCGCGCCAGCTAGGCCAGGCCACCGTTTTCAGTTGCGGCACGCCGCGCCGCTGCTTTTGCTCGGCGAGATAGTCCATCGCGCGATTGGCGGCTGCGTAATCGCCGACGCCGACACCCACTTCAGGCACGACCGCCGAGATTGACGAAAACAGCACGACGAAACCGGGCTGCGCACGCTGGATCGCGGGCAGCAGCGCGGCGAGCCCGGCGCTCTTTGGCGCCATCACGTCGGCCAGATCGTCGCCGCGCCGGTCCGCCAGCGCGAGGCCGCCGCGCGAACTCACGCCCGCACAGTGGAATACGCCGGCCAGCGGCCCGAGTTCGCGTTCGATAGCCTGCAGCCAGGCGTCGGTCGTCACGAGCTGCTCGACGCTCGCGTAGTGCACCACCACCCGCGCGCCCTGCTGCTCGAGTTCGGCCACCAGCGCGTCGGTTTGTACGGAACGGGTGCGGCCGAGCAGCCCGAGACGGCGCGCGCCGCGCCGCGCCAGTTCACGTGCGAGGCGTGCACCGAGGCCGCGCGTTCCGCCGGTGATCGCATACGCGTCGCCGGCGCGCGGCTGCCATGCCGGCGCGCGGCGCTCGACGTTTTGCCAGACCGGCAGCAGCCGGCCAAGCGGCGTCAGGCACACATCGCCCGGTGTGGGCGTGGTGAGTTCGCCGGCCAGCGCCGCGGCCAGCCGTGCGCACGCCGCAGGATCGGCAAGCTGCACCGGACCGACATCGACGATGCTACAGGTGGTGCCCTTGTATTCGGCAGCCAGCGCATACAGCAGGCCAGCGAGCTCGGCGCCGGCGCCGCTGCCGGGTTCAGCCGAAGGAGCGTGCAAACCGCTGACGGCATGCACGATGTGCACTGCCGCCAGCGCCGCACCGCGCGCCAGCGCGGCACAATGCGCAAAGCTCTGCTGCCACGACGCACCGTGCGCGTCCAGGTCGGCCAGCAACACCACGGCCGATGGCCGCGCCTCGATGGGGCCGGCCGAGTTCGTCACGTCGCGCACCAGCACGTCACGCGGTGCGAGCTGCTGCGCGAGTGCATCAGCCAGCGCGCGGGTCGCCGCATTCACCACACACAGCACCGGTGCGTCGACCTGCCGGACCGACGCAGGCAGCGCCGCGCCGGCAGGCCGCCAGACGCGTTCGGCAAGCGGCGCCGGCGCACCGGGCGCGGCCGGCAAGATGGGCGCCGCAGGCACATCGACAGCATCGCCGATGCCGTCGATCCAGCAGCGAATCCGCATGAACGGATATCCCGGCAAGGCCAGCCAGGGTCCGCTGCGCTGCCAGCTCACCTGCTGACCCGTCACCCATGCGCGCGCCACTTCGTCGAGCGGCAGCGATGCTGCGCAGGCTTGCGCCTGCGCCTGCGGTGTCGCGCGCCCGTACACTCCGACCTCGGCACCGGCGCCAAGGGCACGCAGCAGCACGAGCGCTTCGGCCATGCTGCTGCACGGTGCGGCCCAGCGCTCGCGCAGTGCTTCGCGGCCGAGCTGTAGCGTGGTGGCAACCTGCTGCAAGCTTGGCGTGGCGCGGTCGGTGCGCGCGAGAACCGCTGCCAGACGTCGCGCGCTCGCCTGTAGTGCATCGCGGGTCGCGGCGGACAGCACCAGCAGCTGCGGGCCGGACTCAGGCTGCGCCGCATGCGCTGCGGCCGGCGCGGCCTCCAGCACCACGTGCGCGTTGCTGCCGCCGGCACCAAACGCGCTGACGCCGGCGCGCCAGACCTCCACGCCCGCAGCATCGCGGCGTGGCAACCACGCCTGTGTCGCCTGCGGCACGGCAAAGCGGCGCCAGTCGATCTGCGGATTGCCGCGCGCAGCATGCAGCGACGCGACCAGCGTCTTCTCGCGCAGCTGTAGCAGCACCTTGGTGACGCCGGCCAGCCCCGCGGCCGCTTCCAGGTGACCGAGGTTCGACTTGATCGAGCCGAGCATCAGCGGCTGTGGCGCGTCCGCCAGCGCCAGCGCCGCTTCGAGCGCGCGGGCCTCGATCGGATCGCCGAGCGCGGTGCCCGTGCCATGTGCCTCGACGTACGAAACACTCGCTGCGGTCACCCCGGCATCGGCAAGCGCAGCGCGTACCAAAGCAGTCTGCGCGTGCGGGTTCGGCACCGTATAGCCGTTGACCTTGCCGCCATGATTGACCGCGCAGCCGAGCACGAGGCCCTGGATGCGGTCGTTTGCCTGAGCGGCGCTGGACTGCGCGCGCAGAATCAACACTGCAGCGCCCTCGCCGGGGATGAAGCCATCGCCGCCCGCGCCGAAGCTGCGGCAGCGAGCGTCGCTCGCGGTCATCTGCAGGCGCTGCTGCTGGACGAACTTGTTCGGATGCAGCGCAAGGCTGACGCTACCGACGATCGCCAGCTGGATACGGCCGGCGCGCAGCGCGTCGACCGCAAGCTGCAGCGCGCTCAACGACGACGAGCACATCGTGTCGACCGTCAGGCTCGGCCCATGCAGGTCGAGATGATAGGAAATGCGATTGGCCATGCCGGCCACCGTGGCGCCCGCATCGACCCGCCGTTGCGGCGTGCTCATCTCGACGCCGAGCAATGGATACTCGTTGTGCATCGCGCCGATGAACACGCCCACTTCGCCGTTGAGCTCGTCCTTGAGGCGCGACGGCGGATAACACGCGTCTTCCAGCGCGTGCCAGACGGTCTCCAGCAGCACACGCTCTTGTGGGTCCATGCGGCAGGCGTCGTGCGGCGCGATGCCGAACAGCAAAGGATCGAAACCGGCGACGTCGTCGAGAAACGCGCCCTGCATCAGCGCGCCGCCGCCGGCGGCGTCTCGCGCGCGCTGCGGCGGCAGACCGCGTACCAGATCCGCGCCGTCGAGCAGGTGCTGCCACAGCGCGTCGACGTCGTCCGCACCTGGGTAGCGTCCTGCGAGGCCGATCACCGCAATCGCACGAGCATGCTGGCGCATGTCGCTGTCGGGGAGCGGCTGAACGGCCGGCGCGGTGGTCGGCGCGCTACTGGACGCTGCATGCGCCGCCGCCGGATTCGCCAGACCCTGCGCAGCCTCGAGCGCAGCGAGTCTGGACGCCGCCGTCGCCAGATCGCGGCTCTCGTAAAGCAACGTGGCCGGCAGTCGCAATGCGGGCGCATGTTGCGACAGCTGCGCGACGACCTCGGTGGCGAGGCGTGAATTGAGACCGTATTGCTCGAGCGGTACATGTTCGTTCAACTCCGCCGCGTCGATCCCGCTGGCATGTGCGAACGCGTCGCGCAACCGCATACGCCATTCCGGCAGAGACGGCTGCGCAGCAGGCGGCGCGGCGGTTATAGCTGCTGCTGCAGTTGTCGCTGCGGCTACGCTTGCGCCCGTGGTTGCCGATGCGGTCGATGCCACGACGGATGTCGCGTCGATCCAGTACGGCTTGCGCGCAAACGGATAGGTCGGCAGCGGCACGCGCTGCGGCACCGCGCTCCAGAAGCGCCGCCAGTCGACCGTATTGCCGGCCAGCCAGTCCTGCAACGCGCCGCGCGGCCCCGGGGCATGCGAGTCGAGGCCCTGCCGCTCGGCGGGCGCGTGCGCGACATGGAGGCGCGGGTCGCTGCCCGCGCGCAGAAACACGCCGAGCAGTCGCAGCGCATCGTCGGTTTGCTCGGCCTCGATCGCCAGCCGGTATGCGTCGGGCCGGCGGGCCAATTGAGACGTGCCGCAGACGCCTTCCCAAGACTGTTCGCCAAGCGCCGGCAACGCGTCACGCCAGGCACTTGCGAGCTGTTCGAGCTGCGCCGGCGAAGCCGCCGACAGCAATAGCCAGTGCGGCCCCTGCGCGGCGACCGGCGCGCGCGCCGGCGCGGCGCGCAAGATCGCCTGGGCACTGGCGCCGGTGCTGCCCACCGCGTTGATCAGCATGTGCTGGCCGCGCGCCGGTGCCGCAAACGCACCGCCCTCACGCAGCAGGCGCACCGGCCCGTGGTCGAGCTCGACCAGCGGCGAAGCGAGCGGCGCTGCAAGAGTCGGCGCGAGCCTGCCGTGCTCTAGCTGCAGCAACACCTTGGAAAGCTGGGATAGCCCCGACGCGGCTTCCAGATGGCCGATGTTCGGCTTGACGGTACCGGCCAGCACACCATGGTCGAACACGCTCGTGAGCGCCTGCCATTCCGCCGCGTCGGGCATCGGTCCGCCGGCGGCGGCGCATTCGACATAGCCGATCGCGTCGCTGTCGAGTCCGGCCCGCTGCAGCACCGCACGCAGACCCGCTTCGATGGCGGCCTCGCTCGGGCTGCCGTAGCTGGCCCGCGCGCCGGACTGTTCGAGATGCGTCGCCAGCACCTGCGCCAGCACGTGGTCGGCGTGCGCATCGGTTGCATCGCCACGCCGCAGCAACAGGGCCCCCGCGCCTTCGCCGATCGCCCAACCGGTGGTATCGCCGTCGAAGGCGCCGGCGGGCAGCCGGGTTGCGACGAAACCGAGCGCTGCGAGCGCCTGCACATGCGACGGATGAGCGATCAGGTTCACCGCGCAGACGATCGCGCTATCGCAGTCGCCGGCGGCCAGCGCGGTGCACGCGACGTGCAGCGCGCTCAAGCCTGACGAACACGCGGTATCGATAGCAAGGCTAGGCCCGGTGAAGCCGAACACGGTCGAGATGCGGTGCGCGATCTCGGAGCCGTTGGCGGTCACCGCGCCGCGCCGGTCGGCAAGCCCGACACCATGCTGCCGGTAGTCGTGCCACAGATGCCCGGTAAACACGCCGACCCGTTCGCCCCCCTGCTGCAGCGAGCGGGCGTCGTGACCGGCGCGTTCGAGGCACTCGCGCACGACTTCGAGCAGCAGGCGGGCCTGCGGGTCGAGCAATGCAGCCTCACTCGGCGCAATTGAGAACGCCAGCGCGTCGAAGCCGTCGATGCTGTCGAGGAAACCGCCGTCCGGCGTTGCGTCGCGGTCCAGCCCGCGGCGCTGCGGCGCTGCGCGCAGCGCGCGCTCGCCGTTGCTCAGCAAGGTCCAGAACGCATCCGGAGTGGCCGCGCCGGGATAGCGCAACGCGTGCCCGACGATCGCAACGGGCGCGGTGCGGCTGCCGGCCGCGGCTTCGACACCGAGCGGCGGCATCACACCCGGTGCGGCCGGGTAAGCGACCGGGCCGAGCAGAAAGCTGTGCAGCAGCGGCTGCCCGCTGTGCAGCTGCAGGCTCGCCTGCACGCCGGTCGTATCGAAGTTGCCGATCGGGCACAATCCGAGGCCGCTGTCGTGCTGCCCAAGCATCAACAGCTGCCCGATGTAGCCGGCTTCGAGCAGCTGGAAGCGTTCGGCCTCGGTGCCGTACAGTGGCGCAATCGCACGCGGTTCGCCGACCAGAAACAGCGCAGCGGCAGCCCGGTCGCGCACCGGCCGGTTGTAGAAGAACTGCGCTTCACGCGCGAAGCGGCTGTCGCGGCCGATCCGGACCAGCGCGGCCGTCATGCCGTCGTACCAGTAATATCCGCCGTCGAAGCCAGCTACGCGCCCGGCATCCAGCCATAGATAAACCTGTACGCCATAGGTATCGCCTGCCGACGGATAAAGACGCGCGTCGCGCTCGCCTGCGCGGCGTGTCGCCAGCAGCCCGAGCAGCTTGCCCAGTTGCGCGGCCGATATCGTGTCGCCGGTAAAGCTGCGCTGCGCAGCGCGCCAGTCGAACCATGGCGCGGGCACGTCGAGCGGCGGCAGCGTGAGCCGCGCGTGCCCATCGAGATCCGCGCGGCGGTTCGCACGCGAGTCGAGAAACGCCTGCTTTGCGCCGACATCGAGCAGATCGATCCGGCCATCGTCAAACGGCGTCGCGGATGTGGACATTGCTGCCGTGGTTGCGGTTGCTGCAGGCGTTGGGATCTGCATTGCCGCCGCCGCTGTCGTGGGCGTCGTCGCGCGCATTGGCGTTGCCGCTGCGCTAGCCGCTGCCGCGTCCGGCACTACGCATGCACCCGCCGTCAGTGCAGCGCAAGCCGGTATCTCCGCCTGCGGCTGGCCCTGCAAATGCGCGTGCAGCATCCGCGCGATACCGCGCACGCTCGGGTCGCGGGTCAGCCATTCCACCTGCAGCCGCGCCCCGAAGTCGGCACGCAGCGCGCCGCTCACCTGGACCATCGTGAACGACGTCGCGCCCTGCTCCCACAGTTCGCGATCGGCATCGGGCTCGCGTCCGAGGAAGCGCTTGAACAGTTCGCCCAGACGGATGGTCAAGGTGCCCAGATCGGGCGTCGCGCACGCGCCGGCCGGCGCCCCCGCGGCGCCTGGCGCGAGTTCGCCGTCGCCTTCCGGCAGCGGCCACGGCAACCCGTTGCGGTCGAGCTTGCCGTTGCTCGTCGCCGGAAAACCGCGCATCGGATGCACGAGGTTCGGCACCATGCTGGCCGGCAGTTTGGTCTGGCTGAACTCGCGCAGCGCGCGCCGCTCGAGTCCGGGGAGGCCCTCCACATAGGCCACGATCTTCGCGTCGCCCGACGGATCGTGACGCACCATCACGATCGCATCGCGAACCAGCGGATGCTGGCGCAGCGCGTGCTCGATCTCTTCCAGCTCGATGCGCACGCCGCGCACCTTGACCTGCCGGTCGGCGCGGCCGCAGAACGAAATGGTGCCGTCCGGGTAAAACGATGCGCGGTCGCCGGTCCGATACATGCGCGCGGCCGGATCTGCGACGAACGGATCGCGCACGAAGCGCTCGGCCGTCAAGCCGGGGCGCCGGTAGTAGCCCACGCTCAATACGTCGCCGCCGATGAACAGCTCGCCTTCGACGCCGGGGCTGCACGGCTGGTTCGCTTCATCGAGGATGTAGTAGCGCGCATTGTCGATCGGCCGGCCATACGGGATGCTGCGCCAGTGCGGCTCGATGCTGCGCACTTCGTGAAAGTTGGACCATACGGCCGCCTCGGTCGCGCCACCCAGCGACACCAGACGGGCGCGCGGAAAAGCGCCGAACAACACCGGCGGCAACGACAGCGGCGTGTAGTCGCCGCTCAGGAATACCAGCCGCAGGTGCTCGCGCGCCGGCCCTTGCGGCAAGTCGTCGAAATGCCGGCTGACCTGATCGAAGGTGGTCGGCGCCGAGTTCCAGAACGTCACCGGATGCCCGGCGAGGATCGCGGCGAGCAGCGCCGGATCGCGCTGCTGCGCTTCGTCGGCCAGGTACAGCGCCGCGCCGTAGCCAAGCATGCCGAGAATGTCGAACGCCGACAGATCGAAGCCGAGCGACGTCACGCACACGCCGAGATCGTGCGGGCCGAACTGATAGTTGCGCTGACACCAGTCGAACAGATTCAGCAACGGCCGATGGGTGACTGCCACGCCTTTGGGCTCGCCGGTACTGCCGGACGTAAAGATCACGTAGGCGAGCGTATCGACGTCGTTGACCGTTTCGAGATTGTGGCGATCGTCTTCAGTGTCCGGCAGCAGATCGACGGCGATGCAGCGCACGTGCGGCGGCAGCATCGCTTCGGCGGGCCGCGTGGACAGCACCAGCGCAAGGCGGCAATCCGCCACCTCGAGCATGCGCGCCGCACGCTCGGGCGGCAGCACCGGTTCGACCGGCACGTAGGCAGCACCGGCCTTCAATACGCCGAGCGTCGCAGCGATCATGTCAGGGGTGCGCGGCAACGACACCGCCACCGTCACACCCGGCCCGGCACCGAGCCGGCGCAACTGGCGCGCGATCGCGTTGGCGCGCCGGTTGAGCTGCCCGAACTGCCAGACACCGCCGCTCCAATGCACGGCTGGCCGGTCCGCATGCTCGGCCGCGGCGCGTTCGAATGCGCGGTGCACCGGCTCGAGCGGCCGCCCGGCTCGCACTGGCTCGCCCGCCGTTGCCGGAGGAACAGGTACCGCGGCAACGGGTGTCACGGCAACCGGAGTGGCAAGCGTCAGCGCTTGCGGCGCAGACAACAAGCGTTCGACGCCTTCGCGATAGCGCTCGAACGCGCGCTGCACGACGCCCGGCGCAAACGCATCCGGCGCGTAATCCCAGCCGATCACGAGCCGGTCGTTGAACGACAGCGCCAGCGCATCGAGCGCGATGCCTGGCGTCGCGGTACGCCAGCGCAACGAAGCGGCAAGCGGCTCAGCGAGCTGCCCCCAGTCGACGATACCCGTGTAGACCACTGGCAGCGCGAGCGCGGCACCCGCTTGCGCATTGCGCAACGACAGCGCGGTCAAACCCGCGCTGCCGCCCTGCCGCAAATCTGCCGCGCGCGCCTGCTGAACCGCGCGCGCAACCTGCAGCAGCGGCTCGCGCGTATCGATCGCGTCTGGCGTCGCAGCCGGCGCAAAGCTCAGCCACGCCATCTGCGACAACTCGGCAGGGCGCGCCGCGTCGTCCTGCGGACGGCAGCAGACCAGCGGCAAGGTGAACGGCCGCGCGAGTTCCGGTTGCCATGCCGCTGCGAAAGCCGCCATCAGCACGTCGTCGAGCTCGACGCGGGCTGCGCGGCAAGCCGCCGCGAGCGCCGTATAACCATCGAATGCCGCTTCCATGCGGGCCCATTGCGAACCCGTGTGGCAGCTGTCGAGCGTTTGCGGGCCGGCCGGCAGCGTGCGCATCCTGGCGCTCCAGTACGCATCGCTGCCATACGCGTCGGGCGGCTGAACGGCTGCGCCGCCTGCCGCCGGCGCCGACACCGCGCCGGGGTAAAGCCGCGCCGCCAGCGCCGCCGTCAGCGTATGGATGCTTTTAGCGTCAAGCATGATCAGGTCGAAGCACAGGTACAAGCGCGCCGCGCCGCGCTTCGACCGGAGCAGATGAGCCTGCTGCAGCGGCCAGCGCCCGGCCGGAAACGGCAGATCCAGCAGCACCTTGTCGAGCTGCGCGCCCTGTTGCTCAAGCTCGGCGGACTCGGCTTCGCCGAGTTCGGTCACGCCTACGCTGCCATGTGTGTGCCCGGCGGCCAGTACGCTGACCGATCCGTCCGCTTCGACTCGGCTGCGCAGTGCCGGTGTCGCGCTCACCAGCTCGTGCCACGCGTGCGTGACCTGTTGCAGATCCAGCCCCGTGGCATCGAACGAAAACACCGCGCAACAGGGCGCGGCGCCAAGGCCCGCGCTACGCTCGACGAAATAGGCCTGCTGCAGACGGCTCAACGCGGGACCGGCCGATGCCGCAGCACCCAGCGCATGCAGCCGCGCCAGCAGACGTTCGATGCAGAGGTCGGCGGCAAACGGCGGCAGCAGCGCATCGGCGACGTCCCAGTGCACGCGCAGCTGGCCGTCCTGTTCCCACATCTGATGCTCGAGCGCGACCCCGGAGGTCTGGCAACTCGCGGCCCGCACGTGCAGCGCATCGGCACTGCGCCCCTCGGTGCCGAGCAGGCTCGTGAACACCACCGGCAAGCCGCGCGCGGCAGC
Organism: Paraburkholderia jirisanensis; assembly: GCF_054782355.1. Classification (NCBI taxonomy): domain Bacteria; kingdom Pseudomonadati; phylum Pseudomonadota; class Betaproteobacteria; order Burkholderiales; family Burkholderiaceae; genus Paraburkholderia; species Paraburkholderia jirisanensis. Next base: position 395,102 of record NZ_BAAGSQ010000025.1, on the reverse strand, counting down.
GCAGCTTGGCGTTTCACGCAAGGCTACGACGGCGGGCACCGCACTGTGTGCGAGTTGCGCCCAGATCTGCTGATGGAGCCGCGCAGCGAATGCATCGCCGGATTCCTGCGCGTCGAGCGCGACCGGTACGATCATGCTCGACGTGAATGGGCCGACGATCTGGTCGGCCGCTTGCGGCAGGCGCGAGCGTTCGCTGGTGGTCATCACGAACGACGCCGCGGCACTCCGGTTCAGCTCCAGCACGACGGCGGCGAATTCGGCCAACACCAATGAGGTTGGCGAAATGCCGAGCCGCTCGGCATGCAGTTTCGCGCGCTGCCAGGCAGCCGGCGCCACCGGGCGTTCGATACTGCGCCGCGCGATCGGCGTGGCATGTTCGCCGGTCGCGCGGCGCGCGGCCAGCGCCTGTTCCACATGCGCCGCAAACGGCCCGCGCGGCGCCTGCGCAAGCAGCGTGCGCCAGTAATCCAGCGACGCCCGCGCATAGGCGCCGCCCAGCAGGCTCACACAGCGCGCCACGCTCAACGCCGGTGGCGCCGGCATCGGCTCGCCGCGTGAGAAGTCCTGCCATTGGCGCAGCAGCAGTTGCAGACCGAAGCCGTCGATGACGATCGCGTCGACGCTCAACTGAATCGATACCCTGCCCGGCGAGACGACCAGCGCCACGGCCAGCGGCCGCTCCGGCATGCGTTCGGCGCGCGACCACCACGTGCGGCGCCGCACTTCGAGCGCCGCTTCGTGCGCATCGGCGGCCACGCTGTCGATCTCAGGTTCGACCGGCGGGCCGATCGTCAGCGTGCCGTCGCCGGCGATACGCGCCGACAGCATCGGCTGATGCTCGAGCAGACGGCGCCAGCCAGCGCGCAGCGCCTGTGCGTCGATGCCCTGTACGTCGAACTCACGATAGATATGGCAGCCGACCGGATCCGCGCTATAGCCCGGGTCCGACGTCACCAGAAAGGCTTGCTGCAGCGGCAGCAGCGGCACACCCGCCGCGTCGGCAGGCAGCTGTTGCGCGGATGGCTGATGCGTGGCCATCGTGCGTGCGCCGCCGGCGATCGCCGCCGCGAGCGCCGTCAGCGTGACGCCCGCGCCCAGTTCTTCCACCGAGATCGCGGCCTGCAAACGCGCCTGCACTTCCAGCACGAAGCGCGTGGCCGCCAGCGAGCCGAGCCCCTGGCCGACGAGGCTCGCATCAGCCGAGAACGGCCGCTCCGGACTGCACGATCGCAGGATCTCCTGCAGGGTAGCCAATACGTCAAGCGAATGGTCCATGCCTAAAGCCTTTTGAGAGCGCGCCGCCGCAACGCAGCCGGCGTGCCGCCGGCAGGCCGTCAGTGCAGCCTGCGCAGCGGAAATCGGTTACACGGTCTGATCCGCCGGCTGCCGCGGGCGCACGGCCGCGCGGCGGCCCGGCCACGCGCAGCGCAGCAGGTCAGCCCGGGGGCGAGTCATGACTGCGTTGAAAGGACAGCACGCTCGCCAGGTCCTGCGCACGTCCACGCAGGCTGTCGAGATGAGTTGCGGCAGGCATCGCGACGAGCGGCGCGTCGAGCAGCGCAGCCAGCACACGTGAGCCTTCGGGGTGCGTGGTCGTATCGTCGGGGCCGTAACCGATCAGGCACGGTGCAACGATGCGATCGACGTAGATGCGGCAATCGGTTGCCATGATCGGGTGATTCATCCGGCAGTACTGATCGAGCAACTGCGGATTCGCGAACGGATAGAGCACCAGCGGCGCGAGCTCGGCATCGGAGAGTTTCGCCATGAAGCCGATCAGTACCGCGCGCAGCGACTGCGCGCTGACCTGGCGGGACACGACCATCTCCATCAGCGCCTGCAGATTGCGTTGATGTTCGGTTTTCGGCGCGGCTTCGCCCAGATCGAGATCGCCGAACCACAGTGCCAGCGAGCGCACGCGGTGCGGATGGCGGGCCGCGAGCGCCATCGCCAGCACTGCGCCGCCGCAGATGCCGAGCACATGCGCATCGTCCCAGCCGGCTTCGTCGAGAATCGCCGCGGCGTCGCCCAGCTGGTCGTCGATCGTCAGGTTCCGCACGCTCGCGCTGTCCGGACCGAACATGCCGCGGGTTTCCCAACTGGCCACCGGCCGCACTTCGCTGATTCCGCGCAGCCAGCCTTCGATCAGTTCGAGCGGCATGCCGGGCGCGCCGATCAACAGCACCGGATGAGCGTCGCGCGCCAGTCCCGCGTGCACCGCCGACAGGCGTACCCCATCGGGCGCGCCGACGGTGTGCCGGATGGCGACGCCGTCGAGGCCGCGCGTGCGCGCCGCTGCGATCGCCGCAATCGCATGGTGCGCAGGGTGCGCATCCGCAGGCGGCGCGGCGCGGCCGGCCAGCAAACGCAGCGCAACCCGCTCGAGCTCATCCTGCGCCGCATCGGCGGCGATGCGGCGCGGCGCGCGCATGCCCGCCGCCACGAACAGTGCATCGAGCAGCGCCGTGTCGGCAGCCGCGCCGCCCGGCAGCTGCGCACCGGCCACCCCGGCGGGAATGCCGATTGCCGTGGCCAGTTGCCCTTCGAGCGGCGCCAGCCGCAACACGGCGTCAGCCAGGTTCATAGTGCGTCCGGAAACTTGAAGCCGCGCGTGGTTTCGGTCGCGATCCGGTTGTGCCGGTACTCGTCGGTGCCCGCCACCAGCACCGCACCGTAGCGGTCCAGCTTGATGCGGCCGCCATACTCTTCGATCGCATCGGTATCCGGATAGACCTTCACGCAGGTCGGCACGTAGCGCGACGCGAAGCCGAGCCGCATCTTTTTGCTGTTGCCGAGATGCGGGTGCGACGCATGCATCAGGGTCGACCAGAACATCACCGCCTCGCCTGCACGCAGCTCGATCGACACCGCCTTATCGACTTCCGGCTCCCAGTCCGGATCGATCTGCAGCTCGCGATAGTCGTAGCCGAAAAAGCCGCGCCGCACGCCACCGTCCTTGGACACCGAATTGATGTCGTCCGGCTTGTAGCGCATGCCCTTGGTTTCGTCGTAGAACATTTGCGTCTGCGTGCCGGGAATGAACTGCAGGCAGCCCATTTCGATGCTGGCTTCGGTAAATGCGGTCCAGACCGTGATCGTGCCGCCGAATTCGCGCTCTTGCGGCCAGATGATCTGCGGCGAGCCGGATGCATTGGCAAAGGTGTCGGCCTGGTGCCAGTCGGTGCCTTCGTCGCCCGGATACTTCGGGAAAAATTCGGTACGCCAGCACAGCAGGTCCGGTCCGAGCACCGAACGTACGCGGCCGACGATTTCCGGCGCATACACGTGCTCGGCCAGCATTTGCGAGTCGAGATGGCGATCGTAGTTCGCGATGTTGGTGTTGCCCGATACGCTGTCGAGATCGTAGATCGCGGCCGAGCGGTCCATCAGCCTCATGCGTTCGACCTTCCACAGCGCTTCCATCTGCTCCGGCTCGTAGACCTTGATCGGGGCGATAAAGCCATTGGTCTTGAAAGACTCGAGCTGTTCGTCTGTCAGGTGAGGGATGGTCAGCGCGTCCATTACACTTTCTCCGTTTGCAGGGTTTTGCGTTTCGATTCGCGATTGACGACCGCCGCAATGTTCGTGATCGAGCAGTCGCCTTCGAACTCGACGCCGCTCAGTTGCAGTCCTAGCTGCGCGTTCAGCTGCAGGATGATCCGGCTGATCGAAAGCGAAGTGGCGCCCTGATCGAACAGATCGAGGTCCCACGACAGATTCGGCTCTTCGAGCGTCGCGCCGCAGATTTCGGCGACCACCGCCGTGCTCGAGGGCTGCGCGCGTCCCTGCGCGGAACCCTCGGTCTGGTTGCTGGTTTCCAGAGTTTTCATGAGTGCTTGTCCGTTACGTTTTCCGTTGGAAGTGAGCGGGATGTGGCTGACCTCGATGAAGCGCGCGGGGATCATCTGCGGCGGCAGGCGCCTCGCGGCCTCGGCCATCACCGTGGCGGCGGCGGCCGGTTGTTGCGCAGCAGCCACGTAAAACGCGAGCAGCCGCTTGTCGTCGTTCCCGAGGTCCTGAACGACAACCATGCACGACTCGATGCCTGGAATCGCGCCGATCTGGTGTTCGACTTCGCGTAGTTCGATACGAAAGCCGCGCAGCTTCACCTGGTCGTCCGAGCGGCCGAGGTAGAACAGTTCGCCGCCGTTGCGGCACGCCATGTCGCCGCTGCGATAGGCGCGTACCGGCGTGCCGCCCGGCCCCAGCGGCAGCAGGCAAAAGCGTTCGGCATTCAGTTGCGGGCGCCGCAGGTAGCCGCGCGCCACGCCGGCCCCCGTCACGACGATTTCGCCTGCTTCGCCGGCCAGCGGCTCGTGGCCGGCCGCATCCAGCAGATGGACCTGCAGGTCGTCGAGCGGCGTGCCGATCGGACTGGACTGTGCATGCACGGCATCCGCATGCGACAGCGCACGGTAGGTCACGTGCACAGTGGTCTCGGTGATGCCGTACATGTTGACCAGCTGCGGCGCGTGCTCGCCGTAGTGGTCGAGCCAGCGCTTCACATGGCTCGCATCGAGCCGCTCGCCGCCCATCACGACGCAGCGCAGTGCAGGAAAGCGGCGCCTGGCCGCTATCGATGCCTGCGCGAAATGGCTGAAGGCGCTCGGCGTCTGCGACAGCATCGTCACGCGGGCCGCCTCCACCAGTTCGGCGAAGCGGCCCGGCGAAGCGGCCACGGCGGACGGCACGATGACGAGCTTGCCGCCGTACAGCAGCGCGCCCCAGATTTCCCACACCGAGAAATCGAAGCTGATCGAGTGGAACATCGTCCACACGTCGTCGGCGCTGAAACTGAAGTGCCGTTCGCACACGCTGAAAAGCCGCGTGACGTTGCCGTGCTCGACTACCACGCCCTTCGGCTGTCCGGTCGATCCGGATGTGTAGATCACATAAGCGCTGTCCTGCGCGTCGACTGCGAGCCCCGCGCGCGCGGCCTGTTCCGGCGCGGCCAGATCCACTTCGACCGAAAGCGGCGCGCCCGGCACGCGGCATGGTTCGCCCGCACGCGTGACGATCGCGGACACGCGTGCGTCGTCGATCAGATAGCGCAGCCTCGCGTCGGGATAGCGCGGATCGAGCGGCACATAGGTGGCGCCTGCCTTGAGAATGCCGAGCATGCCGACGATCAGTTCGCAGCTGCGCTCGATGTACAGGCCGATCAGTTCACCGCGTTCGTGTACCACACTCGTCAAACGCTGCGCCAACGCACTCGCGCATGCGTCCAGCTGACCGTAGGTCAGGCGCACGCCGTCGCATTCGAGCGCGATACGCTCGGGCGTAGCGGCCGCCTGACGTTCGAAGCATCGATGCAGCGCCTCGCCCGTGCCGCCGTGCGGCTGCTTCAACGTGTCCATGCTTGCCCCGCCAGTTGCTGTTGCGCGCGGGCCATCAGCTCGTCGGCAATCGCATCCACGTGACGTCGCGAACGATGTTCGAGTTCGCCGCCGCGCGCAAAGGTGTTAAACGCGCCCATCGCGGGCCCGCTATGAATCTGGAAATTGGCGCGTTCGGTTTCGGTACCGTCCATGGCCGCTTCGATCGAGCGCGAGAAGTACCACTTGAAGACCCGCGCCATACGCGCTTTCTGGTCGCTTTCGAGGCGTGCCAGTTCGCCCGCGCGCGTGCCGGCCAGACGCTCGCAGGTGCTCTGCCAGATCGCGTCGAACGAACGGCCCATGAAGCGCTCGAAGGTATCGCGCGTGCGGGCCGGCAGTTGCGCCAGACTGTCGTGCGTGCGGTACGCCTGATACAGCTGGTTCGCGCGGGCCGGAAACAGTGTGCCGCGCCGCACGACCTGAACCCGCGCGCCGGTGATGAACAGATCGCCGGCCGGGGCATACGCGGTGTCGTGCAGACCGAGGTCGGCGAGCATGTCTTTCACCGTCTCCGAGGTTCCCGCCTCCGGCGAGCACTGGTTCACCGAGCCGACCAGCACGAATTGCGCGCCCATCACAAAGGCCGCGGCAATCGACTCCGGCGTGCCCAGACCGCCGGCCGCGCCGATTCCGGTCAGCGCATCGAGCGGCGCGCGCGCCGCGCATTCGTTGCGCAGCCGCACCATCGCCGGTAGCAACGTCAGCGCCACGCCGGCATCGGTATGTCCACCCGAATCGGCCTCCACGCAGAGCTCGGTCGCCACCGGCAGACGCCGCGCGGCCTCGACCTCGGCGGCACTCAGACGGCCTTCGTCGCGCAGCCGCAGAAGCAACGCATCGGCCGGTGCCGCGAGGAAGGCTCGCGCGACTTCGTTACGCGACACCTTCGCGAACACCTGGTTCGGCGCATACGCGCGGCCGTTGCTCAGCGTCGCGCCGCGGAAACGGTATTCGATCAGCGGCGCGCCGATCTGCATGAACGCCGATGCCTCGATTCGAGTGATGTCGTGCTTCAGATACAGATCGACGGTCTGCTGCTCGAGCTCGGGTTGCCCGGGCGACGCCAGCAGATTCATGCCGAACGGTGCGTCCGGGCCCAGTTGCGCGCGGATTGCGAGAATCGCCCGCTCGACCTCGTCGAGCGGCAGCCCGCCCGCGCCGAAGAAACCCAACAGGCCCGCACGGCCGGCACGCACCACCATCTCGACCGATGCGATACCGCGAAACATCGAGCCGATCACGTACGGCAAGCGCACCTGGTGACGTTCGCAAAATGCCTGGCCGATACGGTTGGCACGCGGCGCGAAAACCGCCGCGGGCAGTGCTACGGGTGACGCATCCGCCGGCGCGGCAAACTGCGCGACAGACTTCGCGGCGGCGGGCGCAGCGTCGAGCGTCGGCGCGGGCGCAGCGGCCGTCGCAAACACGCGCACCGGCGGCTCGACTTTGGCGGCCTCGTCCCACAGATTCGCCATCGCCTTGCCGGGGCCGATCTGCATTGCACGCGCGACGCCCAGACCGCGCAGCGTCATCAGACCATCCCACCAGCGCACGCTGCTTTCCAGCTGTCGCGCGAGGATCGGCCGTACGTCATCGGGCGGGTAGACATCGCCGCTCAGATTGGCGACTACGGGCGTGTGCAGCGCGCTCATCGGCGTGGCCATCAGCACCTGCGCAAAGCGCGCGGCAACCGGCTTCATCTGACGCGAATGGAACGCCGCGCTGACCGCCAGCGGAATGACCCGCGCAAGTTTCGTTTGGCGCGCGTGAGCAGCGAATGCCGACACCCCCGTCGGTTCACCGGAAACAACCAGTTGCGTCGGTGAATTGAAGTTGGCGATTTCCAGACTGTTACTGCAACCGGCACGCCCGAGTTCCTCGCGCAGTGCATCGCGATCGAGCCCGATCACCGCGGCCATCGCTCCGCCGTCGACTTCGCTCATCAGACGGCTACGCTCGACGACCAGACGCAGCCCGGTTTCGAAATCGAAGCATCCGGCCGCGTGAAGCGCATTGAACTCGCCCAGGCTATGGCCCGCGAGGTAATCCGGCCGCGGGCCCTGCCGGAGTGCGCGATAGGCGCTCAATGCATTGACCACGAACAGCGCAGGCTGCGTAAAGGCGGTGCGCGTCAACTGCTGGCCGGGATCCTCGAGGCAGAGCTGCTCGATCGAATAGCCAAGAATCGCATCGGCCTTCGCGACGAATGGCGCAAACTCGTCGAACAGATCGCGGCCGCCCATGCCTTTGTGCTGGGCGCCCTGCCCCGGAAACAGCCACGCCACCGGTTCTCGATTCCGCGCGTTCATGTGAACTCCCTAGTGCGTGGCGACGTGCTGCGGTTCAGCGGCGCGGGCGCGCGCAGCGGGTTCGAAGCGTTCCCACAAACCGTCCAGTACGCGGCCCGGCCCGATCTGCGTGGCCTCGGTCACGCCGCGCTCGTGCAGGAACTGCATCGTGTCGACCCAGCGCACCGGACGCACGATCTGAGCTTCGAGCACCTCGCGCACGGTGCCCGGCTGATACGGCAGCCCGGTTGCACTCGACAGCGTCGGCAGTTTGGGATCGACCAGTTCGAAACCGCGCAGCCTGTCGCGGAACTGCGCCGCTGCGTCGGCCGCATAGCGCGAATGGAAAGCGCCGCCGACGTGCAGGTGCACCGTACGAGCCAGCTCACGCTCGACCAGCATCGCATCGAGCGCCGCGATGTCCGCGTCGGGTCCGGCCAGCACGGTCTGGGTCGGCAGGTTGTAGTTGGCAACGTCGAGCCCGGCGATGCCCAGTTCGTCGATCAGCGCCTGCAGCTGCCGCAGTTCGAGGCCGATCACCGCCAGCATCGAACCGCTGCCGGCGCTCGCCATGCAGCGTGCGCGCGCCAGCACGATTTGCAGGCCGGTCTCGAAATCGAAGCTGCCCGCAGCGAACAGCGCGCTGAATTCGCCGAGGCTATGCCCTGCGATAAACGCCGGCCATGGTTCGCGGCGTCGTTTGTCGAGAAACAGCAATGCGTTCACCACGAACAACGCCGGCTGGCAGTATTCAGTGGTGGCCAGTTTGCCGTCCGGGTCTTCGAGACATAGCTCGCGGATCGAATAGCCGAGAATGTCGTCGGCTCTCGCAACGAGGCCCGGATAAAGATCGAATACCTGTGCACCCATACCGCGACGCTGGGTGCCCTGACCGGGAAACAGCCACGCGCGGCTCATCGGCGCACCTCCGGCTGGCGCGTGCCGTAAGCGTGCTCCGCGGTGTCGGCAGGCGCCGCGCTCTCCCACGGAAAACGGCGGTTTTGCGCAAAATCGTTTAGCCGCAGCGCGACATCGGCGGACGACAGAATGCGCTCCAGTTCGGTTTGCGCGAACTCGAGCACGTTATCGTCGAGTGCCGCAAGCTGGCCCAGATAGCGCTTGGCGCGGCCGATTCCTTGTGGCGCGACCATCCGCAAGCGCTGCAGCAGCTTCGGCAGCGCATCGGCCTGCAGCGAATCGACCAGCCCGCAGGCCAGTGCGGCTTCGGCATTCACCGGCATGGTCGACAGCGTCATGCGCAGGCAGGCCTGAAAGCCGACACGCCGGATCAGAAACGGCGCAATCAGACAGGGCACCAGCCCCCACAGGATTTCCGGCAGGCTGAAGATGCTGCGCGGGGTCGCCAGGACATAATCGCTTGCCGCCGCGAGCCCGACGCCGCCGCCGCTTGCCTTGCCATCGACCACGCTGACCACCATCACGCTCGCCTGCGTCATGTGGCGCAGCAGCGCCGCAAAGCGTTCGCCGCCGGAACCTTTGACTACCAGTCCGCTCGCGGCAGCCTCGAGGTCCATGCCACTACTGAAGTAGCCAGCCGAGCCCTCGATGATCAATGCGCGTGCGGCAGGGTCGGCTTCGCACGCGTGCAGCGCGTCGCGCAACGCATCGACCACCTCAGGCGACAGCTTGTTCTGGCTCGCACCTGCGTTGAGCACCACACGGTGCCAGTTCGCGCCTCGTTCGTTGAGCACCAGATCATTCGACATAGTCATGCCCAGCGGTATTCGCGGTGGAAGTTTTTGATGCCGGCAAGCACCAGCAGTCCGCTACCGTCGAAGTGCGACTGCATGATGTGCCGATACGTGGACAGATCGGGTTCGAGGTCCTGCACGCCACACATGCGCTGCACGCTCAGGTTGCTGATGGTTTCGTAGTCGTTCATGCGGAGCGGGTGCCGGCCGGCGATCGCCTGCGTCATGCCGAGTGCGCGGAAGCGCTGGATGCTGTCCGGACCGATCACCCCGCTATAGAACTCGGACGCGCAACCGGATCCGTACGAAAACATGCCGATGCGTTGCGCAGCGTTTTCGTCGACGTGCTCGAGCAGCGAGCACAACGCCAGGTAGAGCGATGCGGAGTACACGTTGCCGACCACCTGGCAGGCGCGGATCGACGGCTCCACGCGGGTTGCGAAATGCGCTTCGATGTCGCTGGCGGCCCAGCCTGCCGCGTGGCTCAGCAAGCGTCGGTGCGCCGACTTGACCATGCCGGCGAACGGCGTGTGAAACACCAGATACCTGAAGGAACTGCTCAGATCGACACCGTCGACCACTTCGCAATAGTGCTGATAACTGGCCTCGAGACACGACATATACGAGAGAATCGACAGATCGCTGTCGCCTGCTTCGAGATCCGCGCGTGGCCGCAACGTATCCATCACCTCGAAGCTGTGATAGCCATTCGCGCCGAAGTCGACCGCCAGTACGTCGGGCTGGTTGCTCACCAGCATCGCGACTGCGCCCGCGCCCTGCGATGGCTCCCAGTAGGTATTGCGTGCAGCAATGCTCGATGCGTCTGCGGCAATCACCAGCGCCTTAACGTCGGTACGCGGACTCGCCTTGACGAACGAAAGCGCCATCTGCAATGCGGCCGTACCGCCGTAGCACGCGTGCTTCACTTCAAACGAGCGACAACGCCGCGACAAACCAAGATAGTGAGCGATATACGTGCTGATCGGCTTGCCGAAGTCGAGGCCCGATTCAGTACCGACGATCACCAGCTCGATGGCCTCGCGCTCGGCTTCGCCCAGCGCATCGACCAACGGCTTCGCTGCGTTGACCGCGTTGGTGACGGGATCCTCGATCGGTAAATTGACCGACTTGCGCACCATCAGCAAGTTCGACATTCGCGCTGCGTCCAGCTTGCGCGCCTCAAAGAGTTCCGCCACACCAAGCGACATGCGCCCGACGTACGGATGGATAGCCTGAATTCCTACGGTCATACAAGCTCCAAAGTACTTCTCTTTCAGATCATCGGACAGATACTAATTAGGTATACATAATTGGACGAACACAGTCGTCGATACCCGAAGTTATTGCTTGAGATCCTTGCCTGCTGCTGAATTTCACCCAACTTCACCCAACTGCAAGGGGTCTCGCCAGGACGGACATCGCATGCGCCTGCTGTATCTTCGGACCGCTATTGCCCCATTCGTGCCGCAGCAAGTCGACTTCGTCGCCCTCTTTTACACGTAGCGCGAGGCTCTCTATGTGGCCATCCGTCGTGCTCCGATGCGCAAGCCACCATGGGCCTGCTGCTTCGGCGGGAACCGCACGCACGGCCGGCTTCGGATCGAGCTCGAATGCAAGCTGCTGGAACGGCAAGCCAAGCCCCTTTCCCACTGCTTTGGACAATGCTTCTTTCAACGTCCAGAATCGGATGAACATCGCAGCCCGCTGTATATCTGTCAGCATATCGATACGTGCCAGCTCCGAAGGAGCAAGACAGCTGGCCTGCATTGCAGGGCTGGCCTCATGACGGCCAAGCGGCTCCACGTCGACGCCGCAATCGAGTTCCGCACATACCACGCACGTGACCCGGCTCGCGCAATGAGACAGATTGAAGCGCAGGCACGAGTGCATCTGCGCATGCAGTTCAGGACGACCATACGCGCCAGCCGAGAAAAGCCACTCAGCCGGCTGATAAGCCGGCACCGACGCGCTCAACGCAAGGCGCAACAAGCCGTGCGCCGCCAGATAGGCGCACCGGTCGCGCGCAAACACAAAGCGTTCAGCCCGCGCTAGTTCCGCGGAGCTACAGATCGTCGTGAGTTCGTCTAATGCATGCGCCGACAGCGTTTGAACCGATGCGCTCCACCATGCCACCCGGTGACGCGCCATGCTCAGGCGCCGGTCAGCTCGATAATCAGCCGGCTCTTCATCGGATCCTGCTGGTCCGCTTCGATACGGACCGCAACCGCAGCCGCGGCCACGCTGCCTGTGCTCGCTGCGGCCACCAATTGCGCGTTGATCTGCGCAACGCCGTTCTCGAATACGCCGTCATGGCGCAGCACCAGCGTGCCCTGCAATGCACCGCCTTCGATTGACACGACTTCGTACCCCGCGAATAACGCCTTCGCGGCGCTCAGGTAAAGCAATGAATAGCCGACCGTCGACTTGCCTTCCAAACCACCCTCATAGCGGTACGTGACCGTCGCGTTGGCAGCCTTCATTGCATCGTTGAATTCAGTCAAAGTCTGCTCGGCCCAGTCAAGCATCGACCGGACTGCGATTACCTGCTCACTCATGTCGTCGCCTCGTAAACAATAAATTTTTCCAGCGTCATTTCAAAATTGACCTGGCTTGTTCGTAAACGCCCTGCGCAGCGACGTATGCGAATGCGAAATTCTTATCGCCACGTTGTCGCGGCCGAAGAATTCTGCAACAAGATTGTTCTGTATACCAAATCATTTTTAATTCTCAACGAAATTTAAATTCGTCGTGCGACCGCATATGCAAAACTGCTAGCGTCACGAAAATTTCTTTGCTCGTTCGACTTACTATGTGCTATTTCTGCTGCTAGGATTCGTGCTGCACTTCTCGTGAATGGACGCTTGTCGTCGCTGTCAAATTTGCCAGCCATGAGCGGAGTTCTTTCCACTCCGTTGGCAGGATGAGCAACACACGACATCGGTAGTGGAGACAGGAAAGTACGCGTCGGATGCTCTGCAAGCAGATCGTTAGCGTTGATCGCAGGCATTGTTTCGCGCAGGTCCATTCGGTTTTCAATCAATGCGTTCGTATTTTTCTTGATATGCGCTACATATGCCTGCTTAGAGGAATCAACGTCAGCGGTCATCGCAAGGTGAGCATGAAAGAGTTGCTTGCCATGTGTGTCGAGCTTGGCTTCGAGAATGCCAGCAGCTATCTGCAAAGCGGCAATCTGATCGTCGATTCGAAATTGAAAGCTGCGCAGGTCGAAGCGATGCTCGAGCGCGAAATCGGGAGTCGCTTCGGCTATCCCGACGTAGCGGTGATGGCGTGGACAGGCGCGGACATCGCGGCCGCGCTCCACGGCTTGCCTGACGGCTGGAAGGATTACGATCAGACGAAGCTGCACTTCACTTTTTTGAAGGAACCCGTCAAACCTTCCAGACCGGCATCGTCCGACTATCTTCCAGACGAGTATTCGCTTGGCAAACAGGTGGTGTACGTGTCCTGCCCCAACGGATATGGACGCACCAAACTGAACAACAGCTTCTTCGAACGCCTGCTCGGCACCAAAGCGACCACGCGAAACTGGAACACCACCAGCAATCTGCTCGATCTGGTCAACGCCTAGCAAGTCCAAGCGCCCCATGTGGGGATCAGTCACTGCGCGGGCCTCTACGGCCCGCGCACACGCCGGATGGTTAAAACGAAATGACAGAACATGGATCAGGCAGTGTCGCCCACAGCTTTGCCTCTGCTGCTCAGGCTCAGCTGAAGAGTCACGCAGCGGTCATACATTCGCTCAATGCCGGCATGGTGATTCACCGCGAGGCGCAGGTTCACTACGACTATATGAACGAAGCGCGTACCTTTGCGCTCGAGCTGCAAGGCTATATGAACAGCAAGCTCACGCCGGATGCGACTACGCTCGTCTACGAAGAAGTTTTCGGCACCCACGGCAAGATGCATTGGCTGGTGCACATGAAGTCCCCCGCCGACTACGGGCGCCTGCTGAATCTGGTCGATCACGACAAGGCGTTCCAGCAGATCTACCAGGGCGACCGCTTGCCTGCGCGCGGCGGCGGTAACTGGGAACGCATGTTCGTGCAGGGCAGCTTTCGCGAGAAAGTCATCGTGCCACAGCATGGCTTCGCGCGCGAAGCCATGGACGAACTCGATCCGCACAGCTTCCTGCCGCCGGCTCGCCACCAGATTGCCGCGGACAATGCACCATTCCTGAATTCGGCCAACTGCGGCACGCTCGTGATGCGCACGCTGCAAGCCCGCTACGAATCGCGCGATCTGGCGCGCTTCTATCTGAGCGAGTGGCAAAGCTACGTCAACCGGAAGCTCGGCGGTGTCGCGACGGTCGCGCAGTTCGAGGAAATGTGGGGTACTCAGGACCGGCTGCATCTGCTGATTCACTTGCGCGATATCGAAGCGTGTCACGCATTGCGCCACCTCGAATCGACCGACGCGCCACTGCGCGAGTTGATGGCAAAACCTCGCGTCGAGCTACGCGGCGAACCGCTAGCCTGGGGCGGCTTGTTCGAAACCGGATCGATGCACGATACGGTGATGCTGGCCGTCGTACCCTCGCAAAGCTGAGCGCTGTTAATTCACCGTGTCGTGCCTGCACGCCGGGGCATATTCCAACCAGATGGAGTCAGAACATGATTACACGCAAGAGCGCGTTCAAGATCACGCAGTGGGACGAAGTTGAAAATGGCGAGTGGGAAGGCGGCAAGCTGACCCGCACGCTTGCCACCAAGGCGTTCACCGGCGAGCTCGAAGGCACCGCCGTGCTGGAGGCCATCATGCTGCGCCTCGCCGGCGACCAGGGCGTGATGAGCTACGTCGGCGTGGAACGCATCAGTTGCGTGCTTGACGGCCGCGAAGGCAGCTTCATCCTGACGCACAATGCCGAGGCCAACAGCGGCGAGCGCCAGGCGACGTGGAAAATCCTGCCCGGCTCGGGCACCGGTGGCCTGAGCGGAATCAGCGGCAGCGGCAGCATTACGCCAGATCACGATTTCATTCTGACCTACGAACTGAGTGGCCAGTGATGCGCCTGTTGAGCCCGTTCAGCGGCTGGCGCAATCGCGCAATGCAGCCGGCAGCATTGGCCGCAGCCAGTACGCTGACGATCCCGGATCTCCTCGACGCGCGCGCGCAAACGCTGCCCGAGCACACGCCGCTGCGCGTACCGTCTGGTGGCACGCTGTCGTATCGCGACTGGCACGCGCGGTCCGCTTCCGCTGCGCTCGGTCTATACCAGAACGGGCTGCGGGTGGGCGCGCGCGTGGCGCTGATCTTCGACGGACTCGACTGGCTCGATTACGCGATCGCATATATCGCAGTGCTGCGCTGCGGCGCGACCGCACTGCACATGAACGGCCACATGGCGGACGCGGAAATGCAGCGCAGGCTCGCCGAGTGCGAATGCACGATGGCGATCCGTTCGGCTTTCCTGAAGCCGCCACGCAGTTTCGGCGGCCAGCATTTCACGCTTGCCGAACTGATGCGGGGCGAAAGCTCGGCACCGGCGGTGGCCATCGCGCCGGACAGCGTTGCCGAAATACGCTATACGTCGGGCACGACAGGGTCCGCCAAAGGCTATCTGGTCAGCCACGACAATCTGACATACGGACGCACGCTCGACTCGATGCGCGAACTGTCGAACGCATCTGGCATGCTGGTGCCGATGACGCTTGGCACCTCCACTAGCGCGACCCTGATGGTGATCGGCCTGACCTCGGCCGCGCCGATGCTTTTGTGCTCACCGCTCGATATCGAAACAATGGGCACGCTGATCGCGTCGCAGCAGATCCCGGCGTTCATGATCACACCGCGCGTTGCTCAGGAAGTGGTCGAAGCAAGGCTCGGCGAACGCTACGACCTCGCCTCGGTGAAGCTCGTCGCTTCGGCTTCGTCGCCGTTGAGCCCGTCGATGGCTGCAGCGCTGCTGGCAATGATGCCCAATGCAAAACTGCAGATCGCCTGTGCGCAATCGGAGGCGAGTCCGGCGCTGCTCACCCATACGTATTCACACGACAAGCCATTCTCGGTGGGCCGCCCCACGCCGGCTACCGAAGTGCGCGTCGTCGGTCCCGATCTGCGCGAAGTGCGCGCGGGCGACGTGGGTGAGCTGTGGCTGCGTACCGCGGCGCCCAAGCGGCTCTTTCTGGGTGCACCCGACATCAACGCGCTGCTTCTGAAGGACGGCTGGTACCGCACCGGCGATCTGGTGCGGATGGACGCCGGCGGAGAAATCGAGTTCTTCGACCGCAAGGTCGACGCGTTGCCGCGCGACGGCCAGCTGGTGTCGTCGATCCACATGGAAGCGACGCTGATGGACGATCCGCTCGTGCGCGAAGCGGCGGTGGTGTCGATCGACATCGACGCAGCACATGCCAAGGTCATCGCGTTCGTCGTGCTGCGCGAACCCGATGCCTTGCAAGCGGTAAAAGACGGCCTTGCGCGCAGCGTGCCGCCCGCGCACTTTCCGGACGAGTTCGTCGTGCTATCGGCGCTGCCGCGTACGCAAAACGGCAAGGTGCTGAAACGGCAGCTACGACTCAACGTCGGTATTCGCTAAATCAGTTCAACGAGCAGTTCAACAACTTCCTGGCAGAACGCAAAGGATCTGGCAATGTACGATCTGATCGTGGTGGGCGCTCGCGTCGCGGGCTCGCCTGCGGCAATGCTCGCCGCTCGCGCGGGTTTGCGTGTGCTGTTGCTGGACCGTGCGGGCTTCCCGTCCGACACATTGTCGACCAACTATATTCATCAACCCGGGTGTGCACGTCTGGCGCGCTGGGGATTGCTGCAGCGAGTGATCGACTCCGGCTGCCCTGCTCTGATGCGCACCCGCTTCGAAACCCGCGGTATCGTCATCGAAGGCGGCATCAGTCCGGACTACGCACAGCTCAGCGCCTACGCGCCGCGGCGTTATGTGCTCGACCCGCTGCTGCTCGAAGCGGCAAAGGAGGCCGGCGCGGAATTCCGCGAGCACTGCACGGTTACCCAGCTGATCGAGCAGGAAGGCCGCTGCGGCGGCGTGATGCTGCGCGACCGGTCCGGCGCGCTTCATCAGGAACGTGCGCATCTGGTGGTCGGCGCCGACGGCATGCATTCGAGCATCGCGCGTCTCACGGGCGCCGAGATAACGCGTGAAGATCCGCTGATGACATGCGCGTACTACTCGTTCTGGGAAGGTCTCGATTCCGGCTACGAACTGTACGAGGGCAACGATCTATGGGTAGGCGCGGTACCGACTAACGGCTCGGTACTCATTGCCACCTACTTCAGGCAGGACCAGTTTGCGGCGATTCGCTCGAATGCATTCAATGCACACGTCGATGCGATCAAAAGCTGCGCGCCGGCTCTTTACGAGCGGATGCAAGGCGCGCAGCAGACCGGCAAGCTGTGGGGAACCGGCGTACAGCGCAATTTCTTTCGCCGCGCGGCGGGCCCCGGTTGGGCGTTGATAGGCGACGCCGGCCATCACAAGGATTCGATCAGCGCAAGAGGGATCACGGACGCGTTCGTGCAGGCCGAGCTGCTGATCAAACGTATTCAGGGCAAGGTGGACGACGCCGCGCAGCTCGACGCCGCCCTCGCCGATTTTGCGCGGGACCGGGATGCGTTGATGCTGCCCGGCTATCACGCCACGCTCACCATCGCTCAGATGGACAAGCAGGAAAGCCGGCTCGAGCTGCTGCGCAAGGTCGCGCAAGACAGCAACTACACCGGACTCTATTTCGACGTGGTCGCAGGAATTCGCTCCGGCGCGGAACTGAAAAGCGCACTGCAGGAGCGGCACATCGCGATGCAGCCATAACGCGGCAGAGCCGCCCGACCCGGTCAAGGTTCGCCGTTATTCTCAACCGATCTGCCAGGAGAACGCCATGACGCAACATGCCAGCGCACTTTCGCACGAAGACACCGTGCCGTGCGCGCTTCATCAGACCTCGATTCCGTACGAACAGCTGCTCCATTCGGCGAATGCCGGCCTCGTCGTGCATCGCAAGGCGATCGCCAAGGCCGAATATCGCTCGGAAGCGCGCGTGTTCGCGCGCGAGCTCGGTGAATACATCACCAGCCAGCGGGTGGGCGTCGCGTCGGTGTACGTCTACGAAGAGACCTTCGGCACCAAGGATGTGGTTCATTGGCTCATGCACATCACCAGCCTCGACGCATATCAGACGCTGGTCAAGATGGGCAACAGCGATCCCGGTTTTCGTGAAATCTTCTTCAAGGAGCGCATCGATGCGAAAAAAGGCGGCGGCACCTGGGACCGCATCTTCGTCGATGGCAGCGTGACGGAAACCGTGCTGTTGCCGCAGTTCTACGGCATGTATGGCACGGCTGTCGACGGCCGGCCGGCGGTAGTGACCAAGGAGACCAGCTCGGGCGGTCTGATCCTGCCGCCGGCACAGCACCAGACTGCGGTGCCGCCCGAACAGCTGCTGAACTCGGCCAATGCCGGCATCGTGATTCACCGCACCGGGCAGCTGTCGTTCCGGTTTCGCGCCGAGGGCCGGCAGTTCGCGCGCGCGGTGGCGGAAACCATCAACGTGAACCAGCGCGGCGTCGCATCGGTGTTCCTGTACGAGGAAGCGTTCGGCCGCTCGGATCGGATTCACTGGCTGATTCATCTGAAAGACCTGTCCGCCTACTACTCGCTGATCGACATGCGTGCGGCGATGACGCCGGAGGTCGCGGCCGTGTACAGCAAGCAGTGGATCTCCGATGAAAAGGGCGGCGGCGACTGGAGCCGCATGTTCCTCGACGCAACGCTCGAGGACATCGCGCTGACGCCGCAGCACTGGAACATGTACGCGACCCGCAGTGCCGTGCCGGCTTCGGCGCTGGCCGAAGCGCCGCAATGACGGCTTGAATCCGATGGTCACTGCCGGCGGCGCGGTGCGGCCGGCGACCCTTCGATTCGCCGCGCGCGAAATCGACCGAACCTTGAGCACGTTGAATCGATGATCTCGCTGACCCAATCAACCCGCGTACTGGCAATCTCGGGCCTGTCGATGCTGCTGGGCGCCTGTGCGGTGAATCCGCCCTACCAGGCGAGCGCCCCGGACGCGCCCGCTCACTGGAGCCGTACCGGACAGGATCCATCGGCTGCACCGCTGCCTGCGGACGGCGAAGCCTGGTGGACGCAGCTTCACGATCCGGCCATCGACACCCTGATCGAGGCTTCGTTCACCGACAATCCAACTCTTGAACAGGCGCTTGCACGGGTCGATCAGGCACGCGCCGAAGTCGGCATCGCGGCTGCGCAGCGCTGGCCGACACTGACCGCAAACGGCACCGCAACGCGTGCGAAGACGGAAATTGGCGTCGGCAATAACTCTGGCTTCTTCGGCAGCAACTCGCAGATTGGCCAGAATTTCGACCTGCTTTACAGCGGTGCCCAGATCGGCCCTAGTCTCACGTGGGAGCTCGATCTGTGGGGGCGGGTCAAGCAATCGACGATCGAGGCCAACAAACGCCTCGCGGCGCGCGATGCCGATGCGCAGAGCGCGCGGCTCGCCCTTGCCGCGGAAGTCGCGCGCGGTGTGCTGAACCTGCGTGCGTGCCGCTACTCGCTGAAGGTGCGCGACGACGACATCGTTTCGCGCGAGCTCGAATTGAAGCTGATCCGGCAGCGCCTGAATGCCGGCAACGTCGCGCTGGTCGACGAGGCCAGTGCGATCAGCAATCTCGCCACCGCGCGCACCGCCCGCCTCGCGCAGGCCGAGCAATGCGAGCATTACCAGAATTCGCTGGTTGCGCTGTCAGGGCGCGATCTGCAAACGGTCCAGCAACTGGTCGCCGCGCCGCTGCGCGACGGCGCCGGGATCCCGGCGCCGCCGCCTACCCAGCTCGCGCTGCCGGCCACGGTGCTCGCCACCCATCCGAACGTGGTGTCCGCCCAACGGGAAGTCGAAGCAGCGTGGGCGGACATCGGCGTAGCGAAGGCCGACCGTCTGCCGAAGTTCGAGCTTGACGCGGTGCTGTCGGGCCAATGGATTAGCGCGCTCGGCAAAACCGTCAGCCTGCTTGCGTGGTCGGTTGGTCCGACCATCAGCGGCACGCTGTTCGACGGCGGCTCGGGCAGCAGCAAGGTGGCGGCCGCGCGCGGCCGTTACCGCGAAGCCATGGCGAATCTCAACGCGCAGCTGCGCGAAACCGTGCAGAACGTCGAAGACGCGCTAGCCCAGCAAGAGTCGGCCGACGCGCGTCTCGTATCGTCACGCGAGGCGCAAGACGCGGCGCGCACCGCGCTGACCGCCAATGAAGCGCGCTGGCACGCCGGTGCGATCAGCCGTTTCGAACTTGAAAATTCGCGGCGCCAGTTCGAAGTGACCGAGGAAAGCGTCATCGATGCAGCACGCGATCGCAGCGCCGCCTGGGTCGCCCTCGTGAAGGCCACCGGTTACGGTCCGAGCCTCGCTGCCGTGCAGCCCGACACCCCTACTCAAACACCCCGATCATGACTCTCCGAAAGGTACGCGCGCTACAGATGCTGGCCGCATGTGCGGTGCTAGGCATCGGCGCAGGCATCTATACGCTTGCATCGAGCAAGCCGGCCGAACCTGCGCAGGCGGCAAAGCGCGAGCCGGCGCTTACCGTTACCGTGGCCACGCCGCACGAGGCGGACTGGCCGGTGACGGTCAACACATCTGGAGCGATCGCTGCGTGGCAGGAGTCGAGTATCGATGCGGAAGTCGGTGGCTATCGTCTTACCGAAGTCGAGGTGGATGTCGGCGACGTGGTCAGGCGCGGCCAGCTTCTGGCGCGCGTGAACTCGGATCTGCTGCGTGCAGAGGCCAGCCAGCTGGAGGCTTCGCTCGCCCAGGCGCAAGCGAGCGCCTCCCAGGCGGAGCTCAACCGGCAGCGTATGGTCGGTCTGCGCGCCAGCGGCGGGATCAGCGAGCAGGACGTGCTGCAATTCGTCACGCAGGCGCAAACCGCCAAGGCGCAAGTCGACTATGCGCGCGCGGCGCTTGCTCAAAAGCGCATCCAGCTGCGCGACGCTGAGGTGCGTGCGCCGGACGACGGCGTGATCAGCGCCCGCAGCGCGACCGTCGGCACGGTGGTCACGGCCGGCCAGCAGTTGTTCCGGCTGATCAGACAGAACCGCCTCGAATGGCGCGGCGAACTGACCGCTGCGCAACTGGCGCAGGTCGGCGTCGGACAGAGCGTGCATCTGTGGCTGCCTGACGGCACCGAGGCCGACGCGCGAGTGCGCAGCCTGGCTCCAGCGCTGGATGCGAAGTCGCGTCTGGGCATCGTCTATGCGGATATCGCGGCCGGCAGCCACGCGCGCGCCGGGATGTACGCGAACGGGCAGCTTGTTGTCGCGCAACGGCCTGCGCTAGTCGTGCCGGCGGGCAGTGTCGTCGTGCGCGACGGCTTCAGTTACGTGCTGACGCTGCACGACCGCAGCGCGACGCCGAAGGTGGACCGTGTGCCTGTCACGGTCGGTCGCCGGATCGGCAACGAAGTCGAAATCGTGCAGGGACTCGACAGTTCTCGCCGTGTCGTCGTGCAAGGCGCCAGCTTCCTGAACGACGGCAACGTAGTGCGCGTTGCCGATTCACGCACGGGAGGCACGTCGTGAATCTCGCCACATGGTCGATCCGCAATCCGATCGCGGGCATCATGCTATTCGTCGTACTGGCGCTTGCGGGCGCCATCGGCTTTCACCGTCTGCCGGTCCAGGCATGGCCCGACGTGCTGCTGCCGACCGTCGAAATCACGCTGACGCAGCCCGGCGCGGCCCCCGCGCAACTCGAAACCGAGGTGGTGCGCAAAGTCGAGAACGCGCTCGCCACGATGGCTTCGGTCAAGCACATCCTGACTACGGTCACCGACGGCAAGGTCGTGATCGCGGTGCAGTTCGAGCTCGGCAAGGATCTGTCGAACGCGTTGATCGAAAGCAAGAATACCGTTGACAGCATCCGCCCGCAGTTGCCAGCCGACCTCGAGCAGCCCATCGTCGAGCCCGTGAATTCGACTGGCGAGCCCGTGCTGGTTTACTCGGCATCGTCGTCGAGCATGAGTGAGAGCGAGCTATCCTGGTACGTCGACGATACCATCGCCAAGGCGGTGCTTGCGGTTCCCGGTGTCGGCGCGTTTCATCGCATCGGTGGCGTACAACGTCAGGTGCAGGTCGAAGTCGACCCGACGCAGATGGCGGCGCTGGGCATCAGCGCTGCCGACGTGTCGCGCGCACTGCGCAGCATGCAGCAGCAATCGTCGGGCGGGCGCGCGGAACTCGGCGGATCCGATCAGTCGATTCGCGTGATCGCCACGGTTCACGAAGCGCGCGAACTGGCCAACTTTCCGCTGGTGCTCGGCGACGGCCGTACGGTGCGGTTAAACCAGTTCGCGACCGTCAGCGACGGCCATGCGCAGCGCACCCAGATGGCGCTGCTGGATGGCAAGCCGGTAGTCGGCTTCAGTGTGTCGCGCGCGAAAGGCTACGACGAGACGCTCGTCGCAGCTCACGTGAAAAGCACCTTGAAGGAGCTGCAGAGCCACGACCCCGGGCTTCATCTGCTCGCCACCGACGGCACGATCACCGGTACTGAAGCCGAGTATTCCGGCTCGATGCATATGCTTTACGAAGGCGCGATCCTCGCGGTGCTGGTGGTCTGGTGGTTTCTGCGCGACTGGCGTGCCACGGTGATTGCCGCCTCTGCCTTGCCGCTGTCGATCCTGCCGGCGTTCGCGCTGATGTCGTGGCTGAACTTCTCCCTCAACACACTTTCGTTGCTGGCGCTCGCCGTGGTCACCGGGATTCTGGTCGACGACGCGATCGTCGAAATCGAGAACATCGAAGCGCACCTCAAAAACGGCAAGCCCATTCATCGGGCGGTGGAAGATGCGATCAGGGAGATCGCGCTACCTGTCATTGCGACCACGATGGCCCTGATCGCCGTATTCATGCCGACTTCGATGATGGGTGGCGTGACTGGCCTGTACTTCGTGCAGTTCGGCTGGACCGCGGTCATCGCGGTGCTCGCATCACTGCTGGTGGCGCGTGTGCTGACGCCGATGATGGCGGTGGCCATGCTCGGCCGCCGGCATGACGCGCCGCCGCGCGACGGCGCGCTGATGCAACGCTACCTGGCCGCGGTGCGTTGGTGCCTGACACACCGCAAGCTGACGCTCGCCGCAGCCGCGCTGTTCTTCGTCGGCTCGCTTGCGATGGTGCCGCTGATACCGAGCGGGTTCGTGCCGGCCACCGACAACTCCAGCACCAAGGTCACGCTGACACTGCCTCCCGACAGTTCGTTCGGCGAGAGCCTGGCAACCGCGGAAGCGGCGCGCAAGGCATTGGTGCCACTGCCCGGGGTCGAGCATGTCTTCTCCGCCGTGCATGGCGTCAGTGCCGAACTGACGCTGATTCTCACGCCACGCGGCTCGCGTCCGAATCAGACCGCGATCGAATCGCTCGCGCGCCGCGCGCTGGCCGGCATACCCGGTGCGCGCTTCACCGTGGGCGGCAGCGGCGCCGGCGACCAGTTGCGGCTGATTCTGGCCAGCGACGACGATACCGCGCTGAATGCCGCGGCGCGCGAACTCGAGAGCCAGTTGCGCGGCGTCGGCACGTTGACCAACATCAACTCTACCGCCAGTCTCGAGCGGCCTGAAATCAACGTAAAGCCGGACCTGCAGCGCGCCAGCGAACTCGGCGTGAACACCCTCGCGATCGGCGACGTGGTGCGCATCACGACGAGTGGCGACTTCGACACCCATCTGGCGCGCCTGAATCTGGAGAACCGTCAAGTAGACATCAGTGTGCGGTTGCCGCCCGCCGACCGGCGCGATCTGTCGATACTGGGCAACCTGCGCATTCCGGCCGCGAACGGCGTGGTGCCGCTGTCGTCGATCGCCAGTCTGACTGTCGGCAGCGGGCCATCCGAAATCAACCGCCGCGACCGCCGCCGCTATATCGTCGTCAGTGCCGATCTCGACGGCATGCATCTGGGCGATGCGGTGTCCGCAGCGTATCAGTTGCCCGCGGTGCGCAACCTGCCGGCCAGCGTTGCGCTGATTCCGGACGGCGACGCGGAGTTGCAAAGCGAACTGGCTACCGGCTTCATCACCGCCATCGCGGTTGGCATTCTATGTGTCTATGCGGTACTCGCGTTGTTGTTCGCCGACTTCCTGCAACCGCTGACTATTCTCTCCGCCCTGCCACTGTCGATCGGCGGCGCGCTTCTCGGGCTGCTGGTAACCCGCAACGAGCTCAGTGTGCCTTCGATGCTCGGCCTGTTGATGCTGATGGGGGTCGTCAGCAAGAACTCGATTCTGCTGGTCGAATACGCGATTCTCGGCATCCGCGAACGCAAGCTGCCGGTCCATCAGGCGCTGCTCGATGCCTGCTACCGGCGCGCGCGACCCATCGTGATGACCACCGTGGCCATGACTGCGGGCATGGCGCCGATCGCGCTCGGCTTCGGGGCCGATGCCAGCTTTCGCCGCCCGATGGCCGTGGCGGTCATCGGCGGGTTGATCACGTCGACCGCGCTCAGCCTGCTGGTCGTACCGGTCGTATTCATTTATGTCGACCGCTTCAAGCAGTTCTTGCTGCGGGCCGCGCGACGCAAAGCACCCGTTGCTGCACCCGCGGATCGACGCGGCCGCATTCGCGAGCGGCGCGAGACGCCGCGCAAAAATCCGCAGCCTGCACCGGCAATCAGGGTGCAGAACGAATAGCTCCATAGAAATCTCCGATCCACTACCGCAGATATTGATGCTCGTCGAGGAGACCGCATGTTCGTCGCAGCTGTTCTGTTAAAGATGGCGCTGTATGTCTCGCTGGTCCTGATCACACCTGGCCCGACCAATACGCTCCTGCTGTCGTCAGGTATGAAGGCCGGGTTTCGCGGCTCATGGCACCTCGTGATTGCCGAAGCGCTTGGCTATTTCATCGCCATCTCTCTGTGGGGCTTTTTTCTGGTGTCGTTCGCCACCACGCGGCCCTGGCTGTACGACCTCGTGAAGCTGGCCAGTTCCGCCTACATCCTGTACCTAGCCACATTGCTATGGAAAAGCCCGAAGCTGCAACAGATCGACAAGGGGCCAATCAGCTTTCGCGACATGATGGTTGCGACGATGATGAACCCGAAAGCGCTGTTGTTTGCCAGTGCGATTTTCCCCGCAAAGGCTTTTACGTCGCTTCCGTATTTCGGACTGGCGATGACTATCTTTTTTGCGCTCGTAGCGCCGCTCGGCTCGGGCTGGGCCGCGCTCGGAGGCGCTGTCACGTCGCAGAAATCATGGGCGGCGCATTCCTCAGTGCTATTGCGCGCAGCCTCAGTGGTGTTGCTGATGTTCTCGGGCACCCTCGCGTTTTCGGTACTGAATCGCTAGTGCCCGACCTGCTAATCGATGGCTTCGATATCCAGAAAGCGAATCGATGAGCAACAGCGATCGCTTTGCGCTTCATGTCGAGTCATCCGTGCAACCAATCTCCCACACCGATACCGCGAGCGCGGATGCACCCAGCCCCCCGACCGGTGCCCCGTTACCAGGCACGTTACTGTGACGCCTCCGGGCGCTTGGTTAGGAATTACGAGAACGGTTTCGGGGATCAACATCAATTGCCGTTTTCCTGCTCCCGCTTATCCGGCTGGCGCGCGCGAGGCGCACCAAGCAGGAACAGTGTGGGTGCCGATGCGAATGTCGGCAGACGGAAAGCCGACTCGCGTCGTCGTGGCACGGTCGAGCGGCAACGTCGCGCTAGACGAGGCGGCTATAAATGCTGCGTCGCGGATACAGTGCGGTCCACCTGGTCGCTCAATTGGGTTCATTCAACCGATCGCATTTAGTTTGACCCAGTGAATGCCCGAGGGCCTGGATACGGCCGATTTGCCGTCGGCTCGCCGCAACCATGCGGGTAGGCCCACGCAGCATGCCGGGCACCCGACTCGGGTTGTGACGCGTCGACACCTTTCAACAGACCCAGTTCCAGTTCTTCCTGCCTAGCAGGCAACTCGCAGAGTGCGAATCGCAGCTAGACGGATAAACCTTATTATCTTAATCGAGCGATTTAGTGGCACTCACAACATGTCCATCAAACGGCGCTTACGTCTCGACTCAGCACCAACGCCCCTTCGGATGTCATCGTATCCAAGAATTCTTGACGGGCACTTCCACCCATGAGCAATAGGAGACGATCCGCATCAACGGACCGTTATCGACCCGTTGCCGACACTCGATCCGGCACGACCAGAGCGGCAGCTTCCAAAGTACAACGGCCGTCCAGTCGGACGCATCGGCTGGCTTCAGGTCGGCAAGAGCCGACGCCACGGGTCGAAGTTTGTGAGGCAGTTCTGAATCCATTGCTGCCGCTCAGACGGCAGCAATCGCGAATGAGAGATGTCGCTGCCACCAAGGCGATCTTCAAGCATTTTCGAAACATTATGACCGTCGTTGCAATTGATGTGGCAGCTGCATGGTTACTCCGGCGTCCAACGAACGGCCTGATAACCTGATAGAGCACCTCGCAGGATTCGCACTCGCTTCGCGCTCGCGTTGCTATCAGTAAGCCTGTTTTATCCAGCTATAGCGGATGCCGGGGTTCGCATGGCAACGCCTTGTCGCAAGAAAGGACGATGCCAACGGGTTCAGTCTGCATTTTCGGGGTTTGTCGCGCGCGGCTTTCCGGCGATGGACGCTGCGAGAAAGGCTGCTCCCGACTCCACGCGGCGCGTGCTCTCGCGCATGGGCGACATGATCGCGGACTGACGGGGCGCCGATGATATGGGCAAGCGCTTTGCAACGAGGCGTCATGTATCGCCCAGTGGCAGGTCGGGACTTTGGTCGGCCGCCGGACGAACGTCGCCCTGTGTGATCGCGCGCCCGGACGCGTCGGGCTCTCTGAGCACAGGTTTCCTGCGCCAAACCTGTAGAATCGTCAGACATTGAAGCCTGCGCGAGGCGGCCACGACGCGAGCGCCGATCGCATAAGAAGAACGATCCCTTGCTGCTCAGCCATGACACCCTCACAGATTCCTACGCTGTCGTCCCTGCTAGAGCGAACGGTTCAGCCAGATCCGGAAGCGAGCATTGAGAGCGCCGCCGATGCGTGCCTGGTCCGCAACAAGTACGGCGATGCGCTTTCAGGCTACTACCAGCTCGACGCGACGATCCCACGAATCGCCACGAAAATCGCTTTCTGCCAGTGGCTGGCGGGAGACTACGAGGACGCGCGAATCCGCCTGATTGATCTCGAGGCAGAGCTTGAGGAAGACGGGATTGGACTGCTGTGTGAGCTGATCGTTATCGATTCCGACTACAAGCGCAAGAAAGCTGACATGGCAGCGATGTGGCCACGCCTGAAGGCCGTGATCGCCGCCGACTCAGTGCCCCGGATCGCGGCCATGGCTCGCTCCCAGGGATTCTGGCCCGAAGACTTCGACAATCGGGAGCAGCGCCAGCGTGATGTCCAGCGCCTGCTCGTGCTTCACCCAGCCAATCAATTTATTCGTCTCGCCGTCATTCGCGAGATGAGGTTCGCAGACGCCGACGCAGCCGAAATGTATGCGCTGCTCAAGGCGTGGCCGAATCAGTCGCCAGCCCCGCGCTACATGTGGGAGGCCGCCAAGGTAGCGGCAGACGCTGGAGAGACGGCCGAAGCGCTCGACTACCTGGGCCAGCTCGAAGCGTGCGAGCGCCGTAGCGAGCAGCCCTCCGACGATCTGCTCTTTCAAATTAGTTTCGCGCGGTGTGTCATCGCGCTCAAATCGAACGCGCCCGACACGATGTCAGCGTTCGATCGTCTGATTGGTGACGCCACTCACGAAGAACACCGCGTCGTCGCAAGCCTCGCCGCACTTGAGGCAGCGTGCCGTGTCGTGCCGGATAGCGTGAGTGCATTCGGGGATCGCTTTCTGGCGGCTCTCGAGGCGAGGCATTACGGCCTTTCGCTCGGCGCGTCGGAGCTCTTCAACGAAGCCATGCCGGTGGAAGGGGCAGGCTGGGACGAGTCGGGCAGCGTCTGGTCCTATGGCGACCTGCAGCCGCTTCTGCCGATGCTCGCCAACGCCACAAGCGGACGTACACGTCTTTATTTTCGCGCCTGCCTGGCGGATTCAAGGCTCGACGATCAAACCGATAACGACGTTGAACTCGCGGATCTTCCGACCGCCTTCTGGGATGAACTCGCCGACGTGCTCGGCGATACTTCGGGTTATGAAGACGAGTTCGCCGGGCGACTGCTATCACTGCAAACCGCGATTCAGGCCCATCGCGCCGACCCTGACTGGGCCGAAATCGGTAGCAGATGGATCGCCTCAGAATGGGCGGCTCAACAAATCCAGTACGCCGTGACTCGCGGGGAGTTGACCACTGATCTCGCGTGCGCCGAGGTGGAGTCGCTGAAGCCCTTTGCTTGCAACGTCGCTGCTTGGCTGAAAAAACACCCAGTGCCTGCGCCGAGTGCCTACGACCTGGTTAAAAGCATCGTCGCCAACCTTGTTTCGAACGACGTGCGCGACGAGTTCCTGCAGTTGATGGAAGTCGTATCGCCGGGAGACGATCGCCCCGAGGTCCAGTTCTATCTCGGACTGTCTGCCCAGTGGATGAAACAGGGTGCGACGGCGCGCGCCGCTTATCAGCGAACCCTTGCCAAAGCGCCCGCACACTACTCGGCGATCTTCAACGCGCTTCTGCTCTGCAAGGCGGTCGTCGACACGCCATTCCTCGAGGAAATTGCCTGCTTCGTCGCGCAGTTCCCGGAGAACGAATCGGAGCAGAAACAAAAGCTCGCCGACGCTCTGATCAACGCGCAGAAACGCTGTGAAGACGTTGCCGATGCTAGGCGACGAATGATTCGCAAGGAACTGTCCAGATTTCCAACACTCGTAAGTGGCCTTGTCGAGCCGGCTGACATCTCGCTGCGCGCGGCGGTGGCGCTGCTTGCGCTCTTCCGATGCGCCAACGCCGAACCCGGTGACGATGAACTGCCGCCGTTCGAGGGCAGCACCGTCCCGTTTGCCCCTGCCGTCGGTTGCCGCCGCGTGCTCTTTGATTTGCTGAACGCCGGGCTTGTCACCGTCCACCCCAAAACGAGCACCGATGCATTTGCCTTCAAGGACGGCGAGGTCGAGGCCTGGCGTTTCGCAAGCGTGAGGTGGCAGCTCTCGCCATCGTGTGAAGCGCTGGTTGAACGCCTGCGCGCCCTGAACGGGGAGATCCCGCCATCTTGGTACGAGGACGTGCTGACTCTCGCGTCCGAGATAGCACGGGGTGAGGTCGTCGAATATCTCTGCTTTCTCGCTGAGGAACGCGGCTGGCCCGAGCCACGTGACACCGAGGAGGTAGCAGACCTCACGCGGGCCCTCGTCAATGAGTTGCCCGTTTCTCAGACGTTCTACGTGGCTTACCTCGGTGCCATGTCAGCCAGCGACTACAAGCAGAAGTATCCGGTGAACCGCCAGCAGGCCTCCGACATGCTAGTCAAACGCACGGGTGCCCGGCTGGAATCCGTGCGTTCGGCCAAGTTTCCGGCCAAGGAATACGAGCGGCCCTGGAAACTGCCTCGCTCGGCCGTCAGTTTTGCGCTGTGGGGGACGATTCTGGACCGAGGTGACGATGGCTTCACGCGGCGCATCGCGGACCTGATCGGAGAGATCTAAGCCGCTGCCTAGTGGAAGTTGCGGCTCACGGTCGGCGGCGGCTCGCCGGGCATCGAACTCACGTCGACGATGCATTTCGCAATGATGTGGCGCACCGTTTTCGGCTCCTGTGGACCTAACGCCCGTCATTCTTAGCCATCACGCGATAAGGCAGATGGTGTGGATTTTTCTGCTTTCAAACTGCAATCACTGTCCACATTGACAGCATCGTGACCGGCCAGAACTGACCACCACCTTGTTAACCCGTCATGACATTCATCCCCGTCGATCAATGTCTTCTAGGATTGCCAAAATTCGATTTCGCGGAGAGTTTTTCAACAGAATCGTCACGATAAGACTCATTCATCGATACTGCACTGCTGTTCCGCCGACGGTGATTAGCGAACAGCAACAAAGCGACCCCAACGGTCGTATGGTTTCGACGTGTCGAGGATCCGCAAAGGCCGAGAAGGAGCGTGCGTCTCTAACAATCGGAGGCCGGTTACAGCGGTGAAGCCGACGCCTGAACGTCCGACCGACGACGCCTGCGACCGGCAGCTTATGGCCGAAACCGGAAATCCGACGCACAGCAGGATGCCCGCGCTGAGATCTCTCGCACCAACTTCCGCTGAGTTCAAGCATGACCTACTCCTCCGACCTCGAAGCGTACCTTGTCCACTCCGGCGGAACTAGCCTCAGTTGCCGTGAAGTGACCATGGGCAGACGCAGCACTACCGTGCCAGGCGGTGGCCCCCAAATGTTGTTGAGCATGATCACATCTACCTTCACGCCCTCGAGTTTCAGATAGACGGTGTCCTCGTTTTCGAACAGTTCCGTATAGAGGGGCCGCCTGCCTGCTCCTGAAACCGGATCGTGCCTTTGGTACCCATGAGTCTTCCTCCGACAAGTTCAGTCGACATGCTCGTGAGACGTTGGCGTACCGCGGGCTGCGCATCTGGCCGCCGCGCGTTTCGCATACCGCGGCGCGCATCACACCACTCACAAATCCAGCACGAGCTCGTCCGAAATCGCCCGCGATACGCAAATCATGATCTGCCCGCTCTTTTCTTCATCGCGCAGCACCAGATCTCGATGCTCTGCCGAGCCCTCACACAACGCCGTTCGACATGAGCCACAGGTGCCGCTTTCGCACGAACTCGTGATGCGTACACCCGCGCCGCGCAGCACATCGAGAATGCTTTTGTCGGCCGGAATCGCGTAAGTCTCGCCAGAGTTCGATAGCCGCACGGTGAAGGGCCGATTCTCCTTCTGTTCTGCCCCACCCACTCCAAAACTCTCGAAATGAACCGTGCCCGGCGGCCAGTGTCCCGTCATGTCGCCAACCGCGTCCATCAATGCACGCGGTCCGCAGCAATACACATGTGCCTTCCCCGCGCGCTCGAAAATCGGCCAGAAGTCGAACGATTTCGCGCCGTCGCCGAAGTCGTGGTGGATCTTCACGTATGAACGCCACTCAGCGCTGCTCAACTCATCGAGAAATGCAGTGCCTTGCGGGTCGCGCGTCACGTAGATCAGACGAAACTTGCGCAAGCCCTCTGCGCGCAGTTCGCGCATCATCGCGAGCATCGGCGTGATGCCAATGCCGCCCGCAATCAGAATGAATTCCTGGGCACGCGGATCGAGAGGGAAATCGTTCTGCGGCGGCGTTACGCAGATCAGATCGCCCTCGCGTGTGTCGTCGCATAGGCTGATGGAACCTCCTCGCCCATTGGCATCACGCTTCACCGCAATTTCGTAACAGTGGCGTTCCGCCGAGCTGTTGCATAGCGAGTAGCGGCGTCGGTTGCCGTTCGGCACCTGCACGGTCAAATTCGCGCCTGCGCAAAACCGCGGCAGTTCAGCGCCCTGCGGATCGCGTAACTCGAACTGCCAGACCTCGCGTGCAATCTGGCGCTTGCGGGTGATCTTCAAACTCAGCGGTACTTCGCTTTTCTCAGCGGACATCGGCATTTCTCCACGACCTTTTACAGCGCAAGATGGCTTACAATGCGGCCACTATATCATTAGATATCTAGTAATAAAAGCGCGGATTGACTGCAAAGCAATTCGGACGTCTTGGTGGAAACCCTTGGTTGCCAATCCACACAAGACTCCGTACGCTAGATAATTAGAGGTCTAATCATGTGGTGAAAACTTGCAACACATGACTGATTGCCGAGCATATGCACACACGCCTGCTTCGCGGGCAAGAAAACCGGAGACGTAGATGACAGATTCGGCCCTGCACCACGGGCAACAAACCAGACAGGAAGCAATCCATTCAGTGCACGTTGAGGCGACATACCGGAAGGTGACGTTGCGTCTGATGACATTCCTTTTCGTCTGTTGGGTCCTCAATTATCTGGACCGGGTGAATGTGAGCTTTGCGCAGCTCCAGCTGAAGCAGGATCTCGGCCTGAGCGACGCCGCTTACGGTCTCGGCGTCAGCCTGTTCTTCATCGGCTACATCCTGCTGGAAGTGCCGAGCACGTTATTGATGAAGCGAATCGGTGCGCGCAAGACCGTGACGCGCATCATGTTGCTGTGGGGCGGCATTTCAACCGCCATGGCGTTCATGACCGTGCCATGGCAGTTCTATCTGGCGCGCACCTTGCTGGGCGCCGCGGAAGCCGGCTTCTGGCCGGGCATCATCCTTTACCTGACGTATTGGTACCCATCGGCGCGCCGTGCGCGCATCACGTCGCGCTTTCTGCTTGCGATCGCGGCTGCGGGCATTATCGGTGGACCGCTGTCGGGCTTCATCCTGCAGAACTTCGTCGACGTGTGGGGCTATCGCAACTGGCAGTGGCTGTTCTTTCTCGAGGGCATGCCTGCCGTCGTCGCCGGTGCGGTGGCGTACTTCTATCTGACCGACCGCCCCGAACAGGCAGCGTGGCTTGACGATGCCCAGAAGAAGATCATCGTCGATGCCCTCGAGGCCGACCGTCGCGCACGGCCGCCCGGCACGCCTAGCCGGCTGCTTACCGCGCTGAAGGATCCACGTGTTTATGTCCTCGCCGCCGGGTGGGCGACCGTGCCCCTGTGCGGCACGATCCTGAACTACTGGACACCCACCATCATCAAGCTGGCGGGCATCACCAACGTGCTGCACATCGGCCTGCTGTCCGCATTGCCATACATCGTCGGCGCCATTGCGATGCTGTTTATCGCGCGCAGTTCCGACCTGACGCTCGAGCGGCGCTGGCACTTCGTTGCTTCCACCACCGTCGGTGCGCTCGGCGCGACCATTCTGACCGTGCTGACCCATAACTGGCCAGCCGCCATCGTTTGCCTGAGCTTTGTATCGATCAGCTATTTTGCGGCCGCCGCGATCATCTGGTCGATCCCGCCGACCTATCTGTCTGGCGAAGCCGCGGCCGGCGGAATCGGCGTGATCAGCAGCCTTGGGCAAGTCGGCGCGTTTTTCGGGCCAATCATGCTGGGCTGGGTAAAAAGCGTGACCGGCAGCTTTGCGGCCGGTCTGCTGCTGGTGGCGGCCCTCGTCTTTGCAGGTGGGCTGATCGTGCTGATCGGCGTGCCCGCACAAAAAGCCGCCAGGTGAGTTCACCGGTGCGCTGCGTATCTACGTAATCTGTCATGGAGTTCAGATGAACAAGCTTCAACTCTCGGTAGCCGTCGGCAACTACGACCGCATGCGACCTCTGGTCGACGGCGACGTCCAGATCGACGGCGTCACACCTGTATTCATGCTGCAGGACCCGGAAGAAATCTTCTTTCGCGCGTTCCGCCATGCCGACTACGACATCTGCGAGCTGTCGCTCAGCAGCTATTCCGTCAAAACCGCTGCCGGGGTATCGCCGTACATTGCGGTGCCGATCTTTCCATCGCGCGCCTTCCGGCACACGTCGATCTATGTGCGCAGCGATCGCGGCATCGAGCGCCCGCAAGACCTGAAGGGCAAACGGATCGGCGTGCCCGAATACCAGCTGACCGCGAATGTCTGGGCCCGTTTGATTCTCGAAGAGGAATACGGCGTCAAACCGTCCGATGTGACGTGGGTGCGAGGCGGTTATGAAGATCCGACGCGCGTCGAGAAGATCAGCGTGGATTTGCCGGCCGACGTGACGCTTGAACATGCGCCCGAGGGCAAAACCATCTCGGGCCTGCTCGAAACCGGCGAAATCGATGCTGTGATTGGTCCACGCGCACCTTCGTGTTTCGACCGTGGCCATCCGCAAGTCAGGTATCTGTTCGACGATCCGTACGCGGCGGCCGCTGCATGGTATCGCCGCACGTCGATTTTCCCGATCATGCACACGCTTGGCATTCGCAAGGAACTTGCCGAAGCGCACCCGTGGCTGCCCGGTGCGGTCAGCAAGGCATTCGAGAAATCCAAAGCACTGGCGCTGGCCCGCCTGAGCGATACATCGGCCACCAAGATCACGCTGCCGTTCGTCGAGGACCATCTTCGCTCG
This sequence comes from Paraburkholderia jirisanensis, assembly GCF_054782355.1. Taxonomy (NCBI): domain Bacteria; kingdom Pseudomonadati; phylum Pseudomonadota; class Betaproteobacteria; order Burkholderiales; family Burkholderiaceae; genus Paraburkholderia; species Paraburkholderia jirisanensis. The sequence continues at coordinate 361,696 of NZ_BAAGSQ010000025.1, read as the reverse complement.
GCGCGCGCGCTGATGGGTAACGACTTCTGGTCGTACGGCTTTGCCGCTAACGAACACGTGCTCGACCGATTCCTTGCGCAGCACTTCAAGGAGGGGCTTTCGGGCAGGCGTCTGCAGGCAAAGGAATTGTTTCACCCGGCAAGTCTCGATAGTTTCAAGATCTGATTACACAGTCATGCCGTAAATGCTGTTAATGCTGTTGATGCCGGGTATGGTCATCCAATCTCCCCTGCCCGGCTGATTCATCGCCGCCCTTCACCACTAAAACGATAAAAAGACTGCCCTACGGGACCGGTCGGTCCAATTCTTTTCAACGCGCGGAAACGCCGACAATAAAAGGTCAATCATGAGACGCATCATTTCTCCATCATTGGGAGGTGGGATCCTTGCGCTCGCCAGCATGGCGGTGCATGCCCAAAGCTCGGTAACCCTGTATGGCATTACCGATATCGGCATCGAATACGCGAATCACATTCCTGCTGGAAAGGCCACCGCGTCGGCGCTCCGCGAAGAGTCCGGCAATCTGGCCGGTTCCCGTTGGGGGCTGCGTGGTTCAGAGGATCTCGGCGGCGGCATGAAAGCCGTTTTCGTGCTTGAAAGCGGCTTCAATCTGAACAACGGCACGCTCGGCCAGGGTGGACGCATGTTCGGGCGCAAGGCATATGTCGGCCTTTCGACACCATATGGCACGGTGACACTCGGGCGTCACCAGAACCTGCTGTATGAGTTGATGTACAAGTACGACCCGCTGACGTTCAATCCGAGCTATTCGGCGCAGAGCATGGATAGCCAGTTCGTGAACCGTGCCGACAACTCGATTCGCTACAGCGTGAGCGCCGCTGGGGCAACGCTTGCACTGCTGTACAGCAACGGATTCGATTCGACCATCCCGAATGGCGCGCAGGTACCAGGGGCAACCAAGGTCGGCCGCGAAATGAGCTCGACCCTGATGTACGACCGGGGGCCACTCAGCATCGGCGCGACGTACGACCAGTTGCAAGGCACGTCGATCGCCACGCAGAGCAATACACAGATGCGTATGCTGCTTGGCGCCAGCTATGACTTCGGCATCGTCAAGGCGCTGGCCGGCGTAAGGTGGCTCAATACGCGCAACACGGATTCACCGCCGGGTTCGACGCTCTATTGGGGCGGCTTGACCTACAAGGTCGCCGTGCCGCTGATCATTTCAGCAAGCGTCTATCACACGCAGTTTCACAATCCGCATGGCGGCCCGACGATGGGTGTACTGCTCGTCGACTATCTGCTGTCGAAGCGCACCGAGCTCTATGCGGAGGGCGCGTATGTGCATAACCGGTCCTTCTCCGATGTGGGTATTCGTGGAACCGGCGTGGACGTCACCGCTGGCGTCAACCAGACCGGTGTGACCGTGGGGTTGCGTCACTCCTTCTGACATGCGTGGAACACTCAGGCGTGATGTGGGACGTATGGGACATTCCTGTTGCGGGACCGAGCCGCAGAGCGCGTATTATTGTAAGCGAGCTAACCTTCCGGTATCACTGTCCCATGGCATCCCGTCCTCCATCTGCAAAAAAGCCCCCCGCCTCATCCGATCCGATTCTTCGCCATTGGCAGGCGGCGGTTCCGAACGACCGCCTCGCGCACCTGGTAAAGGATGCGGCCCGCGCCATGGTGCGAGGACTGCATATGCGCCTCGCCGCGTATGAAGTGTCATTCGGACACTGGGCATTTCTGCGCATATTGTGGGAACGGGACGGCATCACGCAAAAAGAACTCAGCGACGAAGCCGGCGTGATGACGCCCACCACCTTCACCGCCGTGACCGCAATGGAGAAGCTCGGCTACGTCGAGCGTCGCCAATCGGCGGAGAACAAGAAGAACACGTACGTCTACCTCACGGCGAAAGGCAAGGCGCTGAAGAAGAAACTGGTGCCGCTCGCGGAAGAGGTCAACGAGATCAGCGTGACGGGCCTGAAAGATGCGGAGATCAAGGTCGCACGAAAAGTGCTGCTGACCATCATCGAAAATATGGCGCGCGACGAAGCGGATTCTCAGGATTCGGAGCGCCGGATTCCGTCAACGCGCGAGTTCGGCAATCTGATCGCGTCGCGGGCCGAGGAATACGACAACTAGGGAACTCATGGACATCACCACCCGGGCCGCGCTGCAACGCAACGTGCGCGACGCCCTTGCGGAAGACGTTGGCAGCATCGACTGGACAGCGCAGCTGGTGCCGTCCTCCACCACCGCACATGCCACGCTGATCGTGCGCGAAGAAGCCGTGTTGTGCGGTCGCCCGTGGTTCGACGAAACGCTTGCGCAAGTCGATCCGCAATTGCGCGTCGAATGGCGCTGTGCGGAGGGCGCGACCATGCAGGCGAACGCCACGGTATGCGAAATCTGGGGGCCGGCGCGCAGCCTGCTCACCGCCGAGCGCACCGCACTCAATTTTCTGCAGATGCTCTGCGCGGTGGCAAGCGTCACGCGTCGCTTCGCGAGTCTCGTCGAAGGTACCGGTGCGCGCGTGCTCGATACGCGCAAGACGCTTCCCGGCTTGCGCGACGCACAGAAGTACGCGGTGCGTATCGGCGGAGGAGCGAATCACCGGCTAGGATTGTTCGACGGCATTCTGATCAAGGAGAACCACATCCTCGCGAGCGGCGGGATCGCGCAGGCCTTGCAGGCTGCGCGCGACCTGCAGTGCGGCGTGCCGGTTCAGATCGAGGTCGAATCGCTGGACGAGCTTGCCGAGGCACTTGAGGCCGGCGCGCAGTCCGTCCTGCTGGACAACTTCGATTTGCAGATGATGCACGCTGCCGCCACGCTCAATGCCGGTCGCGCCGAGCTCGAAGTGTCTGGCAGCGTATCCGAGGCTAATATCCGCGCGATTGCGGAAACGGGCGTCGACCGTATTTCGGTCGGGAGCCTGACCAAGCACATACGTGCAGTGGATTTCTCGATGAGACTGGTTTGATCAGCCAGCGCGCGCGGTGTTTCGTCACTGCGCGCGCAGGCTGAACGCGCTAAACGCGTTCCACCCGCCCGACGTGCAGGCGGACATCACGACGGCCTAAAGCGCAACGTCCTCGCCCCTTTGGCTCGACGCCAGCATCGCAAGGCAGATCGTGAGCGTGTCCCTGGCCCACTGCCCATCATGGATCGGCCGCGTGCCGTCGACAATCGCGCAATACAGCTCGTCGATCACTTCCGCCCTCGGCACGCTCGGCGTGGGAAGTTCATGCCGGAAGGTCCGCTCATTGCCATAGATCAGCACGCCATCGGGCATCGGGCGCAGATCGCCGTGATCACAAGACACGATCAACGGCCCGAAATGTTGATGCGCGCGCGCGGGCGCCGGCAGGTCGAAGCGGGGCGCGCTATACGACGCGCCACCATAGGTGCCGGCGGCCTTCAACTGTGCTTCCTGTTCGCCCGACGCAAGCGTTGCGAGCCGCCTGCGTGCGCCGCCGTATGTAGTCGCGTCCTTGCGCTCGCCCATTTCGCCAATCCAGCCGGTCCATTCATCCGAATCGAAATGGCCGTAGCCGCTGTACGAAATGGATGCGAACGAACCGCCATCGAACCAGATCAGCGCGCTGTATGCGCCTTCAGTCGGACGTGCTGGATCCCAGTTGCCGACGGTGGCGCGAATTCGCGTCGCACGTGCACCCATCAGAAGCCGCACGATATCGACCTGGTGCGCGGCCTGGCTGAACACCGCTCCGCCGCCCTGCGCAGTGGACAGCTCCTCTTGCCGCCGGGGGCGATACAGATAGTCGGTAAAGTTCAGCGCGTGAATCATCCTGACCGCGCCAAAGCGTCCGTCATCGATCAGCTTGCGTGTTTCCAGATACGGCGTATCGAAGCTGTGGCAGTGGCCGATGATCAACGCGACGCCCGCCACGCGGCACGCGGCGATCATGCGGTCGCACTCTTCGAGCGCGAGCGCCATCGGTTTCTCTACCAGCACATGCTTGCCGTGCGCTGCGGCGATTTCCGTGTGTTGCGCATGGAACTGATGCGGACTGGCTACATACACGACCTCGACATTCGGATCTGCGACGAGCTCGCCGATATCGCTGAAAACCGGCGCATTGAAGTCATTCGCGAACTGCTGCCTTGCCTGCTCACGCGGATCGCACGCCGCGACGAGTTCGACGCGCGGATCGCCGACGAATGTCGGCAGCATCAGCGAAAATGCACGGCCCAGCCCCGCCACGCCGATCCGCAGCCTGCGCGCTGGCATTGCGCTGCCGGGCATTACTGGCGCACCTGGTAGTTCGATTCCAGCGCTGGCTGCTCGAGCTCGCCCCATACATACTTCGCTTCGTATGCCCGCCAGTCCACTTCTTTCGGGATGATCGCCTGATACGAGCAGACGCTGCGCGGCACCGTCAAATCGGCCGTACCGATCGGCGTGGCACCGGACTGAAATGCTTCGAGCGCTTCCAGCATGCGCTTGCGGAATTCGACGATTGCGACGTCGCTTGCGCCGAGCCGTTCGTCTGAACGGTTTGCGATCGGCCCCATCGTCACCCACATTGCGATGTCCTGATTCGGAAAGCCTTTGATGCCGGTGAAGTTGCCCGCAGCCATCGCCGCGCGATCCTGCCAGAAGCGGTTTTCGTGATTGCGCAGCGGGCGATAGCGTTCGTCGAGATCGATACCCACCTGTTGCCCAAGAAACTTGCGCCACGTTTCGGTTTCGGGCGTCGTGCCCGGGTCGCCCCATGCGATGAAATAGAACGCGGTGTTTTCATCGTCCATCGGCACGTTGATGTTAGCGACGTTGTACAGGTTATTCGGTGGCACCAGCACCGTTGCCGGCGCCACGAATACTGTCGAGCGCACGTACTCATGCGTGTTGGCGTTGAAGATCGGCCGGCGGATCGCCGCATAGCGGAAGCCGAAACCAGTACGCTCGACCTGCAGGCGCGGCGCCTTGTCGGTGGACGGACGCAGCCAGTTCTTTCCGGTTGCCTCGGCACCGCCGACGCGCGCCGGAACGAAATCCGACGAGTGCAGGCTCGAGCTGTGCGCGGAGTCGATGGCCCCCTCGAGAATCTGCGCCCAATTGCACGGCAACAAAGCCTTCGCAATGCTTACGCGTGTTTGCGCGCTTGGCGCCCATACCGGCGGCACGAATTCCGGAATGTCGTCCTGGGGCCCCATATAGGCCCAGATCAGACCGCCCCACTCCTGGGTCTGGTACGCCTTGTGGCGGGTTTTCTGCGCCATCGTGCTGGCGGCGGGCTCCGACACCATCTCGATCACATTGCCCTGCACGTCCATTTTCCAGCCGTGATACAGGCAGCGCAGGCCACAGTCTTCGTTGCGCCCATAGACGAGCGAGACGCGCCGATGCGGACAATATTCGTCCATTACGCCGACCCGCCCTTCCGTATCGCGAAACACCACCAGGTCTTCACCGAAGACGCGCGCCTTGACCGGCGTGCCGTCGGGCTCGCTGACCTCTTCGATCAAACATATTGGGGTCCAGTGGCGGCGCATCAGTTGGCCCATCGGGGCATCGCCTTCCACACGGCAAAGCAGGATGTTTTCTTCGTTCGTAAGCATGGTTTGTCTCCGGGCGGCACGTGCCGCCAATTCACCTGTCAGCACATTCTATTAGATATCTAATTATCAACGCAACATTTCAATCAGGTCACGTGCGCCGTGCCCTGCGCGGCAGGTGAGCAGCAAAACCATCTAGCATCTCGGGGTGGCTGCGCAGATTGCCGACAAGGTCGCTGTTATGTACGCCGGGCAAATCGTCAAAGCACTCGAGCCCACCACCTCCTGATCCACCCCGGGCGCTACCGCGCCCGTTTCAGATTGGTGCAACCCGCACCTCAAGAACGCAGGTCATGCACTAACGCATGCGCGCCTCCTTTTCGTTCGTTTCAAATATTCTTTTTGAAACAAATCAACCAAGCTTCTCTTTCGTATTGATGCTTAAGAAAGGCTGAAAAATCAGCAGACCGGTATTTTTGTTTACTTGCTCGTATTGTCCGACGATCATATATTTGCCTCGCGTCAATGAAAAACGCACGGCACCGTGAAAGCCCGGTGTTCCGTGCAACGAGGGGTTCGCCGAAATTTCAGAATGATGGAAGACGTGCCGTTCGGCGTCTTTCCGTCTCCGCCTGTGAGCACTCCATACGGCGTATTCCATCGGGGAAAGACGGCCGCCCACGAAAGGCGGCTCGTCGTGCCGCATCGCCCGCGAGTTTCCAGGAACCAGCGCTGTCCACTTCAGATTTCAACGATGAAAAATCAGGTCAAACACTATGCAGACGCGGCCATCCTGTGTGGCGCATCGTTCGCCGCTCACGCGCAAAGCGTCACGCTATACGGGGTACTCGATTCGTCGGTCCAGTACGCGCGCTCGGGCGGCCAAAGCACGACGCGCCTCGACAGCAGCAATGCGTTCCCGTCCAACTGGGGTATTCAGGGTTCGGAAGACATCGGCGGCGACGTGCATGTCAACTTCCGCCTCGAAAGCGGCATCAACGTCGCGAATGGCCAGACCGCGCAGGCAGGCAAGTTTTTTGGACGGGAGGCATGGGTCGGCATGTCGGGCCCATTCGGGCGCTTCCAGGCCGGCTTGAACAACACCCCTGAAATGTGGGGCCTGCTGCGCTTTCTCGCGGGCGATCTGGGGCACTGGGACTGGGGCCACGCGGCCAACAACTACGATTTCTTTCCGTCCACCAAAATCCCGAACTCGGTCATCTATACGTCGCCGAACCTGAACGGGCTGACCCTTTCGGCGATGTGGGGCTTCGGCACGAATGGCGATCCGACCATGCCGCGTACGCTCGGCAACACGTTCTCGGCCGGCGCCTATTACTCAAACGGCACGCTGTCGTTCGAGGCCGACTACCTGAGCCAGGTTTACGCGAAATCGCAGACGGTTGTCGCCAGTACGCCGACCGGCACCGGCAATCACGATCTGTTCGGCGTTTCGTACGATTTCGGACCCGTGAAGCTCGACGGCCTGTTCGTGCTGCACCGGGGTGCCGGCGATGTGAGAGTGGTCAACACCAACACCTTCGCGGACCCGAACAACTTCTACTACGAAGTGTCAGCCCAGGTGCCGAACGTGCTGCATGGCACCCTGATGGCCAGCTTCGGCCAGTACAAGCTGCAACACGATTCCGACGGCAATTCGACGTCGTACGGCCTGCGCTACGACTACCGGCTGTCGAAACGTACCGGCGTCTACGGCGGCGTGTCGTACATCAAGAACGGCCGTCTCGCGTCGTTCACGGAGAACAGCGGCCAGGGGCCGGGCATCCCGGTTTCGCCGGGCCACAACCAGCTGGCGACGGTGCTCGGCATGGTCCATTCGTTCTGAGCGGGTGTCCCGTGACTGCGGCGACTCCGTGATGCGCTTTCCCATCCAACCCATGCTGGCGCGGGCAGTTCGCCGGCGCAGCGCCGCCGTATCGGGCGGCCGCGCCGGCAGTTGTCGCGACGCCGGCCCTTCCTCGAGACAGACATGAACCAGCTTCCCGATACTCCGTTGCCCGATGCGCTGGCCCGCTACGCGCCCGCCCCCGGCGCTGCCGCGCGGCGCTACCCGGATCTGCACGCCCACGTGCTGGAACTCGCGCGACGCGGGCTGCTGTGCGTCGTCGACGAGCCGATCAACAAGGACACCGAGATGCATCCGCTGGTGCGCTGGCAGTATCGCGGCGGCATCGACGAAGCGGAACGCAAGGCGTTCCTGTTCACGCAGCCGGTCGATAGCCACGGGCGACGCTATGACGGCGCGGTGCTGGTCGGCGGTCTGGCGGCGACGCCCGACGTGTATCGCGTCGGCTTCGGCAAACCGCTCGAGCAGATCGGCGATGCATGGGTACGCGCGATCGCCGCACCGCTCGCGCCGAATCTCGTGGCCAGCGCGCCGTGTCACGACGTGGTGACGCTCGGCGACGCGCTGGATCAGCCTGGCGCCGCACTCGACGGGCTGCCGGTGCCGATCTCGACGCCCGGCTGGGACAACGCGCCCTACCTTTCCGCCGGCCACTACATCACCAAAGATCCCGACACCGGCGTGCAGAACGTCGGTAACTATCGCGGCCAGTTGAAGGCGCCGCGCCGGCTCGGTATGAATCCGTCCGTCGAGCTGCGGGCCGGCATCTATTCGCACTGGCTCAAATACAAGGCACGCGGCGAGCCGATGCCGTGCGCGGTGGTGGTCGGCTGTCCGCCGGCGGTGTCGTACACCGCGGTGCAGAAACTGCCCGAAGGCGTCGACGAACTGGCGGTAGCCGGCGCGCTGGCCGGTGCGCCGATCGACGTGGTGCGCGCGAAAACCGTCGACCTGCTGGTGCCGGCCGAAGCCGAATACGTGATCGAAGGCTTTATCAGCACCGAATGGCTCGAGCCCGAAGCGCCGTTCGGCGAATCGCACGGTTACGTGAACCTGCAGGAATACAACGCGTTTATGGACGTCACCGCCATCACGCGGCGACAAGCGCCGATTCTGACGTCGTTCATCAGCCAGGTCACGCCGAGTGAATCGAGCGTGATCCGGCGCGTCGCGATGGAACCGGTGTTTCTGAACCATCTGCGCACGTCGCTTGGCATTCGCGGCGTCAAACGCGTATCGATGCACGAGCCGCTGACGAGTTTGTACGCGGTGATCGCCGTGCAGTTCGAACGCGGTGTGCCCGAAACCGAAGTGTGGCGCGCGCTGTATGGCGCATCGACGCTGCATCGCTTCGCCGGCAAATGGATCGTCGCGATCGACGAGGATATCGATCCGACCAACGCCGATGCGCTGTTCTGGGCAATGTCCTATCGCTGCCAGCCGCAGCACGACCTGCGGGTACTCGATCACAAGGACCCCGGGCACGGCCCGCGTGGATCACGCGACAACGGCGCCAGCGCATCGGTGCTGATCAATGCGCTGCTGAAGGAAGACTTCGCGCCGGTCGCGCTGCCCAAGCGCGAATTCATGGAACACGCAAAGCGCATCTGGGAACGGCTCGGCCTGCCTGCGTTGACGCCGCAAGCGCCATGGCACGGCTACGATCTCGGCGCGTGGCCCGCTCATCTCGAAGCGCAGGCGCAGGCGGCCGCGCGCAGCGACTACTTCTCGTTCGCCGACGAACAGGTGCGCCAGCGCCGTGCGGACGTGGCCATGAACCAGCCGCTCGACGGGGGCCACGATGAGCACTGAACGCACGCCGGCCGGTGAGTTCACATTCGACGTCGGCATCGACGACAAGGTCTCGTTCGCGCAGAGTTTCTTCCTGTCGGTGCAGAACATCTCGGTGATGGCGACGATGATGATCTTCCCCGGCATCCTCGGCCGCGCGTTTCATATGGAAATCGGGCAGATCGCGTATCTGTACGGCATCTGCTTTATGACGTGCGGGCTTGCGACGATCTTTCAGTCGGTGTTGCTGCTGCGTTTACCGGTCGTGCAAGGGCCGTGGGCGCCGACCTTTTCCGCGCTGATCGTGCTGGGCCACCTGCCTGGCAGCAGCCTTGGCACCGCGTTTGGCTCGTTCTTCGCCGCATCGCTGATCTGGAGCCTGTTCGCGCTGCCGGTGCGCGGCGTGAGCCTGATCGGTGCGCTGTCGCGCTATTTTCTCGACCCGATGGTGTCCGGCGTGATCATCGTGCTGGCGATGGTGCAGATCGCCGGCGCGACCGTGCCGCACTGGATCGGCGAGCCGAGCTCGCCCGGCTTTCCGGTGTTGAACATCGCGGCCGGCGCCTTCGCGGTGATCGTGCTGATGACGCTGATGATGCGCAAGCACATCGTCGCGCGGCGCGGCGCCGTGTTGATCTCGCTGGTGGCCGGCAGCATCGTGTACTTCGCGTTCAACCCGGCAGCCTTGCATTACGACGGCGCGGCGCCGCTGCTGGTGGTGCCGCAACCGTTCGCGTTCGGCTTCGGCGTGCGGCCGGTGTTTGTGCTGATCTTCCTGCTCACGCTGCTTCCGACCGGTGTGCAGTCGATCGCGATGTATGAACTGATCGCGACGTGGATCGGCAAGCCGCTGTCGGTCGGCCGCATCTCGCAGGGCGTCTTCGCGATGGCGTTTGCCTCCGTGTTCGCGGCCGTATTCGGCAGCTTCAGCACGGTGTTCTACGCGACCAACCTGTCGCTGCTGCAAAGCACGCGGGTCGGCTCGCGCTACGTCACGCTCGCAACCGGCCTGCTGCTGGTAGCGCTCGGCTGCTTTGCGAAAATCGACCTGATGTTCGCACTGATTCCAGGGCCGATCATCTCCGCCATTTCGACCGTGCTGTTCGGCAGCGTGTTTTCGCACGGCGCGCGGTTGATCTTTTCGAACCGGTTCGACGAGCGGCGCGTGATGGTGGTCGGCTTCTCGCTGTTTCTCGGTTTTGGCGGGCTGTTCGTGCCGCAGGAAGTGCTGCGGCATCTGCCGACGCTGTTGCAGACCATCGTGTCGCAGCCGGTGATCCTCGGCGGCGCGGCGATTGTCGTGCTATACCAGCTGCTGTGCCGGCCGGCCGCGCCGGCCACGCAAGCGCAACGCTCATTCTGAAACGAGACACACATCACGGAGGATTGCCGCCATGCAGCGCCCGAAGATCGCTTATACCGCGTCCCGCCCGTATTCCAGCCACGCCGATGCCTTCCGCCAAGGCACAACCAGTCCGCTTGCCCTGCTCGAAGCCGGGCTCGCGCGTATCGAAGCGCGCGAGCCTGCAGTGCGGGCTTTCGTCGCGCTCGGCGTCGAACGCGCCCGCGCGGATGCACGACGCTCGACGCAACGCTGGCTCGACGGCGTACCGCTGTCACCGATCGACGGCATCGCGGTCGGCATCAAGGACATCATCGAAACAGCGGACCTGCCGACCGGCCAGGGCTCGCCGATGTGGACCGGCTTTCATACGCAGCGCGACTCGGCAACCGTGCAGGCGCTGCGCCATGCGGGCGCGGTGATCGTCGGCAAAACCACCACGACGGAATTCGCGGCGACCGAGATGTTCGCGAGCACGACCAATCCGCATGATCCGCAGCGTACGCCGGGCGGCTCGAGCGCCGGCTCCGCGGCTGCGGTTGGCGCGGGTTTCGTGCCGCTCGCACTCGGCAGCCAGGTGGTCGGCTCGACGATCCGGCCGGCCAGTTATTGCGGCTGCGTGGGTTTCAAGCCGACCTATGGCGCGCTGAACCGCGGCGGAACCTATGATCAATTGAGCCATAGCAGCGCCGGCGTGATCGGCGCGACGCTCGACGACGTATGGGTGTCGTCCCGTGCGATTGCTTCGCGAGTCGGCGGCGATCCGGGTTATCCGGGGCTCGCGGGTCCGGACACGCTGCCGCAGGCGCGTGCGCCGCAGCGCGTCGTGCTGCTCGAAACCGCGGGATGGAGTAGCGCAACGCCAGGGGCACGCGCGGCTCTCGACGCATCGGTCGAGTGGTTGCGCGAACGTGGCGTGGAGGTGGTCACGCGCGCGCAGTCCGACAAGGTCGAGCAATTCGAGCGACAGCTTGCCGACGGTCTGCTGGAACTGACTGTGTCGATCATTGCGTGGGAAACGCGCTGGCCGCTCGAGAGCTATGCGCAGAGCAACCGCAGCGCACTCAGTCACGCGATGCTCAAACGCGTTGCAAACGCCGCCGCGATGACGCAACAGGACTACGAGGCAGCACTCGCACGCCGTACGCAGCTGCGTGCTGCGTTTGCCGCACTGGTCGCCGGCTGCGACGGTGTCGTGACGCTCAGCGCAAGCGGCGCCGCGCCGCTCGGTTTTGCATCGACTGGCAACGCGGGCTTTGCTGTGCCGGCTTCCATTCTCGGCGTGCCGGCCGTGACGCTGCCGGTGCTGAGCGACGAAAATCTGCCGCTCGGGCTGCAATTCATCGGCGCGGCGGGTGAAGATGCCGCGTTGTTTTCGCTCGCCAGCTGGTTCGCGGATGAAGCCCGCGCGGATTGAGCCGAAACGCTTGCGGCGCGAATTGCGAATGCGCTGAAAACAGAAAGGGCGATGCAAGCTGATCAGCTGCATCGCCCTGTTTCATGCGCCGGCAAGCCGGCGCACCCATTCCACCTACGCTTACGCGATCGATCTGCCCTGCGCCACGCTTTGCAGCAACGACGTACGCATCAGGAACGCACGCTGGCGTGCCGGGTCGGCTGCGGTCTGCGCGAGTTCGGCCAGATGCTTCGCGCGTTCGGCCGGGTCCTTCTCTTCGAGCCGCTTTTTGTTCGCGACAGTCTGCTGCTGCACGAACTCGACGTTCAGTGTGCGGCGACGGCGCTGATAACGATCGAGCACCGGCGCATTCACGTCGCCGTTCGCGCATTCCGCGAAAGTCTGCGCGAGTTCCAGCGCATCGTGAATCCCGCAGTTCAACCCTAACCCGCCGATCGGATTGTTCACGTGGCTCGCATCGCCGGCTAGAAACACGCGGTGCTTGCGGAACGACGCTGCCACCCGCTGATGCACGCGGTACAGGTTGCGGTGCAGCAGTTCATACGGCGCGCCGCCGAGATCGACGATGCGGTTTAACCGCCGCTGCGCTTCGATATCGCTCATCACGGTGTCGTCGTCGACATCGACCGGCGCGGGAAACACGGCACGCCAGCGGCCTTTCAGATCGTCGCCGGCGATCTTGAACAGATTGCCCCACTCAACCGGATCGGCGAGATAGCTGCGAAACGAGCACCCCATCGTCTTTTCGAAATCGAACGAGGTGGTCAGCACGAGAAAGCGCTCGGGCCACGTATAGCCTTCGAACTCGATGTCGAGCAGCTTGCGCACCGTGCTGCGACCGCCGTCGGCGCCGGCGACGAACGTGCCGCGCAGCTTCTCCGCGCCGCCATCATCGCTTTCGATGCTGACAGTCACGCCCTGTTCGTCCTGCTCGAGTGCGGTGACCGCTGCGCCGAAACGCACCTCGACGTCCGGATACTCCGCCAGCTTGCGCAAACCGATGTCGACCAGCTTGTGCTGCTCGGTCTGCACGACGAACGGGTACGGCGTATCGTCGCGCAGCGCATCGTGATCGAAACGCGCTACCAGTTGATGCGTCGTTTGATCCCAGAAGTCGAAGTAGCGCGCCACCAGCCCGACTTTCACGAACTCGTCGAACAGCCCGACGCTCGCGATCATTTCGAGCGTCGACGGATGCGTGGTGGCAGCGCGCGGACTGCGATCGACTTCCGTCTGCGCTTCGAGCAGCGTGACCGCAAAACCGCGCTGCGCACAAGCGAGCGCCGTGACAACGCCAACCGGGCCGCCGCCGACGACGATGATTCTCTGCTGTGTCATTTCTTGTCTTGCCTCAGTGTCTCGGTGTTGCGAAGTCCTGCATGACACGCGACACCGCCACCCGCACCGTCTTCTCGGAGGCCGGCGTATTGCGGCTGCGCCCGACGAAGCGCGGAATGCCGTCCGTCACGACGCCCGCGACCGCTGCGATGTCGCCGTTGGCGAGCGCGTCGAGCGCGGTACGCTGCGTGCCGCCGACGCATGCATCGAGAATCACGACGTCCGCATCGCGGCCGACCTGTAGAAAGCCGGAGTTGATGCCATACGTGCGCGCGTTGTTGCCGGTTGCCGCGCAAATCGCCATTTCCGGCGGCATACGGCGCCCGAGGCTCGCCAGATGCGTGATCGTGTACATCATGCCGAGCGGCATGATGCCGCTGCCGGTGGGTGTATCGGTGGCGATCAGATAGCGGTCGAACTGGTCGGCATCGACGGCCATGTCGGCGATCTTCAGCAGCGTGCGCAGATTGCCGGCCGTGCAGACCTGCATCGCGATATCGCTTTCGTGCAGGATGCGTCCGAAATCGACGTCCGGCATCGCCACCGGACCGCCGTTGATATGGAACGACACGTGCGGCCGCATCGCGAGCAGATGGTCCGCCCAGATGCCCGACGAACCGGGAATCGACGAGCCGCCGGTGTGGACCGTCGTGATCATGCCGTGCTTTCTCGCCCAGCCGATCATCGGTGCGTAGTCGTACGGCGTTTTCACCGCGCCGAAACCGGCCTTCGCAAGCCATACGCCTTGTGCGGCGATGTCGCTTAAGTCCTCTTCGACGAGGCCCGGCTCGAGAATGATCGAGCCGGCGAACACGCGCATGCCGCCCGGCCGATAGTGCTCGAAGCAACGCTGTGCGGCCACCGCGAGCGCCTTCACGCCCTGCGGATCGGTCGGCCGGCCCGGCACGTGCACTTCCGACGCGCTGATCGCGGTGGTCGTGCCGCCATGCAGATAGCTTTCGAGAAAGCCGACCGTCTTCTGGCGCGGCGTGTAATCGCCGAACGTGTTGTGGATCTGCGAATCGATCAGGCCCGGGATGGCCGTCGCTCCGTCCGCGTCAATCACCACGTCGCAATCTTTCAGATCTGCGTCGGACAGCGTGCTGATTTTGGCAATCTTGCCTTCATCCATCAGGATGCCGTCGCCGCGCACGAACGGATCGCGCCATTCGCCGCTCACGATCGTTGCCAGGTTCACTATCGCCGTTTTCATTCGTATTCCCTCCGTTCGAGAGTCAGGTGTGTCAGACGAGGCCGTCCTCGCCCTTGATTTCGTCAACCTTCAAGCCCCCGACCCTGGCGCCGATGCGGCCGCGATTGGCCACGCAGAAGATCACCGCCACTTCGTCCGGCAGCGGGCCGTGCGGCACCGTGACGGTCATGCCGTCGTAGTGCGAACGGACGTACAGCGCATCCTTGTGCGCAAGCGGCACGTCGATCGATGCGCCGCTCGTCGCCACCTTCGTGTACGACGAGATCCATGCCTTGCCGCCGCCGAGCGCGTCGCGCAGCGGCTCCGCGAACACGGTGGTCAGCAGCGCGTTCGCATGCTCCTGCTCGCCATCCGTGCCGACGATGCCGGCCTTGCCGTAGCTTTGCACCGTGTACGGATGCATCGCTTCGGTGGCCAGCTTCGCGAGCTGTTCGCCGAGCGTGCTGCTCGCGCCGATCATTTCAGAAAGATCGTCGACATGGCGGCCCGCACACGGGTTCTTCACGAGCGCGACCACGGCGACCTTGCGCAGCGGCGCTTCGGTCTCGTGCCCTGCCGGCAGGAGATGATGTTCGACAAGGGTGTGAAACGCTCTGATCTGCAAATTCATACTGGCTCCAGGAGGGCCGGCAAACCGGCCCGGGTGTCGGGGTACTTGCTGCTACGGGTACAACAATTTGCGAAACTCTACGATTGTCGTACAATGACGTCAATACCCGATAGCAAAATGGACCGACAACACAGCGAGTCAACCATGACAAAAAAAGCCGTGCTCTTTTCTGAAATGACGCCGCAGCCCGAATGGGAAGCGGATTTCAATGACTGGTACGACACCGAACACATTCCGGTGCGCATGGGCGCGCCGGGCTTCACCGGGTCGCAGCGCTACCGCGCGAACGAAGGTCCGGCGTACCTGGCGGTTTACGAAATGGAATCGGCAGGCGCACTGTCGACGCCGGAGTACAAGATCATCAAGGGCTCGCCGAGCGAGCGCACGCGCCGCATGCTTGGCGGCGTGAGCGGCTTTACGCGCTACATCGGCGAAGAAAACGGCAGCTGGGAAAAGCCCGGCTCTGCGACCATCGACGCGCCGGTGCTATACGCGGTGTTCTTCGACGTGCCTGCCGATCGCGCCGACGAATTCGGCCGGTGGTACGCGGAAGATCACATCCCGACGCTGATGAAGTGCGCCGACTGGCTGATGGTGCGTCGTTTTGAAATCATCGACGGCGAACCGGGCAAGTACACGCATCTCGCCTTGCATTACCTCGCGTCGACCGCTGCGCTGTCGTCGCCGGAACGCGAAGAAGCGCGCGCGTCGCCGTGGCGCGCAAAGCTTGCCGCAGAAAGCTGGTTCAAAGGCCACTACGTCGTATTCAATCGCCTCGGCACACGCTTCAAACCCTCGGCCGCGTAAACGGACCGGGTTCTCCCCTGCTGGCTCCTGCCGCGCGATGCGGCAGGAGCCGCCTGTCGCGCCCCTCCTTTTTGAAACACGATTGTGGTACAGTCGCATGACGCCTGGTCGCGCCCTTTCGCGCACCGGGCGTAGCGGCCGCCGTTGTTTACAGAAGCAGCGCCGGTCTGCAACACGCGCGCGCGAACTACTACAACAATCCGCATTGACGCATCGGCGCATCGGCAACGCGGACAGGGCGAAACAAACCGAATCAGGCGGAACTCGTGGACATCAAGGTCACCCCTCAGACTGTATTGCTGCAAACCACACTGAAACTTCGCGAAGCAATCATGCAAGGCCATTTCGCGCCTGGTGAGCGGCTCGTCGAACTGACGCTGTGCGAGCGCATCGGTGTGAGCCGCACCACGGTCCGCGAAGCGCTGCGCCGCCTCGAGTCGGAACGGCTCGTCACCAACATCCCGAACCGCGGCCCGTCGGTTGCGATCATCTCGCGCAGCGAGGCGGATCAGATCTACCACGTGCGCAAGCTGCTGGAGGGCGAAGCCGCCGCGCTGTTCGCGGCCCTGGCTAGCGCGGAACAGATCGCCGAGCTCGATCGCGCGCTGCGCAGCTTCGAGGCGGCGGTGAAGAACGAATCCGCAGTCGACCGCGTGCGCTCGACCAGCGAATTCTATGAAGTCATTCTGAACGGCTGCGGCAATCTGGTGATCCACGAAGTGCTGGGCTCGCTGCTCGCGCGCATCAATGTGCTGCGCGCCAAGTCGATGGCCAATCCGGGCCGCGCCAAACTCAGTCTCGCCGAAATGCGCCGGATCCTGAACGCAGTCACCAAACGCGACGCCGATGCCGCGCGGATTGCCGCCGAAGCGCACGTAATGGCCGCGCGCGATGCGGCGCAGCTTGCGCTTGGCAGCAGCGGCGACAAGCGCGAGGGCGTGGGTACGTCTGGCGCTTCCAGCGCAAACGGCAGCGCATCGGTCGCGGCCGGCGCGCCGCGCGCTGCGCGCAGTGCCGCGGCAAGGGCCAGCAAGCCGCTGGTCGACGACGCGCTGTGGGCACAACTCGAACCGTTGCTGCCGCCCGCCAAGCCGCGCCGCTATCAATATCCGGGGCGCAAGCCGGTATCGGACCGGCAGGCGATGAACGGCATCCTGTTCGTACTGGCGAACCGGATTCACTGGAACGAACTGCCTGCGGAGCTCGGCTGCGGATCTGGCATCAGTTGCTGGCGCCGGCTGCGCAACTGGCAGGACGCCGGTGCGTGGGACGGCATGCAACTGGTACTCGAAGGCTCTACGCTCGGCGGCCGGCTCGATTTTGCGCGCGCCACCGGCAGCACGCCGCGCGCCGGCGGCGAAGCCAGGCTGCCGGAGCGTTCGGCATCGCCACGTCGTGCGCAGAAGGCCGCGGCGACGGTGACCGTCGCACCGCGACCGCGGCCGGCTGCGCGCCGCCGCGCTTCCTGATTCTCCTACTTGCGCTCTGCGCCGCTCCACGCGGCTTGACGGCCCGGCATCTTCAGTCGCCGGGCCATATTGCAATCGCATAGCGGTGCAGGCGTTTTTTTGAAACGCTATCCTTAGCGTCGTCCTGACGCGTCCTCGCAGCCTCTCGTGCTGCGAAGCTCTCCTGCCTGCCCCATTTCGACCATCCGCGGCCGCCACGCATGCCGTGCGCTTTTTTGTTTACTTGCCACCGATTGTGTGACGATAATATATTTCACAAGTTGGTGAGATTCACCGATGCGGAACGTAGATAGTTTCGTTTCCCCAGAAACGGTGGCAAGCGGCCGCCGGCCGTTATTTTGAAATCAACAGAGTAGCGCGGCGAAATCCGCGCGCCCCGCGAGGAAAGTGGTCGATGGCGAATATGGCAGAGGGTGTGGCGCTCCGGCGGAGCGCACTGGCACAGCGGTGGCGCTGGGTAGTCGTGCTGGTGTTGTTCGGCACGGTGGTGGTCGGCTTCTTCGACCGCATCAGCGTGGCGGTGCTGTTCACGAATGCCGATTTCTATACGAGCATCGGCACCGGCTTCAACCCCGCGAGGCTCGGTCTGCTGATGACCTCGTTCCTGTTCATGTATGGCATTTCTTCGCTGCTGCTGGGCTTCGTCGGCGACCGGTTCGGACCGAGCCGCACGCTTGGCATCGCCACTGCGCTGTGGGGCATATTGATGGCGTGGATGGGCGCATCGGGTTCGTTCATGACGATGATGGTGGCGCGCATCGCGCTTGGCGTAACGGAAGGTCCGCAATTCTCGCTGATCTCCAAGCTCGTGCACCGCTGGTTTCCCGAACGCGAGCGCGGCCGGGCCAATGCGGTATGGATGGTCGGCAGCCCGATCGGTTCGGCGATCGGCTTCCCGCTGTCGCTGTGGCTGGTGCACACCTACGGCTGGCGCGCGACATTCTATGTGTTCGGTGCACTCAGCTGTTTCGTTATGGCGCCGCTGATCTTCACCATTACCCGCGAGCGCAAGCATCTGATGCCGCCCGAGCCCGTATCGGGCCCGAAGGTGAAAGCCAGCCCCGCGCTGTTTCTGAAGAACTACAAGTTCTGGCTCGTCACCGTGTACGGCTGCGGGCTGCTGATGTACCTTTGGGGTCTCAATAGCTGGCTGCCGACCTATCTCGAACGGTCGCGCCATTTCAATTTGCGCGAGATGGGCGTCTATTCGTCGCTGCCGTTCGTGCTGATGTTCATCGCCGAAATGACCTCCGGCTGGTTGTCGGACCGGCTCGGCAAGAAGGCGCTGCTGTGCGCGATCGGCTTGTTCGGCGCGGGTTGCCTGCTGTATGTGGGCACCATCGTGGAGGATCCGCACGTCGCCGCGATTGTGATCGCGCTCAGCGCGGGCTGCTGGGGTCTCGGCCTGCCGTCGCAGTACGCGCTGTCGATGGAAGTGCTGCCCGGGCCGGTTATTGCGGCGGGGATCGGCGTGCAGAACGGCATCGGCAATCTGGTGGGCGCCTCCGCGCCGCTGCTGATCGGCTGGATCGTCGGGCGGACCGGCAGCTTCCATGCAGGCCTGCTGGTCATCGTGATCGCGAGCATCGTCGGCGCGCTGGTGATCTTGCCGCTCGTCAACAAGCACTGACGCGCTTCATTCTGTAACGGGGCGGTCGAGCGTCAGGAATCGCGCGCGCAAAAGTGACACATATTCCGCGTTCGTCCACCGGCAGCGCCCTTTTCTTTTTGCAATGAATCCCGGGATCATGACCGCTTCCGCTTCTCCTCGCGTTCGTATCGCCCATCTGAGCGGGTCGACTGCCACGATTCAGAACACGCCGCCGCTCGTCACGTCGAACAAGGCGCGTGCAAAGCACGATCTGCCCGCGCGAACCGGCGTCGACGGAGAGCCGCTGCGCTTCGACGCGCTGCGTGCGCAGCGGCTCGCGGCGCCGGTCAAGGTATATGTCGAGCAGTTTTCAGCGCATCCGCTCGAAGCCGACGCGGCGAACCTCTACGGCCCGCCCGATGGCTACCTCGCAGCGGACGGTTCGTTCAGCCGCGAACGCCGCGCGGCGACGGACCGGCCCGTCTACGAAATCGAACTGCGCCCCGAAGACGGGCTGTATCCACTGCCGTACATGGCCGTGCAGGCTGACGGCAGCGCGTGGGACGAAGAAATGGCCGTTCCTGGCGGGCCCGACGATCTGGCGCGCCAGGGCTTCTTTCCCGATGGCTCGCGCAGCTTCGAGGAAATCGACCGATTTGCGATCGATCGCGACGGTATAGTAGGCACGATTTCGGCGCAGGCCGATGTGGATTTCTATCGCGTGATGCCGCCCGCCGGTTACAAGCGCGGCCTGCCCGCCGCGCTGCGCACCGATCAGGGTTCCGGCGACATTCCGCCCGAAACGCGCGGCCGCGATTTCAATGGGTATAAACCGTACCATCTGGCGAGCGCACCGCCGCGTCCTTCGCTCGCAAAGGTCACCAACGACGCACAGGCGATCGCCGACAGTGGCCGCTACGATGGCCTGATCTGGACGCAAGGCAGCCCACAGATCGAGGAAACCGCATACTGGTTCAACCTGTTGCTCGATACGACGCTACCGGTTTGTTGCAACGCTGCGCAGCGTCCGCAAGGCCAGGCCAGCGCGGATGGTCCGCAGAACATACTCGATTCGATCGGCCTGATCCGCTCGGCGGTGTGGCGCGACGAGCAAGGACGAAACCGTTGCGGCGTGCTGGTGGTCCAGGAGCAGCAATATTTCGCCGCACGTGAAGTGACGAAGGTCGACGCACGGCCCGGCGGCTATCGCGCCGCAGGTGGACACGGCGGCATCCTCGGCCAGACCAGCCACCTTGGCAACGTGTCGCTGATGTACGTGCCGGCGTATCGGCACACGCATCTTTCCGACGTCAACGTGCTCCGCCTGCCCGCTTCGGTGCGCGCGGTGCGGCGTCGCGACGGCGCGCTGCAACCCGTTGGGATCGCAATCAAGGACGACGCAGGACGGCTGACCGAGGCGGCGATTCCGTCGGTGTCGATCGTCAAGGACGGCAGCTATTTCGATGAAGAGTACGCGAGCGGCGCCGACGACGCATGCGACCTCGTCGCGCTGATCGAACACAAGCTGAGCCTGGGCCGCCTTGCAGGCCTCGTGACCGAAGGACTGGTGCCGTACGGAAGGCTCCCTTCGTCGACACGCGAACAGTTGATCCTGCGCGCAGCGTTCAGCGGTATTCCGACGGTGCGTGTCGGGCGCGGTGCGCCGGAAGGTTTCGCCGATCCGTTCCCGTTGGTGATAGCCGGTTCGAATCTCACTGCGATCAAGGCGCGGCTGCTGCTGATGGCTTGCCTGATGAAATTCGGCGCGCTGCCGGTGGCTGCCGATCCGGCGCGGCCGACTGATGCGGAGCGGGCCGCGACAGTCGCCGCGATCGCACAGTATCAGCGCGTGTTCGACACGCACTGACGCCACGCGTATCGCGCCGCGTGGCGCGCGATGCGCTACCCGTCGCCGAACGGCGAGCGCCGTGCGCGATCTCACTCGCCCGGCGTACCACTCCATCGCCGCACAGTCGGCGCGTCGAGATCGAACAGATCGAGTACGCGCCCGAGCGTGTGATCGACCATCTGCTCCAGTGTGGCCGGCTTCGCATAGAAAGCCGGCACCGGCGGATAAACAATCGCCCCGGCCTCGGTCACCGCCGCGAGACTGCGGATATGCCCCGCATGCAGCGGCGTTTCGCGCACCATCAGCACGAGCCGGCGGCGCTCTTTCAGCATCACATCGGCCGCACGCGAGATCAGCGAACTGGTGCAGCCGGTCGCAATCTCCGACAGCGTCTTGATCGAGCACGGCGCGACTATCATGCCATCGACGTGAAACGAACCGCTCGAGATCGCCGCGCCGATATCGGCATTCGGATAATGCACGTCGGCCAGCGGCTTCAGGTCGGCGAGCGACATGTCCAGCTCCTGCTGCAGCGTGATCTGTGCTGAACGGCTGACCACCAGATGCGACTCGACGTCCAGCGTACGCAGCAGCGCGAGCAGCCGCACACCGTAGATCGCGCCCGATGCGCCGCTGATACCGACCACGATCCGCCGGCGCCGCGCGCCCTGACCCACCGCTTCGCCGCTCATGCGTCACCTTCCATTCGCGTGCTGCGCCTCGACCATGCACTGCACCACCACCTCGATTTCATCCTGCTCTCCACAACTGCCGTGCGTGCTACAGCCCGATATAGAACATCATCATGTACACCGCCATCTCGCGTTCACTCGCCGACAGCTGCTGCGTGAAATACTCGACGTGCACGCGCACTGCATCGTCGATCGCGCAAAGCAGCTTGACGCCCGCAGCGGTGACGCCGACGAATGTCGAGCGCAAATCTTCGTCGCACGGCACGCGATCCGCATAGCCCTTGTCGACCAGCGCCCGCGTGACGTTCGACGCGAATGCCTGCGAGATGTCCATGCGCAGCGCCAGTTCCTTGACGCGCAGCCGGCGCTCCGGGCTGCCGTAGATCTGGATCAGGCTCTGGTGATGCACCGGATCGAGGCCGAATTCCTTGGCGTGCTCTTCGATAATGCGGAACACCCGGCGCAGCACATAGCGCGCGTTCGCGACGCCGCGAAAATACGGGTGTTTGCCAGCGCTCTCGCGCGCCTCCTTCATCGCCTTCAGCTCGGCGGAAAGGCGGCGCGATTCGAGCGGATCGCGCGTCTGTGTTCGTGTCATCCGTTCACGGTTCCGGCCATGCGGGCACCGCCTCGCGGCGCCGCGGTTAAACGGCCAGCATACCGTAACGCGACTGCGGTAGCCAGACGCCCGATGCGGGCGCGGCGAGCTACCCTGTCAGTCGCCTGGCAACGGGCGGTGTTCAATCGCCAAGCGCCAGCACGTCGTCGACCAATTTCCTCGCGCGTGCGAAGTCGTACGCGCGTGCCATGTTCTGCTTGACGAGGAACGATGCGCCGCCATAAAACTTCTCGTACTGCTGGTGACGGCCGGCGAATTCGGTGCCGATCAGGTCCCATGCCAGCTTCAGCAACGCGACGCGCTCGCGCGAGCCGACACCGGGCGACGCGACGTAGCGCTCCATATCGGCTGCGCTTTCCGGCTGCTCGTAATCGCGCACCGACGAAGGCAGCGCGATCATCGAACCGCCGCTCAGCTCCCGCACGATGTCGACCATCTTCGGATTCAGTTGCGACTGCAACGACATCACCGAATACAACGCCGCTTTCGATGGCCACGCGATGCCTTCCGCGTCGATCGTCCCTTGCGTCTCCTGCGCGAGCACCATCGATTCGACTATGGTGGCCAGCGCCGCCATTTCACCCATCTGCACCTGCACGGGTGGCAATGCGTCGTTGCCGGTCAGTTCGTTGATGCGCTTGGTCACGCCGAGCATGAAGCGCAGCTTGGTTGCGTAGCGGGTCTGCGCCTGATGGTTGCCCCACGAATGCGCCGGCGTCTTCCACCACTGGTCCCAGCAGATCTGCCGGTCGCGGTAGATGAACACATGCTCCCACGGCACGAATACGTCGTCGAGCACGAGCAGCGAATCGGTTTCGTCGAAGCGGCTCGACAGCGGATAGTCGAAGGCGCTCTGTGCCGATTGCGCGAATGAGCGGCGCGAATACACCTTCAGCCCGGGCGCATTCAGCGGAATCATCACGCCGTTCGCATAGGCTTCGTCGCCGGCCGTGAGCGGATGAATGCAGCTCAGGTACACGTAGTCGGCCAGCACCGCGCCGGTCGCCAGTTGCTGTGCGCCGCGCAGCACGATGCCATCGTCGCGCTCACGCACCACGCCGGCATACAGCGTCGGGTCCGACTGCTGATGCGCAGGCTTGCTGCGGTCGATCTGCGGCGGCACGATCGCGTACGCAGAGTACAGATGGTTGTCGCGCGCCTGCTCGTAAAAGCGCGTGACGTTCTGTGCAAACGCATCGCCGGCTGCACCGAACAACTCGGGCTTCGCGGCGAACCCAGCCAGAAAACTCGCGACGTGGTCGGGCGAGCGGCCCATTAGTCCGCACGTCGCGGCGGCCCACTGCTCGGACATCTTGCGGCGCTCGCCGAGTTCGGCGAGCGTGCGGGGAATCTGGTAGCAGCGCAGCGCGCGCACGCCCGACGGTGTTTCATATGTCATCACGTCGCGGTGCTGCGGCGCGGCGGCGATATCGTACAGACGCGCGACCGAGCGCACTGCGCCGCGAAACGCGGGATGGGTCGTCACGTCGCGCACCAGTTCGCCGTCGACGAATACACGCCGTCCGTCATCCTTGATGCTCGCGATGTAAGCCGCGCCGCTGCGCAGCGACCCGGGCGTGCCATGCACGACCTGTTCGGGCGGGGACTGAAGCGTGGATGCTGACATGTTGGCCTGCCTGTAATTGAAAAGAAAACGAAACAACGAATAAATCCGAAGGCGCCGCGCCGTCAGAGCGGCACGTGATCGGTCGCATCGACGTGTGCAAAGCGGCCGTTCACGTGGATCAGCGGCCGCGCGACGCCTGCGACCACGACGTTGCGGACTTCGCCGATCACGATTGCATGCGTGCCGGCATCGATCAGTTCGGCAACCCCGCATTCGAATGCAGCGGGCGCGTCGACGAGGCGTGGCGCGCCGTTGCTGCCTTCGACCCAGTCCGCCTTCGCGAACGGATCGCCGTCGTGCAGTGCCCCGCCGAAACGCGCAGCCAGCGTTTCGTGCTCAGCGCCAAGCAGATTGACCGTCAGCACGCGACTCGACGCCATCATCCGGAACATTGCACCGGACACGTTCACACAGGCGAGCAGCCGCGGCGGTGCTGCGGATAGCGAGCACACAGCCGTCGCGGTCATGCCGCGGCGTGCGCCGCCGCCGGCGGTGGTCAGCAGCGTGACCCCGCCGACAAACAGGCGCATTGCATTCCTGAACATATCGGGACTGCCGTTCATCCGTCGATCCTCTTGCGTGCACGGCCTCACTGACGGGCCGATCAATGGCAGCGATCATCGGTGGGTCCAATATATTTGTCAACTATATTAGTTACGTTATTTATCTGCGATAAAAAACAGCCTAACCCAGTCGAGCAAAGAATTTTTTTGAATAGATTGTCAGTCACTTTATCGTCGTGCATAGTCGCGGTGTCCGACAATCCGGGCGCATGTGTTTCATTTTCAACCCCCGACCCTGCACCGGCGTTCGCGCAGCAGGCTCCATGAAGGAACGGAACATGCAAATGCTGAACCAACCGGCCGGCACATCGCAGAATGCGCTCATGCCACGCGTCAGCCGACGGCGCTGGCTGATCGCAGGAGTGCTGTTTCTGGCAGTCATCTCGGCGTTCTTCGACCGCATCAGTGTGGCCATCCTGTTCACCGATCCGCCATTTCAAAATGCGATGGGTCATGGCTTCGACGCAGCGCGCCTCGGCCTGCTGATGACGGTGTTCGTGTTCGCGTACGGCGTCTCCGGCGTGCTGCTGAGTTTCACCGGCGACGTGTTCGGACCGAAGTGGTCGATGGCCGCGGGGGCGGCGGTTTGGGGCGTGTCGATGGCGTTGATGGGCATCACCAGCAGCTTCACCGCGATGCTGTGCTACCGCGCGTTGCTTGGGATCGCCGAAGGCCCGCAGTTCTCGCTGACGAATGCGCTGGTCAAACAATGGTTTCCACCACGCGAGCAGGCACGCGCCAATGCGATGTGGCTGGTCGGCAGCCCGCTCGGCTCCGCGGTCGGCTTTGCGTTGACGATCCACCTGGTCGGCGCCTATGGCTGGCGCTCGTCGTTCTACGCTTATGCGGCGCTGAATCTGCTGGTCGTGCTGCCGCTGGTGTTGCTGCTGATCAAAGATCGCCCGGACGTGCCGGTCACCGCGCAGGCCGTCGCCGAGCGCGCGGACGACACCCCGTACGTGCAACGCGTGATGCAGTTCATCCGCGACTGGCGGTTCTGGGCGCTCATCGTATTCAATACCTGCGGGCTCACCTATCTGTGGGGACTCAACAGCTGGTTGCCGAGCTATCTGGTGCGCTCGCGCCACTTCGATCTGCATCGTTCGGGCGTCTACGCATGGTTGCCGTTCGTCACGATGTTCTTCGGCATGGCGCTCAGTTCCTGGCTGTCGGACCGCCTGCAACGCCGCGCGATCGTCAGCGCGAGCGCACTGTTTCTGGCCGGCGTATCGATGTGGTTGGTGATTCGCGTGCCGGGCGCCGAAGCGGCGGCACTGATGATCGCGGCCAGTTCGTTCTTCTGGGGCGCGGGCATGCCGCCGCAATTTGCGCTTGCACTACACATCCTGCCGCCGGGCGCGGTATCGGCCGGTATCGGCTTTCATAATGGCATCGGCAATATCGTGGCCGCGTTCTCGCCGCTGCTGATCGGCGCGCTGATCCAGGCAACCGGCAATTTCAACGTCGGCCTGGCGGTGCTGCCCACCGCGGCGATCGCCGGAGCCGCGGCAATGGCGCTGCTTGCATGGCGCCGCTACTGACCGCAGCGCAGCGGCGCATGCGGAAGTCCAACTGAGGAGAGACTGTGTGAGTTATCGGGATTTGCGTGAATTCATCGAGCAGGTGGACGGTCTTGGCGCATTGCGCCGGATCGACGGCGCGCACGCGGAGTACGAGATCGGCGCGGTAACCGAGGTCGCGGCGGGCGCCGCGCATCAGCCGGCGCTGCTGTTCGACAACATTCCCGGCTATCAGCCGGGTTTTCGGGTATTCAGCAACGCGACGATGACGCCGCAACGCGCAGCGCTCGCGCTGGGCGTGGATCCTTCGCTGCGCCCGCTCGACGCGCTGAAGGCATGGAAGAACCGGCGTGCCACGCTGCAACCGGTTGCGCCACGCGTGGTGCAGGAAGCACCGTTTATGGCCAACAGCGTGCAGCACGGTGGCGTGGATCTCGGCCTCTTTCCCGCGCCGATCTGGCATCGCGGCGATGGCGGACCTTATATCGGGTCCGGCAGCCTCGTCGTCATGCGCGATCCGGACAGCGGATGGATCAACGCGTCGATCTATCGCGTGCAGGTGCATGGCCCGAACCGCGTGACGATCCAGTTCGATCATCCGGGCCGGCATGGCGCGATCATCGCGCGCAAGTACTGGAATGCGGGCAAGCCGTGCCCCGTAGCGATCGTCAACGGCGAGGACCCGGCGCTATTCTCCGCGGGCTTTGAGTACCTGCCCGAAGGCGTATCCGAATTCGACTTCGCGGGTGCGATCAAGGGCGCGCCGATCGACGTGTTCGCCGCGCCGCAAACCGGCCTGCCGGTACCGGCTCTGGCAGAAATCATTCTCGAAGGCCAGTTGCTGCCGATGTCGGAAATCTCGCTCGACGAAGGGCCGTTCGGCGAATTCACCGGCTACTATGCAGCCGACAAGCGGCCCGCACCGTTGATGGAAGTAACCGGCGTTCACTACCGCGACCAGCCGGTGCTGCTCGGTTCGCCGCCGCTGAAACCGCCGCGCCACCACTTCGGGCTGCCGCTGCGCGGCGCCGGCATCTGGACCAATCTCGAAGCGGCCGGTGTGACCGATATCGCCGGTGTCTGGCAACACGTATCGACGACGATGACGGTGATCGCGCTGAAGCAGCGTTATGCGGGGCATGCGAAGCGCGCGGCGTTGATCGCCGCTGCGAATTCGTATCTGGGACGCCTCGTCGTAACCGTCGATGAAGACATCGACCCGTCGAATATCGGCGACGTGCTGTGGGCGATCACGACGCGCTGCGAGCCGTCCGAAGCGGCCGACGTGATACGCGACGGCTGGAGTTCGTCGCTCGACCCGGGCATTCATCCGGCGCGGCGCGACGCCGGCAACACGACCAATTCGAAGCTGATTCTGAATGCATGCCGGCCGTTTGAATGGAAGGACCGCTTCCCGACGCCATCCGCGCTTTCGATTGAAGAGGCCGCGGAAGTCGAGCGTAAATGGGGCAGCGCGATCGCGTAATGCGATGAGGCGCTAAAGCACCCAGGCGCTCCTCGTGCGATCGTTCGCAAGAGTCGCCGGGTTGTACCGAAGCACCGCGCCGATGTGCTGCTATAGCGGCGTGTCGACTGGCACCGCAAGCGCCGCCTGCGCTGCGCGCGCCGCCTCCCGCACATGCGCGGACGCGGCGGCGCGCGCCCGCTTGGGCAAGCCCGCCGCAATCGCGTCGCGGATGTCGCCCATTTCGCGCAGGCTCGCGACGCCGCGCCCCGCTTGCGACATCGAGCGCAGACGAAACACGTTCACGCGCGCGTGCAGGCTCGTCAGCATTTCATCGATCACGCGATTGCCGCAGCCGCGCTGGATCACGTCGTAGAACGCGTCGGTCGCCGCGATGCGCGCGTTCGCGTCGTCGGCGAGGACGGCAGCTTCGAACTCATCGAGCGCCTGATTCAGGCGCGCCAGTTGCGCATCGTCGAGCCGGTTGCAACAGAGCGCGGCCGCCTCGCCTTCCAGCAACTCGCGCACGTTGTAGAGTTCCTTCGCATGATCCCAGTCGAGCGCGGCGACGAACGGACCGCGGTTCGGCACGATCGTCACGAGTTTTTCGCCTTGCAGACTGAGCAGCGCCTCGCGCACCGAGGGCCGGCTGACGCCGAGCAACACGCACAGGTCGTGCTCGACCAGCTTTTCTCCCGGCTTGAACTGGCCGGACAGGATGGCGGCGCGCAGTTGATACACAGCCTGCTGCCTGACGGTGAGCGGTGGGTCGGGTGAAGTCATCAGTGCGCGAG
This sequence comes from Paraburkholderia jirisanensis, assembly GCF_054782355.1. NCBI lineage: Bacteria > Pseudomonadati > Pseudomonadota > Betaproteobacteria > Burkholderiales > Burkholderiaceae > Paraburkholderia > Paraburkholderia jirisanensis. The sequence goes on along the minus strand of NZ_BAAGSQ010000025.1, from coordinate 333,629 downwards.
CAAAACGGAATGCTGTCTATTTTACGGCTTGCCCGTTCCCGCTCAACGAGGAGGAAACGCGGCGAGCAACGAGCGAACGAACGTGGCCGTTTTCGGTATCGAGGTAAAACCCAGCGCCTTGGCGATCCGGCCACGGTGCAGCAGAAAGTTGTCGTCCTCCTCGGTGCCGGAGCCATCCACTAACGCCCTCAACCTGTCTCTGAACAACTCCGGGCGAAACAGGCCGTAATAGGCCTCGACGAGATCGGCGAGCTTTTGCTGGCGTGCATCGTTGATCTCCCCCGCCGCATCCACCTGCAGCAGCTTGCATGCGGTTGCCTTCATCTATGCGCAGCTGCGGTCCTGCTGTCACACGTTCCATGTGTGACAGCGGCAACACAATTTTGTAGCGCAGCATGTAGATGAGGCGCGGCTGCCACAATGCCCGTTGCATCGATGCCGAATGGATCGCCGTCAAGCGCGGAGACAATGCCGCCCGCCTGTTGCACGAGCAGCGCCCCTGCCATCCAGTCGCAAATATCGGTACCCACTTCGACATAGGCATCCAGCCGCCCACACGCAATATATGCAAGCTGAAGCGAAGCCGCCGCCATTTGTCTCGTTACGAACACATGCTTCGACGTTTCCACCAGCAAGTTTGCGGCGAGTTCGTGCTCTTTTGCTTCCACTGAGCCGTAGGGCGGCACGGCTGTACCGACGACAGCGGCGTGCAGGTCGACCTTGGCGGATGTCGTGATCGATCGACCGTTCAAGGTCGTCGCATGGCCAGCCTCGGCGACGAAAAGCTCGCGTTGTGAAGGCTCGTAGACTAACGCAAGGACAGCACGTCCGTCTTCCACCAGAGCCAGCGAACTCGACCACAACGGCAGCCCTTGAAGATAGTGGTACGCGCCATCGACGGGATCGTAAATCCAATGAGGCGCTACACCTGCCTGACGATCGTACTTGTCCTCTGAATCACTCCACCCGATCTGCGGGAACGCTGCGCCGAGTGCCGCACGCATCTGCGTTTGAGCTTGCGTGCTGACATCGCGCACCCGGCCAATCAGTTCTGGAATGCTTTCTTTGCCGGTAGCCGGCTGGGCGTGGGAGGCGATTTCATCGGTAATGCCGCGCAGGCATGCTGCAGCGACAGAGGTGTCGATCGATTTCATTTTCAGGTTCCCCGGACGGGATGCGTGGTGGCGGGCGGTGTTGGGTCAGAAACATAATATGAGCGAATGCTCGCATTTCATACTCGCATTCCGACACCCTGCCCGCGTCCCGAAAGATTCACCTGCAACCGCGAGAATACCGGGCACGGTTGAGGCCAAGCGAGACTTCGACGCGTAGCGCCCGCTACCGCGCTCACATTCCGGAGACAACGCGATATGGTAAATAGTCGCGAACCACGCTCGGCGTCGTCATGGCCCGCGCAACGGCGCGATCGGCGTAACCGCATAGGTGTCACGCAAACTGGCGATCACCTTTTCCATCGTCATGTCGCGAAAGGTGGTGACGTGGCGCAGCGCAATCTGCTCGGCGCGTTTGCCGTCGCCGGCCCCGAGTGCTTCGATCATCGATACATGGTCGTTGCGAATTTCAGGCTTGGTTTTCTGTACGCCGAAGCCGAGCGCCACCAGCCGCGCCATCTCGTTGAGCAGGCCGCCGAGCACCTTGACCAGCCGCTGGTTGCCCGACGCTTCGGCGATCGCCATATGAAACGCCGCATTCGCATCCATGAAGATGCCGATACGTGTGCCGATGCCAAGCGACTTGTCGTCGTTGCGGCACGCCCGCTCGAGGGCCATCAGGTGGTCGACATCGATCTTGCCGGCCGCCAGACGTGCGGACAGCGGCTCGAGCTGCACGCGCAGTGCGAAGACCTCTTCCACATCCTTCAACGTGATCGGCGTGACCACATAGCCGTGCCGCGGAACGACGCGCAGAAAGCCCTCTTGCGCGAGCCGTTGCAGCGCCACCCGACAGGTCGCCTTGCCGATGCCGTAACGAGCCATCAGGCCCGGTTCGGTCAACGTGGAAGACGGCGCGATCGCGCATGACAGGATCTGCTGGCGCAGCAGCGCGCACGCGCGTTCGCCGCGCGAACGCGCGTCGGTTGCGAGCGCGGCCAATTCGCCCCTCTGTGCGACGGTTTCGTCCGCGATCATGGTGGTCCTCGCGAGGTGAACTGCTCACCATCGGAAAGTGAGCAGACTGACGTGCAAGACTAAAGCAGCCGTTGCCCGATTGCACGCGAGGCGTACGTATTTTTTCTGCTATCGATAGGCCACGACGCGAAATAGCCCGACGGAATTCCCCATCATCCGCGCTCGATCTGCTATATCGGAGCGCCGCCCCGTCTGATGGCTCGCCATATCTGGTCAGCATGCCGGTGATCAGTGCCGCAACATCCGCCAATGATGTTCATGCGCTTGAGAAATCCGCGCAGCGCAGCGGTTTCCTCGCCGAATTCGGTGGGGTTGCCATCGTCAAGTTCCCCCGCCTCGTCCAGCTCCGCATGACTGAGCCGCGACGCGTTGGCTTTCACGCCGCGAATGCGTCGAAGCCACTCGCCACCGCCTTGAAGCGTGCTATCGAAATGCGATGGGTGCGCGCAATTGATCATGAAGAATGACGCATAGTTGCCGGTTTCGACATCCGTGCGTTCGATAGCTTGCTGGAGGGTATCGCCGCAAGGCAGTCGACCATCGGTTTCGAGCGTGAACGAAATCAAGACCGGCACACCGGCAGCTTTGGCCGCTTGCACCATGCCGATCGCTTCATCGATATAGTTCAGCGTAAATCCCCCCACCATATCCACTTGCGTGGCAGCGAGCGTGTCGATCTGTTCCTGGTGGTAGTCCCGCGCTTCGTCGACGCTCATGCGTGCGTTGACCTGGTAGCCGTCCCCGCGCGGTCCAATCGTACCGACGATGACGATGGAGGTGGCCGGCGTTTCCCAGCGGGTTCGGAATTGGGCCAACTGGTCGACCGCGCGGCGGTTGGCGTCGGCGAGCGCGCTCTGCGAGTAGCCGAGCTTGTTGCCCCAATCGCGACTCGCGCGCCAGGTCGGTGTGGCGAGCACGATGCCCACTCCATGCTCGCGTGCGAGCATGGTAAAGCGCTCATAGTGACGCTCGATCAATGCGGTTCCCGTCTCCGTTTTAAGGAGGTCGTATGATGCAAAAAACGGCACCTCTACTCTTTCATGAAAAATCAACGACGTCTCGAGCCCGCCTTCCGTCATGAAAGGACGATCCTCCAGCAAGGGCAATCGGCTGCGGTATTTACTCACTCAGATTCTCGCTTCGGTTAAATATTTCATAAGGACTGTCGACCTCCTCAGGCGTCGCGTCTTCTTGCGACGTGTGCCTGGTTCGCCCCGATCGCCGGACGTCCTGCGGCGTTTGACCCAGTACGCGCATGAACGCGTGTCTCATCCGGTCTCTGCCCAGAAAGCCAACCTGTTCGGCGATAACGTCGATCGAATGTCGTCCCCGCTCGAGCAGCAGGCGCGCCGCTTCCACCCGCAGCAGTTCGACAGCTTTCGCAGGCGTATAACCGGTTTCCTCGCTAAAAGCCCTGCTGAACTGGCGCGGACTGAGGCTCGCGATGTTGGCGAGTTCCTCAACTGACAAACCCTGCTGCAAGTTAGCGTTGGCGTAGTCGATGGCCTTCTGGATCCGATCGGATTTCGGCTCGAGTTCAAGCATCGCGGAAAACTGCGAGTGGCCGCCCGCGCGCCGGTGATACACCACCAGCTTGCGTGCAACCATCCGCGAAACCTCATGGCCGCAATCGTTCTCGATCATCGCAAGCGCCATGTCGATGGTGGCGGCCATCCCTGCGGACGTCCATACCGAACCGTCCACAATAAAAATCTGGTCTTTCGCGACTGTCACTTTCGGAAACCTGCGTTGCAGGTCCGATGCAAAACGCCAGTGAGTAGTGGCATGCCGGCCGTCAAGCACACCTGCCTCGGCCAGCACAAATGCGCCAGTGCACGGGGCGGCGACTCTTCTGGAATGCTGCATGGATCGTCTGACGAAATCGCCCAGTGCCGCCGAAGCCATCTCGGTTGCCTCACCCGAAGCGAATATGACGGTGTCGAAAACATCCTCGCCAAAGGGCTGCGACTCGACACGAACGCCGGCGGCCGAGGTCACCATCCCCCCTGCTTCGGAGACAACCGTGACACCATAAGCTGCTTCCCCGAGCACGATGTTCGCGAGTTCGAACGCTGTGAGCGCTGCGAATCCCATCAGGTTAAATTGGGGGAAGACCACGAGGCCGATTTTATGCACAGGCTCCTCCGGAGTTCATGCCCAGGATCGATCGTCTCTTTGACATTTACACCTTATCTTGCGGTAATTATGCTTCCAGGATCACAACGGAGTGAGCCGATGTTGCGACACGGTCAACGGCTGGTCAGGCGCCTCACCCTGTCGACGATGTCCGGTGCGTGTAGTGCCTGCGCAGGTGTGATCAAGCCGATAACCTCGAGGAACAACTTGTGAACTCCGTGGTCCAGCAGCGCCGCCTTGCTGACCTGAGACTGGTATTCCAACGCTTCATCCAGGTCGTCCGGACGGTCGCCACGCGCATCCGGAAACGCGAGGTCAGGCAGCGCCGCAAGGCCCCACACATTGTCGATGAGTGGATCGACCCTGGCCATCAGTTCTTCCATCAATCGTTCGAGCGGATTGGCCGAGCCTCGACGAGCGGCGAGGATGTCGCGCAGCGCAACCGCCTCTTTGGCCGCCACCGTCATACCCTGAGCATGCACCGGATTAAAACGGCATACCGCATCGGCTATGGCAATGAGCCCGTGCGGCCATCCTTCGACCTGATCGAAATGGCGCCATCGACTTTCCTGAAAAGCAAATTGCACTATCTTCCCGTGCAACCTCGCGCGCTTTAGTGTGCGATGGATCGTATCGGTCGGCAGCGTTGCGGCGAACTCGACAAACGCCTGCCATTCAGCGGGTGGTGTGTCGACGCCACGGCCGCACAGCGAAGCAAAAAAGCGATCGTCTTCACGTTTGACGAGTGCGCCGATTCGGGTGCTATGTGGCGCGTTGGGGAATGTCAGTACCGTCAGCTCGTCGGGTTCTCCGTCGGGGAAATCAACGATGGCCGTTGCATAGGTATAGTCGACGCCAATCGTCGTCTCAGGCGGTTGCTGCCTGCCGATCAGCCTTAAAAATCCGAGCGTCAGCTCTCCACGGCCGGATGCGTCGACCACCAGATCTGCCTCATGCACTTCAACGGCGCCTTCACGGGTCTCACATCGCACACCTTCGACGACGGGGTCGTCGCCAGACCATAGAAGTTCGGTGACACGCCGCCCATCGAGAATGACGATGTTCTTGCAAGCACTCACGCAGCGACGTACAACGCTCTCGACAAGCGGCCGCGTGCAGATATGCATATCGATCCCGATCTCTCGCTCGGGCAGCGCGTCCTGGCCGGGGAACTCGTACCGCATTCTCTTTCCAAAGTCCGTTACGTTCGCGCCGGCATCGCGGAGCAACTCTGGAAAATCGTCGAATAGTTCACTCAGCGCGCGCGCCCCGCCCGGCAGCAGCGAATGCGGATGCCTGCCTTGTGGAACGCCTGCGCGCGGAGCGATGGCCGGCGTGAGCGTCTCCCGTTCAAGTACAAGAATCTCGTCGAAGCTATCGGCCAGCGCTCTCGCGGCTGATAGCCCGCCCATTCCCGCGCCGATCACTACCGCGCGTTTTCCGATACGCATACACCTTCTCCGGTTTCCATGTTCCAGTCGGGAACCTTCTATTCAAGAGGTTCCGTTAGCATGATGATTACTTCGCCATGCATACCAGATAAAACACATGGAATTCCGGTCTATTCCACTGAGCCGCTATTTTTCTATTGCGCGATAAAAGAAGGCTTTTTCGCTATGACTCAATGGCTTTAAAGATCCGACTCTGCGTTGTTATGTTTTAAATTCTCAAGCCAGCCACGCTGCCTAACGAGGGGACATGACGCTGTCGTGCGACGCGACGATTCTCCAGCCGCCATGCAATCCCGCTTCCGGCTGCGAATCGGGGCCCACACGTGCCCAAACCACGGTCCGTCGCTCACGAAGATCGGACTGCCCGGAGGCGAACTCAGTGTTCACCGTCGCGTATTCGTATCCGAACGTTGTCACTATGGTTGTTTTCGCCAGGAGGTTGGTGCTGATGCGGTGACGATCCGAACCAGACTTCCGGATTGCCTCGCTCCCATACTGCGTTTCACCCAGACCGTAACGAACCGTTCGCGGACCTTCCCAGGTCAACGCGTTAATCAGGAACGTGTCGTTGTCGGCTAGCGCCTTCTCATACGCAGCGAACGCAGCGGCAACTTCGGCAACCACGTGTTCTATGTTGATTTGAATCAATGATGTCATATTCTTGATCAGGATGACGCAGGGTTGGAGTGGTTACGTCTGGCCCAAGGCTGCATCTTCACGAAGCGGGACGACGCTTCCGAAAGCCCCAACGCAATGATGATAAACACGGCTCCAACGATGCTGAGATAGTGTCGATCGACACCAAGGAGCACGAGCCCACCAAACACCGCGGAACAGGCAAGCCCGCCATAGGTGGCCGTATTGTTGAGAGCCAGCACCAATGGCGCTGCATGTGGCGCACGCTCAACCAGTCTATGCTGCTGCGGAACAAGTATTCCCCATCCGCACAAACCCCAGATAACCAGCGAAATAACCGCAGTTACGGGATGCGTCGAGGTCCACGGCAGCGCACAGAAATTGAGCGCGCCCACTATCAAACCAGCAGCGACAATTCCCCGGCTCGAGAAGCGATCGACCAGCCGCCCGCACAGCAGGTTGCCGATGGTTCCCGCGACGCCCCAGAAAAGCAGCATCCCGGCGAGTACACGTGCGTCACCCCCTGTCACCCGGTCCAGCACCAGGCCGGCGTAGGTATAGACCATCAGGAAACCGCCAAACGCGAATAGCGACGTAAGCAAGGTTAGCGAAATACGCACATCTGCGAGCGGCGCGAGCCTTTGCCGCAGCGACGTCGTTGCAGCACGGGGGACAGCGTGCATCATCGTCCCTACGCCGAGCATTGCGACAACTCCAAGCAGCGCCACAAACCAGAGCGTGCTCCTCCAGCTGCCGAATCCGCCAATGAAGGTGCCGATGGGCGAGCCGAGTGCCGTTGCCGCGGTGAGACCGGCGGTGACAGTCGCCAGCGCACGCCCCCTCTTCTCCGGTGTGGCAATCGATGAGGCAACGCCTAGCGCGGTCGGCGAGAACATCGCGGCGCCCAGACCCGCAAGCATCCGGCTGAAAAGCACCACGTAGATGTCGCTCGCCGTCGCGCTGATGGCGTTGCCGGCGACGAAGATTGCCAGCGCCATGACGAGGACGAGCTTGCGCGGCCATGCTCCCAGAAGGGCCGCCATGACCGGCGCCATCACCGCATATGTCAACGCGTACAGCGTGACCATCTGGCCCGCTACGCTGACCGACGTGTGGAGAGATTGAGCGACTCCCGGAAGAATCCCGGCTACGACGAAATTGTCGGTGCCCATCGCGAACATGCCGAGCGCGAGCACGAGTAGTTGACGTTCCATACCACCTCCTTGCGAGGCCGTCTGAACGTACCCTGCTGAGATCGCCGCGGCACCGGCATTGCTGCACTTGCGGTCACGCGAGCCGTGAAAATGTCTAAAGCATAACCGTCGCCGTGCGGTGCTGAAAATGACGTATTTGTGGGCGTTTAAGGACATGCGCAGCGCGGCTGCACCGAGTGTCTGCGAGCCAGCTTTGTCGCGCATCCGTGAAACAGTGATGTTTAATTTTCTGTCTGGGAAATCCATGTATCTTCCCTGGAAGGTTAATCACCGGATGTTTTTGCCACATGAATTCAAGCCTCAACCAACCGAAGGCCGCCACGGTCACCCAACAGCAACTGAAAGGACCCGATGTGTTCGCGCGGACCTTCGATGCGGACGAGAAAGCGCTGCTGGCTATTGCGACCCGTCTGGAAGCGCGCGCCAAACACGCTTTCTTTCGACAGGTCATCGACGAATATCTCAGCGCGCTTGAACTTCGCGGAGACGAATCGGTTCTCGATCTGGGTTGCGGCACGGGCGTGATTGCAAGAACGTTTGCGAGTCGGGCCGGCTTTAACGGGACTATCACTGCGATTGACATCAGCCCTTACCTCGTAGAGGCGGGGAAGCGCCTCGCATCCGAAGAAGGGCTTGCCGGGAAGATCGACTTCCTGAGCGGCGACGCGCATTCAATCGATGAAACGCAGGCTCAGTTCGACGTCGTGGTCATGCACACGCTGGTCAGCCATGTCGTCGATCCGGCCACGGTGTTGCGGGAGGCGCGTCGGCTGCTTCGCCCGCACGGCAGAATTGTCGTGTTCGACGGCGACTTCGAGTCGCTCACGTACGCGACCGACGCGCCGGACGGCGGCGCGGAAACCGACCGGTTACAGGCCATCGCGGGCCACACACAGGGCCGAGTGATGCGGGCGATGCCCAGACTGTTCGCCAACCACGGTTTCCAGCTTGAATGGACAAGAGCGTACGTCGCAGCCGATATTGGACGGGCCGATTTCTGGTCGTCTACACTGCCGGCGCTGCGTGTCTTGCTGCCGAGTGCCGGGGTGATGACAGAGCAACAAGCGAGCGATTATGTCGACGTGCTGGAGTGTGCGTCGCGGGACAACACGTTCTTTGCGTCATGCAACTTCTACACGATGATCGCGCGCGGCGAGCACGCTGACTGACAGCATGGAATCTCCTGAATCCCCCCGCGAAACACGTAACGCGCGCCCGTCCCGCCGTATCTCGTTGCGCACGGCAGGGCGCACCAACGGGCAGTTGACGCGGCTCGCGTGTCCCTCCAACGTAGGACGATCATCGACGCCGTTTGTGCAACTGGATCGCTTCATTCTTGGAGATGCCCCGCTCCATCTGCCGATGCATCCTCATTCGGGCATTGCCGTTGTCACCTATCTGCTGCAAGGATCGCTATGCACCGTTGAGCGTTGAGGCGCGCAACGAACGCTCGCGCCCGGTGCGGTGGATTGGTCGCAATGTGGCCGCGGCGCGTGGAATACAGGCTCCGCCATCACGCGCGGAGCGGTGTCGGGTTACCGGCTATGGATTGCGCTCCCACCTGCGCTTGAACTGGGTGAACCTGATCACCGCATCGTTACGCATGACGAGGTTCCATCGAAGGGTCCTGTGCGTGTCCTGCTGGGGAAATATGATGGCGAAGTGAATCCGTTGCAGGCGCCAATCGACATGACGTGCCTCCACGTCGACCTGAACGCGGGCGATCGGTGGCGCTACGATCCGCCCGCCAATCACGACATATTGTGGATTGCAGTGCATTCAGGATCGCTACACGCAGGTGGCGAGTCGCTCGAGGCCGGCGAGTTCGCGCTGTTTGACCAGTCCAATCCTGGCGTCGACTTCGTCGCCCACGACGCGTGCACGTTTATGCTCGGCTCCGCGCAACACAGTCCTTATGAAGTAGTGGACGGTTATTTCTCGGTGCATACCAATGCCGCTGCGTTGCGGTTCGGCGAAGTCGAGATTGCACGGCTGGTGATGCAGTTGCGCAGCGAGCGCAAGATCGGGGCGGAACAGGCAGATGAGGTATTTCAGAGGATACGTTTTAGCAGTCCGCGTCTTGACGGTCTATAAGAGGCGGCTCGCGTCGGTTGGCCCGGACGAATTCTGTTGATTGATTTCGTCAACTTTGGTATGCTCCGCGCAGAAGTTGAGAAAAGTTCACCGTACATCATTCGCGTTTTCCGTCTGCGGTTTCGTTGTCCATTCCCTCCTTTACTTCGCTTTTCGTGCTTCGCACGGAATGTTCTTCAATTTTTTCCAAGGAATCTTATGGATACCGGTACTGTTAAATGGTTTAACGACGCAAAGGGCTTTGGTTTCATCACCCCGGATAATGGCGGCGACGATCTCTTCGCGCATTTCTCGGAAGTCCGCGCCGATGGCTTCAAGACCCTGGTCGAAAACCAGAAGGTCAGCTACGAAACGAAGCGTGGTCCGAAGGGCTTGCAGGCGGCGAACATCAAGCCCCTGTAACTCGAGGATATCCGGGCTCCAGGCGGAGCCCGGACAATAACGGTTTTACTTCAGGTCTTGCATCAGGTTTTACATCACACCTGTCTTTCGCATTGGCGGCAACGCCAGTCGCATCGCTGATTTCCCGCCGTTTTACCCCCGCTTCCCCCCCGCCTTTTGCTCTCCCCATTGCGCTCCTTTGCGCTCTGTTTGCGCACGCATCCCCATCCCGTTGGGCAGCGCTTGCGACGAGAGCGCTTCATCTGTAAAAAAATCATGATTGAGACATCTACACTGCACTACCGCGGCTATGCGGTTCAACCTTCTGCACATCGGCTAGACGACGCCTCCTTTTCGTCTAACCTGCTGATCGAGCGCGCGCAAGGCGAACTTGCCGGCACACAATACGAGTTCTACGCGCTGAACTACTTCAACGACGAGCGATCGGCAATTGCGTACTCGCGCCGCTGGGCCCGTCACTGGATCGATACGCGCGGATAGCCGCGTTGCAGTCATCGCATTCACGCGGAAAACGACCGCGCCCCGTTTTTTCATGTTGCGTTGCAACCAACAACATCCTATAACCATCCATATGGATGGCGTAAGGATGGAGAAATGAAAAAATCGGTAGTTGCCGACGTGCCCCGTTCCAAAGGCGGCGAATCGGAAAAGATCACCATTAATCTTGGGCCGGTCGATCTCGGGCAAATCGATCTGCTGGTCGAAGAAGGCTTTTATTCAAACCGTACCGATCTGATCCGAACGGCAATCCGCAACCAGCTTGCGGTGCACGCGCCGTTCATGCAAGAGACCATCACGCGTCGCGCACTCGTGCTTGGCATGCAGCACTTCTCCCGACAAGACCTCGAAGCCGCACGCGCTGCGCACGAGCGGCTCAACATTCATGTGCTGGGACTTGCCAGCATTGCCGATGACGTGTCGCCGGAACTCGCTCTGGCGACCATCGAAAGCGTCGTGGTGCTGGGCGCCTTCCACGCTTCACCTGCCGTCAAGGCCGCACTCGCCGATCGAGTCCGTTAGCCGCGCAGGCCCAATCCGATCACTGGACAAAATTCATGAAACTGAATGAAGGCTTTTTGAATTCGATGCACGAAGCGATGGCCTTGTTGAAAACGCGCGGACCTGTCGAAGCGACCAAAGCGATACAACGCGCGCTTCGTGGCGATTCTGCCGACGCAACCCGCAGTGAGCCACCGGAAACGGTCCCCGTTGCACGTGCCGCACGACCTGCGGCCGAAGCTGCGCCGTCGGTTACTCGTGAGACTGTCGTCGACACGGAGGATCGCAGCCATTTCGACACGGCTTCGTACGCCAATGCGGCCGGCCGCCGCCAATATCGGCTGTACGTACCGGCATCGGTAGCCGGCAAGCCGAGCCCATTGATCGTCATGCTGCACGGCTGCACGCAGAATGCTGACGATTTTGCCACCGGCACGCGCATGAATTCGCTCGCTGAGCGCCATGGGTTCCTCGTCGCTTATCCGGTGCAGCCGCAGCAGGCCAACCCGTCCCGATGCTGGAACTGGTTCAAGCCAGCCGATCAACAGCGCGAGCGCGGCGAGCCATCGCTCATTGCAGGTATCACGCGCGAAATCATCGCGACGCGTAACGTCGATCCGGCGCGTGTTTATATCGCAGGGCTATCTGCGGGCGGCGCAATGGCCGCGATCATGGTCGATGAGTATCCCGAACTGTATGCGGCAGCTGGCGTTCATTCAGGTTTGCCTGCACGCAGCGCTCATGATCTCCCCTCCGCGCTCGCCGCAATGAAAGGCGGCAAACTTTCGGAAAGAACGCCGCGTAGTGTCGATACGACCTCAGCCCGACGGCCACTCATCGTCTTTCATGGTGACGCCGATCACACTGTCCACGTGGCGAATGCAGCCCGGATCCTGCGAGGCTTCGAAACGCAGATTCAGCACGCTAACAACAAACATGGCCCGCGCGCAGGATCGCGCGACTGTTCGGTATCGCGACTGACTTCAGCCGATGGTGTGGAGGCAGAATTGTGGACCATACACGGTGCACCTCACGCGTGGGCCGGTGGTGATGCGCGAGGTACTTATACGGATCCTGCGGGTCCTGACGCGAGTGCCGAAATGCTACGTTTCTTTCTCGACCATCCAGGGGGCGAAGGACGTCAAAACCGCAAGTAACCTCAGCTGCAAAGCCCCATGATTTTGGCGAGATCCCGCTCTTTCAGTTCGATGCTTTTCATCAAAGACCGTTTGATATGCGACAGATTTTCGAGGGCCCGCTCTGCCAGCACCAACGTGTCGTGTATCGCGATCGGATCGGGGCCCGGTTGCTGACGCTCGTGGATCAGATTGCGCGCCTCGCTAACCTTCAGTTTGGCCTGAATGATCCGATTCTCGGTGACGGTCAGGCTGTGGCGTTGCTGCGTGATGGTAAGCATGGGCGGCTCCGGTACAACTGGATGTCAAATCGATTGGCGTCTTTATGGTTGAAGGCCTGCGCCGATGCGGTCGATGCAGCTTCGCGCGAAATCTTTTGCAGCGGCGATCGCGTCGCGCATTTTTTCGAATTCCCCGGGAACCATGTGCTCCAGCAAGACCTGTGTGTTGCTTCCATCCTCCTCGGGCCTTCCGATCGAGATCTCGCCTTGCCACACGGTCGTGCTGCCGCTGCCCACGGCTGCTGTCTCGTACCAGTAGCCGCGATACGTCACGCGCGTTTTCATCGGATACCTTTCAAGAGGGTCCCAGTATGAGTCAAAACAGCGAAATGAAGCGGGTGGAGCACACATTTAATTTGCTGGGAACAGCGGCGATTCCAACATAACGCGCGCCACAGGGCATGCGCCATGCTCAGGAGTCTCCAACGTCTGGATCAGCAGCCTGACAATCACGCGTATGCTGGCAGACACGCCGCGATCGCCTGTCGATAAGTGCGCCGCGGCATTCTGGCTACTGGAGCATTGTGTATGGCGCATTCTGTTTTGACCAACAGCAGGCTCAGTCCATGGACAGGCCGCCGCGCCAGTTTGGGCAGCGCCCGGCTACGGCTGCTTGTAGTCGACGACAATCCCAATTCTGCATATGCACTGGTGGCTTACCTGTCGCTCGAGGATATCGAGTGCACGGTCGCATTCGGCGGAAAAGAGGCCGTTGTATCCGCAATGACGTACGACCCGCACGTGGTCCTCATGGATATTTCGATGCCGGAGTGCAACGGCTATGAAGCTGCACGTGCTTTACGGCATCACCCCAAGACCCGCAACGTGGTGATCGTTGCGCACACCGCACTCGATGAACGGGAGGTCCGCCGCCAGCAGAACGACGACGATTTCGACGGATACCTGCAAAAAGGCGACTCGCCGCGGCGGGTCGTTGCAATGCTCAACATGCTTGCGCAATGAGCAAGCGCCTCGGGATTACGTCGGCGATACGGCTGCATGGCCCGAAAGCGGCGAAACTTTCACTGTACAAAAACGCCGAAGCGCGTACGATGGCAAGGCCGCACTTCTTTAAAGCTTCCCTCGACACAGACTTCGCACACAGCACAGTGGCGCCACTGCGGCAACGCTCCTGGATGGTCAGCATTCACGCTCGCCAAGGTCGAATGACTCAAATGACGTTACGGCTGGTATGGAGCCGCCCCTCCACCATTTCGCCGAATCTTCCTGATCATGCAGGCGGCACATCGCCCGCGCGGTCGGACTGTCGGTCAGCAGATTCGCCTGAAGATGCGCGGCGAATCCCTCACTACCTGATTCTGCGCGCCGGGCACGATTGCTATGTGCTCGACGTCAAGCGCGATCTGATACGTCGCGGAGCCAGCCAGCTGTTAAAGGTGTTCGCGCGCCGGCACAGTGCCGCGTTGCCGCTCGATGGCGCTGTCTGGGACACGTTCTCGAGCACGCACGAGTTTTCGGCTGATGAGCGAGCGACCCGCTGCATGTTCTCATTGGTCGCAGGCAGAGAAACACCACGTCAACTCGACCTGTTGACCATGCTTTGAATCAGCGTATCAAAGCGCATCCGGCTCGGCCTTGTCTGCGCTCTGATTAAAATAACTAGAGCGGGCAACCATACGCGGTTAGCTCGAACCGGTCAATCAGTTTCTCCAGAAATTGAACGGGATAAACTTTATCCGATAGCCTCAGTCTGAGGGTCGGGCGCGTACAATATAAGGAATTCGAATTTCCCGAAGCTTCCGTCCCGATCTCGCAGGCTGGATTAACAGAAAGCTCGCGACGGTCGCGATAGCTCAGCCGTATGGCATGGGCCAATGACGGGTCGGACCGAAGAGCCTTTGCTGCAGCGTTTGCCGGTTTGGCGCTCCGTTCAGCCTGATTAACCTCGACGGAAAGAAAGGCGCACCGTTCGAGGTCTACACGGATCCATCGCGCAACGGCAACTGGCAGGTGGCGCTCAACTGGCCATCCGCCCTGGTTGTCCGGATCGCAACCCAGGAAACTGAATGACTACCGTAATTCCCAAGCCAAACGAACCGGTGGAAGTCGCCCTGCGGCGTTTTCGACGTTCCATTGAAAACACGGGCCTGTTGAAAGAACTGCGCGCACGCACAATGTATGAGACACCGAGTGCCGAGCGCAAGCGGAAGAAAGCGGCAGCTGTGGCGAGACTGCGCAAGCAGATTCGGCGCTCCCTGCCGCCGAAAAAGATGTACTGATAGCGAAGTACTAGTGCTGGCGGGTCACGTATTGCTTACTGCCTGCCAGACGCCGCGTCGGGCGGCCAACACAAAAAAGGAGTCGGCATGAACAAGCAGGACCTCATCAATCAGGTTGCAGCATCTACCAGCGAAAGCAAGGCGAGCACCGCGGAGACCATCGACGCGATTCTCGAAGCAGTCACCCAGGCGGTCACGCGCGGCGACACGGTCCAACTGATCGGGTTCGGTACCTTCGCGTCAGGCGAGCGCGCCGAACGGACAGGACGCAACCCGGCAACCGGCGCGGAAATGAAGATTCCCGCGGCGAAGACGGTCAAGTTCTCAGCCGGAAAAGCATTCAAGGATGCGGTCAATTCGTGATGGGCGGACTCGATAGAGATCCGTGCCGGACGTCTTGAGCCGATATTGCCCGAAAAGCGCCGCCCTATGAATCTGCGAACGTTTGTCGCAGAAATGCATGGGGCACGTTTGGACTTTCCAGATAAGTCAGATTTGATGCTTTGCGCAAACTTTTAACCTTTAATTTCGTTAAACATTAACAAGATAAAGGTGTCATGCGCGGCGAGATGGGCAGCGCTTTACCGCAACGGTCGAAGCGCCGCTCAATGATATAAATATCATATCGGCCTGGATATTCCGTACCAAACGGTTTGTCGTAGCGGTCGTAACAATACCGCTTCGCACCCTCTGCCATCCTCCTGGCAAAATCTCTATCCGTCGGTATGTAGCAGACCCCTAGTCTGCATAATTAACCTTTATCTCTCCAGCTCTTACCATGTGGGAGCTCGGTGCCGCACAGGCACTGGCAATTTACGCGCGCTGCTTGCGGCGCTTTCAGTCACCGTAATGGAGAGATACGAATGTCGGCAAAAAGAACCACTGTTAGTTCCGCTCTGCTCGCAAGCGCAGTTGCGACTCTGCTCGCCTCCGCTGCACATGCCGCGCCGTTGACCGATGCCGAAGGCAAAGCCGCGGTCGCGGCGCATAAGGAAAAGTGCTTCGGCGTAGCGCTGAAAGGCCAAAACGACTGCGCAGCCGGCCCCGGCACGACTTGCCAGGGCACCTCGACGATGGACTTCCAGGGCAACTCATGGAAGTTCGTCCAGGGCGGCACGTGCACCAGCATTGCCGTGCCCGGCGGCGGCCACGGTTCGCTGACCCCGTTGAAATCCTGATCGGCCATAGCGATTGATCGACGGGGCTTGTCATGAACGAACGCGGCCGTACCGTGACGCCCGCTGGTGATGGTCCCCGTCGTAGGGTGCCTCAGTCCGCGGGACTGGCGGGCACCAGTTTCAAACATGAGCATCTTTCGGCTATCCTGGCCGACAGTGTCAAGAATGATTTCTTTGAGGTACACGCGGAGAACTATATGGGTGCCGGCGGCCCGGCGCATCGTGCGCTCGAGACCATCCGGAACATCTATCCGCTATCCATTCACGGTGTGTGTATGTCTATCGGCGGAAGCGAGCCGCTGAACGTACAGCACCTGCAGCGCTTTCGCGATGTCGTTGCCCGCTACGAGCCGATACTCGTTTCGGAGCATCTCGCATGGTGCACCCATGCCGGACAGTTCTTCAATGACCTGCTGCCGCTCCCGTACACGCCGGATACGCTTGCCCGGGTCTGCGAGCATATCGACCAGATGCAAGAAGCCATTCGGCGGCCGATCTTGCTTGAAAACCCATCGACGTACGTCGCGTTCGATTCGTCGACGATGGGCGAAACCGAATTCATCGGAGCAGTCACGCACCGCACCGGCTGCAGACTACTACTCGACCTTAACAATGTGTTTGTTTCCGCCACCAATCAAGGCTACTGCGCGGATGCGTATCTGGCGGGTTTTCCGCTCGACCGGGTCGACGAGATTCATCTGGCGGGCCATGCCGAACAGCGTGACGACGAGGAAGCGCTGTTGCTGATCGACAGCCACGATCGTGCTGTCGATGACGCGGTTTGGGCGCTTTACGAACAGGTCGTCGCAAGCACAGGCCCGATCGCCACACTGATCGAATGGGACAGCAGCCTGCCCGCATGGGAAGTATTGCGCGGCGAGGCGCAAGCGGCGAGGCGACGGATGATGGGCACGCTGCTGAAGGGGCATCCATGACGATGCCCGTAGCGTTCCCGCCTGCGTGTACCACGGGCTTTGCAGCGGCTTTTGCCAGAGGTTTGATGGACCCGTCGAGTGCCGCCCCCGGCGAGCTCGTCGCTGCCGCGGGAAAAGGCGTGGTTAGCCGATATAACGTCTACCGCAATAACGTGACGGTCAGCCTGATCGACGCCCTTGCCGCCCTCTATCCCGCCGTTGCGCGAATAACCGGTAGCGAATTCTTTCGGGCGATGGCGCGCTTTCATGTGCGGGCCACACCGCCGGTCTCGCCGCTACTGTTCGAGTATGGCCGCGATTTTCCCGCCTTCATCGAAGGCTATGAGTATGCACAGCAGATGCCATGGCTCGGCGACGTCGCGCGAATCGAACGGGCGTGGATGGACGCTTATCACGCCGCCGATCGATCGGTATTGCCGATGCAGACGCTGACCGACATGCATCCCGAGCAACTGGGCGATCTGCATTTCACACCTCATCCGGCAACCCGCATCGTGCGCTCCGCGTATCCCGCCGTAGCGATCTTCGCGATGAACCGGCGTAGCGGCCCGATCGAGCCGCTGTGTTCGAGCGAGCCCGAAAATGCGCTCATCACACGGCCGGCCCAGGAGGTGATGGTTTCCACGCTACCCGCTGGTGCCGCCACGTTTCTGAACAGCCTGATAGCAGGCGAATCACTGGGCATCGCCGCAGCTGCGGCGTTTGACGCAGCGCCCTCCTTCGATCTCCCGGCCAATCTGTCGGGAATGATCTCATTCGGCGTATTCACTGCGCTACACACTGGAGCATGACGACGATGTCCGACCGAGAAACTGCGATGTCTGCGCGCGGCATTTCTGTTGCAGCGAAGATTGGCCAGGCAAGCCAGTGGATCCAGCATCTTGCGAAGCCGTGGCTGACCCAACTCGTGTTGCGCCTCGCGCTTGCCGTGCCGTTCTGGAGATCCGGCATTCTGAAATGGCATGGCTTCTTGCAGCTGAACGATACGGCAATCACGTTGTTCACGGACGAGTTCCAGCTACATCTGCCCGGTGGGCCGTATCCGTTTCCCGCGCCGGCAGTGGTGGCCTTTCTGTCGGCTTGCGGCGAAGTGGGTTTTCCCGTGCTGCTGGTACTCGGTGTCGGCACCCGCTTTGCAGCGGTCGGCCTGCTGCTGATGACTTGTGTGATCGAACTGACCGTACCCGAGGGCTGGCCGATTCACATCACGTGGGCCGCGATGGCGCTGGGCATCGCCGCGTGGGGGCCGGGCGCGATCTCTTTCGATCACCTGCTCGCAAGTCGTGCGAAGGTGTCGAGGTCGTGACATCGACGGGCAACGCTACTTTTTCAGCAGCACTCCCGGCGGGGCTCGGTAGACCGCTCAAGTGCGTCTGGCCGCCACAACGCTGACCCTTGAAAGAGATCAGTTGCCGGCCGAGATGAGATCGAATCCGTTCGCCTTCAGCGACGTTTGCACTGCCGGTGCGGTAAGCCACGCAACTAGCCGCTTCGCCGCATCCGGATGTTCGCTCTTCGTGCTTATACCCGCAGCGTAGGTGGTGACGAGTTGCAAATCTTCCGGGATGGGCCCGACCAGCGCGACCCCGTGCACAGGCTTGATTTCGCTGGTCTGCCCCAGACCGAGCGACACCTCTCCTCGCGCCATTGCTTCCATCGCGGTTTGCCCTTCCGGATAGTATTTGACCTTGGGACCCACCACGCTGCCGATCCCCAGACGGTCGATCAACTTCGCGAGGTAGATTCCGGAGGTCGCGCCCGTGGCAGGGTCGGCCATCCCGATCGACGGGGCGTCGAGCAGGACCTTCCTGAACGCCTGGTCGTCACTGATACCGGGCAACGCGGCGCCGGCCTTGACCGCGACACCGAGCCGCACGCGCGCGATATCCAGCTGGGAGCCCTCTTTGACGAGATGGCGCCCGATCAAGCCCGCGAGAGGTTCGGGTGGAACGATGACCACGTCAAACGCCTGCCCCGATAGCGCCCGGTCGCGCACCTGTCCCGCGGTGCCGTAGACAACGCTTACGTGGTCGCCTGTGGCTGCCAGATATCGTTGCGGCAAATCTGCCAGTGCGCCTTTCATCGCAGCCGAAGACAGCACCAGCAGATCCGCCGCGTGGGCGGACGGCGCGATCACCAGCGCGATGGCAAGAAACAGCCCTCTTTTGTTTTTCATGAGCATGGGCACAAGTAAGCGCCAGTCAGTCAGTGAGAACGCCGGATGTTAATCCAGTCTGTCGATCTGCCGCAGCGGCCGGGTATGAGCCTTACAAAACATTGGACGTGTAACGCTGCTCCGCCTGTTCCTTTGCGTCGAGCCCAACCACCTCGTTATAACGCTTGATCGGCATCAGTTGCGACGCCACCGCACCGAGATGTCCGTCGCGCCGCAATGCGCTCAACGCGTCGTCGACGGCGCGCGCGGCGGCCAGCATCGTGGTGATCGAATACATCACGGCGGCAGCCCCGGCCTGCTCGATCTGCGACACCGGTTGCGCTGCGGTCTGCGCAGCCTGCGACACATTCGCAAGCTGTGGGCACGGCACAGCCTCGCAGATCGCGCGCAGGTCTTCAATGCGATCCGCGCCCTGCACGAAGGTCATATCGGCGCCTGCTTCGCGATAGCGCTGCACGCGCTCGATCGCCTCGTCGCGTCCGTGAATACCCAGCGCGTCGGTACGTGCGCAAATCACCAGCGCCGAGTCGCGACGCGCATCGAGTGCTGCGTGGATCTTGCCGACCATCTCCGCGATCGGAATCACCGCTTTGCCGGCGAGATAACCGCAGCGTTTAGGCGTGGCCTGGTCTTCCATAAAGAAGCCGGCGACACCGGCGCGCTCGAAGTGCCGCACCATCTGTTGCACGTTATGCACACCGCCAAAGCCCGTGTCGGCATCCACCAGTACCGGCAAGGTGGTCGCGCCGGCAATGCGCGCGTAATGATCGATATAGTCGCGCATGCTGAGCTGGCCAAGGTCGGGCTCGCCCAGCAGCACGCCGGTTGCCGCATTGCCGCCGGCAAGCAGCGCCTCGAAGCCATGTGCTTGCGCCAGTTTCGCGGATAGCGCGTCGTACACGCCGGGCAATACGACGATCTCGGGGCGCGCGAGCAATTCACGCAAACGGATTCCTGGATGCATCTAAGTGTGTCCTTGAAAAGGTGGGTGCGCTTTAGCTACCGGAAAAACGCGCTGCCACGCGGCCTAGCGACCAGTTGGCGGCAATCGCGAAGACCATCAGCAGCAAAGCCAGCGCCATGATGGTGTCGTTGTCGGCGAGGTTGATCGCGCGCACGAGCATGTGGCCCACGCCACGCTCTCCGCCGAACATCTCGCCGATCAGTGTGCCGAGCAAGGTGAGCGAAAGGCCTACGCGCATGCCCGTCAGCAGTTGTGGCGCAATCGCCGGCAGCAGCACATGCACGAGTGCGGCGCGCGGCGACAGCGAAAGTGCACGGGCCGTGCGGGCATAAACGGGCTTCAGGTTGCGGATGGCCGCCATGCCGACGAGTATCACCGGCACGATGCCGTGCAGCACGCCGAAGGTCACTTTCGAGCCCATGCCCAGGCCGCAGATCAACAGCACGATCGGGTAAAGCGTGACCTTGGGAATCGCATAGAACGACACCAGCAGCGGTTCGGCCACTTCGCCGGCGAAGCGTCGCGTGCCGAACCATGCTGCGAGCAGCAAACCCCCGCACCACGAAATCGCTAGCGCGAGCAGAAAAGAACCGAGCGTCGCAAGCAGCTCGGGGCGATAGCGCGCACCGCTCAGAATCGCGAACAGCCGTTGCGTGGCAGGCACCGGGCCGGCCAGCGCATCGTGTCCCAATGCGAGTGCGGCCACTTGCCACAGCACGACGACGAGCACTGCGGCCGTGGCGCCGCCACCTGGACGCAAACGCAGGCGGCGACCTGTGCTCGACGAGAGTTTCATTTGCCAGGCTTCAGCCACCGGACACCCCCTTGAGCACGCGCACCGAGCCGCCGAGCCGGCCGATCAGAAGCGACAGCAGATAGTTGAGCAAAAACGAAGTAGCGATCACGATGACGATCAGCCCATACATGCGAGCCGTCATGAAGTTGTCGTAGCTGAACGCGATGTCGTGGCCGATGCCGATGCTCGACAGGATGAACTCGCCGGCGATCGTGCCGATCAGCGAGTAGGCGAGCACGAGGCGCAGACCGACTACCAGATGCGGCAAGGCGGCGGGCAGCCAGATATGGGCGAATCGCTGCAGCGGATTGAGCCGCATCAGCCGTGCCGTTTTGAGCAGTGCGCGCGGAATGCATTCGAGTGCCGTGACGGTGCTGAGCACCATCGACGCGACCGCAAACACAAACGAGATCGCGATGATCGGCCGCTCGCCGATACCGAATAGCACGATCATCACCGGATAAAAGATGAACACCGGCACCGCATACCACGCGGAGAGAATCGGGTCGGCAAGGCGCTTCAACCAGCTCAGCCTGAACAGGCACAGCCCGGCCAGTATGCCGACCACGATCGAAAGTACCGCGGCAATCAACACTTCTTCGAGCGTCGTCAGCACCGACGTACGCAACGCCGGATCGGCCAGCACCTGCCACGCGGCATCGAGCATCGTAGTAGGCGGAACCATCGTGATGCGCGCGATCAGACCGGCACGGCAGGCGAATTCGAGCAGCGCCAGAACGGCGATCACCAGAGCCCAACGCACCGTCGATGGCCGTAGCCAGGTGCGCGCGGCAGTGCTCATACGCCACCCCGCATCGACTTCATCGATTCGCCGCGCAGCCGCTCCCACAGGTGGCCGGTCAGCGCGCCGAAGGCGGGGGTACTGGCTACCGTGCTATCGCGCTCGCGCGTCCATCCGGTGGGCAGCACTTCAAGCAGCCGGCCCGGCCGCGCCGACATGATGCCTACGCGATCGGACAGCATCGCGGCTTCATCGAGCGAATGGGTGATGAGCAGGACGGTGGCGCCCGTCTCGCGCCAGATGCGCAGTAGTTCGTCTCCCATCAGCAGGCGCGTTTGCTGATCCAGTGCGCCGAATGGTTCGTCAAGCAGAAGAAAGCGCGGCCGCAGCACCAGCGTGCGAGCGATGCACATGCGCTGACGCATCCCGCCCGACAGTTGAGCCGGGCGCGCGTTCGCGAAATCGGCGAGGCCCATGAATTCGAGTGCATGATCCACGCGTTCGGCGATATCAAGCGGCCGGCGTGCAAGACGCTTCAGGCCGAACGCAACGTTGTCGCGCACCGACAGCCACGGAAAGCTCGCATCTTCCTGCAGCACGAGACCGACACCGTCCGGTACGCCGCGGTACGGCACGCCGTCGGCGCTCACGCTGCCTTCGTCGGGCGGCGCGAGGCCCGACAGGATGTCGATCATCGTCGACTTGCCGCAACCGGACGGTCCGACGATCGAGAAGAATTCACCTGGCTCGAGCGCGAGGTCGAGCGGTCCGAGCGCTTGCAGCACGGTGCCGTCGGCACGCGTGTAGCGCCGCACGAGGCCTGTCGCCTCGATGCGCAAGCCAACACCGGTTGCTGAGGCCGGCGCGCCGGCCGGCTGTTTCGTGGGCAGCGTGCTCATTTGGTGCTCCTCAGATCGGCCGGCAGTGCCGATTCGTTGACGACCTTGCTCCAGTCGACCTTGGCGTCGGGATACACGCCGGCCACGTGCAGTCCAACCACCGCACGATCCATCGCGCTGTAGTCGAGCTTGCCTTCGCTCCAGTAGTTGGCGGCGATCAGCCGTTTGAACGCGAGCGTGATCGGACCCGGCGGCATGTCGTAGGCCTTGGCGATGATCGCCACGGCCTGATCGGGATGCGCCTTCATGAACTGCACGCCGTCACGCCGCGCGAGAATGAGGCCCTTCACCTGATCCGGATGCTCTTGCAGGAATTTCGTGCTGACCACGCCGACGTGCTGCGTCACCGGCGGCATCACATCCGAAACGGCAAACAGCACGCGGTATTTGGACGCGTTGCGCGAATAGGTGGGATCGAGTTCGGGCGCAGCGTCGACCGCACCCTGGTCGAGCGCAGTCAGCCCGCCACCGATCGTGCCTAGCGACAGCATCGTCACCTTGGTCGGATCGACGCCGGCCGATTGCAGCGCAGCGAGACCGAGAATCTGCGTGGTCGAGCTTGCACGTGTGTACGCGATCTTCTTGCCGGCGAGGTCGTGGATATTCTTGAGCGGTGAGTTCGGCTTCACGACCCAGACCAGATCGGCCGCATTATTGACAGCGCCGTCAACGATCTTAAGGTCGAGACCGTCGTGAATCGCGCTAAGCGCTGCGCTCAATGCGGTCTCGGTGTACGGCACATCGCTCGCCATCATGTTGCGAATCGTCGTGCCGCCGCCATCCGACGTGAGCAGCTCGGTAATATCGACGCCGCGTTTCTTGAAGAAGCCCTGATCGAGTGCGATGGCCCACGGCGCGCCGTACATCAGCTCGGCGTAGTGGGAAACGACGACCTGCCCGGCGCGCACCGGCACGCTGGCAGTTGTCGCCAACAACGCAAAACCGGCTAAGCTCGCTGAGAGCCACGCGCGCAGAGGCCGAATGGATCGTGCCATGTTGTCTCCTTCTTTATAGTGAATGTCGTTGTGATTCAGGTCGGATGGCGGAAGGCCTGCTGCCACGGATGGCTTTCGCGGTCCTTCGCTTCGTAAGCCTCGATTGCCTGCACTTCGCGCAGCGTCAAGCCGATTTCATCCAGCCCTTCGAGCAACGCAGTACGTTGCACGGCCGGAACGTCGAACTCGAGTACGAAACCGTCTGGCCCGTCGATGCGCTGGGCGACGAGATCCACGCTGAAGCTGGCGCGCCCCGCCGCCGCAACGACCGCCGCGGCGAGGCGGCTGTGGTCGGCGGCATTCAGCACGAGCGGCAGGATGCTGTTCTTCACGCAGTTTTCGCGGAACACTTCCGGCAAGCTGGTTGAGACCACCACACGCAAGCCGAACGCTTCAATGGCCCACACTGCGTGTTCGCGCGTGCTGCCGCAGCCGAAGTTGTCGCCGGCCACCAGCATGCGTGCGCCACGGTAGGCCGGCTGGTTCAGCACGAAGTCCGGGTCTTTGCGCAAGGTGCCGAAGAAACCGGCCGCATAGTCGGGATTGAGGCCACGCATGTAAGAGGAAGGCAGCACCTGGTCGGTGTCGATGTTTTCCTGCAGCAATGGCACGGCTGCGCCTTCCACGCGTTCGAATCGTTGCATCGTCCGTCTCCTGCGGGTTGCCTGACGGCCCCGAAAGTATCTGCAAAAATCAGGCTGGGCTGAATCGCGCGTCAGCGTGTCGAGTGGCTGTAGCGGCGCACGTCTGCGATATGTCCGGCGATCGCCGCCGCCGCGGCCATGGCGGGACTGGCGAGGTGGGTACGCACCCCCGCGCCCTGGCGGCCCGCGAAATTGCGGTTGGTCGTCGAGACGATGCGCTCACCCATCCGGCCTTCGTCGCCGTTGAGCCCGGCGCACATCGAACAACCCGACGAGCGCCACTCGAAACCCGCTTCGACGAATATCCGGTCGAGCCCGAGCCGTTCGGCTTCGACTTTCACGCCAGTCGAGCCCGGCACCACGGCGGCCTGGATGCCCGGTGCGACCTTGCGGCCGCGCACGATTTGCGCCGCGCTTTCGAGGTCCGACAGTCGCGCGTTGGTGCACGAGCCGATGAACACCCGATCGATCGGTACACCTTCGAGCGGCGTGCCCGGCACGAGCCCCATGTAATCGAGTGCGCGTTCGAGCTGGATGCGCGCGTTCGAGTCGAGCGCGGCAGGGTCCGGCACGCGGCCCGACACCGGCAACACGTGGGTCGGATCGACGCCCCACGTGATTTGCGGCTCGAGGCCACTGCAATCGACCGCGAGATCGTGATCGAACTGCGCGTCGTCGTCGCTTTTCAGGTTGCGCCAGTCTGCGAGCGCGGCGTCCCACTGCGTGCCCTGCGGTGCGCATGGCCGGCCGGCGAGCCATGAAAATACGGTGTCGTCGGGCGCGATCAGGCCGGTGCGGCCGCCGAGCTCGGTCACCATATTGCATAGCGTGAGGCGCGCTTCTACCGGCAACGCACGTGCGACCGGGCCGCTGAACTCGACCGCATGCCCGCGCGCGAGGCTCGAGCCGAAATGGCCGATCAGATAGAGGATCAGGTCTTTGGCAGTGACATGCTCCGGCAGCACGCCGTCAAGACGAATACGCATCTGGCGAGGACGTTGGAGTGCGAGCGTTTGCGTGGCCAGCACGTGCACCAGTTCGGTCGTGCCGGTGGCGAAGGCCAGCGTGCCGAGGCCGCCGACTGTGCACGCATGGCTGTCGGGACAGGCCAGCGTGCCGCCCGGCAACGCGATGCCGAGCTCCGGCGTGACGACGTGCACGATGCCCTGCGCAGGGTGATCGAGGTCGAGCAAGGTGATGCCGTAGCGTGCCGCGCCGGCGCGCGTCGCAGCGATGAATTCGGCGCCTTGCGGACTGCTGTTGACGTCGCGCACCGGCAAGGTCGATACGGTGTGATCGGTGACGGCGACCGTCAACTCGGGGCGGCGCAGCGCGTAGCCGCTTTTCTTCAAGCGCGCGAACGCGGGCGGCGCGTGCAGGTCGTGCAGCACGTGACGGTCGATGTGGATCAGCGAAAGACCGTCGCTTCGCGTGGTCACGAAATGCTTGTCCCAGATCACGTCGAATAGCGATTTCACGCTGTCTCCTTGGCGATGCATCTGTCTCGTGGCGGCAGCCGCTCGTGCGTCGCCAACGTGCCGGTCGCGGCGACGATTCGCCCGCGAACAACGTTTGACGGCAGGAAGCGGCCCTGCTTTGCAATTTATGCTGGAAGGTTAGCTGCGTAAAAGTTAGACTGTCAACAGTTTAATTTCGACGGTTAGATGACCATGCCCATTCAGGAACATGACACGGCGCTGCCGCCTGCCGACGACGTCGACTCGAAGTCAGTCAAGCGTCTGTCGGCGCAAACGCTCGCCGATCGCGCGTGCGACATGCTCGACCAGGCCATCCTGAATGGCGAGTTGCCGCCCGGCACGCAGATCAGCGAGGCCGAGCTGGCGTTGCGCCTCGGTATCAGCCGCGGGCCGCTGCGCGAGGCGATCAGCCGCCTTGAAGGACGACGCCTGATCGAACGCGTGCCGCACATCGGCGTGCGTGTAGTCGCCTTGTCGGACTGGGACGTCAGCGAGATCTTCGCGATCCGCGAGGTGATGGAAGGGCTCGCCTGCCGGCTGGCCACGCTGCATATGAGCGATGCCGAACTCGACGAACTCGAGAACTGTGTGGAGTTCCGCCATGTTTCGGCTGAGCCGCCACCCACCAGTCCGTTTCACCGCAAGCCCCACAAATGGGACTTCCACTCGCGTGTCGCGCAGGGCAGCCGCAATACGCAGCTGATCCAGTATCTATGCGGCGACATGTACTACCTGCTGCGCCTGTATCGGGCACGCACCGGCGTCACGCCGATGCGTGCCGGCGCCGACGACGAGCACCGCAACATCCTGCGGGCCATGCGCGCGCGCGATGGCGAACTCGCCGAGCGCCTGATGCGACAGCACGTGGCCGGCTCGCGTGCGAGTCTCGGCCTGAGTGCCGACATCAACGCGGGAGACAGCCGCGGCGCCGAAGGCGGCGCCAAGCCGAGGATGCGACGGATCAACACCCGGGACGGCGGCTGGAATAAAGGCTAAGGCCGGTGCGCGAGATTGGAGCCTTCGAAGCCGCCAATCTCGCCCCTTCCCTTACGCATCGAAAACTTGTGGTTGACAACAAAAAACGGGTGCGCGATTATCCCGCTGCGTATTGTCGACAATATGTGAGCGACAATAGGCATGCGGAGCCGCGTGCTCAACACGTATCTAGAAACGAGTCGGAAAAGAACGGAGACACCTTTTCATGCGTAATCGAATGTCCATCGTCACGCTGCTGGCCATCGCGCTCGGCACGACAGGCGCGTCGGCCCTGGCGCAAACGCCGGCCTCGCAGCCCTCTGCCGGCGGATTGCCCGCGCACTCGCCCTTCGACGTTCCTTACGGCATGCCGATCTCGCTCGCGGACGCGACCCACGCGTTGCAAGCAGCTCAAGCCGAAGCCGCAAAACATGGCTGGCCGGAAGCGATCGCCATCACGGACCCGAACGGCGACCTGATCGCGTTCGCGAAGATGGACGACACGCAGAACTCCTCCCCCAACATTGCCGTGCGCAAGGCACGCAGCGCGGCACGTTTCCGCCGCGAAACGCGCACCTTCTTCAATGGCTACGAAGCCGGCCATACGTATCAGGCAACGCTCGATCCGGATTCGGTGGTCGCCTCGCCGGGCGGCTTTCCGCTGGTCATGAACGGCAAGGTGGTCGGCGCGATCGGGTGCAGCGGCGGGTCCGGCGATCAGGATGCGGACATCTGCAAAGCAGGCGCAGACGCCGTCAAGTGACGTGAAGTGAAGCGCAGCGAGCGGCCCAGGCCACCGCTGACGTTTTTCACTCGCCCCATCTTTCGATCTGGCGCGCCGGCGCAATGCCGGCGTTCCCATCAAGGAATCAGCAATGACCGGCAAGCATGACCAGTCGGACGACACACGTCCCGTCGCCTCGTCGCGACGTCAGTTCCTCATCAAATCCGTCGCGATCCTGCCTGCAGCGGGCGCCATCGCCGGCTGCGATTTGCATAGCGGTAGCACGGCCACGGCCTCCAATGCCGGCAACGCATCCGCCGACGCCGCGACGCCGTACCATCCGACTTTTTTCAACGCTCGCGAGTGGACGCTGCTTCAGGCTGCGATCGACCGCCTGATTCCGTCCGACGCGGAAGGGCCCGGTGCGTTGGAACTCGACGTGGCGGTCTTCATCGACCGGCAAATGGAAAGCGGCTTCGGACACGCTTCGGCGTGGTACATGCAAGGCCCCTTCCCGCACGAGATTCCGCCTGCCTCCGGCTATCAAAACCGGATGACGCCGCGCGACGTCTATCGCACCGGCCTCGCCGCGCTCGACAGCCATAGCGTCGCGAATTTTTCTGGCAAGCATTTCGAAGAACTGAGCGTCGTGCAAAAAGACGACATCCTGCACGGCATGGACGGCGGCAAGATCAAATTCGAGCACGTGTCTGCCGCGGCCTTCATCGGGATGTTGTGGCAAAACACGAAAGAAGGCTACTTCGCGGACCCGATTCATGGCGGCAACAAGAACGCTGCAAGCTGGAAGATGATCGGTTTTCCCGGCGCGCGCGCCGACTTTCTCGATTGGGTTGCGCAGCCAGGCAAGCCCTATCCGCTCGGTCCGGTGACGATCGCCGGAAGTACGTAAACAACAAGATTCGCTGCAACAGGCCCGGGGCAAGCCGGCAATACAGAACAAAAAGGAGACATTCATGGCCGATATAAAGAAGCCTGAAGTCGATGCGGTGGTCGTCGGAATGGGCTGGTCCGGCTCGATCATGGCCATCGAACTCGCGCAGGCCGGCATGACCGTCGTCGGTCTCGAACGCGGCGAAAACCGCGACACGTATCCCGATTTCGCTTATCCGCGTATCGCCGACGAACTGACCTATGTGCAACGCAACCGGCTGATGCAAAGCCTCGCGCGCGAGACGGTCACGATCCGGCGCAACGCACAGGAAGGCGCGCTGCCGCTGCGCCAGTACGGGCCGTTTCTGTTTGGCGATGGCGTCGGCGGCTCCGGCGTGCACTGGAACGGCTTCACGTACCGCGCGACCGATGCCGACCTGAAGATCCGCAGCCACTACGAAGCACGCTACGGCAAGGACTTCATTCCGGCCGATATGACGATCCAGGACTGGCCGGTTACCGCTGCTGAACTCGAGCCGTTCTACGACAAGTTCGAGTACGTGCTCGGCACCTCCGGCCAGGGCGGCAACATCCAGGGGAAAATGGTGAACGGCGGC
Organism: Paraburkholderia jirisanensis; assembly: GCF_054782355.1. Taxonomy (NCBI): domain Bacteria; kingdom Pseudomonadati; phylum Pseudomonadota; class Betaproteobacteria; order Burkholderiales; family Burkholderiaceae; genus Paraburkholderia; species Paraburkholderia jirisanensis. The sequence goes on along the minus strand of NZ_BAAGSQ010000025.1, from coordinate 304,876 downwards.
AATCCGTTCGAAGCGCCGCGTGCGCGCGACTACGCGCTGCCGCCGCTGCCGACCGCCTACCCGTCGATGCTGTTCGACAAGGCCGCGCGCGAACTGGGCTATCACCCGTATCCGACGCCTGCTTCGATTGCATCGAAGGCGTACACGAATCCGTACGGCATGCAGCTCGGGCCCTGCAACTTCTGCGGCTATTGCGAGCTGTTCGGCTGCTACATGTATTCGAAGGCATCGCCGCAGAGTTGTATTTTGCCGGCGTTGGCAAAGATGCCTAACTTCGAGTTGCGCGACCGCTCGCAGGTGGTCAAGGTCAATCTCGACTCGACCGGCAAGATTGCGACCGGCGTCACCTATATCGACGCTCAAGGCCGCAGTGTCGAGCAGCCGGCGAAAATCGTCGCGCTGTGTGCCTATCAGATGCATAACGTGCGGTTGCTGCTGCTTTCCGGAATCGGTCAGCCGTATGACCCGGTCACCGGTAAAGGTACGGTCGGCAAGAACTATGCGTACCAGAAGAACAGCAAGATCCAGATCTTCTTCGACAAGGACGTCGCGATCAACCCGTTCATCGGCTCGGGCGCCGGCGGTGTGGTGTACGACGATTTCAACGCCGACAACTTCGATCATGGGCCACCCAATTTCGTCGGCGGTGCGATCACCTTCGCGACCGTGACCGGCGGACGGCCGATCGCCCAGGCGCTGACACCACCGGGCACGCCCAAGTGGGGCTCGGGCTGGAAGAAGTCGGTCAAGGATCACTACCTGCATTCCTTTGCGGTCTCGACGCAAGGGTCGGTGATGTCTTATCGCGACAATTATCTGGATCTCGACCCGATTTACAAGGATGCCTACGGATTGCCGCTGCTGCGCATGACGTTCGACTGGAAGGATAACGAAGGCCGCATGACGCAGTTCGTCAGCCAGAAAGCGGCCGGCGTCGCACGCGCGATGAATCCAGCGCCGAAATCGGTAGCGGTCAATGCGGGCAAGCCCGGCGACCGCTTCGACATGGGCCCGTATCAAAGCACGCATACGACCGGCGGAGCCATCGCGGGAGACCGGCCTGACAACAGCGTGGTCAACAAGTATCTGCAGTCATGGGATGTGCACAACGTGTTCGTCGCGGGTGCGTGCTCGTTTCCGCAGAATCTCGGCATCAACCCGACCAACACGATCGGCGCGATGACGTACTACGCAGCTTATGCGATCCGCGAGATGTATCTGAAGAACCCGGGTCCGCTGGTTCAGGCATAGGAGCTCCGCGCGTGAAAACAATCATAAAACCGGTCGCACTCGTCCACGCTGCACTGCTTGCGTTTGCCTATGCAGCAGGCGCCAGCGCAGCGGCGCAAACCACTCCCGCCGCACCGTCCGACGACGACGCACAGATCGCGCGCGGCGCGTATCTCGCACGCGTCGGCGACTGCGCGGCCTGTCATACAGCAAGCCCCGGCCGGCCGTTCGCCGGCGGGCTGCCACTGCACACGCCGTTCGGCACGCTCTTTTCGACCAACATCACGCCTGACGCGTCGACGGGTATCGGCGCCTATACCTACGACGACTTCGCGCGTGCGGTGCGAGAAGGTGTCGCGCGTGACGGGCATCGTTTGTATCCGGCGATGCCCTATCCGTCGTATTCGAAAGTCGACGACGCCGACATGCATGCGCTGTACCGCTACTTCACGCACGGCGTCAAACCGGTTGCGCAGCCGAATCATGCCCAGGAACTGTCGTTCCCGTTCAGCATCCGGCCGCTGATGGCGGCATGGGACTGGATGTACTCGCCGCACGGCGCGTATCGTGCCGACTCGAGCCAGAGCGTTGAATGGAATCGCGGCGCATATCTGGTGCAGGGGCTTGCGCATTGCGGCGCCTGTCACACGCCGCACAACATGCTTGGCGCGGAAGCCACGTTCGATAGCAACGGCAATGATGTATTTCTATCGGGCTATTCGCTTGCGGGCTGGTATGCGCCCGATTTGCGGCATCATCTCGCGGGCGGCTCGCCGGCCGCGGCCAAAGGTGCACTCGCCGCTTATCTGCGCAGCGGCCGGCAGGCGGACGGCGCCGCGTTCGGCCCGATGACGGAAGTGATCGACGACAGCCTCCAGTATCTGCACGACGACGATCTGAATGCGATCGCAACCTATCTGACGTCGGCACCGGTACATGCTGCGGAACCCGCGGCGGTGGCAGCCGGCACGACACGTCCTGACGCTGCCGATGCGGTCGCCGTACAGTTGCGCGCAGGCCATGTCGGTTCGGCCGGCGCGGGCGTGTATCTGAATAATTGCAGTGCGTGCCACCGCACCGACGGCAGCGGTGCGATGCCGGCCTTCCCGAAGCTCGCGAACAGCGCGGTAGTGGCTGAATCGGATCCGGCCTCGCTGATCCATATCGTGCTGGGCGGATCGCATATGCCGTCGACGCAAAGCGCGCCGACTCCACTTGCAATGCCCGATTTCGGCTGGCGCCTGAACGACCAGCAAGTGGCCGATGTATTGACGTTCGTGCGCAGCAGTTGGGGCAATCATGCGGCACCGGTGAGCGCTGATGACGTATCGAAGGTCCGTCAAATCACGAAGGCTGCGGCGAAGTAACGCTAACGCCTGACGCAGCGCCGATGCAATGCAAATGACGCGTCTCCCCGGAGACGCGTCACAATTGCAGCGGCACGACGCTGATTGCTAGAGAAGTGCCTCGTCTTCCACCCGGAATACCGCGACCGACTGGCGCAGGCTCTCTGCCTGACTCTCTAGCGATTGCGCTGCCGCCGAAGCCTGCTCGACCAACGCGGCGTTCTGCTGCGTCACCGCATCCATCTGCGACACCGCCAGCGCGATCTGATCGATGCCGCCGCTCTGCTCGGCCGACGCCTCGGCAATCTCGCCGACGATCTCGCTCACCCGTCGCACTGCACCGATAATCTCAGTCATCGTCGCACCGGCCTGATTGACCAGCGCCGAACCGGACTGCACGTGCCCAACCGATCCGTCGATCAGTTGCTTGATCTCCTTGGCCGCGTTCGACGAACGCTGCGCGAGGCTGCGCACTTCCTCGGCGACCACCGCGAAGCCGCGCCCGGTTTCACCAGCACGCGCAGCCTCGACCGCCGCGTTCAGAGCAAGGATATTGGTCTGGAACGCAATGCCTTCGATAATCGCGATGATGTCGACGACCCGCGCGGAGCTCTGGCTGATGTCCTCCATCGTGCCGACCACTTGCCCCACCACCGAACTCCCTTTGCTGGCGATGTTCTCGGCGACGCCAGCCAGTTTGCGCGCCTCGCGCGCGTTATCTGCGTTCTGTTTGACGGTGCTGGTCAGTTCTTCCATGCTCGCAGCGGTTTCCTGCAGCGACAACGCTTGCTGCTCGGTGCGTGACGACAGATCGAGATTGCCCGCTGCGATCTGCCTGGTTGCCGACGCAATCGATTCGCTGCCCGTGCGCACGGTGTGCACCGTCGATGCGAGGCGGCTTTGCATCGTCGCGAGTCCGCGCAGCAATGCACCCATTTCATCGCGCCGGTCGACGTTGACCGGATTGCGCAGATCGCCCGATGCGATCGCATCGAACTGTTGACGCGCGGCTTCGATCGGCACGCCAATGGTGCGACGCAGGCTTCCCCAGGCACCGGCTGCAATTACGACGCCGAGTGCCATTCCAGCAATGCTGATCCAGCGAAACAGCGCAAACGATTGCTGTGCCGACACGTAGCCGCGCTCAGCAATGGCAAACTGAAACTTCCGCAGCGCTTCACTCGCGTCGGAAAACTGGCTGTACGTGCGTGGCAACGATTTTTCGACTGCTGCGATCTGCTCGGGCTGATTTGCCGCGATTGCAGCGCCATATTGCGTCAGTACCTGCGCCAGCGCCGCCCGCGCAGTTTCGACGGATTGCGCGAGCCGCTCTTCTTCGTCGTCGCGCGGCAACGCACGATACGCTTTCCACGCCGCATCCGACTGCACCCGAAAATCCCGCGAGCGCGCAATGCTGTCCTGCGCCTGGGGCGTGCCGACTTGAGGCACCGCGCGCTCGAGCGCGAGCCGCTCGCGAACCTCGGACAGTTCAGCGCGATCGAGCGAGGTTGCGGAAGGCATCTGATCGGCGAACGTCTCGTGATACGCCGCGTTGGTGCGGCTCATACCGATCAGGCCGAGCACGCCGATCACCAGCAGCAGCGCGGCCATGAACGCCATCGTGATACCGATGCGTGCCTTGATAGTGATCGTTCCGTTCATGTTTTTTTGGTCTCTATTGTTATCAAGGAGCGAGCATCGCGCATCGGTGGCGGCCTTCATCACGACAGCCGCCGCCGACGCGCTACACATCAGAACTTGTGGCGCATCCCGATACGGGCCACAGACTGATGGTTGTTCGACGAATCGCCGAGGCTGCCGATGTCCGCCACCGCCGCCGTACCCGTCGAATTGATGCCGCTCGCCGTCTGGAACGTGCCTTCAACATAGACGTCGGTACGCTTGGACAGCGCGTAATCCAGCAACAGCGAGAACTGGTTGTACTTCTGGTCGCCGATGTCGCCGCGGATTGCATTGCCCTTCGTGTAGTTGTACTCGCCCGCGAGAGATAGTGCTGGCGTGAACCGGTAGAACGCGTTCAGTTCGAAGCTGTTGAAGGTTGCGTTCGCACCGCCGAATGCGCCGATATTCTGGTACCTCGTATTCGAATACGTCGCGCCGATCAACGCCGGTCCGATCTGATAGCTGCCGCCCGCTGCGATGATCTGCAACGAATTCGCCGGTCTCGTGCCGAGATAGCCGGAATTCAGCGAATTGAAGCTTGCCGCGTTGACGTTGCTGTTCAAGATCGCGCCCGTTGCAGACGGGTTCTTGAAGAGTTCGTACGCCACACCGAAGCCGATGCCGTTGTTGTTATAGTTCGCACCCAGCGTGTAGCCGCTCGACTGCGAGATCTCACCGGCAACGCCACCCAGCGAGACCGTGCCGCCAAACTGCAAGCCGCGGAAGTTCGGGCTCGTGTATTTGACGGTGCTGTTCGCGCGGAACGTGTGATTGACGTTGTCGAGGTCGCCCGGATGTTCGGTGCTCGAGCCGCCGTACGCGAGTGCGAAGCCGTAGTTGCCGACGTAATCGTTGACGCTGTCGTACTGCCGGCCCAACGTGACCGTACCGAAGGTCTTGCTGGCGATACCCACGAAAGCCTGACGGCCGAAAGGCGTGTTGCCCTGACCAAACGTGCCGTTGCTGAGGTTAACACCCGATTCCAGGGTGAAAATCGCCGCCAGGCCGCCGCCTAGATCTTCCGTGCCCTTCAAACCCCAACGGCTGCCCTGCAAGCCCGAGTTCGAATCCACCTGGAATTGACGACCACCGACATTTTTGCCATTGACTACATTCTTGGCGTTGGTGTTGATCATCAGACCTTCATCGACAATCCCGTACAGCGTGACGCTGCTCTGGGCATGCGCGTACGTTGCAACGACAGCCAGCATCGGCAAGGCAAGTAATGACTTTTTCATTTTTACGTCTCCACGACTATCTGTAAACTCTTCTATTTGATTTGGATCACTGATTAATATAATTTATTGTATGGATTTTGAAGGATTACCTCCGTGTTAGCTGTCAGGACTGCAGCGCATGGCCGGCAGTCTCCGGGGCCCAGAAAACGCCCACCAGGCCAATCAGATAAACCGCTGACACTGCCGTGATCGCCAGCGGATAGGAACCGAACCCGGCCGCAAGCGCACCAACCAGACTCGGCCCCACCGCGCCGAGAATGCGCCCGAAGCTGAACGCAAAGCCGGAGCCAAGCGCACGCTGCATGGTCGGAAACATCTCCGGCAGCCAGATCGTGAAGAGCGAAAACACACCGCTCGTAAAGAAACCCAACAAGGGCAGCACCGTCATGAACAGCCGGAAGTTCTTCAGGACCATCACGATCAGGTAGTACGCGCTGACGTTGCAGACCAGCGCACCAACAAAGAACACCGTCGCAGCGGATTTGCGGCGCGGTATCCAGCGCACAATCCAGGGCATACCTACGCAGCCGAGCAACGTGCCCGTGCTGAGGATCAGTCCGCTCAGCGAACCCAGATACTGCGCATGCGCCGCAGAGGCGCCGCCTGTAGCTTGCCAGGTGATCACGAGCGTAGGAATCCAGAAGGTCGACGACCACAGGCCGAAAATCAGGCACGTCATCATCAGCGCCGCCGACCACGTGGTGCGCGCTCGCGCCGGACCAAACAGGTCGCGCACACGTGCACGCGGGCCTGCAGCAGCACGCTGTTCGATCCAGCGTCGCGATTCGGGCACGCCGAGGCGCAGCCAGATCGTCAGTAGAGCCGGCGCGCTGCCGATCAGGAACAGCACGCGCCATCCGAATTGCGGCAACACAATCAGCGCGGCTGCCGAGGCAAGCAGAAAACCAATCGGCGTGCCGGTGTGCAGCCATCCCGAGAGCCGCTCGCGCAGGTGCTCGGGCACCGACTCCTGCAGCAAAGGCGCGCCGGCAGCCCATTCGCCGCCGATCCCGAAGCCTGTCAGAAAGCGGAAAATCGCGAACGACACGATGCCCGGAGCGAGACCGCACGCGCCGGTGAAAACCGAATAGATAAGGATGGTTGCGCACATGGTCGGCACGCGGCCGAAGCAGTCTGCACACCAGCCCCAGAACATCGAGCAGGCCCAGCCGAGCATGAACAGACTGAACATCAAGCCGCCGATCTGAGCGATATGGGCATGCGTCGCGGCCATGCCGCTTTGGGGCAGTAATTCGGTCAGCGCCGGAACGATCACGTAGATGTAGATCGCATTGTCGAAGCCGTCGAGCATCCAGCCCGCCCACGTGGCTGCGAACACCCGGTAGGGCTTTACCGAGGTCTTGGCCGGGTTGTCGGCGCTAATAACCATGTGTCTCCTCGTCTGCCAATTCACCGCGTATCATTCGCGGCTGTATTTTGTCGACAATTTAAACGTCGGGGCGCGCCCCTTCTATGCGCGACACGTTTCTACTCCGGCACCGCAGAGCAAGTGCCGGCGTCACTCGAACAACGCCAACGCCGCAGCAGCACAGCAGTTCCGGACAAACGCTTACGCTGACCGTACAACCCTACCCAGCTGGTAAGGTTTGAGCCGCTCGCCCGGCGGTTGGTGATCGAACTGCAAGGCAACCGGAAAGCCCTGCCAGCAAGCCGATGACAGCGTTTCGGCAGCTTGCAGCTGAACGTCCATCTACGGGAATTCCCGCAACGCATGCCGCATTATACATATTGTCGACAATAGTCAAAAAGGACCGATGTTTTGGGACAACTTTGCGTACACGGGTCCCGAAATGTGGTAACCAGCCGGGGATCGGGTCAACTTCTTGTAGTTTTCGTGGGCATGCTGACCAAGGCAGACGTTACGATTGGTTTGCTCGAGCTTTTCATCAATCGTCTCTAGCATGCGGATCGGTTTTCTTCTTGCATGGACAACGTCGGGCTTCGCGCCGTCGCTACAGATGAGCGAGCGCGACGATTTCGATCTGTTCGCGCTCAGCACAGCGATGCCGAAAATGCCCGATTGATGTTGCGGACGCGACTGCGCCTTGGCGCTCGCCCCTGCTCCGCACTGCGAGTAGTTATCTCATCGACTGCTGCAGCCACCACTATCTGATCGCCCTTCACGTTTGCGACAACCCTGGCCCGCAGTTCGATTGAGTCCGCAAGCGCAGTGCAGTAATTCGCATCCGATTCGCTCGATAACTGATGCCGCAGTTCTGTGCGTCCATTCGAAATGGGGAGCAGCGCGATACGTTTGTATATTTGAAGAACCTGGCCACCTGACTATCATGGCGCTAGCATGCGATGCCGTTCACGCCACGAAGCAGCTTGCCGCGGCACACGCATGCACGGATGCGTCGGGGTTTGGCAACGCGCGTTAGCGCAGGCATACCACGTAATCGCAAACTCCTCCCTGCACTCCTCACTCTTCACACGCGCATGAGCGACTCGTTATATCGCGTTCAAAACGGCGCAACACGCCCCGGCGCGAATCGAACCGCGTGCGCGGTGGTTACAAGTCTGCTCATCGCCGGCTGTGTCTATCTGACGTTGACCGTAAGCGGCCGGCAGGCAGCATTGTTCGGAGTCGGCGTGTTGATTGGCGTGTCGCTGTACCACGGCCAATTCAGTTTCACGTCGGCGTGGCGACAATTTATCGTCGAGCGACGTGGTACAGGCATCCGCAGCCATGCACTGTTGCTGGCCGTCGGTGCCGTCCTCTTCGCCCCCGCGCTGGCTGCCGGCACGCTATTCGGCGTGCGGGTCAACGCGGCGGTTGCGCCCGCTAGCCTCTCTGTGCTGATCGGCGCGTTTATCTCGGGTGTCGGCATGCAACTGAGCAGCCGTTGCGCATGCGGCACTCTCTATACGGCGACCGGCGGAAGTATGAGCATGATCGCGACGCTGCTGGCGTTTATCGCCGGCTCCCTGCTCGGCACTGCCCACATGCCATATTGGAGCGCACTGCCTTCGTTTGGAGCGCTATCGCTTGGCGCGAGCCTTGGCGCGCTGCCGGCGCTCGTGCTCAGCCTGACTGTGCTTGGTGCAATCGCCGCACTGAGCTTCGCAATCGAGCAGCGCCAGTACGGTATAGAAGCGCCGCCCGCCACTGCGCAACCTGTGTATTCATGGCTGCGCGGGCCATGGCCGCTTTACGTCGGCGCACTCGCGCTCGCCGCACTCAACTTCGCCACACTCGCGTTGTCGGGGCATGCCTGGCGTGTGACATCTGCCTTCGCGCTATGGGGTGCGAAAGCGGCTGCAGCGGCCGGCGCCGACGTGGCGCATTGGCCATATTGGACTACAGGCGACAACGCTGCCGCACTCGCCGCACCGCTTAGCCGCGACGTGCCGTCGGTGATGAACGTGGGCATTATGCTCGGCGCAGTGCTGGCCGCGGCACTCGCGGGCCGCTACGGGCCGGTGTGGCGTGTGCCATTGCGTCCGCTCGCCGCCGCCGCATTCGGTGGTTTGCTGCTCGGCTACGGCGCACGCCTCGCGTACGGGTCGAACGTGGGCGCCTATTTCAGCGGCATCGTCTCGGCCAGCGTGCACGGCTGGATCTGGTTGTTCGCCGCGTTTGCGGGCAGCATGCTCGGCATTCGCATCCGGCCGCTGTTCGGCCTCACGCGCGAAGACCACGCAGCGGCACCGGATGCGTAGCGGCGCATAGCCGTTGCACACGCAACCAGCGAACCTGCTTTGCAGCCGCGTGGCGGCGATCTGCAAGCACGCTATCGCTTCGGCAGATTCTCGACAACACCGTCAAAAATTCGTCATTCCAGCTTTACGCCTGCTCGCCGCTCTGCTCGCGCACCATATGCGCCGCATACCAGTCCGGCCAGTTTTCATCAGCCTTGCCAGTCTGCTTCTCATGTTCGCCATGCGCCGCTGCAGCACGTCTCAGCGCACCGGCGAGTTCGTTTGCCGATGAAAATGCAGCGCCACCGGCGTCGATCCTGCCCGGCAGTCGTGTGGTGACTTCCTGAAACACCCAGCCATTGCCATCAGGATCGTTAAACGATGCGAATGAGCCGTAGCTTTTGCGCGCCGGCTGCGGACCGCTGACGCGCGCGTCCTCGCCTGCATGATGAAACACGCCGCCGGCATCGTGGAAAACTTCGCTGACCTCGATGCCCCGCCCGACGAGTTCGGCACGCGCCGCGACTACATCCGATACGATCAGATGCAGCCCTTGCACCGATCCCGGCGGCGCCGTGGTGACACCAAGTCCGAATAGCAGCGAGCATGGCGAGCCCGGCGGCGTGAAATGAACCACGCGGAATTGCGGGTCATTCGAAATATCCACATCGAGCCGCCAGCCGAGCCGTTCGTAGAACTGCCTGGCCCGATCGACATCCGATACGGGGATGACGACAACCTCGAGTTTCATATCCACCGCTGCCATATCAGCCTCTCGCTAATGTGCAATTCGACACATGCGCGCCAACAGCGGTGGCAATGCCGGATCGCGGTTCAAGATTGTCCGTACTCGCCGGTGTAAATATAGTCGCTGTATAAAGAGACGACAAACCAGAGACCACAAACGGGCCGCAAGAACTGCAGGCAACGTCAACAACGACCCGCCAGGACCATCAGACAATTGATGCCCACGGGTCACGCAAGCTTCACTGGCAGAGCGTCGACCGGTACACGTACAACGCTGGTGCACCGCCGGTCATCACAAACAGCACGCTTTCGCCGGCCTGATAGCGGCCACCGCGGATGTCGGCCAGCAGCCCCGCAAACGCCTTGCCCGAGTAAACCGGATCGACCAGCAATCCTTCGAGCGAAGCCAGCAACTGCACGGCATCAATCATTTCGTCGGTGGGTACGCCATAAGCAGAACCGCGGAACGAGCCGTCGATATCGATGTCCGCGTCATCGGGCAGGTGGCTCTCGCCGAGCAGTTGCAACGTGTCGCGCGTGAGTTGCAAGGTCTTTTGCCGCGTCGGCGCGAGGTCGGCAAGTACCGACCATGACCGCACGGTCGACGCACCGCGCCCGAGCAGCGCAAAGCCTGCCGACAAACCCGCGTGCGAACCCGAACTGCCGTTAGCCAGCACGACCTTGCGAAAGCGTTCGCCTGTTGCACGCTCCTGCGCCTCGATCTCGAGCGCACAGCGCACATAGCCAAGCGCACCAAGCGGTGTCGAGCCGCCCGACGGAATCACATAGACCTTGCGGCCCGTCGCGCGCAGCGCTTCGGCCCGCTGCTGCGCCAGTTTCAACGCATCGGCGTCAGCTGGAAAGATGTGCACCTGCGCGCCGAACAGTTTGTCGAGCAACACATTGCCGTTGTTTTCGAAGTCGTCGATGGTGCGCGGCACGACGCGCGTCAGCACCAGTTCGCAAGCGATGCCGAGCCGCGCGGCAGCGGCTGCAGTCAAACGCGCGTGATTCGACTGCACGCCACCGACGGTGATCACCGTATCTGCACTTTCAGCCTGCGCGCGGCCCAGATGAAACTCGAGTTTGCGCAGCTTGTTGCCGCCGCCGCCCAACTCCATATGATCGTCGCGTTTGACAAAGATCCGCACGCCTCGGCCCGCATCGCCGAGCTGACGCTCGAGTCGCTCGAGACGCCGGATCGGAGTGGGCGATTCAAATAGTGGAACGCGCGGGAACTTCGCTAGTGTGGTTTCGAGCGCTGCTGTCATGAAGGATCCTTCGAAGCCATTACGTGAATGCACGAAAAAGCGCGCAAAAAAACAACTGTAAGGTAATCGGCGCGAAGCTTCCAGAGGATGTCGGCTTTTACCCGCGTTCAAAAGCGCCGCGATCAGGTTCAGCCTCTGTGATTCCCCCGCGCACCGCGACGAAGCGGTTTGTCTGCATTGGCGACAGCCCTCTATCGCGGACATTACATCGATCTGTTCGATGCTCAACGTGATCTGTGCATTTGCGCAAGGCCGCTTTCGCAGGAACGGGTAAGATTCGCCATGGCAGACCGCGATGCGTCAATCGACGCCAGGCGGCACGCAAACATCGATAAATGGCATGGCCGGCGCATACGACAGCGTAACGAAGCGCGTCGCATGCTAAACGATCCGGATCCCCCAATACCTATTCCGGCAGGAGACGTCATGACCGATTGCATCCATCACCATTGGACCTGTTCACAGGCCTCTGCAACGCCACCGGCCACGGACATCGCACAGCCGAACGACCTTATCGCCGTCGACGCGGCCTTCTACGGCACCTCGCCCGCCGGGATCCTGCGAGGCGAGGCGACGCCAGCGAGCCAGAAATTGGCCGGCGGCAATGGTGCACGGGTCAACGCACGGGCGCGCGCCACACAAGGCTGGCATGCGGCCGGTATCGAGATCGGGCGGCGCTGGGCCAGCGAAGCTGCCGATGCGGCACAACTGGCGCGCGTCGCGGATATCGAAGACGCCGAACTGGGCAAACTGCACGACACGAACGGCTGGCTCGCGACGTTGTGGCGAGCGATGGAAGGCGGCAACTGTCCGTTGCCGTCTGCGGTTCCCGAGATGTTCGTGCGCCTGTTCGGCAATGAATATATCCGCGTGTCGCAACTGCGGGGCTTTGTCGACGGCGTGCGCGACGTGCGCACACTACACCGCGGATAAATGCGCGGACCGCCTGGTCCCGATCGGCTCCGAATCGATTTATCGCGTGCGCACGCAGGGAAAATCTCTCACCAGATTTTTGACTGCGCGTCGCATCATTCATATCTCCACAGTGGCAGCGAAATTCGCGCGCCTCTTTTCACGAATGCACGGGAATTTCCGATCCGCCCGATGCGACGCAGGTCTTTTGTCGACATCCGTGTCAAATGAGCGCGTGCCGCTTCGACTGAGCCATCGACCCGGGGCCCCACGGCTCTGAAGTTTCGCTCATCTCTTTTGCCAGCTCGCGTAACAGCCCATGAATCAAGGGCTTTTCTGCAATAACCGTGGCAACGCATCCAGCAATTCGCGATGCTCTACGTTATAGTCGTCCAGCAAGGCGATCTTCGAGACGCCTTAGCCCAGCCCGGCAAATCTGGAATTTCCATGGACGAGAAACAGGCACGCAAAACCGGCACACGACGCGTCTATCTATGCTGCGCGTCAGCGGACCGCACTGCCGCCGCCACGATCGGCACTGCGTTGCGCGCGCAACTTCAGTTCGACGCCGCCGTGTGGGCGCTACCCGAGGACGGCTCGCTGACAGCCCGCATCGAACAACACACCGCCGCAAACGATATCGTCCTGATCCTGCTGTCACGCGCTTGCGCAGACACTCGCTGGATAAGCTCGGAATTCGGCGCGTGCCAGGTCGCGGCCGCGCTGCAGCACGTAACGGTGCTGCCGGTGCTGATCGACGATTGCAGCATTCCCGCGCCATTGACCGGCACCTGCCGCATCGACCTGCGCGACGATCTGGATGCCGCGCCCGAAGCGCTGCGCCAGCACCTGAACGCCGAAGCGGAATACGACTTTTGCGCACTGAACGAACGCGCGTTCAAGGAAGCCGTCGCGATGCTGTTCAGGAGGCTGGGTTTCGCGGTGCAGCCGCGCGCACTGCTTTACACGAGCGACATCGACTTTCTCGTTTCGACACGTACGCAGGCATCGGCGCGCAACGCGCAGAGCTCGATGTGGTTCGTGATCGCGCGCTACAGCGACGGCGAGCGCATCAGCCTTTCCGAAACGACGCAGCTGTTCTATAGCCTGATGACCTCGCCGGGTGTGTGTCGAGGCCTGCTGGTGACGAACGGGCAGCTCACGCCGATCGCGCTCGGCTACGCGAACGAATACGGCAAGCGTCCCGACCGGGAACTCCAGGTGCTCGACGGCAGCCGGCTGGGACGGCTGCTCGCGCAACATCCGGATCTCGTGCAGCGCTACTTTCACAGAAGCGTCAAACAAGGCTGACCGAGCGGTGCAACGCGCTGCGTTTGCGGCAACTTCAAACCACCCGCTTCAATTCGCCTGCGTCAATCAGCAGCGCGTTGCGCGCGCAACGATTCAGCGTAAAGCCGCACCATCGCCGCCCGCACGCCGGCGCGGTCAGTATCGAGCGCGGCCCGCAGCGAATGGCTAGCATCGTCGGCAAGCACTTCGTCGTCGCCTGCCGCGATGCCCGCCAGCGTGCGCTGCGCGACCTGCTGCGGCGAGACCTTCGGGTCCTTCACCGCGCCGGCCATATCGGTATCGATGAAGCCCGCAAACACACCGACGACGTGCGTGCCCTGCTGCGCCAGTTCGGTACGCAAACCATCGGTCAACGCGCGCGCCGCCGCTTTCGATGCGCAGTACGCCGGATTGAACGCATACGTATACCAGCTCGCGACCGACAGCATGTTGACGAGGCAACCGCCGCCCTGCTTCGCCAGCAGCGGCGCAAACGCCTTAGCCATCGCGTACGGAGCGAAATAGTTGACCTCCATCTCCGCGCGTGCAAGCTCGAATGTCGAAGGCTCGAGGAGTGCCTGCATGCGCATCGCTCCTGCATTGTTGACAAGGATGTCGATATCGGCGCATTGCAGCGCCGCTGCACGAATGTCCTGCTCCGACGTAACGTCGAGCCGAACCGGAATCACGCGCGCATCGTCAATCGTGCGCGGATCGCGCGCGCCCGCATAGACTTTCTGCGCACCGGCGGCGAGAAACGCCTCGGCAAAGGCCTTGCCGAGGCCCCGGTTCGCTCCGCTAATCAACACGCGGCTTCCTTCGATCTTCATGTGATCCTCCCTATGCCTGAATGAACCCGATCCACAGCGTGTCCGCCTCGCTCTGCATGGCGATACGTGCCAAGACCGAGCTGCAACACTGCGCCTGAAACCCATTGTGCGGCGCCGCCAACCATTGCGCGATAACATTGAAGTCATTTGATTCATGACACGGAGGCATACATGCCGGGATTTGACGAACGCATGCTGAACGGCATGAGCGTGTTCACGGCGATAGTCGATGCCGGCAGTTTCGCTGCCGCAGGCGAGCAGCTCGACATGTCGCAATCCGGCGTGAGCCGCGCGGTCGCACGGCTCGAAGCACGCCTTGGCATCCGGCTGTTCGATCGCACGACACGCGTGGTCTCGCTGACCGACGAAGGGCGGCGCTTCTACCAGCAGGTCACCCCGCTGATCGCCGGCCTCGAAGAAGCCGCCGCAACCGCCTCGGGCGGCGCCACCGCGGTGCGCGGCCGGCTGCGCGTCAATCTCGATCCGTTCTTTGCGCGGCTGATTCTCGGGCCGCGTCTCGATTCGTTCATGAACGACCATCCCGAGTTGCATCTCGAACTGATCACCCGCGACCAGTTGGGCGACATGGTGACCGACGGCTTCGATCTTGCCGTACGCTTCGGCGAGCCGCGCACCTCGAGCCTGATCGCACGCAAGCTGCTCGACACACGCATCCTGACCGTTGCTGCACCTTCGTATCTGAAACGCCGCGGCCGGCCGCTTTCGCCGCAGGAACTCGGCAACGGCACGCACGCGTGCATCGAATATCGCGACCCTGAAACCGGCCGGCCATTCGGCTGGGAATTTCACCGCAAGCGCAAAAAGCTCGAAGTAGAGACCAACGGCCGGCTCGTCGTCAACGATGTCGCGACGATGTTAAGCGTGTGCCTGTCCGGCTATGGCATTGCACAGGTGTTGCAGTTGAGCGTGCAACAGTTGCTGGTTGAAAAGCGGCTCGTCGAGTTGTTCCCCGACTGGCCCGACGAGCGTTTTCCGTTGTATGCGTTGTATCCGTCGCGGCACCATCCGCCTGCGAAAACACGGGCGTTTCTCGAGTTCGTGATGTCGCTCGCACCACTCACCCAACCATAAAACTTCGCGTACCCGGTGGGGCAAGATCGGAACGCGCACAGGTAGCGCATGGAATAGCCACGCGCGCTCAGGCGTTCCAGGAGTAGGGCATTCGTCAGGGTTCCTGCACCCATGCCGCTCCAGCATCGCTGCAATGACGCTGCTGCTGTCGATCAATCGTCCACTGCTGGCTAATCTTGAACCACGGCGCTTGGGTCAG
Source organism: Paraburkholderia jirisanensis (assembly GCF_054782355.1). Classification (NCBI taxonomy): domain Bacteria; kingdom Pseudomonadati; phylum Pseudomonadota; class Betaproteobacteria; order Burkholderiales; family Burkholderiaceae; genus Paraburkholderia; species Paraburkholderia jirisanensis. The sequence continues at coordinate 289,375 of NZ_BAAGSQ010000025.1, read as the reverse complement.
GATGCAATCGGGACGACGAAGCGCCGCTCATCAACATCCAGGAGAACACAACATGACTCAATTCGCTCGCGCAACCACCCTTCTGGTCGCGCTTGGCGCGCTCGCCGCACCGCTTGCTGCACATGCGCAATCAGATACCGCCCCTGTTACGCGCGCTCAGGTCCACGACGATCTGGTCCGTATCGAGCAGGCCGGCTACGATCCGCACAAGGTCAGCGTGCACTACCCGGCTGATATTCAGGCCGCGCAAGCGAAGCTGCAGTCGCAGGCGTCCGGCGGCGCCGACAGCGGCTATGGCACGCCCAGCGACGGCTCAGTTGCAAGCGGTATCCGCACGCCGGCCGATGCACAGCAAAAGCTGTTCAGCCACCACTAAAGCGCATCCGGCGCAACGCCGCACGCGTGACCTCCCGTCCCATGCGCGGCAACACGAAGCCGGCCCGTGCGCCCACTTCATCGAAGCCAACGGGCGGCGCCTCCACGCGCGCCGCCCGCCTTACAAACCCTTCCGATACCGGTATTGCACGCACGTACACGGCGCGCATCGCGCACAGCGCATTTCGCGCATCGCGCACAATGGCGATTCGCACCTGCATCCCCCGCTTCGCGAGCCGCACAGCGCGGCAAACGCAACCAGTTTGCGGTCGCGCCGAATAGAAGCGCGACATCAAGTGTTCTGATTCCTGAACAGACTCTCGCATGAGTCTGTCCCACCGCCCGATTCCTGTCGATAAATCGTGCGGAACTGAACAGCAATCAGCAACGTTTCGCACCGGAGGGCCTATGGAGGCAATCAGAGAATCGCATCATGCGGCCGCCGCACAGCCGGCTCGTCGCATCTCGATACGCACGGGTGGACACCCCATCGGGCAGATGACGCGTCTTGCCAGTCCGTCCAACATCGGACAGGCGATCAAGCCATTCGTGCTGCTCGACCGTTTCATCTTCGAAGCTGACAAACTGCTTCATTTCCCGATGCATCCGCATTCCGGCGTCGCCACGCTGACCACGCTGCTCGACGGTTCGCTGCACTTTGTCGACATGCGCGGCGCGCCGTGCAGGCTGCTACCCGGCGCCACCGACTGGATTCACACGGGACGCGGCATGTGGCATGGCGGGCCGTATATCGGCAGCGGCGAAGTGCGCGGCTACCATCTGTGGGTCGCGCTGCCGCCGGCGCTCGAACTGGCTGAACCGACCGAACAGATTGTCGCAGCCGACCGGATTCCCGTCGAAGGCCCAGCCCGCGTGCTGCTCGGCGCTTACAACGGCGCGCAAAGCCCGCTTGACGCCCCGGCGCCGATAACCTGCCTGCACGTCGAACTGGACGCGGGCGAAACGTGGCGCTATGAGCCGCCGGCCGGTCACGATGTGCTGTGGATTGCGGTTTATAGCGGCTCGCTCGACGCGGGCGATCGGGTCGAAGCGGACGAACTGGTGGTGTTCGAGCACGGCACGCACGGCGTCGATTTCCGTGCGCATAGCAGTTGCGGCTTTATGCTAGGTTCGGCGCAGCACAGCCCGTTCGAGGTGGTCGAAGGCTATTTTTCGGTGCACACGAACGCCGCGGCGCTGCGCTTCGCAGAGGTAGAAATCGCTCGGCTCGCGTTCGAACTGCGCAAGCAAGGCCGGCTCGACACCGAACAGGCCGCCAATGTCGCGCGCAAAATGCGCCTCGGCGCGTGAATCGGGTGAATCGGGTGAATCGCGTGACCGCTGCCACGCGTCATGCAACGAACGGCGGCCGGCGCGCGCGAATCGTGCAGCAGTCTGCACAGCAAGCCGCGCTTGCACAGCGATATCTCCGCCGCGAGTTGCGATCTCGCGGCTGCGCGTTGCACACTGTCGACCCCGACATCCGTCTCGAGCCGCGCGCCTCTTCATGACAGTCAGACTTGCCATTTTCGATTTCGACGGAACGCTTGCAAATACCTATCCGCTTTTCGTGTCGGCGCTGCACGAACTCGCGCTCAAACATCGCTTCCGCCATCCCGCTCCCGATGAGCAGCACAAGCTGCGCGGCATGGGTGCGGCGCAAGTGCTGCGCGAACTGCAGTTGCCGCTGTGGCGGGTACCCGCGGTATCGACTGACTATCGCCGGATCATGCGCGAGCGCATTGCGGAAATCGAGCTGTTTCCCGGCATCGCCGACGCATTGCGGACCCTCGCCGACCATCAGATCGAGCTGGCGCTGGCAACCTCGAATACGCTCGACAACGTGCAGGCCGTACTCGGCAGCACGCTGATCGAACGCTTCGTCGCGCTCGAATGCGGCACGTCGCTGTTCGGCAAGCCGCAGCGCCTGCGCCACATCCTGAAAGACGCGCAGGCCACGCCCGGCGAAACCATCTATATCGGCGACGAAATCCGCGATGCCGATGCGGCACACCGGGTTGGCGTGCACTTCGGCGCTGTTGCGTGGGGCTATACGAGCATCGACGCGTTGCTGGCAAGGCAGCCGGAGCGTGTATTCGACGCACCGGCAGATTTGTGCAGCCTGGTTCACGCAAAACACGCAACCTGATACGCGATTTCACGCGCAACGTGGCGCGCGCAACGGTCCGTAACGCGCCGCGTCCTCCAGGCACCCGCCACGCACCCGCGACGCCCCCCCTGCCGGAAGCCGCCGGCGCAGGTATGATCCGTCCTTGGCAGCGCGCGCCGGGACGGGCGCCGCGCACGCTGCCGCTGCCTGGAGGACATCACGCTTGCGTCAGGATCAACTGGACGGGATCGTCACATTCATTATCGTCGCGGAAGAACGGGGCTTTTCCGCGGCCGCCGTGCGCCTGGGCGTCTCGCCGTCGGCGGTGAGCCAGACCATCCGCAATCTCGAGGCACGCGTCGGCCTCGCGCTGTTCAATCGCAATACGCGCGGCGTCAGTCTGACTGAAGCCGGCTCGACCTATTTCGACCGTGTGCTGCCGGCCGTACGCGAGCTGATGCTCGCGTCCGACGAACTGGGCGCCGCGCTCGACCGGCCCGCAGGCCTGCTGCGCATCAGCGTGTCGCGCTCCGCGTACATGATCGTGCTGCAGCCGATGCTGCGCCGCTTTCTCGACCGCTATCCGGACATCACGCTCGACGTGTCGATCGAAAGCACGCTGGTCGATATCGTCGGCGGGCGCTACGACGCGGGCATCCGGTTCGCCGACAAGGTCGAACGCGATATGGTGGCGGTCAATGTCGGGCCGCCGCTCGCTGCGTACTACGTCGCGTCACCGGAATATCTGACTGCGCGCGGCACGCCACGTCATCCGCGCGACCTGCTCGCGCACTCGTGCGTCGGTTTCCGCCTGAGTTCGACCGGTCAGGTCGAACGCTGGGCCTTTGCGAAAGACGGCGAAACGCTCGAACTCGCGGTCAGCGGCCGGCTGCTGATCAACGATGCGGCGGCGCTGGTGCAAACCGCGCTCGACGGCATCGGCATCGTTTACATGATCAACGGCTATATCGAGCGCTTTCTCGACAGCGGGCGCCTCGTGCGCGTGCTGGCCGACTGGAGCCCGCCGCTGTCCGGCTTCGCGCTGTACTACACCGACCGCCGCCGCGTGCCGCCGAAGCTGCGCGCACTGATCGATTTTCTGAAGGACGAAATACCGCAGCACGCGCCGCAGACCGAAGTGGTGTTCCGCTAGCACCGCACCCGCAAAGCGCCTAAGCGAGCGCCTCGACGACGATGCGCGTCGCCGCGGCCAGCACTTCGCTGTTCGCTTTCGCGTCCTTCTGGTCTTGCGTGAAATACAGCGCAATGATCAAAGGCGGCCTGCCCGGCGGCCATGCGAGCGCAAGGTCGTTGGTGGTGCCGTAATCGCCGGTGCCGGTCTTGTCGGCGACACTCCAGCCGTCCGGCACGCCCGCGCGGATCCGCTCGTTGCCGGTGGTGTTGCCGCGCATCCACGTAACCAGTTGCTCGCGCTGCGGCGCGCCGAGCGCATCGCCGAGCGCAAGCTTCTGCAGGCTTTTCGCCATTGCCTGCGGCGTCGACGTATCGCGCCAGTCGTTCGGCAGCGCTTCGTTCAGCGCGGTCTCCCAGCGATCGAGGCGGAACGTGTCGTCGCCGATCGAGCGCGCGAAATCGTTGACCGCCGACAGGCCGCCCAGCTCTCTGAGCAGCAGGTTCGCGGCGGCATTGTCGCTGTACTGCAGCGCGGCGGCGCACAGTTCGGCGTTCGACAGTCCGTCGCCACCCAGGTGCTTCGACGTGACCGGCGAATTCGGCACCAGCGAGTCGGTGCCGTAGATCACGTGCTCGTCCATTAGCCCCGGGTCCTTGCTGCTGCGCTGCAGGACCGCGCCGACGGCCATCACCTTGAAGGTGCTGCAGAACGCGAAGCGCTGCCCGGCGCGATGCGCGAGCAGTTTGCCGTTGGCCGTGTTCAGCGCATACACGCCGAGCTGGCCGCCGTGCGCGGTTTCGAGCCCGGCAAGTTTGCGTTCGGCCGGGTTGGCGGCGCCGCGCCGGAACGGCCAGTAGCCGCACGCGGAGACCAGGGGAACGGTGGCGGCCGCAGCAAGCAACGCACGGCGGGCAGGCGAATGGGTCATCCGGGGTGATCCTTGAACCTTGAGTTAGCGGTGAAATGAGCGGTGAAATGAGCGATGAAAGAGCGGACGACTGGCGATTGACTGAGCGGGTTCGACCGGATGGCGCGCAACGGGTTCCGGCCAGCTGCCGGCTCGCCCGTGGTGCCCATGGTGCCGCCCAGCCAGCTTCTTGCAGCGCGCGCCCGAAACGGCAAGCGCAACGCGCACCGCGGCCGGCTCTCCTGTCGCGCCCCTCGGGCCGGCGCGCTGGCGGCGCGCGTAACGCAGACAGCGAGCGTCACGCGCACGCGCTACCGGCTCGCATTATGCCGAAGATGACGGCGGGACCGCCACCTTCGTCGTGCATCCCGCCGGCGATCGATCGCGTCTGTCACCCGACGCATCGCCACCGCTGCCACCACTACACGCTCAACACCGCCGCCGGATCCATCAGCTTGTCCAGCGTGATCGGCAACTCGCGCACGCGCTGGCCGGTCGCATGCCAGGTTGCGTTCGCAATCGCCGCCGCGAGCCCCGTAATGCCGATCTCGCCGATGCCGCGCACGCCGAACTCGTTCAGTTCGAAGTCGGGATGGTCGAGCAGGATCACGTCGATCTGCGGCTGATCCGCATGCACCGGCACCACATACTCCGCGTAGTTGTTATTGGCCGGCAACGCGGAACGCTCGTCGTACTCGGTGCCCTCGAACAGCGCCATGCCGATGCCCATCACGATCGCGCCTTCCACCTGGTTGCGCGCCGTCATCGGATTGACGATGCGGCCGACGTCGATCGCGCTGACCACGCGTGCGACCCGCAGATGCGAGATGCCCGGATCCCAGCGCACCTCGACGAAATGCGCGCCGAACGAGCCGAATGCAAACTTGCCGTCGGGCGCGCCGGGGGTATGCGCGTTCCCTTCCGCGGCCGCCAGACGCTGCGCCTTCAGCACCGCAGCAGCGTCGACCGAGCGCTCGCCGCTGAGCAGCTTGCCGTTGTCGTAGCGGATCGCATCCGGCTTGACGCCATCGTAGAACGCGCCGCTTTGCGTCGCGAACATCTTCAGCTGCGCGATCGCGTTGCGGGTCGCCTCGGCGATCGCCGGCATCACGCTCGCGGTGGCCCACGAACCGCCCGACACCGGCGCATCGGGAAACGACGAATCGCCGAGCTTCACGTCGATCCGTTCGGTCGGCACCCCGGTCATGCTGCTGACGGTCTGCGCGGCCACTGTGTAGGTGCCGGTGCCGATGTCCTGCACCGCGCAGAACACACCCACGCGGCCGTCGCTGCGCAGTTCGACGCGCGCCCGCGCCGGCGTGCGGTGCGCGTCCCAGTTGCACGCGGCCATCCCGTAGCCGACGATCTCGTTGCCGTCGCGCATCGAGCCGATACCCGGCGTGCGCTGCTGCCAGCCAAAGCGGTCACCGGCCTGCAGGATCGCATCGCGCAGATGATTGCTCGACCACGGCAGATTCACGCTCTCGTCGCGCGTCGAGATGTTCTGCAGGCGAAACGCCTGCGGGTCCATGTTGCACTGGAGCGCGAGCTCGTCGATCGCCGATTCGAGTGCGAACAAGCCAGGGGCCGCACCGGGCGCGCGCATCGAGGTCGGCGAGCCGCGATTTACATTCGTCACCGCATGGCTCACCTGCACGTTCGCGCACGAGTAGAGGCTCTTCGCCTGCCCGCCGCAATTTTCCACGTACTGATCGGTGAACGAGGTGGTGCTGACCGATTCGTGCCGCAGCGACGTGATCTTGCCGTTCGCGTCGGCCGCGATGCGCAGATGCTGACGCGTTTCGGGCCGGTGGCCGGTGGTCGTAAACATCTGCGCGCGCGGCACGACCAGCTTGACCGGCCGCCCGACTGCGCGCGATGCGCCGCATGCCGCCACCGAATGCGGCCACAACCACAGCTTGCTGCCGAAGCCCGAGCCGATAAACGGCGCTTCAACGGTGATCTGCTCCGGCGGCATGTTGAAGATGCGCGCAAGCGTATTGCGATGCGTCGTCACGCCCTGCGACGCCTCGTACAGATGCAGTTCGTCGCCGTTCCAACTGGCGAGCGTCGCGTGCATTTCCATCGGATTGTGCGTTTCGACCGGCGTGCGATACACCGCATCGATCTTGTGGGGCGCCGCATCGAAAGCGGGCCCGGGTTCGCCGCGTGCGTGCTGACGGCCCGCGCTGCGTGTGCCGCCGGCGGCCACGCCCTGCTCCAGATTCGCGACCGGCTTGTTCGCCGCATACCTGACGTCGACCTTGTACGCCGCCTCGCGCGCGTGCTCGAACGTATCGGCCACCACCAGCGCGACGAACTGGCCCGCGTAATTCACGTTCGCATCCTCGAACGGCAGACGGCGCTCGTCGGTCACCGACGCGGTCAGTATGTCGGAGAACGACGTCAACGTGCGCGGCGCGCGATAGAGCCGCGGAAAGTTTTCGTGCGTGAAAATCTCGATCACACCCGGCGTGCGGCGCGCGGCTGCGCTATCGATGCGCAGCACGCGGCCGCTCGCGATCGTGCTGAACACGCCATACGCGTACACCATGCCGGGCTGATTCTGATCGGCGGCGTAGTGTGCCGCGCCGGTCACTTTCAGGCGGCCGTCTACCCGGCGCATCGAATCGCCGATTCCATCCTGCTGGTTCATAACATCCTCACCGTAACGTAGACCGCGCGCGTCATGCGACGAGCGTCGACAGGTTGCGCACGATCGCCTGCTGGCCGAGTGCGATCTTGAAGCCGTTCTGGCCGTACGAGCGCGCGCCTTGCATGGCCACCGCGGCGGCATGCTGGAACGTAGCCGTCGTAGCCGGCTGGCCTTTCAACGCGGCTTCCGCGTTCGGTGCGCGCCAGGGTTTGGTGCCGACGCCGCCCAGCGCAATGCGCGCGTCGCGGATCGTGCCGCCGTCGAGCACCACGATCACCGCACTCGACGCGAGCGCGAACTGGTACGACGCACGGTCGCGCAGCTTCAGATACGCGGAGCGGCTGCCGGCAAGCGGCGCATCGAGCGTCACGTGCGTGATCATTTCGCCGTCGTTGAGCGCGTGCTCCTTCCACGGCGTAGCGCCGGGCAGCAAGTGATAGTCGAGGAAGTCGATGTCGCGCGCGCCGTTTGGCCCCTGTACGCGCACGCTGGCGCCGACCGCCGCCATCGCCACGCACATATCCGACGGATGCGCGGCGATGCACTGCTCGCTGCCGCCGAGCACCGCATGCACATTGCGGTTGTGGCCCGCCATCGCCGAGCAGCCGGAACCGGGCTCGCGCTTGTTGCACGGCGATACGCCGTCGCGGAAGTAGCCGCAGCGCACGCGCTGCATCACGTTGCCCGCGGTCGTGGCCTTGTTGCGCAGCTGCGTGCTCGCGCCCGACAACAACGCCTGCGACAGCACCGGGTAACGCGTACGCACGATCTCGTTGCGCGCCAGCTCGGTGTTGCTGACCATCGCGCCGACCCGCACGCGGCCGTCCGGCAACACCTCGATCTGGTCGAGCGCCAGGCGGTGAATATCGACGACGCGCGCCGGGCGCATCACATCGAGCTTCATCAGATCGAGCAGCGTCGTGCCGCCCGCAAGGAACACAGTATTCGCAGCTTGCGCGTGCGCGGCGATCGCATCGTCGACGTTCGCGGCGCGCTGGTAGTCGAAGTTACGCATCAGCCGGCCCTCCGCATTTTGCCGCGCGCGTCCTGAATCGCCGCGACGATGTTCTTGTACGCGCCACAGCGACAGATGTTGCCGCTCATCGCCTCGCGCAGCGCGTGGTCGTCGGCGGGGATGCGCTGGTCGTGCAGCACGGCTACCGCGCTCATCATCTGGCCGGACGTGCAGTATCCGCACTGGTAAGCATCGTGTTCCCAGAACGCCTGCTGCACCGGATGCAGCTTGCCGTTGCGCGCGAGCCCTTCGACCGTGGTGATCTGGTCGCCATCGTGCATCACGGCAAGCGACAGGCACGAGTTGATCGACACACCGTTCGCGTGCACCGTGCACGCGCCGCACTGGCCGTGATCGCAACCCTTCTTGGTGCCGCTCAATTGAAGCTGGTCGCGCAATACGTCGAGCAGGATGGCGTTGGGTTCGACATTGATCTTGTGCATCACGCCGTTTACGTTCAGTTGCACGGTGTGTGTGGTGCTCGTGCCAGTGCCGGCTGCCGGCACGACTGCGGCTGGCGGCGCTTCGTCGGCGCGCGCTTCCGACAGCACCGGCGCGCCCGCCGCGGCAGCCAGGCCCGATACGCCGACCGACTTCAGAAAGCCGCGGCGCGTAACGCCAGCCGGGTTGTCGGTCGCGTCGCTTGCGCCCGAACCGGGCGTGCGGCTGTCGCCGTCGCGCGCTGCAGTGCGGGCCGGATTCGTATGCTCAGTCATTTACGTTGCCCCCGAATAGCTGGGTTTAAGCAGGTTGAACAACAGGGTGCGGAATACGGATCATCACGCCGGCCATCGCAGCCAAGGTGCCGCATCCTCGCCCGAGACATTGCCATAGCCGTATTTCGGTAGCCAGCGCGCAGCGCTTCATACCGCTTGCACAAAAACTGCACGGTCGGGGCCGGCGCAAGACGGTACGCGCCGGCGGTTCGATGTGGGCGAGACGGCTGATTGCAACGACACGCGCGGTAGAATCGCGCTAGCCGGTTTGCTGCGTAGTCCGTTGCACGACCCTGTCCAAGGAGTAGCTGGATGATCACGCTCTACTCATATCCCGGGCTGTACGGCCTCGAGGACAACAATCCGTATGGGCTCAAGGTATTTGCGTTTCTGAAGCTCAACGGCCTGCCATTCGAGCATCGGCATATTCTCGACACCAAAGCGGCGCCGCGCGGACAGTTGCCGTATCTGGTGGATGGCGACCAGACCATCGGTGATAGCGACGCGATACTGGCCTATCTGACGCGCCAGTATGCGCTACCGATCGATGCGGCGCTGACCGGTGCGCAGCGCGATCTCGATCTGATGCTGCGGCGCACGCTGGACGATCTGTATTGGGTCATGTCGTATTCGCGCTGGCGCGACGACCGGTACTGGCCGGCTTTCCGGGCGGCGTTGCTGGCGCAACATCCGGATCTGGCCGAGCAGGATCTCGAGGCGGCGCGGCAGTACAACTTCAATCGTTACCACTATCAGGGTATCGGGCGCTACGAGCCGGAACAGGCGTATGCGCGCGGCATCGCGGATTTGCAGGTCGTCGCGAACCTGATCCACGACGAAGGCTTTCTGTTCGCGGATCGGCCGGTGAGTATCGATGCGGGGGTGTATGGGTTTGTCGCGAATATTTACTTCTATGACATCCCGACGCCGCTCAAGCAGTTCGTGCTGTCAGAGCCGCAGCTGGTGCGGTATTGCGAGGCGATGCGGGAAGTGGTGACGCGTGGCGGTTCAGGCAACTGACGGCGCACGTAGGGTGCACGCAAGCACCTCGCCACGCTCAGCTCGACCGTCGCTCGCCGCTCTCACCTGACTCTTGCGCTGCCCGGCTGCGAAACAACCGGCACACCGCTTCCGGCGCCGTGCAGCGTTCCAGTTGCTCACGGAACTCGTGATCGCAAAAGCATTGCGCGACATCCGCCAGCAGATGCAGATGCGCACTGTCCGCCCACTGCGGCACCAGCAGCGCAACGACGTCGCTGACCGGCTGGCCATCGGGCGCTTCGAACGCGATCGGCTCGGCGAGCCGCGCATAAATCGCGACCGGCCGCGGAATGCCTTCGATATGGCCGTGCGGCACTGCGAGGCCACGGCCGAGGCCGGTCGAACCCAGCGCCTCGCGCGACGCCAGCCCCGCTACGACGGTTGCCGCCGGCACCTCGCACAACGCCTCGAATGAGCGGCTCAACTGCTCGAACAGCGCATCGCGACTGGTCACCCGCAGGCCCAGCAGCACGTGGCTCGCAGGCAGCAGTTGCGTCAGGCGCGGCGGCTCGCCTGGCTCCCCCGCGCGATGGTCGCGCGCCGGCCGCTCGCGCTCTGCAGCATCGGCCCGCATCAGGCTACGCCACGCATCGGTCGGCGTGTCGGGCATCTCCATCACCTGGCCCACTTCGGCGTCCGGCGTCAGCATCGACAGGTGGCGCATCGCGTGGCCCACGTCGGCCTTCGGCAGATACAGCGACAGACGCATGCGGCCGCTGTCGCGCAGCGGTGCGACGCGCAGCGTCCATTGCTGGTTGCCGCAGTCGCGGATCAGCGCTTCGCGAAACGGCGTGGTGTGCTGTGCATCGACAGTCACGTGCAGCATCACGTTGCGGCCGGCTTCGCGGTCCGGATCGACGCGGCGTTCCGGCTTGCCGCGCTTGAGCAATGCTCGAAGTCCTCCGCCCAGGGTGTGCGCCATCTGATCCTCTCGATGCGTTCGACAGTTGAAGATTATCCGACGTCGTGCAAAAGCGGCATAAAAGGCCGCAGGGTCGTCGTAAAAAACGGCTTAGGAGAAAACGGACTGGGGTAGCGGGACGTTGAAAAAGCGCGTGCGTGCAACGCGGTCGACACGTGCGGCGCGTGTCGCGTATGGAGTGCGTGACGAACGCACCGGCCTTCCGCTTCGCGCCGGGCGCGCCTGCCCATCGCCTCAATGCAGCATCGTCACCGGTGTGCGCGTCAGGCGCCACAGACGCGCGATGATCCACCAGCGCGTCAGCACGCCCAGTTGGCTCGCATCGACGATCACGGCATCCGCGTGCTTTTGCGTCGCGCGCGCGGCGATGGTTTGGGCGATCGGGCCGAAAGCTTGCGTGCTGCGATAAGGTACGCCCGCGTCGTCGAGGATCGCGCGCGTTTGCGCCAGCGCGCTCGGCACGCAGCGCTGGTCGAACAGACGCAACGGCCCGCGCGCGTGAAATGCCGCGGCCCGCCCCCACGCGAGCGGCTGCATGACTTCGACCAGTTCGACTTCCGAGACGCAACGCTCGGCAAACAGAAACGCGGCATGGCGCGCGGCCTGCAGCGCGCCATCGTGATGGATCACGGGAATCAGCAACCGTAACATCGGGGCTTCCACTCAATGCGGATCAAGACGCTGCCATTTCAGCAGGCCGGGCATCAAGCTGCCGGAAAATATCCGGGGGGATGTCTAAAAATGCTGTAAACCGAAGGCTGAAAACCGGTGCGTATCGTATGAATGTAGACAATCCGAAAGCGCTGCTTCGATCGCCGATTCAACCGCGCTTCGGTTGCTACCTCAGTTTCTGCTTCAACCGCCGCGGCGCGGCAGCGCAATGCCGGCATGCGGCATGTCGGCGACCAGAATGCTGCCCGTCATCGATTCGGTCATGAACAACTGGCGTCGCCCGGGTCCGCCGAACGCGACATTGGTCACAGTCGGCCCGGCCGCCGATTTCACACGCGCGATGCACTCGCCGTTCGGCGCGAACACGAACACATGCCCGAGCGACGCATGCGCGACCGCGAGATTGCCGGCTTCGTCCATCGCCAGTCCATCCGGCCCGCTGGTGCCGAACATCGTGCAGAAGCGACCCACTTTCGCAACACCGCCCGAGGCCGGCAGTGGCGCGCGCCAGATTGCGTTGTCGCGCGTCATCGCGATGTACAGGCACTGCTCGTGCACATCGAGCACCAGCCCATTCGGGCTCACGCCGTTCGCGAGCAGGCATTCGAGGCGGCCATCCGGTGCAAGCCGATACACGCGGCCAGTCGGATCGTGCAGACCGGTCTGGCCCTGGTCGGTGAAAAAGATGTCGCCGTTCGATGCGATCGCGAGATCGTTGATGCCCTTGAACGACTCCGCGTTGCGGCGCGCCAGCAGCGGCCGGACGCGCCCGTTGACGGGATCGAGTTCCATCAGGCCGTTGCGGTAGTCGGCGATCAGGATGCGGCCATCCTGATGCAACTTCAGACCGTTCGGCTCGCCATCGTATTGCGCGACCACCTGCCACACACCGTCAGGCGAGATGCGCAGCACGCGGCCGTACGGAATATCGACGATATACAGATTGCCGTCGGCGTCGAATGCCGGACCTTCGATAAAGCTTTCCACCGCCTGCCCCGGTTTGTTCGCCTCTGCCCACGCGGAGTGCTGCCCTTTTTGCCGCAATTCGGCGGGCATCGTGCTCCAGACGCGGGATTCGATCAGGCGGGGCGGTTGGTCCAGATACATCATCGGAAAGCTCTTGTACGAGGGAAACGGAAGGCGGCATGCTGCAGCGACGGAGGTGAATCTTGTTCTTTCTTATAGAACAAGATTCCAAAATATACGTGAGCGTCGCGAAGCGCGTCAAGTCGCTTGACACCGTACAGCCGCTCTTCGTAACATGACACAAAGACAGAATGTAGTTCTATCTTATAGAACTTTCAAAACACTTATAGCCGCACAAGGCATACCGAGTACCAAAGGAGCGTAGCCCGATGAATTCCGCCAGCAGCGGCGTCCTTGTCAGCGAAGTGGGCCCGCGCGACGGCTTGCAAAGCGTTGCCGCCACCTTGCCCACCGCCGACAAATGCGCATGGATCGACGCGCTGGCGGCCGCCGGTCTACGCGAAATCGAAGTGGGTTCGTTCGTGCCGCCGTCGCTGTTGCCGCAAATGGCCGACACCGCGCAGGTAGTCGCGCACGCGCTGACGCTGCCGGGCCTGCACGTCGCCGTGCTGGTGCCGAACCGGCGCGGCGCGGAAGCCGCGTTCGCGGCCGGCGTGCACAAGATCACCGTGCCGTTTTCGGTCAGCGAGCCGCACTCTCTCGCCAATGTGCGCAAAACGCACGCACAGATGCTCGACGAGCTCAACGCAATCGTCGCGCTGCGCAACGCGCGCTATCCCGGCGTCGAAATCGAGGCGGGCTTGTCCACCGCGTTCGGCTGCACGCTGCAAGGCGTGGTGCCCGAAGACGACGTGCTGCGCATCGCGTTGGCGGCCAGCGAATGCGGCGTCGATGAAGTGGGGCTGTCGGATACCGCCGGCTACGGCAACCCGGCACAAGTGAAGCGCCTGTTCAAGCGCCTGCAACAGGAGCTCGGCGCGGCAGCGGGCGGCGCGCACTTCCACAACACGCGCGGCCAGGGCCTCGCGAACGTGGTCGCTGCGCTCGACGCCGGCGTGACCACCTTCGATGCATCGCAAGGCGGCATCGGCGGCTGCCCATACGCGCCGGGCGCGACCGGCAATATCGTCACCGAAGATCTGGTGTTTCTGCTCGAGTCGATGGGCGTGCCGACCGGCATCGACATCGAGCGGCTGGTCGCCGCGCGCGACAAGCTGGCCGCAGGCCTGCCCGGCGAACCGCTGTATGGCTACCTGAACGCAGCGGGGCTGCCGAAAGGTTTCAGCTATGCGGCGCGCCCGCCGGCGCAGCAATAGCCACTGGCTGCTCCGAACCGCTGCACCAGGTCATGCAGCGGCGCGGCAGCACGCACTGCACGGCCCCGTGCGCGAGCAACGCCGCAAGCTGAAACAAGCCACAAAAACCGATAACAAAGACCATCCGATCGACAACAAAGGGCCGCTGCCCGCGCAGGGCATCCCTCAGGAGACTTCGATGCAGCACACCGCGCAGCCCGACATGGACCGGCTTGCCACCGCACCCGCCGATCTTGCCGAACTGGAACGCAGCGCGATCCGCAAGGCCGGCTGGCGACTGATTCCGATCGTCGCGCTCGGCTATTTCCTCGCTTATCTGGATCGCACCAGCGTCGGCTTCGGCGCGCTGACGATGCTCAAGCAGTTGCAGATGACGGCCACCGAATTCGGTCTCGGCGCCGGCCTGATGTTCGCCGCTTATTGCCTGTGCGAAGTGCCGAGCAATCTCGGCCTGTATCGCTACGGCGCGCGCAAGTGGATCGCGCGCATCATGATTTCGTGGGGCCTCGCGGCGGCCGCGACCGCGCTTGCGGTCGGCCCGAAAAGCTTCTATCTGACGCGCATCGTGCTCGGCATCGCCGAAGCGGGCTTCTTTCCCGGCGTGATCTACTACCTGACGCTGTGGTTCCCGACGCCATACCGCACCCGCGTGCTCGCGTGGTTTACGGTATCGACGCCGCTGTCGTCGTTCATTGGCGGCCCGCTGTCGGTGTCGCTGCTGCATCTGCACGGCCTGTTGGGTCTGGCGGGCTGGCAGTGGATGTTCATCGTCGAAGGACTGCCGGCGTGCGTGCTCGGCATCGTCACGCTGTATCTGCTGACCGACCGGCCGCGCGACGCGAAGTGGCTGTCCGCCGGCGAACGCGATGCGCTCGAACGCGCGCTTGCGCGCGATGCGAAAACGAATCACGCGCCGACCCATGCGTTCCTGCCCGCACTGCGCGACCCGCGCGTGTACATTCTCGGGCTGATCTCGTTCAGCTTCTCGATGGGTTCGTATGGCGTGGCGATCTGGTTGCCGCAGATCCTGAAGGGACACGGCATCAGCATCACGATGACCGGCTGGCTGTCGGCAATTCCGTATTTCTTCGCAAGCGTGTTGATGCTGGTGTGGGCCGCGCACGTCGACCGTACCGGCAAGCGCATCCTGAATCTCGCGCTGACCTGCCTGCTCGGCGCGCTCGCGCTGATCTTCTCGATCCTGTTCGATCAGTTGCTGCCGGCGATGGTCGGCATCTCGTTCGCGCTGATCGGCACAATTACCGCGCGCACCGTGTTCTTCACGATCCCGAGCCGATTCCTGTCCGGCCAGGCGGCGGCGGGCGGGATTGCGCTGATCAACTGCATCGGCGCGTTCGGCGGCTTCGTCGGGCCTTATCTGGTGGGTTTCCTGAAGGACAGGACCGGGTCGTTCTCGGCCGGCATGATCGGCATGGCGGTGGTGCTGTTCGTCGCGACCGGCCTGTCGGTTTCGCTGCGCGCGTTCATGAAGGATGGTTGAGCTGCAACCGGATACGCAAAAACCGCAACGCAAATAACCACATCACGTAGCAGCAGCCTGAAGCGGTGCACCGTCCCTCTCCTCCCGGTGCTCCGCTTTTTTTTTCGCCGGCCCGCCGCTGCCGGATGAGCTGTAGACGCGATCGGCTATTGAGAGTCAGCTATTGAGCAACGCCGCCCGCGTAAGCGGCAGCCACTCAGGCTCGTCGCCGCCCAGTCGCGGCGTAGGCAGCGCCCAGCGGCTCGGCGTCTCCGACATCTTCAGCACCGGCCCAAGCGTGCGCAGCGGCCCGTAGCTGGCATCTTCATCGACATATAGCGTACTCAGCACGTCTTCCGGCAATTTGCCGGGCGCCTGTGCGAATGTATCGACCAGTCCGCGCCGTTGCGCAAACATCGCCGCCTGACATAGCGAAACGTGCACGCGGTAACTGCCGCCTTCGCGCGCGCGACGCGCCAGCGCGAGCATCGCGCCGTACGCGGCGAGATAACCGGTGGTGTAGTCGCACATCGGCGCAAATACCAGCTTCGGCTGGCCGGCGCCAGTGAGCCGCCCGTTCGCTTCGCAAACGCCGGTTACCGCCTGCGCGATCTGCTCCCAACCCGCGCGCGCCGCAAACGGACCGCCCGAGCCGAAACAGCTGACCGTCACGTGCACGATGCCGGGCCGCAACGCGGCCAGTTGCTGCATGCCGAAACCGTGCGCGGCAAGCCGCCCTGGCCGGTAACCGTCGATAAACACGTCGGCGTCGCGCGCCAGCGCGGCCAGACGCGCGGCATCGGCCGCGTGCGTGAGTTCGAGAAAGCAGCTGCGCTTGCCGTGGCTCGTATCGCGCACGTGCTCCGGCGTTTGCGGCAAGCTGCGGCTCGTCACCATCAGCACGTCGGCACCGTGTTCCGCGAGCGTGCGGCCGGCAATCGGCCCGGCGAGGATGCGCGTCAGATCTAGCACGCGGGTGCCCGCGAGCGGCCGCACGCCGGGAATGAACGGCTGCGGCGCGCTATCGCCGATGCGTTCGATTTCGATCACCGGACGCTCGGCCAGATAACGGCCCTGCGGATGCGCGAGCCATTCGTCGCGCGTGCGAATCGTGCCGCCACACGCACCGGCCGTGGCGATCGCTTCTTCCAGTTCGTCGGCATTCCATTGCGCGACTGCGGCCTGCACCGCTTGCGGCGTGCTGTCGCACTTCAGCACGCCAAGTACGCGTGCAGCCAGATTCGGCAGATTGAAATGCGGCAACAGCCAGCGACCATCCGCTGTGCGCCACGGCTGCGTGACGGTCAGCATGTGCGCCATGGCCTGCGGAATCGGCACGGGCTGATACACGCCGTCGCGATTCGGCGCGCGCGTGTAATCGACGGTGCGCAGTGTGGCGGCCGCCTCGCGCACGTCGACGCTCAGCTGTTGACGACGGCCCGTGCGCATTTCCCAGATGTCGTTGGCCGCGACGCCGACCGCGGCGAGTGCGGCACCCGCGCTCTCGCCGACGCGAAATGGCGTGGGAAAGAACGGATCGTGGCCTGTCAGCGTGACCTCCTGGCGAGCGGAAATGTCGCTGCCGCGAATCGCGAGCAACTCGTCGAGTGCTGCGTGTTTGCCCTCGCTGAGGGTAGGAGTGTCGTTCTCGTGCATCGATGCCTCGTTTGATTGCTGCGTGCCGCAGCGATGGCCGCGCGCGACAGTGCTGCGACCATCGCTTCAGCGTTCTATCTTATGAATTTTCGTTCTAACTATGGTGTTTCAATTCGATTCACGCGTCAACCTCGGTTCGGCATTTAATGGCGCCGGCAGGGTATACTTTCCAAACATCTTTAGAACACGGTTCTATCTTTCGGAACCCCATTTTTAGCACGGATAAAACGCATGTCGGAACTTGTCGTCGTTACGCAGCATGATCATTGGGCCGTGATTCGTCTCGCGCGCGCGGCTAAACGCAATGCGCTCAATCGCGAAATGCGCACGGCACTGCGCACGCATCTGGAAGCGCTGAAGCCCCACGCGCGCGTCATCGTGCTGACCGGCACCGATGCGGTGTTCTGCGCAGGTCTCGACCTGAAAGAACGCGAAGCGGAAAAGGCTGCTGGGCAGGCCGATACGGCAGGTGAGGAAGCACTCGAGCTGAACGTGTCGATGCGCGAGCATCCGGCGGTGTTCATTGCCGCGCAGAACGGCCTCGCATTAGGCGCGGGCGTGACGCTCGTCAACTCATGCGATCTCGCGATTGCTGCGGATAGCGCGAGCTTCGGCTGCCCCGAAATCGGCTTCGCGACCTACGCGAGCATGGCCGGGCCAACCACGCAGCAAACCGTGCAGCGGCGCCGCGCGGCATGGCTGCTGCTGACAGCGGAACGCATCGATGCGGCAACGGCGGAACGCTGGGGTCTGGTGAACGAGGTGGTCGCCGCTGCGCAACTGGATGCGCGCGCAACCGAGCTTGCCGAGCGCATCGCACAGTTCGATCCGGTCGCGCTGCGTGAAGTGAAACAGGCGCTCAACCGGATTCCGACTGAAATCACCGGCTGGCGCGCCGGCATGGAGTAT
Source organism: Paraburkholderia jirisanensis (assembly GCF_054782355.1). Taxonomy (NCBI): domain Bacteria; kingdom Pseudomonadati; phylum Pseudomonadota; class Betaproteobacteria; order Burkholderiales; family Burkholderiaceae; genus Paraburkholderia; species Paraburkholderia jirisanensis. The sequence goes on along the minus strand of NZ_BAAGSQ010000025.1, from coordinate 271,478 downwards.
GGGCAAAGCGTGAACGATGCGATCCGCCGCGAGACCACGGCGGCGGCGCAAGGCCTTGCTCATTTCGCGCAAGGCGGGCGCAATCCGGGTCAAGGCTGAATGATCGAATGACACTGCTGCGCGGCCGGAGCAGCCGCGCAGGCCGCATAGCCGCTTCAACGCACACGCGTCAAATCGCCCCGCTGTCTCGCATCGCATCGATCTCCTGCTGCACAAACCCAAGCGATTCGAGTACACGCTGCGTATCCTGGCTCAGGCGCGGCGGCGGCGCATCGACTGTCGGCGCCACGCCATTTACCTTGAAGCCGGTGCGCAACACCCGGATATCGCGCCCCACGCCCGGGCAATCGTCGAATTGCGCAATCATGCCGCGCTCGCGGACCTGCGGATGATCGAGCGCCTCAGGCACGCTCAATACCGGCCCCGACGGAATGCCCGCCTGCGTCAGCAGCGGCCACCACGCCTGCGCGGAGCGTCCGGCGAGCGCCTCCTCGAGCGCCTGCTTCAGTTCGAAGCGGTGCTTGAGCCGGCTTTGCCGCTCGGCAAAACGCGCATCGTCGATCAATTCAGGGCGCTCCACCACGCGGCACAACGCTTCAAATTGCTCCTGCTTGTTGGCCGCGATATTGAGCAGCCCCTGCGCGGTCTGAAACGCGCCCGACGGGCTTGCGGTGATGTTCTCGTTACCCATTGGCCGCGGCGCCTGACCGGCGATCAGATAGTTCGACACCGCCCAGCCCATCGTCGCGAGCGTCGCTTCGAGCATCGATACGTCGATGAAAGTCGCCTCGCGCTGCGGCTGCCGTGCGAGCGCCGCGGCAATCGCGAACGCTGCGGTGATGCCGCCGATCGTATCCGCAATCGGATACCCGACCCGCAACGGCGCTGTCGCTTCGTCGCCGGTAATGCTCATCACGCCGGACATGCCCTGGATGATCTGATCGTACGCAGGCGCCCCGCGCAGTTCGCCCTGCTGGCCGAAGCCCGAAATCGCGCAATAGACCAGCGCAGGCTGCAACGCCTTCAACGCATCGAAATCGAAACCGAGCCGCGGCATCACGCCGGGCCGATAGTTTTCGACCACCACGTCAGCGGTTTTGACGAGGCGCCGGAACACTTCCTTGCCCTGCTCGCTTTTCAGGTTGATCGTGACCGACTGCTTGCCCGCGTTTTGCGCGAGAAACGACACGCCCATTTTCGCGCGATTAAGCTCCGGGTCCGCGCCGAGCTGCCGCGCGAGATCGCCGCTACCCGGCGTTTCGACCTTGATCACCTCCGCGCCCATATGCGCGAGCTGATGACAGCAAAACGGACCGGACAGTACATTCGTCAGATCCAGCACCCGCACTCCATTCAACGGCCCAGCCATCCGCGCTCCTTGCGCTCGCGCATGTCAATTTGCCATGCGCGAACGACGTTTCAAAAGATAGAATCGTGTTCTATTATAATAAAGGTTTGCCCAAGATAAAATAGCGGTCTTTCATACGGAGGTTCACGAGCGGATGCCACGCAAGCCCAATCAACCATCGGTAGCCGATCTCAATGCGGCCGAAGGCGGCGTGGCCGCGGTCGACCGCGCGCTATCGCTGCTCGACGTGTTCACCGTCAGCGAGCCTGAAGTCGGGCTGATGGAACTCGCCGAGCGCACGCAGATGTACAAGAGCACGGTGCTGCGGCTTCTGGCCTCGCTCGAGCACGCGGGGCTGGTGGTGCGCACCGGCGACGGGCTGTACCGGCTCGGCCCGGCGGTCGCGCGGCTGCATCATGTCTATGCATCGACCTTTTCGCTGGCGGACGTGGTGATGCCGGTGCTGCGCAAGCTCGTCAGGCAGACCGCGGAAAGCGCAGCCTATTACGTGCCGCAGGGCGACCGGCGGGTCTGCCTGTTTCGGGTGGATTCGCCGCAGCCGGTACGCGATCATCAGAATGTCGGCGACGTGCTGCCGCTCGATCGCGGCGCGGGCGGGCGGATTCTGTCTGCCTATCTCGGCGCAAAAGGGTCGATGTACAAGCAGATCCGGCGCGAGCAATCGGTGGTGCTGTCCGGCGACCGTGCGCCGCAGCTGGCCGGCATCGGCGCGCCGGTGTTCGGCGCGGATGGCCGCATCGAAGCGGCACTCGTGTGCACGATGCCGTCCGAACGGATGAAGCTGGAGTTTGCGCCGCTCGTCAAACGCGCGGCGCGTGAAATCACCGGGTTGCTCGGGCATCCGTATCCGGATGCCGAGGTCTGACCGGGCTTCGAGACTTTGCCCGCCTGGCCCGCTCAGGTGACTTAAGCCCCGCTCGCCGGGAAGTCCGCGCCGAGGCTCGTGACGCGCCACTTGTCCATATCGGCACGCAGTGCATCGAGGCGCTTGCCCGCGCCATCCAGCGCCGCTGCGCCGAGCAGCAGATTGCGCGGCGGCTCGCCGGCCTCGGTGATCTCGATCATCGCCTGCGCCGCGCGCACCGGGTCGCCCTGTTGCGTGCCGCTGGCGTGTGCGGTGGCCTGTAGCCGCTTGCCGGCCGTTTCCGCATAATCGGCGATGCGGGTCGGCGTCTGCTTCAGCGAGCGTCCGGCCCAGTCGGTACGGAACGGTCCCGGTGCAACGCAGGTCACCTTGATGCCGAGCGGCGCGGTCTCGATCGCCAGCGAATCCGACCAGCCTTCCACCGCGTGCTTGCTGGCCGCGTAGTAGCCTGAGCCTGCATAGCCGGCGATCCCGGCCAGCGACGTGAGGTTCAGCACATGGCCTTTGCGCTGTGCGCGCATCACCGGCAGCACGGCGCGCGTCATCGCGAACAGGCCGAATACGTTGACGTCGAACTGCGCGCGGATTTCCGCTTCGACACCTTCTTCGACCGCAGTCTGATAGCCATAGCCGGCATTGTTGACAAGCACGTCAATTGCGTTAAAGCGTGCGCGCGCCGCTTCCACTGCAGCGGCGATCTGCTGCGCATCGGTGACGTCGAGATCGAGCGTCAGCAGACGCTCGCCCGCATCGCCGGCAAGATCGGCAAGCGACGCCTTGTTGCGCGCGGTCGCGACGCACCGCCAGCCGCGTGCCAACACGGCCCGCACCAGTTCACGGCCGAAGCCGGTCGAGCAGCCGGTGATGAACCAGACTGGCGTCGTCGTTGAAGTCATGATGTGCTCTCCAGCAAAAAGAAAAGTTGATGGGTGGCGTGCCGCTGCCGGCTACGTGCAGGCTATAGCGCTGAAATCGGTGTCGGTCGCGACAGCGCAGCATCGTCGCATCGCGCCGTGCGGTTGCCGCGCATGACGATCGCGCAAAATGCGCGCCCGCTTGTGTGACGGCTCGTGAAAGCTTTGGTGTGCTGCGTCGATGAAATCGCACACGCTTACGCATTGAACCGTCTGAAGACGCGATCTTAACCGCGCTTGAGGGTCATGCTCAAATCGTAAGCTTGCGATGCACGATGCGTTATGCGATACGAATGCGTGCGCCATCACCGCGATGCCTGCGCAGCATGCGTCGCACCCCGCGTTACAGCACCAGCCGGCTGGCCTCGTCGAACCTGCTGCCGGCCGGCGGCAGATCGCCACGCTGAAACCGTACGATCGAGAACGCGCGCATGTCGGACGGCTGCGCCGGAATCCGCGCCATGCGCAAATCGAGGTCGTCTGCCGGTTGCGTACCGCCCGCTTCGACCACCACGTTCATCCGGTTCAGACGCACCCGGTTGACGCTCACATAGGTCTGCGCACCCGGTTCGGCAAACACGCGCTGCACGATGTCGAACTGACGTTCGATCGCTTCGGTCTGCAAGCCCAGTTCAGCGAGACTGCGTTCGTTGGCGTCGATGTCCCGCTGCAGGCGGGCGCATTCGGCCAGATCCACCGGCGCCTGCGCCGATGCGATCGCATGAATGCCGGTGCCCTGCCTTTGCAGCAGTTGTGCGCGCGCCTTCAGCAGCGCGCGCTGCTGCTCCAGCGCCGCGCGGCGCGATTTGTCTTCGGCGATCCGTGCCAGCGCTTCGAGCGCGAACTGGTCGACGATGCGCTGCACGATCTCGTCGTGCAGTTCCGCCGCGCTGCGTGCGCAGATGCGCACCCGATGGTCGCTGAAGCTGAGCGTGGTCTGTTGCACGTCGCTGCGCATCTTGCCGTGCTGTTCGGCGACGCCGAGCACGTGGCGCTCGTCGAGCGACATGCCGAGCACCGCATACGCTTCGCTGCAATCGAAATGCTCGTCGAACCACGCGCGCAATTCGTGCGAACGGCCGAACGTGTCGCACACGTCGTCGGCGGTCGCGAAGAACGCGTGAATATAGGGGTCTGCGCTCCATGCGCTCGCACTGGCTGCACGCGGCTCGGGCAGCGCGGCGACCAGTTGCGCCGCGTAGTCGAGCGTCGTACGCACGGCCGGCGCGAGGCGCGCCTGATACTGGCGGGCAAGCTTGAGCTGCGGAATCGCCGCAGCGATCCGCTCGACCGCCTGAGCGGCGTGCGCCGCATCGTGTGGCTGCGCACCGCGCCCACGCTGAAAAAGGCGGCCGAAGATACCCATCAGTCTGTTCCGGCTGCGACTTTAGCCATGACGTCAGCCGCCATGCTCCTGCATCACCAGCACGTTGATCGTGCGGTTCTTCCAGAACAGGTGATGAATGCGCGGCTGCAGCAGCCGCAGCGCGGCCGGCTCGACATCTTCGAACGTCAGCAGCACCGCCGGACGCGAACCGTCGCCGGGCACGTGCGAAATGCGGTCATAGACCGGGAAACCGTATTTGACGAGCAACTCCTTGATCTCTTCGTCGGTGGTCCCGTCTTCTATGTTGCCGATCAACAGGTCAGCCATTTTGCTTCTCCTCATCCGGCACGAACTACACAAACCATTGCATGTGCCATCGCGCATGCAAGCTGGGCCGAGCCGCGTGCTAGGCCATGATGTGCACGCCGCCGTCGACGTAAATCGTTTCGCCCGACAGACGCCGCGCATACGGCGTCGCGAGAAAAGCGCAGGTAAAACCCACATCCATGATGTCGACCAGTTCGCCAAGCGGGGCACGCTGCGCCGCTTCGGTGAGCAGCAGATCGAAGTCCTTCAGGCCAGACGCCGCGCGGGTTTTCAGCGGGCCCGGCGAGATCGCATGCACGCGAATGCGCTGCGGGCCGAGTTCATACGCGAGATACCGCGCGCTCGCTTCGAGCGCGGCTTTCACCGGACCCATCACGTTGTAGTTCGGCACCACCTTGTTGGCGCCGTGATAGCTCATCGTGAACAGCGTGCCGCCGTCTTTCATCAGCGGCGCGGCGAGCCGCGCCATACGGATAAACGAGTGGCACGAGATATCCATCGCGGCCGCGAAGCCTTGCGCCGAGCTGTTCAGCAACCCGCCCTGCAAATCGTCTTTCGGCGCCCAGGCAATCGAATGCACGAGGATGTCGAGCTTGCCCCATTGGTCGGCGATACGCGCGAATACTGCGCTGAAATCTTCTTCGCGCGTCGCATTGAGCGGCATGAAAAGCGGTGCTTCCAGCTCGCGCGCAAGCGGCTCGACGTACGGCTTCGCCTTGTCGTCGGCGTAGGTGATCGCGAGCTCTGCGCCGAGCTCGCGGAACGCCTTCGCGCAGCCGTACGCAATCGAATGTTCGTTAGCGATGCCGGTAACGAGCGCCTTCATGCCTTGCAGCACCGGGCTGGAAATTTGCTGCGTCATGCTCGGACTCCTTCTGCGTCACGCACAGATTCACAATGCATCGATCAGCGCGCGCGTGTGGCGCGCGATCATCAACTCCTCGTTGGTGGGAATCGCCCACACCTCCACCTTGCTCGACAAGGTGCTGAGCAGCGGGCCGCCCTTGTCGTTCGCGGTGGTATCGATTTCCGCGCCGAGCCACGCCGCGTACTGGGTGGCAAGCCGGCGCACTTCTGGCGCGTGCTCGCCGATACCGGCTGTAAACACCAGCGCATCGAGCCCCTGCAGCGCGGCCGCCAGCGAGCCGATCTCGCGGCCGATCCGGTACGCGTACAGCTCGATCGCGAAACGCGCGCGCGGCGCATCGCTCGCCATCAGCTTGCGCATGTCGCCCGATACGCCGGACACCCCCAGCAAGCCCGACTGCTTGTAGATCAGATCTTCGATTGCGCGCGCATCCATCTTCAGCTCGTCGAGCAGATACAGGATCACGCCAGGATCGAGATTGCCGCAGCGCGTGCCCATCGGCAGGCCATCGACGGCGGTGAAGCCCATCGTGCTCGCGACACTGCGGCCCGCGGCCAGCGCGCACAGGCTTGCGCCGTTGCCCAGATGCGCGACGATGGTGCGACCCTGCGCCGCGCGCTGCGACACATCGGGCAGGCACTGCGCGATGTACTCGTACGACAGCCCATGAAAACCGTAGCGCCGCACGCCGCGCGACGTGATCGTCTCGGGCAGCGCGAAGGCCTGCGCGAGTTCGGTCTGCCCGCGGTGAAACGCGGTATCGAAGCAGGCCACTTGCGGCAGGTCCGGATGGCTCGCGGCGATGGTGCGGATCGGCCGCAGATTGTGCGGCTGATGCAGCGGTGCGAGCGGCGTCAGACGGTCGAGTTCGTCGAGCACGTCGGGCGTCGCCAGCACCGGGCGCGCGAATCTTTCGCCGCCGTGTACGACGCGATGGCCGACCGCCACCAACCGATGATCGTCGCGATGCGCGCGCAGAAAGTCGCCGATGTACTGCACCGCTTCCTCATGCGACGGACGCGCGCCTTCGTCCCAGCTTTTCGAGCCCGCCTCGTGGCCATCGCGGTCGTACGCGACGAAATGCGGCGTGCCGAGCAAACCGTCCACCTGGCCGTGCATGCCAGGCGCAATATCGTCGTCTTGCAGATAGAACGCCGAAAACTTGATGCTCGACGAGCCGGCATTGAGTACAAGAATCACGTCGGTCATTGCATCACCCTGCCAGCTTCGGCGTGTCGGCACGCACCCGCGCAACCAGCGCGGCCACGGCACAGGAAGCGAGGCGCGTCAGCACCGAATCGGCGCGGCTCGTCAGGATCACCGGTACGCGCGCGCCGAGCACGATGCCCGCCGCGTCGGCGCCGGCCAGAAACGACAGGCTCTTTGCCAGCATGTTGCCGGCTTCGAGGTCCGGCACCAGCAACACATTGGCGCGGCCGGCCACCGGCGAATCGATATTCTTGATGCGCGCGGCTTCGAGGTCGATCGCGTTATCGAGTGCGAGCGGTCCGTCGACCAGCGCACCGGTGATCTGCTTGCGATCGACCATCTTGCACAGCGCCGCGGCCTCGATGGTCGACGGCACTTTCGGATTGACCGTTTCCATTGCCGACAGGATTGCGACCCGCACCTCATCGAATTTCAGCGCATGGCCGAGGTCGATCGCGTTCTGTAGGATGTCGACTTTGTCTTCGAGCGTCGGTGCGATGTTGATTGCCGCATCGGTGATGATTAGCGGGTTCGCATGACCGGGCACGTCCATCACAAAGCAATGGCTGATGCGCCGCGCGGTGCGCAGGCCTGCTTCGCGGCTCACCACCGCGGCCATCAGTTCGTCGGTATGCAGGCTGCCCTTCATCAGCGCGGCGGCCCGCCCTTCGCGCACCTGCTGCACCGCGAGCGCCGCGGATGCATGGCTGAACGGCGCATCGATCAGCGGATAGCCCGCAATATCGAGCTCGCACTGTTCGGCCACGGCGAAGATGCGTTCGCGCGGGCCAACCAGCAGCGGCGCGATCAGCCCCATTTGCGCCGCTTCTACCGCGCTGCGCAGCGAACTCGGGTCGCACGGATGCGCGACCGCGGTTGGCGTGGGTGGCAGCGATTTGCAGAAGTCGATCAGCCGCTGATACTTGTCATGCTGACGTTCCATGTATGAGTCCTCGCAGGCGGCCGGCGCGTGCAACGCGTGCAACGCGTGCAGCGCCGGCCTGTCGGATCCAGCGGACCGGCCCCCGTGTTATGCGCCGGGCCAGCGTTCAATGCATCGATGCAGTGGGCGGACGCTGATGATTGCGGCTCGCCTTCACCGGCAACAGCGCGCGCACCCGTTCGACCATCGCCAGTTGCGCAGCATTCGGCGCCAGGCCCTGTACGCGCTCGTCGTGCTCGAGACGCTCGAGCAGCGCAAGCAGCCGCTTGCGATCGCCTGCGTCGTCGAGCAGCAGCGGCAGCGTGGCGAGCGCAGCCTCGGGCGCATAGCGCACGATGATCTCCTGCTCGCCGCGCATGCGCCGCCACGCGTCATATTCGAGCACCGGCAGATAATCTGCGTACTCGTGCGCCAGTTCCTTGCGCAACGCGAGCCGCGCAAGCGGCAACGGTTCGCCATGGCGCGCAAGCAGGCATGCAATGCGCGCGACAGCTTCGGCATAACCGCCCTGTTCGACCGCAGCCAGCGCTTCCTTGACGAACGGCAGTTCGCGCGGGTCGCCCGCCAGCGGCGCGTGCACTTCATGCCCTTCGTGCGCCGGCTCCTTGTCTGCAGCGTACGCGGAAAACAGATTACCGTAGATGCCGAAAAAAATACTTTCAGTGGCCGCATCGCGCAATGCGCGGTAAAAATCGAGCGACGCGCTGATCATCTCTGCGCCGCGGTGCTCCGCCTCGCGCATGGGGCTTACGTGTTCCGCCTCGCCACGCGCGGCACGCACCGCGTTCGCCGCCGGGCCGAGCCATGCCAGCCACGGGTTCATATCCGAAAACATCCAGCGTTGCGCGCGCAACGGATGAAACTGGCGCAACAGCGCCGCGCTCGTCTCGTTCGACCAGGCCTGTACGAAAGGTTGCGCAAACAACTCATAAGCACGCTGATTGAATCCGGATACCTGCTCGACCGCCTTGAACGGCACTTCGTCGACCCGCTTGAAGCGGTTGAAGTGCGCGGTAATGTCTTCGAGCCGATACTCGCGGAACGACACGTCGTATTCGGTGTGACCGTTCGTGTTTTTCCGCTCGGCGATTTCCATGCCGTACAGTCCGGGTGGCATGGCCTCGATCGCCTCGAGCACCGAGACGATCTGCGCATGCTCCTTCTTCGCGACCTTGCCGGACACGAAAATGCCCAGATGCCCGATGCTTTTGTGCATCAACCCGATGATCACCTGGCCGCGCGCCTTGATCTCGTCGGTACTTTCGTAGATATCGGTAACCCAGTTGAAGGCCTGCTGCGGCGGCGTGATGTTGTCGCCCAGCGACGCGAACAGCACGATCGGCGAGCGGATCTCGCGCAGGTCGAACGCCGCTCCGCCAGTGCCGCGCACCTCACCCGCCCACAGCTTGTTGCCGACAAACAGATTGCGCGTGATCCATTCGATTTCATCGCGGTTCATCAGGTAATAACCGCCCCACCAGCGCTCGAACTCGAGAAAGCGCGGCGGCTCGGTATCGACCTTGTCGAACAGATGGTAGTACTTGTCCCACAGGCTGTTGGCCGGATTCAGGTTCTCGAAGTTCTGCACCAGATACGCACCGTCGAACCTGCCGTTACCGAGATCTGCCGCCAGTGACGCAAGCCACGTGCCGCCCAGCATGCCGCCCGCGTAACGCATCGGGTTGTCGCCTTCGCCTTCGCTCCATGCGCCGCTCCAGTACGCCATCGGCGCGCCGTTGATCACGATCGGGCCGGTGTCATCCGGGTCGGACGTGGCGAGCATCATCGCGGCCCAGCCGCCCTGGCAGTTGCCGACGATCGCAGGCTTTGGGCTGTCCGGATGCAGTTCACGCACTTTCTTCACGAAGCGCTGCTCGGCCGCGCAAACGTCGAGCATGGTCTGACCGGGTTCCGGGTCGCGATAGAACACGACGAAGTACACCGGGCTGCCGGCGCGCAGCGCCACACCGACCTGTGAATCGTCCTTGAAACCGCCGATGCCGGGACCGTGCCCCGCGCGCGGATCGATGATCAGGTATGGGCGCTTGCCGGCATCGATAGTCATGCCTTGCGGTGCGCGGATGCATAGCAGCGCGTAGTTGACCGGGCGCTCGAACGAGCGGCCGTCGAGCACGACGTCGTAGTCGAAATGCAGCACCGGCTGCAGGCCGCGCGCGGTCTGCTCGACGAAATGGTTGCCGCGTTGGCGCAACGTGTCCCAGAACAGCACGCTTCGCTGCAGCAGGTCGAGCGTGTAGTAACACGCAGCGAGTGGGTTCAGCGACGTCAACGGGAAGGCTGCACTCGTCGGTGCGGCGCTATGCTCCGCGGCGCTGGATTCGCCGGCAGGTGTGACATCGAGTGCATCATTCAGGCGTTTGCTGAAATGCTGCTGCGCCAGTTCCGCGCGTTTCTGGAAGACCCGCGCGACGCGCGCGCCGACCTGCTGACTATGAGCGAACTGAGTAGCTGCGTTCATTACGTGAACCTCGCGATCGGAGAGCGGTGAGTGCCGCGCAGAACCGGCAGCGTGCGTCCGTCACGCACGCATGCCCGGCCACGAGCGCACCTGCGCGTGCCGTGTAACGTATATGAAGCGGGTGGCATCGCGATGTCAATGAAACAGCGCGAAACAACGCACAAATGCTGCGCTAGCGCAAAAGGTGCGCAAACAGCTGACGCAAATGAGTACTCAAACGCGCACGCAAACACGCTGCTCATCCATTTTGTTGCAGTGCCGCTCGCGAGATCAATTGGACCAAGGTCTCATGCTGACGCACGGCGGAAACAACGCGCCAAAAAACCAATATGACATTCCGTGGAACTAAGCGTCATGTCTTTCAGTTTGGAATAATCGAATCCAGTTGCCTATACTGACCATCGCTGACGATCGGTTACTAATCAGGTACGACATTGGGCCGGCCCGCGCAATTGCATCGGCCATTTCTTACGCCCGCAGCACTTCTATGCATAACGCGTCGCGCCAAGCCAACTGACAAGGCGCGCCACAGTCCCCGCCGGATCAGCAGTGCCGCGGCCACGGCACATCGTCCGGCGCAGTGTCACTTCACCGGATTCCCGCTGCGCGGAGCTGCCCTCTCGCGCGGTCAGGTTTGCACGTCTCTACAACACTCAACGACGAGGAGCCGAGCATGAACTGGTTTGCGGAAACACTTCGACACTATCCCGAGATCGCGATTTTCCTGTCGCTCGGTATCGGCTACTGGGTGGGCGGAAAAAGCTTCAAGGGTTTCAGCCTCGGCGCGGTCACCGCCACGCTGCTGGCGGCCATCGCGATCGGGCAGCTCGGCATCACGATTTCGCCGAACGTCAAATCGGTGTTCTTTCTGATGTTTCTGTTCGCCGTCGGTTATGGAGTCGGTCCGCAATTCGTGCGCGGTATTGCTAAAGACGGCCTGCCGCAGGCGCTGTTTTCGGTGATTCAGTGCGTGCTGTGTCTCGCGGCGCCCGTGCTTGCCGCGAAACTGGCCGGCTACGATCTCGGCTCGGCGGTCGGCCTGTTCGCCGGCTCGCAGACCATCTCGGCGTCGATGGGGCTCGCGACCGATGCGATCAACCGCCTCGCGCTGCCCGCCGACCAGAACAAGGCGCTGCTCGATGCGATGCCTACTGCATATGCAGTGACCTATATCTTCGGCACCGTGGGGTCCGCGCTGATTCTCGCGTCGCTCGGACCGAAGCTGCTCGGCATCGATCTCGTGGCCGCCTGCAAGGAATATGAGGCGAGCCTTGGCGGCGCGAAGGAACTGGGAGGCGCGGGACAGGCGTGGCACCAGTACGAACTGCGCGCTTACCGCATTCCGCCCGGCGGTCGCGTGGTGGGCTTGAGCGTCAGCGAAACAGAGGCGCTGCAGCCCGACGGCACGCGCCTCTATATCGAGCGGATCCGGCGCGGCGGCACGATCGAAGAGGCGCGCATCGATACCGTATTGCAAGCCGGCGACGTAATCGCGATCGTCGGCCAGCGCGAACAGCTGGTCGCATTGCTGGGCGCGAGCGGCACTGAAGTCGACGACCCCGAACTGCTGGCGGTGCCCGCCGAAGGGGTCGACGTCTACGTGACGAACAAGGCGGTCGAAGGCCAGACCCTGCATGAACTCGGCAAATTGCCGGGTGCGCGTGGCGTGTATATCCGCCGTATCAAGCGCGGCCCGACCGAGACGCCGATTCCGGTACTGCCGAGCACCAAACTGCATCGCGGCGACACGGTGATGCTGGTCGGCCGCACCCAGGACACCAGCGCAGCCGCGAAAGTGCTTGGCGTGATCGACCGTCCGAGCAACGCCGCCGACGTCGCCTTTATCGGCTTTGCGATCACGCTCGGTGCGCTGGTCGGCGCACTGGTGCTGCAGATCGGCGCGGTGCCGATTACGTTGTCCACCGCAGGCGGCGCGCTGATCGCCGGCATCGTGTTCGGCTGGCTGCGCGCGATTCACCCGACCTTCGGCCGCATTCCCGAACCGACGATCTGGTTCATGAATTCAGTCGGACTGAACGTGTTTATCGCGGTGGTCGGCATCACCGCGGGGCCGGGCTTCGTCGCCGGGCTGCAGCAGCTCGGCATCAGCCTGTTCCTGTGGGGCATCGCCGCGACCGCAGTGCCGCTGATTCTCGGCATGTTCATCGCGAAGTACGTGTTCCACTTCCACCCGGCAATTCTGCTCGGCGTCTGTGCCGGCGCGCGCACCACCACCGCCGCGCTCGGCATGATCTGCGACGCTGCGAAAAGCCAGGTGCCCGGGCTCGGCTACACGGTGACTTACGCGGTCGGCAATACGCTGCTGACCATCTGGGGAATGATTATCGTGATGCTGCTGGCCTGACCGGCCGCGCCTGACCGGCCGTGCCTGACCGGTCGTGCATCGTTGTTGCCGCAACCAGTCATCAAGCAACGCATGGAACCACTCACGGACAACCCAAGGAGCGATTCATGGAGACCCCGATCGAAAAAGTCACGCCGTACGACGAGTTCAACTATGAAGTGCCGGAGAACGCGTTCCCGAAAAGCGGGATGTCTGCGCGGGCCGCGTCGGCGCTGGTGATCAGCGACGAATGGACCGACACGAATCCGATGCTGAACATGTCGTCGTTCGTGACGACCTTTGCGGAGCCAGAGGCTGCCGAAACCGCGCGCCGCAATATCTTCAAGAACTACATCGACCACGACATGTATCCGCAGCTGTTCGCGATGGAGACGCGCATGGTGCGCTGGCTACACGAGCTGTGGCATGGACCGCAAGGTGTCGACGTATACGGCACCGCGACGGTCGGCTCATCCGAAGCGTGCATGCTGGCGGGGCTCGCGCACAAATGGAACTGGCGGCAAAAGCGCGAACGCGAGGGCAAGGACGCGACGCGGCCCAACATGGTGACGGGCGGCAACGTGCAGATCGTGTGGAAGAAGTTCTTGCGCTACTTCGACGTCGAACCACGCATCGTGCCGCTAAAGCCCGGCAACTACAGGCTCACCGCCGAGCATCTCGACCAGTACGTCGACGAGAACACGATCGCGGTCGTGGCGATCGCGGGGCAGACCTTTACCGGTGAAGACGACGACATCCAGCAGATTCACGACTGGCTCGACGCCTACGAGCAACGCACCGGCATTTCGATTCCGATGCATATCGACGGTGCGTCCGGCGGCTTCGTCAACCCGTTCCTGTATCCCGACTATCCGTGGGACTTCCGGCTGCCGCGCGTGCAATCGATCAACGCGTCGGGGCACAAGTATGGGCTGACGCCACCGGGGCTCGGCTGGGTGGTTTTCCGCGAGCGCAAGGTGTTCAACGAAGACCTCGTGTTCTACGTCAACTATCTGGGCGGCGAGATGCCCACCGCGACGCTGAATTTCAGCCGCAACGGCTTTCAGATCGCGGTGCAGTATTACCAGTTTCTGCGCCTCGGCTTCGACGGCTACCGGCGTGTGATGCAGCACACGCTGAACAACGCGATCATGCTGCGCAAGCTGCTGGTGGACAGCGGTTATTTCACGATCATGAACGAAACGCAGCGCATTCCAGTGGTGGCGGTCACGCTCGACAGCAAGGTGAAAAACTTCAACGAGTTCGACGTCTCGAACAAGGTGCGCGAGAAAGGCTGGGTGCTGTCTGCCTACTCGATGCCGCCCGATGCCGAGGAGGTGATGAGTTTGCGCGTGGTGCTGCGTCCGCATATCAACCACAACGTGGCATGCACGCTCGGCCGCGACATCATCAATGCGTGCAAGTATCTGGAGCAGCACGGCGGCAACGCGAAGCCGCCGCAACTGCATGCGCACGCAACCGAAAAGACCGCGCCCGCCAAATGCTGACGCACGGATAGTGCCGAAAGCGTGCTTCGCAGCGCCCGCTGTATTGGACCAAAGTCCAGTTGCGGCGCTGCCAGGCCGCGCCCATACTCGATACGGAATCTTTACGGAACGAAAGCCGTATCCGTATGACTGTTTTCGGAGGCAAGGCGATGGCTGACAAAAAATCGGCAAAGGCCGGCGCGGCCAGCGGCGTCGAAGCGCCGGAAAAACTGAAGAACAAGCAGTACGAGAAGGAGCTCGAGCACCTTCACGTCGAGCTGGTCAAACTGCAGGAATGGGTCGTGCAGACCGGCGCGAAAGTCTGCGTCGTGTTCGAGGGCCGCGACGGTGCCGGCAAAGGCGGCACGATCAAGGCGATCACCGAACGCGTGAGCCCACGCGTATTCCGCGTGATCGCGCTGCCCGCGCCCACCGATCGCGAGAAATCGCAGATGTACGTGCAGCGCTATCTGCCGCATCTGCCCGCGGCCGGCGAGATCGTGCTGTTCGATCGCAGCTGGTACAACCGGGCCGGCGTCGAGCGCGTGATGGGCTTTTGCACCGAAGATCAGGCGAAGATGTTCCTGAAGAGCGTGCCGCTGATCGAGCGCGCGATCATCGCATCGGGCATCATCCTGCTCAAATACTGGCTTGAAGTGAGCGAGCCGGAGCAGACGCGCCGGCTCGAGGCACGCATTAACGACGCGCGCAAAATCTGGAAGCTGTCGCCGATGGACCTGCGCTCGTATGAGCGCTGGTACGAGTATTCGCGTGCGCGCGACGATATGTTCGTCGAAACGGATAGCGGCGTGGCGCCGTGGCACGTGGTCCGCTCCGACGACAAAAAACGCGCGCGGCTCAACCTGATCAGCCATCTGCTCGGCAGCATTCCGTACAAGGCGATGCCGCGGCCGAAGGTTACGCTGCCGAAACGGCAAAAGCGCGGCGGCTATGTGGAGCCCGACTATCCGTTCAAGTACGTACCCGAAAAGTTCTGAAGCAGCGCACGCATAACGGCTAACATGGGGCGTTGCCGCGGGCGCGGCAACGCGCGTATGTTTTGAGCTGTCTTTTTGCGCCGCGTTTTGAGCTGTATCTCGCGCAATATTCCGCGCTGTTTCGATCTGTTTCGTACGTTCCCGTTATGTCGCATGATCCTTTGCACGATGCGTCGGGCGCTGACGCGCCGCGCGTCGATACGCCGGGCGTCGATACGTCGGGCGTCGGTACGTCGGGCGTCGGTACGCCGGGCGTTGACGCACCGGGCGTCGCCACGCCCGCCACGATCGCTGCCTCCGGCCCCGCATGGCTACCATTGCCCGAGTGGCTGCGCCGCTACCGCCGGCCATGGCTGCGCGCCGATCTGAGCGCCGGCCTGACGGCGTCCGCGGTGGTGATCCCGAACGGCCTCGCCTATGCGACGCTCGCCGGCCTGCCGATCGAAGCCGGCCTCTACACCGCGTTCGTGCCCGCGGTGATCTATGCGTTGTTCGGCACCTCGCGCGCGCTCAGCGTCAGCACCACCACCACGCTGGCGATTCTGACCACCAGCGCACTCGCGCACGCGGCGCCGGGCGGCACCCACATGGAGCTGCTCGCCGCTGCCGCCACACTCGGTGTGCTGGTCGGCCTGCTGCTGATGCTCGGCTCGCTGCTGCGCCTCGGCTTTGTCGCCGATTTCATTTCCGAGCCGGTGCTGATCGGCTTCAAGGCGGGCATTGCGGTGGTCATCTTCGTCGATCAGTTGCCGAAGCTGCTCGGCATTCATTTCGCCAAAGGCGAATTCTTTCGCGACGTGATGGAGATCGTGGCGCACGCGCCGCATGCGTCGCCGCCAACCGTCGTGGTGGCGGTGCTGACGATCGTCACGCTCGCGCTGCTGCGGCGCTTCGTGCCGCGCGTGCCCGCACCGCTGGTTGCGGTGGGCGGCGCGATGCTTGCGTCCAGTTTGCTTGGACTGCAGGCGCACGGTGTCGAAACCGTCGGCTTTGTGCCGACCGGCCTGCCCGCATTGACCTTGCCGTCGATGTCGTTGGTCCATACGCTGTGGCCAATCGCGCTGGGTATGGCGTTGATGAGTTTCACGGAAACCACCGCCGCGGGCCGCGCGTTTGTGCAGCACGGTGAGCCGACGCCGCGCGCCAATCGCGAACTGTTCGCCACCGGCATCGCGAATCTCGCCGGCGCGCTGTGCGGCTCGATGCCTGCCGGCGGCGGCACCACGCAAACAGCAGTCAACCGCCGCGCCGGCGCGCGCAGCCAGGCGGCTGGGCTGGTGACTGCGGCCGTCGCACTTGCTGCGATGTTGCTGCTATCGCCGTATATCGGCCTGATTCCGCACGCAGTGCTCGCCGCAGTCGTGATCGTCTACTCGGTCGGACTGTTCGACGTAGCCGAGTTTCGCGCGATCGCAAGAGTGCGGCGCATGGAGCTGGTCTGGGCGCTGGTCGCGCTGGCAGGCGTGGTGGTGCTCGGCACGTTGCAAGGCATTCTGGTCGCAATTGTCGTGTCGTTGATCGCGCTTGCGCATCAGGTGTCGGACCCGCCGGTTTATGTGCTCGCGCGCAAGCCCGGCACCAACGTGTTCCGGCCGGTGTCCGCCGCCCACCCGCACGACGAATCGTTCGCCGGGCTGCTGCTGTTGCTGCCCGAAGGCCGCATGTACTTCGCGAACGTGCAGCACGTCAGCATCAAGATCCAGCATCTGATCGCGGCGGCCAGCCCAAAGACGGTGATCATCGACATGAGCGGTGTATTCGATATCGAATACACCGCGCTGAAAACCTTCGCCGATGCCGAACAGCGGCTGCGCCATCGCGGCATTGCGCTATGGCTGGCGGCGATGAATCCGAATGTGCTGGATCTGGTGCAGCGCTCGCCGTTGGGCGTCGCGCTTGGCCGCGAACGGATGTTCCACAATCTCGAGCAGGCGGTTGCGCACTATCGGATCAGCGTGTCGGATGGCAGCGCTGAAGCGGGCGCCACCGCGCAGGTCTAGCGGATAAACACCGCGTGGCGGGTCACCCACGCAAGCACATCGCTCACGCGGCGCGCCTGCGCGGCGACCATCGGGTAGCGCGTGAGTTCATCGAGCTTCACCCATTGCACGTCGGTCGATTCGTCGTCGTGCACCAGCGCGTGGTCCGACGCGTCTTTCGTGCTTGCTGCAAGCAGAATCGAAAATTCGCGGCGCACTTCGCCGTCCGAGTACGCGATGATCGTTGCGGGATCCGTGTAGGTGCCGATCATGCCGGTAATCGCGACGTCGATACCGGTCTCTTCGCGCACCTCGCGCCGCGCACATGACTCAAGCGAATCGGACAACTCCATCGTGCCGCCCGGCATCGCCCAAAAGCCGCTGTCGCGCCGTTTGACGAGCAGCAGCCGTTGCCCGGCATCGAACACGGCCACCGCCACCGCGGGCTTCAGCGAGTTCGCCGCGGGCGCCTCTTTGCGTGCATCCAGATCGACGCGCGAGACCCGCAGCGGTTCGCGTGCCCATGCAGCCAGCGTCTCCTGCACGTCGACCGCCTGCTTGTCGTTGCCGGCCGGATACTTGATGAACAGGATGCGCGTATCGCGTTTGATGCGCTGAATATAAGCCGTGCCCGGCTCGATCACATAGAAGTCGCCGCTTGTGAAACGATGCACTTCACCGCTGTCGACATCCTGATACTCGGTCATGCCACGCAGCACGTACTGGTATTCCTTCGCGCGTGTGTGGCGATGCGCGGGCTCGAAAGCGTGCTGCGCATAGTCGGAGAGGCCGATCTCGACATCCGTGTCGTGAAGATGCGCGAGCGCCTGCGGCAGTTGCAGTGCGCCGGCCAGATACTGGCGGGTCGCACCCTCGAGCGCGGCTTCGATCGCAGCACTATGCAAGAATTTGAACGGCATGGCGGCTCCTGACGGATCGGGTTGGTCGCATCAACGGTGCCGCTCTGCTGCGCCAGTTACGCCAGGTTCTGTTGTCGCTGGCTACGCGAACGACATTTCGAGGCGGATTCCCGAGTAATTCACCCGTGGAGCGACTTCCCGGCCATCACCCTTCTCGAAGTGCACGATGCCGTATCGCTCCATCGTCTTAAGCGTGCGCGACAGGTTGGACTTGGCCCGGCCCGATGTCTCGGCTAACTCCGTCAACGATGCCGGGTTCGTCTTCGCGATCAACGCGAGCAACGCCTGATTCTTTCCCGACAGCACCTGCGCGAACGACTCAGGCGACGAGAACCAGATCTTCGGCTCATCGGGCGACGGCTTGTATTCGCCCCGCGCGATTGCCATTGTCCGCGCCTTGAATTGCTCCATGGGGGCAATCCCGATTTTCAGGATGTGTTCGTCAATCATCGCTTTCGCTCCTTTCCTTCATCACCGCTTCCACTTCGGCCCAGAAGTCTGCTACTAACGTCACGGCATCTGCGTAATCGTAAAACCGGATACGCTCGCCGGAATGCTTGTGGTCATACTCGATCCGCGTACGTGCACCGGGGCCTGAACCTTCTCGAACCGGATGCGCGTTATCGAATCCCAACAGGCGAGCACCCGTTTCATCGTGCAGTGTCATCGAATACTTCAGCCCGTGCGGCCGCTCTGGCGACGCAGCGACCCGTTTCACTTCAAATTTCACCCAGCAACACCCAGTGTGATCGACGGCATACCCCACTCCGTCCAACTCGAGCAGGGTGTCCAAGCTTCGATCTCGATTGGTCATGGGCTGAATGTTATCATCGAGTGATAACTTATGCAAGTACGCCGCCGATGGGTCGGCTGTCTCGCCGGGCGATACCAACGATACTTGCTTGCGCTCAGAGAGCGCCCCCCTCACGCAGGCAACCCCGTCCCTTCGCGCCCCGCGATCTCATGCAGCATCTGCGTATACTCCCCCGCGTCGATCGGCCTGCCGAACAGATACCCCTGTTGCCGGTCGCAACCGATCGAGCGCAGATAGGTGGCCTGCGCCGAGGTCTCGACGCCTTCCGCGGTAACGTCCATGCCGAGCGAATGCGCCATCGCGATCACCGCATGCGTGATCGCCACCGCGTCGCGGTGATCCGGCAAGCCCGCAACAAACGAGCGGTCGACCTTCAGGTTGTGCAGCGGAAAGCGCTTCAGATACGACAGCGACGAATAACCGGTGCCGAAGTCGTCCACTGAAATGCGCACCCCCATCCGTGTCAGCGATGTCAAAATCGGCATCACCGGTGCGCGCTCGCTCATCAGCAGGCCTTCGGTAATCTCGAGTTCGAGCGCCTCCGGCGCGAGCCCGGCGGCCACCAGGCACTGCGCGACTTCCTGCACCAGGTCGTCGTTGAACTGGCGCGGCGACAGGTTCACCGCGATCATCAGATCGGGCGCGACGGTCCTGCGCCACTGCGCCGCCTGTTCGCACGCGCGCTCGAGCAGCCAGCGGCCGAGCGTAATGATAAGGCCGGTGTCTTCGGCAACCGGAATGAATTCGGCCGGCGACACGTCGCCCAGTTCGCTGCTGCGCCAGCGCATCAACACTTCGGCGCCGACCGTACGGCCGCTGGTGCCGTCGACGATCGGCTGATAGACGAGCCGCAACTCGTCCGCACCGAGCGCGCGCCGCAGCGCCTGCTCGATCATGAAGCGCCGTTGCAACTGTCGCTGCAGTTCCTTCGTGAAAAATTCAAAGCCGTTGCGGCCGCGCAGCTTGGCCTGATACATCGCCGAATCGGCATTGCGCATCAGCGTGATCGCATCGCGCCCGTCTTCCGGAAACACGCTGATGCCGATCGACGCGCCGAGGTAATACTCGTTGTCCGCCACCGCGAACGGCATCGCGATGGTCTCGATCACCTGGCGCGCGAGCGCGGTCAGATGCGCAGCGCTTTCATAGCCGGACACGATGATCACGAACTCGTCGCCGCCGACCCGCGCCAGCGTGTCGCCTTTGTGCACGCAGGCCGCGAGCCGTCGCGCCACGCTGCGCAGCAACGCGTCGCCGGCGTCGTGACCGCCGGTATCGTTGACCTTCTTGAAGCCGTCGAGGTCGATGAACAGCACCGCGACGCGCGGCACGTGCAGGCCGCGTTCGGCCGGCTCGAGCAGCTCGCGCATGCGGTCCGACAGATACGCGCGGTTGAACAGACCCGTCAGCGAATCGCGCGTCGCCAGATACTTGAGCTGTTGCTGCGCCGCGCGCACCGGCCCGATGTCGTTGAACGAGATCAGCACCGCGTGCGCTTCGCTCTCACCCGGCTTGAAGACCGGTACGACATTCGCGGTCACCCAGATGGTTTCGCCGTTGTACAGGTCGAGCGCCAGCGTCAGCCCGAGCATCGGCTTGCCGCTGGCGAATACCTGGCGGGTCGGCCGGTCCGGCGTCTCGATCACCGAGCCGTCTTCGCGGCGCGCGCGCAGCATCACCGAATAGATGTTGCTGCCGACGATCGACGGCGTGGCGCGCAGCATGCGCATCGCGCTTGGATTGCAGGCCAGCACTTCGCCGCCGCGCAATTGCACGACGATGCCTTCGTTCAGGTGATCGACCACCAGGCGATGATGCTCCTCGCTTTGCGCGAGGCGCTGCTGCAGCCGGTCCTGGTGGATCGCGAGGCCAACGCTGCGGCCGATGTCGCGCAGAATCGTTTCTTCGACGTCGGTCGGCCGGCGTGGCGCGCGGTAGTACACCGCGAATGCACCGAGCACGCTGCCCGCTTCGTCTTCGAATGGAATCGACCAGCAGGCGCGCAGGCCGTGCGGCCGCACGAGATGCCGAAATTCCGCCCATAGCGGATCTTTCTCGATGTCCTCTGCGACCACCATGCGTCGCTCGTACATCGCCGTGCCGCACGAACCCATCTCGGGTCCGATCTCGAAGCGGCTTAGCGCGTCGTGAAACTCGATCGGCAGCGACGGCGCGGCGCCGACCTTGGCGTGCCGCCCGTCGGTGCCGAGCACCAGCACGGTGCAGGACGCGCCGTCGCCCAGCAAGGTCTCGGCGCGCCGGCACACTTCTGCAAGCAGATCGGGCAACGGCGTGCTGCGCGTCAGCAGCCGCACGACGTTGCGTTCAGACTCCAGCACTTGCGCGGCTACGCTCGACCTGTAGCTGCGGCTACCGTGCTCACTGTTGTGCTCACTGTCGATCATCCGGATTACGCTCTCTTGGCGATTCATCAATGCAACATCGGCAGCATTGCGCATTTCTTGCACCCGGGTTTACGCCAGGTTTGCGCCGCTTCTTTACATTCCACGCATACAGACGAAAAACGATGCCCGTCATTGAATATGCGGATTGAATGTGCGCTGCTCGATTACCCCGTTTTTAGCGACGATCGCCGTCCCTTCCGGAATCTCTTCCCACCATCCGGGCAAGTCGACGAGCGGTTCAGACAGTACCAGAAATGCGTCTTCACCGACGGCCTCGATGCGCGGATCGTCCGGATAAAGCTCATGTAGATGCCGCATCGAAGCACTGTGAAACAGCGAGCGCGACTGCCGCTCGCTCGAATAGCGTACCGCGACGATACGCTCGCCGTCGGTCGCGCACACGGTCATATTCAGCGGCTCGGCCACGCCGCGGCGGCGCGCGGTTTCCTCGACGCTGCCCGCCATCCGCTCGAGCGCCTCGACCGGATCGAGCTCGAGACCGAAGCTGAGCGCGAGGAAGAACAGCACTTCCGAATCGGTCGAGCCTTCAATCGAGGCGAACAGGTCCGCGTCGATCGCCATCATCAGGTCGCGGCGCAGTTTCGGATATTCGCGCACGAGGCCGTTGTGCATGAACAGCCACCGGCCGTAGCGAAACGGATGGCAGTTGGTTTCCTGGGCCGGCGTATCGGTCGCCGCGCGGATATGCGCGACGAACAGCGGCGCGCGCACGGCACGCGCGGCGTCGCGCAGATTGCGGTCGCTCCACGCGGGCTGCGCGCATCGGTAGCGAAACGGGATATCGGTTGGATGCCCGTACCAGCCGACGCCGAAGCCATCGCCATTGGTGGTGGTATGCCCCAATCGCGAATGCAGACTCTGATCGATCAGCGAATGCTTCGCCCGAAACAATACGGTTTCGAGCTGGATCGGATTGCCTGTGTAAGCCAGCCAGCGACACATGATTCACCTCCTCGACAAAGAAGACTGCCCTTGCGTCGCCACGGCATCTTGCGCGCTGCACCAAGGTGCTGCTACGGCGCGCCCCGATAGGCCACCAGCGGCCCGAGGAACGCCGAAATGCCGGTCAACATGATCTGCACGCCGATGCAAAGCAGCAGAAACGCCGACACCCGCAACGCGACTCGCGTCCCCTCCTTGCCGAGGAAGTGAGCGATGTAGGCGGAGCGACTGTACGTGAAATAAATGACAAGCACGACAAGCACCGAGATCACCACCGATGCGAGCGACGACAACAGGAATTCGGACAGCTTGTGCGAGCGGCTCGCGCTCAATGCGATCGCGGTAGCAAGCGTGCCGGGGCCGGTGGTGAGCGGCATTGTCAGCGGGAAGAAAGCTTTGGACATCGCGTTTTCCGGGTCGACCGGCTTGCCGGCGGCCTGTTCGTTACGCGTCTCCGGCGCGTTCAGCATGTTCCAGGCGCTGACCGCGACCGCGAGGCCCCCGCCGATGCGCAACGCCTCGATCGAGATGCCGAAGAAATGCAGCACCGGCGTGCCGGCGAAGAACGCCACCAGCAGCACGATCAACGCGTTGATCGACACACGCCGTGCCAGCGCCGCGCGTTCGTCGCGGCTTAACGACTCGGTGCGGTCGAGAAACACGAACGCGATAGCAAACGGATTGATGATGCTGATCAATGCGGTGAAACCGAACAGGATGTCGGCGATCAGGCTGCTTGTCATTGGCTTGTGACTGGCTTTGTTGATTGGTTTTGTGATGATTAAAGCATCTGTGAAGCATAGGCACGATGTTCTTTCAATATGCCTTCATGCGCCGCAAAGATCAACGTATCGCATAGCGTAACGCGCCAGCACAGCGTGCGGGCACAGCGCTCATATTTTTGATTCGCTTTACGCAAGCCCGCGCCCGGGCATACAGTCGGTCCGGGCCTTGCTTGCAAGGCCGTAGCGACGCGTATCAACCCCAAACGTAGCCTGAGTACGAGGAGTTGCCCGATGTCCTTCCGTCTGCTGGCCGTGCTGCCGTTCATCGGCATTCTGCTCGGCGTTCCGTTCGTCAATCGTGTCGAACCGCTGGTGCTGGGCATGCCGCTTGTGCTCGCGTGGATCGTGATGTGGGTGGTACTCACCGCGGTCATCATGGCAGTCGTCTACAGGCTCGATCCGGCCAACCGCGAACCCATAGCGGACGGCCGCCCCGTAGATGGTCGCCCCACGGAGGACCGCTCATGAGCAGCGCACTTCTGATCATCGTCGCGGTCACGCTGTTTGCGCTGTATCTCGGCATACGTGCCCGCCGCGGCCACGACATGAGCCTCGAACAATGGACCGTCGGCGGCCGCAGTTTCGGCACCGCCTTCGTGTTCCTGCTGATGGCCGGCGAGATCTACACCACCTTCACGTTTCTCGGCGGCAGCGGTTTCGCCTATGGCAAAGGCGCGCCCGTGTATTACATCCTCGCGTATGCAACGCTCGCCTATGTGCTGTCGTACTGGCTGCTGCCGCCGGTGTGGCGCTATGCGAAGACCCATCGGCTGGTATCCCAACCGCACTTTTTCGCGCGCAAGTACGACAGCGAAACGCTCGGCGTGCTGGTTGCGCTGGTGGGCGTCGCAGCGCTGATTCCGTATCTGGTGCTGCAACTCAAAGGGCTCGGCATCATCGTCGCGACCACCTCGTACGGCGCGATCTCGTCGACCGCGGCGATCTGGATCGGCGCGGCGGTGGTGACGGTGTACGTGATGGCGTCAGGCGTGCGCGGCTCGGCATGGAACTCGGTGGTCAAGGACCTGCTGATTCTCGGCGTCGTGCTGTTTCTCGGCATCTACCTGCCGATCCATCATTACGGCAGCCTCGGCAACATGTTCCATGCAATCGACGCGGCACGGCCTGGCTTTCTGACGTTCCCCGACAAGGGCGCCAGTTCGAGTGTGGTGTGGTTCCAGTCCACTGTGCTGCTGACCGCACTCGGCTTCTTCATGTGGCCGCACACGTTCGGCTCGGTGTTCACCGCTAAGGACGAACGCATCTTCCGGCGCAACGCGATGGTGCTGCCGATCTATCAGCTGATCCTGCTGTTCGTGTTCTTCTGCGGCTTCGCGGCGACGCTGAAGGTGCCGGGGCTGACCGGCGGCAATATCGATCTTTCGCTATTCCGGCTGACGCTCCAGACCTTCGACCCGTGGTTCGTCGGTGTGGTCGGCGCGGCGGGCGTGCTGACCGCGCTGGTGCCGGGCTCGATGATTCTGACCACCGCGTCGACGCTGCTCGCCAACGACGTGTATCGCGGCCTGCTACAGCGCGATGCCTCCGATGCGCGCGTGGCCAAGATCGCGCGCTTCATGGTGCCGGTCGTCGCGCTGGTCGCGGTGCTGTTCACGCTGCACGGCGGCGAAACCATCGTCGCGCTGCTGCTGATGGGTTACAACTTCGTCACGCAGTTGTTCCCGGCTGTGGTGTGCAGTCTCGCCGCGCGCAATCGCGCCACGAAACAAGGGGCATTTTGCGGCATCGCGGTCGGCGTGCTGATGGTTGCGGTGACAACCATCATGCATTTGAGCGTCGGGCAGTTGCTGCCGTTTTTGCCGGACGTATTGAAGGACGTGAACATCGGCTTCGTGGCGCTGACCTTGAACGTGATCGTGTTTGCGATCGTCAGTGCGCTAACGCAGCCGCATGCGCAGGCCGGGCAGTCGCACGCGCAGTCGCGCTAGCTCACGCGGACGACACGAACGATCCGGACAACAGGCAGGCGTAGCTCTACGCCTGCCGCTCCCGGCTGATTTGCATCTCGCATACGTGTGCATCACCGATGCAAATCGCATAGTCGGAGAATATCTACGTGGCGAGATACACGCGCCGCAGTGCTCGTTGGCACGCATTGCGGCACCGCCACATTCCCCATCAACGCCAACCTACCAGGATGTCTATGAACGTATCGTCGCAATACCAGACTTACTATCCGAACGGTCAGATCCAAACCTCCTTCACCCAGCAGCCGGGACAAACCGGACAGGCGGGCAGCTACCGCAGCTTCGACGAACAAGGGCAGCTTCGCGAACTCCAGCTTAAATCCGCGGATGGTCACGTATGGCTCGACCGCAAGTTCGGCAACGACGGCAGCCAGACGAACTCGATGACGCCTCCGGGCGGCGGCGGATGGACGGCGACGTTCGGTCCGAATCAACGGACCTGAACGTTCTTCAGTGTGGGTGTCGTGGAGACGGTGAGAAATCGCGCATGCGTTTGCGGGCATTGCGCGGCGACGCTGGTGACGTTGGTGACGCTTAAGCAGCGCCTTTCGTGTATAGCGTCGAGTTGGCGAAATGATCGGTCGCCAGCACACGCCCGACAAGAATGAGCGCGGTCCGCTCGATATCGGTGGCCTGCACCTTACCGACGATATCCGCCAGCGTGCCGGTCAGCTTTTCTTCATCGGGCCAGCTCGCGCGATACACCACCGCGACCGGACAATCCGCGCCGTAGTGCGGCAGCAATTCTTCGACGATGCTCGCGATATGCCGTACGCCAAGGTGAATCGCGAGCGTCGCGCGATGACGCGCAAGATCGCCGAGCTGCTCGCCGGCGGGCATCGACGTCTTGCGTGCATAGCGGGTCAGGATCAGCGTTTGAGAAACGTCGGGCAGCGTCAGCTCGCAGCCGAGCGTCGCCGCGCAGGCCGCGGTTGCGGTCACGCCCGGGACGATTTCATACGGAATGCCCAGCGCGCGCAACCGGCGCATCTGCTCGCCGATCGCACCGTATAGCGACGGGTCGCCCGAATGCACACGCGCGACGTCGTGCCCATTGGCGTGCGTATCGGCAAGCAACGCGACGATCGCGTCCAGATCGAGCTCCGCCGTGTTGACGACGCTATGCGCTACATTGCCAGCCAGCACCTCGGGCGGCACCAGCGAACCAGCATAGAGAATCACTGGACAGCTTCTGACCAGCCGCTGCCCCTTCACCGTGATGAGTTCAGGGTCGCCAGGCCCCGCACCGATAAAGAAAACCGTCATTCAACAACACTCCTTGTCAGGCCGCACAACGCTTCGCGCATCGCGCCGGCCTCGTCAAACTCCCGGTCTGCCGGCGGCAGGGCCGGCCGCCTGACCATCACGACCGGCAAACCGCGCTCGCGCGCAACCACCAGTTTCGCCTCAGTGGCCGCACCGCCGCTGTTCTTGCTGACGATCACATCGAAGCCGCCCGTGGCGATCAGCGCGCGTTCGCCATCGACAGTGAACGGCCCGCGCGCATCGATGACGGTGGCGCGGGCATGGCCCGGATGTGCGTCGAGGCAGCGCACGGTCCAGAACTGATGCGCCGGAATCTCGTCGAGATGCGCGAGCGCTTCGCGGCCGAGCGTGAACAGCGGCCGCGCAAACGGCGTCAATGCCGCGCACACGCCCGGCCAGCCGTCGACCATGCGCCAGTCGTCACCACGCTGCGCCTGCCAGGCCGCACGCCGCAGCGCCCAGTACGGCACGCCGGCAGTACGGCACGCCGCCGCCGCGTTTGCACTGATTTGCGCCGCGTACGGATGGGTTGCGTCCGCAACCAGCGTGATGCCTTCGTCTTCGATATAACGTGCGAGACCCGCCGCGCCACCGAAGCCGCCGATCCGCACGCCGCACACGAGCCGCTGCGGCACGCTGCCGAGGCCAGCCAGACTGTAGACATGCGACATGTCGAGGCCGCGCGCAATCTGCAACGCGTCGCCGGTACCGCCTAACAACAGAATGCGCGTCATTGCGCGGCTCCGACGATACTGCCCTGCCGGTCGATCGCGAACATCTCGACGCGAACCGTGGCCGGCACGATGCCGCGCGCAACCTGCAGTGCATGCGCACACACGAGGTTACCGAGCGGCACGCCGGCTGCATGTGCCAACGCAAGCGCCTGCTGGCTGGTATTGGCCGCGCGCATGGCCGTCTGCAGCACGGCATCCGCGCCGTGCTCGCCGGCCCATGTCGCAAGCTGCGGCAAATCGATGCTCGAATGGCTGCTATGCAGATCGAGATGGCCGGCCGCCAGCTTGCTGAGCTTGCCGAAACCGCCGCACATGCTGAGCCGCTCGACCGGCGCGCGCTTCAGATGCTTGAGCACGGCGCCGGCGAAATCGCCCATTTCGATCAGCGCGATATCGGGCATGCCGTAGTGTTTGCGCATCGCGTCTTCGCTGGCGTTGCCGGTACAGGCTGCGATATGCAGATAGCCGTTCGCGCGCGCGACGTCGATGCCCTGGTGGATCGACGCGATAT
Source organism: Paraburkholderia jirisanensis (assembly GCF_054782355.1). Classification (NCBI taxonomy): domain Bacteria; kingdom Pseudomonadati; phylum Pseudomonadota; class Betaproteobacteria; order Burkholderiales; family Burkholderiaceae; genus Paraburkholderia; species Paraburkholderia jirisanensis. The sequence continues at coordinate 243,983 of NZ_BAAGSQ010000025.1, read as the reverse complement.
ACGCCGAGCACGAAAACGGCCGCACGATGCCGGTGGTGCCGAGAATCGACAGGCCGCCGACGATGCCCAGCCGCGGGTTCATCGTCTTCAGCGCGAGCGCCTCGCCGCCCTCGACGCCGATCGTCACGTCGAAGCCGCCGCCATATGCGAACTCTTCGGCGAGCTGCGTCAAATGCTGGGTCATCATCTGGCGCGGCACGGGGTTGATCGCCGGTTCGCCGACCGGCAGCGTCAGCCCGGCACGCGTGACGGTGCCCACACCCGGCCCGGCGAAGAACCCGACGCCTGGTTGCGCGCGCAGCTTCACGCGCGCGAACACCACCGCGCCGTGCGTGACGTCCGGGTCGTCGCCGGCGTCCTTGATCGTGCCGGCTTCAGCGCCGTCGCCGTCGTCGGTCAGGCGACAGAACGTCAGCCGCATCGGCACGTGCTGGCCTTTGGGCAGCACGATGTCGGCCACCTCGCTCGCCCCGCCGCCGAGCAGCAGCCGCGCCGCCGCCAGCGAAGTGGCGGTCGCGCAGCTGCCGGTCGTATAGCCGCTGCGCAGCGGCGCCGGTTGTTCGGGGGTTTCGTCGCGCATCACGTCACGGCTTGCGGGTTTCGTACAGTGTGACCGGCAGCGCGGAGCGCCATGTGTCGAAGCCGCCGAGCGGCTCTGCTGCGCTCAGCGCGATGCGCGTCAAGCTGCCGCCGTGCTGCTCGCGCCAGGCAACCAGCGCCGCCTCGCCTTGCAGCGTCACTGCATTCGCGACGAGGCGCCCACCGTTCTTCAGCGCGCTCCAGCACGCCGGCAACACGCCGGGCCCGCTGACGCCGCCGCCGATGAAGATCGCATCGGGCGACGGCAGCCCGGCCAGCGCGTCGGGTGCGCGGCCCGCCACCAGTTGCAATGCCGGCACGCCGAGCGCGTCGCGATTGCGCTCGATGAAACGCTGCCGCTCCGGATGCGCTTCGATGGCCAGCGCGCGGCACGACGGATGCGCGCGCATCCATTCGATGCCGATCGAACCGCAACCCGCGCCGACGTCCCACAGCGATTCGCCGGGAACCGGTGCGAGCCGGGCGAGCGTCAACGCGCGCACGTCGCGTTTGGTCAATTGTCCATCGTGATGAAAGGCTTCGTCGGGCAAGCCGGGCGTTAGCGCGAGGCGCGGCGTCGCGTCGCCGTCGGCATGGCAGCACAGCGCGATCAGGTTCAAGGCCGCGCCCTGCGATGCGTGCCACGCGTTGGCGCAACCGTCGATGCGGCGCTCGAGTGGGCCGCCCAGATGTTCGAACACGGTCATGCGGGTCGAACCGAAACCGCGTTCGGTCAAATGCGTGGCCAGGTGTGCAGGCGTTGCGCCATCGCTGCTCAATACAAGCACGCGGGCGCCATCATGCAGATGAAGATTGAGCAGGGCCAGCGGCCGTCCGACTATCGATACGCACGCCACCTCCTGCAGCGGCCAGCCGAGTCGCGCCGCCGCGAGTGATAACGACGAAGCCGCCGGCAGCACGCGCATCTGCTGTGCGCCGACATGGCGCGCAAGCGTCGCGCCAACCCCGAACAGCATCGGGTCGCCGCTTGCCAGCACGCAGACCGGCGTGTCGCGGTGCGCGAGCAGCGCGGTCATATCGAACGGACTGGGCCAGCGTTCGCGGCGCGCGGCAAGGCGCGCCGGCAACATCGCGAAATGACGCTCACCGCCGTAAATTACCGCCGCATCGAGTAGCGCGCGGCGCGCCGCGCGCCCCAAACCGGCAAAACCGTCATCGCCTATTCCTACTACGGTTAGCCATGCCGGCATGCTGCGGTCCTCGATGTATCGCGTATTGCGCTGTCAGATTGATGCCCGGCCGATGCGGGGCGCTTCCCGCTTCGGCCGCGCGCCGTCGCGTTGCTCGAGCAACGGCGCGTGGTGTGTAGTCACGCATGATACCGCGTGGCTTACATTGCGGGCCTGTTATCGAACCTGACGTGGCGCATGCGCACCTCGTCAAGGTCGCGTTGCGACGATTGATCCTGGTCCGCTGCCTGCTGCGTTTGCTGCGCGCGGTTGGACGAATGCGGAATCGGCGTGGTGCATTGGCTTTGCACCGCTTTCGCCAAAGCCGAGAACCCTGCGTCGACCTTGCCGTTAAGCCCGGCGAGCTGGAGATTGGCTGCGCCCTGCGCAGCGGCGAGCACCTTTAGCGAGTCGTCGACCTTGCCGAGCCGCGCATCGACGCCGCCAAGCTGGCCGCCCAGCTGGCCAAGGGCGGCCGCCATTGCATCGTCGTTTGCCGACAGCTTGTCGAGTTTGACATTGCTCGAGCGAACCGCATTGTCGATACCGTTCAACCGGCGCGCCTGCGCGGTCAGCTGCGAGTTCAGGTTGCCGACCTGTCCGTCGAGGACTTCCAGATGGCTCGCCACGCTGTCGAGGCGGTTATTGATCCCCGTCTGCCCCGTTGCCAGGCTATCGAGCTTGCCGCCGATCTCGCCCAGTTGCGCGGAAACCACTTTGCGCCACATGCCCTCCGTTTTGCCGGGAATGCGGCCTTCGAGGTTATCGTCGCCCTCCTGCCCGGCAGAGCCGACGCCCGTCGCACCCTGCTGGTTTTCGGTCAGCTGGCTGCCGGAGAAAAAGTAGTTGGTGTTGACAATCGGATTCTGTGACGTTGTCTGCATGTTCGACTCCTTCAAGACGTGATTCGTAAAGTGGATGAATTACGGACACTCAATGCTGAAGAACTGAACCGGTAGCGCTTCGGGTCACCTCCTTGTGTGAAGAGCATGGCGCCATTGTGTCGATCCGCCGCAGCGGTGGGTGCTATCGGGGCACCACATGCACCGCGACGTGCAGCAACCTGATCGATGCGTGCTGGATCCGCCCATCCGACGTGATGTGCAGCGAAACGAAAAATCTCGTTCATTTGCCTTGCAATTAAGTTCCGCTATTCCGACCATGCCTAATATCAATTGGTGAGCGCATTTCGATCGCGTTTATATTGAACGCCCCGCCCCTAAGGAAAAGCAGCATGCTCAAAAGGAAATCCGCATTCAGGTGTGTTCAGATTGCCATTGCATTGGCATTTGCATCGGGCGCCTATGCGCAGAACATGACGCGAGACAACGGCTCGCCTGTGGGAGACAATGAAAATTCGCAAACCGCCGGTCCGGCCGGACCGACGTTGCTGCAGGATTCGCAGCTGGTCGAGAAGCTGCAGCGCTTCGACCGCGAACGCATTCCGGAGCGCGTGGTGCATGCGCGCGGCACCGGTGCGTTCGGCACCTTCACACCGGACGCCGACATTTCCGACCTGACGGTAGCCAAGGTTTTCACGCCGGGCACCAGCACCAAGGTGTTCGTGCGCTTCTCGACGGTGATGGGCTACCGCGGTTCGCCGGAACAGGCGCGCGACCCGCGTGGCTTCGCGATCAAGTTCTATACGACGCAAGGCAACTGGGACATGGTCGGCATCAACCTGCCGATCTTCTTCATTCGCGACGCAATCAAGTTCCCGGACTTCGTGCACGCCAACAAGCCGAGCGCAGTGACTGGCGTGCAGGACGCGAATCTCGCGTTCGACTTCTTCGCGAACTCGCCGGAAGCGACCCACATGCTGACCCGTCTGTATTCGGACGAAGGCATGCCGGATTCATATCGCCATATGGATGGTTTTGCAGTTCATGCCTTTAAATTCGTCAATGAAAAAGGCGAAGTGCATTACGTGAAATTCCATTGGAAAAGCGAGCAGGGCATTCACGGAATTCGCCCGCAAAACATTGCCGCATCGATTGGCAATGACTGGAACATGATGACCAACGACCTTTACGGCGCAATCCGTAAAGGCGATTACCCGAAATGGGATCTGTACGTTCAGGTGCTGAAGCCGGAAGATCTGAACCAGTTCGACTACGATGCGCTCGACGATACCAAAGTCTGGAGCACCGTGCCGGAGCGCAAGGTGGGCACGATGGTGCTGAACCAGGTGCCGGACAACTACTTCCAGTCCACCGAGGAATCCGCATTCGCGCCGTCGCGCATGGTGCCGGGTATCGAGCCTTCGGAAGACCGCATGCTGCAGGGCCGCATGTTCGCGTACGCCGATACGCAGATGTATCGCCTCGGCGCAAACTTCAACGATCTGCCGATCAACCGGCCGATCGTACCGGTCACCAACGTGAATCAGGACGGCGAGCTGAACGCCGGCAAGCGCACCGGCGAAGTGAACTACGAACCGTCGACGCTCGCTGAAATTCCGCAGGATCCGAAGTACAAGTACGTGCAGACGCCGCTGTCCGGCACCACGCAGCAGGCGGCGATCCACAAGACGCTGAACTTCCGCGAGGCCGGCGAGTACTATCGCGCGCTGTCGAAGCAGGACAAGAGCGATCTGATTACCGCACTGTCGGCGGACCTGAACCATGTCACCAACGACAGGAACAAGTACGCGATGCTGTCGTACTTCTACAAGGCCGATGCCGACTACGGCAAGCGTCTGGCCAGTGCGACGCACGCGGATGTATCGCGGGTGGCGGACCTGGCAGCGAAGCTGCAGGAAAACTAGGCGGCCGTGTAGCTCGCGTGCCAACTCGCGTGCCGTGCGCGGGTGTCGGCACGCGAGAGCATGCAGGTTCTCCCTCCCCTGAATTCGAGCCCATGATGCGATTGCCTGCCACGCAGCTTGCTGCGCTCGTGTCGCTGTGCACCGCGCTTTGTGCCGGATGCGCATCGACCCGCGAACTCCATACACCGCCTTCGGCCATCCCCGCGCAGCAACTGCGTCAATACGACGAAGACTGGTTCGACGCCGCGCGCCTTGGCCGCGTCGATATCCTGCAAGCGCTGACGCAAGCCGGCTATCCACTCGATGCAACCACGCCGCAAGGCTATACCGCACTCGTCCTGAGCGCCTATGACAATCATCCCGATGCGCTTGCGTTTCTGCTGAAGGCCGGCGCCAATCCGTGCGTAGCGGACAGGCACGGCAACACCGCGCTGATGGGTGCGCTGTTCAAGGGCGAGAGCGAGATCGCCCGCACCCTGATGAAGGCCTCGTGCCCGATCGACCAGACCAACAACGCGGGCGAAACCGCGCTATCGTTCGCCGCGCTGTTTGGGCGGCTCGATCTGTTGTCCGATCTGGTGGCGCGCGGCGCGAACCCGGATCACACCGATGCGCGCGGCAGCACCGCACTCGATACCGCCCGCGCACAGGGCAACCAGAGCGCGTTCGATGCGCTGGTGAAAATCGGCGCGACTCATTAGGTACCCCCGTAGGTACCCCCGTAGGCACCCCCGTAGGCACCCGCGCGGCGCAACGCCGCGCGCGGCGGCCTTGCGGGCCGCTCACGGTCGTTGGGCGTAGCGAAAAAAGGCATAATAAGCGTCGCCGGCGCCCTTCGGGGCCGAAGAGGGAACACGCATCACCGTGGCTGCCCCCGCAACTGTATGCAGCGAGTCCACACCTGAACCGCGCCACTGGTCTAACCGGGAAGGCGGTGTGGATCACGACCTGCGAGCCAGGAGACCTGCCGGCAACACTGTTCGTGCCAGCCAAACATCGGGCGGGGTGTACCGATGCCGAGCTTTTTCGCCGCCGTATGCGCGGCGAAATGCCCGGGCCGTCGCGCGACGCTTACCCGGTAACCGATTTGAACCACGCCTTTCCTGCTGTCGATGCGCCCGTTAGCGCCGCCACGCCACGTGCGTCGGCGTGTCCGGGGCTGGTGCGCATCGTCGCGGCGCGCGACGGCGGGCTGTGCCGGATCAGGCTGCCCGGCGGCGCATTGAGCGCGGACGCGGCAGACGCGATTGCCGACGCAGCGCTTGCCCATGCGTCGGGAGTGATCGAAGCGACCAATCGCGCGAACCTGCAGATTCGCGGCGTGCGCGCGGGTGAACAACAGGCGCTGATCGCGCGGTTGCTGGCGGCCGGGCTTGGGCCTGCTGGGGTCGCTGGGGTCGCTGGGGTCGCAAGCGCAGCAGACACCGCGCTCGCGCAGCCGGCGAACCCGGCCGCAGACGACGTGCGCAACCTGATGCTGAGCCCAGCCGCAGGCCGTGATCCTGCAGCACTGATCGACACGCAGCCGCTCGCCGAAGACATCCTCACGCTGCTGCGCAGCGAAGCACGTTTTGCCGCGCTGTCGCCCAAATTTGCATTGCAGCTCGATGGCGGCGAACGCCTGACGATGCTCGGTCACCCGCACGATATCTGGCTCGCCGCGCTGCCGTGCGAAGACGGGCCGCGCCTGGCATTCGGCCTCGCCGGCACCATCCCGGTTGCGCCGCATCAGCAAACCGCGCTCGCGGCAGTGCGGCCGGCGCAGGTGCCTGCGCTGGTGCGCGCACTACTCGACACGTTCATCGAGCTGGCCACCCCCGAGATGACGCGCATGCGCGATCTGCTCGCGCAGCATCCTGCAGAAGCGCTACTCGAACGCGCCGCAGCGCGCCTCGATTTTGCGTTGCTGCGCGGTCCGCAGATCGCTGCGTGGCGACGCACACCGGCAGATGCGGCATTGCGTTTCGGCGTGCAGCCGCAGCGCGAATCTGCGAGCGAAGCTGGGCGGTTATCTGAGCACCCTTCCGGCCACCTGCCTGGGCGCCCATTCACGCACGCATCGGGCGCCTCACGCGCGCTGTCGCAAGTCGGCGGCCAGCCGCCGCTCGGACGCCTCGATGCCGCGACACTGCGCGAACTCGCCACACTGGCTCGCGAAGCGGGCAACGGCACGCTGCGCATCACGCCGTGGCAAAGCGTGCTATTGCCCGACGTACCCGAGAACCACGCGCAGTCAGCACTCGCCCGCCTCGCTGCGTTGGGCTTCGCCTGCGAGCGCGCGCAGCCGTTCGCGCGGCTGATCGCCTGCGCGGGCTCGTCGGGCTGCGCGAAGGGCCTCGCCGACACCAAAGCCGATGCCGCGCAGCTCGCGCGCAGCCTGCCCGCCGCGGCCGAAGTGCATCTGAGCGGGTGCGTGCGCTCATGCGCTGCCGCGCACCCGGTGCCATTCACGCTACTGGCCGTCGCGCCAGGTCGCTACGACCTTTATCAGCGCACCGAGCCGCTCGCCGACCCGCGCACCGGCGCGCCCTTACCCCAAGCCACACGCAGCTTCGGCACCTGCGTTGCCTGCAACCTGACAATCGACGAGGCCGCTCCGCTTTTGCAGCCGCGGCCCGCCCGGAGTTTCCCCGATGCTTGACTACATTCGCGATGGCCAGCAGATCTATCGCCAGTCGTTCGCGACGATCCGCGCCGAGGCCGATCTCGCGCGCATTCCCGCCGACCTCGAAAAGCTCGCGGTACGCGTGATCCACGCGTGCGGCATGGTCGACGTGGTCGACAGCCTGCGCTTTTCCGCAGGCGCCGGCAGCGCGGGGCGCAATGCGCTCGCAGCCGGCGCGCCGATCCTGTGCGATGCGCGGATGGTCGCCGAAGGCATCACGCGCGCACGTCTGCCGGCAGCCAACGATGTGATCTGCACGCTTGCCGACCCCACCGTGCCGGCGCTCGCCCGCGAGTTGAACAACACCCGCTCGGCGGCCGCGCTCGAACTGTGGCGGCCGCATCTGGCAGGCAGCGTGGTCGTGATCGGCAACGCGCCCACCGCACTTTTCTATCTGCTCGACATGCTCGATGCGGGCGCGCCGCGGCCCGCGCTGATTCTGGGTTTTCCGGTCGGCTTCGTCGGCGCGGCGGAATCGAAGGCGCTGCTTGCGCAAGATAGCCGCGGTGTGCCCTTCGTCAGCGTCGAGGGCCGCCGCGGCGGCAGCGCAATGGCCGCTGCCGCGGTCAATGCGCTGGCTTCGGAGGACGAATAGATGAGCGTACAACGAGACGCCGATGCGGCAGTACAAAATGGAGCACCCTCGGACACACGAGTGCACACCCCGACGGGCGCACCGGCCGATGCACCGCGCTCGCGCGGCCTGCAGGCGGACTCATCGCAGCCGGTCGCACGCGGCCGGCTACTTGGCCTGGGCGTCGGCCCCGGCGACCCCGAACTGATTACCGTGAAGGCGCTGCGGCTGCTGAAGGCGGCACCGGTGGTCGCGTATTTCGTCGCGAAAGGCAAGAAAGGTAACGCGTTCAGCATTATCGAAGCGCATCTGCACGACGCGCAGATTCATCTGCCGCTGGTTTATCCGGTCACCACCGAAGCACTCGAACCGCCGCTGTCGTACGAGGCGATCATCGCCGACTTCTACGACAGCATCGCGCACGTGCTCGCCGGCCATCTGGATGCAGGGCGCGACGTCGCGGTGATCTGCGAAGGCGATCCGTTTTTCTACGGCTCGTACATGTATCTGCACGACCGCCTCGCACCACGCTTTCATGCCGAAGTCGTGCCCGGCGTGTGCTCGATGCTGGGCGGCGCGGCGGTGCTCGGTGCGCCGCTCGTGTACCGCAACCAGACGCTTTCGGTGCTGTCCGGCGTGCTGCCCGAAGCCGAACTGAAACGGCGCCTTGCCGATGCCGACGCGGCCGTCATCATGAAACTCGGCCGCAACTTCGACAAGGTTCGGCGCGTGCTGGACGAACTGGGCCTTGCGAGCCGTGCGCTATATGTCGAGCGTGCGACGATGGCGAATCAGCGGATCGTGCCGCTTGCCGACGTCGACCCGATGGCATCGCCCTATTTTTCGCTGCTCGTCGTGCCGGGGGAAAAATGGCAAGGCTGAACGCGCCCGCGATCGTCGTGCTCGGGCCGGGCGCGCTTGCCACAGCGCGCCGCCTGCAACAGTGCTATCCCGACGCGCGCGTGCATGGGCTGCGCGAGCGGCTGGAAGCACAAACCGAGGTCGGTTTCGACGAACTCGGTTTGCATCTGCGTGAGCTTTATGCGCGCGGCACGCCAATCGTCGCGTTGTGCGCGGCCGGTATCGTGATCCGTTGCCTGGCTCCGCTGCTCTCCAACAAAGGCGTGGAGCCACCGGTGCTGGCGGTGGCCGAGGATGGCAGCGCGGTCGTGCCGCTGCTCGGCGGCCTTGCCGGCGTCAACGTGATGGCGCGCGAAATGGCCGCGGCGCTCGATGTATCGCCCGCGATTACCACCAGCGGCGAACTGCGCTTTGGCACCTGCGTGCTGAATCCGCCGGACGGTTATGCGCTCGCCAGCCTCGCGCAGGGCAAGCGCTTCGTATCGGATCTGCTGGCCGGCGCGAGCACGCGCATCGAAGGCGATGCAGGCTGGCTCGATGCGGCACAGTTGCCGCGTTCGGCCACCGCGCGCCTCGCGATTCGCGTCACGCCGCTCGCGTGGGACGGCAATGCCGACGAACTGCTGATTCATCCGCGTAGCGTCGTCGCTGCGCTGACGGATAGTGTCGATGCCGCGCAGCGCGTGCGGATCGCGCTGGCGGCGCATGGGCTTGCGCCGTTGGCGCTCGCGGCGCTGGTTGCGCCCGCAACGGCTTGCGGCGATGCTGCGCTCGAGCAGGCCGCCACCGAACTCGGTGTGCCGCTGCGCTTTGCTGAAGCTGAAATCGGAGCCGAAGCCGGAAACGAAACTGGAGCTGCAGTTGGAGCTGGAGTTGGAACTGAGGTAGGAGCCGGGGCCGGGGCCGGAGCCGGGGCCGGAGCCGGAGCCGGAGCCGGGGCCGGAGCCGGAGCCGGAGCCGGAGCCGGAGCCGGAGGCAGAACTCAAGCCAAAGCCAACACCGCCTCTGCGCACAGCCTGCTGAAGGCTGTTTTGCAACAAGCTTGCGATTTCCTCGCTGAAACCGCAGGCGTCGCGCTGGCGCTCGCCGCCGCCCCTGTCGACGCCGCTTCGATCGGCCGCGCACGCGGCCGTCTCACGGTGATCGGCCTCGGCCCCGGCAATGCCGCGCTGATGGTGCCGGCCGCGCGCGATGCGCTGACGCTTGCCACCGACATCCTCGGCTACGCGACCTACGTGAATATGGCCGGCCCATTCAACGCCAGCCAGCGGATTCACGCGACCGACAATCGCGAAGAGATGCAGCGCGCGCGCCACGCGTTCGAACTGGCCGCTGCCGGCAAACATGTCGTGATGGTTTCGTCCGGCGACCCGGGCGTATTCGCCATGGCTTCCGCCGTGCTCGAGGCGCTCGACACCGCAGACGACACGCGCTGGGCCGACGTCGATCTGCAGATCGTGCCGGGCGTATCGGCCGCGATGGCGACCGCCGCGCAGGCCGGCGCGCCGCTCGGACACGACTTCTGCATGTTGTCGCTATCGGACAACCTGAAACCGTGGGCGGTCATCGAAATGCGCGTGCAGCTCGCCGCGCAAGCGGATCTGGTGATGGCCTTCTACAACCCGGTTTCGCGCGCCCGGCCGTGGCAGCTCGATCAGGCGCTCGACATCGTGCGCAGCGTGCGCGCAGCCAATACGCGGGTCGTCCTCGGACGCGACATCGGCCGGCCCGGCGCGGCGCTGACCGCGACCACGCTCGGTGCGCTGAAGTCCGCCGACGTCGACATGCGCACCATGGTGATCATCGGTTCGTCGACCACGCGTGGCTTCGCGCGCAACGATGGCGGCGAATGGGTCTATACGCCGCGCTGGTATCGCTAGTGCAAGCTGCGCCGCTTACCGACGTGTTGCGCGCGCAAGCAACGTTCGGCGATCAGGGTTCTCCTTAGCTAAACTTTGATCGCCGGCGGACGATAACTCCGGTTAACCTCCTTTATCGCTTTCGCGTCCGCCATGCAAACCACAGAACACATCGCAGAGCCCAGCTCAGCCGCTTCCATCTCACTGAGCGAGCAGACTGTGCCGGTCGGCACGCCGCTCGAATGGCCGATCGTCGATGGCGACGGCACGCTGCTGTTCGAGCGCGGCGCCGTCGTGCTCAGCGCCGACGAGTTGCGCTTTCTGTTTGCGCAGTTCAAGCCGCGCCGCGGCGATCTCGACGACACGCAGGCCGCAGCCGGCAGCGCCACCCGCGCTCACGACCAGGATCAGGACACGCCGCTCACGCTGGCCGACACGCACCTGGCGATCGGCGCGTTGATCGGCATGCGGCCGCAAACCGGCGGCAATGGGCCGATGCATCCGAGCCGCATCATCGGCTTTGCGCCGAACCAGTCGTTGTTCGTGATGCCGCCGTTATCGGGTGGCCGGCATCTGCAGCTGACCATCGGCGAAAACGTCGAGATCGTCGCGATCGCGAGCCAGGCGGTGTTTCGCTTTGTGTGCACGGTCGACTCGGTGTGTCAGCTGCCGTTCGAGTATGTGGTGCTGTCGAAGCCCGGCGTGATCCGCCGGCTGCGCGAGCGCAAGTCGATCCGCGTGCGTGCGCGGCTGCCAGTGCGCTTTGGCCTCGATCCGGCCGGCAGCGCATACGACGGCCTCGGGCTGGTGCAGACGATCAGCGCGTTCGGCATGTCGTTCGCAACGCCGTGGGTGGTCGGCGAAGTCGGGCGCAGCCTGCGCGTGTCGTTCCGGCTATGCTCGAAGGACGTCGATACGGTGGTCGAAACCACCGCGATCATCCGCAATGCGCAGCCGGCCACGGAAGACGGCGGCCTTGCGACGCATGGGCTCGAATTCGAGCAACTCGACGCGGCGCAGCAGCTAGCGCTGAAGTCGTTCGTGTTCGATCGTATCGACGATGTGTCGTACTGGTCGAATGGCACACGCTGATCGTAGGTATGGAGTCCCACGCGCCGACAAGTTGCGCGGCGGTGCCTGATTAAAACGCGCGGCTAAAGATGCGCGATTGAAGGCGCGGCCGATTGAAGATGCGCGATTGAAGATGCGCGATTGAAGATGCGCGATTGAAGGCGCCCGATTGAAGGCTCCTCATTGAAGCGCTCAGGCGTCCGCGATCAATTCGTCGGGGCGAACGCACACACCGCCCCACGCTTGCGCGAGCGATGCGCAGCGGCCAAGGCGCAACGCGTCGCGCTCGAAGTCGACGAATACCACGTGGTCCGCCGCGCCGGGCCGCAGCGGCGTATCGGCGCTGCGGCCATCCGATAGCACCCACAGCCAGCGTTGCTGCGCCGGTTTGCGGCGCGCCGCGCGCATCAGCAATTGCGTGGCGCTGTCGACGCCCGTCTGCAATGGCGTGCCGCCCCCGCCGCCGATCGGCTGCAGCCAGCGCTCGTTCCACCAGCGCGGCACCGCAGGGCCGAAGCGCAGCGCCGCACGCATACCGCTAAAGCAGATCAGCGCGGCTTCGTGACGATCAGCCCGTGCACGCTCGAACAGGGCGAGCAGCAGACCTTTGGCCAGCGCGAGCCGCGCGTCGGCCAGCATCGAACCCGAACAGTCGAGCAGAAAACAATGCAACGCGCGAGGCGGCTGCGCGCTGCGCGCAAAACGCAGATGCTCGGTGCGCAACGGCTGCGGGCCTTTTGCCGCGAGCGTGCGCAGCCACGCGATGCGCGTGCCCGGCAAGCCGTCGCCAGCACTTGCGCCTGCTCGCGAAGGCCATCGAAACCCGCTGCGCGATGCGCCAGCGGCGGCGCTGCTTCGATGACTCAGGTTTTTTTTAGCGGTAGCGGGATCACGCGTTTGACCTGCGTGGTGCCGGTAGGCTCAGGTGGCAGGTAACCCCAATCGGGCTCGGCACCCGGTGCAGCGCCGGCGCCGCTGTCGTGATTGCGATGCTTGTGCGCGGCGCTGCCAGGCGGTTGCCGGTCTTGCGACGCGCCGGTTGCAGCAGACGAATCATCGGTTGTATGGGTTGCGGATTCGCGTGTTTCGTTCGTTTGCCGATGCTGCGGCTGATGTGCGGGCTCATGCGGAGGCTGGTGTCGTTGCCGATGCAACAATACCGCGCCCGCGACGCGGTCGACATGCGCGAGCGTCACCGCATCCGCAGCTTCGAATGCAGCCAGCGCACGCGCTGCGCGCAGCATCACCAGATCGGCGCGCAGGCCGTCGACCTGCGCGGCGATACACAGTGCGCTGACGTGCTCGTGCACCGCGTCGTCGAAATGCAGCGCCGGCAGCATCGCGCGTGCGGCCCGGATGCGCTCCACGCAGCCCTGCTGTTGCGCCGCATACTGTGCGCGAAAGGCCTGCGGGTCCGCATCGAATGCAAGGCGCGCCTTGACGATGCGCTGCCGCACTTGCGGTTCATAGCAGTTTTCCAGCGCCACCATTAAACCGAAGCGGTCGGTCAGTTGCGGGCGCAACTCGCCCTCTTCCGGGTTCATCGTACCGATCAGCACGAAGTTTGCCGCGTGGCTGTGCGAAACGCCGTCGCGCTCGACCGTGTTCACGCCGCTTGCGGCCGCGTCGAGCAGCGCATCGACCAGCGCGTCGGGCAACAGGTTCACTTCGTCCACATACAGCACGCCGCGATGCGCGGCGGCAAGCAACCCCGGCGCAAAGCGCACCGTGCTATCGCGCAGCGCGGTTTGCAGATCGAGCGTGCCGGCAAGGCGCTCTTCGCTCGCATTGAGCGGCAGCGTGACGAACTGCCCTTCGGGCAGCAACTCGGCCAGCGCGCGCGCCGCCGTCGATTTTGCGGTGCCGCGCGGGCCGCTGACCAGCACTCCGCCGATGCCGGGGTCTACCGCGGCGAGCAGCAGCGCCTGCTGCAGCGCGCTCTGGCCAAGCAAGGCCGTGAACGGAAAGACCGCAGCGCGGCTAACGGAGCTTGCGTCAATGGGGCTGGCGTTCATCAGCGCATTCCTTCGATATGCTGTTCGCTGGCAAGCAGATGCTGCTCGATCTGCTCACGGTAAGCGCCGGGCGACTGCCACAGCCCGCGCTGCATCGCTTCGACAAGGCGCGCGCAGATTGCGTGCAGTGCGTGCGGGTTGTGCGTCTGCAAAAACGCGCGGGTATCCGCGTCGTTCAGATACGCATCGGCCACCAGCGCATATTGATGATCGGCCACCACGCGCGCCGTCGCATCGTAGCCGTACAGATAGTCGACGGTTGCGGCAATTTCCGCCGCGCCTTTGTAACCATGACGCTTCACGCCGTCGAGCCACTTCGGATTCACCACGCGCGAGCGCACCACGCGCGCGATTTCTTCTGCGAGCGGCCGCACGCGCGGCGCGTCCGGATTGCTGTGGTCGGCGTGATACAGCTGCGGCTGTGCGCCGGAAAAATGCCGGACTGCCGCAGCCATGCCGCCCTGAAACTGGTAGTAATCGTTCGAGTCGAGCAGATCGTGCTCGCGGTTGTCCTGGTTTTGCAGCACCACGTCGAGCGTCGCGAGGCGCGTGCCGAACGCGTGGCGCGCTTCTTCGCCGTTGCTTTTCTGCGTGTACGCGAAGCCGCCCGACGCGAGGTAGGCGTTGGCCAGATCCGCATCGGTCTGCCATTGGCGGGTGTCGATCATTTCCTGCAGGCCGGCGCCGTAGCTGCCGGGCCGTGCGCTGAACACACGCCAGCCGGCGCGCCGGCGTGCCTCGGCTGGATCGACGCCGCGCGCGATCCATGTGTCCCGTTCACGCAGCACGCGTGAGCGGATCGGGTTCAGATGTTCGGGCTCGTCGTCGAGCTCGGCGACGGCTTGCACGGCCGCATCGAACAGATGCATCACGTTCGGAAAGGCATCGCGAAAGAAGCCCGATACGCGCAGCGTCACGTCGATGCGCGGCCGATCGAAGGCGGCGATCGGCATGATCTCGAAGTCGGTGACGCGGTGGCTGCCAGGCGCCCATTTCGGACGCACGCCAAGCAGCGCGAGCGCTTGCGCGATATCGTCGCCGCCGGTGCGCATCGTTGCGGTGCCCCATACCGACAGGCCGATCGCACGCGGGTAGTCGCCATGCTCCTGCAGATGCCGCTCGATCAGCTGCTGGGCGGACTTCACGCCGAGCGCCCACGCGGCTTGCGTCGGGATCGCGCGGGTGTCGACCGAATAGAAGTTGCGGCCGGTCGGCAGCACGTCGGGACGGCCGCGCGACGGCGAACCGCTCGGCCCCGGCGGCACGAAGCGGCCCGCGAGGCCGCGACTTAATTGCAGCATTTCCTGCGGGCCGCAGGCGTCGAGGCGCGGCAGGATCTCGTCGCGCATGCGCTGCAGCACGAGTTCGGCGTGCGGCAGTGTGCCGGCCGGGGGCAGTGTGAAATGCGCCGTGCGGTTGCCGGTAGACTGTGCGAGGTGGTCTTCTATGCGCGTGGGTTCGCCGTCGATACGTTCTATGCGTTCTATGCGTTCTATGCGATCGTCGCTGCTTCGCTGATCCGCAGCAGCTGCGCCGCGGTCTTCGGGCTTCTGAAGGTTATCGTCACCACATACGCCTTCTAGTAACGCCAGCGCCAGCAGCTCGAGGCGCTCGCGCGTATCGCCTTGATGGCGCCACGGTACATCGCTCACCTGCTGTAACAGTGCGGGCCGCTCCCCATGCCACGGCGCCGACCAATCGGCCTGCAACGGCTCGAATAGATGATCGACGCGCAGATCGCGCGCCAGCGCGTCGATCAGCCCTGCCCGGCTGCGCTGGCCATCGCCGACCGGATAGCGCGCCAGCGCAAGCAGCGTATCGCGGCGCTGCACGCCGCGCGGCGACGCGCCGAACGTGTGCAGGCCGTCGCGGATCTGCGCTTCCTTCAGCTCGCACAGCCATGCATCGACCCGCGTCAGCAGTTCGTCTTCCGCATCCTGGCCGCTCGGCTCGGCCATGCTCAGCTCTTCGTGCAACCGGTGCTCGGTGATGGTCGCGAGAATCGTGCGCCGCAGCAGCTTCGCGCGGCGCGGATCGACCATCAGCGCCTCGTAGTATTCGTCGACCTGACGCTCGAGGTCTTGCAGCGGCCCGTAGTTTTCGGCGCGCGTGAGTGGCGGCATCAGGTGATCGATGATCACCGCCTGGGCACGGCGTTTTGCCTGGCTGCCCTCGCCCGGATCGTTGACGATGAACGGATACAGATGCGGCAGCGGCCCGAGAATCGCATCGGGCCAGCACGCGTCGCTCAACGCGACGCTCTTGCCCGGCAGCCATTCGAGATTGCCGTGCTTGCCGACATGTACCACCGCGTCGATGCCGAACTGCTCGCGCAGCCAGAAGTAGAACGCGAGATACGCATGCGGCGGTACCAGTTCGGCGTCGTGGTAGCTCGCGTAGTCGTTTGTATCGCGCGAGCGCGACGGCTGGATGCCGACGAAGATATTGCCGCAGCGCCAGCCCGCGATCATAAAACGGCCGCGCCGCAGTGTCGGGTCCTGTTCAGGCGGACCCCAGCGCGCATTCAGCGCGTCGCGCGCGGCGGCAGGCAGGCGCGCGAAGTGCGTGCGATAGTCGTCGAGTGCGAGGCTTTGCAGCGCGGGCCGCAGATCGCGCACCGTTGGGTCGTTGGTCACGCCCTCCGTGAGTTGCGCGAGCAGTGCGTCGCCGTCGGCTGGCAGTTGCGCGGCGACACGATACCCGGCGTCGCGCAGCATGCGCAGGATGCCGACCACCGATGCCGGCGTATCGAGCCCGACACCGTTGCCGATGCGCCCTTCGCTGACCGGATAATTGGCGAGGATCAACGCGACTTTCTTGTCGGCGTTGTCAAGCATGCGCAGGCGACACCAGCGCCGGCTCAGTTCCGCGACGAACGCGATGCGTTCGATATCCGGCTGATAGCGCACCACGTCTACTTCGGTGTGCGCGCAACGGTAGGCCAGGCCCTTGAAGCTGATCGCACGCGTGATGATGCGGCCGTCGACCTCGGGCAGCGCGACGTGCATCGCGATGTCGCGCGCGTTCAGGCCGTGATTGTCCTTCAGCCAGTCGGCGCGGTTGCCGCCGCTCAGAATCACCTGCAGCACCGGCGCATCGCCGGCGATCGCGAGCGGCTCCGGATCGTCGATTGCCGTCGCGGCGAAGGCTGTCGTGTTCAACACCAGCGCGGCATGATGTTGCGCGCACAACTGCTCGACGACCTCGCGGCTCAGCGTGTCTTTCAGCGACGTGATCGCAAGCGGCAGCGGATTGATCCCGCGCGCCTCGAGCGCCTCGATCAGCGCGTCGAACACTGCCGTATTGGCTGCCTGCAGATGCGCCTTGTAAAACAGGATCGCCGCCACCGGCGCATTGGCGCGCCAACGCGCCTGCCATTGTTCGATGGTCGGCGTATCGTGCGCCGGGTGGTACAGCGCGGCGGCAGGCAACGGCACCGGCGGCGCCGGCTCGCGGCCCCAACCCAACCCGCGCCACGCGATGCAGCGCAGAAAGCTATCCGCATTCTGCTGGCCGCCTTCGCGCAGATAGCGCCACAGTTGCTCGCACAACTGTGCATCCGCGGTGCTGCGGGCGGTGAGGTTCGGGTCTTGCTGCAGGTCGCCGGAAAACATCGCGAGGATCTGTTGCTTGCGTTCGGCAAGCGCGACGACCTGTTCGATGCCGTATGGCCAATACGCCTCGCCGCCCAGATGATCGACCACGACGATGCGCGCGTGCTGCAGCACGTCTTCGACGTAGAAGTCTACCGAGGCCGGCTGGCGCAGATAGGTGACGTTGGCGAGCCGCACGCTCGGGAAACCTGCCGGCAGGCGCGGCACGACGCTCGCGAGCAGCGATAGCGTCGTGTCCGCCGAACTGAGCACGACGATGTCGGCCGGACGCTGATCGATGCGGATCACGCCTTGCGTGTCGTCGACGAAACCGCCCGGTGTGGTGCGCAGTAGATGCATGACGGCGCTGCGCTATGCCTGCTGTGCGGGTTGCGCCGGCTGCGCGAGCGCGGCGTCGAGCGCGCGCTGCAGCACCGGCTGCTCGAGGTCCGCGCCGATCATCACGAAGCGGCTCAGCGTCGCTTCGCCCGGCTGCCAGCGGCGGTCGAAGTAACTGTCGAAGCGACGCCCGACGCCTTGCACAACCAGACGCATCGGCGCGTTCGGCAGTGCGGCGAAGCCCTTTACGCGGTAGATCGTGTGCTGCTCGACGACGCTTTGCAGCGCCGCGATCAGCGCGTCGCGCGAACTCGCGCGCGCCTCGACCACCACCGAATCGAACTCGTCGTGATGGTGATCGGCATCGTCGGCGGAACCGTGGTGATCGTGCCGCAGATGAATCGTTTCCTCGGACGCCGATTCGAGCCCGAGCAGCGCGTGCAGATCGAGTTGCCCGTTGTGCGCTCGCACGACCTTGACCTGCGGCGGAATCTCTTCGCGAATCGTCATTTCGACCGCGTTTTGCTGCGCATCGTCGAGCAGATCGATCTTGTTGAGAATCACCAGGTCGGCCGAGCACAGCTGGTCTTCGAACAGCTCGTGCAGCGGCGATTCGTGATCGAGATTCGGATCGGCCTTGCGCAATTCATCGACTGCGGCAGGGTCTTCGGCGAACTGGCCGGCCGCGACGGCAGGCCCGTCGACCACCGTCACCACCGCATCGACCGTGAAACTGCTCTTGATCGAAGGCCAGTTGAACGCTTGCACGAGCGGCTTGGGCAGCGCGAGGCCGGAGGTTTCGATCAGCACGTGATCGATCGTGTCGCGCCGCTCGACCAGTTGTTCCATCACCGGAAAGAACTCTTCCTGCACGGTGCAGCACAGGCAGCCGTTGGCCAGCTCGAACAGCTGGCCTTCGATTTCGCGGCCTTCTTCATCGCAGCCGATGCCGCAGCCCTTGAAGATTTCGCCGTCGATGCCGAGTTCGCCGAACTCGTTGACGATCACCGCCACCCGCAGGCCGCCGGCATGTTGAAGAATATGGCGCAACAAAGTGGTTTTGCCGCTGCCGAGAAAGCCCGTGACGATCGTCACCGGGATTTTGCGCATCTGGGTTTGCATGGGTGAGGTGAAATGCAAGAAGTGGTGGACGGAACGCCGCGCCCCGCGGCGTCAAGCCTGCTCTTCTGGCCGGTATCCGGGCTGGCGAGAGCGCCGCTTCACCTTCCCACGCAAGTAGACGATTTCTCGCGCAGTGGTTGTCTGGCGGCGCGGCCTTGCGCACCGCCAGCGAAGCCGGCTCTGCATCGCGACTGACGCGATGCGCTCGCCTTCCGTTGCGGGGGCAGCACAGGTTGACCCGGTCGCCGCGCGGCGGCGGACGGGGCCCGCTGTTTCCCGTTTAACTGCGCACGCCAGAACGCGCTCGCGAGCACCAGAAGTGCGTGCGAGTGTAGGCCCGGCAGTGCTGTGCGTCAAGAAAGGCGCCTGCAAGCTGCGCCGCACGGCAAGCGGTTACGAAAACTGCGCGGCGAGCTTCGCCAGATAGTCTTCGATCGGCACCGACGAACGCAGCGCGACCAGATCCTTCGACATCTGCCCGACCAGCGTGCGGAACTGCTTGTTGGCGCCCGTTGCGAGCGCGTAGATCTCGTCGACGATCAATTGCGGATCGTCGCGCAGGTTCGGGTCGCTCGACGCGAACAGCGCCTGCACCTTGTCGACGATGCGGTCGTAATCGTTGATGGTCGGATCGGTGCTGAACGTCATGTTGGACGCGAAGCTGTTGTCCTTGAAGCCGCCGGACTCGACGAGGTGCAGATCGATCGAAAGCGGCGCGAGCTCGTAGTACAGGCCCTCGATCAAGCCCTCCAGCGCGAACTTCGACATGTTGTAGAGCGAGCCGGTGGGCACCGCCGTCGTCACGCCCATGAACGAACTGATGTTGATGATCTTGCCGCGCTTTTGTGCACGCATGTGCGGCAGGAACGCGCGGATCACGTTGATCGGGCCGCGCACGTTGACGGCGAATTGCCAGTCGATGGTTTCCTCGCTCGCGAATTCGAGCGGGCCGTATGCGCCGACACCCGCGTTGTTGACCACTACATCGATGCCGCCGAATACCTCGATCGCCTCGTGCGCCGCGCGGCGTGCTTGCGATGCGTCGGTCACGTCGAGTTCGATCACATGAATACGGTCGTGCTGCGCCAGTTCATTGCCACGTGCGGTATCGCGCATCGTCGCGGCGACGTTCCAGCCTTGTTCGGCAAAGTAAAGCGCTGCGCGCTTGCCGAGGCCGCTGCTTGTGCCGGTGATGAAGACGGTGTGCGCCATGAAGGCTCTCCAGATGGGTAAAGCGGCTAGCCGCGGGTTGAGGGTGTTCTTCGTTGTTATGGACTTTACAGTCAATATAAGAAGAAAAAATATCCCACGTGATCAACATAGTGGGCGTGTGGCGATGCCGTCTATAAACATCCTAAACATCATTAAATATGCAAGAATATTCGCTTTATCCGGCTTCGAATCCAGCACATCTTCAGCAGACAGCATGTCGCCTTGCCGTGCGGATCATGGCTCCAGAAATGGATCGAACTGTCAATAAACGATCTGAATGAGCCTTTATCGTTATCGCGACGGCACGCATGGACGTTTGTGTGCGCCGGGCCGGCCACGCGCCCGCCTGTGCTATCGTATGCGCGCGTCCGGTGCCGCCCTGCGTTTTCACGCGCACAGGTGGTTAAACGGGAAACAGGAAAGCGCGGCCTGACGCAGATCGCCGCCAAACCTGTGCTGTCCCCGCAACGGTAAGCGGCCCGCAGATCCCACTCTGCACAGGCGTTTCAAAGCCACTGCCCGGCAACGCGGGTGGGAAGGCGAAACGCCTGCGGCCGTCAGCCCGGATACCGGCCAGACGCAAGGGGGCGAACGTCACGCTCGCCGATCGCCGGTTCCGCGGGGGACGGACACGGGCGCCCACGCGCGGTGCGCCTTCTTCTATCGCCATCGCGCACGCTATGTGACATCGCATGAGGCTTTTTCAGCTGCTTCATTTCATGGCCGCACGCGCAGAGCGCACGCCGGCCTGTCGTTACGCTCGCGGCGGCAGCCGATGAAACGGCTCGTGCTCGGCATCGGCTGCAGGAGCGGCGCGTCGTTCGAACAGATCGACGCAGCCGTGCGCGACGCGCTCGGCGCGCATTCGATCGACGAAGTTCTGACCGTCGCCACACTCGATTCCAAAGCTCAAGAACCCGGCTTGCTTGCGTTCTGCGCGCGGCATGCGCTAGCGCTGCAGGCCTTTTCGCGCGCGCAGATTGCTGGCGCGCCTGCAGGGCCGACACCTTCAGAGACCGTGCGTGCCCATGCCGGCGTCGGCGGCGTATGCGAGCCATGCGCGCTGCTCGCCGCGCCCGCCGGCCAGCTGATTACACCCAAACGCGTGCGCGACGGCGTGACCGTCGCGATCGCAAGCTTCGATACGGGTGCGCACGCAAGCCACGCCGCGCACGTCTCGAATCCCTCCATCGCACAGGACCCACCATGAAAACCGATCCCGAAGCCCACCTGCGCATGACACAGCGCCGCCGCGAAGGCCACGAGAAGAAACAGGCCGAGGCCACCGTCGAAAAGGGTTTGCTGATCGTCAATACGGGCACCGGCAAGGGCAAGACCACGGCTGCATTCGGCATGGCCGTACGCGTGCTCGGCCATGGCATGAAACTCGGCGTCGTGCAGTTCATCAAGGGCGCGCTGCACACGGCCGAACGCGATTTCCTCGGCGCGCTGCCGAACTGCGAGTTCATTACGATGGGCGACGGCTATACGTGGAACACGCAGAACCGCGACGCCGACGTCGCAACCGCCCGCAAAGGCTGGGACGAAGCGCGCCGGATGATCGAAAGCGGCGACTATCAGATGGTGATTCTCGACGAGCTGAACACGGTGCTGAAGTACGAATACCTGCCGCTCGACGAAGTGCTCGGCGTGCTCAACGCGCGGCCGGCGATGCTGCACGTCGTCGTGACCGGCCGCCATGCGCCCGAAGCGCTGGTCGAGGCCGCCGATCTCGTCACCGAAATGCGCATCGTCAAGCATCCGTACCGCGAGCAGCATGTGAAGGCGCAGCGCGGCGTGGAGTTCTGATCGATGACCGCGTGTCCGGCGCTGTTCATCAGCGCGCCCGCTTCCGGCCAGGGCAAGACGACCATCACCGCAGGGCTCGCGCGCCTGCATCGGCGCGCGGGCCGGCGCGTGCGTGTGTTCAAGACCGGGCCGGACTTTCTCGACCCGATGATTCTCGCGCGCGCCAGTGGCGCGCCGGTCGAATCGCTCGACCTGTGGATGGTCGGCGCGAACCGATGCCGCGAACTGCTCGCGCAAGCCGCTGCGCAGGCCGATCTGATCCTGATCGAAGGCGTAATGGGGCTGTACGACGGTACGCCGAGCAGCGCGGACCTTGCCGCCGCGTTCGGCGTGCCGGTGGTTGCGGTCATTTCAGCGAAGGCGATGGCGCAGACCTTCGGCGCCATCGCCTTCGGCCTCGCGCACTATCGCACCGACGTGCCGCTCTTCGGCGTGTTCGCCAATCGCGTCGGCTCGGAACGGCATGCGCAGATGCTCGAAGCCGCGCTGCCGGATGGTCTGCAGTGGATGGGCTCGATTGCCAGCAGTGCGGCAATCGAACTGCCTGACCGGCATCTCGGTCTCGTTCAGGCGGCGGAGATCGAAGATCTGGAGCGGCGTCTTGAACTCGCGGCCGATGCCGTTGCGCAAACGCCGCTTGCGCAACTGCCGCCGGCGGTGTCGTTCGCCAATCCGTCGGCAAGCGATCCGGATGCGCCGTCGCTGCCGCATCTGCTTGATGGCACGCATATCGCCGTGGCGCGCGACGCGGCGTTTTCGTTCATCTATCCCGCCAACCTCGCCCTGCTCGAACAGTTGGGTGCGCGCGTCAGTTTTTTTTCTCCGCTCGCCGACGAGCCGCTGCCGGATACCGCCACCGCGCTGTATCTGCCAGGCGGCTACCCGGAGCTGCACGCGGCCACGCTTGCGAGGCAAGCCACCACGGCGAACTCGGTGCGCGCGCATGTCGCGGCGAACCGACCCGTGTTCGCCGAATGCGGCGGCATGCTGTATCTGCTCGAAAGCCTCACCGACACCCACGATGCGACCACCGCGATGCTCGGCCTGCTGCCGGGTCACGCACGCATGCAAAGCCGGCTCGCGGCGCTCGGTATGCAGCAGCTCGACGGCCCGCACGGTACGATGACGGGCCACACGTTCCACTATTCGCACGTGAGCACGCCGCTTGCGCCGGTATCGCACGCCACGCGGCCACAATCGGCTACGCCTGGCGAAGCGGTGTTTCGCGCCGGCCCGATCGTCGCGACCTATATGCACAGCTACTGGCCCTCCAACCCCGCCTTCACAGCAGCACTCTTTCATGGCAACGCGTTTTAACGATGCCGATCGCGCGGCGGTCTACCGCGCTATTTACGAACGCCGCGACATGCGCCACTTCGTGCGCGGCCCGGTCGACCCGGTCGTGCTGCAACGTCTGCTCGATGCCGCGCATCACGCGCCGAGCGTCGGCTATATGCAGCCATGGCGCATCGCGCGCATTACCGATCCCGCACTACGGCAGGCGCTGCACGCATCGGTCGAACGCGAGCGGCTCAACACCGCCGACGCGCTCGGCAAGCGGCGCGACGAATTCATGAAACTGAAAGTGGAAGGCATGCTCGAGTGCGGCGAGCTGCTGGTGATCGCGCTGATGGACGGGCGCGAAGCACATGTCTTCGGGCGCCGCACGCTGCCGGAAATGGATCTGGCCTCGGTGTCGTGCGCGATCCAGAACATGTGGCTGGCGGCACGCGCGGAAGGCATCGGCGTGGGCTGGGTATCGCTGTTCGATCCCGCCGAAGTGCGCGCGCTGCTGCACATGCCCGAAGGCGCGCGGCCGGTGGCGATTCTCTGCGTCGGGCAGATCGACGAGTATTACCCGGAGCCGATGCTCGAGACGCAACAGTGGGCCACGCGCGTGCCGCTCGCTACCTGCGTGTTCGAAAACGCGTGGCAGGATAGTGGCGGCACGGATCAGGCATAGCGCCTCGCGTACTTCGTTATGCGCGGGGTTATGCGCTTCGGGTTATTCGTTCTCTTCGAAATAGTAGTGGCCGAATTTGGCCTGTTTGGTGCGGATATACCGCTCGTTTTCCTCGCGCATCGGAATCGCCAGCGCGACGCGTTCGCACACCGGAATGCCGTGTTTGGTCAGCGTGTCGAACTTGTTCGGGTTGTTGCTCATCAGCCGCACCGACGTGACCTTCAGCATGCGCAGAATGCCGGCAGCCGAATCGTATTCGCGCGCATCTTCGGGCAAGCCCAGATCGAGGTTCGCCTCGACCGTATCGCGCCCCTGCTCCTGCAACGCATACGCGCGAATCTTGTTCGACAGGCCGATGCCGCGCCCTTCGTGTCCGCGCAGATACAACAGCACGCCGCAGCCCTCTGCCGCGATATAGCGCAGCGCCAGATCGAGCTGCTCGCCGCAATCGCAGCGAAACGAGCCCAGCACGTCGCCGGTCAGGCATTCGGAGTGCAGCCGGGTCAGCACGGACTCTTTGCCGGCAACGTCGCCCATCACGAGCGCGACGTGTTCCGCATCGCCGTCGACGACGCGAAAGACATACGAAGTAAAGGTGCCGTAGCGGGTAGGAAGCGTGGCTTGGGCATCGAGCACGACGCATTCGCCGTTACGTGTGCTGTCGGCTGGCGACGGGTTGTGAGACGTGAGCATGGCGTTGAACGAATGGCAGACATGAACCCGTATACGACCGGGGATGAAGTTGGAACTGGAGTTTACCGCTAAACGCCGAACGCCATCTGCCACGCATCACACCTGTGACGCGAATTGCAGACCTAAACGACCGTCGGCGGCCCTACGCGCGCCGCCGCACGCGCGCGCATCGCGGCACGCGCAAGCTGCGCCTATACTGGATTGGCCAGTCCCTGAACAACAGCGCGCCGCAGTGGCGTGCTGCATTGCGAAAACGGAGCCGCTCCATGACTAGCGTTGCCCAGGTACTCAAGTCGAAACCGGACCTGACGGTCTTTACGATCGAAGCATCGGATTCGGTCTACGACGCAATCAAACTGATGGCGGAAAAACAGATCGGAGCACTGCTTGTCATGGATGGCAGTACGATCGCCGGCATCGTCACCGAACGCGACTATGCGCGCAAGATCGTGTTGATGGACCGCTCGTCGAAGTCGACCGCGGTCAGCGAGATCATG
This sequence comes from Paraburkholderia jirisanensis, assembly GCF_054782355.1. NCBI lineage: Bacteria > Pseudomonadati > Pseudomonadota > Betaproteobacteria > Burkholderiales > Burkholderiaceae > Paraburkholderia > Paraburkholderia jirisanensis. Next base: position 219,174 of record NZ_BAAGSQ010000025.1, on the reverse strand, counting down.
AGCCGCGCGGTGCGCTTCGTGCGCCCCGACCAGACCACCGCCGACTGCATGGCCTTGATGACCGAACGCCGCATGCGCCATCTGCCGGTGCTCGAAAACGGCAAGCTGGTCGGCATGGTTTCGATTGGCGACCTTGTGAAGAACATCATCGCCGAGCAGCAGTTCACGATCCAGCAACTGGAGCAATACATCACCGGCGCGAGCTAGCCGGCTGGCACGAACCTGGCACCGCAACGCCACCTCAAGCTGCTTCGCATGCGCACTGCAGGCAATCCGTAAAGCCTGCCGGCGAAACGAAGATACGCGAAAAAGGCAAAAAAAAGCCCAATCCGCATGGTTTGGGCGAAGCCACCATAAATGGCGGCGGAGGTTCTTGAGTTCCGTACGCAAACCGGCCCGCGTGTTGATGAAACGACGCGGGCCGGTTCGTATTGCAGCCGGGTCATGCGCAGATCAAATCCGATCCGCAGTATGCATGTTCCGGGTTATGTGTGCAGCGAAACGCGCATCGACTGTCTGATGCGCGTTGTGAAGCTAGCTTTGTGCTGCAGGCTTAGTGGCCGAAGTAGACCGAGCCGGGTTGGTTGTTCAGTTGCGTCGGAGCACCTGCTTGCGACGAACCGCTGGTCGCTGCGCCGTAGCCCGTATCGGCTGCTGCCGCCGGCTTTGCTGCCTGGGCTTGCGCAACTGCCTGTGCCTGTTGTGCTTCGACGCGGCGTTCAGCAGCTTGCAGGTCTTGCGGATAATTCGTGTCGTTGGCGGTTGCCGGGTTGTAGCCGGCCTTTTCCAGCTGGATCAGTTGTGCGCGGACTTCTGCGCGGGTCAACCCTTGGCTCGACTGCGCGAAAGAAACGACAGGAGCGGCCAGCACAGTAGCGAGAACGACGGCTTTGATCAGGGATTTCATGACAACTACCTCCAGAATTTTGTTTTTGCCTTGCCTCCCGCACCGTGCGAGAAGTCAGTAACGACAGTTTAGTCGCGCTGTCACCAAGGGAAAACCCCTATTCGGGAGATTATTAATTGCGATTCCGGCAAAAATGGATCGGGATTCAATACGAAATCGAACTGAAAGCTAGGCTCCGGGTACCACATCGGCTCCGGCCGCGGACACCAGCAGCTTGCGCGGACCGCTGACAAACGGACTGCCCGGGACATAGAAGCGCAGCAACTGATGCATCTCGCGCGACAGGCCGATACGCTTGGTCGCTGCCACCGGCACGTCGTCGGCACCTTCCCGGCGGCCAAACCAGAGCCCGCTCCCGGTACACAGATCGATGCCGTCGAATGCCGCGTCGATGCCGTACGCAAGCGTCAGACGCCCGGGCCCGCGCGCAAGGTCCAGCAGCTTGACGCCCGGCCGGCGCGCCTGCATCAGATCGAGCCCTTCCAGCGGCTCCACAGCACGCACCAGCACCCCGGCACCGACCTCTTCCGCTTCGCTCGATACGTTCAGCATGTAGGACAACCCATAGGTGAGCCGCACATACGCATGACCGCGCGCGAGGAACATCGAGCCGTTGTACGCGCGCCGTCCGAGAAACGCGTGGCTGGTCGAATCGCCGAGCGGGTACGCCTCCATTTCGACGATCAGCCCGCTGATTCTCCCCTCCGGCAGATCGTGCACCAGACACTTGCCGACCAGATAGCGGGCAAGCTCCACCGTATCGACCGGCAAGTCGTCGCGCGTAAGCGGAGTAATCCGCGGAACAATCCGTTGTGCCAAAACCTCATTCACCTTTCTTATGCGGTCGCTGTGGAACCAATTGCGGTATCTTTACACTCCGACAAACAACCGCATGGCGCCCGTAACAAAGCCGGTTTGGGCACCACTTCGGGTTTGTACCGTAGACCGCAACACCGTTCCAAGCGTTTTCATCCCAGAAGTAAAGAGAAGTTGGCAGTGCAGGGGTCCCTTTGCGGGGCCAACATCGCAAAGCATGACAACAGGAGAAAGTGAATGAAGGCGATCCAGGCAATCAAGGCGGTAGGCGGTGCACTCATCGTGCTCGCGTCGATCAACGCATTCGCGCAAGCCAGCGCTACGGATGCTGCAAGCGATCTGTCGTCGCAGCAAAGCGCGAAGCAGCAGTATAAGGCAGTGAAGAAGGCCGACCGCCTGCAGGCACGCAAGGTACGCGCCGCTCTCGCGAAAGCGAAGGGCATCAGCGCCGCCAACATCCTCGTGCGTTCGCGCGATGGCAACGTGACCCTCGAAGGCTCGGTGCCGGAGCAGCCGCAAGTCGACAACGCGACCACGGTTGCGCAAGGCGTACCCGGCGTGAAGTCGGTCAAGAACGCGCTGACGATTCGCCCGGTCGGTCAGTAAGCAGGGCTGCATTACACCGCTCTTCGTCAATGAAGAGCGGTGTCCGCTGCGGCCGCAAGCCGCAGCACTTCCCGCCTCACTCGTACTGTTTCCGTTTGGCCTGACGCTGCCGCCTCGTTCAGCTCTCGAACGCCCGCCGCATTTCCCGCGCAATCACGATCTGCTGGATCTGCGTGGTGCCCTCGTAAATGCGAAACAGCCGCACGTCGCGGTAGAAGCGCTCGATCCCGGATTCGCTCATATAGCCTGCGCCGCCGAAAATCTGCACGGCGCGATCGGCAACCCGTCCGCACATCTCCGTGGCGAACATCTTTGCGCATGACGCTTCGCTCGTCACGCGTTCGCCGGTATCGCGGCGCCGCGCGGCATCGACGATCATGCAGCGCGCGGCGTAGACGTCAGCACGGCTATCCGCGAGCATCGCCTGAATCAGTTCGAACTCGACGATCGGCCGGCCGAACTGTTTGCGCCCGATCGCGTAGCGCAGCGCATCGGCGAGCATGCGCTCGGCCGCGCCGGTCGCGACCGCGGCGATATGCAGGCGCCCTTTGTCGAGCACTTTCATCGCGGTCTTGAAGCCAATGCCTTCCTGCTCGCCGATCAGGTTGGCAGCCGGCACGCGGCAGTCGTCGAAGATCACGTCGCAGGTATGCGCGCCGCGCTGGCCCATCTTGCGATCGATTTTGCCGAGCGACAGCCCCGGGGTGCCCGCCTCGACCACGAACGCGGAGATCGCGCCGGCGCCCTGCGCCGCCGGATCGGTGCGCGCCATCACGGTAAACAGGCCCGCCTCGGGCGCGTTGGTGATGAAGCGCTTGGTGCCGTTCAGCACGTAGTAGCTACCGTCGCGCACCGCGCGGGTGCGCAGCGACGCCGCATCGGAACCCGCCTCCGGCTCGGTCAGACAGAACGCGCCGATCAATTCGCCGGATGCGAGCCGCGGCAGATACTTCTGCTTCTGCGCCAGCGTGCCGTCGATCACGAGGCCCGTCGAACCGATGCCGTTGTTACTGCCGATCGCCGAGCGGAACGCCGGCGAAGTTTTGCCGAGTTCGAACGCCGCGAGCACCTCCTCCTCCATCGTCAGCCCGAGACCGCCGTATTCTTCCGGAAGACATAGGCCGAACAGCCCGAGATCCTTCATCTCCTGCAGCAGCGGCGCTGGAATCTGGTCGTTCTGCTCGACGATTTCCTCATTCGGCACAAGCCGTTCACGGACGAAGCGTGTAATGCTGTCGAGCAGCAGGTTCAAGGTTTCCTGATGTCTGATCACGGCGGTCGAAGCTCCCACAATATGGCATTATCTGCGCTAAAATCTCTTTATATTTTAACGGATTAGCCTTCGTTCTTGATCTAAAAGATTAACTGCACCGGAAGGCTTCGCAACGCGCGTTGCCGAACGCCCGAACCATACGAAAGGAATAAACCGAATGGCCACTTCGTCGACTGTGCAGCCCCGCTGGACCCTCTTTACGCCGATCGTCGCATGGATCGTCCTCGGCGCGGCGTTCGCGCTGCCCGGCAACACCGTGCTGCTTACGCTGGTCGGCATAGCGCTCGCCGGCGCGGTGTTCGCCGGCGTGCATCACGCGGAAGTGGTCGCACATCGCGTCGGCGAACCGTTCGGCACCCTGGTGCTGGCAGTCGCCGTGACCGTGATCGAGGTTGCGCTGATCGTCTCCGTGATGCTGTCGAGCGGGCCGGAGAAGGCCGGGCTTGCGCGCGATACGGTGTTCGCCGCGGTGATGCTGGTGTGCAACGGCATCGTCGGCATCTGCCTGCTGGTGGGCGGGCTGCGCCATCGCGAGCAGGATTTCCAGACGCGCGGCGCGAGTGCGTCGCTCGCCGTGCTGGCGTCGCTGTCGGTGCTGACGCTGGTGATGCCGAACTACACGCATAGCAGCCCCGGGCCCGCGCTGGCGCCGTCGCAGCTGGCATTTGCGGGGGTTTCGTCGCTGGTGCTGTACGGCGTGTTCGTGTTTGTGCAAACGGTGCGCCATCGCGATTACTTTCTGACCAACGCACGCGATGAAAACGCGCACGCCGAACCGCCGAGCGTCGCGGTGGCGCTGTTGAGCTGCGTGCTGCTGGTGGTGTCGCTGGTGGCGGTGGTGCTGCTGGCCAAGCTGCTGTCGCCGGCGGTGGAGCGCGCGGTGCTCGAAGCGGGTGCACCGCCCGCCTCGGTCGGCATCGTGATCGCCGCACTGGTGCTGCTGCCCGAAGCGGTCGCCGCGGTCCGTGCGGCGCGCGCCGACCGGCTGCAGACCAGCCTGAACCTCGCGCTCGGCTCCGCGCTCGCGAGCATCGGCTTGACGATCCCGACAGTGGCAGTCGTGTTTCTGTGGAACGGCCAGTCGCTGCTGCTGGGTATCGACGGCAAGGACACGGTGATGCTTATCCTGACGCTGCTGGTCGGTACGCTGACGTTGAGCACCGGCCGCACGACAATCCTGCAAGGCGCGGTGCATCTGTCGCTGCTGGCTGCGTATCTGTTTTTGTCGGTCGTGCCTTGAGGTGGTGTTGCTGGATAGTTCGCGCTGGCAAAAGCCGCTCAGGCTTATCGCTCCAGCGCGTTGCTCAAGCGCACCAGCCAAATCGACAGCCGAGCGGACCGCCACGCCCGCCCGCTCTGCCGCTCCTGCTCAAGCCGCGCTAGCCCAGCGCCCCGCGAGCCACGCGCTAAACAGCTCCACTTTCTGCTGATGCGCGACGCTGTCCGGATACACGAGGTAGTAGCGCGCGCCGGTCGTCAGCACGGCATCGAACGGCCGCACGAGGCGTTGCGCGGCGACATCCTCGCTGGTCAGCTCGACGTCGCTGATCGCCACCCCGAAGCCTTGCAGAGCGGCATTCGTCGCGAGATCGAGCGTCTCGAAGGTCGGGCCGCGCGCCGCATCGACGTCGCGCGGCGCATCGACAGATTCGAGCCACGCACCCCAGTCGCGGTGATCGCGGGTCGGGTGCAGCAGCGTGTGGCGCGCCAGATCGGCTACCTTGTGCAGCGGCTTGTCCTGCAGCAGTTGCGGCGCGCAGACCGGCGTCAGGCACTCGTCGAACAGCGGCAGCGACTGCATGCCCGGGCCCGGTGATCTCGCGTAGACAATCGCCGCATCGAACGGCTCGAGCTGGAAATCGACGTCGTGCTGCCACGTGGTGGTGATCTGCACGTGCAGATCCGGGTACTCGGCCTGGAACTGCATGATTTTCGGCAGCATCCAGCGCATCACGCAGGTTGGCACCTTCAACGCGAGATCCGTACGCTGGCGCGTCAGGCGCAGCGAAATCTCCTCGATGCGCGTGAAGCTTTCGTTGACCGCCGGCAGCAGTTGCTCGCCTTCGGTGGTCAACGTAAGGCCCTTCGCGTGCCGCTTGAATAGCGGGAACTGGAAGTAGTCCTCCAGCAGCAGGATCTGCCGGCTGACGGCGCCTTGTGTCAGACACAGGTGCTGCGCTGCGCGCGTGAAGCTGCGATGGCGCGCGACGGTCTCGAAGATATGCAGCGCGTTCAGCGGGGGAAGTCGTCGCATGGCGTGAAGCGGGGGGTATCAGAAAAACGCATTGTGCGCGCGCTTGCACAGGCGCGCTGGGCCTGGTCGGGAAGCTTGCAGCATACGCGCCACCGCGACGCGGCACGATCTAATCGCGTGTGATGCGCCATGCGCATCGGTTATGACAGTTGCACGAGTTGGGTGATGCGCGCGGCCGGCGGGCGTGCACCGTAACGGCGCGCGCAGGTCGCACTGCGCACCAACCTCGACGCTCTGCGCACGCTGCCGCCCGACGCCGCGACACGGGCGATGAAGATGAGCGGGCGTGGCCCCACCACCCAGCATGGCAAAGAACTTGCACATCCAGCCGTCTTCGCACTGACCGTATCCTCGAACCCGTCACCCATGACCTACACCTTCGACTTCAGCAGCTTCGGCGCCTACGCCGGATTGCTAGCACGCGGCGCGGCCGTCACGCTCGGGCTGACCGCGCTGTCGACCCTGCTCGGCGCGGCGCTCGGCGTCGCCGGCGCGTGTGCGAGCATCGCCGGACCACGCGCGGTACGCGTGCCGATTGCCGCGTACGTCGAACTGATCCGCAACACGCCATTCGTCGTGCAGCTGTTTTTTGTGTTCTTCGGCCTGCCGAGCCTCGGCGTGCACATCGACGAAATCCAGGCGGCAGTACTGGCGATGACCGTCAATCTGGGCGCGTACGCGACCGAAATCATCCGCGCCGGCATCGACTCGGTGCCGCGCGGGCAAGTGCTGGCGGCACACGCGCTGGGCCTGCAGCAACGCCAGATCTTCCGTCACGTGGTGTTGCCGCAGGCGCTCGCGAACGTGTTTCCGGCGCTGGTCGGTCAGGTGCTGATCGTGATGCTCGGCTCCGCGGTGGTATCGCAGATCTCGGTGCCCGATCTGACGTACGCGGCAAGCTACATCCAGTCGCGCAATTTCCGCTCGTTCGAAAGCTACCTGATCATCACCGCGGCTTACCTCGTGCTGTCGATCCTGTTACGCCGCCTGATGAACCGGCTGGGCGCACGCCTGTTCGCCGGCCGCGCGCCGCGCAACGACGGCAGCGCGGGCGCCGGCTGGCGCGCCCGCCTTGCGTGGCGCAGCGGCACGCGCGCGCTGCCGACGGAGCCGACCCGATGATCGAATTCACGCTCTGGGACATTGCGCGCAACCTGCTGCTCGCGGCGCGCTGGACGATCCTGCTGTCGCTGATCGCCTTTGTCGGCGGCGGCCTGCTCGGCTTCGTGCTGCTGGCGCTGCGCGTCGCGCCGCTGCCGTGGCTACGGCGCGCGGTCGTGCTGTACGTCGAGCTGTTTCAGGGCACGCCGCTGCTGATGCAGCTGTTCCTGACGTTCTTCGGCTTGCCGCTGATCGGCCTCGACGTGTCGCCGTGGTTCGCCGCAGCGCTCACGCTGACGCTCTATACGAGCGCCTATCTGGTGGACATCTGGCGCGGCTGCGTCGAGGCTGTGCCGCGCGGCCAGTGGGCGGCCGGCGCGAGCCTCGGCATGACGTTCAGCCAGCAGCTGCGCTACATCGTATGGCCGCAGGCGCGCAAGATCGCGGTCGCGCCGACGGTCGGCTTTCTGGTGCAGGTCGTCAAAAGCACCGCGCTGACGTCGATCATCGGTTTCACCGAGCTGACCAAGACCGGCACGATGATCACCAACGCCGCGTTCCGGCCGTTTCCGGTGTATGGAATGGTCGCGCTGTTGTACTTCGCGATGTGTTTTCCGCTGACGTGGTACGCGCGCCTGCTGGAGCGGCGGCACAAGGCCGCGCAGCAGCGCTAGCGCGGTTCGCGCGCGCGTCACTGCAAGCGCGCGCCGGCCGCCGGGCTTTCGTCGGCCCACTCGAAACGAGGTTCGGCACCGCTACCAACGGCTCGCAGCTTCAGCCTGCTGAAGCTGCGAGCCGGCGCCCACGTCCCGCGCGCGCAAGCCCATTAGTAGTTCGTGTTCAGATACGGCGAACTGAGCGGCGTGGGCGGGAACGACGTAGTCGCGAAGCTGTTCTGCTTGGTGAACGCATAGCGCACGTAAACGCCGGCGACGAACTCGCGATACTCATACGCATTGCCGAACGAAGCCGACGCGCCGACCGTCAACTGCGGCGCGAGCTGATACTCGCCGGAAGCATCGAGCGCATACGACACGCCGGTCTTGCTCTGCGACGGATACACAGCACCGGCGTCCGGCGCGAGACCCGCGCTGGCAGCAGCCTGCTGCTCCCCGGCGTTGGTTGGATAGTACGGCGAGCTGTCCTGGCGGTAATGCTGCACGCCGATCGAGCCGCCGAAGTTATACGCGAAGTGCCCGTTGCGTCCGATCCAGCGCACCGGCAAATTCAGGATCACGTACTGCTGCGGGCTGAAATAACCGCCCTGTCCCAGCGTGAAAAACGACAGGTTGTTCGTGTAGTGCATCAACGTCGTATTGACACCTGCCGTGAAGCTCTGATCCTCGTCCTTGTACAGCCGCGTGTAGACGCCGCCGCCGCCCTTGCCCGCGGTATTGCTCTTCACGTTGTGGCCGTCCAGGTACTGGAACTCGCCGTTCAGGTAGACGCCACTGGTGCCGTTGTCCCACGCGAGGTCGCCGCGCAACCCATTCGACGTGACGCCGCCCCAGTCCTGATTGGTCGCATCGTCGTGCGTACCCGCATACGACAGCAAGCTGTCGGTCACCGCGCGCCGCGATGCGGTGACCTTGTACGACACCTGCTGCGTCAGACCGCCCTGATACTGCACGCCGCCGACAAAGTTCTGCTCGCGAAACCCGAACGGCGTGGTACCGACGTCGGCCTTCAGGCCACGATATTCATAACCGACTCCAAGGCCGACGCCCGCCGCATGCTGCGAGCTCGACGGCGTGCTGTTCTTCTGCAACGCGCCGGAGCCGAAACGCGCGAGCGTATTCGGCGACGCGTCGGAGGTGCCGGCATCGAGCAGCACCGGCGTAGCGGTCACCACCACATGGCCATCGCCGGCGCGAATGCGGCCTTCGATCGGCGCTTCGATGTCGGTCAGATCGGACAGACCGTCTTCGCCGCTGCGGTTGCGGAACTGCACGCCACCGGCGAGTGTGCTGGTCTGCTCGCGGTTGATCTCGGCGAGTTCTTCCTCGACGGTGAGCGTTTGCGACACCGGCGCGGCAGGCTGCGCCGCACCGGCCTGCGGATAAGGCGCGTAGGGATTTTGCGCCTGCATGCGCGGCGCCGGCGGCTGCGGCGTATAGGGCACGAGGCCGTAGCCCTGGTTGGTGTAGTTCTGCGGCAGCGGCTGCGCATATTGCTGCGGGTACGGCTGCTGCGGATATTGCTGCGGCGGATACGGCTGTTGCGGATAAGCCGCCTGCGCATACACGGGCTGGCGGTTGCTGCGCTGCGCCTGCGTAGCACGTGCGCTGCGGGTGGCCGCAGTGTTCTGCGTGGCCCGCGCCGGTGCGCGGCGCGTCGCTGAGGTGCTCGCGGCCGGCGGGTTGCCGCGCGGCAATTGCGCGGCCTGGCTTGCCTGCGCGGCTTGCGGCGACATCGGCCATGGCGTGCTGACATAGCCGTTGTCTGCCGGCGCCGGCGCATATCCTGACTGGCCGTAACCGGCGGGCGGCTGGGCGTACGCGGGTTGTTGCGCGTAGGCCGGCTGTTGGGCATAGGCCGGTTGGCCATACGCCTGCTGCTGTGCGTAGGCCGACTGTTGTTGCGCGTAAGCCGGTTGCTGCGGATACGCGGATTGTGGCGCGTACGCGGGCGCTTGCGGATTGGCAGCCTGCTGCGGATACGCGGCCGGCTGCTGATACACGGGCGCTTGAGCGGCCTGCGGCGCATAAGCCGGTGGCTGCTGCGGATAGCCAGGCTGCGCCGCATAGCCGGACGGCTGCGTATACGCTGTATCGGCCGGCTGCTGATAGCCGCCCTGCGACGGATACGCCTGCCCCGGCGCCAGCGGACCACCCGCTTGCGACGCGCCGTACGGGTCCGGCCCGTAGCCGCTTGTATCTTGCGCCGCATAGGGCGCACCGCCGCCCGCCTGCATCGATCCGTACTGATCCGGCCCATAGCCGCCGGCATCCGCTTGCACCTGCCCGGCAGATCCGCCATTCGGCGCCACCCACTGCGCCGGCACGGCCGCAGCGCCGCCGCTTTGCGTCGAACCATACCGATCCGGCCCGTAGCCGCCGGTGTCCTGCGCCGCTTCACGCGCATCGCCTGGCGCGCCCGGCAACGCCGGTGCGAGCGAATTCATCTGCATGGCAGCCCCGGGCGCGACGTACGGGGCCACGTACGGGGCCGTGCGCGGGACCGGCTGTGGCGGCGGTAGATAAGCTGGCATGGCGGGCATCGGGTACGGTTGGGACTGACTGGCGTTGACAGGCACGCCGCGCGCCGCATCGAAGCCCGGCGTGGCAGTGCCCGCGTCGCCAACCACCTGGTTGGCGAACGGATTGGTGCCCGGCGGCGGAATCGGGCCGGACGGTCGTAGCGGCACATTCCAGCCGCTCCGCCCGCCCGCGCCGCCGCCGGACGGCGCACCGCTCGACGCAAGCAGCGAGCGCCGCAGATACTCCGCGGCAAGCGAATTGCGGCCCTGCGCACGATACATCCTGCCCGCGGTCGCCAGCACATCCGGATTGTTCGGCGCGACCTTCAGCGCCTGCTTCAGCGTCTGCTCCGCAAAACTGAAGTCGCGCGCGGTGGTCGCGGCGCCGATCGCGCCGGTCATCAACGCGACATCCGACGGGTTCTGCTGCAACGCGAGCCGATAGGTCGCCAGTGCGTCCGAGTTGTCGTTCGCCGCCACATACAGGCGCGCCAGCGCGGCCAGCAGGTCCGCATTGTCGGGCCGCGCGGCCAGCCACGGTCCGAGCACGTCGTAGGCGCTCGCCAGATCGTTCGACTGACGCAGCGCATCGGTGCGCCGTACCACGATAGCGACGTTGATCCGTTCGAAATCGCTGCGCTGTTGCGGCGTCAACGGCATCGACGCGAGGCGGCGCATCGTCTCGCCAAGTTCGGCGTCCTGTCCGGCGCCAAGCAGGATGCCCGCGTTGGTGAGCAGCAGGCTCGGGTCGTTCGGCGCGCGCGCCACCGCGCTGCGCACGATCATCAGCGCGCGCGGGATGTCGCCGGTGTTCACATAAGCCGATGCGATCACGCCGATCAGCTCCGGGTCCTGCCCCGCCACCGGCTCGGCCGCCAGCAGCAGCGCGCGTCCTTGCGCGGCGCGGCCGGAGCGCGCCAGCGCGGTGGCCGCGTCGGCCTGCTGATGCACCCACAGCCGGTGCTGCAACACCGTCATCGGCAGCGTGCGCTTGTCGACCGGAATGCGTTCGAGCTGGCCCAGGCCGTAACTCCAGTCCTGCGTGTCGGCGGCCAGCAGCGCGCTCGCGTACAGCGCATCGGGCATGTCCGGATGCAGCGCGACGAGGCCATCCATGATGCTCTTCGCGTTCGCATACGCGCCCTGCTTCGCATAGATACGCGCGAGATCCAGACGCATCCACGGATCGTCGGGATTGTTCTGCAGCGCGTCCTCGAACAGGCTGCGCGCGCTGCCGAGGTCGCCGCGCGCTTCGGCCGCGCGCGCCTGCGCGGCTTGCGCCGCGCCGCGCAGCTTGTCGGCACCGCCAACCTTCGCGCGCTGCTCGTCGCTGAGCTGGCTCGCGAAGCTCAGCGCTTCGTCGCCGCGTCCTTGAGCCGCGAGCGCGCCGACCAGGCCGCGGATCGCATCGGGGTTGTCCGCCTGGCGGCGCAGCGCCATCCGGAACGCCGCCTCGGCGCCACCCGGATCGCCGTTCTGCAGCAGCAGGTCGCCAAGCGCGGCCTGTGCAGTCACGTCGCCCGGGCTCACGGTGATCGCGCGTTCGAACGACGCACGCGCCTTCGCATAATTGCCGTTGCTCTGCTCGCCGAGCCCCTCGCTGGTGTACATCCAGTAGGTCGCGCTATTCAGCGCTTCGCGCCAGCGCGCCGCGCCGCCTGCCTGCGACGCGCGCTGCAGATAGTCGTGTGCGTCCTTGAACTGCTCCTGCTTCAGATAAGCGACGCCCATGCCGCCGAGCGCATCGGCGTCGTTCGGCGAATTCGCGAGCACCGACGAAAAACGCGCCTTCGCGGTTACGAGATCGCCGCGATCGAGCGCGGCAAAACCCTCGGCCACCGTGCGGCCGCGCAGATCGGATGCGGCGCCCTGCTGCGCGCGCTCGCTGGCGCGCCGGTCCTGATCGTCGATCGCGTCGAAGCGCGCCTTGACCGGTGCGTCGTCGGGCACGGCCGTCAGATAAGCCTGAAACAGCGGCGCATCGGACGCGCGCACGCCGAGCCACAGCAGCGCCTGACGCCAGCTCGCCTTCGCCTGCGCGCCGACCGTCGAATCGCGCGACAGCTGCGCAAGCCGGTCGATACCATCGCGCCGGTTCGCCTCGTGGTAAGTCAGATGCTGCGCGTACGCGAGCGCGAAATGCGGATCGTCCGGATGCTCGCGCGCCAGCTGTTCGAGACCGCGCCGCGCTTCTTCCCAACCCTGCGGTGTGCCGCCGAGCGTCTGGTAGTACTCCATCGCCAGTTGCGGATCGGTCGGCTTCGCGCCGAGCGCCTGCCGATAGGTCTGCACTGCCGATGCCGCCTGCCCGCTTTGCGCCAGTCGCCGCGCGTCGTTGACGGCCTGGTCGGACGGGCTCGATTCGCCGAGCCGGCGCGCCAGTTCGGGCAGCGACGGATAGTTCGGCGCGGCGGCGCGCAGACGCGCCAGGTACTGCTGCGCGCCGCTGCCGTCCTTGCGGTCGGCCAGCACGATGCCCATGCCGTACAGCGCGTCCGGCTGCTGCGCATCGATCCGCAGCACCTTCTGCCACGCCTGTTCGGCAAGGTCGCCGCGCTTGTGCGATTGCCAGTACTTGCCCTGGTCGATCAGCACGTTGAGCGGATCGTTCGCCTGCGCGAGTGCCGGCGCGGATGCCGCCGCGCCGAACGCGAGCAAGGCTCCGATTACGAGCGCGCGTGGGCGGTTTGGCATGCTTTCTCCCAATGCGGCGCGAGACGGCCGGTGTCGTCGAAATGGTAACGGCCGTCGGCTGAGCCGGTGCCGAAGAGCATCAGGACCACGTCGTAATAGACCGGCGCTGCGCTGCCGCCGGGCGTGCTGGCTGCCGCCGCGGCCGCGGCGCCGAGCGCGGCCAGATGGGTTTGTGCGAGATTGGCCGCGCGCGCATCGTCGAGTGCGCGGAAGTACGGCAGCAGCGCGCCCCAGAAGCCGAGCGGCGCTTCGCCCTGCGCGATGCCGCTGGTGGTCGCGACGCGCTCGGGCGGAATGCCGGTTTGCGCGATCCGTTCGCGCATGCCGCCAAGCGCCGCGAGCCACGGTTTGGCGAGCGGATCGGCGGGCGCGGCGAGCCCCGCCCACAGATAGACGCGAATCGCATCGTAGCTGCCGACGTCGCCGGATTTCGGATCTACGATAAAGCGGCCGTCGCGCCATGCAGCCCAGTCGGGTGCGAAGCCGAGCGGCGCGGTGGTCTTGATCAGCGTGTACGCGTTCGCCGCGATGCTCGCCCATGGGCCGGACGGGGCCTCGGTGGCGAGTGCGCGCAGCACCGGCAACGGCAGATAGCTCGGATTCAGGCGCGTCGTGCCGCCGCTCTGAAAACCTTGCGGTCCGGGCAGCAGCATCGGGCCGAGGCCAGCGAGCGTGGTCACTTCCTGCTTCTGGATCTGCGTGGCAAGCGCCCAGGCGAGCTTCGTATAGGACGGCTCGTGCCACAGCCGGCCCGCCTGAAACAGGTCGTAGGCGATCCACAAGTCGGAGTCGGAGGCCGAATTCGGATCGAGCACGCCGTACGATCCGTCCGGCTTGCGGCCCCACTGCCAGGCGGGCAGCTTCACGTCATTGGCGTCGAAACGGCCGGCCGACAGGTTCGCGCGGGTCCAGCCCAACAGCTTGTCGAAGGTCGCGCGGTCGTTGGCGACGAGCGCGAAGAACATGCCGTACGACTGCCCTTCGGAGGTGGTCTGCTGGTTCGGCGTCGAGAAGTCGACCACGCGGCCGTCAGGCTGCACGAAGCGCGCGACGAACTGACGGTACGCGCTCCAGTCATCGCAGGTGCCGGGTTGCGCGGCGTGCGCGGTGCGCGGCGCGAGGCCGAACGTGGCGGTCAGCGCGAAGGCAAGCGCGGCCGATACCGCGGCATGGGACGTGATCCGCATATCAATCCTGCAGCCGGCGCGCTGCGATCGCGCGCAGCAGCCGGTAGAAGAATGCCGCGATGATCATCGCCGCGAGCACGCCGCCGAACAGCAGCAGGATCGGATGCACCGACAACACCCAGTGCATGTACTCGATCGGCGACAGATGACCGACGTAATAGACGTCGCCGTTCGACGCCACTTCAACCGTGCGCCCGCGCACCACCGTCAGCCCGCCCTGGATATCGCTGATCAGATCCGGGTCGAGCATCGCGTTGGTCAGGTCGACGTCCGACTGCCCCGCCGCACCGATCAGCGCGACCACGCTGCGCCCTTTGCTTAATGGCGATTCGAAACCGGTCAGCAACGCATCGCCGGATGACGTGACGAGCGACAGGTCGGCGCGGCCCGCGGTGCGCACGCCGCCGCGGTCGCCATACCACCAGTTGGCGAGGCGGAACGGCGTGTTCGACAGCTGCCAGCGGCGCGAGTCGTCGTCCGGTGTGAACGGCATCGCGTTTTGCCAGGTGGTCAGGAGCGGCTGCTGGCCCGGCGCGCCGAGCACCAGCAGGTCCATGTCCGCGTAGCGCGCCATGTCGCCGGGCGCGCCCACCGTCACGCCGGTTACCGGATAACCCGTCGACGCGCCCATGCGGCCCATCGCCATCAGGTACAGGCTGAAGTCGCCCGGGTTCGGCTGCGGCGGCAGGATTACCGCGGTCTGCGACAGGTCGGCCATCCGCGTGAACGGAAAGCCGCTGTTCGCAAAGGCCGCCAGATCCGGCAGCGCCGCATAGTGCGGGAACGACGACAGGTCGATGGTCGAATCCGGGTCGATCTCGCCGCGCACGTTGTCGAGCACCTGGCCCTGGCATTCGCCGGTCTTCGGCATGTCGTAGAAAAAATGGAAACGCAACTGCGCCTGCGACGCGAGCAGATGCGGCGGAATGAAGATCTCGCGCGCGGCCGGCGCCGTATGGTCCGGCTGCAGCCGGTTCAGATAACGGCCGAGATCGAGCAGCGACGCCGATTGCGCGGGAATCCGCAGCGCCTGCACGAAGGTGTCGCCGACATTGATATTCAGCGTCGAGCGATCCGGCGCGGGCCGTGCGGTGAAGCGGTAACGCAGGTCGACCGGAATGCCCTTCGAGCGCCACGTGAACAGATCGGGCGGCATGCGCAGGTTCACGCGGATCACGTCCGGGTTGTAGCCGGACACCGACAGATCCTTGACTGGCGTCAGGTCACCGAAGCGCACCGGGCGGTCGGTCGGCAGCCAGCGCGGCGCGTCGTACGGCTCACGGGCGCGCGGCACGTCGACGTGCGTGATGGTCTGCTGCGCGCCGCTCAGCGCCGCTTCGCCGAGCGCCAGTGCGTCCGCGGCAGTCTTCAGTTCGCGCGCGTCGCGGCCGAGCACGAGCAGCAGCTTGCCGCGTGCCGGCGCGACGCGATCGACGATCGCGAGCATCGGGCCGTCGATGGTCGGCAGCGCGACGCCTTGCGGATGTTCGTCGTTGGTCGCGAACACGACCGCGTTGCCGGATAGCGGCACATTGTCGAGTTGCGCCGGAAACAGCGCACCGCGATAGCCGGCGAACGCGCCGAACCACGACGCGACGATGCCGGCTGCTTCGAGCGTGTTGTTCGACGGCTTCGCGGCGAACACGAACGGCAGTTCGAGGCGGCGGATGTCGCGACGGTCGAAGAATGGCAGCGGCAGCGCGCCGAGGTCCGGTTTGGTCGCGAGCGAGCCGAATGTCAGGTCGAGCGTGCTGGCGTTGCTGACCGTCGCCCACAGCGTGCTGCTCGCCGGGTCTTCACAGCCCTGCGTGTAGTGGCCGATCAGCTGCACGTTCAGATTGTTGAACTCGGTGATCAGGCGCGGCTCGAGCGGGATGTCGCGCGCCACCAGCATGCCCGCCTGTTCGCGCGGCAACGGCAGCGTCGTGGCGACCTCGCCGTTGACCAGCACCTTCAGATGCGACAGGTTCGACAATAGCGACGGCGAGTAGCTGTAGATCAGATGCAGCGTGGCGCCGGTCACCACTTCGTCGGCGCGCACCGAGAACGGCACGCCGTTCTGGCTATCGACACCGCGCAGCTGCAGCGGATCGAGCGCGCCCAGTTGCGCGAAGGTGAAGACCTGACGGCGGCCGTTGGATACCAGCGTGCCGTTGTCGGCGGTGGTCGACATCGTGTCGCGGCCGCCGGCGCGCACTGCGGCGAAGGTCTGCGGCACGGTGTTGCCGAGCGGCGGCGGCTCGGCGGCGCGCGGGTCGACGAGGCGTGCGGGGCCGGGCGGCAGGCCGGCGTCGGCCGGTGCGAGCGCAGCGGTGGATGGCGCCGCGGTCGTGCCGGTGGCGCCGGTTTGCGTGGCGGTCGGCAAAGCGGTCTGCAAAGCGTTTTGCGCACCGGATTGCAAGGCGGCTTGCCCGCCGGATTGGCTACCCCCAGCCACCGCAGCATTTTGCGTGGCCGTGGCCGTTGCAGTTGCGGCGCGTGCAACCGGCAGCGTCGCAAGCGCGCTCAAACCAACGAGCGCCCCGCTCGCCAGCACGGCGATCACACGCCGCGCACGCCGTACCGCACCGCTGCCAACACCAACACCAACGCCGCCGCACGCGCCACGGCGCTGATCCGCAGCGCCACCATCGCGCCCAGGCAGATGCTCCGCATCGCGCGGCATCGACTGGAGCGCCTCACTGCGCACGTCGTCGCGTCGCATGTTCCGCATACGTTATTTTCCGTTCTTGATGTTTTTGGCGTTGTCTTTGCCTGCCTTGCGCTGCCGGCCCAATTGCCGCGCATCGGCGTAAAGATGCTCGAACAGCCCCGCAATGCCGCTTGCGCCCACCCGCATCACGTGGCCGAGGCTGCGCAGCGGCGTATCCGCTTCGCGTCCTTCGGCCCAGCCGGTCCACGCATCGGCGCGCGCGAACGTGCTTTGCACGAATTCGAGTTCCTGCTCGCGCGTCATCGGCGCGAAACGCAAGCCGACCCGGCCCGGCGCCGCATAGGTGACGTCGCCTGGAAACACAAATTCGTCGTGGCCGCGAAATAGCGACACCACTACGCTCTCGTGCAATGGCACCACGATGTCGCCGGGCAGCTTCAGCGCGACGCCGCCTTCGGCGTAGTCGATCGTTTCGCAGGCGAGCGTGCGGCCCGTCGAGAAGCGCAGCGACGCGGGAAACTTCATCGCCACGCGGTGCGTATTGCGTACCTGCCGCTGCTCGCGCGCGGCCGCCACGCTCGCGCCGAGAATCAGCATGTTGTAGCCGGTCCACGCGAGGTTAAGCAGGGTGGTCTGCACTTCGCTGTGCGAATCCCAGTGCACCCAGATATGCACGCCGCCGGCGACGAAGCCGAGCAGGTTCAGCATCAGCAGGAACAGATACGGCCGCGAGATGCTCCAGTCGAAGTACTGCTCTTCGATGCGGCCGCCCTTGGCCGTCACGTTGAACTTGCCGAGCTTCGGGTTGATCAGCGCGAGCAGCGTGGGCGCGGTGATGTAAGACGCGA
This sequence comes from Paraburkholderia jirisanensis, assembly GCF_054782355.1. Lineage (NCBI taxonomy): Bacteria > Pseudomonadati > Pseudomonadota > Betaproteobacteria > Burkholderiales > Burkholderiaceae > Paraburkholderia > Paraburkholderia jirisanensis. The sequence continues at coordinate 201,636 of NZ_BAAGSQ010000025.1, read as the reverse complement.
GCACCGACTCGTACACCTCGGACCAGAACGAATGGCGAAACTGCGCCTGCATCCGCGAGTTCGTGACGTTCGCGTGGAACATGTGCGGCAGCGCGAAGATCGCGATGGTGCCGGCCGCCGCCTGGATGATGTGCGCGCTGAAGAACAGATACGACAGCGGCGCAGTCAGGAACACCAGACGCGGGATGCCGTAGAAGAAATGCATCATCGCGTTCAGATAGCACAGCCGCTGGCCGAACGACAGCCCGCGGCCGAACAGCGGATTGTCGATGCGGAAGATCTGCGTCATGCCGCGTGCCCAGCGGATGCGCTGGCCGATGTGGCCGCCAAGGCTTTCGGTGGCAAGCCCCGCCGCCTGCGGAATCGCGAGGTACGCGGTGGTGTAGCCGCGCCGGTGCAGCTTCAGTGCGGTATGCGCGTCTTCGGTGACGGTTTCCACCGCGATGCCGCCGATCTCTTCGACCATGGTCCGCCGCAACAGCGCGCACGAACCGCAGAAGAAGGTTGCGTTCCACAGGTCGTTGCCGTCCTGCACGAGGCCGTAGAACAGTTCGCCTTCGTTGGGCACCTTGCGGAAGGTGTCGAGGTTTTTCTCGAACGGGTCGGCCGAGAAGAAATGGTGCGGCGTCTGCAGCATCGACAGCTTCTTGTCGCGCAGGAACCAGCCGAGGCCCACTTGCAAGAACGAACGGGTCGGAATGTGATCGCAGTCGAAGATTGCGAAGTACTCGCCGTCGGTGGTCTTCAGCGCTTCGTTGATGTTGCCCGCCTTCGCGTGGCGGTTGTGCGAGCGGATCGTCCACGCCACGCCCACTTCCTCGCAGAACGCCTTGAAGTCGGCGCGGCGGCCGTCGTCGAGCACGTGGATCGACAGTTTGTCGCGCGGATAGTCGAGTGCGATCGCCGCGTAGATGGTGGGCTTCACCACCGATAGCGGCTCGTTGTACGTCGGGATGAAGATGTCGACGGTCGGCCACGCGTTGCGGTCGACGGGCAACGGCATCGGTTTGCGCTTGAGCGGCCAGGCGGTCTGGAAATAGCCGAGCATCAGCACCAGCGCCGCATAGACTTCGGCCGACACCAGCAGCAGCCCCCAGATCGCATCGAGCGGACGGTCCCAATGCGTGGTTTCGGTCAGGCGCCAGTACATATAGCGGCCCGTCGCGATCACCGACAGCATGATCATCACCAGCGTTGCGAAATGCCCTTGCGCACGGCGAAACAGCAGTGCAAGCAGGAAGCAGCAGACCGCGAAGGTCAGTTGCTGGCCGAACTCGAGCGGCACCGTAAACACGAAATACAGCAGCATCACCGCGAAGATCGCGAGCACGATGCTGACCGGCTTGCTGCCCAGAATGCGGCCGTCGATCAGCCGCGACGCGAAGCGGTCGAACGCGGAGCGGCGCGGCGGCTCGTTGTCCGCGGCGGCGAGGATGTCTTCCGGCGTGGCGCTCATGCGGCGCTGCTCCTCGGCTGGGCGGCGCTGCCGGCGAGGCGCGCGTCGAGCCAGTCGCCGCACGCGCGCAGGTCGGACGCCGCCTGGCTCAGTGGATCGTAATGGATCACGGTGGTGTCGTAGGCGAGCGATTCGCTGACACCCTGATCGAGATGCACGACACCCGGAAACAGATTCGGCTCGAGCGTGCCGCGTAACACCTTCAATACGTCTTTGGTCAGATTGCGGCCGACATCGACCTGGTTGATCACGTAGCCATAGCCGAGAAAATCCGTGCGCGGCACCGCGTAGGTCTGAAGCAGCCGCTCCATGTGCGGGATCGCTGCATACGACGCGGCATCCGCGATCACCACGTTCAGCACGAAGCGCGCCGCCAGCAGCGCGGCGCGCGTGTACACCGTCGCGCCCGGCGGCGTATCGATCAGCACGATGTCGGACGGTTCGAGTGCGAGCGCGTCGAGCGACCTGCGTACGAGGTGCGGATCGGCGTCGAGTTGCGCTTCGAACACGCGACGGTCGTCTTCGTTCAGCGCGCCGTGCGGCAGCACGGTCACGCCATCGATGCCGTCGAACATCACGCTACGCCACGCGTCGCCGCTGACGGTCGCGCGCGCGACGCCGTCGAAGCTGTCGACCGGGATGCCGAAGTGCAGGCGCAATGCGTTCTGCGGATCGAAGTCGACGACGATCACGCGCCGCCCGTTCGAACCGAGCACCGACGCGAGATTGGCGGCCAGCGTGGTCTTGCCTACGCCGCCCTTGGCGGATACCACCGCGACGATCTTCATGAAGTCTGGTTGCCGGATGTGCCGTGCGCCGCGTGCGGGGCGCTCGCAAGCCGCTCGAACACCCCAGCGAGATCGCGCGAGCCTTGCTGCGGCGCGGCGGTGGCGGGTGTGGCCGGGCTGAACAGGTTCGACAGGATCGACGCGCTGGCGGTGGCTGGGCGTGCTTCGCGCTGCGTCACAGCAGGTGCCGCGGAGGAGCCGGCACCAACCGAAGATGGTGCAAACGTTTGCAATTTGCTTTCAAACAAATTGCTTGCGCGGCTGCGTTCTTCCCTGTGCGCAGGCGGTGCGGCAAAGACGCTCGCGAGCGCGGCGGCGGGTGCGGATGCTGCAGGAGTTGCAGATGCCGCAGGCGCGGCTGCCGAGGTCGGCCGGGCGGGTGCGGCAGGTACAACCGGCGCCACGGATGTCGCGAATCTTGCGAGCGTCGCCGTCGCCGCAGTGGTTGCGGCAGCAACAGGTGCGGTCGCTGCAGCAGGTGCAGCATCGGTATGCGCGGCGACCCGCGCTGCAACCGGCGCGGCCGCGACGCGCGGCTCACCGGATACCTGCGTCGCGGGCGGCACACTGAAACGGCTAGCAGCCTGCCGCGCAGGATCGGCCGGTGGCGGCATGGTCGCATGCCGATGCGCACGTGCGAACAACGGCGCGCGTACCAACCCCGACAGCGCGATAGCGCCTTCGCCAGCGGCCGCAGGCGGCGTTGCATCGTCCGCGCGCTGTGCTACGTCGAGCGTCTGCGCCTGCGGTGCGGCTTGCAACGACGCAGACGCGGGCGCCGGACGGCCCGCGCCCGGCACATGTTCCGGATGGCCGATATCGAGCGCGGTCAGCAACGGCCAACGCGAAGCGGCATGCTTCGCGTCGTCGTCGCGCGCGACTTCCTGATAGTGATCGGCGTCGCCGCCAAATCGCTGGAACAAATTTCCGATGTCGTCTGAAACGCTCATGGTGATCTACCCCCAAGCCCATGTCGGGCTGGATACCACTTTGTTCTTCGTCGTTACCGCGTGTTGCGTGCCGTGTTATGCGGTCTTCGCAAGCCGGAACTCCAGCGCACGGCGGTCGCCCGTGTCGATTTGCTGCAGTACCAGCGCACCCGCGCCCAGCTGTTGCAGCCAATGCTGATAAGCACCTTCGAGAAATGCCGGGGTCCATGCGTCGGCGGCGGCGCCAAAAGCTGCAAGCGGCGCGCAGTAATGCTGGATTGCCAGATACTCGTCGCGTTCGACAAGATTCACGAAGCCCCAGTCGAGCGAAGACCAGGTCGTGTTGAAAAAGGAAGTGAGCTGATCGAGTGTCGCGCAGTCGCCAGGCGGATGCGAACCGGCAAATTTGACACCGATACGAGCCATCAGTTGACGCAATTGCGCGGTGCCCAATTGCGTTTCGAACTCTTCGGCAAGCGCGGTCAGGAAGCCGCGCCATTGCGTGGAAGCCTGATGTTTCGTGTAATAGTCGAGCAACGTGGCTGAGTGTTCGTCTTGCATGTTCGGAAATTTCTTCACGTATCGTTGGCTGCGCAGGTTACGGTACGCGCCGGCCCGACCCGGCATCGAACAGCTTTCCTGAACGGGCGCATGCTGCGTGTATTGTTCACAGCAAAGGCGACGCCAGCATAGCATCGTTCGATGACTGCAAAAAAGCGTTAAGCATCGCCGGACGCATCGGATGCGCATGGCGTTGGGAATGAACGACGCTTTAACGGCAACTTGATGGCGAATCTTGACTTTGCGACGGCGCATTACGCATTGGCGCGCTGCCGCTGCACTGGGCATGACGTCCCGCATCACTTCCCCCTCACTTCCGACAAGGAGCCACATGATGAACGACCAGCAGGTCATCCAGATCCTCAATGAGGTACGCCGGCCGTTGCTGGCCGTGCACAAGGCGATCCTCGATCATGAGCGCGCCGAGTACGAAAAGGAGTCGGGGCCGGTCACGCCGGCGGCGTTCCTGCAGGCGCTGATCAACCAGCCGGGCTTTCGCTGGCTCACTCCGCTATCGACGTTGATCGCCAGTCTCGACGAAGCGCTGGACGGCAAGGACGCGACCGCCGAAGACCGGGCCGGCACGCTGCAGGCGCTCGCCGCACTGTTCTCGCAGGAGCGGCCCGGCGATGGGTTCCTGCCGCGCTATCGGCAACTTTTGCAGGCGAGCGCTACGGTGCTGCACGAGCACGGGCGAGTGGCGGAAGTGCTGCGGCGGGTGCCGGCATAGGCTTGCGTCGCGCGTTGGCCTGAGGCTCGCATCTGATCGGCGGGTCCCGGATCTTCTCACCTTGACGGAGCCGGGCCCGCGGTGCGGAAAACATGCGCATTCTGCGTTCGCTGCTTGCATTCGTGCGCGCAAACGTGTCAGCGATATCCGCCGGCAGTACAAATGAGGCTTTTTTTCCGGAGTTTCGTGGCGGGTTCGCGAATACGATCGGAATCGATCGGTATAAAGTGCAGCGCGGGTCTTTACCAGGGATTACCAGGTATCGGTATCACGCGAAAACAAAGGTGAGATTCTGCGGGATACGATGCCAACACAACTCGTCGCGCTTGCAACCTGCCTGCAGGCCGCTTGCGCTTCTGCAATTGCAAGCCACAATCGCAAGCCGTAGTCGCAAGCCGCCATCAAGCTGCAAGCGGCTAGCCAGATGCGTGCAGCTTGCGCCACAACGTCGTCTTGCTGATGCCGAGCATCCGGCACACACGGTCACGGTCGCCGTCGCAAGCTTCGAGCGCCGCGCGAACCTCGTCCGCCTCGATGCGACGACTGCGTTGGCGCAGCGTCAGCGGCCGCGAAGCAGCGTCGCGCACTCCCGATACGCCGGACGCGGTCGGTAACTCGGATGCCTCGAGCGCATCAACGGCATCCATCGCATCGCTGTCGCCGCGCGCCGGCCGCACGACATCGAACAGCTCCGGCGCAATCGCCCGCAGCACCGCAGCGCTCAACGGCGCAAGCGCACCTGCATCTGCGTCGCTGCTCTCCGCGAGTTCGACCATAATGCGCTCGATCACGTTTTGCAGCTCGCGCACATTGCCCGGCCATGCATGCCGCACTAACGGCTCGCGCACCGGCTCCAGCAGCCGTGCGGCGGCCCGCTCACCGGCGATGCGCACGGCGAGCCGCGGCTCGCGCCGCGCCGCGTCGCGCAACAACGCGGCCGCAAGCGGCACGATGTCGGGCCGCCGTTCGCGCAACGGCGGCAACCCGACATTCAGAATGTTGAGCCGATAGTAGAGATCCGCGCGAAACTCGCCGGTTCGCACCGCGTCGGTCAATGCACGATGCGTCGCCGCGACGATCCGCACGTCGATGCGGGTCGGTTCGGTCGAGCCGAGCCGCACCACTTCGCGTTCCTGCAGCACACGCAATAGACGGCTTTGCAGCGGCAACGGCATCTCGCCGATTTCGTCGAGGAACAGCGTGCCGCGATGCGCCGCTTCGATCAGCCCTGCCTTGCCGCCGCGTCGCGCGCCGGTGAAGGCGCCCTCTTCGTAGCCGAACAGCTCGCTTTCCAGCAATGCTTCGGGAAACGCGCCGCAGTTGATCGCGACGAACGGAAAGTCGTGGCGCGCGCTCAGCTGATGCAGGCTCTGCGCCACCATTTCCTTGCCCGTGCCGCTTTCACCGCGAATCAGCACAGTCGCATCGGACTTCGCGTAGCGCCGCACCAGCTTGCGCACCTCTTCGATCGCCGCGCATTCGCCGATCAGATCGTCGAGCTGGTAGCGCGCGGCAAACTGCTGCGTGCGCTGCCGCGAACGCAATGTGCGATCGAGCCGCTCGACGGCGCGCGACTCCTGAAACGTCAACACGGTGCCGGTGGTCGTGCCGCCATCGACCAGCGGCCCGCGATGCACGACGTAACTGAGCCCACGTACGCTGGCCAGCGACTCGCCTTCGCTATCGGGAATGCTGGCGGCGATATCCGGCGCGAGCTCCGCGAGTGCGCGCCCGATCGCCGCCGACGGCGCGATGCCCAGCATCGCGGCGAGACGCTGGTTCAATGCTTCGACACGGCCTTGTGCGTCGAGCGCGACCACGCCGTCGCGCAGATGCTGCAGCACATTGTCGAGCCTCTGCCGGCGCACCGCTTCGGCCCGCATCGCCTGCGCGACGTCGAGCGCGGTCTCGAACGCCGCACGCACCGACGCGCGCGAATAGACGAACACCGCATCCATGCCGGCGCGTGCGGCGAGGTCGGTCACGAGACCCGGACCGACCAGTGCGCTGACGCCGCGGTCGCGCAGATCGAGCACGCAGGTTTGCGCGTCCTGCGCGGACTGATACGACGCGAACAGCACATCGAGACCGTATGCCGTGACGAAGCGGCGCACTTCGGCGGGCGTCTCGCCATGCGTGACCAGTGCGATCGACCCGCTCGCTTCAGTCTCGCGGCGGGCACGCGCCAGTGCATGCATGACGTCGAAGCCGGTTGGGTTGATCAGCACGACCGGTACGCCGACGCGCGCTTTCAGATAGGCGCCGTTCGAACCGGCGGCAACGACGATGTCCGGGCGCGCCGCGCCGGTCGTCTCGAGAATTTCGTGCACCGCATCTTCAAAGCCACGCGACACCAGTTGCAGGTCGGCGCGGTCGTCGTATTCGCCGGCGATATCGCGAAACAGATCGCGCAGCTTGCTGATGCCGATCGCCCAGATGCGCGGGCGAGACGGCGGAGCGGGAAATGGAGTCATGCGGATGGGCGGCAGCGGAAGTTGCGGGCAAAGCCAGAGTTCATTATGCCTGATCTTTTCGATTATGAAATTCCATATTTCATAAATGAAATTTCAACGTTGTCTGGCAAATTGAAAAGTCTTGATAAATCAATTATCTGGGCGCACCGATAGGGGCTGGCCCGCTCTTTGCAATTTGAGCCGTGTTCTTTTCCACAGAGACCTTTTGCGATGAACACAGCCTCACAGCATCCAGCTACATCGAGTGCCGGCGCGAGATTTCGCGCGGCCGTCGCCGCGGAGAAACCGCTGCAGGTGATCGGCGCGATCAATGCGAACCATGCGCTGCTCGCGCAGCGCGCGGGGTTCAAGGCGATTTATCTGTCCGGTGGCGGTGTTGCGGCCGGCTCGCTCGGTTTGCCCGACCTCGGCATCTCGACGCTCGACGACGTGCTGATCGATGTGCGCCGCATTACCGATGTGTGCGACGTGCCGCTGCTGGTCGACGTCGATACCGGTTTTGGGCCTTCGGCGTTCAACATCGCGCGCACCGTGAAGGCACTGACCAAGGCCGGCGCCGGCGCAATGCATATCGAGGACCAGGTCGGAGCCAAGCGTTGCGGCCACCGGCCCGGCAAGGCGATCGTGTCGCAGGACGAGATGGTCGACCGCATCAAGGCCGCTGTAGACGCGCGCATCGACCCCGACTTCGTGATCATGGCGCGCACCGACGCACTCGCGGTCGACGGCCTGCAGGCCGCGATCGACCGCGCCGCAGCCTGCGTCGAAGCCGGCGCCGACATGATCTTCCCCGAAGCGATGACCGAA
>NZ_BAAGSQ010000025.1:0-193881 GCF_054782355.1 Paraburkholderia jirisanensis | reverse complement strand
TACCGCCAGTTCGTCGACGCCGTGAAGGTGCCGGTGCTCGCGAACATCACCGAATTCGGCTCGACGCCGCTGTTCACCGTCGATGAACTGGCGAGCGCCGATGTGTCGCTGGTGCTGTACCCGCTGTCCGCGTTCCGCGCGATGAACAAGGCCGCGGAAAACGTGTACCGCACGATCCGCCGCGACGGCACGCAGCAGGCCGTGGTCGACACGATGCAGACGCGTGCGGAACTGTACGAAAGCATCGGTTACTACGCGTACGAGCAGAAGCTCGACGATCTGTTCTCCAGCAAGTGAATTTCGCAGCCAGAGGAATCAACGATGAGTGAAGCAGACAACACGGCGTCGACGAGCGGCGCATTCAAACCCAAAAAATCCGTCGCGCTGTCAGGCGTGACAGCAGGCAACACCGCGCTGTGCACGGTGGGCCGCACCGGCAACGACCTGCACTACCGCGGTTACGACATTCTCGATATCGCCAGCACCTGCGAGTTCGAGGAGATCGCGTATCTGCTGGTGCACGACAAGCTGCCGAACATCGCCGAGCTCACTGCGTATAAAGCGAAGCTGAAGGCGCTGCGCGGCCTGCCCGCGAACGTGAAGGCCATGCTCGAATGGATCCCCGCCGCGGCGCATCCGATGGACGTGATGCGCACCGGCGTGTCAGCACTCGGCACCGTGCTGCCCGAACGGGAAGACCACAGCGTAGCCGGCGCCCGCGACATCGCCGACCGCCTGATGGCCTCGCTCGGCTCGATGCTGCTGTACTGGTACCACTACTCGCACAACGGCAAACGCATCGAGGTCGAAACCGACGACGATTCGATCGGCGCCCACTTCCTGCATCTGCTGCATGGCACGGCGCCGTCGAAGTCATGGATCGATGCGATGCACGTGTCGCTGAACCTGTACGCGGAACATGAATTCAACGCATCGACGTTCACCGGCCGCGTAATCGCGGGCACGGGCTCGGACATCTACTCGGCGATCACCGGCGCGATCGGCGCGTTGCGCGGCCCGAAGCACGGCGGCGCCAACGAAGCTGCGTTCGAAATCCAGACCCGCTACCAGAGCCCGGACGAAGCCGAAGCCGACATCCGCAAGCGCGTCGAAAACAAGGAAGTGGTAATCGGTTTCGGTCACCCGGTCTACACGATCTCCGACCCGCGCAACAAGGTGATCAAGGAAGTCGCAAAGAAACTGTCGAAGGAAGCGGGCAACACGAAGCTGTTCGACATCGCCGAGCGCCTCGAAACGGTGATGTGGGACGCGAAGAAAATGTTCCCCAATCTCGACTGGTTCAGCGCGGTGTCGTACCACATGCTCGGCGTCCCAACAGCGATGTTTACGCCGCTGTTCGTGATCTCGCGCACGGCAGGCTGGAGCGCCCACATCATCGAGCAACGCATCGATAACAAGATCATCCGGCCGAGTGCGAATTACACCGGTCCTGAGAATTTAAAGTTCGTGGCGCTCGCGAAGCGGACGTAACCGCCGCAGCAACTACGGCCTTATTGCATGGCGCGCCACACTTGCGGCGCGCGACACTTTCCATCACTGAACCCTATATGAGCGCTATCTCCAACGTCCGCCCCGATCCGGACAAAGTTCTCGTCGATATCGTCGATTACGTGCTGAACTACAAAATCGACAGCGCGCTCGCGCTGGAGACGGCCCGCAATTGCCTGATCGACACGCTCGGCTGCGGGCTCGAGGCCCTGACCTACCCCGCCTGCACCAAGCTGATGGGGCCGATCGTGCCGGGCACGATCGTACCTAACGGCGCGAAGGTGCCGGGCACGCAATTCCAGCTGGATCCCGTGCAGGCCGCGTTCAATATCGGCACGATGATCCGCTGGCTCGATTTCAACGACACGTGGCTCGCTGCCGAATGGGGCCATCCGTCGGATAACCTCGGCGGCATTCTGGCCACCGCCGACTGGCTGTCGCGCAACGCCATCGCCACCGGCAAAAAGCCGCTGACGATGAAAGACGTCCTGATCGGCATGATCAAGGCGCACGAAATTCAAGGCTGTATCGCGCTGGAAAACTCGTTCAACAAGGTGGGCCTCGACCATGTGCTGCTGGTCAAGCTCGCGTCGACCGCGGTGGTCGGTCAGCTGATCGGGCTCACGCGCGACGAACTGATCAACGCGGTGTCGCTCGCGTTTGTCGATGGACATTCGCTGCGCACGTATCGCCATGCGCCGAACACCGGCTCGCGCAAATCGTGGGCCGCAGGCGATGCGACCTCGCGCGCAGTGCGTCTCGCGCTGATCGCGAAGACCGGCGAAATGGGCTATCCGTCGGTGCTAACCGCGAAGACGTGGGGCTTCTACGACGTCCTCTTCAAAGGCAACGAGTTCAAATTCCAGCGCCCGTACGGCTCGTACGTGATGGAAAACGTGCTGTTCAAGATCTCGTTCCCGGCCGAGTTCCACTCGCAGACTGCGGTGGAAGCGGCGATGACACTGCACCAGCAACTCGCAGCCAAAGGCAAGCGCGTCGAAGATATCGCGAAGATCACGATCCGCACGCACGAAGCGGCGATCCGCATCATCGACAAGAAGGGTCCGCTGAACAACCCGGCCGACCGCGACCACTGCATCCAGTACATGATCGCAGTGCCGCTGATTCACGGCCGTCTGACCGCAGCCGATTACGAAGACGCAATCGCCCAAGACCCGCGCATCGACGCCCTGCGCGCGAAGATGGAATGCGTCGAAGACCCGCAGTTCACGAAGGATTATCACAACCCGGAGCAGCGTTCGATCGCCAACGCGCTGACGGTGGAATTCACCGACGGCACGAAGTTCGACGAAGTGGTCGTCGAATACCCGATCGGCCACAAGCGCCGCCGTACCGACGGCATCCCGCTGCTGGTAGCGAAGTTCAAGACCAACCTCGCGCGCCGCTTCCCGGTGAAACAACAACAAGCGATTCTCGATGTGTCGCTGGATCAGGCAAAGCTAGAAGCGATGCCGGTGAATGAATACGTCGATCTGTATGTGATCTGAGCCCGGCCGCAACGCAATGGGCCCGCTGCAAGTCGCAGCGGGCCCATTGTCTTTGTGAACATCGCTGCGCGCGAGCCGTTCATCGGATACGCGGCGGCGACCACCCTTCTTCAACCATTCACGAGCGCCGCTGCGCTTACCCCCGCGGCCGCGGCAGATAAGGCATTGGATCGACCGGCTTGCCGTCGCGCCGCACCTCGAAGCCAAGCGACACGCGCGAATTGTTTTCGCTGCCCATCTCGGCGATCTGCTGGCCCTTGCGCACGATGTCGCCCATCTTGACCATCAGCTTGCGGTTGTGCGAATACGCGGTCAGGAAGTCCTTGTTGTGCTGGACGATGATCAGGCTGCCGTACTCGTTCAGGCCGGTGCCGGCGTACATCACCTTGCCATCGGCCGCCGCGCGCACCGGGTCGCCGGGCTTGCCGCCGATTTCGATGCCGCGCGTCTCGCCCGCCTGGAAGCCCTCGACGACGCTGCCTTGCGCGGGCCAGGCCAGCGCCACGCCATTCGCATGCCGTGCCAGCGCCGCGTGAACCTCACGCACTTCGTCCGGGCCGGGCGCATCTGCCGGCGGCGTTGCGTCAGCGGACGGCGATGAAACAGAAGCCTGTGTGGAGACGGCCGACGAGGCCGAGGTGGCCGATGTGGCGGACGATTCCGCCGGTGCTGCCGATTCCGCCGGTGCAGCGGCAGTCGCAGCCTGGGCCGCCGCCGCCGCTGCCGCATTCCGCGCCGCGTCCGGCGACGACACGACGAGCGTCCGTCCGGGCTTCACATGCGCCGACGACTTCAGCCGGTTCCAGGCCTGCAGTTGTTTAACCGTGATGTTGTGGCTGCGCGCAATGCGCTGCAGCGTATCGCCGCGCCGAACCTTATAGGTAGCGGGCGGCGCCGGCTTCACCGGTCTGGCTGGCTTTGCCGCGACAGGCGGCGGCGCGCTTTGCGCGACAACGATGGTATCGGATGCGGGCGCAGCCGCTTGTGCCGGCGTACCCAATGCCGCCGGCGCGTTGTGATCCGCAGCGGCATCCTGCTGTTCGAGATTCGCGCAACCCGCCAGCACGATTGCCAGCGACCAGACCGCGAGACTCACCACCTTCTTGTCGAAGCGACGTTTCGACATCCATAGACTCCATGTGCTTCAGCATCCCCGGCGCCCGGGACCATGCCCTGCGGACCACCGGCCCTGCCCGCCCGATATGACGAAGCCGCGAAACGCACAGCGATCCTTCGTCAAAAGGGCCAGATTGGCGGTTAAATTCATGCTGAATTGTAAAGCGTGCACGGCATGAAACAGGGCAATGCCGAACACTTGGATACAAATTTAACTGGCATATTGCACAGGCCGGCACCGTATCGCGTGGCGTGTCGCAAACAGGCGCGCTGCACCCTTGTCTTCCTAACGGCAAATCCGGAAAAAACTTAAGACGCATAACGCGGGCGGCGCTGTCGGCGCAATGTAATGCACGCGCAGCGCACCGTGCCTTCTGGCGGCCGTCGCACCGTGTCCGCTACCCGATCATCGAGCGCAAAAAGGCCGCCACGACGCGATGCCGTGGCGGCCCTCACTGCTTGCCCTGTCGTCATCAAACCCGCAACCGCTTGTGGATCGACGACCCGGTCTTCCGCCGAAGCGGGCGTTGTCCGAACTCAGTGCCCGGCCGGCCGCTCGCTGTCCAGATGTTCCATCTGCGCCGGCGCATAGCGCTCCCCGGCTACCGCATCGGGCGGCACCGCGGCCTCGATCCGCGCGAGCTCCGCGGCGTCGAGCCGCAATTGCGCCGCCGCCAGCGCGTCGGCCAGCTGCTCGCGCCGCCGTGCGCCGATCAGCGGCACGATATCGTCGCCGCGCGACAAGGCCCATGCGAGCGCCAGCTGCGCCGGATTGCTGCCGCGCGCGGCCGCCACTTCGCGCAAGGTCTCGACCAGCGCCAGGTTGCGCTCGAGGTTTTCGCCCTGGAAGCGCGGGCTGACGCTGCGGAAATCGCGTTGCGTCTGGCCCAGTTGTCGACCCTGCTGTTGCCCCTGCTGGTCGCGCGCCTTCGTCCATTTGCCGCTCAGCAGCCCACGCGACAGCACGCCATACGCGCTGATGCCAATACCAAGTTCGCGGCAAACCGGCAGGATGCTGTGTTCGATGCCACGCGACATCAGCGAATATTCGATCTGCAGATCGGCTACCGGTGTCACCGCATGCGCGCGCCGGATCGTGTCGGCGCCGGCCTCGGACAACCCCAGGTGCCGCACATAGCCCGCCTTCACCAGATCGGCGATCGCACCCGCCGTCTCTTCGATCGGCACGTTCGGGTCGATGCGCGCGGGGCGGTAAATGTCGATATAGTCTGTGCCGAGCCGGCGCAGCGAATAAGTCACGAAGTTGCGGATCGCGGCCGGCCGCGCATCGTAGCCGCCCCAGCCGCCGGCCGGATCGCGCAATGCGCCGAACTTCACGCTCACGATCACCTGGTCGCGCTGGCGGCCACGCAGCGCATCGCGAATCAGCATTTCGTTGTCGCCCATGCCGTAGAAATCGCCGGTGTCGAGCAACGTGATGCCGGCGTCCAGCGCGGCGTGCAGCGTGGCAATGCTTTCGTCGCGATCGGCCGGCCCGTAGAAGTCGGACATGCCCATGCAGCCAAGGCCGATGGCGGAAACTGGCGGGCCTTGCCGGCCCAGTCGACGGGTGTTCATGTGGTGCTCCGATCAGAAGTTGATGGCTGTGCGCGTTGCGGCTGGTGCATACCGCGCAACGCGTCGGGTTGATTCGCAGTACGGGTAGCTCGAAACGCATTGTGCCCAGCGAACGCGTAGCGATAAACGCACGGCGCCCGATCAGTTTGTTTGAGCTTCGCTAACAATCCAGCGCTGCGTATCGCTCGCTTCTCCGGGCGTCATCGCATGCCGCTTATCGGGAGTCTCGCGGATGGATCATTTGCAGGCGATCAGAGTGTTCGTGCGCGTCGCGCAACTCGGCAGCTTCACCAAGGCCGCCGAGCAGATGCAATTGCCGCGCCCGAGCGTCAGCAATGCGATCCAGTATCTGGAAGAGCATCTGCGCGTGCGGCTGTTGCAACGTACGACGCGGCGCGTTGCGCTGACGCCCGAAGGCGCCGCTTATCACGCGCGCTGCGTGCAGGTGCTCGCCGACATCGACGATGCCGAATCGCTGTTCGCCGACGTCGCGGCCGGCCCGCGCGGCGCGGTGCGGGTCGACCTGCCGGAGCGGCTTGCGCTGTACACGGTGATCCCCGCGCTGCCCGATTTCTTCGCGCGTTATCCGGACATCCGCATCGTGCTGAGTGCGACCGACCGGATGATCGACCTGATCGAAGACGGCGTCGACTGCGCAGTGCGCATCGGTGAGCTCACCGACCAGTCGCTGGTTGCGCGGCGTGTCGGCCTGTTCGAACAGGTACAGTGCGCGTCGCCGGCGTATCTCGAGCGTCATGGCGTGCCGGGCTCGCTCGACGATCTCGCCGATCACGTCGCGGTTGGCTTTTTCTCGAACCGCACTGGCCGCGATCTCGACTGGGAGTTCGACGAAGAGGGCACACCGCGCACGATCAGCATGCGCAGCGCGGTATCGGTGAACAGCGCGCATGCGTATGTTGGCTGCTGTCTGGCGGGGCTCGGACTCACGCAAGCGCCGGTCGCGACCATGGAGCATCTGATCGAAGCCGGCCAGCTCGTGCAGGTGTTGCCCGACTGGAAAGCACCGCCGGTGCCGGTGTCGATCGTGTTTCCGCAAGGGCGCCACCTCGCGCCGCGTGTGCGTATCGTGATCGACTGGCTCGCGCAATTGCTCGGCACGACCTACCCGCAAGCGGACAAGCCGCGACACCGCACGAAGATGCCGTCATCAAAACGCTAACGGAAAAATCTCATCTACATGCGCATGCACTCGGACTCAGCGAGGTTTGTTCACAATGTCGCGTATGTTCCCAATCGATTGACTGCGACACTTACGCATTGATTCAAGACGTAATCGGATTGTTCTTATAGAGAATCGCAAGCTCGCTCGGTAAGCTCTAAACTCAACGCACGGGGGAAGAACCGCACGGTTCAGAATCCGCGCGCATGCGGCAGGTTTTCTCACATGCATTGCCGCACACGCCGTCAGTTTGGAGTGCAACAAGATGAGCCTTGTCGAATTCACCCTGCGTCCTGCCGCACTGCCGGGTGCCTCACCGCATGTCATCGGCATCGTCGTCTGCGATCAGTTCCCGCTGCTCGAAGCCGCGCGCATCGCCGACGTATTCGACAAGGCGAATCGCCTGCACGCCGGGCAGCTTCGTACGCTGTACTACCAGACCGTGTTTCTGTCGTTGCATGGCGAACATGTCTATAGTGCGTCGCGTGTGGCCGTGCTGACGCAACAGCTGGCCGAGCCGTGCGCGTTTCGTGCGCTGTTCGTCGCCAGCGGCCTGCAGGCATCGCAAACGCCGCACATGCCGCACATGCAACCAGCGCCGCAAACACTGCAGGCCGCGCACGATACCCGGTTCGCCGCGTGGCTACGCGCCGCCGCTGCCCATCTGGGTTCGATTTGCACGCTCGGCGACGGCGCCGTCGCGGCCGCGCTCGATACCGTGCGCGCCGATCTCGGCGCCGACCTCGCGTACCGCGTCGCGACGCAACTGTCGGAAGCCGCCCCGGTGTTGCCGGGCCCCGCTGCGCTCGAGCATCTGTCGATCGCGCAAAAGATCCGCGACAGCGCACGCTGGATCGCGCGCAATTGCGACAAACCGATCACAGTTACCGTCGCCGCGCAGACCGCGAGCATGAGCGAGCGCTCTTACTTGCGGCATTTTCGCGCGGAGATGGGCGTGAAACCGTCCGAATATGTGCGCCGGGTGCGGGTCGACCGAGCGTGCGCGCTGCTCGTCGCCAGCGATCTGCCGGTCGACAAGATCGCGCGGCGCTGCGGCCTGACGAGCGGCGAATGCCTGGCGCGGCTGTTCCGCCAGATCAAGCAGATCTCGCCGACCGAATATCGCATCCGCGCCCAGCACCACTCTGTCTGACACCACGCGGCGCTCGCCCGCCTTGCGTCGCTACCGTTTCAATTCGCCTCACTCGCCGACTCCACGCCGCATCATCATGTTCTCTTCCGTTTCGCGCATTGCCGATTTCACGCTGATGCTGTGCGGTGCATGGCTCGCACAACGTATGGTGCTGGTCGAGCCGAGCCTCGAGCGCTCGTCGCTCGACAACCTGTATCCGCTGTTTGCCGTAGCACTGGGGCTGGTCGTCATCGATCTGTGCGGCGTGTATCGCCGTTGCGGCATCGAATCCGCGACGCGCTCGGCCGCGCGCACGCTGTGCGCATGGTTGCTCGCGCAACTGATCGCCGATCTGTGTACCCAAGGGTTTCCGGATGTCGGCCTGCGTGGCAAGACCTTCGCCACCTGGGCGGTGACGGTTGGCCTCGCGCTGGTGGTGCAACGGTATCTATCGTACGCGCTGCGGCGGGCGCTGCGCAGGCGCGGCTGTTGCCGCACGCCGGTGGCGCTGGTCGCGACCGGCGCCGAACGCGCTGCGCTGGCGGCGCGCTTTGCCGAGCAGCGCGACTCGGCTTACTCGCTCGAACTGCTGTTCGATCCGGCGCTCGAGCACGACCAGTCGATCGACGGGATTCCCGCGGTAAAAGAACTCGCGTCGTTCGTGCAGCTGGTGCGGGCGCACCGCATTCGCGAACTGTGGATCGTCGATGCAACGCCGCGGCATGCGCGCGTCGAGCCGCTGCTCGATGCGCTTCGCGACGACTTCCTGAACATTCGCATCGTGCCCGCGTGGTGCGGCTCGACGCAGCTGGCGTCCGGCATCGCCGACTGTCTGGGTATGCCGCTGATCAATCTCGTCGCCGCGCCGGAGCAAGGCTGGCGCGTGCTGCCCAAAGCGGTGTTCGACCGGTGCTTTGCGCTGTGCGCATTGCTCGCGCTCGCGCCGCTCTTTGCGGCAATCGCTTTGGCAGTCAAATGCTCGTCGCCTGGGCCGGTGTTGTTCCGGCAATCGCGCAAAGGCATCAACGGACGAGTGTTCTCGATCTACAAGTTCCGCAGCATGTACAAGGGCGCCGACCAGCCCGGCACGGTCACCCAGGCACGTAAAAACGATGCACGTGTGACGCGGATCGGGCGTTTTCTGCGCAGCACCAGCCTCGATGAACTGCCGCAATTCATCAATGTGCTGAAGGGCGATATGTCGGTGGTTGGGCCGCGTCCGCATGCGGTCGAGCATGACGAGTACTACAAGAACCTCGTTGCGCATTACATGTACCGCTATCGGATCAAGCCGGGCATCACCGGTTGGGCGCAGGTGAACGGTTATCGCGGCGAAACCGAGCGGGTCGAGAAAATGGCCGCGCGTGTGATGTTCGATATCCACTATATCCAGCACTGGACGCTGTGGCTCGATCTGAAGATCGTCGCGCTGACGGTGTTCAAGGGGTTTGCGGGCCAGAGCGCGTATTGACGGGTTTGCGCCGCATCGCAGTGTGTGTTGACGATACGGCGTAGGCGTCCTGTTTTACTGCTTGCGAAGCGCGTCTCCCGCTTGCAGCAACGCATTCCATACGAGCAGCGCAGTTAGCAGCACGAGCCCGCAGGCCATGCGTACCACCGTGCCGATGCCGATGAAAATGCCTTTATTCATATCCCGCTTCCGCCTGCCGCCTGGTTCGCTCGATGTAGGTCGGAAGCAGGGTAGCATGTGGCCGCCGTCAGGGTCGGCGAGCGATGCACCGCTCGCTTCGCCTGGCAAGCATGCACAAAGCCTGAGTGGCACCGCCCCGCCTCTGTGTTTTTGCAATGGGCGGCTGCGCCGCCATGCGCTTGCGTTGCTGATAGTCGCTGCATGGTGCACGTCGCCGGCGACAGCGGCCTCCCCTTCCAGCCCCGCCGACGTTGCGCAGAGTTCGATCGCTTCGAACGCTCCGGCCGTGCCTCAACAACGGACCCTGGTCGGCGTGCAGGTGAAGCTCGAGACGTTCACCTATGACGACGCGCAAGCGATCCGCGCAACCGGTTTCTCGTTCGTGCGGTTCGGCATCTGGACCAACGCGCTGCGCAACGCCGCCTACCGCCAGCGCATGCTTGCCGCCTTCGCGGCAGCCCGCAGTGCGGCGTTGCCAGTGCTGGTCACACTACGCTCGACGCAACCACTCGCCATCGGCACCCGTGGCCAATCGCGCGACGCCGCATTGGCATTGGCGGGCACAGCGCTAGCCGACGCGGTGATTGACGTCGAGCGCGAATTCGCCGCGCAAATTCTCGCCATCGAGCTATGGAACGAACCGGACCTCGCCAGATACTGGCCGACCGGCGATGTGCTGGCGACCTTCGCGCCGACCTTGCGCGCCACCTGTGCGCGGCTCGCGGCGCAGCCGCATCAGGTGCCGGTGTACGGATTCGGTTTTGCCAGGGCGCCGCTGCGCGGCACGTTGCCCGACACACTGCTTACCGCGGTGCTGGATGGCAACACCGGGTGTCTCGACGCGATTTCCTATCACGCGTACGGCATGACGCCTGCGGCAATCCGCGACGCAGCGCACGAGATCCGCACGCGCCACGGCATACCGGCAGTGATCACCGAATGGGGCGTGCCTTCCGCCGGGCTGTTGCAAGGCAGCGGCGCCCAGGCGCGCCGCATGCGTGATTTCGCCGCGACGCTGACGGATTCGCAAACGCCGCTCGTGTCGATCTACGAATGGAAAGACACCTCGAGCGGCACGAATGCACGCGAACGCAGCTATGGTCTTGTCGATTCATCCAGCCGGCCGAAGCCCGCGCTGGACACATGGCGACAGACGCTACGCGCACGCTAGACAGCATCCCTCCATGCGCGGCTGCGGCGCAAACCGCGAGTACTACGTCCTGCCTGCAGCAGGTTTGCGATCCGCTTTTTGCATCGGCCGCGCGCGTGCGGCATCGCCGGTGCACCACTCATGCAGCAGCGCCATCGAAAACAACGCAACGCTCGACAGATGACGGATATAGCTACCCAGATCCGGCTCGAACAGCATCGACACGCACACGTGCGCGAACACCAGGCACGCGCACAGCCGGTACGCGAACGGCAGTTGCCGGCCGCGCGGCGCGAAGCTACGCAGTGCGGGCCACACGGCGAGCACGACAAACAGTTGCATGGCGAATTCCTTGGCGCCGGGCGAGAACAGCAACGCCAGATTCAGACGCGCGGTCGCATACAGATAGTCGTAGCAGAACGCGAACCACGATAGCGGCGGCAGCGGATTGTAGAAGCTGGTCCGCGCGCCGAACGGCGACTGATAGACGAGATAGTCGACCGCCATATCGCGCGGATGCAGCAGCGCGAAGTAGACGCCTGACGGCGCCAGCGCAATACTGCCAGCCACGGCTACCACGAGCACGGCCTTCCAGCGGAGCGACAGATGCTGAAACAGCAGCGCACCGGCTGCCAGCACCGCGATCAACAGAAAGTACGGCCGCACCAGCAGCGCAAAGCCGCCGTAAAGAACCAGCGCCACGACTGGCGCGACCCACGCGCGCCGCCGCCGCGCAGCCCAGAATATTGCCAGCGACATCACCACGACCAGCGTGTCCTTGCTCGCGACGAACAGGTTGAAGAATACGCACGGCAGACACAGCAACATTGCTGCCGCGCACAGCCCGAAACGGTTGGCGTGCGACAACATGATGCGCATGAACAGCGCACCTGCCGCCATGATCAGCAGGTTCAGCAGCATCGGGCCGAACAGCCCGTAGAAGCTCGCGACCGCATCGAACGACGAGCCTTCATACGTGCTCGACCCGGACATCTGCGCCTGGATCTTGTCGGCGTCGCGAAAGATGAACTCAGGCAGCAACGCGGACGCCTTCGCGAAGACCACTGCGTACAGCAGCACGCTTGCGCAGATCACGAGGCGCACCACACCGCGGCTCAAGCGCGGCCCGGCCAGCAACAGGCTACGTAACACGTCGCTCCCCGCGTGACGCTTGCGCATCGCAACCGCGGCGCGCCGGCGTCTTGCTGCGCACGACCCACGCGAGCCAACCGGCCACCAGCACACTCGAACATAGATGCGCGAGCGCCACGCCGGGCATCCCGCCATGCACGACCAGCCACCACGTGGCCAACGCATCGACACCGGCCAGCAGCGCCATGCCGAGCGCGACCCGCTTGCCCTGCATCAATGCGATGGCGGCCACCCACAGCAGATCCGCAATCGAACGCAATACGAAGGACACCAGCAGGATCGACAGCACGGTCAATCCCTGTGCATCGACGGGTTGATGCGCGAGGCTGAACAGCGGCACGCTCAACGCGAGCATCACCAGCGACAAGCCGAGTGTCAGCGCGGCGGCGGACTTCAACGCACCGTTGAGCGTCGCATTGAAGTGCGCGGGAGCGTTGACGGCCGCCTTCGCCAGCCGTGGCCCCGCCGTGACCACCAGCGATGCATAGGCGATGGTCTGCACCGCATTGGCACTGGCCCACGTGAACACGTAGCGGCCAAGCGCGTCGCTGCTCAGGTAAGGCGCCGCGATGAAGCGCTCGAGATACTGCAAGCCGGACAACAGGATAGTGGCGACGTAGAACGCCGCGCCGGCTGCGAACACGCCGCGCATGCGGGCGCGGTGCGAGGCTGCGGTTGAGGCTGTGGTTGAGGCCTGCGCTGCCGAAACCGCCCCTCGCTGAACGCGCGCCACCGCTTCGATCACGCGCCACGCCCACACGATCACCGCTGCGTTGGCGCCAATCCACAGCCACAAGACAGCCTGCAGATCGTCGATCGCACCGCTGCACAGCCCGCCGATCGCGAGCGCAGCCCATGCGCCGGTGCGCACGAATAGCATCAGCGAGGCGGCGCGGGTTCGATGCAACGAAAACACGTACGAGTTCGCTTCGAGCGCGTAGTGTTCGGCCAGCGCCACCAGCACCACTTCGCCGAGCACCGCGGGCGCCGCGGTTTGCAATGCGTTCAGCCAGCCGCCGCGCCACACGGCGAAGCCGGCCGCCGCGAGCAGCAGATAGGCCACGCCATATACGCGCCGCAGCACACGTGCATCGCCGATCGCCGCGCCAGGTTGCGCCCCGGCAAGCCGCCGGTTCAGCTCCGCCGAAAAACCGAGCCCCAGCACCTTCGACGCAATCACCGACGCCGCCACCGCGAGACCATAATCCGCCACCGCCGCGAAGCCGAGCGCGCGCGCAATCACTACCGTCAGCGCAAACTTCGCGCCCAGCGACACCACACGCAACAAGAGCCGCAACAGCATTGTCGTGCCCCCGTCAGACTTGCGCGGCGCGGCGCAGCGTATCGACGATGCCGGCACGGCTGGCGCGAATCGCGTCGAGGCCGCTTGCGGCGGATTGCCAGAACTCCGGCACCGCATGTGCCGCAAAAATGCGCGCCGCGAGTGCCTCGGCATCGAAACTCGCCGCATTCGCAACCCAGTCGCTCACGTTCAGATCGCCGTACGCGCCGAAGCCCTTGCGTTCGTAGCTCAGATGGAACGCCGGCACGCCCTGCAGAATCGCTTCGAGCGCGCCGTGCAGACGCACCGACACGACGACGTCGGGCGTATCGCTGGCGAGTAGCTGCTTGAGGCTCGGCAGCGGTTCAGCGATGCCGAGCCGGCGGTAGTACGCGGCATCGTCGTTGCCGCGGCCGGTGCTTTGCACCGCATAGCTGAGGCGGCATTGCCCAGCCAGCAGCGATACCAGACGCTGCACCGCCTGCGCGTAATGCAGACGCTTGTGTTGCGGCCAGGCGGGTGCTTCGCGCAACACCAGTGCGACATGGCGCACTGCGCCGTCGCGCCGCGCGGCGCGCGTGAGCACGGCGTCGTGCTGGCGCTCGAATTCGAGCACGGCGAGATCCGGTGCGCGCGTCGCATTGCCGGCCGGCGCCATGAACGACAACGAGCGGTCGTCGCGCACGAACACCGATGAGAACCCGCCCAGCAGACCTGTCAGGCGCGCGCCGAATCGCGCCGACAGCGCGCCGTTGCCGGCCGGCGCCGGCCCGATGCTTTGCGGCAAATACACAGTGGGCTTGCCGGCTGCGCGCGCCGCGCGCATCTGCAACATGTGGCCGACCTCGAGCTTGACCGCCTGCGCCGCGTTGCGCGCGCGCAGATAGCCACCGCCCACGCCGACGATCAGATCGGCCGAGTCGAGCCGCGCGCGCAACTGCGCCGCGCTGTGCGACGTACATCCGGCGCAAGCCGCAAGCGCCTGCGCCACACGGGCTGCGCCGGCGTGCCCGAGCACGGGTGCCGCGCACACGTCGACATATTCCGGAAACGACGCCGGATCGGCCGCGACCACCGCGACTTCGGTCTGCGCCCCCAGCGCTTCACGCAACAGCGCGACCGACAGATCGACCAGCAACCCGTCTCCGGAATTGCGGCGGCTATATGCGTGCAGCAGCACGACCTGTTTGACCAGCCTCATCGGGCCGCCTCCTCGATCACTTCGTGATAAACGTCGAGCGTGCTCGCCACCATCCGGTGCGCCGAGTAGCGCTCGACGGCGCGCGCGCAGTTGGCAGCCATCCGGCTGCGTAACGGGGCATCGTCGAGCAGCGTCAGCAACGCCTGTTCGAATTCGTGCAGCGCGTCGTCGTTGGCGACGACCACGCCGATGCGCTCCTGCGCAACCAGCGCATCGGCGCCGGCCACTGCGGTCGTGACGATCGGCAGGCGAGCCGCCATCGCTTCCAGATACACGTATGGGAAACCTTCGTAGCGGCTCGGCAGCGCGAACACGTCGAACGCGCTGAAGCAGCGCCGCGCGTCGACCACGCGGCCGGCGAAACGTACGTTGCCAGGCAGCTCATTCGGCGCCACGCCCGCCGCCGCTTCGATATCGCCGGAACCGATCAGCGCGAACTGCACCCGCGTACCGACGCGCCGCTCGATGCGTGCGGCGAGCCGAACCAGCCGGTCGATGCCTTTCTGGAACTCGAGACGGCCGACCACGCCGACCACGAATGCGTCAGGCGACAAACCGAGCATGTCGCGCGCGGCATCGCGCGGCAGCATCGCGAACGCGGGCACGCCGTTATAGATCGTGCTGATAAGCTCGCGCGGGATGTTCAGCGTGTCGTGCAGATGGCGCGCTTCGTCGGCAGACACGGCGATGATCCGTTCGCTGCAGGTGCGGCCGAGCAAGCCTTCGACCGAGCCATAGAAGCGGCGCGCTCCAGGCCTCAGATAGGGGTTGAGCGTGTAGACCGCGTGTGGCGTGTAAACCCGGCGCCATGCGCCGAAACTCAGCCGCGCCAGCACGCCGGCTTTCGAGCTGTGTGCGTGCACGACGTCCGGCTTGATGCGCGTCAGCGCACGAAACACGTGTACGAACGAAACCAGGTCGCGCCATGACACGCCGCGCTGCATCGGCACCCGCGTCACCGAGCTGCAGCGCTCGAGCACATCCGCATTCAGGATGCTGGCGTCGAAGCGCTCGCCGAGCGGCGCGATCAGATGGACTTGCGCGCCGTGCGCCGCAAGCCCAGCGATCAGGTCCACCAGGTGCACGGCAACGCCGCCTCCTGCTGCCTCGACGACCAGCGCGACGCGCAGCGGACGGCGCCGCGCGGCTTGCCTGGTTTGCTCGCCTTGAGCGTCCCGAGCGCCTCGTGTGTGTTGCGCCTGCCCTGCAGCAGGGCTCCGTTGCGACACATCGACGCCGTCATCCGCTCGCGAGATAGCCTGTGGTTCGCTGCGCATCATTTACTCCACCGTCCGCGCAGCGCATCGAGCCAGCCGCGCCGTGCGCGTGGCTCTTCCAGCCGGCCATAGTCGTAATGCGTAAAGCGATAGCTGCCGTACTTGCTGCCGTACGCGAGGCGTGCGGAGCGCGGCGCGACGCCGTTCAGCACCACGCCGGAAGCGCGCAGCCCCGCATGTTCGAGCCGCTTGAGCGACTCGCGCAGCTCGCCGATGCGCGTCTCGCTCGCTTTCGCGACCAGCAGCACGAGGTTCGTGCAGCGGCCGAGCAAGGCCGCATCTGCCACCGCCAGCAGCGGCGGCGCATCGATCAGGATGTAGTCGTACTTCGTGCGCAGGCGTGCGAACAGCGCGTCGACCTGATCGGACATCAGCAGTTCGTCTGGATGCAGCGCGGCTCCGCCCGCGGCGATGAAGTCAAGCCGCGGATGCTCGAGATGCTGCAGGGCAGCGTTCTCGATGGCGCTGCCGTCAAGCAGTTCGGCGAGGCCCGGCATAGCACGCGCGCCGAAATACCGATGCAGATGGCCGCGCCGCAGGTCGCCGTCCACCACCAGCACGCGCTTGCCACCGGTTGCCAGCAGCGCGCCGAGATTGGCCGCGATAAACGATTTGCCTGCGGAGGGCGCGGCGCCTGTCATCAGCAAGGTCGGGCACTGCCCGTCGAAGCGCGAGAAATGCAATGCGGTGCGCAAGCTGCGCAGGCTTTCGACCGCCGCGTCGCGCGGTACCGCCTCCGCAAGCAGCGCTGCCCCAAGGCGCGCGGCCGCAGGCTCGGTATTCAACGTGCCTTGTGCCGCCGAGAACGGTATCGACGCGAACACGTCGAGCCCGAGATTGCGCTCGATCTCGTCGGCACTCGTCACGCCACCGAACAGCAAATCGCGTACGAATGCGAACACCATGCCGATCACCAGCCCCATCAGCACACCGGCGGCAATCACCACCGGCCGCTTCGGCTTGACCGGATCTTCAGGCGCCACCGGCACGTCCACCACGCGCACGTTGCCGACCTTGCCGGCCTTCAGCAGTTCGAGCTGCTGTGCGCTGTTCAACAAGGTGGTGTACAGGTCCGTGTCGACTTTCACGTCGAGCATCAGCCGCGCGGTCTGCTGCTGCAGCTCGGGCAACCGTGCGAGCGCCGTGTCGACGCTTGCCTGCTGTGTGCGCAACGCGGCGATCTGCCGGTCGATCGCCACCATGCCTGGGTGCGCACCGTTGAAGCGCGTCGCCAGATCGGCGCGTTTTTGCTGCAGCGTCAGCAGCGCCGTTTTCGCTTCGGCCGACTGTTGCAGCGCGAGTTTCGCTTCTTCGGTCAGATCAACCGTACCGCGCGCATCGCGCAGCGCCGTATAACGCTGCTCGGCTGCTTCGAGCCGCTCTTTTACCATCGGCAGTTGCGCATGCAGGAAGGCCAGCGATTGCGCCGCATCCGCCGACTTGCGCTCGACGTTCTGGCGTACGTATTGATCGCCGATTTCCTGCAACGTGCGGCGCAGCGCCTGAGGGTCGCCGCCTGCCAGAGTCGCAACCAGCACGCCCGACTGCTTGACCTTTTCCTGTACATCGAGGGCTGTTTGCAGATCGTTGATCGTTTTCAGGCGCGAATGGCGTTTCAATATGAAGCGCGTGCCGGGCTGCGCGTCGGCGCCGTTGACGAGCAGCATCACCGGACCGTGGCGCGTGGCGAATGCAGCCTGGGTGCCGATCGTGCCACGCCCGGGTTCGTCGAGATCCGAGCCGGTGAAACGGTAGTGCCCACCTTCCTCGAGCGTCAGCGTGAAGCCGTCGTCTTCGAATTCCTGCGGCACGTCGAAGCGCACCACGTCGATGCCCTCCTCGCCCCACGCATAGCCGCCGATGCCGAATACGCCCGGCGCCGTCACGCCCCGGTTGAAACGCGAGATGAAATCGCCGATCAGCGGGAAACGCTTCGGCGTGGCCTCGACGTAGAGGCGCAGCGTATCGACCGTATTCGTGATGACGAGGCGCGACGCGAGAATCTGCGCCTCGGCGGCCGCCGTCGAACGAATGTCGAACAACGAGCCGACGTCGCCGACCACGCTGGTCGTCGAACCGCTCGCCGACGAATCCTCGACTTGCACGACGATGTCGGCCTGATACTGCGGATGCGACAGGAACGACCATGCGGTCGCGGCCAGCGCGAAGCACAGCGTGATGCAGATAATCAGGTAGCGGTTGGACACGATCGTGTCGATGACAGACACGAGGTCGAACTCGGCTTGGTTGTCGGGGTGTTCCCCGTGCGCGGACAACATGGATCGGTTCCGGATTGCAGATTGAACGGAGTGGGCGAGGCCGGGCTGGGTAAGGCCGCGGCTGGAGCTTTTTAATGCGCGCCTGCGTCGGGCAGCGCGCACGCTTGCGTGGGTTCGGCAAACACCGCAATGCGCCCGGCCCACACATCGATTGCGCGCACAACGGTCGCCGCGCATGCGTCGAAGCCCTCGCGTGGGCCGCGATACGGGTCTGCGATATCGAAATGGCGCGGCACGCCGCCCGCATCGAGCGCGATACCCAGACTGAACACGCGGCCGCGCGCAAACGGAAAACGCTGCTCGATATAGCGCCGCTGCGCGTGTTCCATCACGAGCACCAGTGCAGCCTGCGCGCACAGCGCCGCATCGAGCAGACGCGCGCGATGTGCGGCCAGATCGAGGCCATGCGCGCGCAGCGCGTCGCATGCACGCGGGTCGGCCGGTGCGCCGTCACGCGCGGCGATGCCCGCGGACAGCACCCGCCACTCCGGCATCCGTTGCGCGAGAAGCGCCGCGGCCATCGGGCTGCGGCACAGGTTCGCGTGGCACACCACGAGCAAAGAGGCCGGCATGTCAATTCCCGAGTGCGGCGCGTTCCACCGCATAAGCCGCGCTTGCGCTGCCGGTCAGTTGCGAGATCACGCGGTTCCAGCGCACCACTCCGGCCGCATCGACGTAGACGATGTCGTTCGGCTGCAGCGGTACCTGTTGCGCGAGAGCCAGCGCAAATGGAGTCTGCGCATCCAGGTGGAACACATGCAACGGCACGTCGCCACTGGCAGGACGCACCAGATAGATCTGCGCCGGGTTGCTGGTGGCGGGGTTGGCGGCAGCCTGTCCCAAGGCTTGCGCGAGCGTCAGGCGGCCGTCCGAGTGAAACGGCAACGGCCCCGGTTTTTGCACTTCGCCCATCATGAACACGCTGTAGTCAGTGGCGGGCGGCACTCGCACTTCGTCGCCGTCGAGCAGCGCGATGCGGGTCGCATCGAGCCCGCGTTCCGCGAGATGCGGCACGTCGATCCGATACCGGCGCCCGGCGCGCATCAGCTCGACGCGGCTCAGATCGCCGTTGGCCGTCGCGCCGGCGGCGGCGTGCAGTGCGTTGGCCAGCGTCATCGGCACGTCGGTCACGGGCTTCAGGCCAGGCGCGTGCACTTCGCCGTTCACATAGACTTTCT
Organism: Paraburkholderia jirisanensis; assembly: GCF_054782355.1. Classification (NCBI taxonomy): domain Bacteria; kingdom Pseudomonadati; phylum Pseudomonadota; class Betaproteobacteria; order Burkholderiales; family Burkholderiaceae; genus Paraburkholderia; species Paraburkholderia jirisanensis. Next base: position 174,688 of record NZ_BAAGSQ010000025.1, on the reverse strand, counting down.
GGCTGCGAAAGCCGACCACGCGCAGCGAAATCTGCGGATCGCGGATGTAGGGTGCGAGGCGTGTGGCCAGCAGTTGCTGTGCGGCGGATTCGCTCAGGCCCGCTACCTTCAGGCGCTTTGCGTAGGGAAACTGAATCGTGCCGTCATGGCCGACCACGAAGCCCGGCACCGTCTGGCTCGTCAGGCCGACGCTCGCCGGCAACGCGCCGCCGGTGGCGCCGATGTCGTACGTCAGGTTCGGCACCACCAGTTCCGGGTGATCCCAGACGATCACCGACAGCACATCGGCCGGGCCGATCCGGTAGGGTTTGGGTGCGGCTACGAGGGTGCGTGCGTCGTCCGTTTCGGCAAAGGTCGTGCGGATCGCCGATGCCGCATTGCTGCCCGCCACCAGCGCCGGCGTAATCTCGATGATCGCGGATGGCGCGGCATCGGCAGTCTGGCCAGCAGGAGTGTCGATACGCATGCCTGGCGCAATCGCGCACGCTGATAGTGCAGCGCACGCGGCAACGGCAATTGCCCACGTGGTAAGTCGGACTTCCATCATTCGCTTCTAAAAACATGACGACGCAACAAGGTTTGCCGCGTCAGGACAAGAGCGAATGCGCGCCACGTATTCAGCAAGCCTCGCCTCGGAAAGCGGACAATCGTAAGCGGGCCTGCCGCGCAGGTTCGGCCAATATCCGAACCGTTTTCGCCAGGCACTCATCTCTTTTTTGTCAGCGTTGGCAAACGTCGCGCGGCGCTTGTGCGGCGTGCGCGATCGCGGCCCGGCCAACTGCGGCCCAACCGATCGCGGTCCGACCGAGCGCGGCCCGGCAGTAATGTCCTGAAACACTTTCGACGCTTCTGTGACGAGCCAACCGGAACTCGTGCCGCATCGTGCGGGTCAGTTCGAAGGTCGCGCGGCGCACTGCCGCATCCCGAATCGTCCATGCGTGTCGCGCCCTGCCGATGCGCACGTGCGACGTCATTGCATTGCCCCGTGTTGTGCCCCATAACCATGCAAAAAGCGTCTTCCCGGCTGGTAGAACTCGATTTCTTTCGCGGGCTCGTGCTGCTCGTGATCGTCGTCGACCATATCGGCGGCAGCATCCTGTCGCGCTTCACGCTGCACGCGTATGCGTTGTGCGATGCCGCCGAAGTGTTCGTGTTTCTCGGCGGATTCGCCACCGCCATCGCGTACAACAGGCTCGCGGCACGGCACACCGAAGCCGCCGCGCGTCAGCGCTTTTTCAAACGCTCGCTCGAGTTGTACCGTGCGTTTCTGATCACGGCGGCGTTGATGCTGGTCGTCACCGCAGTGCTCACCGCGCTCAAGGTCGACGGTCCGAATCTCGCCACCGTCGATTTCGACGATCTGCTCGACACGCCTGCCACTGTGTTTAGCGACATCCTGCTGTTCCGCCGTCAGCCGTATCTCGCTTCGGTGCTGCCGATGTATGCGTTCTTCGCATTGTCGGTGCCGGCGGTGCTGCCGCTTGCGCGCAGCAAGCCATGGCTGCTGCTCGCCGGCAGCGTCGCGTTGTGGGCCGCAGCACCTGCGCTGGCCGGCCGCTTGCCGATCGAAGACGGCGCGCAATGGGACTTCAATCCGTTCGCATGGCAGCTGATGTTCGTGCTTGGTGTGCTCGCGTGCTGCCAGCCGGTCTATCAGCGCGTGAGCGCGCACCGCTACGGCTGGGTCGCCACGGGGCTCGCTGTCGCTGCAGTCGCTGCGGGTGCGTACTATCGGCTGTGCGTAGAAAGCACGCCGTTCGATGCGGCCTTCAAGCAGAACCTGTCGATGCTGCGCGTGCTGAATTTCGTCGCGCTTGCATGGCTTGCCGCCAACCTGATTCGCGTCGGCTGGGCTAAACGGGTCGCCAACCGGCTACCGTGGATCGGACAGATCGGACGCAAGGGGATGCTATGTTTCGTCGCCGGCACGGTAATTTCACTGCTGGTCGACTCGCTGCTGTACAAGGCGACTGACGGCTATCTCGACGTGCCGCTCGGCCTCGTTGCCGATGCGGTCGCAATCGGCGCATTGATTGCGGTGGCCAAGGCCTCCGTGCCGATTGCGCGGGCTTTCGCGCCGCGCCTCGGCAGTTCGTCGGGTTAGGTGCTCAAGCGCCGGCTTTGTGCTTTTGTTTGCACCTTCCTTTCGTTTCCCTTTTCATTGCGGCGTTCGCCCGTGAATGCCGCAGCCGGCGCCGCATGCACATCACGCATCACGTGCGTCATGCCTCGCGCACGAACTCCGTCCATAGCACCATCAGCACCGTCATCAGCGCGGGGCCGATGAAAACGCCGAGCAGCCCGAAAGTTTCGGCGCCGCCGAGAATGCCGAACAGCACGAGCAGAAACGGCAGCCGCGTCGAACTGCCGATCAGCACCGGCCGCACGAAATGCTCGGCGATAAACACCACGACGAAGCCGAATACCGCGAGGCCGATGGCACCCACCGTGCCGCCGTTGATAAACAACCATAGCGCGGCGCCGCAGAACACCAGCGGTGCGCAGAACGGCAGCATCGCCGCTACCGCAGTGACGAAGCCGAGCAGCGCCGCGTGCGGTACACCGACCACCATGTACGCGATCCCGAGCAACGCGCCTTCGCCGATACCGACCACCACCAGCCCCGCCACCGTGCCGCGCACGGCTGCGGCCATGCGCTCGGCAAGCTGCGCGCTAGTCGTGCCGAACGCACGCCGGATGCCCTTCAACACCGAACCGGACAGATTCGGCCCCGCCTGAAAGATCACGAACAGCGTGACGAGCGTGAAGCCGAACACCATCAGCGCATGCACGGCGCGCACGCCGAACTGCCGGCTCAGCGTCACCACCGTACCGCTGTGCAGCCCCTTCATGGCCGGCGAGCCCTTCAGCGGCTGGCCGAGGTTCGTCTGCCACCAGTTCGCGAGCGGTTCGGCGCCGAACGGCAGATGCGTGATGAAATCAGGTACCTGCACGCCATTACGCTCGACGTCGTGCAGCCAGACGATCAGATCGTGCGCTTCCTGCGCCGCCTGTGTGATGCCCACGCAAGCGGGTAGTACGAACAAGAGCGCGATCGCTACAGTCAAGAACGTCGCGATCGTGGTCCTGCGGCCGGCCAGAACCGGCTGCCGCTCGAGCTTGCGCAGCAGCGGCCACAGTGCGATTGCGATCACGCAGGCCCACACCACTGCGGGAATGAAGTCGCGAACGACCCAAAGCGCCAGCAGCAGCAGCCCCGTGTAAAGCCCCGCCGACGCGAAGCGCTGCATCTTCCGGCGATTCTGCGTGTCCGTGTCGGCCTGTCCCTGGGCGGAACGGCCAGGCGGAATTGATGGGGGGCGTGGAATCATATGTGGTCTTCATCCGTTAACGGGAGGGCGAGGTCTGTCCGCGAGTCTGTCGTCGGTCGCGTGCCCCGCTCAGAAGCGTCGCACAGCCTGCCGGTTCGCACATCTTAAATGACGCGCGAGGCTGGCCTGACAGTACGTGCAGCCTTGCGCGGCAGACCGCACCTGGCAGATGCCGCCGGGTTCAGCCGGCTTGCACAGCTTGCCTGCTGTCTGGCACGTACATCGACTCGCGCTGCGATTATTGCGAAACATGCAACAGTATTTCAATGCCCGCACAATGGCTCTGACGCGCGTGCGGGTCTACATTCGGGCACATCCTTATTTACGGAGCCGGTAATGACGACGTTAGAGTGCATACCGCTGATCGGTGCCAACGGCTTACGCATCGAGATTCTCGAGCGCTCCGAGAACACGCTGGTGATCCGCTGGGTCGAACCGGGCAAATGCCACTACGGCGAACAACGTTGGCGCCGCCGTTCGGCACACACTTCGGGCACCTGCGCGGTATCGCGCCGCAAGATCCGCCGCGGCGACGCGGTCTTCAAACCTGCCGAACGGCCTGCGCCGCTCAATGCAGCCGCCATGATCGCGGCCGACATTCTCACCAATCTGATCAGCAATCTGTAGCGACACACACGCGTCATCGTACTGTCATACGTTATTGCAGGATTATTCCGGTGCATCTGCACTGCTTCGCTGCCGATTGCGCGTGAGACCGATCACGCGCCCCGCATGAGCAGGCGGGGGCAGCACAGCCGCGGCAGCCGCCAGCGCCTCGACACGCAGGTTCACGTCGCTGTCGAAAGCCACTGCGCGCGGCCCGCGCGTATCGACGTGCAGCAGCAGCTGTTCGCTTGCAGCGACCGGCGCGCTGTGCGGTTTTGCAAACATCTCGAGGTACAGGTGTAGCCGTTTCGCATCGTGCGCGATGAGCCGCGTATCGACGCGCAAGCCCGCGCCCTGCCGGGTCTCACGCAGATAGAGCAGATGCGCCTCGAGCGTATAGACCGAGCGCTCGCGCGCGGTGCGCGCCGCGGCATCGAGGCCGATGAAATCCAGCACCGCATCGGTTGCGTAGCTGAACACCAGCATGTAGAACGCGTCACGCATGTGGCCGTTGTAATCGACCCATTGTGCATGCACCACGTCGTGGTAAGGCGGTAGCGCCACAGGCGGTTGCTGCGTCATGCCCTCTCTCCTTTTTCTGCACGCAATGCGCGTCGCGCGACGCATGGTGGCCTGCTGCGCCGTTTTGCAGACGATAACGTAACCCGTACTGCAGTTCAGCCGCGGCCTGCCGCGCCGCGCACAGCTTTCGTTGGTGCAGATGCGTTGTACCAACGCATAACCGCTGCACGCGTCACCTATGCGTTGGTATAACCCGCCTCGCACGCCGCATCCCCATGCATTGCCCGGCTATGCCGACGTATCGAAACACGACGCGATCATCGAGAGCGCACGGCTCCTTCGTATCCCTTTACGCTCGCGCGCCGCACGCCTAAATTTCATCCAACGCAAACGCCGGCACCGGCAAGCACTGCAAGCAGCAAACACGCTTGCCGGGCGCAGTTCGCGCAATGCAACACCTGCCCGAACCGTCACGCTTCAGCCGTTTTGCCCAGCGTATCAGCAAACCGGCTGGCGACTCGCATCAGTTAGCGATGCTATTCGTCATTCGCAGGCAGGCGCGTTGCGTTCGATCGATCCGTGCATTGCAGTTCTCATATCTATTCTGGAGGTATTCATCATGAAAAAACTTTCCCTGTTGGTTGCACTGTCCGCCGCACTGCTTGGCGCTCCTGTCGCATCGTTTGCACAAACCAGCGGCGCGTCGGCTAACGTCGAAACAACTCAATCGGTGCATGCGCAAGCCGCCAGCACGCCAGAGCGCACCACCGCCGACTCATACGGCGGCACGACCAGCGGTTCTTCAGCGGCAGGCTTTGGCAAGCACGCGGCCAAACAGGCATGTGTCGGCCCGGTGAGCTTCTGCAACATCTATTTCGGCAGCTAGGCGGGCCGCCGGGTTGCCAGCCAGGCTGACTGGCAACCCGGCGACACAGTGCGACCCATTCCCTATCGAAAGGCAAGTTTCCCAATGAAGTCATCGAACGCAATCAAGACAGCAGCATCCGTGTTGACGTTGTCCGCGGCGCTGTTCTCCGCCGCAGCCGGCGCCGCTACCGCACAACCGCAGCATGCGCAGCAAACCGCCAGCGCGCCCGTCAAGAACATCGTGCTGGTACACGGCGCGTGGGTCGACGGGTCCGGCTGGAAGCCCGTCTATGAAATCCTGACGAAGGACGGCTATCACGTGACCCTCGTGCAGGAACCGCTGACCTCGCTCGAAGGCGATGTCGCGGCCACGAAACGCGTGCTCGATCTGCAGGATGGTCCGACGATCCTCGTCGGACACAGCTACGGCGGCTCGGTGATCACCGAAGCCGGCACCGATTCGCACGTGGTCGGTCTCGTGTATGTGGCCGCGCATGCGCCGAACGTCGGTGAAGACGAAGGCACGCTCGGCAAGGGCAAGCCGAGTTTCACGGCCCAGCAGCCAGGGGCGATCGAAAAGACCGCAGACGGTTATACCTATCTGAATCCAGCAGACTTTCCGCGCGACTTCGCCGCCGACCTGCCGCTCAGGCAAGCGCAGTTCGAAGCACATTCGCAGATGCTGACGTCCGCCAGCGTATTCACCACGCCGCTGACTGCTGCCGCGTGGACCACCAAGCCAAGCTGGGGCATCGTTGCGGGTAACGACAAGATCATCAATCCGGATCTGGAGCGCTGGTACTACGCACGCGCGCACAGCCATACCACGGTGATTGCCGGTGCGAGCCACTCCGTCTATGAATCGCGGCCGAAGCAAGTGGCGGCCGTGATCGAGGATGCCGCACGGCACGCAGTGCAGTGACGGGTGACGCGGCCTCGCCGTTGCAAGGCGAGGCCCGCGTCGGGGCCGGACGTGCGGTTCGACGTCCGGCTTTTTTTGCGTGTGGCTTTGCTGTTACTGGCGGTGCTTCGGCTGTCGCCCCGCCTATTCGCGTTCATCGCCCGTTGCATCGACGTGCCACGGCGTCTGTTGCGCCGCGTCGCTCTGGTTGAACTGCAACCTGATCAGTCTCAACGCATACGCCATCACGACCAGATCCGCGAACGAACTCGCCTGCATCTTGCGCATCAGATTGCTGCGATGGATCTTCACGGTCACATCGCTGATGCCGAGACATTGTGCGATTTGCCGGTTCACCATGCCGGACGTCGCAAGTTGCATCACTTCGCGCTCGCGCTCCGATAGCCGCTCGTAGCGCGCGGCGATGTCGGCATTTGCATTGAGCGCCGCGCGCTGCTTGCGGTCGCGTTCCAGCGCCGCCCAGATCGCATCGAGCAGATCCTGATCGCGCAGCGGCTTGGGCAGAAAGTCGACTGCGCCAGCCTTCATCACCTGCACGCACATCGACACGTCGCCGTGCGCACTGATGAAAATCACCGGAATCGGGTCGCCGCGCGCGTTCAACTCACGTTGCAGCGCGATGCCGCTCGTTACGCCATGCAGCCTGACGTCGAGTACCAGACAGCTCGGGCCTGCGTGATTGCGCTCTGTGGCGAGGAACGTGCCTGCATCGGTAAAGCCGTGCACGGCGAGGCCAATCGATTTGACGAGGTTGCATAGCGCGGCGTTTAGCGCGATGTCGTCGTCGACGATGTAGACGGTCGAGGTGGATTCTTCGGGTGGGGGCGGTTCGGTAAGGTTGGTGCTCACGTTGCAATCGCGGTTGTACGACGCCCGGTCTGGTTGCGCCGCTATCCCGACCGAAGGTCAATGCAGTAAATGAATCGGGCAAGCCCGCTGGCAAATGCCTGCGGCACATATGGGCAGTATCGTGCCGCACCGCTACGCGTGCTACGAAGCCAGATGCATAGCTGCTATGAGCGCTGCGCCCTGCAGCGCCGGGCCAGGGCGTTGCAGGTCATCGCCGACTGCGTTAATGTGAACCTCCGACGAACCCGGCTACAGGGTGCGCAAACGCAGCACTCAATCCGCCCAGAGGGACTCCCATGGCCGATACCGATACCGACCGCGCCCCGCTTGCGCCTGCCATCGCAGCGCAGCAGTTCTCGCTCGACGTACTGCTCGAAAAATACGCAAAAGGCGACGAACGCAGCGTCGACGACGTCTACCGGCGTGTCGCGCGCGGCGTCGCAATGGCCGAGCCCGAGGCGCTGCGCGCCACGGTCGAGGCACGCTTCGTCGACAACCTGCGGCACGGCGCGCTCGGTGCCGGCCGCATCATGAGCGCGGCCGGCACCGAAGTGGCCGCCACGCTGATCAACTGCTTCGTGCAGCCGGTCGGCGATGCGATCCAGGGCGTCGACGAACAGGGCCTGCCGGGTATCTATGTAGCGCTGCTGCAGGCGGCGGAGACGATGCGGCGCGGCGGCGGAGTCGGCTACAACTTCTCGGCCATCCGCCCGCACGGCGCGCGCGTGCGCACCACCAGCTCGTCGGCGTCGGGGCCGTGCAGCTATATCGACGTATTCGACGCATCATGCCGCACCGTCGAAAGCGCCGGCTCGCGGCGCGGCGCGCAGATGGCGGTGCTCGACTGCACGCACCCGGACCTGCTCGAATTCATCGAGGCGAAGCATTCGAAGGGGCGCTGGAACAACTTCAACGTCTCGGTGGGCGTCACCGATGAGTTCATGCAGGCGGTCGAGCGCGATGAACCGTGGCAGCTGGTGCATCGGGCCGAACCGTCGCCGGCGCTGCGCGCGGCCAACGATCTGCAGCAGCGCGCCGACGGCATGTGGGTTTACAGCGAACGGCGCGCGCGCGACATCTGGGACAGGATCATGCGCTCGACCTACGACGTCGCCGAGCCGGGCATCGTGTTTATATCGCGGATGAACCAGGACAACAACCTGCGCGCCATCGAGACCATCCGCGCCACCAACCCATGCGGCGAACAACCGTTACCCGCATACGGCTGCTGCAATCTGGGGCCGCTTAACCTGACGCGCTTCGTGATCGAACCGTTCGCGCAACGCGACGGCGGCACGCCGTCATTCGACTGGCATGCGCTTGCGCAACGCACCCGTACCCAGGTGCGTTTTCTCGACGACGTGCTCGACGTCACGCTCTGGCCGCTTGTCGAGCAATACGACGAATCGCGCGCGAAGCGCCGCATCGGCGTCGGCTTCACCGGGCTCGGCGACACGCTCGTGATGCTCGGTCTGCGCTACAACTCGGCAGAAGGGCGCGAATTTGCCGCGCGCGTCGCACGGCTGATGCGCGATGAAGCGTATCGCGCATCGGTGGAACTGGCGCGCGAGCGCGGCGCGTTCACGCTGTTCAATGCCGCGCAATATCTGGAGGCCGGCACCTTCGCGTCGCGCCTGCCCGATGATCTCAAAGAGGACATCCGGCGCTACGGCATCCGCAACAGCCACCTGCTATCGATCGCGCCGACCGGGACGGTGAGCCTCGCGTTTGCGGACAACGCGTCGAACGGCATCGAGCCCGCGTTCTCGTGGACCTACACGCGCATGAAGGTGATGGCCGACGGCAGCCGCGCATCGTTCGCGGTGGAAGATCATGCGTACCGGCTGTACCGCGAGCTCGGCGGCGACGTCGACAGGCTGCCCGAGGCTTTCGTCAGTGCGCTCGAGATGTCCGCGCGCGATCATCTGGAGATGATGGCCGCCGTGCAGCCGTTCATCGACACATCGATCTCGAAGACCGTCAACGTGCCGGCCGACTATCCGTTCGACGCATTCGAGAGCCTCTATTTCGATGCGTGGAAAAGCGGCCTGAAAGGCCTCGCGACTTACCGTCCGAACGAGACGCTCGGCGCCGTGCTGAGCGTGACACCGCAGGCCGACGATGCGCTCGCCGAGAACGATCTCGATCCACTGCGGGTGGCAATCGATCACCGGCCGAAGGGCGAGCTGCCCGCGATCATCGAGAAGGTCGAATACCTGACGCAGGCCGGCAAGAAATCGCTCTATGTCGCGGTGTCGTTTATCGAGGTGACCGGCCGCATGGCCGGCGCCGACGTGACGATCGAGCGGCCGATCGAATTCTTCATTCCGGTCGGACAGCGCGATGAATCGCAGCAATGGATCACCGCGACGATGCGCTCGCTGTCGCTGGCCGCGCGCGGCGGTTTTGTCGCGCGCAATCTGCAGGACCTGCGCAAGGTGTCGTGGGACCGCGGCCAGGTGCGGCTTGGCGACGTGCAGCGGCTCGACGGTGTGCGCACGCCGCGCTGGCACGATTCGGAAGTCGCGGCGCTTGCGTATGCGATCCAGCAGATCCTGCACCGGCGCGGTTTTCTCGATGCGGAAGGCAACCAGGTGCCGTCGCGGTTGCTCGCGCATCTGCCGCGCGCGCCGCGCGTCGCGCTGCCGCTTGCGGCGAGTTTGAACGCGCAGCAGGAAGCGCCGGGAAATGCGGTGGAAAGCCTGGACGGCGACGCTCACGAAGCAGGTTTGCGCGAGCTGCGCACGATGCACGGCCGCAAGTGCGGTTCGTGCGGTGCGAATGCGGTGATCCGGAAAGACGGGTGCGATTTCTGTACGGCGTGCGGGGAAATTGGTGCGTGCGGGTGACGCTGGTGACGGTGGTGACGAGCGGCCGGCCCGCGCGGCGCTTACTGCGCCGCGCTCAGCCGCGCATTCAGGCGCGTCATTCCACTAAACACCTTGGTCGCGATATCGACTGGAAAGTCGGCGGGCAGCGCCGATGATACTTCGTCGATCACGGCCTTGGTACGCAGCGAAATCTGCGCGAGGATTTCTTCCACCTGCCCGGGCAAAAACCCGACGCGACGGCCCTGCTCGATCCAGTGGCGACGCTGGATCTGTTCAATGTGATAGTGGTTGTTCTGGCCGTGCACGCTCATGGCCAACTTGACCTTTTGCCGCGCAAACTGGTTGCGCCCGCTACCGATGATCGGGTGCGCCGACAGCACATCGTAGAGTGGTGTCGAACGGTACTGGTTCAGCGGGAAATGGGCGATGCTGAAGTTCTTCGCATGGCCGTCGGTTGCGGCAAGCAGCCAGAATACGATCTGCGTGGCGAAGAAATTGCGCTGATCCGTCATGGCATCTTCGGACGCGGCGAGAATCTCCATGATGCGCTCGATACCCGGCCCTCCGTCTGTCTGGTACTTGTATAGCGCGGGCGTTCCGGTTGCCTGACACATGTCCTCCTGAGGCAAGCGCAGAATCCAGCGCCCGTCAGCGGATAACCTGCGGTCAAAACGCGTAACGACGAGCACCTTCTGATCTTCGAAGCGGGCAATGTCGCACGCTGCGATCGGCAAGCCATACGCAGCGACAATTTTCGAGCAAAGCCACTCGTTTTCGACCGAGGTGCGCATGTCAGCCTGCATGTTGCCGACCAACCCCAGCGGAAGCTTGAAGATATGCGTGGTGGGCGTGCTGCCTTCCGGCAGCAGCCACTGGTTGTCGTGCCACAGCAGCGCGGTTTTTTCCTGTGCACCGGCGATCGACAGGCGCAGATCGTCGATGGCTTCGTGCTGGCCGAGCGCGGCTGTCGCGGTGGTGTCGCGCAGTAGCCGCGCAATTGCCGCCTCGTCGAGCGGCCGGCCCCGGATGGAGCGCAGCTCCGCCGGTGTCTGATCAGGCGGCAGCAACTGGATTGCGCCGACGCAGTCGCGGCCCAATTCGGCCAGCAACCCGAATGACGACGTGTCGCGGGTCTTGTAACGCGCAGCGATGCGCCGCCGGATCGACTCGCTATCAGGCAGCAGATTGTCGAAATATGCTGCGACTTCAGCCCCACGGTATGGCTGGTTTCCCGGTGTAAGGGGCAGCGAAAGCGACAGCGGGCGCCCCTGAGGATCGTTCACCCACTCGTCCCAGTACGCCAGCCGGTCTCCCCCTTGGGCAAGCTCCCAGTGGCCGACGGGCAAACCGTTCATCCAGATGTTCAACCGGTTGATACCCGCACCGCGCGCCATGATTACCAGTCCTCCCGCTTGCGGACCACACGCCTGGGTGCGGTCGGTGCCGTTGTTGCCGATTTGGCGTTTTGCCGTTTTTTACCGCTACTGGCTGCCACGGTAGCCGACCCAACCTGCGTTTTCCCGGTGCGCTTTGCGCTGGCGGCGCGCTGTGCGGATTGCCCAGTCGACTGCGGCCAGGCGGCCGCTTTTGACGAGGACCGGGCGCGCGGCGCAGGCCGCCCTTTGCTCACGGACACACTCAGCGTGAGATCGACGCTCAATATGCGCAGCACGCGCAGCAGACGCTCCATGCTGGCCGAGCCCGGATTGAGCTCCAGCGCTGCGTAAGTCTGCTGGGTTACGCCGAGAAGGCTGGCGACACTCGCCTGGGTAAGCCCTGCCGCGTTGCGGAAAGCCTTGAGCATCAGGCGCAGTTCGCTCGCCGTACGAACCGGATATCCCACGGTCGACCTCCGCGTTTGTTGTTGCCATTTTACAGTTTTCCGACTGTAAAACGATACTACAGCCTTTAGTTTGTACACAACACAGATTATAGACTGTAAACTAAAAAAACAACCGATAGGCTGTAAAATCAAAAAACAGTCTAACTCCTGTATTTCCCCCTCCTCCCGGCAGCAGTCAACGCGGGCCGGCAGGCCCTCTCCGGGCGCATCGTCAGATAGCTAAAAAGCGCACGCCGCGCTCGCGCCGCTGCGACGCCGCGTCCAGCTAGCGCCGCCTGAACCAACCCGCGATCGACAACCGCTCGCGCGTCGCAGGCAGCACCTCATGAAGCATGCTGCCCGACATAAACACAGCGATCCGTCTTCCCAATGGCGTGACGTCCACTGTTGCATCGCGCTCCGGATGCAGTCGCAGCGCCCCGCCCTGAGCACTGCACCATGCGTCGTTCAGGTAAACAATCACCGTCACCACACGGCGGTCGTCATGGCGAAACTGGTCGCGATGCGGTGCATAGCACGCGCCCGGCGCATAACATGCGAAATGTCCTTCGTAATCCGCGAGACCCAGACACAGTTCGCGATTCAGCACGATACGCAGCGCTTCCATCTCCGCGAGAAAGCAGTCGCACGCAAGCGACTGCCCGGGCTCGAGCCAGCGGATCTGGTCGCCGCGTACGTCGGGGCGCCGTACGCGCGCGCCGGCTTGACCGACGTGAGCGGGTTGCAGCGCACCGGCGCACCCCAGCGCCCTGCACTCCAGCGCCAACGCGCGCGTAAGCCCCGCAGAAAGAAAACGATGCCGCACCGACCAGCCGTGCCGGTCGAGGTCGTCAGCGACAGGATGATGTCGATCGGCGATGCGCGCATCGACGTGCGTAAGCGATTCCGTATGCAGCAGCACACAAACCCTGGCGAGAATGGAACGAAGCCGCATTCGAACGGCCATCGACCTTCTACAGGCACAGCAGGCACGCGCGGCAACCGCGGTTCGAATGAACGATCTGTACCGGCCGTGCAAGCACCGCCAGGCAGCGCTGCATTGGATCATTTTGCGAATGTCGGCCAAACAAAATATGCGGCGTGAAGCGCAAAAAGCGCATCAAATACGTAGCCGTCGGCTTCGGCTGCGAACGGCGAGCGGCCCGTGTAGCGCGCACTTTTCGTGCGGGCAGTTCACACAGCCCGCAACGCCTGACAGCCATTTGCCCGCAGGTATAAAGATTGCAACCGGAGCTACGACATGAAGATCGCCACCTTCAACATCAACGGTATCCGTTCACGTCTCGCGGCGCTGATCGAATGGCTCGAACGTGAACAGCCGGACATCGCCTGCCTGCAGGAGCTGAAGGCACCCGACAGCGGCTTTCCGGCCGCCGAAATCGGCGCGGCAGGCTATGGCGCGATCTGGCATGGGCAAGCCGCGTGGAACGGCGTAGCGATTCTCGCGAAGGGCGCGATGCCGGTCGAAACGCGGCGCGGACTGCCGGGCGGCGATGCCGACACCCACAGCCGCTATCTCGAAGCCGACATCGACGGTCTGCGGGTCGGTTGCCTGTATTTGCCGAACGGCAATCCGCAGCCGGGCCCGAAGTTCGAATACAAGCTCGCATGGTTCGAGCGGCTGATCGCTCATGCGAACACGCTCTATGCGAGCGGTCGCCCGGTCGTGCTGGCCGGCGACTACAACGTCGTGCCCACCGATTTCGATATCTACAACACGCGTTCGTGGCTCAAGGACGCGCTGCTGCAGCCCGAAAGCCGCGATTGTTACGCGAGGCTGCTCAAGCAAGGCTGGACCGACGCGTTGCGCGCGCAATTTCCGCAGCAGAAGATCTATACGTTCTGGGATTATTTCCGGCGTCATTGGGAAACCAACTCGGGGCTACGCATCGATCATCTGCTGTTGAGTCAGTCCGTCGCCGCTGCGTTACGCGATGCCGGTGTGGATACATGGCTTCGCGGCGAGCCGCATGCAAGCGACCACGCGCCCACGTGGGTCGAACTGGACCTCGCGCGTGCGACGGCTACGGGAAGTCGCGCTAGCGCTGCAAGGAAGGTCCCCGCAAAAAAGCCTAACCGCTCCGCGAAAGCAGTATCCGCTGCCGCGCCAACCCGCAAAACGCGCACGCCCCGCCAGTAACCGCGACGCGAATCGCGCACGGCTGTGGTATTGATGCAGATTCCCGCAAACGACACCCAATCCCCGACCATGCCCTCTTCGGAGCCGCCCCGCTCATCGCGGAAAATCGAACGCCACACATTGCGCACGCGCGATGGCCATCGCATTGCCTTCGGCCTCGCCGGCGCGCCGGACGGCATCCCGGTCGTCGTGCTGCACGGCGGCCCGGGCAGCGGCTCGAATCCGGGTGTGCTCGAACTGTTCGATCTGACACGCCACCGGGTCGTGATGATCGATCAGCGCGGCGCCGGCGCCTCGCGTCCCGCAGGCAGTCTGCGGCATAACAACACCACCTTTCTGATCGACGATATCGAAGCCGTGCGCGCCCATTTGCATATCGAGCGGTGGGGTGTACTAGGCGGATCGTGGGGCGCGTCGCTCGCACTTGCCTATGCGGGCACCTGCACACAGGCAATACGAGGCGTCGTATTGCGCGGCTTGTTCCTGACTTCCGCGCGCGAAGTCGATGGGCTGTTTGTCTCGTCGCGCACCCGCGCACCGCGCGAGTGGCGGCGTTTCGCCGCCGCGGCGCAATGCAGCCATCCGTCGCGCCTGTTCGATGCATGCGTACGCGTGCTGCTAAAGGGCCGCAACCAGCGGCAGCAACAGGCGCTCGCGCTGGCGTGGGCCACTTACGAAAACACGGTGCTCGCCTCCGTGTGGCGCCGCCGCCGGCCGCGCGTCAAACGCCGCCAGCAGCCGCTACTGCGCAAGATGGTCGGCAAATACCAGATCCAGATGCACTACATGCTGCACCGCTGCTGGCTTGGCGAAGCACGTCTGTTGTCGCTCGCACGGCGCGCTGCGCAAGCCGGCGTGCCGCTTGCGGCCGCGCACGGTACGCGCGACCCAATCTGCCCGGCCGACAACCTTGCGCGCTTACGGCGCGCGGTACCGCAGGCGCAGGTGCAATGGGTCGATGCGGGCCATCTGGGCAGCGACCCGGCGCTGCGCGATGCAGTCCGCCAGACGATTCGCACAATGTTTAGCTGACTGACCCTGTCATTCATCAAACAACGCAAAGAGCCGTCGGCACATACACTCCGACGGCTCTCGGTTTTTACCCGCGCGTTACCGGCTTACGGACGTGCGTACGGCGAACCCAGATACTGGTTGTACACCGGCGTATTGCCCGATACACCAGCTTGCGACGAACCGTTCGTCGAAGCGCCGTAACCGCTGTTCGCTGCAGCGCCGCTTTGCGCAACAGCTGCTGCTTCAGCGTGCTGGATGCCATCCGGATAGTGTGCATCGCCCGTGTCGTACAGGCTCGGATGCACGCCGCGCACTTGCGCCAGTTCAGCTTGTACCTGAGCGCGCGTCACCGACGATTGTGCGAACGAAACAGCCGGTACGGCGAGCACCGCGGCGATAGCAATTGCTTTGATCAGCGATTTCATGATCTTTACCTCAAGGGAATTCGTTTGGCGAGTGTCACAGCACTGCTTGTCTGTAACCGTTGAAAAGAGTGTAGTGATACGTCTCTTCAGGGTAAACCCGTCATTCGAAAAAGGACTGTTGTCAGTTTTGCGAGGAATGATTACGGAATACGCAAAGAAGTCGTGCCACCGGAAGGCCACGCGCTGTTCGAAACGACAGGATTGTTTCGCGCCGCAACTATGATTGAGTCACACCCCGTCGAAGTTTCGAAATAACGCTAACGCCAACGCTTCGACCGGCAGCGCCGGCGCGCGCGCACGCGACGCCTACATCAGCACAGAGCGGAGACGATCATGAGCAAGCTCACGGCAACGATCAAGCACGAGTTCTTTGAAATGCTGCCGCCCACGGTGTTTTTCTTCGTGATTCTGCATATCGTCGCGCTGATACGAAGCTTGACGACAGAAGGCACCGGCCTTTCGCTACAGACGTCGATATCGGTGACGATCGCCGCGCTGGTGCTCGGCAAATCGGTGCTACTCGCGAATCTGCTGCCGTTCATCAACCGCTTTCCGGAAAAGCCGCTGATCTGGAACGTCGGCTGGAAAACCGCGATCTACACGCTAGTCGCGCTAGTCGTGCATTACCTCGAGCATTTGTACGACTACTGGAAAGAAGCGCCGGACATCTTCACCGCACGAACAGTTGATCGCGATGATGGACTGGCCGCGCTTCTGGGCGATCCAGATCCTGCTCGTCACGTTGATCATCAACTACTGCACGATTGCGGAACTGGGCCGGCTGATCGGCCGCGGCAAGTTGCGAGCGATGTTCTTCGGGCCCATGCCCGCCGAAGTCACCAGACAACCTGCCGCGTGAGTGCTGCGCGCTATTCGTGCGGCTGCGGCTGCGGCTCTCGCTGTACATCCGCGCCGTCGTGCAGACGATGCGTGGTCTGCGGCGCGGCCGCCGCGGCCGAAGCAGCAGCCGACACGCCGCCTGGCCCTTCGGGCACGTCGACCGGTCTCGTCGAGTTCCCCGCCGCCTGCGGATACATCGCCATCAGGCTGCGCAGCACGCCATTGGTCCAGCCGAAGCCATCCTGCAACGGATATTCGCCGCCGCCCGCCGCAGTGGTGCCGGCCTTCGCATCGACGTCGTATTTCTCGACCAGCTTGCCGGTACGCTGGTAATACGCGACATTCGTTTGAATCCAGCGCGTCGCGATCTGTCCGGCCAGCGCAGACTGTCCATAACGCCGCAGCCCGAGCACCGCCAGATATTGCAGCGGCGCCCAGCCGTTAGGTTCATCCCATTGCTGTCCGGTCTGCACGGTCGTGGTCGCGAGGCCGCCGGCGCGCAGCAGCTTTGCGCGCACGGTCGCGGCTACTGCGTTCGCTTGCGCCCTGGTCGCAATGCCGAAGTACAGCGGATACACAGTCGCCGCACTCAACCGATGCGTGAGACGCTGCGCGTCGAAGTCGTAATCGCCGAATGCGTTCAGTTGCGCATCCCATAGCACGCGACGAATCGCGGCGGCACGTGTCGCCGCGCGCTGCTCGAAACGTTCGGCCTCTCCCGCATTGCCTTGCAGACGGTACGCTTTGCCGAGCGTGCGCTCGAGGTCGGCGAGTAAAGCGTTCAGATCGACCGGTACCAGCGATGTCACTTCGATACTGCCGAGCGTGCTGCCGTCGGCGAACCAGCGCGAGCTGAAATCCCAGCCGGTTTCGCCGGCCGCCCGCAGGTTGCGCCACAGATCGGCGGGCTTGCGCTGCGGCATCTGCTGCGCGGTTTCGGCGTCTTCGCGATACGACTCGTCGCGCGGCGTATCGCGCGCGTCCCAGTAGCGGTTCAGTACCGTGCCATCGCGCAAACGCACCACATGACGATAGGCGCTGCCCGGTGCGACGCGGCTTTCGCCATCCATCCAGTAGTCGTACTCTTTGCGCAACTCGGGCAGATAGTGCAAATACACACGATCGCCTTCGCGACGCGCGGCAAGCTGCACCATCTGCGCAAAAAAAGGCGGTTGCGAGCGGCTCAGATAGTAGGTGCGATTGCCGTTCGGAATATGGCCGTAGCGGTCGATCAGCGTCGCGAAGTTATTGAGCTCGTCGTCGAGCAGATCTTCGCGGCCGCTCTGTTCGAGGCCGAGCATGATGAAAAACGAATCCCAGTAGTAGATTTCGTCGAAGCGGTCACCCGGTACGATATACGCGTACGGTAGCGGCAACAGCGACGACCATCGGCTCGCGCTTTTGTCCGGATCGCGCCGCAGCACGTTCCACAGCGTATCGATGTGTGCAGTGACGCTCTGGTTCGGATCGGACACATAGCGTTTGGTCTCGCGCGTGGGTAGCGTGAAATGCGCTTCGACGAAGTGCTTCAGATCGAAGCCCGGTTGCGTCTTCTGTTGCGTATAGTCCGCGACGATATGCGCCGGCGCCTGGTTAGGCACCATGTCCGCAAAGGTCTTGCTATCCGGATACAGATGCGCGAGTTCGACGTCGCGATACAGCGCGCCATAGAGTTCGGACGGCGGCACCGGCACGACCGGCGATGCGGCGGTCGTGCCCGCGGCAACGCTTGCACCTGAGTTTGCACTTGCGCTCGCCGGCGCTTCTACAGCCGGTGATGCATCGGCTGGCGCCGATTGCGCAAGCGCGGTCAGCGGTAACGCAAGCACGGCGGCAACGACAGCAATAGCAGCGTTCATGCCTCGCGCTTTAAACAACACAAAACGCATGGCATGGGTAAACGACGAACGCGACGAACGCGACGAACGCGGCAAACGGCAAGACATCATCATCGGCATCGGGGCATGTCCTTTGGAGCGTGGTCTATGCTGAAGAAAGACGCACGGCGGCAGACAATGTTCCCCGAAACCTGAAGCGACAGCGAAGTTTGGGCAGCGCCGCGCGGCGCCACCCGCTTCGCGTCAGTTGACGAACGGCAGCTTGCTGTCGCGCGCCGCGGTCAGCATCGACAGCGTGATCTTGCGCACCTCCAGCTTGCTTTGCGTAATATGTGCGCGCAGCACGATATGCGCCTCGGCAAGTTTGCCGCGCTCGAGCAGCGTGAGGATCGCGGCGTGCTCCTCGTAAGTCGCGCTGGTGCGATGCGGCTTCAGAAAATCGAGCCGCCGCACGATACGGATGCGCTCGGTCACTTCGTTGTGGACGCGCAGCATTTCATCGTTGCCGGTCGCGCCGATCAGGCCGCGATGAAAGCCTTCGTCCAGATTGAACACCGCGCCCGGATCGTTCTCGCGCTCACCGGTCGCCACGCACCAGAGCGCTTTCAATTCGTCGATCACGCGATGCGGCGGCGCGCTGCTGGCCAGACGGTCGAGCGACGCGAGTTCCAATACGATGCGCAAATCGTATAACTGGTCGAGCCGCCCGAAGTCGATGTCGGCCACTTTCCAGCCGCGCCGGAAGCCCACTTCCAGGTAGCCTTCGCGGTGCATGCGGAACAGCGCATCGCGCATCGGCGTGCGCGACACGCCATAGTATTGCGCGATCTCGCTTTCCGAAAAGCGGTCGCCGGGAAACAGGCGAAAGCTGAAAATGTCGCGCCTGAGAAGTTGATACACCTGCTCGGCCAGCGGATTGGCGCTGTACGACACCTTTTCCGTGCCGCCGCCCGGCTGTGCCGCGCGTACAGATGCGTCTGCATCCTTCACGCGCGGCGCACACTTGATCAACGTAATCGGTTCGATACCCTGTCTCCCGCGGGCGGGCGGCGCGGCCCGGTCGCGCGTGCCGCTCACGGCGCTTCGATCAGGCTGACATGCGCGGCCACGATGGTCCAGCCGCCAAAGCGCATCGCTGCTACGGCATCGGACGGTTCGAGCTTGACCCACGTCTGCATCTGCCGGCCGAGCAGCGGCGTGGCGTCGCTGGTGAATTCGGTGCTGACCGTCGCATAGTCGCTGCCGAAGGTCGTGATCACTGTGCGGTGCAGCGTGCGCGACGCGGGCACCGGCTCGCAGGCTTCGCGCCAGCGGCGGATCGCAGCGCCGCCGTGCTGCACTTCGGCAATGCCGTAGCGCACCGTTTCCGGCGCGGCCCAGAACAACTGGTTCATCGTCGCGATGTCGTTGGCGACCAGCGCGCGTTCGTATGCTTCGAAAGCCGCCTTCACTTGCGCAACCACTTCCGGGCGATTCAGTTCAGCGGCCATCACGTCGACTCCATCAGTTGTGCAAGCTGCGCGGTCCAGCCGACGATGCCGCCTTGCGAACGGATCATCGCGAGCGTGGCCTGCTTGAATGCCGGGAAGTAGCTCGCCGTCGCGTCTTCGATCAACAGGCAGTCGTAGCCGCGGTCGTTCGCTTCGCGCATCGTCGTTTGCACGCAGACTTCGGTGGTCACGCCGGCGAACACCAGATGTGTGATGCCGCGCATCGCGAGTTCCTCGCCAAGGCGTGTCGCATAGAACGCGCCCTTGCCCGGCTTGTCGATCACGAGCTCGCGTGCGAGCGGCGTCAGCTCGGCGACGATCGCGTTGCCCGGCTCGCCGCGCACGAGAATGCGCCCCATCGGGCCGACGTCGCCGATGCGCGCATTCGGCGCGCCGCGCAAGCGTTTGGCCGGCGGGCAATCGGACAGATCGGGCGCGTGCGACTCGCGGGTGTGCACCACCAGCCAGCCCTGTTCGCGCGCAAAGGCAAGCAGCGCCGCGACGCCCGGCACGATCGCGGCCAACTGCGACACGTCGTTGCCAAGCGCCGCGCCGAAACCACCCGGCTCGATAAAATCGCGCTGCATGTCGATAACCACCAACGCGGTCGTGCGCGGATCGAAGCTGAAAGGCGCAGGCTGCGCGCCGTGTACCGTCATTTGCGTGAATGCCATCCTTGCGGCCCTCGTTTAGCCCGTTGTAACAGCCTCGGGTTCAACCCTTGTACTTGCGCTCGGGCGGCGGAAAACCGCATGGTGTCCCGTCGGTCACACGCACCTGTGCCTCCCACGGCAAGCGGTATTCGCCGCGCACGAGGTCCTGCATGAAGGTGTACGGGCAATCCTGCGCACCGCCCTTCACGGCGACATAGCCGCGATGGCCGAACTGATAGATGTTGTTCTCCACGCCCCAATGAATGCGTGCTTCGCGCACGAGGTCCGGACGCATTTCGCAGGTGATGATTTCGTCGGGGCGATGGCTGCCGTCCACCATGATCGTGCCGTCGAAATCGCAGAACATGCCTTCGCCCATCGAATCGAATGTGCCGTCGCTGCCGCACAGGCAGACGCTCGCGGTTTGCGCGAGATTCTGAAACGCATTCGACTGGTTCGTGATGCGCCACGCGTGCCGGATCGGCGCCGTATAACCGGCGGTGCGGATAATCACTTCCGCGCCCTTGTAAGCCGCCTCGCGCGCCATCTCGGGGAACATGCCGTCGTGGCAGATGATCAGCGACAGCAGCGCGCCATTCGGCCCCTTGCATACCGGCACGCCGAGATTGCCCGGCTCCCACGGCTCGACCGGCACCCATGGATGCAGCTTGCGGTAATACAGCTGCACGTCGCCATGATCGTCGATGATCAGGCCGCTGTTGTACGGATTGCCACCCGGATTGAGCTCCATGATCGAAAAGCAGCCCCAGATCTTGTGCTCGACGCAGGCCGCCTTGAATGCCGCGACTTCCGGGCCATCGAGTCTGCACATGATGGCTTCGTCGGTGCGCATCGACAGGCCGTGCAGCGCATACTCGGGAAACACCACGAGATCCATCGCAGGGTTGTTGCGACGCGCCTTGCCGACCAGTTCGACGATGCGCTGCGTTTGCGCGGCAAGCTGCGCGGGTGTTTCGACGTCGGGGTTCTGCAATTGCACGAGGCCGATCACGATACCGTTCGGCGCCTTGTTCAGGCCACCCAGTCCACTCGAACTCATTGTCTATTCGCTCCTGTTTTCAGGCTTCAGCATGCAAGGTTGTGGGCGCAACGGCCGCGCCTTCGTGCGCGTCACTGTGGCCCGCCATATGACGGCCGAGCGACACGCGGTCCGCGCGCTGCGCGGCGGTCTCGAATACGATGCGGCCTTCCGCCATCACCGCGATACGGTCTGCGAGCTCCAGCAGTTCGTCGAGATCTTCGCTGACGAGCAGCACTGCGGCACCCGCATCGCGCGCTGCGACAAGCCGTGCATGAATGTCGGCGACCGAAGAAAAGTCTAGTCCAAATACCGGGTTGGCGACGATCAGCACGTCGACCGGCTGGCCGAGTTCGCGCGCCAGCACGGCGCGCTGCACGTTGCCGCCGGACAAGGTACCGATTGCGCGTTCGGGCAGCGGCGGACGCACGTTGAATTCGGCGATCAGCTGTTCGGCGCGGGCGCGCATTGCGCGCCGGTCGATGCGCCAGCCGCCACGTTTGACGGGCGCGCGGTCGAAGTCGCGTAGCGCGAGGTTCTCGGCCACCGACAGGTTCGCGACGCAGGCATTGCGCAGCGGTTCTTCAGGCAGCGCGAACAGGCGCAGGCGCGTCATCTCTTCACGCGTCGCACGATAAGGCTCGCCGTGCACACGCATCTCGCCCGCCTGCACGCGACGCTGGCCAACCAGCGCTTCGATCAGTTCCTTTTGACCGTTGCCCGACACCCCGGCGATGCCGAGAATTTCGCCGGAACGCACGTCGAGCGACACGTCGCGCACCGCCGTGTGACCGCGGTCGTCGATCACCGACAGTGACGACAGTGCCAGCCGCACCGGTGCGTCGGCGGGCATCGCACGGCGCGGAGCACGCGTCGCTTCGTTTTGCGTGGCCTCCTCGTGCGCGATTTCGTTGCGCATGGCTTCGCTGGATGCGGCATCGATCTGCACCGCTTCATCACGCGCTGCGTCCTGCACCGCTTCGCTACCCATCATCCACGCAGCAAGGCGATCGCGATCGGTATCAGCCACTGCGCTCGTGCCGACCAGACGCCCTTTGCGCAGCACCGTCACATCGTCCGCATACGCCATCACTTCGCGGAACTTGTGCGTGATCATCAGCACGGTCAGTTCGCCGCGCGATGCCATGTCGCGCATCAGGCCAAGCACTTCGTCGGCCTCTTGCGGCGTCAGCACCGAAGTCGGTTCGTCGAGAATCAGGAAACGCTGGCGCAAATAAAGCTGCTTCAGAATTTCGAGCTTCTGCTTTTCGCCGGCCGCCAGCGTCGCTACCGGCGCATCGAGCCGCAGCCGGAACGGCATGCTGCGCATAAATGCATCCAGCGCCGCACGCTCCGCAGCCCAGTCGATGCGCCACGGCAAACGCCCGCGTGCCAGCAGCAGGTTCTCTTCAACCGACAGCCCCGCGGCCACCGTGAAATGCTGGTACACCATGCCGATACCAAGCGCCTGTGCATCGCGCGGCGACGCGATGCGCACCTGGCGGTTATCGGCAACGATGTCGCCCTCATCGAGCAGCCCATAACCGACGAGGCCCTTCACGAGCGTGCTCTTGCCCGCGCCGTTTTCACCGAGCAGCGCGTGCACGGTGCCGGCGCGCACCTTCAGCGTCACGTTGTCGAGCGCGCGAAAGGCACCGAAGCTCTTGCTCGCGCCGACCACTTCGACGCCGAGCCCGGTTCTCGCCGCCGCGCGCGCCGCGGCGGCCGCTGCACCGCGTGCCTGCAAACGCGTCACCATGATCAGCGCCCGAGCGCGGCGACCAGCGCCGTGGAATCGGACACCGTGCCGAACACGCCGCCCTGCATCAGGATCATGTTCAGCGCCGCCGCGTGATTGCCCTTGTCGGTGGCGCCGCAGCAGTCCGACAGCACGGTGCATTCGAAGCCGCGATCGTTCGCTTCGCGCATCGTCGTGTGTACGCAGACATCGGTCGTGATACCGGTCAGCACCAGATTCGCGATGCCGCGCGTGCGCAGGATCAGTTCGAGATCGGTCGCGCAAAACGAGCCTTTACCCGGCTTGTCGATGACGATTTCGCCGGGCAGCGGCGCGAGTTCGTCGATGATTTCCCAGCCCGGTTCGCCGCGCACCAGAATGCGGCCGCACGGGCCCTCGTCGCCGATACCGATGTCGCCGGTACCCGCGCGGCGGCTGCGCCAGCGCTTGTTGGCCGGCAGGTCCGACAGATCCGGGCGATGCCCTTCACGCGTGTGGATAATCGTGAAGCCCTGCTCGCGCATCAGCGCGAGCACGCGTTTGATCGGCTCGATCGGCGCGCGCGTCAGCGACAGGTCGTAGCCCATCTTGTCGACGTAACCACCGATGCCGCAGAAATCGGTCTGCATATCGATGATCACGAGCGCGGTGTTATCTGGACGCAGTGCGCCGTCATAAGGCCACGGATAGGGGCTGGCTTCGATAAAACGGTTCATGTCGGTTCTCTGAATAAAGGCGTGCGGATCGTGCGTCGCGAAGTGAAGCGCGAAGTGAAGCGCGAGGTGAGTCGCGCGGTGAGTCGCGCGGTGAGTCGGGACATCAGCGCGTCAGGCTCAATTCGCCGGGCGCGCCTGCCAGCGTGCGGTCCGGCCGGCAGTTGACGATCATGATCGCGAGCGTCAGCACATAAGGGGCGGCGTTATACAGGTAGTAGCCGCTGGTCACGCCGACCGACTGCAGCGCCGGCCCGAGCGCGCCGGCAGCGCCGAACAGCAGCGCGGCCCACAGGCAGCGCAGCGGCTGCCAGCGTGCGAAGATCACCAGCGCCACCGCCATCAGCCCCTGGCCGCTCGACAGCCCTTCGTTCCAGCTGCCCGGATAGACCAGCGACAGATACGCGCCGGCCACGCCCGCGAACACGCCGCCTACCGCGGTCGCGGCAATCCGCACACCGGTGATCGGATAGCCCATCGCACGCGCGCTTTCCGCGTTTTCGCCGACGAGGCGCAGCACCATGCCCCAGCGCGTATGACGCAAACCCCACTGCAACGCGAACGCGAGCACCACGCCGATGATGAACAGCGGATTCACGCGCAGTGCGTTGTGCAGTTGCGAGGAAGCCGCGCCGCCGGCCAGATCGAACGACGCGAGCATCGGCGCCTGCGGCTCGATAAACGGCTTGCCGAGATAGAACGCAAGGCCGACGCCGAACAGCATCAATGCAATGCCGAACGCAATGTCCGACACACGCGGCAACGAGCACACCAGACCATGCAGCACGCCGAGCAGCAGCCCGGTGCCACAGGCAGCCAGCACGCCGAGCCACGGCGAGCCGGTCAGATACGACGCGGCATACGCAGTCATCGCGCCCGACACAAGAATGCCTTCGAGCCCGAGATTGACGCGGCCGCCCTTCTCGGTCAGACACTCGCCGAGGCTCACGAACAGATACGGCGTGCTGACACGCAGTGCGCCGGCCAGCAGCGACATGGCCAGCACGGCAAAAGTGGAATGCAGATCAGGCATGCTTGCCCTCCAGTGATGCGCTGGTTTCGCCGGCACGTGCGGCGGCCTGCAGTTTCGTGCGCCAGGCGGTGAGGCGCACACCGAAGGCTTCCCATGCAAGCAGGTTCGCGAACAGCAGCCCTTGCAGTACCAAGGTGGTGGCATCGGGCAAGCCGAGACGGCGCTGCAGCAGGCTGCCGCTCGCCTCGATACCGCCCACCAGCACCGCGCACACAACGATCGCGAGCGGGTTCTGGCGCGCGGCGAACGCGACCAGAATGCCGGCGTAGCCATAGCCGACCAGCATCGATGCATTCGCGCTGCCCTGCACCGCCGCGACTTCAAACATACCGGCGAGGCCCGCCGCTGCGCCGCCGAGCGCGCACGCGAGAATCGCGAGCCGGTTCACCGGCAATCCGACCAGACGCGCAGCGCGCGGATTGCCGCCTGCCACACGCATGGCAAAGCCTTTCGTGCTGTGTCGCACGAACACCCATGCTGCGATACACGCGACGAGGCCCCACAACAGGCCCCAATGCACGTCGAGGCCGGGCAACGAACCGATCGTCATCGCGTCGGGCAACGGCGGCGTCGACGGCTTGTTCAAGGTGGCCGGATCGCGCAGCGGACCTTCGACCAGATGCTTGAACAACGCGATCGCGATGTACGACAGCAGCAGGCTGCTGATCGTCTCGTTGACGCCGCGCAACTGGCGCAGCGCGCCGGCAGCGCCGACCCACAGGCCGCCGGCGAGCATGCCGAACAACGCCATCAACGGCGTCGCGACAAACCACGGCGTAGCGGCCGGCACCAGTTGCGGCACGATGGCCGCGGCGAGGCCGCCGAGCGCAAGCGCCCCTTCGCCGCCGATCACGATCAGGCCGACTTGCGCCGGCAACGCCACGCACAGCGCCGTCAGCATCAACGGCGCGGCACGCTGCAGCGTGTTCTGCCAGGCGAACGACGAACCGTACGCGCCCTGCACGATCAGGCCGAGCGCATCGGCGGCCGGCTGACCTTGCACCAGCAGAAACAGCGAAAACAACAGCAACGTGCCGACGAATGCGCACACCGTCGGCACGGCGGGCAGCACGCCGAGCATCAACCGCGCGGCGCCGGCCGCAGGGCGGCCAGACGAAACAGCAAAACCCATCACAACTCCTTGCGCGGATTGACGTGGAGAACCCTGGCTACAGGCAGGCTGGTTGCGCGGCGGCCTCACGGCGCAGCCGCGCTACCTTCATCAGATCTGGCCGATCACACCCGCGACCAGATAATTCATGCTTTCAAGCGCGATATCGGTTTGCGGATGCGTGACCCCGGAAGCGACTGCGACACCGCCCTTGTTGTCCTTCAGCGGTCCCTTGAAGATCGGATACTGGCCGGCGACCATCTTCGCCTTCACTGCGTCGGCGTTGGCTTTGCCTGCCGCATCGACCTTCGGCCCATACGGCGACATCTTCACGAAGCCTTCCTTCAGGCCGCCGCGCATCAGGTTCGGCAACGGCTTGCCGTTCTGCACCGAGCTGACGATGGTCGTGTACGGCGTCGCCCAGTCCCACTCGGCGCCGGTCAGATAGCCCTTCGGCGCGAGCGGCGCCTGGCTTGCGTGATAGCCGCAGGTCATCGCACCGCGCTTCTCCGCGGTCTCGACGATCACCTTCGGTCCATCGACGTGGCAGGTGATCACGTCGCAACCCTGGTCGATCAGGCTGTTGGTGGCTTCCGCTTCCTTGACGGGCATCGACCATTCACCGGTGAAGATCACATGCGTGGTGATCGACGGATCGACCGATTGCGCGCCAAGCGTGTACGCGTTGATGTTGCGCAGCACCTGCGGAATCGGCTTGGCGGCGACAAAGCCCAGCTTCTTGGTCTTGCTCGCATGGCCGGCGACCACGCCGTTCAGATACTGGCATTCGTCGATATAGCCGAAGTAGCTGGTGATGTTGACCGGATCACCCGCTTTCCACACGCCGCCGCAGTGCGCGAAGCGGATTTTCGGGTACTTGGCCGCAACTTTCAGCACGTGCGGATCGAAGTAGCCATACGATGTGGCGATGATCAGCGTCGCACCGTCCTGCTCGATCATCGCTTCCATGGTCTTTTGCACGGCGACGGTTTCGGGCACGTTCTCTTCTTCGACCACCTTCACATTCGGCAGCTTCTTGATGATCGCGGCGGCCTGCGCCTGAGCCTGGTTGTAGCCAAAATCGCCGCGCGCGCCGACGTAGATCACGCCGACAATCAACGGCGTGGCGGCAAATGCCGCTTCGAACGGCAGTACGCTGCCGAGCGCGAATGCACCGGCACCTTTGATGAAATCGCGGCGGTTGGTCATGGTGTGGGTTCCTGTTCCTGTGATTGGTTTGGGATATGAAAGCGTTTCGGTGGCGCTGACGTTAATGGCTCACGCTGTGAGCCAATCGGCGCAGGCGGATTCGTGATGGCGGAAGCCCAGCAGAGCGCTGTGCGCCGGTGTGGTGTCAGTCATGCGTTCAATCTTGAATACAAGTTGCGCACGCATTTGCAGCTTTCGTGCCGGGAGGCACTGCGCGCAGGCAAATGCATGATGGATAAGGTTTTACGGGATCTGGCGGCGGATCAAGCCGCGCGGCCGCGTGACCCAACGTGGGTCGCCGCGGCGTTCATCGTGGTGCAGCGCTCCCTGGGAGCGTGCGTGATGACGGAGATTCGCAGGTGTGCAGGCGCACAGGATCGGACGCCCCTGCTATTCAGATACGTTCTTCAGATGCGCAAGATGCGCAACGCGCCGGCAGTGCCGACGATTCAACGATACGACTACGGCTTTACTGCAATCACATCCACTTCAACCACCCACTCCGGCCGCGCCAGCGCCGTCACGACGAGACCCGTCGATACCGCGTGCACGCCCTTCAGCCAGCGCCCGACCACGCGATACACCGCTTCGCGATAGCGGATGTCGGTCAGATAGATGGTGACCTTGCAAATGTCTTCCAGTTTGCTGCCTGCTTCTTCTAGCAGCATCTTCACGTTCGCCATCGCGCGTTCGGCCTGGGCCGCTGCGTCGCCGATGCCGACCGATTCGTTGGTATCGAGGTTCTGGCCGATCTGGCCGCGCAGAAAGACCATCTTGCCGGCTACGACAGCTTGCGCAAGATCGTTGTCGAGCGCCTGTTCCGGGTAGGTGTCGCGCGTGTTGAACGGACGGATGCGGGTATGTTCCATGACGTGGTTCAGTTCGGAGTGAAGGAGGCGCTCATGCAGACGCTCATTTGGACGCGGTCGCAGACGCTGATGCGTGCCGGTCGAAATAGCCCGCGCGGATCGCGCTGCCGATCAGGTTCAGGATAAGGCGCCCTGCGGTAATGCACGAAATCTGGTTGACGTCCTTCTCCGGCTGGATCTCGACGATGTCCATGCCGACCACGCGCCCCTTCTTCACCAGGCCGTGAATCAGCTGGCGCGCCTGCACGAAGGTCACGCCGCCCGGCGCGGGCCCCGCCACCGCCGGCATCACCGAAGGATCGAGCCCGTCGGCATCGATCGTCAGATAGTAGTTGCCGCCATCCGGAATCCGTTCGAGCACCGCCGCCATGCCGACTTCGTGCAGTTCATATGCGGTCACCAGTTCGGAGCCCCACGCGCGCGCCGCGCGCAATTCCTCGGGCCGTCCGCTGCCTTGCGCGCGCAGGCCGATCTGCACGATCTTCGTCACGTGTGCCATCTCCGACGCGCGGCGGATCGGGCTCGACAGCCCGTCGCGCACGCCATTCACTTCGTCGCGCCAGTCCAGATGCGCATCGACGTGTACCAGCGTCAGCGGCGCCATGCTGTCGAACGCGCGCAGCACCGGCGTCGTAATACCGTGATCGCCGCCCATCACGATCGGCAGCGCGCCAGCCGCGAGAATCTTGCGCACCGCGCTTTCCACGCGCTGATAGTGGCTGCCCGGCGCCGCCAGATCGGCGACCACGTCGCCGCAATCGACGAAGCGGATGTCGGTGCGCTCCTGCAAGAGCGGACCATCGATGTCGAAATCGTAATGACCGGGCGAGCGCACCACGCGGTCGGTCGCCGCGCGGATCGCGCTCGGTGCGTTGGTCTGGTCGTTAGTGAAATCGGCTGCCGAATAGGCAGAACCGTAGGGCATGCCGAGTACCGCAATGTCGGCTTCGAGATGATCGAGATCCAGTGCGAGGTCGGAATACAGCAGCGTCTTGTGGCCGGTTTTCGGCGGCACGGTGAGCGATCGCATCATCAGGCTCCAGCGTTCAAGGTTGAAGGAAAGGTCGCGCGCTTATGCGTGCTTGCGCGCTTACGCACATCTACGCGCGGCGGTAGCGCGTTGCATAGCGCTCGGACCACTGCCCCGCGACATCGAGCAGCACGCTGCACGCCCAATAGATCAGCGCGGTCGTGCCGAGTACCTCGACGTACGCGAAGGTGTCCGCGGTCAGCAGGTTGCTTTGATAGGTCAGTTCGGCAAGGCTCATCACCGAGAACACCGAGGTGTCCTTGAACATCATGATCGTCAGGCTGGTAGTAGCCGGCGCAAGGAAGCCGAAGATCTGCGGCAGCACCACATAGCGCTGCGTGTGCCATTCCGACAGGCCGAGCGAGCGCGCAGCCTGCAACTGTCCGCGAGGCAGGCTGTGCAGCGCCGCACGCAGGATTTCGCAGAAATAACCGCCGGTGTAGAACGCCGTCGCTGCCACGCCGATCGCAAACGCCGACATCGCGACGCCCAGCTTCGGCAAGCCAAAAAAACTCAGATATACGAGAATCAGAAACGGTACGTTGCGCACAACTTCGACATAGGCGGATGCCAGCGCGCGCACGGCCCGCGCCGGCGCGTCGCGGCAATAGGCGGCCACGGTGCCGGCTACGATGCCCGCCGGAATGCCGAGCACACACACGTGTGCAGTCACCGCAAGGCCCTTCAACAAAGGCCGCACTGAAGTTTCGACCACACTGAAATCAATGGCCATGGGGCAGCACCTTCGCCACGCGGCGTTCGAGCCGGCGCGACACCGACGATACGACGAACAGAATCGCAAAGTAGATCGCCGCAGTGATCGAAAACAGCTGCAGCGGCAAACTGGTTTGCAGCGTCGCATCGCGCGCGGCAGTGGCAAGGTCGTGCACCGCGATGATCGACATCAGTGAAGACGCCTTCAACAGCATCGTGAATTCGCTGGTGAGCGGCGGAATCGAGCGGTAAAACAGCTGAGGAAACACGATGTAGCGCCACACCTGCCAGCCGTTCATGCCAAGCGCGCGCGCCGCCGGTAACTGGCCGCGCCCGAGCGAGTTCAGCGCGCCGCGCAGGATCTCGGAGATATACGCGGCAGTGTTCAGCGCAAGCGCCAGAATGCCGGCCGGCAGCGGCGCAAGTGGAATGTTCAACACCGCCGGCAGCACGTAGTACGCAACCAGCATCTGGATCAACGCAGGCGTGCCGCGAATCAGGCTGACGTAGACGACCACGCATGCAGCCAGCGCGCGGCCGCCGAGTTGCCGCACAACCAGCAGCACCACACCGATCAGCGTGCCGAGCGCGAAGGCCGCGACGCTCGATACAACGGTTGTCGCGGCGCCTGTGGCAAAGTCGCGCACGAATGGCGCGCACGTCGCGAATATCGGGGCGAGCGCAGCCGGCATCGCGAGGCTCACGATCGTTCCTGTCGCTCTGGCTCGACGCCGCGCTTAAACCGCGCCTTCCGGCAAGTAACCGCTGGTCGGCAGATTCATCGTGTAGCCGAACCACTTCTTCTGCATCTGCGCGAGCTGGCCGTTTTGCGCCAGCTCGGTCAGCGACGTGTTGATAAAGCCGCGAATCTCCTTGTCCTGCGGATGCGCAACCCATGCCAGCATTTTCGGCTCGCCGATCTTGCCGATCACCCGGTACTGGCCCGGCTCGCGCTTCATCAGCACGGCCACGATGTTCGACGGCATGATGCCCACGTCGAGCGTCTTGTTTGCGAGCGCAACCATCACGTCCGGGTACGCCTGAAACAGCTTCATATCCGCGAAACCCGCGCCTTTCGTCTTGAGCTGCGTATCGAAGGTCTGCGCGATCGGCTGCGACGACGAGCCCATCTGCGTACCCACCACATGGCCGGCCAGATCGTCTGCCTTGCTGATGCGGTTCTCGCCCGAGCGCACGACCAGCACGGTATCGACCACGCCCACCGGCTCGGAGAACGCAAAGCGTTTCGCACGCTCCGGGTTGATGCCGACGCTGGTCGCGACGAAGTCGAACTTGTGCGTCATCAGGCCGGGCAGCAGGCCTTGAAACGGCAGATTGACCTGATTCAGCGTGACGCCGAGTTTGCCCGCCATGTACTCGAGAATGTCGTGGCCGTAGCCCACCACCTTGCCGTTCTCGACGAACTCGAACGGTTCGTAAGCCGCCTCGGTACCCACGGTCAGCTTGCCGCGCTGGCGGATTTCGGCGAGCGTGCCGCCCTCCGCGAACGCAACGGCGGGCACGGCAAGCGCGAGCGAGACGCCGCCCGCTACGGTCAGAAATTTGCGTCGGTCGAGCGAGATCATGGGGTTCCCCGAGGTCAAGGCCAGTCGTTGGTGAACTGAATGTAGGCAGACAAAAAAGTTTTGGAAAACCATTTTTTCGTTGCTATGGTTTCGGAAATCAAGACCTTTCGGAAGGTCGGCGACGGAGCCGCGCGATGAAGAAAATGGACCTGAACGAACGCGACCTGCGCTCGCTGCGTGTGTTCTGCGCCGCTGCGCAGGCCAGTGGTTTCGCCGCTGCCGAGCGCGTGCTGGCGATGTCGAAGGCATCGATCAGCCGGCATATCAACGAGGTCGAAACGCGTCTGGGCGTGAAGTTGTGCGAGCGCGGCCCTGGTGGGTTCCAGCTGACCGAAAGCGGCACGGTGGCGCTGCGCGTCGCGCTGCAGGCGCTCGAATCGCTCGAACGCATCAAGCCCGAAGTGGATGCGGTGCGCGGCGTATTGTCGGGGCCGCTGCTGCTCGGCACGTCCGAACATGTGATGACGCACGAAGGCTGCCACGTACCGAAAGCGCTGGCTGAACTACAGCGTGTCGCGCCACTGGTCCGGCCATCGCTTTCGGTCATGACGTTCAGCGATCTGGGCGCCGCGCTTGCGGAACGGCGCGTGCAGATCGCGATTCGCGGCGCCTACCGGCAGATGCGCACGTTCCGGCACTATCCGTTGTTCACGGAGACCCATCGCGTGTTTTATTGTCCGGCCGCGGCGGGAGAAATAAGCGCACTGCAGGACACGCGCACATTGCCGCTTGCATACCGGCCGCATCCGTTCGTCGAAGATGCGCTAGCGAATCACGGCTTCAAACAGGGGATGGACGTGAGCGGCCTCGAAGGCATCGCGATGATGGTCGCTACCGGCCGTTGCGTCGGTCTGCTGCCCGAGCACTACGCAGCGCGGCTCGCACCGCGCTACGAGTTCGCGGTGCTGCCGGATACACCGTCCTATGCGATGCCGTTTTGCGCGATTGTCGAGGAGGCCCGGCCGCTGACACGCAGTGCCGAGACGTTTCTCGACCTGCTGTTGAACGCGCATCGATAAGGCCTATGCGTCTGCGTCTGCGTACGCGTGCGCCGCCTCACTTTTCGGCTGTTACTGATCGACGACGAACCCATCGAAATGCGGCCGCATCGAAATCGGCTTCGACAGCGGCGGCCGGATTTTCTGCGCATCGGGCAGCAATGCCATGCCGAGGCCAGGGCCGTCCGGAATATCGACGAAGCCATTGTTCGGCAGCGGCACACGGTCGACGATATCGCTGCCCAAATGCTTGCCGGTCGATTCGAACACCCCCGCCTCGAATCCGGTCGCGTACTCCTGGATCGCGAAGTTCGGAATCGCGGCCGCCACCTGCAGGCATGCCGCGAGGCCGATCGGCGAAAGCGGATTGTGCGGCACGACCTGCACGTGATGCGCTTCGGCCAGTGCGGCGACTTTCTTCGCGCCGGTAATGCCGCCGCATACGGCCACGTCCACCCGCGCATATTCAACTGCATTGCGCGCGAGCAGCGCCTGGAATTCGTAGATCGTGCAGAAGCGTTCGCCGGTGGCGATCGGCACCTTGATGCGATCGGCGACGCGCGCCATCGCATCGGCGTTTTCCGGACGAATCGGGTCTTCGACGAACATCGGCGTGGTCGCTTCGATACCGTTCGTGAAAGTAATCGCTTCAGCGGGCGTCAGGCGCCGGTGCAGTTCGACCAGCAGGTCTACCCGTTGCCCGACTACCTCGCGCATCCGGTGCACGTTCTCGATCGCATCGCGCATCTTGCGGATGTGCGTCTTGAAGTAGACCTTGTCGTTGCCTTCGTCGAGAAACGGGTTGATGTGCCCGAACGCGTTGTAGCCCGCTTCCATCTTGCGCTGGCATTCTTCCAGCACCTTGTCGATCGAGCTCTCGTAGATGTGTCCGTAGATGCGCGCTTTCTTGCGTGCGGGGCCGCCGAGCAACTCGTAGATCGGCACGTTCAGCGCGCGGCCCTTGATATCCCACAGCGCGATGTCGATGGCGGAAATCGCCGCATTGATGGCGAGCCCCTGAAAATAGCTGAAGCGATGCATCACGTTCCAGTGATGCTCGATGTCGAACGCGCGCTTGCCGACCAGGTACTCGGCGAAGCGCCGGATCGCCGTGCCGGCGGCTTCTATATGCCCCCAGATGCCGGCCTCGCCGTAGCCGGTAATGCCTTCGTCGGTATCGATCCTGACGAACATGAACTGGCCGACGTGCAGCGGTTCGACTTGGGTGATTTTCATGCGTGCTCCTTGTGTGTCGATGCGGAAAATGGCGAATCGGTGAATGCGGGTGTCGACGCAATGTCAATGCGTGGCGTGCAGCGGATCGCGTGGGTCGGGCGCGGCGGCCTGCGCCGGTTCGGTTGCGCTCGCAGCGAAATCGCGGCCGCGCGTCTCGGGCCCGAGCAACACCGACACCGTGGTAATCAGGCCGAGCACGACCACGTACCACGCAACCAGATGCGGCGAACCGCCGCCGGCTGCGAGCAAGGCCACCGCGATCATCGGCGCGATGCCGCCGGAGATCGGCGAAGTCACTTCGCGCGCCAGCGAGAAACCCGTGTAGCGCACCCGCGCCGGGAACATTTCGGCAAGCCATGGGCTTTGCGCGGACGTCATCATCGTCTTGCCGACCGACGACACCAGAAAGAGCCCGGTATAAATCCAGAACAACTGGCCCGACTGCAGCATCGCGAAGAACGGGAAGATCGCGAGCCCGGAAATCAGTGCGCCGCCGATATACACGGGCCGGCGCCCGATCAGGTCAGACACCCAGCCGAACAGCGGCACCGTGATGAATTGCAGCGCGGTGCTGAACATCAGCGCGGTGACGATCGTGTCGCGCGCCATATGCAGTTGCTGCGTCACATAGACAATCACGAACGACTCGTAGATATACGCCAGCGAGTTGTCGCCAAGGCGCGCGCCCCACGCGCATAGCATCGGCCGCAGCGACGTGCTGAACACCTCCTTCAGCGGCGACTTCACCACGGCGTTCTTTTTGCGCAGTTCCTCGAACACCGGCGTTTCCTTCAGGCGGCTGCGCAGCACGAGGCCGAGCAGCACCACCACCGCGCTCAACAGGAACGGAATGCGCCAGCCCCACTCTTCGAAAGCGCCCTTCGAAAGCAGCGACGACAGATGGAAAGTGGCGAGCGACAGCAACAGGCCGAGTGCAACACCGGTGTAAGGCAGCGCGCCGTACAGGCCACGTCGGCGCGGCGGCGCATACTCGACCACCATCAGTACGGCCCCCGCGTACTCGGCACCGGAGCCCAGCCCCTGGAACGCACGCAGCACGCACAGCAGCACCGGCGCCCACACACCGGCCGACGCGTACGTGGGTAACGCCCCCATCAGCGTGGTCGACCCGCCCATCAGCAACAACGTGATGATCAGCACCGCCTTGCGCCCGATACGATCGCCGAGCCGGCCAAACAGCACACTGCCGCCGGGCCGCACGACAAAACCGATCGCGAAGCTCGCATAGGCGAGCAACGTGCCGGTCAAGTGATCGTAAGAAGGGAAAAACAGCTTGTTGAACAGTGTCGCGGCGGCGGTCGCATACAGGTAGTAGTCGTACCACTCGACTGCGGTGCCGACCATCGCGCTCAGAATCGCGTTGCGTACGGCACGCCTCACCTCGGGCGTGTCGTGGAATGCGTGTTCCAAATGTCACCTCGTCTGTGCGGACGCGCGACGCCGCGGCGTGCACGGGTGCGAAGCCCCGCCGCGCTGGCGTCGTGCGCTGTCTCTCTCCATTGGCCGCGGCTCGAGCGCCGCGGAACCAGGCTTGCGGTGCGCATCCGGTATGAGTGGGTGTTGGAAACGTTTCCCGGAAACGTTTCCGAACAATAGATGCTGTAGACTGCGATGTCAAGAACCCAGAGGAAGTCATGAGCAAGGACACGTCGGACGACACGCGCGCCCCCACCGGCATCAAGGCGGTGGCTGCGCTCGCGGGCGTCGGCATTGCATCGGTGTCGCGTGTGCTGTCGGGGCAGCCCGGCTCGAGCCCGCAATTGACGCAGCGCGTACTGGAGGCCGCACGCGAACTCGGCTACGCACCCAATGCGCTGGCGCAAGGACTGCGCCGCCGCGCCACGCGTTCGATCGGCTTTGTCGGCTCGGACATCACCAACCCGCTGATCGCATCGATCGTCAGCGGCGCGGAAAGTGTGCTGTCGGTTGCCGGGTTTTCGGTGCTGTTGACGAACTCCGGCGGCGTGCCGAGCGTCGACGCGGAGCGCATCGAGGTGCTGTTGCAGCGTCAGGTGGATGGACTGATCGTGCTGCCTGCGCTCGAAGACGATCCGGCTACGCTCGCGGCGCTGCGCGGTACGAAGGCACCGGTGGTGCTGATCGACCGGACCCTGCCCGCGGACGTTCGCGCGCATTACGTGCTGTCCGATCACGGCCGCGGCGTCGGCGATGCGGCGCGCTATCTGTTGACCGCCGGCCATCGCCGTATCGGCCTCGTCGCGGGCCGCGATGTGCGGCCGACGCGCGAACGGATTCGCGCGGTCGAAGGCGCGTACGACAGTCTCGGCCTTGCGCGCGAGCTGTGGGTACATCGTGGCACGCTGTCGCCGGAGCATGGCGAGGCTGCGCTCGATACGATGCTGGACGCCGCCGATGCGCCGACTGCGATCATTCTGGGCGGCAATCAGCTGCTGGAGGGTGCGCTTGCCGCCGTGCACCGGCGCGGCTTGCAGTTGGGCCGCGACCTGTCGCTGGTCTGTTGCGACGACGTGCCGCTAAGCCGCTTCCATCAACCGCCGATTGCTACCGTGATGCGCGATGCGACGCTGCTTGGCGAGCGCGCGGCGCAACTCCTGCTCGCGCAGATCGAAGCGCCCAGCGCGAGCGAGTCGGTCACGCTGCCAACGTGGTTTGAAGCGCGAGCCAGCTGCGCGCCGTTGCATGCTGCGCTGCGCCCGGGGCTGAACGATGCGCGGCGCAAGCGCGCGTCGCGCAAGGCGGATGCGACGCACGAGTGAGTGAGTAGCGAGCGACACGCGCCGCTCGCGCGCGCAGCGCGCGTAGCATGCGCCCGCCGCACGCCGCCGGCATGAACGATTGGCTGGCCGCTCACGCCGTCAACAAACCCCGCTTGCGCAACATCGGCGTGACCTGCGGATCGCGCCCGCGAAAGGCGCGAAATGCCGCGCGTTCTTCACGGCTGTCCCCTGCGCTATAGATATAGCGTCGCAGCTTGTCCGCGAGCACCGGATCGAACGCGTTGCCGTTTTCCTCGAACGCGTCGAACGCCTCGGCTTCGAGCACCTCGGCCCACATGTACACGTAGTAGCCGGCCGCATAGTACGAGCTGCTGAAAATATGCGAGAAATGCGGCAGACGGTGACGCATGCCGACTTCCGGCGGTACCCCAAGGCACTCGCGCTGCTCGGCTTCGAAGCGCTCGATGTCGATCTGCTGCGCGTTCTTCTGCTGATGCAATGCCATGTCGATCAGCGCCGACGATGTGTACGACACCGTCTCGAAGCCCTGGTTGAAGGTCTGCGACGCGCGAATCCGCTCGATCATCGCCGCCGGAATCGGCGCACCGGTTTCCACGTGGCGTGCATGCTGCGCCAGCACTTGCGGTACCGTCGCCCAGTTTTCCATCAGTTGCGACGGCAGCTCGACATAATCCTGCGGCACGTTGGTGCCTGCCAGCCGGCTATAGGTGACGTCGGACAGCATGCCGTGCATCGCATGGCCGAATTCGTGGAACAGCGTGCGCACGTCATCGAAGCTCAGCAGCGTCGGGCCATCGCTGCGCGCGAAGTTGTTGTTGTTGACGATGATCGGCTCGGCCGTGCCGCCGTTGCGCTTCTGTTTGCGGTAGCTATGCATCCACGCGCCACCCTGTTTGTGCGGCCGCGCATAGTTGTCGCCGAGAAACACGCCGACCCGCTTGCCGTCGCGCTGCACTTCCCACAGGCGCACATCCGGGTGATACAGCTCGATGCCGCGCTGCTCGACGAACTGCACGCCGAACAGCCGCCCCGCGCAATCGAACAACGCGGCGAGCATCGCATCGAGGCTGAAGTACGGTTTGACCTCGGCATCGTCGAGCGCGAAACGCGCGACACGTACCTTCTCGGCGAGGTAGTACCAGTCCCACGGCTCGATGTCGGTCGGCTCGCCCAGCGCGGCCGCCTGCTCGACCAGTGCCTGCCGCTCGCGCGCCGCGCTCGCCTTGGCCGGCTCCCACACTTCGCCGAGCAATTCATGCACGGCGGCAGCGCGACCCGCCATGCGGTCGGATAGCGCGTAATCGGCGAACGTGTCGTAGCCGAGCAGTTGCGCCTGCTGTTCGCGCAACGCGAGGATTTCGCGTGCTAGCGGCCGGTTGTCGCGCGCCGGCGTCTCGCCACGCGAGGTCCATGCGCGCCACGCGGTTTCGCGCAGATCGCGGCGCGTCGAGAAAGTCAGAAACGGCTGCACCAGCGAACGCGACAGCGTGATCACGTAGCCCTCTACGCCGCGTTCCTGTGCGGCGCCGCGCGCGGCCGCGCGCAGGAAGTCCGGCAAGCCGGCGAGGTCCGCTTCGGTTTTCAACGGCAGCCGATAGGCGGCTTCGTCGGCCAATACGTTTTGTGCGAAATTCGTCTGCAGTTCGGCAAGCCGCACCGCCAGCGCAGCGAAGCGCTCGCGCGCGGCGCCCTGCAGCGCGGCACCGGTGCGCACGAAATCGGTATGTAGACGCTGCAACAGCCGCTGCTGCTCTTCGTTCAGGTTCAGCGAAGTTGCATCGCGATGCAGCGCGTCGAGCCGCGCAAAGAAGGCCGCATGCATCGCAACCTTGCTGTCGTGAGCGGCAAGACGCGGCGCCATGTCGCGCTCCACCGCCTGCAACTCGGGCGGCGCTTCGGACGAACACAGATTTTCGAAGGTCAGCCGCACGCGCTCGAGTCGCGCGCCGGCGGCATCGAATGCGGCTGCCGTATTGGCGAAATCCGGCGCGGCCGGATCGGTTGCAAGCGCATCGATTTCGGCGAGGTGCTGTTCGCACAGCACCGCGAAAGCCGGTGCGAAATGTTCGGGACGGATCTGCGCAAACGGCGGCAATCCGTACGGGGTTTGCCAGTCCTGCAACAGCGGGTTGCTGCGGTCATCCATGTCGAGCCTCGGGAAGTCTGCCTTCGGAAAGGCGAGGAACTCACATGATATGACAACGTGCCGGTGCGCCGGCGCACGCGTGATAGCCGCCGGCGCAGGCGTTTTATGAAGCTCCGCTGTAGATCGGCCCTTGCCCGCCCGGCGCGAACGACGCGAAGCCATCCTGATGCGCATGACCTTGCGCTTGCGGGGTTGCATGCGGCAGCGGCGCGGCGGCCGGTTCGCGCAGTGTCACCGCGCTATCCGGCGTAATGGGTACGCTCGGCTTCGCCAGCAGTTCGGTTTTGCGCATCGAACCGGCCGACGTGCCGAAGTAATAACCGATGATGCTGATCCACGCCGTACCCAGCGCGCCGACCACCACGTTGACCAGATCGCGATTTGCTTCAGGCAACGCCTTCAGCGCCATCAGCAGCAAGATGCCGAAGAAGCCGGCCGTCACCGACATCGCCAGCACCTTCGGCACCCAGTCCCTGTTCGCGATGCCCATCGCGCGTGCATCGGCGCGGTCGCCCGCTTCGATGCGTGCCAGGTCGGTCTCGTAGGAGAGGCGCGCCTGTGCGGCGGTCACCATCAGCTGCTGCAGTTGCAGCGCATTCGCACTTTCCGCCTGGCGCACCTTGTCGAGTGCCGCGGGGTCGTTCAGCGCGGTCTCGATCGCAGCCGGATCGTTCGGCGTATTCAGTGCGTGCGACAGGATCGCCGCGGCGGCCGTCACGCCGAGCCCGACCGGCCCGCCCACCAGACCAGCCAGCAACGGTGCCGTGCTGCCGATCGTCGATGCCACTTTCGACCAGTCCATCATGCTGCTCCCAAAAGAAGGTTGGCTGCCATGCGTTCGGTCCAGCCGCGGCTGAAACTCGGCCATGCATGCAGGTTTTTCAGGTAGCGCAGCCGGTATGCGACGAAACGCATCACGAACTTCGCCGGTTCGGCACTTTTCACGGCCTCGATCGTCAGTGGGCCGAACTTGCCATCGGGTTCAGCACCGGCTGCCTTCTGCATCCACAGCACGACCAGCCCGCCGTTGTAGTTCGCATCGAAAATCTGGAACGCGACACGCGGATCGAATTCGTCGAGATGCAACGGATTCCAGTACCGTTCGCGTGCAATCTGCTTCGCGGTTTCCAGCGGCAGGTCCTTCATTGCGCCGGTGTAGCCGCAGCTGCGTGCCACGCGCGCCGTGACGCCCCACATCGTCTCGCCGCCGGGATCGGCTGGATGGAACGAATATCCGCCCTCGCTGCCGATCAGCGCCTTGAATGCATCGTCGAAACTGTCCATCGAAGGTCTCCTGTTCATGCTTTGCACACCAGGCTGCTGTTGGCTAATTGGCAACCTGTGAGTGCAACATCGCATTGATCATGCCAATAGCCGCGCTAACCGTGTGGCAACGGTTGCGCGTAGACGTAGAGATTCGCGGGCGGGAAAAGCGTTGTTGCGCAACCAACATTCGGCGCAATCTGGTTGGCTGCGCAACGACAGATATCGGCAGTCTCGGCCGAGATGGCGTCGCCGCTGCCTGACGCCGATGCCGTGTCGACTGCAAGCGAGAGTGTTGAAAACACCTCGAGAGAATTTATAAGGCCTGAGTGACAGGCCACAAGCCAGGCTGCTTCACGACGCCCTATCGCAGCGCACGAAGGTGCCAAGCTTGTCGTCGTCGTAATACTCGAGCGTCACACGATCGCTCAGAAAGCTCGCTTTCGAGATCGTGCCGGGTTCGGCATTCTCGTTACGCAGCGTGAACGTGAATACGTCGCCGTCCCAATGCGTCAGCGGCAGCACCAGCGGCTTTGCACCGAGTGTCAGCGTCAGCGCGCCCTCGCGTTCGCTCACCTTCAGTGGGCCGTAGTAGTCGTTGCAATAGGTACCTGTGTAGGCGGCCCGCGCACGGGCCGGCAGCGGCGCCACCGGACGCGCCACGCCGACCAGCGAGCCCTTCGGCTTCGACATCGCGAGGAACGCCTGCTGGTACAGCTTCGCCCAGTCGCGCTGCAACGAACCGAACTGCACCAGATCGAAGAACTGCGCGGTGAGTGTCTCCGGAATGCCGAGCGGCATGCCGTTGGTCAGCGCGACGATTGCAAGACCCGTGGATGGCACCACCACGAAGTTGGTGCCCGCGCCGAGCGCAAAAGCGCCGGAATGACTGTACGTCGCGCGCCCGGTCGCGCTCACGCCGACATTGAAACCGTAGCCGTAGTAGCTTGCTGCACGCCCATCGCCGGGCGGTGCGGACTGCACCTGCGCGCTGACCGCCGCGACCAGCGCGTCGGCATCCGCGACGCGCCGGCCATCGAATACGCCCACGCCCAGCATCATCGCGAGCCACCTGGCCAGGTCGTTGACCGACGAACTGACGCCGCCCGCCGGCGTCTGCGCGTCGGGGCGCGTGCCCGGACCCGGCACCCAGCGGTTGCCCTGCTTTACGTGGCCCAATGCACGATTGGTACGCGCCGCGAAATCCGCATAGCGCGAGCTGGTGCTCGTCATACCGAGCGGTTTGTACAGCGCGCGTTCCGAAAGCGTTGCCCAGTCGACGCCGGCTGCCGCCGCGACCGATTCCGCCGCCGCGGTCACGCCAAAGTTCGTGTAGAAATACGAGCCGCGAAATGGCGCGAGCGGTAAATAACGCAGCCGCCGCAAGATCTCGGTCTGGCCGTAACCCATGTCCTCGAGTTCGTCGCCGGCGTGATCGGGTAGGCCCGAGCGATGCGCGTACAGATCGCCGATGGTCACCGCCGCGCTCACGTTCGCATTGGCCAACGCGAACCACGACAGATGCGCGCGCACTTTCGTGTCCCAACCGACAGCGCCGGTGCCGATCTGATGCGCAATCACCGACGCGCCGATCGGCTTCGACAGCGACGCAAGCTGGAATACCGTATCGGCATCCACCGGCAGAGCAGAGCCGGTCTCCCGTATGCCGAAGCCTTTTGCGTAGACGGTCTGCGTGCCGTGCACCACCGCGACCGCCATGCCGGGCACGCCCGAACTCGCCATCAGGTCGGCGGCGAGCTTGTCGAGCTGCGCAAGCGCATGCTCGATCTGCGCAGCGGGCAGCGGCGCGTGCTCGCCGGCGAGCGGCGCGGCGCCATGGGCTGGACTGCTAGCCGCGCTACCGGTCGGACTACCCGCCGCGCAGTCACAGGCGCCGTGCGCGGCCAACGGCGCAAACAGGCTGGCGCCCAGCAGACGCCGGCGATTTTCGAAGCGGCTCATCGTGCATCTCCAGGCATGGGTGCGGCGACAGCGCACCACGACCACGGCAGGTTCGCGCGACCGGACCCGGCTGCGCATGCGCGGCGATTCTCGCAACGCAATCCGCATAGTCTCGCGAGGCTGTGTTGGCATCGATAGTACGTTGCCGCG
Organism: Paraburkholderia jirisanensis; assembly: GCF_054782355.1. Lineage (NCBI taxonomy): Bacteria > Pseudomonadati > Pseudomonadota > Betaproteobacteria > Burkholderiales > Burkholderiaceae > Paraburkholderia > Paraburkholderia jirisanensis. The sequence goes on along the minus strand of NZ_BAAGSQ010000025.1, from coordinate 132,978 downwards.
CGTAGCACAGCAAAGAGTCCGCGATGATGCGACGCGCGCACGCGCATCCGTCATGCGAACCGGGGCAGGATCAATTAGCGAGGCGGTACGTCAGCAAGCGTGTCGTACGGTGGAATCCCGCATGCAGATAGACCGGGAAACCGGCCGGCGATGCATGCAGCGCCGCACGCGTCAAACCCGTGGCCTTGCACACGTGCTGCAACGCATGGTGCACGGTGGCAAGGCCATACCCTTTGCGCTGCGCTTGCACGAGTCCTCTCGTAACCGCATGGACGGACTGATGGCCGTGGGCAGCATCGTGTCATGCCGGCTGGACCGACGGCACGCGCCGGGTTCTTCGGTGTACTGGCAAGCCGCCGCGGACATCACGGGTCTGCCGGCTACGCAAGCTGTGCTGCGCAAGACCTGCCGAAGAGAACGCGTCAAGGCGTGCTTTATTCCGCGGCGGCTTTCACTTCGTTAGCTTGCGATCCACGACAGCGGTTCGATGTCGATCTCTAACAGATCAGATAGTCGAAGTGCACGGATGCTGGCTGCGTAGTGCGGGCGAAGCATCGCACCTTGCAGCGAAGTATTTCAACGCAGCCAGTGCACACCACCGATCGCCCAGCGCCCTTCGACAGAGGTTTCTCACGGCTCGTCCGCACCCGCATTCTTCTTTATCGCTCAAGGCGTTAGCGCATTCAAAAATACCGCTCTGCACAACCTGGCGGCGACACTATCGCACACAGCACGCTGATAAAAATCGCACGAAAGCGGCGGAATAATCTTCAGCGGATAGGCGTTGAGCAAGGGACGATTGCGACGGCACGCATCGAATGCAAATTCGAGCACATGGTTCCACAAGATCCGTGTCCCCCCGCCCCCCTTGATTCGCAAAAGTTGATCCGTCGCGCATCGCAGTTGCGCGTCTTTATCGTTAAACATCACCTCCCATCTTTCTTTATTAGCGAGACTCACAAAAAATGAAGCTCAAGAAAAATGTAGTACTTCTCAGCGTGCTGATGTGTGCGGCTTCGGCAGCATTGACCGCTTGCGGCGGCGACGATAACAACAACAACAGCGGCAGCAACACTCCGCCGCCGACAGGCCAGTTCCGCGCGACGGTGCTGACCTCCGACGGCAGCGTGACGGCCGCGAACATCGACGCGAACCTGCAGAACGCATGGGGCCTCGCGGAAAGCAAGACGAGCACGATCTGGAATTCGGACAACGGCACGAAGAAGTCGTCGCTGCATGACGGCAACGGTGTGACGCAAACGCTGGTGGTCGACATTCCGCCGAACGCCGCAAACGCGCCGGCTGGCCCGACGGGCATGGTGAACAACCCGAGCACGACGGACTTCGTGATCACGGCGACCCTGAACGGAAAGACTGTATCTGCACCTGCCGTGTTCATGTGGGCTACCGACGCTGGCACGATCGCCGGCTGGGCGCCGACCGTGCTGCCGGCCACGGCCGTCAACGAGCATGACGACAGCGCCAATGGAGCGGTCTACAAGGGCCTGACGGTTGCGAGCAACAACGGCGCGAACTTCCTGTACGCGGCCGACTTCCACAACAAGACGGTCAACGTGTTTAACAACACGTTCACCAAGGTCCAGCTCGCAGGCAGCTTCACCGACCCGAATCTGCCGGCAGGCTTCTCGCCGTTCGGCATTCAGGCAATCGGCACCTCGATCTTCGTTGCCTACGCTGAGCTCGGCCCGGACGGCAAGACTCAGGTGAAGGGTGCAGGCCTTGGCCTCGTCGACCAGTTCGACACCGCAGGTAACTTCGTCAAGCGCCTGGTATCGAACGGTGGCGTGCTGAACGCACCGTGGGGCATGGTGATGGCGCCGGCGAACTTCGGCGCGGCGAGCAACCAGCTGTTGATCGGTAACTTCGGCGACGGCGCGCTCAATATGTTCAACCCGACCACCGGCGCGCTGGAAGGCCCGCTGCTGCAGACCAACGGCCAGCCGTTCGTGCAGTCCGGTCTGTGGGGTCTGCTGTTCGGTAACGACACGAACAACCAGCCGTCGAACACGCTGTTCTATTCGGCTGGCCCGACGCCGACGACCGGTGTATTCGGCCGTATCGACCTGATGCCCTGATCGATCTGGATGCTCACGTAGTTGCTCTGATAGTCAGCCGCATTGATGTAGTTTGACTGGCAGGTCGCTTCGGCCGCGCGTTGCGCGGCCGAAGCGTTTTTACAAGGTGGACCGCCGATGCGTCATTGGCGCTCCGTGATCGGCCCATCGACGTCGATCCGGCCGACTGCGCCCGCGGGTCCGCGAACCGTCAGCGGGCCACGTACCTCGAAGTCGCCGCGCACGGTCAGCGGACCACGCACGGTCAACGGACCGTAGAAGTTGTTGTCGCCATTGACGCGATCCGGTGTCGAATCGTCCGGCGGCAGTTGCGATACATGAGTAGCGGTCAGCGGCCCATGCACCGACAGATTGCCGCGCACGGTCAGCGGACCTTCGACGGTGACAGGCCCGCGCACGAGCGCCGAACCCTTCAGTTCCAGCGGACCGGTCGTGACCGGTTCCGCACGGGCGACATGCATCGCGACGATGGTGCACATCGCGACGCACGCGAGCGCGCAGCGCAACGACCGTGGTACACGGGCAAACGGAAGATTCACCAGCGCCTCCCTTGCGGTAAGACCGTGTCCTCGCGGACCGGCCTGTCTGTGTGATGTCACGGTTCAGTCTAATGGACCGGCAGGCACTGACACACTCCGCTACCCGGGCTTTGCTCGCAGACAGTGCGTTATTTCCGCGCGGCGTACCGGGCTATCGCTTAACGCGCAAATGCATCGCGCAGCGCGATGCCGAATTCTTCGAGGGTATTGATCGCGACGTTCCAGCTATGCCAGTAAAGCTCGATGCTAAAGAAACGCTCGGGCGCGAAGCAAACGAGTTCGCCATTGTCGATATGCGGTGTGGCCACATGCACCGGCAACACGCCCCAACCCATACCGTGCAGACACGCGCGCAGCAGCCCCGACACATTGGGGATCGTATGCACGGGCGGCTCGATCGACGCGTGCGTGATACTGCGCGTAAAACGCTGCGCAAGCGACGACACGCCGCTCAGATCGATGCGCGGCGCGACCGCGAGCGCATCGCGATCGACACCAGCGGCAAAGAAGCGCTGCGCGAACGATAGCGCGCAGACCGGCACATAGTCCATGCGCCCGAGATGGATCGCGTGGCAACCGCTGATTGGTTCGGCTTGCGACGTCACCGCGCCCTGCACGCTGCCTTCGCGAATCCGCTGCATGGTGTGCTCCGCGTCGTCGACCACAATGTCGAGCAGGATGCGGCGCGCTCGGCACACATCGGCGACCGCGTCGATAAACCACGTTCCTACGCTGTCGTAGTTGACCGCCACGCGCAGCGGCAGCCACGGCGCGTCGCTGTCCTCGTCGCGGGCCGGCAGTGGAAATGCCTCGTTCAGTTCGACTTCGAGAAAGCGCACGCGCTCGACGTGCCGGCACAGCAGCGCACCGGACGTGGTCGGCACGCATGGCTGGCCGCGCACGATCAACAGGCTGCCGGTGCGCTCCTCGAGCAGTTTGACACGCTGCGACACCGCCGAGGGCGTCACCTTCAGTTCGCGCGCCGCGGCCTCGAACGAACCGTAGCGCGCCACTGCCAGCAGGGACATCAGATGGTCGTAGTTCAGCATGCGTCGAACCGGGTGTTATTGAACGGGCCGAGACGCCCCGTCCTCGTCAAACCATGATATCGATCGAGCGCGGCCGGTGTTGCGAAGCCGAGCCGCCGGACTGCGCTCCTGTTCCTGCTGCCATTGCGGTTGCCGTTCCCGGCTGCTGCATTTGCGCCTGCTGCTCCGCCTGCAGATTCTGATTGACCTTCTCGGTCAGCTCCTTCTTCATCAGTTCGCGGACTTTTTCCTCGACTTTGGCGCGCTCTTCAGGCGGCATCTGTGCCAGCTGCTCCTTGGTGATGCCCAGTTGCGCGAGAATCTCGCTGTTCATCGCATCCGCGATGTTGCCGCTGCCGAAATCCTGCAGTTGGGACAACAGGTCCTGAAACGAAGGTCCATCGTTACGGCTGTTGCCGGCTGCTCCCGTGGCAGACGCAGCCGCGTTGGCGGACATTGACGTGGTATCGCTAACTTGCATGACTGTGGGCTCCTGTGACGTGGTCTTCGAACGAAGCAAAGCGCAGCGCGATGCTGCTCCAGTTTCCAGCATAGCGGCCGAAGGTACGGTTCGATCGATGAATAAGACGGAAAACTTGCCCTTACTTTTTCCTTTCCCACCCGGTCCGTGGACCTGATCCAGCTTTAACCCGTTACCGCAAGCTGGAAGGCCTTTGGCGTCACGCCGGTGTATTGCTTGAACACCCGTGTGAAATGCGCCTGATCCGCATAGCCCGCTTCGCTTGCCACCAGCACTGGCGTTGCACCGACGCTCAGGCGCCGTTGCGCATAGCGAATCCGCACCTGTTGCTGATACGCGTGCGGAGAAAGCCCGGTGCTGCGCACGAACGCGCGCAACAGCGTAAACGGCATGACCCCTTGTGCGGCGGCCAGTGCGTGCAGCGTGAGCTTGGCGCCGAGTTCCGCGTGCAACTGCTCTTTCACCGCGCGGATCACGCGTGGCTCGACGTGCGGCGAGGCCAGTTTCGCCGGACCCGCCGCATGCAGCGCAACGAGCCGGCCAATCGCGGCAGCAAGCGTTTCGCTGCGTTTGAACGGGTCGTCGTTCACTTCCGAACACCAGCTGATGCCATACAGCCATTGCGCCAACGTCGCATCGCGCAGCACCGGCGCGGCGACGTCAAAGCGCGAGCGCACCGGCAACCCCGTCGACTCCGTATAAGCCGCCAGGTCGGCGGCGAAGAAATGCGCGACGCGCATTTTCCAGCTTCCCGATGGCCCCGCGCGACCCGCATGAACGGTATCCGCATCGATCGTCACGATGTCGCCGCGGCGCAGCATCTGCTCGTGCCCAGCGACGTTCACGATCAGACTGCCGCTCGTAATCAGCGCAACGCAATGCGTATCGTGAGCATGCGACGGATAGCGATGCTTGACGAAGCGGCCTTTGAGCATGACCGCGTCGAGCACGTCGGGCGCGCGCCATACCTTGCTGCTGCCGCGGGAAAGATTCGACGCGTGGGCCATCTGGGAGATCTGACAGGTGCATGCAGCATGCGCAGTAGCGCACATGATAGGCGAAAACGGCGCGCGCCGGCCTTCACTGCATCAAGTCGAACGCGCTGACCAGTTTGCGCAGCGCCTTGTTTTCTCCCACCACGCCGATAGCCAGATACGCGAGGTCCGCGGTTGCGACGGTTCTGAGCGCATCGCGAAACGCGCTGTAGTCTTTCGTCTGCTGGCCTTGCACCGGAAAATCGACCACGTCGAAGGCGTTGGTCAGCGCATCGGCGCGTAACCGCGACAAATCTGCCGCCGAAGCCTTCAACACTGAAATGCCGAACGGAATCAGGCCGGGATGCGCGACACCGTCTGCATCGACGAGCGGCGCACCGACCAGTTGAGGATGCTGCGCGCCGAGCGTCAGCGCCACAACTGCCGCAGCGTTACACGCTTTGCCGGGCGGCAGCGTCTCATTGATGACGATCACGCAGCGCGGCACGAGCGGGGTTGGATTTGGCGTGGCGGGTGAATACCCCGCTTGCGCGTTTGGACTCGGCGTCAAAGGTGAATGGCCTGCTTGCACGGAATAGCGCTCCCTGGTTGCGGATTCTGGCGAACGCACCGCACGCGGCGCGCCCGTTCTTCGCAAAGCGTAAAGAAGCGCGTTCCGTTTGTATTGAAGAATCTTGCACCGGCCGTCAGCCGTCCATGCCCGAGCCGGCCCGCCATGGTCGATATTCAGCGCGACCTGTTCTACGACTATTGACAGGTTCGTCAAAAATCTCGGCGGGAAGCAGTTTTCAAGTAACGCGCGGCCCATTCACGGCGCGCCACACGCTATTCCGGAAAATTCCACTCGCAACCGGCCGCATCGCCCACTCTGAGCTGGCCTCCCTGCCCCGCAACCACGATCGCGTTCTGTCCGAACGTGAGGCCGCCATCCACGCGCGGGTCGGCACGCCACACTGCGAGCGTATCCAGCGGCTCGTGCGGCCACGCAGGGTCAGGTGTGCCGCGCACCTGATCGACGGTTGTGATCGGACAGCGCGCGCAGGGTTTGACCAGACGCAACACCACGTCGCCACGCTCGCCCAGCACCACGGTATCGACATAGTCTTCGTCGAAGGCGTCGAGGTCGCCGGCCAGCACGATGTTGGGTCGAAAGCGGTTCATCGGTACCGCGCTTGCGCCTTTGTCTGCGAGGCGACGGTTCACCTCGTCAAGTGAAGACTGGTTCGTGACAAGCAGCGGAAAGCCATCGGCGAATTGCACCGGTGTTTCGATATCGCCGGTCCATTTCCGGCTGGCATGGCGCACCGGGTCGTGGTCGAAGCGCACCAGCCGCACCGGCGTTGCGAGCGCATGCGAAAACCAGCGCGCGGCGGCGTCGCCTTCGTCGAGTGCGCGGAAGCTGTCCTTCCATACCGTCACGCTTACCGCTCGCGCCTGTGCCGGCGCGACGAGCGGCAACGTCAGCGTCGCAGATAGCGACGGCGCCGATAGTTCAAGCGCGTCGGCCGACAGCGCAGTGCGGATCGTCGCCATCGACGGATGTTCGCGTTGCGAAACGAACCGGCCGTCGGCGTCGATCACCATCCAGTGGCGATCCCATCGGAGTCCGTGCGGCACGACGTCAACCGCTTGCAGCGCAATGCCTGCACAGGATTTGACCGGATAAATGTGTAGCGCGCTGATGAAAGGCATGGTGGATGCGCAAGCGTAGGGTTCGAGAAAGGATTCTTACGCGCCGAAAATCAGCTCGCAACTTCGAGCTTCACCGGATGTCACAGCGCGTTTGCCCTGCACGCCGGAGCTACGTGCCGGTGCGCTCGAAGGCGATGCATCCGATGTATCCGTCCTGCAGCGTCAGCCAACGATAGACAAAGCCGCACACAGCCGCCAGCGGACTATCGCTGGCAATCGACGCAGGCAACCCGCCGTCCGCACCCGACAGATCGACCGTGAGGTCCGGCATATAGTCGCCGATGCCCGTTCCGACTCCCTTGACCAACGCCTCCTTGGCGGTCCATATGCGCAAAAATGCCTGCGAGCGTAACGATGGCTGCATCTGTTGCAGCCACTGAAGTTCCCGTTCCGAACACACGAGCCTGGCGGGGCCGGTCCAATCGAATGCATCGTCGAACCTTTCGACGTCGACGCCGACGTGCCGCACAGCGGAAATCGCAATCAGCACACACGCGCCCGAATGCGTGACATTGAAGGACACCTGCGGGTAGTCGCTCAGATGAGGTTTGCCGTGCTGCCCGGCAGCGAAGTGCAACGAGTCAGGCCGCAGGTTCAGATGAGCGCCGAGCAGACCGCGCAGCGCGTGGCGCGCCGTGACGAAGCGGTCGCGATCTGCAGGCTGCCGGTACTGCTCCGCCCGCTGCCGCTCCGCCGGCGCCAGGCCATGCGTCAGCGCGGTTTGCCCGGCGGCACCGTCAGGCACCACGATCTGCCACACGGCAACGTCGTCGGGCCATCTGCTGGCAGACGGCAGCAACATTGCCGGCACCATCAACGATGACGGCGTACGCGCGGATTCAGATGACGACTCCATCAATCGAACTTCCCAAATGAGAACGGTTTTCAATTGTGCCAGAGATTGAGCAACATGAACGCCTCGCTCAAGCCGCCGATGTGATGCCTGTGAATTCGCTGTCGCCGTCCGCCATCGAAGCTCCGTCGCACAGCGAAGCGCAAGCAGCACGCTCGCAGCAATCGCAAGATGCGATCCGCCTGCTGCTGTCGCGCCGTTCGCACCGGCCACTAGCCACTAGCCACTAGCCACTAGCCACTAGCCACTAGCCGAGCCTGCACCGAATGCCGGGAACTCGCCCAGATCTCGATGTGGCGCGCTGCCCACACCCGGCGTGTAACAACGGCGTTGCCCGTCGCCTCTCGCGACATATGCGCACAGGTGCTTTCGATGTGAGCTTTTGTTGGTTTCCTCCACCCGCCGCCGTCGCCTACAGTGCACGACCGGGGTTAATCGATAAAGAGGGATACCATGCCGCACCGTTGGCGCACATCGTTCGCACAGACAATCAAATCAGCCCTGTTCGCGGCAAGCGCAGCACTGGCCTTGATGAGCGCAGCACCGGCCGGCGCACTCGCCGCCGGCCCAGCCGCACCGCCGGAACTGAAACTCGACTACGCGTACTATTCGCCGGAAAGCCTCGTGATCCGCCGCAAAGGCTGGCTCGAAGACGAGTTCGCGCCCGACCATACGAAGATCGACTGGGTGCTCAGTCTCGGCAGCAATCGCGCGCTCGAGTACCTGAATAGCGGTGCGATCGACATCGGCTCGACCGCGGGTCTGGCCGCCGTATTGGGTAAGGCGAACGGCAATCCGATCCGGACCGTCTATATCTTCTCGCGCCCCGAGTGGACCGCACTGGTGGTGCGCAAGGACTCGCCGCTCAAGACAGTGGCAGACCTGAAGGGCAAAAAGATCGCCGCAACCAAAGGCACCGATCCGTATCTGTTCACGCTGCGCGCGCTGCATACCGCAGGGCTATCGCGCGACGACGTGGAGATCGTCAACCTGCAGCATCCCGATGGACGCACCGCGCTCGTCAACGGCCAGGTCGACGCATGGGCCGGCCTCGATCCACACATGGCCGCCGCGCAGATCGACAACGGCGCACGGCTGCTCTACCGCAATGTCGATTTCAACACGTGGGGCTTTCTGAACGCACGCGAGGATTTCATCAAGCAATACCCGGATACGCTCGCGCGCGTGCTGAAGGTCTATGAAAAGGCTCGCCAATGGATCGCCGCCCATCCGGACGAGGCCGCGCAGATCCTTGCGGACGATTCGAAAGTGTCGCTCGCAGTTGCGAAGCTGCAGCTAAGCCGCTCCGACTTCAGCAAACCGCAACCCGGCGCGCAGCAAATCGCTGCGTTGAAAGCGGCCGCACCGATTCTTGTGCAGGAGCAACTGGTGAAGCCAGGCACGGATCTTAACCATGTAATCGATGCGCTGGTCGACGTGCAGATTGCGCAGCCGGTAATCGCGTCGACAGGTTCGAAATAACAGGCCTGATGCGATGGCGGCCGAAGACTCGCTGAGCGACACGTTCAGGTTCGACACTCACGGCGCGGCCCGGACGCCTGCGCGGGCGGAGCCACGCGACAACAGTGCGACGCTTGCGGTACCCGCGAGCGCGCCTGCCATTGCGCCTGCCGTGGGTCACGCGCAAACACCGCCGGCGCTTCAAAGCGCTTCTCGACATCTGCCGCGCTGGCGCATCGCCGGCCTGCTGCTGCCGTTCGCGCTGCTCGCGCTGATCGAATTGCTGGTACGCACCGGTGTGCTACCGGAGCATCTGGTGCCGGCGCCAACCACCATCGCAGCAACCCTGCTTCAGCTTGGCGTGGGCAGCCTGTTGCGGCATGTCGGTGCAAGTACGCTGCGGGTCTTCGCGGGTTTCGGCTGCGGCGCGGCACTTGCTGTGCTGATAGGCGCAGCCATGGGACTCAGCCGCCGCCTCGACGCGCTGCTCGATCCGAGCTTCCAGGCGCTGCGTGCGATTCCATCGCTGGCGTGGGTGCCGATCCTGCTGTTGTGGATGGGCATCGACGAAGCGCCGAAGATCGCGCTGGTCGCCATCGGCGCATTCTTTCCTGTACACCTGGCCGTGGTAGCCGGCATTCGCGACGTGGACCGCAAACTGATCGAACTCGGCGATGTGTACCGCCTGAGCCGCGCCGCGTCGTTCCGGCGCATCCTGTTACCCGCGTCGCTGCCGCAGATTTTCACCGGCTTGCGCACCGGCCTCAGCCTCGCGTGGATGTTCATGGTCGCAGCCGAACTGATTGCCGCCACCCGCGGCCTCGGCTATCTGCTGAGCGACGGCCGCGAAACCGGCCGCCCCGACATCGTATTCGGCGCGATCCTGCTGCTTGCGTTGCTCGGCAAGCTGACCGACGGAGCGATGAAATTCGCCGAAACGCGCGTGCTGGCGTGGCGCGATACCTTCGATTCAACGGACGGACGATGAGCACCACGACTGCGCTGCTCGACGTCACGGTCGACACCAAACGCTTCGGCACACGCGTGCTGCTCGAGAACGCGACGCTTGACGTCGCGCATGGAGAGATCGTCAGCCTCGTCGGCCCGAGCGGCTGCGGCAAGAGCACGCTGCTGCGCATCGTCGCCGGGCTCGATCGAGATTACACAGGCACGGTCGCGCTCGAAGGCGTGGTGCAGCGTGGCCCTTCGCCGCAACTCGGCGTGATCTTTCAGGAACCGCGTCTGCTGCCATGGCTCAGCGTTGCCGATAACATTTCGTTTCCCGCACGCGCGCGCGGCGCTGCCGGCGAGCGCGTCGAACGCTTGCTGGAAGAAACCGGGCTTGCGGACATCGGCCGCCTGTGGCCGAAACATCTGTCGGGCGGCATGGCGCAGCGCGTCGCGCTGGCGCGCGGGCTCTTCACGCAACCGCGTCTGCTGCTGCTCGACGAACCGTTCAGCGCGGTCGACGAAATCACACGAATGCGCCTGCAGGACCTGCTGCTCGACATTACGCACACGCACCGGATGGCCGCGCTGATCGTCACACACGATCTGGACGAAGCGCTGTTTCTGTCCGATCGCGTGTTGCTGATGGCTGCGGCGAATCAGCAGCGTCCGGCGCACATCGCACGCGAGTTCACGCTCGACGCGCGCGCACAGCAGCCGCGCACGCGCGGCGACCCGCGCGATGCGGCGCTGCGCGCCGAGTTGTTCGCGAGCCTCGCAGCGCTGGTGCCGGCCTGACGCGGCGGCCGCGCAATCGAGCTAAGGCGGGTCGTGGCCGACATAATGCTTGGACAGTGCGTTGATGCTGATCACCTGCGGCTCCCAGATCGGCTTGGGAGACGCGCTCCCCGACGCGAAAATCTACCATCGCGATTCCGGGTTGGATAGCCAACAATATCTGATAAGCAATACAGAGCGGCGCTGCACAACGCATGCGTGTGCCGCTATAAACGATGCCCGTCAGTGCAGCGTTTTCGATTCCGTGTAGGGCCCGGTCGCGAACAGATCGGCTGGCAGTGTGCCCTTGATCACGCCCCCGTCGACGAAGATCTGATGCTCGCGCTGCAGCGTGCCGATATCGATCGGCTCGAAGGTCACGCGATTGATATCGGACCAGCGCGCCGCGTACGCATCCGCATCGGCTGCGGGCAGGTTCGCGCTTTTCTGCAGAATCGCCGCGACGTCGCTGCGATGCGCGGCGCCCCATTGCAGCGCATCGCGCATGCCGGCGATCAGCTTCGCCACGTCTGCCGGATGCTGCGTCAGATACTCGGCGCGCACTGCGCTGACGCCGATATACGGCGTGGCATCCGACTTCGTCAGCTTCTTCCATTCGTCGCCGAAGGTACCGAGCCGTTTGACTTTCAGGTCCTTGATCTGCGCAATGGTGACCGAACGCAAGGCCGCCGCATCGACCTGCTTCTGCACGAGGAATTGTGCAAGCAAGCCCTCGTTGCCGGGCACCAGCGAAAAATCGCCGGGCTTGATGCCGTCATTGCCTTGCAGCACCGCGGTAGCGATTGCCGCCACCGAACTGCCGGCCGGCGACATGCCGACGCGCTTGCCGCGCAAATCGGCCAGCGAGCGGATCGGCGAATCTTGCGGCGCGACGAATTCCACGTCGGCCGGTTGCGTGGCGAGCACCACTTTCAGCGGGATGCCATCCGCGGCCGCGCTGAATACCGCGGCCGCCGGCGCGGCAAACGCGAAGTCGATCGCGTTGGCGGCCAATGCGCGGTTCGGTGCATTGACGTCGGCAAAGCGCACGAACTTTACGTCGAGCCCACGCTGCTGCAGGAAGTGCTGCGCTTCCAGCACCGCGCCAAAGCCGAGACTGACACCGCTCGTCCAGTAGCCGACGCGCACCGGCTCGGCGCTGGCCTGATGTGCAAAACCAAGCAGGGTACCCGCTGTCAATGCGGCTAACGCCGCTGACGCCATCTGCCCAAGAAACACCTTTCGCTGCATCTGCCTGCTCCCCGGAGTCGTCAACCTGTGATCGTCGTGGTCATGATGCCACCGCAGTCTATCGTGCAGGCACGCCAGCCGCTTGCTTCGCACAAGGAACCGACACGCTCGCTGAGCGCCGGTAAATCGCTGTCGTGATCAGCTCACCGCGTGCACGTAATTCTGCCAGGTGCCATCGTAACCGCGTTATGCGCAATCGCTAACCAATCAAACGTCACAACCATTTTCATGTTACCGATACCGTGAGCAGCTCACGATGCGTGATGCGCTGCTTTGCTTTGCATTTTTTTAGGCGCGCAGCCCGGGCGCGCGTGCTGCGATTCAGGCTGAACCCGCGTCGTGCCGCGCGGCGCGGCGATCCACGACGACGCGGGCAGCCGGCGCCACGCCGCTGGACGCGCTTCTACACGATTTGCTGAGCAATCGGCCCACCGCCCACTGCAACGCCGAGCACAGCACCAGATAAACCAACGCCACGAACAGAAAGATCTGTACCGGATACACCATCAGCCGATTGTTGACTTGCGTGGCAAGAAACGTGAACTCAGGCACGCCGACGATATAAGCCAGCGACGTATCCTTGATCAGCGTCACCCATTGGTTGACGAACGACGGCGCCATGATGCGCAATCCCTGCGGCAGCTGCACATAACGCAGCGCCTGCCAGCGCGTCATGCCGAGCGACAGCGCAGCCTGCTGCTGCGCCGCGCCGACCGCCGCGAGCCCCGCCTGCACCGAATGCGACAGGTACGCGCCGCCGATCAACGCGAGCGCGCATATCACGCAAGCGAGCCCCGGCACGTCGACGTGCAGCAGCATCGGCATCAGGAAAAAGGTCCAGAAAATCAGCAGCAACACAGGAATCGCGCGGAACAAGCCGATCACCGCAAGCAGCAGGAAGTGCAACGCGCCGCGCGTCATCGCGAGTGCAATGCCGCCGGCCAGACCGGCCAGTGCCGACAGCAGCGCCGATACGATCGACATCGCCACGGTCAACGCCGCGCCGCCGAGCGGGCCCTGCGGAAACGAGCCGAGCAGCAGATAGCGCAGCGTCGGCCACCACTCGTGCAATTGATCCAGCAGGTTCATCGCGCGCCTCCGTGCCGGCCGTATGCGCCACTGCGGCGCACCACCAGCAACGCGGCTTCGAGTACGGCAATCGTCGCGACGTACAGCACCGTCGCCGCGCCGAACGCCTGAAAGGTCCTGAAGGTTTCCGTATCGACCTGACGCGACGTGTACGACAGCTCGGCAAGGCCAATCGCCATCGTCAGCGACGAGTTCTTCACGATGTTCATGTACTGGCCGGCAAGCGGCGGTAGCGCGATGCGCAGCGCCTGCGCCAGCACCACGTAGCGGAATGTCGCGAACGGCGTCAGCCCCAGCGCGGCAGCCGCCTGCTGCTGGCCACGCGGCACGCCCTGCATGCCGGCCCTGAACTCTTCGCCGACGAAGGTCGTCGCATAGCACGTGAGACCAACCCAACCGGCAACGAATTCAAACGACGGCCACGCGAGCGTCAGGCCGCTCACGACCAGCGTATGCGGCGCGTTCAGCCAGTTCATCCACGCCTGCGGCAACAAGGTCGCCGCGCCGAAATACCAGAACAGCAGCTGTACCAGCAGCGGCGAATTGCGAAACGTCAACACGTAGAGCGCGGCGGCGCGCGTAATGGCGCGTCGCTGCGCATGACGCGCGAGTCCCAGCGCAAAGCCAAGCGCAGTCGACGAAACGATTGCACACACACTCAGCACGAGTGTGGTCATGAAGCCATGCAGGATCAACTGCGTGTACTTCGGTTCCAGCCAGTTGCCCATCCGCAAGTTCAATCAGTTCGTTTTGTCGACCGGCGCATCCAGCATCCGGCGCCGGGCATCAACTCTTTTGCGCGTCGCCGATGCGAAACAGCCGCGGCAGCGGCGCACGGCTCGACGGCCCGAACCACTGGTCGTAGATCTTCGCCGCAGTGCCGTTTGCCTCGAGCCCTTTCAGCGTGTCGTCGACGGTATTGAGCAGGCGTATTTCGCCCTTCGGCACGCCCACGCCTTCGTAGTCGTTCGAAATCGCGAACGGCGGAATTTCGTAGTTGGTCTTGTCCGGCACATTGGCGAGCAGCGCAACGAGCTTCGGACCGTCTTGTGTAATCGCCTGCACATTGCCGGCTCGCAATGCGGCAAACGCGAATGGCGTGTCGTCGTATGCGACGATCGTCGCACCCGGGAACTGCGTGCGCACCTGCTGTTCGTTGGTAGTGCCCTTGGCGGCGCCGATACGCAAGGCGTTCAACTGCTGCGCCGACTTGAGCACGCCCTTCTTCGCGAGGAACTGCGTGCCCGATGCGAAATACGGCGTGCTGAAGTCCACTTCCTTCTTGCGTTCGTCGGTGATCGTGAAGTTCGCGAACACGAGATCGACCTTGCCCGACGTCAGGAACGCGATGCGATTGGCCGGATTGGTCGGCTGGATCTCGAGCTTCACGTTGAGCCGGTTGGCCACCGCACGCGCATAGTCGACGTCGAGACCAACGATCTGATTGCTCTTCGGATCGACGAAGCCGAACGGCGGATTGCTGTCGAAGGTGGCAACGCGCAGCACGCCCGCCTTCTTGATGTCGTCGAGCCGGTCGGCATGCGCAGCCCCGGAAACCGCGCATAGTGCGACGACAATGGCTGCGGCTGCGGCGAATGGTTGGAATTTCATGTTGTTGGAATCTCCTGGCAGCGGTGGTGAACGCCGCGACGCAGCACCTTGCATCGTGTGCCTGCGTAGCGGCGAGCGGCGACTTTACCAATCCGCACGCGCGCGGCGAACCAACAAATCGTCAGGTGCTAAGCGTTGCGCGTCATATGCACGGACGAAGCTTGCAGCCACCTGTGCGATGCGGTTCTCGTCCTGAACGCGTCGATTCGCGGCCCGCTGAAGCCTTTAGTGCGATGCGTCCGGAATCCACGCGGCCTGCAGCACATCGGCGCGCCGGAACGCAGCGAATTTCGCGCCGAGTTCGTCGACGTTGTGAATATCGTTCTTGACCAGATCGTCGCGCGTGATCAGCGTCGGTTTCACTTCGATATGACGTCCCGGGTCCTGCCCGGCCACCAGCAACGCAGCCGCTCGCACCGATACGGCGCCGACCACCGCAGGATTGGTCGCGCAGGTTTTCCGCCACCGACAACGTCGGCACCACGGCATCGGCAATCGCCTGGTGCATCGTCGCGACACCGAGAGCCTTTGCGTCCTGCGTCGACGCCGGCTCATACGCGCGCCCGCACAATTCGAGCGTGCCGCTGTCGGCGCGCAGCACGCCGCTCAGAATATTGACGACCGTCGATTTGCCGGCGCCGTTCGCGCCCATCAGCGCGACCACTTCGCCCGCTCGCACGATCAGGTCGACATGGTCCAGCGCGCGCGTCGGCCCGAAACGCTTCGATAGCGCACGCGCTTCCAGCACGATCTGTGCGGTGCTCAAGCAGTCGCCTCGTCGTCGACGTCGTGCGCGGTCGGCTCATAGCGAATCAGCAGCAGAAACACGATCGGCGTAATCGCTGTGAGTGCGACGATCCAGAACATGTCGGTGCCGAAGCGCGCCTGCAGGATCGGCAGCACGAACAGCGCGAGCGCACTGCCGATGCCCGTCAACGAGCGGCCGAAGCCGACGCCGGTGCCGCGAATCGAGGTCGGATACGACAGCGCCGGATAGATCATCATCTGTGCGCCCGGGCCGAAGCCCTCGGCAAACAGCCATGTGCCGAGCATCAGCAGCGCAACGCCGATGCCAAGCGCGGCCTGCGGATGCCCGATCAGCGCAAGCGTCACCAGCGAAATGAATTGCAGCGCAAAACCCGCGATCGCCACGTGCCGCGACGGATAGCGATACGCGAGGCGCATGCCGAGCAACCCGCCGGTCAGCGCAAACAGCACGTTCAATGCAAGCGATGCGGCAATCGTTTCAAACACGCCGGCGCCAAGAAAGCGCGCGAGGATCGACGGCAGGAAAAATGCGATTGCCGTGTACTCGAACGGAATGCACAGGTTCATCACACTGGCGACGATCGTGCGCTTCAGATACGGACGCTGAAACAGCACACGCAGGCTGACCGGCGGCTGCTTCGAAACGTGCTGCCCCGCATCGGCCGCCTCGTGCGCGTGAATGCCATACGATTCGCGCAGAATGCGTGCGGCGTTCTTCAGGTCGCCCTGGTTCGCGGCCCATAGCGGCGATTCATTCATAAAGCGCCGCCGCACCAGAATGATCACCAGCGCCGGTACTGCGCCGAAGATCAGCGACGCGCGCCACAGCCAGCCGGCGTGCACAGGCGGCAGCAGAAAGTACAACGCAAACACGATCAGAAAGCACACCGACGACGCCGCGTACCACATCGGGCACCACGCAGCGAGTCGCGATGCCTTGTTGCCGCGTCCGCTGAATTTCGAAAACTCGGCGAGAAACGCCATCGCGACGGGTAAATCGATGCCCACACCAAGGCCCATCACGAAGCGCGCGCCGATCAACACCCACGCATTGGGCGCGAGGCCCGCTGCGATCGCTGCGACGACGAAACACAGCATGTCCGCCATAAACACCTGATAGCGGCCGATCTTGTCGGTCAGCCAGCCGCCCACGACGCTGCCGAGAATCGTGCCGAGCACGATCGCCGAACTGACGAGGCCGGTGAGTGTAGGCGTCAAGCCGAATTCGCGCCTGACGTCCTCGATGCCATACGACAGCGTGGTCAGATCGTATGCATCGAGAAACACGCCGCCTAGCGCGAGCAGCACGATCACGCGCGCGTGGCTCGCGGCGGCGCCGCCTTTGTTGATCAGCCGCGATACGTCGCTGGCCGAGCGGATCGGCGTTGACGTAGCCGGGGAAATGGCTGGGGAGGCCTGCGGTCTCGTATCGAGTTCGATGGTGCTCAACGTGCTCTCCTGTTACTTGAGTTAAGGACGTCAAGCGTTTATACGGAGATGCACGGCCATCACCAACCAATTAGTGTTGCTTTTAATATGAGCGAAGCTACTCTGCAATCGCAGCGGTTTCGGCGGTGGCGTTGGCCGCGGCTTCGCGTTGAGCGGCGGCGCGCTTCACGCTCTCGATATCGCGGTACTGCGCGGCCGGATGATTGTCGGGTAGACGTGCGCCGCCGCCGAACAGCTTCTCGCGCAACGTGCCTGCGCGATACGCGGTTGGATAGGCGCCGCGCCGCTGCAACTCGGGCACCAGATAGTTGACGACATCCTCGAAGGTCTCGTGCGCCACCGCATACGCGAGATTGAAGCCGTCGACGCCGGTCGCCTCGACCCACTGCTGCAGGATGTCGGCGACGGTCGCCGCGGAACCGACGAACACCGGCCCCATGCCGCCGATGCCGCCCCACCTCGCAAGTTCCTCGATGGTCCACGTGCGGTCGCCGCCGGCCAGATGCTCGACGGCGGAAACGATCGCGTTGGTCGCGACGCGCTTGACCAGATCGGTCGGCGCGTATTGACCGAAGTCGATGCCGGTCCAGCCCGACATGAACACCAGCGAGCCGTCGTACGACACGTGGCGCTGATACTCTTCAAACTTGGCTTGCGCTTTCGCATCGGTTTCGTCGACGATCACCGTGACGAGGTTGTAGATCAGCAGCGAGTTTGCATCGCGGCCTGCTTGCGCGGCCTGGCTGCGCACGTCGGCCACATATTGCTTCAGCACCGCCTGAGTGGGTGCGCCGACGAACACGCATTCGGCGTGCTGCGCCGCGAAGGTCTTGCCGGGACCCGATGCACCTGCCTGATACAGCACCGGTGTACGTTGCGGCGATGGTTCACACAGGTGATAACCCGGCACATCGAAAAAGCGCCCTTTGTGGCCGATTTCGTGCACTTTCTCCGGATGTGTAAATACACGCCGCTGCCGGTCGCGCACTACCGCGTCGTCTTCCCAGCTGCCTTCGAATAGCTTGTACAACACCTCCACATATTCCTCGGCCACCTCGTAGCGGTTGCTGTGGTCGCGCAAACCGCCCTCGCCTACGTTCTTCGCGCCGCTCTCGAGATAGGACGTGACGATGTTCCATCCGACGCGTCCCTTCGTATGATGGTCCGCGGTCGAGAGCCGGCGCGCGAACGTATACGGATGCTCGAATGACGTCGACGCCGTGATGCCGATGCCCAGATGCTCGGTGACCATCGCGATCGGCGCAGCAAGCTGCAGCGGATCGTTGACTGGAATCTGCGCAGCCTGATGCAGTGCGTGATAGTTGCTGCCCTTATAGACGTCGTAATAGCCGATCACGTCGGCTATGAAAATGCCATCGAAAATGCCCTTCTCGAGCAGCTTCGCGAGATCCGTCCAGTATTCGAGGTCCTTGTACTGCCACGAGCGGTCGCGCGGATGCGACCACAAACCGGGCGATTGATGCCCGACGCAATTCATTTCGAAAGCATTGAAGCGGATCGTCTTGCTCATGGGTCGATACCTTTAGTGATGCTTTAGCGGTTGCTTTAGTGGTGCTTTAGCGAGGCTTTAACGATTCGGCGCAGCGCTGTTGCCGATCTGCCAGACGTACGGCGGCTCAGTGCCGTTGATCGCCCAGTCGCCGACGATGCGCGCCTTGTAAACAAGCGGGTTGTGCGATGCGACCGTGCGCGCATTGCGCCAATGCCGGTCGAGACCTTTCGCGTTGCTGATGGCCGACGCGCCCAGTGCGTCAAACAGATGCGTCGCCGCGCGCAGCACGAGGTCGGACACCGTCAGCTGCGCCTGCGCCGATTCGAGTTCGGCGGCCACGTTCGCTTCGTGTTCGGCATGGGCGTCGCCGGCAACATGCGCGTAATAGGCACGCTGCAACGCATGCGCGGCATGCAATGCAATCGCTTCTGCCGCATAAGCAGAGGCCGCAAGTTCGCCGACTACCTGCTGGATCTGTGCGTCGTCGCGCGCGAGCGGCGCATTGCCGTGGCTGTAGACGCGCGTGCGCTCGCGCACCAGCGTGGCGGCGTCGCGCTGCACGGCACGGCCGATGCCGGCCAGCGTCGCGACATGGAACAACTGGTAGAACGCAGTCTGGTAGCGAAAGCGTTGCGTGAATTCGATCACGTTGTGCGCGTCGACGTGTGCGTGTTCGAAGCGCGCGGTGCCGCTCGCCGTACCGACCTGGCCGAAGCCGTCCCAGTCGTCGTCGATAAGCACGCCCGGCTGATGCCGGTTGACCACCGCGATCACATCGCTGCCGTCTTCGGTGCGCGCCAGCACGTCGATCCAGTCCGCAAACAGACTGCCGGTCGTGTAGTACTTGGTACCGTCGAGCAAGCGGTTCTGTCCGTGCGTCGATAGCGTCGTTCTAATGTCGCCGATCGTCACGTCGCCTACTTCGGTCCATGCGCCGCCTACCAGCTGACCACTCGCAAAGCGGTCGAACCACGCGTTCTGCGCGGCATCGGCCGGCGCATTCAGGCGGTCTTCGACGAACGCGAAATGCGAGCGCAACGCTTGCGGCAGATTCGAATCGGCCGCACCAAGCTCGACGATCAACTCGAACAGTTGCGGCAACGTTGCCCCGGCGCCGCCGCGTGCAACCGGCACACGCAATGCGCCGAAGCCGGCGTCCTTGAGCCAGCCGATTGCTTCGTAGGGCAATGCGCGGGTACGGTCGCGTTCGGCGCTGTGCTGCGCGATACGCTCGAACAACGGACCAAAGCGGGTGGAAAGCGGGCCGGCGCCCGTTGAAAGATCAGTAGCTCGTGGCAATGAAGTCATCGGCGCATCCCTGGCAAGGCGAAAAGAAGACGCCATGCCGCGCAGCCATCGCGCGGCGGCGGAACTTCGGCCATTAAACCAAGCCGAGTGTGCCGCGCCTACGATTGAATCTTCAGTTGCTAATCATGTTTTGTTGATTCGGCCACGCATGTGCCGCTTGTATCGTGCTGGTACGAACGCATGCGCCGGTGTCGTCGTATCGCCTAAAAAAACAGCAGCGCGCGCAACTCGATACTCGTGCGCGGCAGCGCATCCGCTGGCGACGACGGATCGTCGAATGCGGTATGCGCAGTCAGGCGCGCGATATCCACGCCGGCCGAATCGTAGATCTTGATCAGCACGAATTCGTCCGGCGTCATCAGCGGAAAGTAGTACCAGCGGTGACGCGGGTTGTGCACGAATGCATAGGTCTCGCCGACCTTGTCCCCGTAGACCAGGTCGGACGGCACCAGATCGCGCGGGTCGATGCTGCGCGAATCGCATAGCGCAAGCGGCGACGAAGCCGCCGTGTGATGAATGGGCCGCCACAGGTTGACGATCGCCACGCGGCCTTTCAGCAGCCGCCCGGCTTCGTCCGCGGGTAGATGGTCGCGCACGCGGCGCGGGCCCGACACGAAGGTCTGATCGTTGTGCACGTATTTGACCGGCTCGCGCACACCGGTTGCGCGCGTGTGCGAACCGTCGCGCACCGTATGGTCGAAAATCACCGCACGCGCGGCGCCGGTCCAGTGCCTGAGCAACCGTTCGGATTCCGGATAGTAGATCTGTTCGATCGCGGCATCCGACGAGAAATCGCGCAGCGCGCTCGCATGGCGATGCAATTCGAAGCCGTTACGGTCGAGCGACAGCCCGCCTGGCGGCGGCTCGAGCCGCGCATTGCGGATCGTCACCTCGTGCAGCCGGTATACGCCGCTGCGCTGCGGCACGCCCGGCGGCGGCTTGTGCGCATAGGTCACGGGCCGTTCGCCGTTGGGTACGAGGTAGTTCACGCCGGCCTGTACCGCCCGTTGCTGATCGATGACGATGTCGATGTCGCTCACACGCGCCCCTTCAGTTCGGATTATCCAAGGAAGGCGCGCGGCGCGCGCCGCCGCTACCGTCAATCCGGCATGATCTCGACGGGCATCTGCATCATGTCGAGTGTGGAGCTCATGTGGAAATAGCCGGCCTGCGCATAGCGTGCGATACGCGCGAGACGTTCCGCGGCGTCGCACGCAGCCGGCGCAGTCTTCGCAGCATCGCGCGGCGTACTGCTTTCGCCGCCATCTGCATGCACGAAACCCGCACGCATGAACCCCACAGGACGCAGCAGGCCGCGCCATGCCATTCTGGACAAGCGTGTCATGTCGCGCTCCGTCGCCGGGTTGGGTTCAGATCAATCTAGTCGCCGCGCGGCTGCAAGCCAAACAATCATTTATGCAATGCAATGCACACATCGACGCGTTGGCAACGCCGCCACATTAGCCGTGCGTCCAGCTGCCGGCCACTTCAATCACCGTCTTTACCGAATTCGCGAGATAGCACTCTTCGTGCGCACGATGGTGCAGATGCGCGAGCACCTCATCGTCCGGCCGCTTGTCGCCGCCGAACGCCACGGCGGGTTTCAGCAGCACATGCGTAACGACTTCCTTGCCCGCATCGTTTTTCGCCATCGTGCCTTCGGCTGCATCGCGGTACGCAGTCACCGCATACCCTTCTTCTGCGGCAATAGAAAGAAACCACAGCATGTGACAACTCGATAATGCCGCGACATAGGCCTCTTCCGGGTCGACGCCGGCCGGGTCGGAAAACGGCACGCGCACCACGTGCGGCGAGCTCGACGCCGGCACGACTGCGCCGCCGTCGAATTGCCATTGATGCGCGCGGCTATAGCGGTTGTCGGTGAACTTGCCGCCGTCGCCGGTCCACTCAATCTGTGCGGTGTACTTTGCCATCTTCGTTGTCTCCTCTGCCCGATCAGATCGGCGTCAATACCGGTTCGCCGGCAAAATGCCGCGTCGCATTTTCGATGAAATTGCTCACCGACGCGCCGATCGCTTCCGGCGACGTCCCCGCGACATGCGGCGTCAACACGACATTGCTGAGTGCAACCAACGCCTGTGGCGGCTTCGGCTCGCCTTCATACACGTCGAGCCCGGCGCCCGCGAGGGTGCCGGCCGTCAATGCTGCGGCAAGCGCGGCGGTATCGACCACGCTGCCGCGCGACACGTTGACCAGAAAACCGCGCGGCCCAAGCGCATCGAGTACCGCGCGGTCGATCAGATGCTGCGTCGCTGCGCCGCCCGGCGTCGCGATCACCAGGTAGTCGCTCCATTGTGCGAGGCTCAGCACGCTGTCGAAATAGCGCATCGTTTCGCCCGCGCGCGGCTTGCGGTTGTGATACCCGGTTTCGATATCGAAGCCGGCTGCGCGACGCGCCACCTTGCTGCCGATATTGCCAAGCCCGACGATGCCCAGGCGCTTGCCCGACACCGATGGCCGCATCGGCAGCGCGTCGCGCCACACGCCTTCGCGCGTCGCACGATCGCGCTGCGGAATATCGCGCACCACCGCGAGCAGCAGCGCGAACGCGTGATCGGCCACGCAATCGTCATTGGTGCCCGCGCCATTGCATAGCACGATGCCGCGTTTGCGCGCGTGATCCACGGCGATGTTCTCGTAGCCCGCGCCGAGCGCACTGACGAACTCGACGTTCGGCAGTTGATCGAGTTCGGCCGCGCTCAGCCCGTTGGTGCCGTTGGTCAGCACCGCGCGCACCGCCGCGCCATGCGCGGGGACGGCCGCGCTGCGTTCGGCAGGCGTGGGTGCATAGACTACGTCGAAACTTGCGCGAACTTGCGCAAGGCTATCGTCATGGAGAGGGATGAGAACCAGCAGCGAGGGTTGTGTCATGGCGTGGACAGGGATCGCAAAGCGTAGGAAACTGCAAGGAACTGGCGCACCCCGAAACATCGGGATACGCGAAACACGCGCAGTTTAGCAGCGCTGTACGCATGCATTCCCTCCATACCGTGCATTCTTGACATGCGCGTTAATACGCGAAGCACCGTCGCCATCATTCAGCCGTCAAACAATACTCACAAAATGACGTAGTCGGGATATTGACGCACGTACGTGTGGTCAAACGCTGCGCCACGCCGACCGACCGCGCGTCGGCGCCGGCGCTTTCGATCGATAAGGGTGTGTTGACATGGCTGACGAGATGGCTGACCAAGGCTCCGATACCGGCACCCCGCGCCAGCGTCTGCGCGCGCTTCTGGACGCGCATCGGCTGCCATTCACATCGGCCGACCCGGCCGCGTGCGTTGCCCAACCGGACTTCGACGCAATCTATATGGGCGGCGTCGACACGCCATCGGCACTGCTCGGCAATCCGGAGATCGCGCTGCTCGGCGAAACGGGCATGATCGAACACGCGCGGCGCATCGTCGAATCGGTCGGTCTTCCGGTGATTGCCGATGCCAATACGGACAAAAGCACCGGTTACGGCGGCGCACTCGACATTGTGCAAGACGTCGAGCGCATCGTGCGCGACTACGAGCAGGCTGGCATTGCTGCGTTGCAGTTGCACGATACTGCCAGCCCGGAAAGTGGCAGGCATATGTCAGGTAAAAGTCGACGCGTGATACCGGTGGACCAGATGCTGTCGAAACTGCAAGCCGCGGTTGCAACGCGTACCGATTGCGATCTGGTTCTGATCGCACGCACTGAAGCGCTTGCAGAGGAAGGGGTCGACGCAACCATCGAGCGCGCGCGACGCTATGTGGCAGCCGGTGCCGACGTATTGTGGGTCGAGGCACCCCGCAACGCGAGCGCTGCGGACGCGCGCATGCAGCTCGCACGCGTTGCGCTGGCGCTCGACACCCCTTTGCTGCTGAATCTGGCGCAACACGGCCACACGCCGGCACTCGATATCGAGCGCATCCACCGAATGAAATTTGCGCTTGTTTTGTTTCCACTCGGCGCAACGCTCGCACTCGCTGCACAACTGCGCGCCGAGGCTGCGGCGGCGCAGACCGCGTTGCCGCCCGCCACGCCGGCTGCACGCGGCGCAGTGCTGCAACCGCGGCCTCGCTTGCGTTTCGACAGCATTTCCAATGCAGGAGCCTTACGCGCACCAGGTACGCCAGTCACGCCCGGCATGCCCGACGCACCACCGCTGCCGCACCACTGAGCACCGACCGGGCACGCGCCATGCTGAATCGATAGCGCATGGTTCGCATGGTGGCTTTGGAGGCTGCGATGAATATCGTTCGTTCGCTCTGTCGCGTACAGATTCTCGCTTTATCGCAGCACGTCCCGCGCCGTTTCGCACTCGCCGCGCTCGGCGGCTTGTTATTTGCCACGTCGGTCGAAAGCCTTGCTCAGCGCGATAGTTCCGGCGGCGCGAATGCGCAGGACAATCGCAGTTCATCGATGGGTACCCAGCCGGATCCGGCAGCATCGGCAGTACACGAATCGCATGCGCCGCAGGCGAAAGAAGCGAAAGGCAAAAAACGCGGCCCGACCGCAAAGCAGGACAACAAGTCCGAAGGAGCCGGCGGCTTCGGCAATGGCTTGTACGGAACGGGTGCGGGCAGCAACAAATAACGGCACACGCTGCACGCGAATGCGCCTCTCGCGCCCCATCGCCGTGCAAGCCGCACCGCGCGATGACGTAACGATGCACCCTCATCAGGCGCGGCCTTTCAGGCAGCTTTTCAATGGCGCGCTGCCGCGCGCAACCCCTCCTCACAAACATTTTTGATCGGCTTGCCGGCTTATTTTGAGCCGTGCATTGTGCATTGTGCATCGCGTCATCGTAACCAACGTGGCCAACGCGGCCAACGATCACGCGCTGCGTTCCGCGATCGCGCATATGCGTTCGTGGAAATCGCTGAACCTTCATCCGATGCCGATGCCATGCCGATGCCTCCATCCTCTTTCCCGTCAGCGCGCGATGCCGCTGCGCCCGTTGCGCGGCTTTCCGTCACCGATCTCACGCACACGTTCGAAGCGGAACACGGCGGCGCGATACCGATTTTTGCCGGGCTCGACTTCAGCGTCGGCAGCGGCGAGATCGTGTCGATCGTCGGCCGTAGCGGCGCCGGCAAATCGACGCTGTTCAATCTGATTTCAGGCTTGCTGCCGCCACAAGCGGGCCGCATCGCAGTCGGCCCGCGCACGGACGGAACGCCCGGCCGCATCGCGTACATGTTGCAGAAAGACCTGCTGCTGCCGTGGCGCTCGGTGCTCGAAAACGCGGTGCTCGGCATCGAGTTGTTTCGCAAGGTCACCGCACACGATCTGGAACGCGCGCGCCACATGCTCGCGCGCTATGGCCTCGGTGCGGTCGCGCAAGCGTATCCCCACTCGCTGTCGGGCGGCATGCGCCAGCGTGTCGCGCTGACTCGCACGCTGCTGGTCGAGCCGACCCTGGTGCTGCTCGACGAGCCGTTCTCGGCACTCGATTACGAAACCCGCCTCGCCCTTGAAGACGACGTGATGGCGCTGCGCCAGAGCAACGGCACGAGCGTCGTGCTCGTCACGCACGACATCGAGGAAGCGATCGCGATGAGCGACCGCGTGATCATTCTCGGCGGGCGGCCGGCGCGCATCGAACAGGCGCTCGACATCAAGCTCACCGTCGAAGGCTCGCGCACCGCGATCAGCGCGCGCGAAGCGCCGGAATTCCGCATGTGGCACGCGCAGATCTGGGGCGCGTTGCGCGGCCACTCGACTCAACTCGGAGGACTTGCAGCATGAGCGACGTCACGCTTTCCAGCGCACCGCTGCCGCCGCGTGCGAAACGGCGCGCCCGACGCGATCTGACCAGCGTCGGCGCGGTCGCGGCAATCATGATCGTACTGGTCGCGCTGTGGCAGGTTGCCGCTGCGCGCGGCTGGATCAACGGCCAGTTGTTCGGCTCGCCGGCCGGCATCGTGAAGACCGCGCAAATCAGCCTTGCGCAAGGCACGCTGATACCCGATACGCTCACCACGCTCTATGAAACGGTGGTCGGCCTCGTGGTGGGCAGCGGTCTGGGCATCGGTCTCGGTCTGCTGCTGTGGTTCGTGCCGCGCGTGTCGGGCGTCGCCGAAGGTTTCTCGGTGCTGCTCAACAGCATCCCGAAGATCGCGCTCGGCCCGCTGATCGTGATCTGGTTCGGCTCCGACATGACCTCGAAAGTGTGGCTCGCCGCGATCTCGACCTTTGCGGTCGCGATGATCTCGTCGTGCGCCGCGGCCCGCGAAGTCGATCGCGATCTGCTGAACCTGTTCCGTTCGTTCAATGCACGGCCGTCGATGATCTTTCGCAAGCTGATCGTGCCCAGCGCGCTGCCGTGGATCTTCTCGACATTGCGCGTGAACATCGGCTTTGCGCTGATCGGCGCGGTAGTCGGCGAGTACATCGCATCGCAGGCCGGCCTCGGCCACGCGGTGTTCGTCGCCGGCTCGCTGTTCGACCTCAATACCGTCTGGCTCGGCATCATCGTGTTGACACTGATGGCTACGCTTCTCACCTGGATCGTTCAATTCGCCGAAAAAAGGATCGTCACATGGAAAACAAAACGGTAAAGCACCTGCGCGCGGCCTGCGCAGCGGCATTTGCTACGGGGCTCGTCGCGCACGGGGCATATGCCGCGCCGCCCGAGAAAGTCGTGGTCTACCAGGCGTTTCAGTCGATCCAGTATCTGCCGCTGTATGTCGGCATCGACAAGGGCATCTTCGCGAAGCACGGGCTCGATGTGCAGAAAGTCACCGCAGGCGGTGGCGCTGCCGGCGTGGCTGCGGTGATCGGCGGTCATGCGGACTTCTCGCTGCAAGACCCGATGACGGCGAGCCTCGCCAACCTGAAAGGCGCGACGCTCGTGAACGTCGCAAACGTGGTGGCCGGCGTGCCGGTATGGGTGATCGCACCGGGCAATTCGCCGCTGAAAAACGCGTCCGACCTCGCCGGCAAGAATGTCGCAACCGCGCTGCCGCCGACCACCAGCACGTACCTGCTGCAGCGTCTGCTCAAGGAACAGAACATCGGCGACGTGAAGCTCAACACCGTGCAGATCGGCACCGAGCTGTCGCCGGTCGGTGCGGGGCGCTCGGATGCAGCCGCGCTTTACGAACCGCAAGCCGATGAAGGCCTCGCACAAGGCTACAAGATCCTTTACGCGTTCCCGAAGGCGTACCCGGGCGGCTACGCGTTCTCGACCATCGATACGCTTGCCGCGACGATCAAGGCCAGGCCGCAGATGGTCAGCGAATTCGTCAAGGCGATCGGCGAAGCGGAAGCGTTGATCCAGAGTTCGCCGACCACCGCGAAGGCAGTAGCCGAAAGCGAATTCCCGACGCTGTCGAAGGCGGTGGTCGATAGCGCAGTGGACCGCTTGATCGGCCAGAAAATCTACGCGGAAACGCCGGAGATTTCCGAGCAGGCGTTTCGCAATGCGCTCGATCTGCAGGAATTCATCGGCAATATCAAGCCCGGCAGCGTGACGTACGCGAGCGCTGTCGACAATTCGTTTGCGAAGGCGGCGAGCGGCAAATAGCCAGCCGGCGACGTGTCGCGGCGCTCGTACCGCGCAGAACGTCGTAGACTGGGCGCCACGCGCGCTCGCGCAGCAGTGCGCGTGGCGTGCGTGGTCCAGGCTGCATCGTCCCTTCTTCCACTTCGAACACCGTCATGAACATCGAAAACCCGTCATGCGCTGCTGCGCTGATCGCGAGCCGCGGCGATACCGACGCGTGCGAAGCGCGCCTCGCGCAGGCCGTCGCGCGCGCCGCCGAACGCGAGCCGCAACTGAAGGCATTCTGCTTTCGCCCCGAACGTTATGCGCCGATCGATGCGGCGACCGCGGCCAAACCGCTCGCCGGTTTGCCGATCGCCGTCAAGGATCTGGTCGCCACCACCGACATGCCGACCACCTACGGCTCGCGCATCTATCAAGGCCATCTGCCGAAGGAAGACGCCGAGATCGTCAAGCAGTTGCGCTCATATGGCGGCACCGTATTCGGCAAGACGGTGACCACTGAATTCGCGTGGCGTGAGCCGGGCCCGACGGTCAACCCATGGAACACCGCGCATACGCCGGGCGGCTCGTCGAGCGGCTCGGCCGCCGCAGTGGGCGCGGGCATCGTGCCGCTTGCGATCGGCACGCAGACGCTCGGCTCGGTGATCCGCCCAGCCGCGTATTGCGGCGTAGTCGGCTTCAAGCCGACGCATGACCGCGTGCCGAATGCGGGCGTGCATCCGCTGTCGCAGTCGCTCGACCACGTCGGCTTCTTTGCCAGAAGTGTCGATGATATTGCGCTTGCCCATGCGCTGTTCGCCGATCGCAAACCCGAAGTGCTCGCGTCGGCCGCCGCATGGAGCGGTTATTTCGCGCCGCAACGGCCGCACTCGGTCGGCGTGATCCGCACCTCGCTCTGGCAACGCGCCGACGACGAGCAGCAAGCCAACTTCAATGCATCGCTTGAACGGCTGCAGGCTGCCGGCGTGCAGACGCTCGAACTCGATCTGCACGTCGACCTGCCGGTGCTGATCGATGCGCTCAACACGATTCTGCAAGTGGAAGCGCTGCGTAACATCGGGCCGCTCGCCGCCGAGCATCCGGACAAGGTCAGCGACGTGATGAAGGCGCTGCTTGCGGCAGGCGCGCAAGTATCGGCCGCGCAGTATGACGACGCGCGTGCGCTGCAGACGGAGCTGAGCGCGCAATCCGCCGCGTTTCTCGGCGGCTGCGACATCGCGGTGTCGCCGCCCGCTACCGGCGCTGCGCCGCTCGGGCTCGATTACACCGGCGATGCGACGTTCTGCGCGGCTTGGAGTTTTCTCGGCATGCCTGCCATCACGTTGCCGTCGGGACGCGCAGCGAATGGCTTACCGCTTGGCTTTCAGCTGATCGGCGCGCGCGGCGCGGATCTGCGATTGCTGCAAGCGGCCGCGTGGGCGCAAGCAGCACTGCCGGCGTTTCACTAGACGATCCCGTTCATCCGCATAGCAGAGGCGCGCCCTTGGCCAGACACTTCCAGACCGCACAGCAATACGTGCTCAGCACGTTGCGCGCGGAAATCCTGAGCGGTCTTTATCCGGCGAACACGCGGCTGCGCCAGGAGGAAGTGGCCACGCGGCTCAATGTGAGCACGACACCGGTGCGCGAGGCGTTTCGCGATCTGCGTGGCGAAGGGTTGGTGTCGATCGATCCGAATAAGGGCGTCGTCACGCGTGGGCTCACCGCCGGTGATGTCGACGAGATCTACGAACTGCGTATGGTGCTCGAGCCGATGCTCGCGCAGAAAGCCTGCAGGCATGCGACGGCGTCGCAACTCGACGCCGCACAGGCCTGCCATCGCACGATGAGCGCGACTGCCTCGCCGGAAGCGTGGGCCGTGCTCAATGTGACCTTTCACGAGCATCTGGTTGCGTGCGAAGCGCACACGCGGCTGTTCTCGATGGTCAGCGCGCTGTCGGGCGTCGCGCGGCCGTACGTCGCGCTTGCGATGCACGTGCAGCAGGACATCATGGCCAGCAATAACGATGAGCATGCGGCACTGCTCGCTGCGTATCGCACACGCGACGAACCGGCGGTGTATGCGCAAACGCGTGAGCATCTCGGCAATACGCGGGCAGCTGTGGTGCGCTGCGTTGGGCATTGGGCGGCGGCCGCGGCTGAGCAGGCGTCGAACGCTGCGTGAGCGACAGACATCCGCATGTTCGTGCGGATCGGCGCATCTTGCGCACAAATACTTCGCACGGGATGCCGCCGCTTCCGATTCCGAACTCGATGGCCGACGTGGTGCGCTTCAATAGCGCTGCCCCGATTACGTGCCTCAGTGCGAAATATTCATGAAGAACCGCCCAGTATTGCAACGCCACCTCGACGCGCAGCCCACCGACGTGCGCTGTACGCGCATTTTCCAAAGCGAATTTCAGAGTGCGTTCGCCGCAGGCCGGAAACTTGCCGGCCTCGCCTTGTGCGCGGCGCTGGCGGGTTTAAGCGGCGCAGCGCAGGCAGCACCCGAGGCCAACACGCTGGCCGACTACGCGGCACTCGACCAGGCGCTTGCACAAGGCAATGCGATCAGTGTGCAAGTCGATCTCAGTCGCTGCACGTCCAAAGAAGGCGACCATGGCCCCAACGTGCGCGGCGGCGTGCGCATCGATTCGTACTTCGTTGGCCCAGACCGCGTCATCGTGTTTATCGACGCGCATCGCACGCTCGACGCGCAAAACCACCCGTCGACCAACTACGTGCGCTATCGTGTCGCACCGGATCAGAGCGTAACGGTGATTGTCGCGCTCGCTGCGGATAGCGCCGCTACGGCGACGCCACGCGGCGAATATCGTTGCGCGATCAACCAGGGCGTCCGCTTTATCGCCGTTTCTTCGCGCTAAGGTTCGGGCGGAGTTTCACGCGCATGCTGCCAACGCTGCGCGCAGCCGCGAAGCGCCGCACGGCATGCCGATGCATGCTCGAAGAACAACTCAGGGCGCAAAGCGCGTGAACACATAATCGCGGCTTTTCACGCGCGCCTCGTGGCATGCAAAGCAGGTCTTGTGTTGCGCCTCGTCGACCGGCTTGCCGTCGATAAAGCGTCCGAATCCCCAGCCGCCGGTCGCGGCATAGCGACGCGAATCCTTCACCATCACCTGCACGGTGGTCGGCTGGCCCGGCACGGTGGCAGCCGGAAAATCCGCCGACTGCTTGCGCTTGTACGCGAGCTTCACGAGAATCGTGCCGTCCGGATATGGCAGCGTGCTTTTCTCGATCGCCTTGATCGCCTGTGGATTGCCTAGCACGACGCGCAGTTCATCCAGTGGCGGCGCCTCCTGAGATGGGGCGATCACCTCCCACTTCCGATACCCTGGCGCAATCGTCACACCGTAGATCGGCGATGCATTCGGATTCGCGGTGTTCGCTTTGGGCTCGTCCGCATACGCGTTGGATTGCGCAGCCGACCATAGAAGCGCGACTGCAAGCGTCGCGCACACGGTAGTGGTTCGTTGCATCAGCTATTCCTCCCTGGCTGATTCCTTGCCGAAGAATTCGCGTCGTACCGGCGCGCATGCGCCGGGGCTTCCGCGATCGCGGAAACCCCGTAAGCAGCTCGACGGGGGTTCAAGCGCGCGGCCGTCCGCCGCGCGCCGCATCACAGATGCGTGACGGCGAGAATCGCGTCGGCGAACGCCTTCGGCGCTTCCTGCGGCAGGTTGTGGCCGATACCGCCGCCCACATTGATATGCCGGTACTTGCCGGTGAACTTCTTCGCGTATGCAGCGGGCTCGGGATGCGGTGCGCCGTTCGCATCGCCTTCCATCGTGATGGTCGGTACACCGATGGTCGGCCCCGCGGCCAGACGCGTTTCGAGTTCGTCGTATTTCGCTTCGCCCTGCGCGAGCCCGAGGCGCCAGCGATAGTTGCTGATCACCACCGCCACATGATCCGGGTTCTGGAACGATGCGGCTGTGCGCGCGTAGGTCGCATCGTCGAACTTCCATTTCGGTGATGCCAGTTGCCAGATCAGCTTGTTGAATGCATCGCGGTTTTCAGCGTAGCCGAGTGCGCCGCGCTCGGTCGAGAAATAGTACTGATACCACCACTGCAGTTCGGCCTTCGGCGGCAGCGGCTTTTTGTTCGCCGCCTGGCTGCCGATCAGATAGCCGCTCACGGAGACCAGTGCCTTGCAGCGTTCGGGCCACAGCGCCGCGATCGAGTCGGCTGTGCGGCCGCCCCAGTCGTAGCCGCCGAGCACTGCCTGATCGATCTTCAGCGCGTCCATCAACGCCACCGCATCGACCGCGGTCGCCACTTGCTGGCCGTTGCGCGGCGTATCGGCCGACAGGAAGCGCGTCGAACCGTAACCGCGCAGATACGGCACGATCACGCGATAGCCGGCCGCCGTCAGATGCGGCGTGACTTCGGCGAAGCTGTAGATGTCATACGGCCAGCCGTGCAGCAGGATCACCACCGGGCCATTCTGCGGGCCCGCATCGACATAACCGATGTTGAGCGCGCCGGCGTCGATCTGTTTGATGTCGTTGAACGCCGCGTCGAGCTTCGCGGCTTTGGCGCTGTGGGTGGCATGGCCCGACTGGGCGTGCGCAACTCCGCTCAATCCCAGCTCCATCAGGCTGACACCGGCTAGCGCGGTACCGAGCAGACGGCGCCGCTGGGTGTTCACGGGACGTGGCATGCAACTTCCTCCTTGCGTTGAAAAAATCGATTCCAGTATGGTGTGACCTGTTGGCGAAAATCAGGGAAGCGAATAAACAAAGAAGCAAAGCTTCGTTAGGCGAATCGATTTCTACGCGACGCTAGCGCGCACGTGCCGAACTCACCGGCTTTTCTTATTGCGCTCTTTTTATGATGCAGCAGTCCATAGCGATCGATGTTGCCACATCGATTTGATATCTGCGTTTGCTAATCAAGAGTTTTTTTAAGCCTTGCACGAATAACGTGATCATTCGATGCATCGATTTTCCCCATGCGACGAATTTTTGGTCGGCTTGTCAATAATTGGGATTTTTCACGGAGACCTGGCGCTCGTCACAGGCCTCGAAACGAGCGAGCCTCGATCATTTGATATCTTTGAAGCCTGACGTGCCTCACGCGGCACGCAGCCATCGATCAAGGATCGCGTCATGCCGCTTCGTCTACCGCCGCTTTCTTCACTGCGCTTTTTCGAAGCCGCCGCCCGGCATCAAAGCTTCAAGCTCGCCGCGCAGGAACTGAACGTCACGCCGAGTGCGGTCAGCCATGGCATCG
Organism: Paraburkholderia jirisanensis; assembly: GCF_054782355.1. Taxonomy (NCBI): domain Bacteria; kingdom Pseudomonadati; phylum Pseudomonadota; class Betaproteobacteria; order Burkholderiales; family Burkholderiaceae; genus Paraburkholderia; species Paraburkholderia jirisanensis. The sequence continues at coordinate 100,377 of NZ_BAAGSQ010000025.1, read as the reverse complement.
TTGGTCTCGAGCGGACGCTCGGCGTCGAACTGTTCGTACGCGAGACGCGCAAGCTTTCGCTGACCGCCGCAGGCGCGCTGTATCTGCCGTATATCGCCGAAGCGTTCGAGCTGATTGCGATCGGCACGCAGCGCCTGCCGGACCGGCGCGCAAACCGTACGATCGCGGTGAGCTGCGCGCCGACGCTCGCGTCGCGCTGGCTGGTGCCGCGTCTCGCGCAGTTTCGCGAGCACTGGCCGAATGTCAGCGTGCGGCTCGACACCTCGCGACGCCAGGTGGCGTTTCCACTCGACGGTTTCGATTTCGCGCTGCGCCTGATGCGCGGACCGCCGCCGGGCGCGACCTGCGAGCGGCTGTTCGGCGAGCGTCTCGTGCCGGTGTGCAGCCCCGCTTATCTCGAGACGCTGCGCGACGCACAAGGGCGCACCGATCTGCGCCGCGCCACACTGATTCATGTCGATACCGCCAGCACGGACTGGCAGGCGTGGATCGATGGCACTGGCGCTGACGCTGACGCTGGCACTGGCACTGGCACTGGCACTGGCACTGGCACTGGCACCGGCACCGGCACCGGCACCGGCACCGGCACCGGCAACAGCACCGACACCGACACCGACACCGACACCGACAACGACAACGACACCGACACCGACACCGACACCGACACCGACAACGACAACGACAACGACAACGACAACGACAACGACAACGACAACGACAACGACAACGACAACGACAACGACAACGGCAACGGCAACGGCAACAGCACCGGCGACGACACCCTCGACGCGTCCGGCGGCCTGCGCTTCGATACCATAGCGCTTGCGCTCGAAGCGGCCGTGAACGGCCTCGGCGTCGCACTCGCCCGTCTGCCGATGACAGCCGCCGAGTTGAGCGCGCGCACGCTGGTAGAAGCAAGCGACAAGGTATTGCAGGCAGAATCCGTGTACTGGCTGATCAGCGCACCAGGCGCCGACCAGCGGCCCGATCTGCTGGCGTTCAGGCAGTGGCTGCTTGCCGAGGCCGCGACCATCGAACCCGTTGCGCAGGCCACCGGCGATGCAGCGCTTGCGCTGCCCGCGGTAGCGTCGAAAGCGCCGGCCGCGGCCCGTTGAAGGCGCGGCCGCGGCGAAGTCCACAACCGCCACCCCGGCCGCTCGCTGCAGTTGGACGGGTGAAATTCTTTCACCCGTCGTCAAAAACTTTTCCTTTGTCGCCGCTCCCCGGCACTGCCACCATGAGCAGTCAGGAGGACGCACAACCATGTCGACAGCACAGCGCGGCGGCTCGCCCGCCGCAACCCGGTTTGCACGCAACCAGACGTTATGGGTCATCGTCGCGGCCGGGCTGATCATGAGCGCCGCGATGGGTATACGGCAGACCTTTGGCCTGTTCATCGGCCCATTCTCGTTCGATCGAGGCATGCCGGTCACGCAGATCGCATTCGCCATCGCACTGCACAACCTCGTGTGGGGTTTCGCACAGCCGTTCGCGGGCGCCGCCGCCGACCGGCACGGCGCCGCACCGGTGGTTGCGTTCGGCGCTGCGACCTTCGCGGCAGGTCTGGCGCTCGCGGCCTATGCATGGTCGAGCTGGACGCTGGTGCTTGGGCTCGGGGTGCTGGTCGGCATCGGCATCAGCTGCACCAGCTTCGGCGTGGTGCTGAGCGCCGTCGGCCGCGTCGCAACCGCCGAGCAGCGCAGCCTCGCGATGGGCATCGCCAGCGCCGGGGGCTCGCTCGGCCAGGTACTGATGGTGCCGCTCGCGCAAGTGGTGCGCGAACATGGCGGTGTCGCGACTTCGCTGATCGTGCTGGCGTTCGTGATGCTCGCCGCCGCGCCGCTGGGCATCGTTCTGGATCGACGCGGTGGCGCGGGTGCGGGTGCGGGTGCGGGTGCAGGTGCGGGTGCGGGTGCGGGTGCGGGTGCGGGTGCGGGTGCGGGTGCGGGTGCGGGTGCGGGTGCGGGTGCGGGTGCAGATGCGGCGCTGGCCGCGCGAGGCAACGTGTCGGCAGCAACGACACCCACGGCGGCGACAACGACGGCAGCATCATCATCGCCATCGCTGCGCGATGCGCTCTCGCAAGCTGCGCACCACCGCGGCTATCGCCTGCTGACCCTCGGCTTTTTCACCTGCGGCTTCCAGCTCGCGTTCATCGCAACGCATCTGCCGGGATACCTGTTTCTGTGCCACATGCCGCTCGGTCTGGGCGCCACGGCACTCGCATTGATCGGCCTGTTCAATATGGTGGGCAGCTGGGCCTGCGGCTGGCTCGGCGGGCGGTTTCGCCAGCAATTCGTGCTCGGCTGGCTGTATCTGATCCGCGGTGCGGCGATCGCGGCGTTCTTCGTGCTACCGAAATCGACCTTATCGGTCGTGTTGTTCGCCGCCGTGATGGGGCTCACGTGGCTCGGCACCGTACCGCTGACCAGCGGGCTGGTCGCAAAGGTATTCGGCACCCGTCATCTGGGCACGCTATTCGGCGTGTGCTTTCTGAGTCACCAGCTCGGCTCGTTCCTCGGCGCGTGGCTCGGCGGCTATGTATTCGACGTGACCGGCTCGTATTCGCTGGTGTGGGGCGCGACGGCCATCGCCAGCCTCGTTGCCGCGCTGCTGCACTTCCCGATCGACGATACCGTGGCGAGCGATGCCCGCATCGCCTCGTCAGCGGCCCGTGTGTGACGAAAACACGCGACGGGCGCCCGCACGACGCATCGACACATGCAGCAAACGCTGCGTACTGCAGGCGCCACGTATAGCAAACACCGCATGCTGCAAGCGCCGCGTGCAATACGAGGCCCCGCCGGCGTGCCGCTACTGCACGGCAATCATGCAGCAGCAAAACCACACTGACCCAGCCCTACTCCACACCGCACGGCATACGGCGCGCGCCGTATGCCGTGACCGCCCCATCAGGCAGCAGGCTTGATGTTCTGATTGATCGAGAAGAAATTCGTCGGATCGTATTTCGCCTTCACCTGTGCGAGCCGCGTGTAGTTGTCGCCGAACGCGGCCTTGGTGCGGTCCAGCACTTCCTCGCTGCTGAAGTTCAGCAGATAGTCGCCGTTCGAGTGAGGCTGCAGCGCATCGAACGTGCCACGCACCCAGCCGATATGCTGGTCGTTTTCCGCCGGATCGGGCCACTGCCCGGTGATGCCGACGTTGTACAGCCCACTGCGCTGCGCGAATGCGGTATCCGCGTGCCCGACGCGCGACGCCGCGCCACCGTAGTATTCGACCAGCAGCCCGGACAGCGGCGATTTCATCAGCTCGGCCTGCGCCACCAGCGTATCGATTGCGTCATCGGAAAGCGCCTTCAGAAAGGTCGATTTCCAGTAGTTCTGCATGTTGTCCGGAAACGAATTGCCGACGATGGCCTGCATCGCCGGAAACGGCATCGGTTCGATCGCGTCGAGCACCGGCGTGCCGAACTTGCGTAGCGGCTCGAGCACGCGCTCGCCCTCCGCGATATCGCCGCACCAGCACACGAGCAGCCCCGCGACCGGAACACCATCCGGCGTACTGACCATGCCTGCGTACGCAGTCAGTTCTTCCGGCGCGCCCGGAATGAAATCGCGGTACATGCGCAGCAGCGCGCCCGCTTCGCTGCGCGGCCACAGGATCAGCCCGCCGAGCACGGTCTTGACCGGCTGCGCGCGAAACGTGAACGCCGTGACGATGCCGAAGTTGCCGCCGCCGCCACGCAGCGCCCAGAACAGATCGGGGTTGGTGCCGGCGTCCGCGGTGACGATATCGCCTTGCGCCGTCACGACTTCGCAGCCCAGCAGGTTGTCGATGCTCATGCCGTACTTGCGCACCAGCCAGCCGACGCCGCCGCCCAGCGTGAGCCCCGCGATGCCGGTCTTCGGCACGACCCCGGCCGGCACGGCGAGGCCATGCGGATGCGTGGCGCGGTCGAGGTCGTCGAGCAGCGCGCCGCCTTGCACGTGGACCTTGCGCGCTTCGACTTCGACGCTCACGCGGTTCATCGCCGACAGGTCTATCACGATGCCGTCGTCGCACAGCGCGCGGCCGCCGACGTTGTGGCCGCCGCTGCGCACCGACGCGAGCACGTTGTGCGCGCGCGCGAACTTCACCGCGCGCGCCACGTCGTGGCGGTTCGCGCAGCGCGCGATCATGCCGGGATGCTTGTCGATGCTCGCGTTCCAGATGCGGCGCGCGGTGTCGTAAGCGTCGTCGCCGGCCATCAGCACCTGCCCTTCGAATTCGCGCCGGAAAGTGTCGATGACCGCCTGGTCGACGGGCTGGCCGTCGCGATGCTTCAGTGTTGCCGTGTTCATTGTTGCGTTCCTGGAAGGGTTGTGCGAAGAGAACCGGGCGCCCGCCCGTACGGTCTGCCGTTGCAGCTGCTGCGGCCAATTGCTGCCGTTGCTGCCGCGGCCACCGCGCAGCCGCCGATGTCGCCAATGCCGCCGCGGCGATACCAGCACAACACCCGAATGAGCGCTTTATTCCGTTCGCGCAAGCTACACGTAAGATGGGCCGTGCGCAGCGCCGTGCGGGCGCACAGGGCATCTCCAGCAGACACTGAACAGAAACTGAGCAGACACTGAGCAAACACTGAAGTGCAAGACTCTCGATGCAAGGCAATGCCGCACCGTGCCGCGCCGCATGCCACGCGGCAAATACACAAGCGTTCCTAAACATCCGCCACGTCGGCGACATCGGCCACGAGACGCCCCGACGGATTGGTGCAGCGCATCCCCTTCGCCTATCATCGTGCAAGCTGGCACGCGCCGACGATGCGTCGCGTCGCGCTACGCGCCATTGGGCTGCCGCCGCTTCGCTCCACGCAAGGAAAAACACCACACACGGAGGCCACCGGATCATGAAAGATTCCACCGATGTGCTGATTGCCGGCGCGGGGCCGGTCGGCTTGCTGCTTGCCGCCGAACTGCGCCGCGACGGCATCGCCGTGCATCTGGTCGACCAGATGGCCGAGCGCACGTTCTTCTGCAAGGCGCTCGGCGTAACCGCCCGCACGCTCGAAATCTTCGACACCCTCGGGCTGGCCGATGCGGCAATCGATGCGGGCGTGTGGGTCACCGGCGTAGAGAGCTGGCAAGACGGTGCGCCCGCCGACGCAATGAGCCTGCAGGAAAGCGGCTTGCACGAAAGCGGCCTGCCGTACGGCGCGCTGTCGCTCGCGCAATTCGAAACCGAGCGGCTGCTCGAAGGCGCGCTCGGGCAGCACGGCGGGCACGTCGAATACGGCACTGTGCTCGAGGGCTTCAGCGAGCAGTCCGACCATGTGCTCGCCCGCCTGCGCGGCGCGGATGGTGCACTGCGCGAGATGCGCTGCCGCTGGCTGGTCGGGTGCGACGGCGCGCGCAGCACGGTGCGCACGCAACTCGATCTGCCTTATGAAGGCGGCCGTTATGCGCAGACCTTCGCGCTCGCCGATCTCGACGTCGACTGGCGCTTGCCGCGTGGTCCGATGTATCGCTTCAGCTGGTCCGGCAGCGCACGCGCGGTGTCGTCGCTCGCCGCGGTGCCGGTGCGCGGCTCGGTGCGGCGCTACCGGCTGTCGGTGATCGTCGAGGCGGAAGAACTCGCGGCGCAGTTGCTCGCGGCCGGTGCGCCGGATTTCGAGCAGCTCAACGCGATGATGCTGCCGGTGCTGCCGCCAGACACGCAGCTGTCGTCGCTGCGCTGGTCGTCGGTGTATCGGGTCAGCCATCGGATCGCGCCTTCCTATGGCCGCGGCCGCGTGCTGATCGCAGGCGACGCGGCGCATATCCATCCGCCAGTCGGTGGCCAGGGGATGAACACCGGGCTGCAGGATGCGCACAATCTGGCGTGGAAACTGTCGCTCGCGGCGCGCGGGCTCGCACAGCCTGCGCTGGTCGACAGCTACTCGGCGGAGCGGCGGCCGGTCGGACTCGATGTCGTCGAGGCGACGACCCGCGCGATGAACGCCGTGCTCGCGCAACGCGCTGCGCTGCCGGGCATGCGCGAAACGCAATTGCTGGTCGGCTATCGCGACAGCCCGCTGGTGGCCGACGCCTGCCCGCAGTTCGACGCTGCGCTGCCCGCGCCGGGCGACCGCGTGCCGGACGTCGATGGGCTCACGCAACCGTTCGTCGGGCATGCGACGCGGCTTCAGCAGCGAGTGGGGCGCGGGCGGCATACGCTGCTTGGCTATGTCGATGCGACGGGTGGCGACGCGACGGGTGGCGACGCGACGGGTGGCGACTCGATCGGCGTCGATGCGGTGCGCGTCGATGCGATCGGCGGCAAAGCAGCGAGCGGCAATATGGCGCGTGCCGACGCGCTGCACGGCGACGCGGCGCCTCACGATGCGACGGATGACGATGCGATGAGCAGCGATGCCTTGAATGGCAACCCGGACAGCGGCATCGCAGCGAACGCCACTACACCCGCCGCGCAGCTCGAGGCTTGCATCGACGGCTTTCGCACGCTTGCCGCTGTGCTAGGCAGCGCGGCCGACGCACTCATCATCGCCTCGCCTGACAGCGGATTGCCGCGTGATGAACGCATCCCCGTGTTCACCGATAGTGCGCGCGAATTCGCCGCAGCGTTTCGCGCGCCGGGCGGCACAGTGTGGGTGATACGGCCCGATGGGCATATCGGCTGGCGCAGCAAGGGCTGCACGGAGGCCGCGCTGAGAAACTGGATGCGCCAGGCAGCGCTGATCGAATAGCAACACGGTACGCGGCATCGCATGCATGAACGGCGACGGCTATCGCCTGCGGATGCCGATGCCGATGCCGATGCCGATGCCAGTGCCAGTGCCAGTGCCAGTGCCAGTGCATGTGCATGTGCATGTGCATGTGCATGTGCATGTGCATGTGCAAGTCCAGTATCAGCCCCGTGCTAGTCCCGTGCTAGTGCCAACGCCAACACCAGCGCCACCGCCAGCACAGGAATAATCGAAGCCCCCGTGCGTTCTCCTCTGCAAGACCGCGTTGCGTGCCACGCGCAACCAAACCCACGAGACGCAAGGACCTTCCCATGCTCGCTTCCGCCGGCACCGCGCCGCCCCGCTCCCACTGGCTTGCCGACACCTCGCGGCCAGTTCTCGAGCGCACGGTCGGCGATGCGCTGCGCGCCGCGGCACGCAGTTATCCCGGCCGGATTGCGCTGGTTGAGGGTATTGCCGCGCGCCACGCGCGCCGCTCGTGGGCCTACGCCGACCTGCTGGATGCGGCCGAACGTCTCGCGCACGGGCTGCTGCGGCGCCTGCAGCCCGGCGAGCACATCGCCGTGTGGGGCAACAACAGCCCTGAATGGCTACTGCTCGAACTCGGCGCGGCACTCGCCGGGCTGGTGCTGGTCACCGTGAACCCGGCGTTTCAGGCGGCCGAACTCGCCTACGTGCTCAGGCAGTCGAAGGCAGCTGCCTGCTTCGCGCCGCGCCGCTATCGCGAGCGCGACATGCTCGCCATCATCGAAGCCGTGCGCCACGACCTGCCGCAACTGCGCGAGATCGTGCCGTTCGACGCACTGCCATTCGCCGCCGACGAAGAAAACCTGCCAGCCAGACTCCCGGAAGTCGCGCCCGATGCGGTCGCGCAGATCCAGTACACGTCGGGCACCACCGGCTTTCCGAAGGGCGCGATGCTGCGGCACCGCGGGCTGGTCAACAATGCGCGCTTTTACGCCGAAGCGAGCGGCGCGCGCGAAGGCGACGTCTGGATCAACCCGCTGCCGCTGTTTCACACTGCCGGTTGTGGCCTCGTCACGTTGGGCGCGCTGCAGACCGGCGGCACGCACGTGCTGCTGCCCGGCTTCGACGCGCCGCTGATGCTGGACCTGATCGAAGCCGAGCGCGGCTCGCTGACGCTATTGGTGCCGACCATGGCCGTCGCGTTGCTCGAACAGCCGGGCCTTGCCATGCGCAACCTGTCCGCGTGGCGCCTCGCCGCGCTCGGCGGCGCGCCGGTGCCGGAAGCACTCGCGCGGCGCATCGAGCAGTTGACGCCGGCCCGCGTGACGATCGGTTTCGGCCTCACCGAGCACTGCCCGTACATCACCCATACGCGTGCCGGCGAACCGTTCGAAACACGTGCGATGACAGTTGGCCGGCCGCTGCCGAATACCGAAGTGAAGATCGTCGACCCGCTGAGCGGCGCGACTGTGCCGCTCGATACGGTCGGCGAGATCTACGCGCGCAGCTACGCGGTGATGCACGGCTATTTCGATAACGCCGACGCCAGCGCGCGCACCCTCGACACGGAAGGCTGGCTGCACACCGGCGATCTCGGCAGCCTCGACGTGCACGGCTATCTGCGCGTGTGCGGCCGGCTCAAGGACATGATCATCCGTGGTGGCGAGAACATCTATCCGCGCGAAATCGAGGATGTGCTGGTCACCCATCCAGGGGTCGCGGACGCCGCGGTAATCGGCGTGCCCGACGCGCACTGGGGTGAAGTGGTGGTCGCCTACATTCGCCCGGCCGCCGGCGCGCGGCCCGATGAAGCGGCGCTGTTCGCGCATTGCCGCGCGCATCTGGCGCCGTACAAGACGCCGCGCCACTGGCGTTTCGTCGAGCACTTGCCGCAAACGCCGTCGGGCAAGATCCAGAAGTACGTGCTGCGCGAGCAGTTCGCAAGCGAAGACAAAGGCACAACCGAAGGCGCAGGCGAAAGCGAAAGCGCTACCCGTTGATCGCCCGCGCCGGCGCCGGCCCGACCGATGCGCGCATCGTCACCGACACCGGAAACGCCCGTTCGATGTCCCACGACGTGCGGTAGCAGTGATTGATCAGCCAGCGCACCGCATTGCGGGTCAGTTCAGCGGTTGGAATATGTACCGAGGTCAACGCGGGCGCCGCATAAGCGGATGCGTAGTCGTCGTCGTAGCCGATCACCGACACGTCGCGCGGCACCGAAATGCCCTGCTGCTGGAAGCGCGCCAGCACGCTGATTGCCATCGTGTCGTTCGCACAGAAGATGCCGGTGAATGGCCGCTTCATATCGAGCAGCGTCTGCGCTGCCTCGTAGCCGCCTTCCGGCGAAAAGTCCGATTCGACTAGCGTCACGGTTTCGCGGCCGATGCCGTGACGCGCCAGTTCGTCGAAAAAACCGTCGAGACGCGCGATATTGTCCGACGCGCTGAACGGCCCGGACACCACCGCGATCTGCCGGTGCCCATGCTCGATCAGCGTGGCCGCGGCCAGCTCGCCGCCGCGCCGGTGATCGGCGCAGAACGACGCGTCGGGCAGCGCATCGAACGCGCGGTTCAGGAACACGATGCGCGGATGCAGCTGATGCAGCGCATGCAGGTCTTCGTCGTACAGATCGTGGCTGATCACCACCACGCCGTCGCAGTCGCGGCCGATCAGAAAGCGCACCGCCTCCATTGCCTGCTCGCGCGGCGACGACTCGCCGCAGCCGGTCGCCACCACCACGTGACGATGCACCGCGCGCAGCTGCGTATCGGTTTCTTTCAGGATCGTGCCGTAGTAGGAGCCGAAGAAGGTCGGCACGAACAGGCCGATGATGCCGAGCGACTGCGTGGCCATCGCGCGGCCGATCGACGATGGGCGGAAGTTCAGCTCCGCGATCGCCGCCTGCACCCGCGCAGCCGCTTCGGCCGAGACCGGGCCTTTGCCGGACAGCGCGCGCGACGCTGTCGATAGCCCTACACCCGCGCGTTCTGCGACGTCTTTCAGGGTTGCCACTGTGCCGCCTCCCGTGCCTTCGTGAGCGTGCCGGTCAGAGGCGGGTGCCGCTTGCCTCGCCGAACAGCGAAATATGCGCATCGTCGATCGCGAACGCCACCGAGTCGCCCACCGCAACCGGCGTTTTATGCTGATCGATCGATGCGATCTGCGCGTCATGATAATCGAGCCAGATTACCCGGTGGTTGCCCATCGGCTCAACCAGTTCCACTTTGGCTCGCTGCGCTGCGTCGCTGCCCGGCCGCAGGTGCACATCCTCGGGCCGCACACCGAGCACGCAGGGCTCGCCCGCGGCCGGCACGGCGCGAAACGGGTAGCGCGACACGTCGAGTTCGATATGCGGCGCGTGAAACCGCACGCTGTCGCCTTGCCGCGCCAGTGTGCCGCGCAGCAGGTTCATCGCCGGCGAGCCGAGGAAGGTCGCGACGAACAGGTTTTCCGGCCGCGCATAGACTTCCGCCGGCGTGCCGAACTGCTGGATCACGCCGCTTTTCATCACCGCCATGCGGGTGGCGAGCGTCATCGCTTCGACCTGGTCGTGCGTCACGTAGATCATCGTCGCGCCGAGGCGCTGGTGCAGCTGTTTCAGTTCGCGGCGCAGTTCGGTGCGCAGCTTTGCGTCGAGATTCGATAGCGGTTCGTCGAACAGGAACACGTCGGCCTCGCGCACGATCGCGCGGCCGATCGCGACGCGCTGCCGCTGGCCGCCCGACAGTTGCGCCGGCTTGCGCTTGAGCAGCGGGCCGAGCTGCAGCATGTCGGCGGCGCGCGCCACGCGCCGCTCGATCTCCGCCTTCGGCGTGCCGTTGATGCGCAGCGCAAACGACAGGTTGCGCTCCACGCTCATGGTCGGGTAAAGCGCGTACGACTGGAACACCAGCGCGACGCCGCGATCTTTCGGGTCGGCCCACGTCATGTCCTCGCCGCCGATCTCGATGCTGCCGCCGGCCACGTCGATCAGCCCGGCGATGCTGTGCAGCAGGGTCGACTTGCCGCAGCCCGACGGCCCGAGCAGCACGACGAATTCGCCGCCGTGCACGTCGAGATCGAGCGCGTCGATCACGGTGTTCGAACCCAGCTCGATTCTGAGGTCGCGCACGGCGACGTTGGTGAGATTCGGTACGGTAGCCAAACGTTGTCTCCTGCGCTGCGTGATTGCCTTGCGTTGTTTTGCGGTCAGCCTTTTACCGCGCCCTGCGCGATGCCGCGCACGAACCAGCGGCCCGACACGAAGTACACCGCGAGCGGCACCAGCGAAGTGAGAATGGTCGCCGCCATGTTCACGTTGTACAGGCGCTCGCCGGTAGTCGTGTTGATGATGTTGTTCAGCTGCACCGTCATCGGCAGGTTCTGCGTGCCGGCAAACACGAGGCCGAGCAGGTAGTCGTTCCAGATGTTGGTGACCTGCATGATGGTCGCGACCACGATGATCGGCAGCGACATCGGCAACATCAGTTGCAGGAAGATGCGCCAGAAGCCGCCGCCGTCGATGCGCGCGGCCTTGAACAGCTCGACCGGGATGCCGGCGTAGTAGTTGCGGAACAGCAGCGTCATCACCGGCATGCCGAAGATCGCGTGGATCGCGACGATGCCCGGCAGCGAGCTGAACAGATGCACGCTCGCCAGCACGCGCACCATCGGGTAGATCATCACCTGGTACGGGATGAACGCGCCGAGCAGCAGCACGCCGAACAGCAGGCCCGCGCCGCGCGGCCGCCAGAACGATAGCGCATAGCCGTTCACCGCGCCCACCGCGATCGACAGCACGGTGCTCGGCACCACGATGCGCACCGAGTTCCAGAAGCCGACGCGAATGCCGTTGCAGTCGAGCCCGGTGCACGCGGCCTGCCATGCATCGACCCACGGCCGCAAGGTGGCCTGCGCGGGCCATGCGAGCAGATTGCCGAGACGGATCTCGGTCATCGGCTTGACCGACGTGACCAGCATCACGTACAGCGGCAGCAGGAAGAACAGCGCGGCGATCAGCAGAAAGCCGTACACGCCGGCGCGCGCCGGCGAGAAGCGCGTGCGCCGGCGTGGCGCGCCGCCGCGGCGTGGCGGCATCGGCGTGGGTTGCGCCGGTTGCGCGGATTGCTCAGAGGATGAAGCGCCGAGCGTGCTCATCAGACATCCTTTCGCACAGCGCTGCGACTGCGCGCGTAGAAAAACGGCGCGAGGATCGCCAGCACCGTCATCAGCATCACCACCGATGCCGCCGATGCCAGACCGATATTCGCGCGGCCGAACAGGTAGTCCATGATGAATTTCGCCGGTACTTCGCTCGCGGTGCCCGGGCCGCCCTGCGTCATCGCGACCACCGCGTCGTACAGCTTCACGACCATCACGAACAGCAGCACGAACGCGGTCGAGATCGATGGCCCGAGCATCGGGATCACGATGCTCACGTAGACCCGCCAGCGCGGAATGCCGTCCAGACGCGCGGCTTTCCACAATTCGTCGTCGATGCCGCGCAGGCCGGCGAGCAGAAGCGCCATCACGAGGCCGGACGCTTGCCACACGGTGGCGATCACGATCGTGTAGACCACCGAATCCTGATCGACGATCCAGTCGACACGCGCATGCGTGAAGCCGATCCGGTGCAGCAGCGCCTGCGCGCCGAGCTCCGGATTGAGGATCCACTGCCACACCAGCCCGGTCGCGACGAACGACATCGCGTACGGATACAGGAACACCGTGCGCAGCACGCCCTCGCCCGCCACGCGCTGATCGATAAAGATCGCGAGCAGCATGCCGATCACGAGGCACGCGACGATAAAGCACGCACCGTACAGCACAATGTGCTGCAGCGACACCAGCCAGCGGTCGTTATGGAATAGCCGCACGTATTGCGTGAAGCCCGCGAAGTCGCTCGATGGAAAGGTGTGCGAGTTGCTGAGCGATACGCGCGCGGTCCACAGCATCGTGCCGAGATACGCGAACACGACGGTCAGCAGCATCGGCAACAACGCGACCCACGCGGCGAAGTGCCAGCGCGCACGGCGCGGGCGGCCGCGACCGGCTCTCCCCGCCGCGGCGGCCGATGCCGCGGGCCGGGTGCGCGCCGAAAGCTCCGGCAGCGCCGGCTTGAGCGTGCCCATCGCGCGCTTAGCCCTTCAGCGCGCTGGCGAAAGCCTTTTGCGCGTCGTCGACCGACTGGTTCTTGTTCCAGAAATTGGTGATCACGTCGGTCAGTGCGCCCTGCACGTCCGGCGGAATCAGCATCTCCGGGTTCGGCAGCTGACGCGCTTTGTCCTTCATGATCGCAATGCCCTCTTTCGCACAGATATCGAGCGGGCCCGTATCGACGTCCGGGCGGATCGGAATCGAACCTTTCTTCGCGCTGAACGCGACCTGCGCGGCCGGCGAGGTCATCACCGTGGCGAGCAGATCCTGCGCCTTGATCGCGTTGGCGTTGTCGGTTTTCGGGAACACGAATACGTCGCCTGCCACCATGTACGGCGAGTGCGGCCCGAAGCCCGGGAAGCAGCCGAAGTCCTTGCCCGCTGTCTGGTTGGCCGCCGAGAATTCGCCCTTGGCCCAGTCGCCCATGATCTGCACGCCTGCGCGACCGGTGATCACCAGCGCGGTCGCGTCGTTCCAGTTGCGGCCCGGCGACGCGGTATCGACATAATCGTGCAGCTTCTTGAACGATGCGAGCACTTTCTTGAACGCCGCGGAGTTAACCGCGTTCGCGTCGCGCTCGCGATACACCTTCAGATAAAGGTCCGTGCCGCCGACGTCCGCCAGCAATGCGTCGAAGGTGATTTTTTCCTGCCACGGCTGGCCGCCCAATGCGAGCGGAATCACGCCGGCCTTCTTCAGCTTGTCGAGATCGCCGACGAACTCGTCGAAGGTCTGCGGCTCGGCGGCGATGCCCGCTTTCTGGAACACCGGCTTCGAATAGAAGAACCACGCCTGCATATGGATATCGACCGGCGCCGCGTAGTAATGGCCTTTTACCTTGATGCTGTCGAGGATCGACGCCGGAAAGATGGCCGCCCAGTTTTCCTTGTTGGCCACCGTGTCGACGTTGTTTAGCAGCCCCTGGTCGATCAGGTCGTGAAACTGTTTCGACGTGTTGAATTGTGCGGCGGTCGGCGGATCGCCGCCGACGATCCGGTTGATTGCCGTGGCACGCGCCTGGTCGGCGCCGGCCACCGCGTTGTCGACCCACTGGCCGCCCGCCTTGTTGTACGCATCGGCGAACTGACGGATCGCCGCCGATTCGCCGCCCGAGGTCCACCAGTGAATCACGTTCGCCTTCAGCGCCTGCGCTTGTACGAAGCTGCTGGCGCAGGCCAGTGCCAGCGCCGTTGCGCCAGTGGCCAACCACCGTCTGCTGCTCATTGCGTCTCCTTCAGGCTGTCAGCCTGCCTTCTTGTGCAAGTCGGCTGCGGGCCGCCGCGCACGGCGGCTCGCGTCCAGTTTGTAGTGGGTCGGACAAATCGGACAACACGCAGGATCAGGTACGCGCGGCGCGCTCCTGCAGGAACTTTGAGATCAGCTGCGCACTGTGCTTGATGGTGCGCTGCTGGGTGCGGTAGTCGACATGCACCACGCCGAAGCGCCGTTCATAGCCGAACGCCCACTCGAAGTTGTCGAGCAGCGACCACACGAAATAGCCGCGCACGTCCACGCCGGCCTTGATCGCCTGATCGACCGCCGCGAGGTGGCGCTTCAGGAACGAGATGCGCTGCGGATCGTCGACGCGGCCATCGCTGACTGCATCATCGGAGGCCATGCCATTTTCGGTGATGTAGATCGGCGGCAGGTTCGCGTAGGTGCGGTGAAAGCCGGTCAGCAGGTCGCGCAGGCCGTCCGGGTAGACCTCCCAGCCCATCTGCGTGCGCTCGACATCGGCCAGCGGCACTTCGGTGAAGCCGTGCGCGCCGTCGCTCGCGACGTTGGTGCGGAAGTAGTAATTGATGCCGAGAAAATCGAGCGGCGCGGCGATCGTCTTCAGGTCGCCTTCGAGCACCAGCGGCTCGGCGCCCGGCCATAGCGACCACAGGTCGGCCGGATATTCGCCCTTGAGCAGCGGGTCGAGAATCCATGCGTTGTGCTGCACTTCGAACAGTTGTGCGGCGCGCACGTCGGCCGGGCTCGGCGAGTTCGCCGAACTTTTGCCGACGTTCGCGACGATGCCCTTTTTCGAGCCCGGATCGTTTTCGTGCAGCACGCGCGTCGCATGCCCGTGCGCCAGCAGCAAATGATGCATCGCCTGGGTCGCGTAACGCAGCTGCGCGAGGCCCGGCGCGTGATGGCCGTTGCCATAGCCGAGAAACGCCGAGCACCACGGCTCGTTGAGCGTCATCCATGCGTCGACGTGGCCGGCCAGTTCGCGGCTCATCAGGTCTGCGTAGTCGGCGAAGCGGTACACGATGTCGCGGTTCAGCCAGCCGCCGCGGTCTTCCAGATGCTGCGGCAAGTCCCAGTGGTAAAGCGTCACATAGGTCTGCAGGCCCTTGTCCTTCAGCTTGCCTAGCAGGCGCTTGTAGAAATCGAGGCCCTTGCGGTTCGGCCGTCCCGCTTCGTCCATCACGCGTGGCCACGCGATCGACAGCCGGTATGCCTCGAAATTCAGCGAGGTGAGCAGATCGATGTCGCTGTCCCAGCGGTGGTAGTGGTCGCACGCAATGGCGCCCGTGTCGCCGCGCAGCACCTTGCCGGGCGTCGCCGAGAAGGTATCCCAGATGGAGGGCAGACGACCGTCTTCGTGTACCGCGCCTTCGATCTGATACGCCGCGGTGGCCGCGCCGAACAGGAATTCCTTGCGCCATAGCGCCGAGTCGGAGGACGGCGCAAATGCGTCGCCGCGCTGCACTTCGAGAGATTCCACTGCGTGTTGAGCCACGGATACTCCTGTCGCAAGGTTGAGAGCGCGGGTGGTTCGACTGGATGCTTGAATCACCCTGAATGGATGCGCGATGGAAGCGCTTCCACCCGACCAGCGCACGATAGCAGTGGCGCTTTTGTAGCAGCAATCCGGGTTTGTCTGGATCACCGCCGGACGCGCTGTACACCCGCATGCACAGTGCATCGCACGCCGCCGCGTGCACCGCATTTTGCACGTTTATGCGCGGCGCGCGACAGCCCATCTCGAGCCCGCCTGAAAGCCGCCTGACGTTGCGTGTTCTGGCTCGCTGCCCGCGCCCACTGCGGCCGGCTAACCGGACTGACAGCGGGAGTGACAGCCAGCTCCCAACTGGCTTCCAGCGGTGCCAAAACGGAATAAAAAGACGAATACGCTGTTAGCTGTATAACGGCGCCGCCGATCGTTAGCATGCTGGACGAATCGGCACGCCACACCGCTGCAACGTGCAGCCGCTCGGCCAGACTCGCGGGCGAACACACAGCTGCATGGTCTTTGACACAGGAGAGGCAATTCAGTGGACCCCGAACAAGACGTGCACATCTGGAACGGCGCGCCGCTGAACCGGCACGCGTGGATCGACACGATGTCGCAGCAAGGCATTCAGTGTCGCATCGACACGGAGCACACCGCCCGCTCCAACGTATCGATCGGCAGCGCAGGCCGCACAGATGTGATCCACGCCGAGCTCGCCTGGCAGGTGGTTTCGCCGGATACCCACGGCGGCGCGGGCTGGGACGACGACACGTTGTTCCTGAAAATCGTGCGCGACGGCAGCGTGACGATCGAGCAGAAGGGACAACGCATGTCGTTCGGCGACGGCGCGCTGTTCTTTGTCGATCCGCGTTTCGGCTTCGATGAAGTGTTTCGCGAGCCGACCCGGATGACGATCCTGAAGCTGTCCAAAACGGCGCTGCGCGAACGCGGCCTACGCCACCGCTTTCAGTCGCTGCACGCGCCGGCCCAGGACGCGCCGGACGTGCGCGCGGTGCGCGATTTCGTGCTCGGCCTGGGCGCCCACGTCGGCAAGGCAAGCACGCCGCTGCTCGAGCGTCTGGGCGACCAGTGTCTGGATCTGATGGACGTCGTGATCGGCCCGGGCGCGCAGCCGGCCTCGACGCATTCGAGCGCGGCCACCGCGTTGCGCGCGCGGCAGCTAATTGCGCGCCGCATCGGCGACCCGGAGCTGAGCCTCGCCGGCATGGCCAAAGAACTGAATCTGTCGACCAGCACGCTGACCCGCTCGCTGAAGGCCAGCGGCCTGTCGCCGATGCGCTACGCGTGGTCGTTGCGGCTCGAGCGGGCGGCGCGGCTGCTGGTGCAGACGCCGAAAGGCGCGATTCAGGAAATTGCGTTCCAGTGCGGCTTCGCGAGTGCTGCGCACTTCAGCCGCGCCTTCAAGGAGCGTTATGCGATGACGCCGCGCGAGTATGCGATGAGCGCGGAGGTGAACTCGCCTGAAGCCAGCGCAGCGCCGGTTCTCGAAACCGCAGGTTTTTGACGCCGCCGCGGCAGGTGCTTGCAGGACGCTTGCCGCACGCCAACTGCACGCTTGCCGCGCGGCCCGTCAGACCAGCCGCTCGATCAGCCACGCACGCATCGCGGCGATCTCTTCCCCGCACACCGAATGCGGCATCGGATACGCGTGCCACTCGATGCTGCCGCCCTGCGCCAGCACGTAGTCGCGCGCGGCTTCGCCCAGACGCAGCGGCAGCACGTCGTCGTGCGTGCCGTGCGCGGCGAAAATCGGCGTGTTGCGGTTCGCGTCGCTTGAATGGCTTTCGACGTAGCGCTGCGACGGCAGATAGCCGGACATCACGATCAAACCCGCCAGCGCATCCGGATGCGTGAGGCCGGCCGAGTACGTCATCGCGCCACCCTGCGAAAAGCCCGCCAGAAAGATCTTCGAAGTCGCGATGCCGCGCCGGTTTTGCGCGTCGATCAGTTGCCGCACGGTCGCGCACGACGCTTCGATGCCGGCCTCGTCGACCTGCCGGTTCAGCCCTTCGAACGACAGGATGTCGTACCAGGCGCGCGTCACATAGCCGTTGTTCGCGGTCACGGCGATCTGCGGCGCGTTCGGGAACACGAAGCGCACGCCGGGCGCGTTGGCAAGGCGTAGCTCGGGAATCAGCGGCACGAAATCGTTCGCGTCGGCACCCAGACCGTGCATCAGGATCACGGCGAATTCCGGGTTCGGCGCGGTTTCGATTTCAATGGTCGACGATGGGTCGTTCATGTCGGACGGCTCCAGTAAGCGCAACGAAATTCAGAAAAGGACAGCTCGCAAAACCAGCAGGATACCCGCAAGCGACACGACCCATGCCAGCGAGCGCACGTACGGAATGCCCGCCGCGTAGAGCGGCACGTAGACGATGCGCGCCAGCAGGTAGAGCCATGCGCCCCACAGCGTCAGCGGCCCTTCGCGGCCCGCGACGTGCGCGATCAGGATCGCCGCGGCGAACACCGGCAAGGTCTCGAACAGGTTGCGCTGCGCGCGCTGCATCCGGCCGGTCAGCTTGCCGGCCGGCACGCTGGGCGTATCGCGCGGGCTCGCATTGTAGGGGATGCCGGTTTCGCGGTTGCGCAGCATCGCGGGCAGCAGGACCTGGATCAGCGCCAGCACGAGGGCCCACGCGAGTAGCGTCAGTTCGGTCGTCATACGGTGTTGCCTCCTTGTGGGCCGTGCGTTGGGCGTGGTATGGCCCTGCATCATGCCATTGCGCGAGCGCAGTGTGCGCACCGGTCGCGACGTATTGCTGCGCAGCCTTGCGGGACGCCGGGCTGCGGGCGCGGATGCCAGTGCGCAGCGGCTATCGCTGGCGCTAGAGCGCGACGTCCAGCGCCGCTGCTGTTGGCGGGCCCGCGACCCGCCTTAAAATAGCGCCTTACGTCATTACGGATGCCTTATGCCGAATTCCGATCTTGCCCGCGCCGCGCAGCCCGACCTTGCCACGCCGACCGACGACGCCGACATGTTCGAGCTCGCCCCCGTTTCGCTGTGGCTCGAAGATTTCAGCGGCGTGCGCGCACTGTTCGAGCAATGGCGCGCGGCCGGCGTCACGGACCTGCGCGCGTATCTGCTCGAAGACCCGCAGCGGGTGGCGGCCTGCGCGAGCCGGATCCGCGTGATCAAGGTCAACCGCAAGACGCTGGCGCTGTTCGAAGCGGCGGATTCCAGCATGCTGACCGACAACCTCGCCGCCGTGTTCCGCGACGACATGCTGAAAACCCATCTCGAAGAGCTGTGCCAGCTGTGGGCCGGCCAGCCGCACTTCACGAGCCAGACGGTCAACTACACGCTGGGCGGCCGGCGTCTGAACGTGCTGCTCAAGGGCCAGTTGCTGCCGGGCCACGAGGCGCGCTGGGACCGCGTGCTGGTGTCGGTCGAGGACATCACCGAACTCGACAGCGCGCATCAGCGCATCACGCTGGCCGAGCAGTACGCGCGCGGGCTATTCGAGCATTCGCCGGTGTCGCTGTGGGTCGAGGATTTCAGCTCGATCAAGCGGCTGATCGACGATGCGCGCGCCGCCGGCATTGTCGATTTTCGCGTGTTTACCGACGTGCATCCGGAATTCGTCGAGCGCTGCATGCAGGAAATCCACGTGCTCGACGTGAACCAGCACACGCTCGACATGTTTGCCGCGCCTGACAAGAAAACGCTGTTTGCGCGCCTCGCCGACGTGTTTCGCGATGACATGCGGCCGCATTTCCGCGAGCAGTTGATCGACCTGTGGGACAACAAGCTATTCCAGCAGCGCGAAGTGCTGAACTATTCGCTCGACGGCGGCGAAGTACATGTGCATCTGCAATTCTCGGTGCTGCCGGGCCATGAAAGCACCTGGGATCTGGTGCTGGTCGCGCTGACCGACATCACCGCGCGCAAGAAGGCCGAGGCGTATCTGGAGTTTCTCGGCAAGCACGATGTGCTGACCAAGCTGCGCAACCGCTCGTTCTACGTCGACGAACTGAACCGGCTCGATCGCAAGGGCCCGCATCCGGTGACGGTGATCATGGCGGACCTGAACGGCCTGAAACGCGTCAACGACCAGTTGGGTCACGCGGCCGGCGACGCGCTGCTGCGCCGCGCCGGCGAGGTGCTCGCCAAGGCGATGGAAACGCCGTTCAACGCCGCGCGCATCGGCGGCGACGAGTTCGCGGTGCTGCTGCCCGGCACCGACGAGCGCGGCGGCGCGGCGATGATCGATACGATCCGGCAGTTGGTCGAGCTGAATAACCAGTTTTATCCGGGCGCGCTGCTCAGCTTCTCGATGGGCGCGGCCACCGTGCAGCACGGCGAGCGCATCGAAACCGCGGTGCAGAAGGCGGATTTGCTGATGTACGAGGAAAAACGCGCGCAGCACGCGAATCGCGATGAAGTGAAGCGGGACGAATGATGCGCGGCGTGGTGGTTCAGCCCGGCGACGAGCGAACCGGCACGCCGTACATCTCGACGATGCGCCGGTCCTGCTCGCTTGCCGGGAACAGCTCCCATTCGATGCCGTTGACATCGCGCGTGCTCGTGAAGCCTGCGGCGGCATCGTCTTCGAAGCCGAGGTGACGTAACTGGCCGGCGCGTTGCGGGTTCTCGTTGATCGAAAAATTCAGCAGATCGGTGCGCCACATTGCATAGTGGCCCGGCACCACCGCGGCGGGCGCTTGCCCGAGGCGCGCGGTGTAGTCGGCGATCGACGCGTCGAGGTTCGCTACCGCGAGCGCGATGTGAAAGCGTTTCATGCCGGTCTCCTTTGAGTGGATGTCAGGACCTACCGGCGCATCGTACGAAAGCCGCATCGGCTTAACCAGTCAAGCAGGCATGCTGGTATAGCGATTACCCGGCTTAGGCACCGGGCAGGCCCACCACCTCAGCGGGCCGCCACCAGATGCCGCGGCGGCGGCGCAATGCTGACCGGTGGCGCCTCGAGCGCTGCGCGCACACGGCGCACTTCGTCGGTGGGCGACAGGCCGAACAGCCGCTTGAACTCGCGGCTGAACTGCGACGCGCTCTCATACCCCACCCTTGCCGCAGCCAGCCCCGCGTTCAAACCGTCCTGCACCATCAGCAGCCGCGCATGGTGCAGCCGTGTGGTCTTCACGTACTGCATCGGCGATGTAGCCGTGACGGTCTTGAACTGCGCGTGGAACACCGCGAGGCTCATGCCGGCCTCGCGCGCCAGCGTATCCACGTCGAGCACGCTGTCGTAGTCGCTATGAATGCGCCGCAGCGCCTTCGCGATACGCCCGAAATGCTGCTGGTGTGTAAGCGCCGCACGCACCGCATGGCCCTGCTCGCCGGTCAGCACGCGGTAGCAGATCTCGCGCACGATCGACGGCGCGAGCACGCGCGCATCGAGCGGCGCGGCCAGCGCTTCGAGCAGCCGCTCGACCGCATCGGACAGCAGCGGATCGAGCGGTGTCGAATAGATGCCGCGCGGCTCGGCGCGAATGCCGGCGTGATTGTCGTCGAGCAGCATCAGCAGTTCGGCGACCATCGTCAGATCGAGATCGATGCCGATGCCGAGGAACGGTTCGATTTCGCTGGCCTCGGTCTCGCATTCGAACGGCAGCGGCACCGACAGCACGAGGTACTGCTGAGCGTCGTACGCGAACGACTGGCTGCCGAGAAAGCCGCGTTTGCGGCCCTGGCAGACAATCACGATGCTCGGCTCATACATCACCGGCCGGCGCGGCATCGGCCGGCTCGCGCGCAGCAGCTTGACACCGCGCACGCACGATTGCGTGAAGCCGTCCGTCGGCGCGAGCCGGCCGAACAGCTCGACCATGTGCCGCTGCGCGCGGCTCACCGGACGAGGTGCATCGAGAACAGGTGCATCGAGAATATCTGGGATGAACGTCATGGCGAAGGTTGGATCGAAACTGTGCAGCGCGTCTGGCTGCGCTACAGAATAAGGCTTGAAATCTAGCACCAAATGCTCGTCAGCGTTTGACGCGACGAGAAATAGGCAAATCTTCGAGACCTTCAGGTATTCCCGGGCATGCGCGCGATGCTTACTATGGGAACCCTGACGAAATACCGTTCTCAAGCGTTTCCCCAGCGTTTTAAAGGCCGCTCGCGCATTCGCTGCAACCTCGCGTTGCAACGCCGCGCACCCCGGCTCGACGCTACCCACTTCAACGCTACGGAGTTCAAGCTACTCATCCGCAGGCTTCGTTCGCAGGAATCCGGATCAACCTCGAGCGGGCGCATCTCGAACGCGCCGCGCACCGGACCTTCGCGCATCGCAAGCCATCGCGCAGCGGCGGGTCGTGAAGATCGTCACGACCGGCAGAAACAGCAAGAACGGTTTGAAGTCTCGCTCGCAGTATCGCTTCATCATCGTTTCGCTCAGGCAGTAACCGGGCAGCAGGACGCACGCTTTTCTCCCTCATATGCGCCGCATGCAGCGCAGCGGCACCCCTGCGTTTTGCGTTTGCTGTGCCGGCGCGCGTTTCCATTGGAAGCGCGCGCCGGCCGCTCAGCCGTTGCCGGTTCGCCGTGCGTTGCCTCGATGATTCATCGGCATTGTTTTGACAGGAGAAGTCACGTGATTGACCGTATCCAGGCTATGCGTACGTTTATCCGCATCGTCGACACCAACAGCTTCACACGCGCCGCGGAATCGCTCGGCATGCCGCGCGCCACCGCCACCACGATCGTCCAGAACCTCGAAGCGATGCTCGGCACCGCATTGCTGATCCGTACCACGCGGCGCCTGAGTCTCACGCCGGAAGGCGCCGCCTACTACGAGCGCTGCGCGCAGATTCTCGCGGACATCGACGAGATGGAAGCGAGCCTCAAGCAGAGCAATGCCAACCCAAGCGGACGCTTGCGCGTCGAGATGCCGGGCGCGGTCGCCACTGCGCTCGTGCTGCCGGCGCTCGACGACTTCCATGTGCGCTTCCCGAATATCGATCTGGCGATCGGCATCAGCAATCGCGCGGTGGATCTGGTCGGCGAAGCGGTGGACTGCAGCATCCAGTTGGGCGAACTGCCCGATTCAGGTCTCGCCGCGCGGCGCCTCGGCACGCTCGAACATGTGACCTGCGCGAGCCCCGCGTATCTGGAACGCCACGGCATGCCGGAGAGCCTCGACGATCTCGCACGGCACGTTGCGGTGAATTGCATCTCGCGGCACAACGGGCGCGTGGTCAACTTCGATTTCGACGTGGAGGGCAGCGTGCTCGCGGTGAAAGTGGATGGCTTTGTCAGCGTCAACGACGAGCAGGCTTACCTCACGTGTGGGCTGCAAGGGCATGGGCTGATTCAGCCTGCGCGCCTCGCCGCGCAGCCGTGGCTCGAGAGCGGCTTGTTGCGTGAAGTGCTGCCTGAGTGGAAGCCGGTGCCGATGAGCGTGTCCGTCGCGTATGTGAAGGGGCGGCGCGTGTCGCCGCGGGTGCGCGCGTTCGTCGACTGGTTGGCGGAGCTGTTCGAGCAGGCTGGGCATGTCGAAGCGGATATGTCGCGGGTGCGCGAGCTGATGCGCGGCGGGTTGCATACGGCTTGATGGGGTGCAGCGCGGTTGGGGTGCAGCTGAGGCTGACGGTGCGTGTCGGTGCGTGTCGGTGCGTGTCGGTCCGCGTCGGTCCGCGTCGGTCCGCGTCGGTCCGCGTCGGTCCGCGTCGGTCCGCGTTGGTCCGCGTCGGTCCGCGTCGGTCCGCGTCGGTCCGCGTCGGTCCGCGTCGGTCCGCGTCGGTCCGCGTCGGTCCGCGTCGGTCCGCGTCGGTCCGCGTCGGTCCGCGTCGGTCCGCGTTCAGCATGCCGGCAACGGCACGTTGGGCACACCGCGGAATGTTCCTACCCCGGCGCCGAAGAGCTGGAACGCAGCCCGTTCAGCCGGCGCTCAACAGCAGCGCCGCCGGCCTGCCCGGCCCGGCGGCGCGCTGCTGCGGCCAAATGCTTACGACTCTTCCGACCACACCATATTTTCCCGCGCCATCAGCGCGGTCGAGGCGCCCGGCCCGAAGGTGCCGGCCGTATAAGGACGCGGCCGGTCGCCGGCCTGCTTCCAGCCTTCGATGATCGGATCAGCCCAAGCCCACGCCGCTTCCAGTTCGTCGCGGCGCATGAAATGGGTCAGGCGGCCGCGCACCACGTCGATCAGCAAACGCTCGTACGCTTCCGCGCGACGCCCCGTGAAAGCCTGCTCGAGGTCCAGATTCAGGTTCACCGGCAACGTGCGCATGCCGCTGCCCGGCTCCTTCGCGAGCATCTGCAGCTGGATCGACTCAGCCGGCTGCAGCTGGATGACGAGCCGGTTGCCGCAATTGCGCGGGCCGCACGGGCTGTTCGGCATGATCGAGAACGGCAGATCGGCGAACTCGATGACGATTTCCGACTGCTTCTTCGCGAGGCGCTTGCCGGTGCGCAGGAAGAACGGCACGTGCGCCCAGCGCCAGTTGTTGATGTACGCGCGCAGCGCGACGAAGGTTTCCGCGCGGCTTTCCGGCGGCACGTTCGCCTCGTCGAGATAGCCCTTGACCGGCTCGCCGCCCACCGCGCCCGCCGTGTACTGGCCGCGCACCGTGTCGCGCGCGATGTCTTCCGCCGACATCGGCCGCAGCGAACGCAGCACCTTCAGCTTTTCGTCGCGCACCGCGTTCGGGTCGAGCGACACCGGCGGCTCCATCGCGACGATGCACAGCAGTTGCAGCAGGTGGTTCTGCACCATGTCGCGCATCGCGCCGGTCTGGTCGTAGAAGCCGGCGCGGCTGCCCACGCCCACCGTCTCCGCCACCGTGATCTGCACGCTGCGGATATACGGCGCCTGCCACAGCGGCCCGAAAATCGCATTGCCAAAGCGCAGCACCATCAGGTTCTGCACCGTTTCCTTGCCGAGGTAATGGTCGATCCGGTAGATCTGCGTTTCGTCGAAATGTTTGCCGACCGCGTTGTTGATCGCCTGCGCCGACGCGAGGTCGTGGCCGAGCGGCTTTTCAAGCACGACGCGCGAGCTCTTGTCCACCAGCTTGTGCGCGTCGAGGTTGTCGCAGATCGTCGTGAACAGTTCGGGCGAAGTCGCCAGATAGAAGATGCGCTGTGCGTTCGGCCGCGAGGCTTCGGCGAGACGGGCGTAATCGGCGGCCTCGTCAACGTTCACGCGCACGTATTCGAACAACGCGAGAAATTTGTCCCATGCGGCGGCGTCGAACGCCTTGCTCTCGATAAATGGGCGCGAATGCTCGTCCATGAACGACACATATTGTTCGCGCGACCACTCGCGCCGGCCGATCGCCAGGATGCGCGTGTCGGCCGGCAGATTGCCGTGCGAATGCGCCATGAACAGCGCGGGCAGCAGCTTGCGGGCGGACAGGTCGCCGGCGCCGCCGAAAATGATCATGTCCAGCGGAAGGTCAGGCGTGGCGGAAGCGTTGGAGGTCGTCATAGCGCAGTCGCGTCAAGGTAAGAAGAGCGGGGAGAGACTGAAACGGCAGGCAAACGCGCCGGCTGCAGTGGCGGACCCGGGTCCGGCCGCGGCGCTGCTTTGCGAGACGCCTATGGTGCAACGTTTTCGGCTTGTTTGCACGTAGAACGCTCGTGCTGCAGATAATGAGCGCCTCGCGCGCCGTCAGTTTGCAGACGCCAGCGACGCTCGCGCCACCCGCCCTGTCGCCAGATCCCACGCCGCGCAGCCTACCGTCTTGAAGACGCGCGGCGCGCTGTCGTCCGCCACGGGCGTGGCCGCTCCGGACGCCGCGTCGAGCGCCGTCGCCAACCCGCGCACCTGCGCCCAGTCCACCCCGGCCTGCAGCAGATCGCCCGCCTCGTGACGCGCGCCAGCCGGATCGTCGACGAAAATGGCGCTGCCGGCCAGCGTGCGCGCGCCGATTTCCGCCATCTCCGGCTTGAATGCGCCGACCCCGACCACGAGCCGTCCGGCCCGCGCCGCTTCGTCGTACACCGGCTGACGGCTGGTGGTCAGCGCGATCACCAGATCCACCGAATCCGGCACGTCGCTGCCGGCGAGCACCTCGAGATGGCGCGCGCTGCCCGCGTGCGCGTCGCAGAATGCCTGCGCGCGCCCCGGCGCGCTGCCGCGCACCCGGATGCGCGCCTGCGGATATAACTCGCCAAGCGCCTGCAGATGGTTCGCCGCCTGCGTGCCGGTGCCGATCAGCAGCACGTCGCGCGGCGCCGCGCGCCCGAGCGTGCGCACGCCGAGCAGCGTGATCGCCGCGGTGCGGCGGCCGGTCACCGTCGGCCCGTCGAGAATGAACAGCGTCGCGCCGGTATCCGGTTCGATCGCCATCACCTGGCCGTGAATCGTCGGGATGCCGCGCTCGCGGTTGCGCGGGCACACGTTGACCAGCTTGTGAATCGCCAGATCCTGCGCGGTAGCCGGCATCGACAGCAGCACGCCGTCGTCGTTGAGCGGCACCACGAGGCGCTCCGGGCTCGTGATGCGCTGCTGCGTGTAATCGAGCACCGCGCGCTGCAGCGCGTCGACCAGGGCCGGATAGGGCGTGAGCCGCGCGGTTTCGGCGGCATCGAAAATCGGTGTGTGGCTGGGGGTGCTGCCCGTCATGACGTCTCCCGCAAACGCGGTGCGCTCAGCGCACCAGGAACCCGTAGGTCAACGGATCGCGTTCATCGACGATCCAGTTCGCAAAGCCGCAAATAAACGCATCGCCTTCGATTTCAGGAATCACCGCGTCGAAGCGCTCGAGCTTCGTTTCGCGCAACACGCGGCCGCGAAAGATCGTGCCGATCACCGATTCGTTGACCAGCGTCTCGCCCGCTTTCAGCGCGCCGCGCGAGTAAAGCTGCGCGACGCGCCCCGCCGTGCCGGAGCCGGTCGGCGAACGGTCCACTTCGCGGTCCGCGAACACGCAGCAGTTCGCCTGGGTCGAGCCCGCGTGCCGCGGCGCGTTATCGATAATCGTGCCGTAAATATGGTCGATCTCGGGAATCAGCGGATGCCGTACCTTGAACGCGTCATTGGCGGCGCGCTTGACCTCCGCGCCGAAGCGGATCAGCCGCTCCACTTCGGTCTCGCGCACCGCGAGGTCGAATGGCACGCCCGACGTGTAGAAATAAAACGCGCCGCCGAACGCGATATCGCCGTGCACCGTGCCGAAGCTCGGCGTCTCGACGCTCACGTCGCGCTGCCAGACAAACGAAGGCACGTTCACGAAGCGCACGCTGCCCGCATGGTTGCCGTCCCATTTGACGAACGCTTCGATAAAGCCGCACGGCGCGTCGATGCCCACCCGCGTTTCCGGCTCGGTGCGCTCGACCCAGCCGAGCGACACGGCCGCGGTTGCCAGCGCGATCACGCCGTGTCCGCAATGGTCGCTATACCCTTCGTTGTGGACAAAAATGATGCCGAAATCCGCGTCGTCGCTGACGGGATCGGTCAGATAGCCGGCGTACATGTCCGCATGCCCGCGCGGCTCGAAAATCAGCGCGCGGCGGATCGGCTCGGCATGCTCTTTCAACCACGCGCGGCGCTCGACGATCGTCTTGCCGGGAATCTTCGGCAGCCCGCTCGTGACGATCCGGAACGGCTCGCCGCCGGTATGCACTTCGACCGTGCTGATCACGCGATTCAGTTTCATGAATGCGGTGCTCCGATGGCTCCCGCAGCACGGGTGGCTTCGATGGCTGCGCTTGTTCTGCTTGCTGCCCACGTCGCTCGTGACGACGCGCCAGCATGATCCCGCGTGCAGATCATTAATGTCTCCTTCCGCATGGCTGCTCTATACTGGCGCTGAATGTAGACCAGCTTTGGTTGCGCATCAACCAATATCAAAAATAATCACTGAACTGGTCAGATTCTGGAACAACCTTATTGCACAAGGCCATGACGCTCCTGCCGCCAGACTATCCGTTCCGCCCCAAGCAGATCTATGAGCAGGTTGCCGAGCGGATGCGTGCGGATATCCGCGCCGGCCAGTTCCCGCCCGAGGCGCGGCTGCCGTCGGAACGCGAGCTGGCGGCCCGCTTCGGCGTGGGCCGGCCGGCGGTGCGCGAGGCGCTCGGTGCGCTGCAGAACGAGGGGCTGGTGCATACGCGCCGCAATTCCGGCACCTACGTGAACGCCGACGCGCCGCAGCGTCTCGCCACGGTGCCGGCGGCGGGCACCGCGCCGGCGCCCGACGCCGACATCAGCCCGAGCTCCGCGCTCGACGTGCGCATCGTGCTGGAGCCGGCGATCGCGCGGCGTGCCGCGGCGCACGCACAGCGCGACGCGATGGCCGAGCACTATCTGGCGCAGATGGATTCGATCGTCGACGTAACGGACGCCGCGCAGCGCGTGTTGTGGAACGATAGCGACCGGCTGTTTCACCGTCAGCTTGCCGTGATGACCGGCGACGCACTGCTGGTCAAAATCGCCGACGAAGTGGCGAAGGCGATGAACCAGCCGCTGTGGAAGCGGTTGAAGGACGACGGCATTTACGATCTGAGCCGGGTACGGCTTTACGTGTCGGAACACCGGTTGATCTACGAGGCGATCGTCAACGGCGATGCCGATGCGGCGGCCTTTTACGTCGAGCAGCACATCATCCGGGTGCGGCGCGATATCGCACCGAAATGACGGCGCGCCGGACGCAAACACGGCGCAAGCACCACCCCAACCCGACGCGAACACGGCGCGCGCAACAGAAACGCAACACATGCGCGGCCCTGCACAGCGGTGCTGCACCCATTTGCAGCAATCGGGTAGTCATCCTGATGCATTTTGCATCAGCTTACTCGTTAGAATAGCGTGACGCGCACCTTATGCCCGATGAATAACTCGACAATCGAAAAAACAGCCAGCATGCCCAACGAAGCTCAATCACCGGACTCCCTTGCCGTCGCCGAGCGTGTGCGCGAACTGATGAGCCGGCACGGTATCGCCAAGCGCCAGCAGACCAGCGAGCTGTGCCGCATTCTCGACCTGAGCTTTTCGCAGGGTCATCGCAAACTGCGCGGCAACAGCCCGTGGACGCTATCGCAGATCCGCAAGGTCGCGGAAGTGTTCGGCGAGCCCGCCGCGCAGCTGTTCGGCGCGCAGACGCTCGATCCGGGCATGGTCGGCGCGACCGCGCAGGAGGCGCTGTTCAGCGTCGGCACGCTGGAGCTGGCGTGCATCGCGTGGGTCGGCTCGCCGGTCGAAGCCGGCAGCCGGCCGGAATTCATCGCGTGGTCGAAACAGGACCAGTGGCGCGTGGTGCGGCACGACGGCGCGCTGTACCAGAACGCGTTCGAGGTGCACAAGATCGAGATCTACCCGCGCCGCGCGGAGGCCGACAAGCCGCTGATCGCGGTGGTCGACGACGATCGCGCCTCCGCCGACAACCTGCGCGACTATCTGGAGCGCAGCGGCTTTGCGGCGATGGCGATCTACGGTCTCGCCGCCTTTGCGGAGACGCTGCAGACGCAGGTGTTCGATGGTGTGGTGATCGACTGGCTGTTCGGCAGCCAGACCTCGGCGGACGCGATCCGTTCGGTGCGCGCGTCGGAAAACCCCGACGCGCCGATCTTCGTGCTGACCGGCGAACTGCTGACCGGCAAGGCCAGCGAATCGGAAATCAGCGAGATCGTGCGCGGCTATGACGTTGCTTGCTATGAGAAGCCGGCGCGCATGGCGATTCTGGTTGCGGATCTGTCGAAGCGGCTCGGGCGGCCGTAGCGGCGCACGACACGCTGCTACCGGGCTATGTCCCGACCATTCGCCGCTGCCGCGTAGCGCGCCGCAAGCGCACGGTCCACCGCTGCGCGCAGCACGTCGTAGTGCACGGGTTTGCTCAGGCTCTCAAAGAACAGACTGGCGGCGGCGCTGCCCTGCAATTCGGGCGCATACGCGCTCACCGCGATCACCGGCGCACGCGGCGCCGGCGCGCCGCGCGGCGCGTACTCGGCCATGAACGCGTAGCCGTCCTTCTCCGGCATCTGCAGATCGAGCAGGATCAGCTCGCACGTGTGGGCGCGCAGCCATGCAAGCGCCTCGTCGACGCCGCCCACCGCTGCCGCGTCATAGCCCATGTGCGCAACCATTTCCGACAGCGATTCGCGCACCAGCTGGTTGTCGTCGACTACCAGCACGTGCGGCTGCGCCCCACCCTCCTGCGCATGCGCCGCGACGCTCGCCGCCACACCCGGCTCGACCGATTTCACCGGAATCGTCACCGTGAAGGTCGTGCCGACGCCGACCCGGCTGTCCACGTCGATCTCGCCGCCGAACAGATCGATCAGTCCCTGCACGATCGCCAGACCCATCCCCGCGCCGTCGAAGCGCCGCGTGCGCGCATCCTCGAGGCGCGTGAACTCCTTGAAGATCAACGGAATCTGCGCGTGCGGCACGCCGCAGCCGGTATCGCTGACGACAATCACGAGCGCGTGCTCGCGCTGCTCGAAATGCAGCTCGACGGTGCCCCGCTCGGTGTAGCGGATCGCGTTGATCACCAGGTTGTTGACGATCTGGCGGATCCGGTGAGGGTCCGATTCGACCAGCCCGACGCGCCCGATCGCGCCGCAGCGGAACACCAGCCCGCGCGCGGCCGCGGTCGGCTCGCTGACGTCGGCGATCGACGCCAGCAGCTCGCGCGGATCGAACTGCTCGTGACGCAACTCGAGCTTGCCGGCGCCGAGGCGCGCGTAGTCGGTCAGGTCCTTCATCTGCGTTTCGAGCTGGCGCGCCGCGGTATCGAGCCGGCGGATCACTTTCTGGTCCGCTTCCGAATGCGAGTTGAAGCTGAGCAGTTCGATCGATGAAACGATCGCGTGCAGCGGCGTGCGCAACTCGTGGCTGATCATGCCGAGAAACGCGTCCTTCGCGAGGCTGGCTTCGCGCGCCGCGCGGCTCGCCTGGTGCTCGGCTTCGAGCGCCGCGCGCTGCTGCTTGATCAGCTTGGTGCGGCGCCGCGCGTTGACCACCAGCTGCGCGCTGGCCGCGGCCGACAACATCAGCAGCAGCAGGCCGCCGGCGAACAGCATGCGGCGCTTGGCGATGAAGTCGCTGTTCATCGCTTCGCGATCCGCCATATCGGCAAAACGCCGGCCGAGCGCGAGGTCGTTCACCTCTTCCCAATGGCCGCGCAACTCCAGCACGATGCGATCGGCCAGCTTCGGCTCGCGCGGCAACGCATCGAGGGTCGGCTCGAGATCGCTCAGCATGGTGGTCAGCGATTCGATCTCGCGCCGCTGCTGGTCGATCAGCGAGGCCTGCGCGGCGAGCTGGCGCGTCGAGCCGGCCATCACGCGCAGCTTCGACTGCAGCACGTGGTACTGCAGCCGTAGCGCGTCGTAGTCGGAGTCGACTCCGGTCTCGTATTGCAGCAACTGGCTTTCGAGGCGCGCGTACGCGATCTGCAGCTGCGCGGCGTCCCAGTAGAAGCCGTCGTACGTGCCGGTGATGGTTTGCGTCTCGCGCGGATTCAGCAGCGCGGTGTACAGCAGATAGCCGATCGCCGCGGTCGGTGCGGCAAGCGCCGTGAGCCAGATCAGCACATAGACGAGACGGCGCGACAGCCGGTGCTTCAGCAGCCCGCGCTGCGGTAACCCGCGCTTCACTTCACGATCAGGGACTTGATCTGCCATACGAATTTCGCGTCCGCGGCGCCGCCCGTCAGTTCAGACGGGTAAGCATCGCGCGGATAAATCAGAAAGAGCGGGCCGAAGTCGCTGACCTTGAGCCGCTTGCCGTTCATGCTGTATGCGACGACGACCCCGTAACGGTCGGAATCGGCGATCGGCACGGTGTAGGTGTAATCGTCGTAGGTGTGAAACTCGAGGTTCTGGCCGTAGGCACCCACCGTCTTCAGGATATCCGCGAGCAGCGGGCCGGTGAAGGTCGATTTGGGCGTCCAGGTGGTCGACGTCGAAATCGAATGAGTCGGCAGCGCGAGCAGTTCGGCCTCGGAAAAATGAAAAACCTGGTGTGCCGCATCATTGGTGTGCCCGATCTTGCCTGTCACGTCGAGCGACAGCTGGCTCGCGTTGACCGCAAGTGCATCGATGGTCCCAAAAGCAAACACACCGCACAACAAACCGTACCGCATCCACCGGCCGAGCCGGCCGTTCCCGTGTTGTTTCTGCATTGTCTGGCCTTTTATTTTCCGTTTGTTCGTGCTTGTTCACGCTTGTTCGCACTCGTGTTCGCGAGGGTACCGGGGCTTGCCTGTATTGCGCGCCGACCCGCGAACCGCGCCTGTCAGAGCACAGAATCTGTGAACCGCATGCATAATATCGCCTCCACCTCAAAAAAGCCGTCACGCCGGCGGTTGCAACTATCGAAACCATCGGCCTAATGACCGCAAGCGAACGTCAGCCATGAACAAGCCCGTTCTCCCGCTTTCTTATGAACAGCTCGATCACTGGATCGAATCGCTGCAGCCGGCCCTGCTGGCAGAAGACTTCGCGGCCGCAATCGGCATCCTGCGCGGCGGCGCCCCGCTCGCGCTGATGGCCTCGCACAGCATCGGCGTGCCGGTCGCCTTCCTCAGCTACGACCGCCGTGCGCGCCACGTGACGTGGGATTCCTCGCTGCCGCTGCCCGCGCCGGGCTCGAAAATCCTGCTGTGCGAAGACATCGCGGGCCGCGGCTTCACGCTGATCGACTGCATCGCGTTTCTCGAGCAGCACGGGCTGGTCGTCAAGACGCTGACCGGCGCCTTCGACGAAATCAGCCGCATCCGTCCCGATTACGCGAACGACGCGTCCGGCTACTTTGCGTTATTCCCGTGGGAGCGTCAGGCCTATACCGACCGTTATCGCGAAGACTGGCTGCAGGTCGAAGCCGGCGACATGCCGGAGATGGCGCAGGATCACGAATACGCGACCTATGCGATCGACCTCGACGGCGTGCTGCTACCCGATGTGCCGCTCGAACGCTACGGCGAAGATCTGAGCGCCGCGCTCGCCGAACGCGACGATCTGAAGCCGTTCGATGTGTTGCCGGAAATCGACTTGCAACAGGTCCGTGCGGTGATCACCGGGCGCCCGCATCACGATGTCGAACGCACCCGCGCGTGGCTCGAGCGGCATGGCTTCGGTCATCTCGAGCTGGTGATGCGGATGCCCGATGCGCACGACGACACGCCAGCCGGCGCCGCCGCACACAAGGCGGCTGCGGCGCTGCGCTGCGGCGTCACGCATTTCATCGAGAGCGATCCGGTGCAGGCGCTGCGTATCGCGCAGGCGGCGCCGCTGTTGCGCGTGATCTGGTGGGATGCGGCCACGCGCAGCGGCACGCTGGTCAATGCGTTGCCGTGGCGGGCCGACGCCTGAACGCGGCAGGCTGAACGCGCGTGCGCGCGGCGGGGCGTGCGAACGTTGGTGCGTGATTTACATTCTTCAGCCCGCAACGCTCGACGCTCGAGCGTCAATCAGCCGTCAATCCTGTGCATCCGCCAGATGCAGATGCTTCGCGGCGCGCCGCGAAGCCACCACGATCAGCTTCATCGTCGCGCGCGTCGCGCCGACGAACAGCTTGCGCGCGCTGCGCTCGTCGAACGCGGCGAAGTCGACTTCGGTCAGGATCACGCATGGCGCGGCCTGGCCCTTGAAGCGGTAGATCGATTCGAGCAGCACGTCGCCTTCGCGGTACTCGGGGTTGCCGAACAGATCGTACTTGCCGGTAAAGCTGCGCACACGATGCGGGCCCAGCTGATCGAGCGCGGCCAGCACCGAGCCCTCTCTACCGCGGAACGACAGCACCACGATGTCCTGCTTGCGAAAACCGAGCGACAGCGCCTGCGTGATCGCACGCTTGGTCATGTCGATGCAGCTGTCGGCGGGGTTCGTTTCGTCGTAGATCGATAGTGCGATGTCGGAACCGTCGAACGGGCTTGCGGCCGCCAGTTGTGCGGCGAGCGGCACAGTCGCGCCGAGCAGCTCGCGCAGATAATCGAGAATATCGCGCGGGCTGCGATAGTTGGTCGCTTCCTTCAGCGTGGTCCAGCCCGGCAACGCGACCGGCGCACGCATATACAGGTTCTGCAGCGGGTCTTCGAGCCACCACCACGCGCCACCCGGCCGCAGCATGCGCTCGAGCGCCGGCACCCAGGGCTCGCGGAAGTCCTGGCCTTCGTCGACGATCAACACATCGGATTGCCAGCGCGCGTCGATCGGCGTTTGCGCGAATGCGGTTTCGAGTTGCTCGAACACGTCCGGCGCGGCGAAGTCGGGCGCACGGCCAGCCTCGCGCGCGACCGCGTCGCACAGCTGGTGATAGTTGAGCACCTTCGCCTCAGGCGGCGCGACCCGCGCGATGTGATCGGCCAGCGGCCGGTTGAAGCACACGTACAGCGGCCGCTCGCCGCGTGCGACCGCGTCTTTCATTACCTGCACTGCCAGTTGCGTCTTGCCGGAGCCCGCCGTGCCCACTACGCGCAGCCGGAACGGCGCGAATTCCAGACGCCGCGCCCATGTGGCCAGACCGCCGGACAAGCGCGTGACCAGCGTGCCCGCCTGACCGACCAGCGCGCTGGTATCGGGCGTCAGCGCCAGTTCGTCGGCGAGGAAGTGATGGATTTTCGCGGCGCACGGCAGGCGCGGCTCGTCGGCGGGCAGCGCGGCGCGAATGATCGCGGCGAGCCGGTCCTTGCGCGTCGCATCGACGATGCGCGCCGGGTCTACGCCGGCAATCGACGCATCCTTGACCGCATGATCCGGGCAGTACAGCAGCTCTTCGATGAAATACGTGCCCGCGCCGAATGCGGCGGTAAAGCGCCGGTGC
The DNA here is from genome assembly GCF_054782355.1 of Paraburkholderia jirisanensis. Lineage (NCBI taxonomy): Bacteria > Pseudomonadati > Pseudomonadota > Betaproteobacteria > Burkholderiales > Burkholderiaceae > Paraburkholderia > Paraburkholderia jirisanensis. The sequence goes on along the minus strand of NZ_BAAGSQ010000025.1, from coordinate 66,173 downwards.
AGACTTTCGATGGTGCGTGCCAGCGCGATCGCCACATTACGTTCGGTTTGCAGATAGGCCTTCACCAGCCCCTTCGGGGTTTCACGCAGAAAGCCGGTTTTCTGCTCGACGATCATTACGCGGCCCGACGGCGACACGATCACATAGTCGGCTTCGCCGAACACCGAGAAGCCGCCCTGATTCAGACGCGTCCAGTGCACGCCGTGATACACGGTGTAATCGGCGGGCAGTGTCTCTTCGAACAGCGCAAGCGTCTCGCGTTCGCGCGCGGCAGCGCCGGTGGCGGCAAGACTTTTCCAGTCGTCGGGAACGATGCGGGCCATGCGGTGCAACTCCGGTTAGCGCGCGAAAGTAACGCAAAGGGGACGCGCGGGCAAAGCGCGCGAAGCGCTCATTGTACGCATCGCAAACCGCGCTTTCAGCGTCGGGCCGGTAAGATAAGTGCGCTTCGTGTATCGTTACCGGTTGAACGCAAAACGCCGCGCCGCCGCGCGGCTTGCCAACTGCCAAGTCAGGAGATTTTTGCCGGTGATTACGATCTGGGGACGCGCCAATTCCGTCAATGTTCAAAAAGTGATGTGGTGCTGCGACGAACTGGTGCTGCCGTACGACCGCATCGATGCGGGCATGCAATTCGGCCGCAACAACGAGCCGTCGTATCTCGCGATGAACCCGACGGGAAAGATTCCAACCCTCGTCGACGGCGACTTCGTGCTGTGGGAATCGAATTCGATCCTGCGTTATCTGGTGATGCAATACGGGCAGTCGAGCACGCTGTACCCGGACGATGCGAAGACCCGCGCGAGCATCGACCGCTGGCTCGACTGGACCATCACGACACTCGCTCCGGCCGAGCGCTCCGTGTTCCTGACGGTGGTGCGCACGCCCGCCGACAAGCGCGACCTCGCGAAACTCGCGGTGGATGTCGACGCCGTCGGCGCACTGTGGAAAATGCTCGATGCGCAACTGCAAACGCGCTTCTTCATCAATAGCGACACGTTCACGCTGGCCGACATCGTGCTGGGTTCGTATGCGAAGCGCTGGTTCGGGCTCGAGGGCGTCGAGCGCCCGTCGCTGCCGAGTCTCGAGCGCTGGTACTCGCGGCTTGCGACGCGCTCCGGCTTCAAGAAATACGTGGATCTCCCGCTCACCTGAACGCGCCGCGGCCGGCGACCGGCCACCCCGCCCCGCAGCATCGACACGCTTACCTATCATGACCATCACGCTATACGCCTGGGCCACACCCAACGGACGCAAGATCAGCGTCGCGCTTGAAGAAATGCAACTGCCGTACACGGTCAAGCCGGTCAACATCGGCAAGAAGGAGCAGTTCGAGCCGGATTTCCTCGCGCTCAGCCCGAACAACAAGATTCCGGCGATCGTCGATCCGGATGGCCCCGACGGCAAGCCGATCAGCGTGTTCGAATCGGGTGCGATCCTGCTCTATCTGGGCGAAAAAACCGGCAAGTTCCTGCCCAAAAGTTTGCGCGAGCGCGTACCGGTGCTGGAATGGCTGATGTGGCAGATGGGCGGCTTCGGGCCGATGCCCGGCCAGGTTCATCACTTCGCCGCGCTGCAGGACGAGAGCGAACGCCGTTATGGACTCAAGCGCTTTCACGACGAAACCCGCCGCCTGTACACGGTGCTAAATACGCGCCTCGGCGTCAGCGAATTCGTCGCCGGCGAACTGTCGGTGGCCGATTTCGCGATTCTCGGCTGGGCCTGGCGCCACGAGCGGCACAAGGTCGATCTGGCCGATTACCCGAATGTACAGCGCTGGTACCAGACGCTGTTTGCACGGCCCGCGGTGCAACGCGGTTTCGACGTGAAGCTCGACTAAGCCGGCGCGCGCGCCGGACCTTTATAATCAAGCCTATGAAGAATGCAAAGGCCTCCGCGGCGGCCGGGAAACCGGTTCCGGCACGCGCACACCCTCATCCCGATCCGCAGCACGCGGCGCATCACGCGCATGCGCCGCACGACGCTGCGCATGACCATGACGCGCACGACCCGGCGTCACATCCACAGGAAGCGGCGCTTGCGCTGGCCGATGCCTACTGCCGCGAACGCGGCGAGAAACTCACGCCGATTCGCCGCAAGGTGCTCGAGTTGCTGCTGGAATCCGGGCGCGCCACCAAAGCCTATTCGCTGCTCGACGATATGCGGGCCATCCACCCGGGCTCGGCACCGCCCACCGTGTATCGCGCACTCGATTTCCTGCTGTCCGCCGGTCTCGTGCATCGCATCGAATCGATCAATGCGTTCACCGTCTGTCACGATCTGACGCAATGTCAGCATGGCATTCTGGTGGTCTGCCAGCAGTGCGGCAACGTCACCGAGCTGCATCAGCCGAAGCTGCGTGCAGCGCTCGTCGCGCAAATCGAAGATGCGGGGTATCGCCTCGCCGGCGAGGAAATCGAACTGAAAGGCTTGTGCGCGGCCTGTCAGGCCGCGCAAGCGGCCAGCGATACCGAAGCCCATAGCTGAACGGCGCAGAGCTGGGCACATAGCGGGTCTGCGCGCGCATACCGCACTGCGTACGCGGCGCTCGCGCGGCACGCCTGCTGCCGTGCCGCACCTGCATCAACCCGCCCCAACCTGCCTCAACCTGCCGCACGCGCACCGATTGCGTTGTGCAGCAACGTCACCAACGTCTCCGGCCGGGCCGGCTTCGTCATGAAGTGCTGGAATCCTTCGCCGATACTGCGCAGCCTGTACGCTTCATCGGTATGGCCGGTCAACGCAACCGCCACCGCAGGTGCATGATCGCCGCGTATCTCGTGATCGCGCAGCCGCTGGATCAGGTAGAAACCGTCCATCGCAGGCAAGTCGATGTCACATACGACTGCGTCAGGCATCACACGTACCGCGGCTTCGACTCCCTCCTCCGCATCCGCCACGGCCACCACGAGGGCGCCTTCCGATTCGAGCAAACTCTTCAGCGATTCCCGGTTTTGCGGGTCATCTTCTACAAGCACGATCGTCGCCTGATCGAGCCTTAATCCACCGTTCATTTTTGCGTTGTTACCAAAAAAGCTGTTATGCATCCTGACGTAGCCGTGAGCTTTTAGCACTCATGCCGCGTCAGAGCCGGCAGCGGAAAAGATGGCATGCGTTGCACACCCTGCATGACGTTGTTACATCGACCGCCAGCGCGCTGTTCGCCGGCCGCCTGTTTTTCTGTCTACCGCTAATCGACCAGGTTGTGTCCGACGAGTTGCAGTGAAGTGTACGCTGCTGCTCAGTGCACCGCAGCGAAGCATACGTGCTTCGGCGTGCAGTTTCGTGCCCACACTACGCACGAAATGAGGCGCTTGCGTGACCGTCGAGGCACTGACGCGGCTGCCGGCACTGCATGGCGCCGCAGCAACCGGCCGCTGTGCACAATGCTCAATTTCGCGCGAGATTGCTGTCTCGATAGCCCAGTTGTGCGGAAATTGCACGCCCGGCATCTTTCAGCAATGTCACGTAATGTGCCTTCGTATCGGCCCCACAGCGCATGCTGGGAAACGAAATCGAAAGCCCCGCGACAACTCGCCCGAAACGGTCGAACACCGGCACTGCGATGCACTGCAGCCCCTCTTCCTGCTCTTCGTTGTCCTCGCCGTAACCTTGCTCACGCACACGCGGCAGGATGCTCAGTACGGCATCGGCCGACGCCAGGGTCTTCTGCGTCGACTTGCGGAACACGACATCAGTTAGCACATTGCGTGCCTCGACCGGATCCATCGAGGCGAGCAGCACCTTGCCGATCGCGGTGCTGTACAGCGGATTGCGGCGGCCGATGCGCGATTGCATGCGCAGGTCGTAGTCGGCGTCGATCTTGTGGATGTAGACGATGTTGTTGTCGTCGAATGCGCCCAGATGGATCGCTTCGCGTGTGAGCCTTGAAAGATGGCGCATCTGTACGTCCGCTTCGCGCACGAGGTCGACGCTTTCCAAAGCTTTCGAACCGAGTTCGAACAGCTTGATGGTCAGACGATAACGGTCGGTGTCTTCTTCCTGCGCGACGTAGCCGAGCCCTTTGAGCGTCTGCAGAAAGCGGTGCACCGTGCTCTTCGACATCACGAGGCGCTGCGACAGTTCGCTGATGCCGATCTGGCTGTTCTCGCCGAGTGCCTGCAGGATCGCGAATACCTTGTTGACTGCGGCGACCGATTCGCCGCGCTCGACACCGCCTTCCGCAGCAAGCTCCGCACTGCCGGGCAACGCGATTTCGTTGGACGGGGTGTCGGCCTTCAGCTTTCTTGCTGCCAAGCGGGTGTTCGGCGTATTCGACATGTTCGATGATCCGTTGTTACTTTTTCCCAAGGGCTGTCGCGCGCCGCCTGCCGCGCATTAGAGCATGAATCGATTATTTCCGGAACGTCGGTCCGAAATTATGGAACCCATATGATGGGACCTCAAGATTATGCCGCCGGAATAGCTTAAAAATAGGTGTAAACGATCACCGTCGAACATCGATTTTTTTAGAACGCTGTTCCGGGCCCGATGCTAAATTGCAGTCCAGCGGCGCTCCGGACACCTCACGGTCCAGCCCGTGCACAACAACAACCGATCGGGCATACCCGTCCCGTGGAGGAGCACTCTGGCATGAACATCAAGAAGACCATCGACCGTATTCCCGGCGGGCTGATGCTGGTTCCGCTGCTGCTCGGCGCCTGTCTGCACACCTTCGCGCCGCATTCGGGCAAATACTTCGGCTCGTTCACCAATGCACTGATCACCGGTACGCTGCCGATTCTTGCCGTCTGGTTCTTCTGCATGGGCGCGAGCATCAGCCTGAAAGCGACGCCAGTGGTACTGCGCAAGAGCGGCGTGCTGGTGCTGACCAAGGTGGCGACGGCTGCGCTCGCCGGTGTAATCGCGTCGCGCTTCCTGCCGGCCGGCGGCATCACGTCGGGCTTTCTGACCGGGCTGTCCGCGCTCACCGTGATCTGCGTGATGAACGAGACCAACGGCGGTCTGTATATGGCGTTGATGCAGCAGTACGGCACCAAGGAAGAAGCCGGCGCGTTCTGCCTGATGTCGCTCGAATCGGGACCGTTCATGACGATGGTCACGCTCGGCATCGCAGGACTCGCGAGCTTTCCGTATGCCACGCTGGTCGGTGCGCTGCTGCCGTTTCTGATCGGCTTTGCGCTCGGCAATCTCGACCCCGAACTGCGCCGCTTCTTCACCGCGGCGGTGCCGGTGATGGTGCCATTTTTCGCGTTCGCGCTCGGCAACAACCTCGATTTCGCGGTGATTCTGAACACCGGCCTGCTCGGCATTCTGGTCGGCGTGTGCGTGATGCTGGTGACCGGTACGACGCTGGTGCTGGCCGATATCTTTCTGGCGAAAGGCAATGGCACGGCGGGTATCGGTGCTTCGTCGACCGCTGGGGCGGCGGTGGCGGTGCCGCAGATCATCGCGGGTATCGAGCCGCGTTACGCGGCAGTCGCGCCGGCAGCGACTGCGCTCGTGGCGACTTCGGTAGTGGTCACCGCGCTGCTCACGCCGATCGTGACGTCGCTGTGGGCGCGGCGCTGGGGCGTGCTGTCGGCGAAGTATCGCGATGCTGCGTTCGCTTCGCTCGATGCGCTGACGGATACGCATGCGCTCGATGCGTCGCTCGAGCATCGCACCGCGGAGTAGTGCGGCGTAGCGCGCGCTGCGCTGTCAAACCTCGGTCGCGGGCCCCACGCCATGCTGCAACACCGCCAGCGCATGGCGTGCGATATCGTCGGCGGTCAGCTTGCGGCGTGCCGGATCGCTGCGCCATGTGGCCGACGTGGCGAGCGGCAACACCGTCAAACCCAGTATCGACAGAAACAGCAGCGACGGTTCGAGTTGCGCATTGAGCTTGCCCTGCTTCTGCCACTTCGCGATCAGCGTGAGCGTTGCTTTCTGCCGCGTATCGCCGAAGCGTTCGTGCATGCGCTGCTTGAGCAGGCCGCCGTCGCTGATCACTTCACGCACCCATAGCGACGGGAACCACGGATACTCGCCCGACAATTCGACGAGCCGGCGCGCGAACTGCGTGACGGCCGCCACCGGGTCGTCGACGTGATCGCGAAACGGTTCGCGCAACGCCATGCGCAGCGGCTGGAAGCGTTCGTCGATCAGCACGTCGAGCAGTTGATCGCGCGTCTTGAAGTAGTAATGGACCATCGCCGGCGTGTAGCCCGCTTCACGCGCAATCGCGCCGAGCGTGGTGTCGACGATGCCTTGACGCGCAAACTGCGCGAGCGCGACGTCGAGCAGGCGCTCGCGCTGTTCGGGGCCGCGTGAAGTGCCGGCCGGACGACCGGGGCGGCGTGGGTTGGGTGCCGGAACATCGGTTGCCGCTGCTGCCGCCGCACTACGCGGCCGCGCCCTGCCTGCCGTCCGTTGATTCACACGTTCTGCCATAGGGTTTCGCAATTGACGAAATAGCTAACGACGATTATATTAATCTTCGCGTTAATTAATTTCAAGACAGTCCAACGTCAGCACCAACATTATGGAACTGCAACCCCCTTCGGAACTGCACCACACCGTGCCACCAGACCTCGCCGTCGAGCGCCCGCCCATTCGCCTGCTGTTCGCAGCACTGCTGCTCGTCATGCTGCTCGCGGCGCTCGACCAGACCATCGTCTCCACGGCCTTGCCCACCATCGTCGGCGAGCTTGGCGGCCTGGGCAGCCTGTCATGGGTGGTCACCGCGTACCTGCTCACATCAACCATCGTCGTGCCGCTATACGGCAAATTCGGCGACCTGTTCGGCCGCAAGATCGTGCTGCAAACCGCGATCGTGCTGTTCCTGATCGGCTCCGCGCTATGCGGCGTGGCGCAGAACATGACCCAGCTCGTGCTGCTGCGCGCGCTGCAAGGTCTCGGCGGCGGCGGGCTGCTGGTCATCGCGGTGGCCGCGGTCGGCGACGTGATCCCGCCCGCCGAGCGCGGCCGCTACCAGGGCATATTCGGCGGCGTGTTCGGCGTTGCCACCGTGATCGGCCCGCTGATCGGCGGCTTTCTGGTCGATCATCTGTCGTGGCGCTGGATCTTCTACATCAACGTGCCGCTCGGCATCCTCGCGCTGCTCGTGATCGGCGCGGTATTCAAACCGCGCGTGGTGCACGTCAAGCACAAGATCGACTACATGGGCGCCGCATTCCTCGCCGGCGCCCTCACCTGCATCATCCTGTTCACCAGCGAAGGCGGCGGCCTGCTGCCATGGTCGTCGGTGCAGTTGTGGTGCACGCTGCTGCTCGGTGTGATCTGCATCGCCGGCTTCATCTACGAAGAGCGCGTCGCCGCCGAACCGATCCTGCCGCTCGAGTTGTTCCGCCAGCGGACGTTTCTGCTCAGCAGCGCGATTGGTTTCATCGTCGGCGTGTCGCTGTTCGGCTCCGTCACGTTTCTGCCGATGTATCTGCAGGTGGTCAAAAACTCGACGCCTTCGCAAGCCGGCATGCAGATGTTGCCGATCATGGGCGGCGTGCTGTTGATGTCGATCATCAGCGGCCGGCTGATCAGCCGGATCGGCAAGTACCGGATGTTTCCGATCATCGGCACGCTGCTGGTCGGGCTCGGCATGTCCTTGCTCGCCACGCTGCAGCTCGATACGCCGATCCGCCTGATGTACCTGTATATGGGGCTGGTCGGCTGCGGTCTCGGCATGGTGATGCAGGTGCTGATCCTGGCGGTACAGAACACCGTCGAATTCAGGCATCTCGGCACTGCTACGTCGGGCGCCACGCTGTTTCGCTCGATCGGCGGCTCGGTCGGTGTCGCCGCATTCGGCGCGATCTTTTCGACGAATCTCGCAACACGTCTGTCAACCTCGATACCCGCCGGTACGGAACTGCCGCACGCACTTGGCCCGGTTGCGATTCGCCAGTTGCCTGCCGCGTTGCATGACGGCTATCTGCATGCGTTCGCAGGCGCGTTGCACACGGTGTTTCTGACAGCCGCGTGCATCGTGGTGCTGGCATTCGCGCTGGCGTGGCTGCTGCGCGATCACCCGCTACGCAAGACCTGATACGGCACGGAACTGACGAACGGCCGGCGCGTGCACGCCGGCCGTTCGCTTAGCTATTCTTATGATCAACAGACGAAAGCACCACCGCACATTGGCGCTGTAAAAACACCCTCTTTCATTCGTCCTGCGATGGAGTAGCCGAACGCGAATGTGCGGTAGGTAACAACGTCGATTGACGCGCCAGGTGAAACAAACCATATTGGCCTCAGCGGTCGACCCGGTCCGGTAGGCCGCGTTCCAGCGCATGTTGATCGTGAGTTCCGCGTCGCGCCGCCGTCGCTTCAACGACGATCCTGAGCATGCCGAAATGGCATCCCCCATCCTGGTGGGTCGACCGCATGTCCGCTCAGACTACTCCTGACCAGAGTTTCCCCACACCGTGCAAACGCTGTGGCGGCGTGCTCTACCAGCAAGTCGATTTCTGCCCGTATTGCGGCGCAGATCATCCACTCGACACGGTTGTACGCAAACGTGCGGAGGCGCCGTTGAAAGCCATGAGTCCACCGATTTCGCCACCGCCCGCCGCGCTGTCGGCGCCGGATGTCGCGAACCCGGAACTGCCGCCGGTCGCGCCCGACCAGCGGCAAATCCATCCGCTCGAAGCGCCTGCGCCGGTGTGGCAAAGCGCCGGGCGCTGGATTTTCACGAAGGGCATGCTGGCGGTGTGGTTCGTGCTGGCGCTGGCTTACGCTGCGTATCTGCTGCTTGGCGAGAGCCGTAAGCAGGAGCCCGCCAGCGACGAACCGTCGACCAATTCGTCGGGCGGTTCGATTTCGCCGTATCCGCCGCAGGCCAATCTCGCGCCGCGTGCCGGCACCGACGGCGCAACGGCAGTCGCACCGAAACCACGCGTGATGCCGCAATACAAGGATGTCGCGGACAGCCTGCGCGCCGCGCGCGCGAGCCTGCAGGACAACAATCTGTCTGACGCCAAAGCGGCGACGCACGCGGCGCTCACGCGCGAAGCGAACAACGCGGACGCGCTGGCGCTCGAGCGCGACATCGAAGCACGCGAGCAGCGCCGCGACGGCGCACTGCAGTCTGCGGACAAGTGCGCGAGCGAACGCGCGTGGGCATGCGTGCAGCAATACGCATCGGCCGCGCTGGCGGTGGATGCGAGCAGCGTGCACGCGCAAACGCTGATGGAACGCATGATTCTGTCGACCGGCTGGTCGCCGCCGGCGAGCCTAGCCGCGCCGTCGGCGGCGGCAGTTGCTCCGGCACGGGCGCCGCGCAGCGCGAAGCGCACCGGCTTGCCGTCGTCGCGCGACTGGGGCGCGGCCGCGCCGCCTGCGGCGCCCGGCGGGTCCACGTCGACTTCGCTGCCGCCGCTGCCGCTCGCCACCAGCATGCCGCCGGCTACAACGGCCACGCGGGCGACACCAGGCGCGCCCGCGGCGCCGGCCGCCAAGGCCGCAGCGGCGGACGAAGACACGACATCGGCACTGCGCACGGCCCCAGCCGCTGCTCCTGCTATTTCCGCGCCGGCAAGCAACGACAGCAGCAGCAACGACAACGCGACCAGCGCCAGCGGCAACAGCAACACGAACAACACCACCAGCACCGACAGCGGCACCGACGCCGCCGAACGCGCGATCAAGGAATCCGGCTGGAAGCATGCGGCGCCGTCGAGCGCGCCGCGCTGAACCGGCCCGCCACCCGCGATGTAGCACACCGCCGCACATCGACACGAAGACTGGAGAGAGACCATGCTAACGAAAACACTGACGGGACTGGCGGCACGGATTGCGCCGATTTTTGCGGCACTCTTTGCGCTGCTGTTCGTCACGCTCGCGGTGGCAGCCCCTGCGCACTACAAGATCGTCACGGGCCCGGAGCGCGGCACCTATATCCAGATCGGTCAGGATCTGTCGAAATGGGTTGCGCAGCCGGCCGGCATCGAACTTGAAGTGATTCCATCGAAAGGCTCGGCGGAAAACGTGCAACGCATGCGCTTCGAGCCCGGCGTCAAGCTTGCGCTGGTGCAATCGGATGTCTACCAGGCCTACGTCGACATGGCGAACACAGGCAATGCCGACGCTGGAACGACGATTCGTCCGCTGCGGCTCATCATGCCGCTCTACGACGAGGAGATTTACTTTGTGGTGCGCAACGACTCGCCGCTCAAGACGATCAACGAGATCAAGGACAAGAACATCAGTGTCGGGCTGATCGGCAGCGGCACCGCACAATCGGCGACCACGCTGTACCGTCTGATGTTCAACCAGACGATTCCCGAACAGAACATGCAGCATCTGAGCAACGAAGACGCGCTGGCCGCGCTGATCGTGAAGAAGATCGACGTCGCGATCGTGGTTGCGGGGCAGCCCGCCAAGCTGTTCACCGAGATGAACCCGGAACTGCTGCAGCAGATCCGCTTTCTGCGCGTGGACCCGAATGCGCCCGAAACGGCGCGCGCGAAGCAGACTTATTTCCCCGCGACGATCCGCGCATCGAGCTACCCGAACTGGCTCAAGGAAGACGTGCCGACGTGGACCGTGAAGGCATTTCTGGTGACCTACGACTACAACCTGCGCGACACGGTCGGCAACCTGAACCGCTTTGCCGATTCGCTGTGCGACAACTTCGACAATCTGCAGGACCATGGCCACCCGAAGTGGAAACAGGTGAAGCTCGAACTGCCGGGGCTCGGCAAAGGCTGGCAATACTATCCGCCGGTCGAGCGGCGCCTTAAAGCCTGCCTCGCCAAACGCGCGTCGCTGCAGGCGGCGGGCGCCGCGGGCGGTACGGGCGCCGGCGCCACGCAGCGCGCGGCGGCCGAGCAGAAGGTCAACCGGCGGCCGTGCTCCGAACAGGAGCGGCTGCTTTTGTTGTGCGGCAAATAGGAAACACGAAAAGCCCGCAACGCACCTGCGCGAGACAGGCGGACGCCACCCACATTACAAATGAAAGCGCCAAAACGGGCGGTGGCTCGCCTGTCGCCGACCTGGCCAGTCAAGTGTGTGCACACGCACGACAAGAGATGCACTTGGATGCGCGCACAACATTCCTGTCAAACGCGCAACGCACTGTTGCGCTTTAGCCGCGCGCATGCCGTCAGGCGATCGCCGCGGCCCATCCGCGATGCAATCTCGCCAAGGCCACCGAGGCGTGACGCGCGTGCGTCTGCGGACCCTCGCCTGTCTGGCTTCATCGTTCCGGGAACCATGCTGCATGCGGGTTTCGGCGATCACACCCCCACCTCGGAAATACCCAACATGCCCAAAGTATTTTGCGTAAAGCAGAAGACTTTTTTATCTGGCACATTTCGGTTCAAACGTAACGTGGAGACTGCTAACCCAGCCGCATCTACAGCTAATCGAAACACTCAGTAAACTAAACCTCTGGGCATAAATACACGCTTAGCGTCTAGAATCGCCGGATGCGCCAATTGCGGTCTCTTTGGAGCACCGTTCGGAGGCGAAAGTTATATTTCAAATTCATTTCAATTTGCTGTCTATTCCTTTACAGGAAACACGCATTGAATAACGAGTCACTCTCCGTCGCCCACCCTCGCGGCAAAGCGCCACCGTTTTCGCAACGCCGCGCGCTGCAGGCGTGCACGGCCGGCATTGCCGCGTTGTGCCTCGCCGCCTGCGCGGTCGGCCCCGACTACCGCAAGCCCGTCGTGGAAGTACCGCAAAGCTTCAAGGAAGGCGCCGACTGGCAGCGCGCACAGGCGAATCCACAAGCGTCGCTCGCAAGCGACTGGTGGCGCCTGTATCACGACGACAAGCTCACTGAACTCGTCGAGCAGTCGCAGAAAGCCAACCAGTCGATCGCCGCATCCGAAGCCGCGTACCGGGTCGCCCAGGCCATCGTGGAGTCCAACACCGCATCGCTGTTCCCGGTGGTCGGCGCTGATCTATCGGCTGCGCGCAGCGGCACACCGTCGAACGCGTCGTCGCGGCTGTCGCCGGGCTCGCGCTCGGTGACCGGCACCAGTGCAGCGGGCGTGTCGAACAACTTCATCGGCAGCGTATCGGCGAGCTGGGAACTCGACCTGTGGGGCGCGTTCCGCCGCCAGATCGAAGCGGCCAAGGGCAACGCCGAAGCCAGCGACGCGCAGCTCGCCGGCCAGCGGCTGTCGATCGCGGCAAGCGTCGCAACCGACTACTTCCTGCTGCGCCAGGCCGACGTCGACATCGAGCTGCTCAAGCAGCAACTCGACGTCGACACGCGCCTTCTCGACATCACGCGCACGTCGTTCCAGCAGGGCCTCGCGTCGAGCGACCAGGTGCTGTTCGCGCAGGACACGCTCGAAGTGGTGGTGGCCAATCTGCAGGCAACCGAAGCGACCCGCGAACAGGACGAGCATGCGATCGCGGTGCTGCTCGGTGTGCCACCGGGCAACTTCTCGATTGCGCCCGATCCCCACTATGGGTTCGACGAACCGGATGTGCCGCTCGGCGTGCCGTCGCAGCTGCTCGAGCGCCGCTATGACGTGGTCGCGGCCGAACGTACCGCGGCGTCGTCGAACGCGCTGATCGGCGCGGCCATCGCCGCGTTCTTCCCGACCGTCACGTTGTCGGCGCAAGGCGGCTTCCAGCACAACACGTTCGCGAATCTGTTCTCGCTGCCGAACCGCTTCTGGACGCTCGGCCCCGACATCGCCGAAACGATCTTCGACGGCGGCGCGCGGACCGCCGCGGTGCACGAAGCGCGCGCAACCTACGACCAGAACGTCGCGGTTTATCGCAACACGGTGCTCACCGCGTTCCAGACGGTGGAAGACAGCCTGTCGTCGGTGAACCACCTGCGCCAGCAGTCGCACTCGTTCCAGGACATCCTGCAGCGCAACCAGCAGCTGTTCGCGAGCCAACGCGCGCAGTTCGATGCCGGTGCGGCCAGCCAGCAGGATGTGCTGACGCAGCAGCTCACGCTGCTGCTCGCCGAGCAGAACCTGAGCGACACCCGGGCGCTGCTGACGCAGAGCAGCGTGACGCTGATCCGCAACCTGGGTGGCGGCTGGAGCTGGAACGACGTGCAAACCGCCGATGCGGGCACGACGCACCCAGCGGCAGACAATGCAGCCAAACCGCAGGAAACGGCCACGCCGCCGCCGCAAGGCGCCGCCGTTACGCCGCAATGAACTCGCAGCACTCGCATTAGATCCCGCTTCTCGCCGCCGCCGCGCAGCGCTTCGCGCCCCACGCCCGAATGCCCATGCACGCCGCGCCGCAGGCTGCGAGTCATGATAATCACTGCCGTCCAAGCAAGAATGGAGTCTTCATGAAGTCATTCCCGCTCAGCGGGCCGTTGCTGTGCCTCTCTCTCGTGGTGCTCGCGGCTTGCAGCAAGAACAAACCGGCCGCGCCTCCGCCGCCCAAAGTCGCGGTGGTGACGGTGCATAAACAGAACGTGCCGCTCACGCGGCAGCTGATCGGCCGCCTGTCGCCGTACTACAGCGCAAATGTGACCGCACGCGTGTCCGGCCTGCTGCTCAAACGCACCTACAAGGAAGGCAGCACGGTGCGCGAAGGCCAGGTGCTGTTCCTGATCGACCCGACCTTCTACCAGGCGCAGCTGAACAGCGATATCGCGCAGCTCGCGCAGGACCAGGCGACCTACGTGAACGACCACATCACCGCCGAGCGCAATCGCAAGCTGCTGCCGGTCGGTTCCGTGTCGCAACAGACGGTCGACAATTCGGATGCCGCGGAACGCAGCGCTGCCGCGAAGCTGAAAGCGGACCAGGCGCAGATCCAGAGCGCGCGCATCAATCTCGACTACACGCGCGTGACGTCGCCGATCACCGGCATTGCGAGCCAGCAGCTCGTCACGGCGGGCGCGATCGTCGGCAGCAGTGTCAGCGATACCGGCTCGTCCGGCACGCTGCTCACCACCGTGCAGCAGATCGACCCATCGTACGTGAACTTCACGATCAGCTCGGCCGATCTGGTCACGCTGCGCCACGCACAGACCACCGGCTCGGTGGCGCTCGCGCAGCAGGACAAGACCACCGTGCAGATCGATCTGCCCGACGGCAGCCGTTACGGACGGCTCGGCACGCTCGACTTCTCGGACGTGACGGTCAACGCGGCGACCAATGCGGTCAATCTGCGCGCGCTGGTGGCGAACCCCGACCGCGTGCTGCTGCCCGGCATGTACGTGACGCTGACGGTCAACATGGGCCAGCAGAACAACGTGATCCTGGTGCCGCAGCAGGCGCTGTTGCGCGACACGGTGGGCGCATACATGTACGCGGTCGGCCCGGACAACAAGGTCAAGCGCCACAACATCACGACGGCCAACAGCTATCAGAACCAGTGGATCGTCACCGACGGTCTCGACGATGGCGACCGCATCCTCGTGAACAACCTGCAAAGCGTGCACGAAGGCGAGCCGGTCGAACCCGCCGCGTGGCAGCCGCCCGCAGCCGCTTCGGCAAGCGCGGCCGCGTCTGCACCCGCGGCGGCACCCTCAGCTGCACCCACAGCGGCACCGGCAGCGACTGCATCCGCACCGGCACCGGCAAGCGCAGCTAGCAGCGCGCAATAGGAGCACGCGTAATGCCGAGTTTCTTTATTAGCCGTCCGATCTTCGCATGGGTCGTCGCGATCCTGATCTCGCTGTTCGGTTATCTCGCGATGCGCTCGATGGGGATCGACTCGTACCCCGACATCGCGCCGCCGCAGGTCACCGTCACCGCGACCTATCCAGGCGCCAGCGCGGAGACGATGGAGACGACCGTCACGCAGGTGATCGAGCAGCAGCTGACCGGCCTCGACAACCTGCTGTACTTCAGCTCGAAGTCGGCTTCGAATGGCCAGACCGTCATCACGTTGACCTTCGCCACCGGCACCAATGCGGACATCGCGCAGGTGCAGGTGCAGAACAAGGTCACGCTGGCGCAGCCGCTGTTGCCTGCGCCGGTGGTGCAGGAAGGCGTGGTGATCGCGAAGGCGAGCCCGGACATTCTGCTGTTCATCGCGCTGCGTTCGGACAACCCGACGATCGACGCCGCGCGCCTGTCCGACATTCTCGCGTCCGATATCCAGCCGGCGATCGGCCGCCTGAACGGCGTGGGTAACACCACGCTGCTCGGCTCGGAATACGCGATGCGCATCTGGCTCGACCCGGACAAGCTGCAGGCGTACGGACTGTCGACCACCCAGGTGCTGAACGCGGTCAGCGCGCAAAACGCGCAGTTCGCAGCCGGCGCGCTCGGGGCCGACCCAGCCCTGCCCGGCCAGACGTTTACCGCGACGATTTCCGGCGATACGTTGTTCTCGACGCGCAAGCAGTTCGAAGACATCATCATCCTGTCGAACAGCAACGGCACGATCGTGCGTCTGAAAGATGTCGCGCGCATCTCGTTCGGCGCGCAGACCAACGGTATCGCGCCGGTCTACGACGGCAAACCGGCCGGCGGTCTGGCGGTGTTTCTGCTGCCTGGCGCGAATGCGCTGCAGGTTGCGAAGGCGGTCAAGGCGGAAATGGGTTCGCTCGCGCGCGACCTGCCGCAAGGCGTGTCGTGGGACATCCCGTACGACACTACGCCGTTCATTACGGCGTCGATCGCCGACGTCGTGCACACGCTGGCCGAGGCCATCATCCTCGTGTTCCTCGTGATGCTGCTGTTCCTGCAGAACTTCCGCGCCACCATCATCCCGACGCTGGTGATTCCGGTCGCGCTGCTCGGCACCTTCGTCGGTCTGTCGGCGCTGCATTACACGCTGAACCAGCTCACGCTGTTCGGCATGGTGCTCGCCATCGGTATTGTGGTGGACGATGCGATCGTCGTGATCGAGAACGTCGAGCGGATCATGACCGAGGACGGCACCGATCCGCGCACCGCCACCCGCAAGGCGATGAAGCAGATCACCGGCGCCATTATCGCGATCACGGTGGTGCTGTCCGCGGTGTTCGTGCCGTCCGCGTTGCAGCCAGGCGCGACCGGCATCATCTATGCGCAGTTCGCGCTGACCATCGCGGTATCGATGTGCTTCTCGGCGTTCCTCGCGATGTCGTTCACGCCGTCGCTGTGCGCGGCGATCCTGAAGCAGGACCATTCGACCAAGGAGAACTTCTTCTTCCGCTGGTTCAACCGCCACTTCGAGCGGCTCACGAACTGGTATGTCGACCACGTCGGCAACTCGGCGCGCAAGGCGCCGTGGTGGATGGTGCTGTTCGTGGTGCTGGTGGTGCTGACCGGCTTCCTGTACACGAAGCTGCCGACCGGCTTCGTGCCGGACGAAGACCAGGGCTTCGCGCTGGCGCTGATCAACCTGCCGCCGGGCGCGACCATCGAGCGCACCAACCACGTGATGACCGAGGTGCGCGAAACGCTGCTGAAGAGCCCGGTCGGCAAGGACATCGTCGGCATCTTCCAGCCGGAAGGTTTCAGCTTCGTCGGTACCAGCGAAAACGTCGGTATGGCGTTTATCAAGCTGTCGCTGTGGGACAAGCGCTCGAAGACCGCGATGCAGCTGATTCCGCAGATGAACGGCATTCTGCACAGCATCCCCGATGCGCAGATCTTCGTGACCAACCTGCCGACGATTCGCGGTCTGAGCCAGTTCGGCGGGATCGACATGTACCTGCAGGCGCGCGCCGGCCAGTCGCGCGACGAGCTTACGCAAGCGCAGCAGACACTGATCGGCGAGGCGACCAAGAGCCCGGTGCTGTTCGGCATCCGGCCGAACTCGCTGCCCACCGCACCGCAGCTGAACATCGCGGTGGATCGCGACCAGGCCCAGGCGCTCGGACTGTCGCTGTCCGATGTGTACGCGACGATCCAGGCCGAACTGGCGCCGTCCTTCGTCAACCAGTTCACGTATGGCGGCCGGGTGAAGCGCGTCTATATCCAGGCCGATGCGCCGTACCGGATGAACTTCGACGCATTCCAGCATCTGTACACGCCTAGCAACCTGACCGGCAATGGGCTGACCACGGCTTCGGGCTCGTCCTCATCGTCGTCGCGCAGCAGCAGCAGCAGCGCGGGCTCGACCAATAGCAGCGGCTATCTGACCCAGGTCAATCCGTCCGCGGCGAACACCGCGATCAGCCCGTACAACATGGTGCCGCTGTCGAGCGTGGTGCAGGCGAAATGGGGCATCGGTCCGCTGGTGCTGCCGCGTTACAACGGCTATGCGGCAGTCGAAATCGTCGGCAACTCGGCGGCGGGCTATTCGACCGGTCAGGCCATCGACACGCTGCAGAACATCGTCGATAACAAGTTGCCGAACGGCTTTGCCGCTGACTGGACCGGCCAGTCGTATCAGGAACTGCTGGCCGGCAGTTCGGCGACCGTGCTGACCGGGCTGTCGATCCTCGTGGTGTTCCTGTGTCTCGCCGCGCTGTACGAAAGCTGGTCGATTCCGGTGGCGGTGTTGCTGGTGGTGCCGCTCGGGATGCTGGGCATGCTCGCGTTCTGCTTGTGGCGCGGCGTGCCGAACGACATCTACTTCAAGATCGGTCTGGTCACCGTGATCGGCCTGGCCGCGAAGAACGCGATTCTGATCGTCGAGTTCGCGGTGGAAGGCCAGGCGCGCGGCATGACGCTGTTCGATGCGGTGGTCGAAGCGGGCCGCCTGCGATTGCGGCCGATTCTGATGACCTCGATGGCGTTCATACTCGGCGTGTTTCCGCTGGTCGTATCGAGCGGTGCGGGCGCGGCGTCGCGGCACGAAATCGGCATCGGCGTGATCGGCGGCATGCTGTTCGCGACGTTCTTCGGCCTGTTGCTGATTCCGGTGTTCTACGTGGTCGTGCGGCGTCTGTTGGGTGACAAGCTCGATGAAGTGTCGAAGAAGATGCCGCATCACGATGCCGACCCGGGCGACCCGCAGGACGCGCACGTGTAAGCGATGAGACGCACTCGCGAAGATGCGCTGAAGACGCGCGAGCAGATCCTCGATGCCGCCGAAGTGACGTTCTTCGAACACGGCTTCGCACAGACCTCGCTCGCGCAGATTGCAGAGCACGCCGGCCTCACGCGCGGCGCCATCTATGGACACTTCCGCAACAAGGGCGAAGTGTTCAACGCGATGGCCGAGCGCGTGAAGCTGCCGATGGAGATGCTGGTGGCCGCCACCTTCGATCCGCTCGAAGCGGACCCGCTGGGGCGGGTGCGCGACCTGTTCATGTTCTGTCTCGCGAAGGCGGCGATCGAACCGCACAGCCGGCGCGTGTTCGAAGTGCTGTTCACCAAGTGCGAATACAACGACGATATGCAGTTGGTGATCGAACGGCTGCGCACCGCCGCGCACGACGGCCGTGCACGGCTCGTGCTGGGCTTGCGCAATGCGATCGACAAGGCGCAATTGCCGCAGGATCTCGATACGACGCGTGCGGCGAGCGTGATCCAGATGTTTCTCGGCGGCGTGTTGCGCGACTGGCTGATGGGTTTGGGCTCGGTCGAGTTGCCGCGCGACGCGAAATATCTGGCGGATGCGTGTATCGGTATGTTGCGTAATTCGCCGGCGCTGCGGCAGGCGGAGATGCCGGCGCGTTGAAGCGCCAGCTGCGATGCTATAGCGTCATATCGGCAAGCAGCTTTAGCAATCCACACAAAGTTATTTGTCAGCTGCCTTGCGTATTCCTTAGGATGCCGCTCATGTTCCACTCACATGAGCCACGCATCCAATGAAAAAAAGAACCTTTACCACCGCCCTTCTGGCCACACTGCTGGTTGGCTTCAGCGTGGCGACGCTACAGTTTTCGAACGCTGCCGAAAAAACCTTGCGCATCGGCATCATGTCCGGCGAGGACGAAGACGTCTGGCGCGTGGTGGCAGCGAACGCGGCAAAACATGGGCTCGCGATCAAGGTCACGACGTTCTCCGACTATACGCAGCCGAACGAAGCCCTGTCGGTACACGATCTCGATGCGAACTCGTTCCAGCACAAGCCGTATCTGGAAGCGCAGGTGAAAGCGCGCGGCTACCGGATCGTGCCGGTCGGTTTCACGTATGTGCAGCCGATCGGGCTGTATTCGCGCAAGGTGAAGTCGGTGGCCGAACTGCGCGACGGCGCGATCGTCGGCGTGCCGAACGATCCGAGCAACGAAGGCCGCTCGCTGTTGCTGCTGCAGGCGCAAGGGCTGATCGCGTTGCGCAAGGACGTCGGCCTGCTGCCGACCGCGCGCGACATCGCGAACAATCCTCGCCATTTGCAGATCAAGGAACTGGATGCGGGCATCGTCGGACGCGCGATCGGCGATCTTGACGCAGCTGTCGTGAATACCGACTGGGCGATCAAGGCGGGCATCCGTATTCCGCAGGAACGCATCGCGCAGGAACAGGTGGGCGGCAATCCTTATCGCAACTTTATTGCGGTCAACGAGAAAGATGTGGATTCGCCGTGGGTGCACGCGCTGGTGGAAAGCTACCAGCAGCCGAACGTGGCCAAGGAGATTCTGAGCGTGTATCACGGTGCGACGCTGCCCGCGTGGAACGGCGCGCCGCAATAAGGCGATCGATACGGGCTGCGCGCTTGCGTTGCGCGCAGCTTGAACTGACGGTTCAATATTGATGCGCTTTAGTTCGCGCGGGATCGCTGGCATAGTGAGTTTTTCTTTGCACTGCCAGCCCTGATCACGATGAGCGAACCTGCCACTGCCACGTCGTTGACGATTCGCGATGCGACCCGCGACGACTTCCCCGCCATTCAGGCGATCTATGCGCATCACGTGCTGACGGGTGTTGCGTCGTTCGAAGAAACGCCGCCCTCCACCGATGAGATGCGCACGCGGCATGCGTCTGTGTTGTCGCATGGCTTGCCATACCTGGTGGCTGAGTTCGATGGGCGGATTGCCGGGTATTGCTATGCGACGCCGTATCGGCCGCGCGCGGCGTATCGCTTCACGATTGAAGACTCGGTGTATGTCGACGATACGTTGCGCGGCCGCGGTGTGGGCCGTGCGTTGTTGCAGGCGTTGATTGCGCGCTGCGAGCAAGGGCCGTGGCGGCAGATGATCGCGGTGGTCGCCGATAACGGTGGCGGCGGGTCGCTGTCGCTGCATACGGAGGCCGGCTTCGAACTGATCGGCACGCTGCGCGCGATCGGCTTCAAACATGGGCGATGGATCGATACGACGCTGATGCAGCGTCGGCTGGGTGTGGGGGATCGGGTGAGGCCGGAGGGGGCTGATAGCGTGCTTTAAAGCCGATTGTTCACGCCAGTATTGGCTCTTGCATCCACTGATCGACGCGTACGTCGCCGCCTGTCACGAAACCAGAGGTGGTTTGTCGCACTGCGTTGCAGTGGAGGCACTCGCACACGTGTAGCGCTGCAAGGCCCGCTTCTGCAGGGAAACGGAATTTATGAGACTGAAAATACGGAGTTGATGATACTGCCGGGAACGCTGTCCCCGGCAAACCCGCGGCAGGCTGCGATAACGACCAGCAGTCTGAAGTGCTCGCCGAACTCAAATCATGTGTCGGACCGACTGAAAGCGACCCCCGGAGCGGCCGTTCAATATCGCCGACACCGGACATTCAGAGGGTTGACTACTTCAACGCCCAGTGCCAGTTGCCCGCGTAGTCTCGCTCCACAGTTTCCTGTGACTGGAACGTGAACGTTAAACCCTGAACGATTTCGTCAGGGCACTCGCGCGCCCGAAACACCGCCTTGAATTCTTTCAGAAGCCCCTCGTTTCCTGTAAGCAGGTCACGCTCCACATCTGTTTTTGTTTCGACCAGAAACCATGGCCGGGTCGGCTCAAGGTCGAGCGCCGATACGGCGCAATCTGCCACGTAGTGTCTAGCAAGCGAGCGTATTTCAGCTTCGGCATATATTGCTATCAAGCGAAAACTGGCTGTCATTGATATTTGGCTTTGTCGGGAAGCGGAACTGCTCCGGAGTATTCCGGATCGATGCCCGGAACTTGTCGTGACGATGACCGCATTGTTAATGATTTGGTCGCCTACGTCGAATGACCGCTTCTGGCCGATTGCACCTCGCCGCATACCCTCACTAGACGATCCCTGCAGACTACCCCTGATCAGCCAACGCCTGCCGCAACATCGGTCTGGTGTACTTTTCGGCAGGATGGACCTCTCGCGAGTCCTCCGGATGGTAGAACTCACCATTGTCGAATGCGTGGAAAACGGACCACGCGAAATCAGTGAGATTCCATTCCGCAAGCGGCATCATGTTGTTGGCGGCGCTATCGCAAAACGTGAAATCGCGCCGGCCTTCAAGAAATTCGATGGCAAGCCAGCGGGCAAGCTCGTCGAAGAAATCGAGCCTCGATATTTTCGAGGCTTGGCAAGCAGCATCAACGTCCTGCAAGCTTAACTTTTGATCTGCACATCGAGTCGCGATTACCTCAATGTTCATGTAAGTACCTCGATGTGATGGTGTTACATTCAAATGCTCAACCCAAGCATAGTCTTCCCCAAGCTGCGGGAAGTCATTCGACCACAATTGTCAACGATTCAGGTCATCACGTCGAACGTCTCTTCTTGGCCGACTACCGTCATATGCGAACGCATGAATCGACCCGCTATCGACATTCAACCTTGGCGAATCAGCGACCGCTGTCGGGCACGAAGCTGACATGCGAGCGTCAATGCCGCGACGGCCCTGAACACGCTCGAATACCAACCAGTCTCCGATGCCATTTCCGTCTGGATGCCAAAGTAAAGAAGCCCTACTCACCCGTCGCCCAGCAGACTCGTCAATCCACACAACACGATCTCAAGTCCCTTTCGAAACTCTTCGTCAGGTCTAACCCGTCTCGCAACGCGCGCTGTCGCCGACAGCAGCGGGTACTCGCTGCGCGGTGTATCGACCATTGCGCCCGTGCCAGGCCCGTCGAGCGGAGCCAGATATTGCGCCTGGAGTACACCACTGAGATAGCTGACCAGGGTACGTAATGCAATGACTCGCCGTGTGCCATTGAACCCAGCGTTGGTCAGTATCTGCAGGAACGTTTCCGCACATCGCTTCACTGCCTGCGAGTCATGACGGTGAAGCATGAGCAGCGGCACGATAGACGGATGTGCCCCCACGGCATTACGTATTCTTGCCGCGAGCTGGGCGATTTGCCGATCCCACGATGTAGCAAGCCCCGATTCCGTTTCTACGCTCGCCAGCACTTCGTCGACCACAAGCCGCTCCATGGCTTCGCGATCCTCGACATAACGATACAGTGACATGGCTCCTACACCCAGTTCCGCCGCGACGGTACGCATGGATAGTGCCGACAGCCCATCACGGTCGATGACCCGGAGGGCTGCGGCGGCAAGGTCGGAGTGCGTGAGAGAACGTGAACGTGGCATGGCCTGGACGATGGAATTGCGTTATGCAATCGCGTAAGCGTACACTGTACTCCAACAATGGAAAAAGGTCATGCACACGTTACGTACGCGCCTGCTATTCGAACCCGGCCAACTGGTCACAAGTCGGCAGCTTGTTGCGCTAAACGAAGTTGTGACGTTGCCCGACCCAAATCTGTTGGTTCATCTGCAATTCCGGCGCTTCGCCGGTTGCCCCGTCTGCGATATGCACTTACGCTCGGTCGCGGAACGGCACGACGAGATCGTATCCGCCGGCATTCGAGAAGTAGCTGTATTCCACAGCGCCGCCGACGACTTGCGTCCGTTTACAGTGGAATTGCCGTTCGCAGTCGTTGCCGATCCGCAGAAGACCCTATATGCAGCATTCGGTGTCGAGGCTTCGCCCCGGGCACTGTCGAGTCCTCAGGCATGGTTTCCGATTATGCGCGGCGTGATGCGCAGTCTCGGCAGGATTATCTGCGGAAAACAGCCTGTCACGTCTTTCCATCCTGAAGGCGGCAAGCTGGGCTTGCCTGCCGATTTCCTCATCGACGTGGATGGGCGGGTTCTCGCATGCAAGTATGGAGAGCATATTTACGATCAGTGGTCCGTCGATGACCTGCTGTCCCATGCCCGGAATAGCCGATAAGTGTATGACGACCGCCTCGGGCGGCTACGGACTCTCTGTTTTACCTGCTCGTGAGGGCGAAAAGCGTGACGACAACTCGCTCTTGCAGAGTGCTGCTGGTGCTACGCACACTGACAGTTTAGAGCTCGTCAAAAGAGATAATAGATTCAAGCATTGTCCCTTTTGATGTTTTGGACTCGGCTTTGCGTTTAACGGAATTTACGCAACGGTGAGCGACGCGCGCCTACCGTTGGGTGCCCTTCAGCGTTATGGATCTCGCATGCATTAACGGCAAGCAAATTAGAAAACTTGAGCGGCCCGGCGAGTGACAGTCGAATTATCGGCAAAGCATGACACCGTGAGATAAACATACAAGTTTCGCCTGATGCCATATCCCACAGAAAGGTTGTATAGTGCCGAGCCAACGCAGGGCGATAACCTTAAGAACTCCACTTTGGCAATTGGGAAAATCGATGCGAATCGCAAATGTGTGGATGGTCGCGGCGGCAGCGGTGGCTGTACTGGCCGGTTGCGGTGGGGGTGGAGGGGAAGCGGCTTCGACAGCCGCTACCGCGTTCTCGGCTTCCGTGCCGGTCGCTTCGTCATCCAAAACGCCTCAATGGGTTCCGAGTCGGAACGACACATGGCAATGGCAGCTAAGCGGTTCGATCAACACCAATTATCCTGCGCAGGTCTACGACATCGATCTGTTCGATGCGCCGCAAGCGACCATCAACCATCTGAAAGCACAAGGCCACAGGGTTATCTGCTACTTTTCCGCGGGCAGCGCGGAAAACTGGCGGCCTGACTACAAGCAGTTTGCCAGCTCCGATAAGGGCAACAATCTGGCGGGGTGGGCCGGCGAGCGCTGGCTCGACACCCGATCTGCCAACGTGCGCAACATCATGCAGGCGCGTCTTGCGCTGGCGGTAAGCAAGGGCTGCGACGGCGTCGAGCCTGACAATGTCGATGGCTACACTAACAAGCCGGGATTTCCGCTGAACAGCTCAACCCAGGCCGACTACAACCTGTTCATTGCGAACGCCGCGCATGCACGTGGGTTAGCGGTCGCGCTGAAAAACGATCTGGAGCAGATCGACAAGCTGGGCGCGAGCTTCGACTTCGCGATCAACGAGCAGTGTCATGAACTGGACGAATGCGACGGCTATGACGCTTTCCTTGCTTCGGGAAAAGCAGTGTTCAATGCCGAATATGCGAAGTCCTATGTGAAAAATACGCGCGGCGCGCGTGATGCGCTTTGTCGGTCGGCTAAAGCAGCGCAGATGCGCACGTTGGTGTTGCCGGAAGCGCTTGACGATAGTTTTCGGTTTAGCTGTGACTAACAGGTTGCGCCGGGAAGGCCTGCCAGCAGGACCTTCCTTCTGCTCCACTGCGTCAGGCGCGACTCGACAGAGCACGCTCAATCTTCTTGTCGGTCTTGTACTGGCTCAGTGCGTAGACCGACCAGATTGCAGCAGGAATCCAGCCAATAATCGTAAGCTGGAGCAGAAGGCAAATAATTCCCGCAAAGGGCCGGCCGATCGTAAAGAACTGGAACCACGGCAGAATCAGGGCAAGCAAAAGGCGCATTTAGGTCCTCGTTTGGTCAATATTTTATACATGGCAGCCAACTTTATATGCAAATAGTATGGATCTGCTTTGAAAGTTGATTCCGTGCGCATCACCAGTTAACGGCATCAACGAATCAATCTTTATATCAAATTGGATTGAATGCCGCGTGTCCCGCCGCTTGTCACCTCCTGGTTAGGTACAACGTGGTCCAGATGGGAATGCCCTGCCCCGGGAATCTGAGACGCCGAGATCAGAGATCGATCTGTTGCGATCATCTAATCTCTCGCATCGGCGACGGGCGCGTTCCATAGAGTTCATTTTCTGCCACCGGATCACCTGCTACACGGCGGACCGGACCAGGTCACGCGACATCCATTGCGGTTACCGCACGTTGCCTCTGCTCCTGCGCATACCGCGTGGGCGACAGTCCGACGTGGCGGGTAAACGCGACACTAAAGGTGCTCCCAGAGCTGTAGCCGACCCGTTGCGCCACCTCGGCAACACTGTGCTCGTTAAACCGCAGCAAGCTCCTCGCCATTGCCATACGCCAGGCGAGCAGGTACTCAATCGGCGCGACCCCCACCGCGCGGCTGAAGCGCTCGAAGAATGCCGAGCGGGACAGGGCTGCTTCTTTCGCCAGTTGCGCAACCGTCCAGGGCCGGGCCGGGCTTTCGTGCATTCGTCGAATTGCGAGTGCGAGACGTTCGTCGGCGAGGGCGCTGGTCAACAATGCAGGGATCGGCGTGCTGGCTGCGCTGGAAGGCACCTCGATGCACGTGGTTCGCGAGATTTTCGAAACGAACACGCTTGGGACAATCGCGATGAGTCAGGCTGTGCTGCCTCAGTTCCGCCAACGTAAGGCTGGCGTGATCGTGAACGTCACGTCGAGTGTGACTTTTAAATCGCTCCCTCTTCTGTCCGTGTACACGGCGAGCAAGGCAGCGGTCAACGCGTTCACCGAGTCTCTGGCGCTGGAACTGGAGCCGTTCAATGTGAGGGTGAGTCTCGTGCTGCCAGGCCGGGCGCCGGAAACATCCTTTGGTGAAAATGCGCGGCCCCGAATGCAGGGTAACGTCCCGGAAGCGTATACCGCCTTCGTCCAACACGTCTTGGCGGGATCGGGGCAGTCGTCGCCGGTCACGCGGTCGCTGGATGTGGCGGAAGCCGTGTGGCGCGCAGTGAATGACGCATCGTGTCCGGTTCGCATTGCCGCTGGCGCCGACGCCGTGATGTTGGCAGAAGCATGCTGAACGTGAACGCCCGTGATCGTCGGCCGGCGCGCGTCAGTCGACCGGCGGAACCGCGCCTTCCGACAGGGTCTTGATGAGCCTCATGCGACGACGCTCCAGATCCGCGATCTGGCGATCGATCGCTTCAAGGCGTTGCCGCTGGACATCGGTGATCTGATCGCATGAGCGCGCGCCTTCGATCAGCAACATGCAGTCCGGAAATCCGCGAATGTCTTCGATGGTGAAACCGGTCGCGATCATGCGCTGAATCTGCTTGACCTGAGTGACCGCCTTGTCGGGGAACATACGGTAGCCATTGCTCGCGCGCGCCGACGCAAGCAGACCGTGTTCGTCGTAGTGCCGGATCGATCGCACGCTCGCGCCGGTGCGCTGCGAAAGTTCTCCGATCGTCAGCAGTTCCTGAGAAGGCATTCCGTTCATGAAAAGCAGGTTAGCACAAACCGCTTGACCCTCACATTGGCGTGAGGGTTGAGACTGAGCGCCTGTCCACTCTTGAGGAAGGCGTCATGCAGGCTAAAATGCTCTTTCATTGGTTGATTGCCGCGGTCTCGGCGGCAACATTGTTCGCGTCCGTACCCGATGCGGTCGCTGCCCCTACGACCTACACGGTTACATCGAAGGATGGGGTAAAGCTAGCGGTTCAGGAAAGCGGAAACCCCAACGGCCCGCCGATCGTTTTCATTCACGGTCTGCTCGGCAGTCGCCTGAACTGGGACGCGCAAGTGCAGAGCCCCGAATTGCGCCAATACCGGATCATCACGTACGACCTGCGTGGGCACGGTCTGTCGGACAAGCCGTCGGGTGCCGCGCCATATCATGACGGGCGCCGCTGGGGCGACGATCTCGCGGCCGTGATCAAAGGCTCGCATGCGCAACGACCGGTCGTGGTCGGTTGGTCGCTTGGCGGTGTGGTGATCTCCAACTACCTCGCCACCTATGGCGACCGTGACATTGCCGGCGCCGTGTACGTCGATGGCGTGGTCGAACTGACGGCCAAACAGATCGTCGACCACTCCCAGGTCTATCGGGACATGAATTCGCCAGAGCTGAAGACGCACCTGGACGGTGAGCGCAGCTTCGTCGGACTATGCTTCAACCGCCGGCCCGACGCCGACACGTTCGAACGGCTGCTCGCTAATGCCGCGATGGCATCGTGGGACATGCAGAAAGCAATTCCGACGATGACGGTATTCGCCGCAGAGGGACTCGGGAAGGCGCGCATACCACTTCTGTTTATCTATGGCGGCCGTGACGCGCTGGTCGACACGCGCGCTACACTCGCCCGCGCGAGCGCGCTGAATCCGCGCGTCGCGAGCAAGGTGTACGCCGAGTCGGGCCACGCACCTTTCATTGAGGAACCTGATCGATTCAATCACGATCTGGCTGGATTTGTCGCGTCGACGTCCAGGCAATAACGGAGCATTGCATGTCTATTAATCGCGAGCTCTTCCGCGGCGCCCTTGAACTCGAACAAACCGGACGGGGCGTGATGCCACACCGCCTGCCTGCTCGAGCACGCGCTCAATGTACGGACCCGCAGTTGGCGATGGCCGAGTCGCAGCCCTCCGGAGTACGGCTGGTGTTTCGCACCGAGGCGACGGACATCGAGCTCGATGTCCTGCCGACACGGTACGCCTATGCAGGTGTCCCGCCGCGGCCGGCCGGTGCGTACGACCTGCTGGTCGACGGCCGCCTCGTCCATCAAAGCAGCGCAACGGGTGGCGACACCGTGACGATCGACATGGCTAGCGGCGCCGTTTCGAAGCAGTCTGGGTCACCGGTTACCCTACGGTTCACCGGCCTGTCCAACCATGACAAGAAAGTCGAGATCTGGCTGCCGCACAACGAAACCACGGAGCTTGTCGCGCTGCGCGCCAACGCCCACGTCGAGCCCGTTATCAACGAGGCTAGAAAAGTCTGGATGCACCACGGCAGCTCCATCAGCCATGGCTCCAACGGAGATAGCCCGACTTCGATCTGGCCGGCGATTGCCGCTTCCCTCGGCGACGTGGAACTGGTCAATCTTGGATTCGGTGGCGGCGCACTACTCGATCCCTTCACCACCCGAACGATGCGCGATACGCCTGCCGACATGATCAGCCTTAAGATCGGCATCAACCTCGTCAATACGGATCTGATGCGATTGCGCGCCTTTACGCCAGCGGTTCACGGTTTTCTCGACAGTATCCGGGAAGGCCACCCACGCGCGCCGTTGCTGGTTATCTCGCCGCTCTATTGCCCGATTCACGAGAATACGCCGGGCCCAGGAGCGTTCGATTTAAATGCGCTGGCCGCAGGAAAGATTTCGTTTCGTGCGACCGGTGACCCAGCTGAATGCAGAGCCGGAAAGCTGACGCTGACCATCATCCGGGATGAGTTGCGACGCATCGTGCAGCAGCGGGCCGCGAACGATCCGTATCTACGCTACCTCGACGGGCTTGAACTCTACGGCCAACAGGATTTCGCCGATCTGCCTCTTCCCGATCAACTGCATCCGGATGGGCCAGCGCACCGCCGCATTGGCGCGCGGTTCGCCAGCTTTGCGTTTGGCGATGGAGGCCTTCTCACTGTTGATCGGTCAGCACGGTGACGTTCGGAAGTGCTGAAACCGGACACTCAGGCGATACGGTTGAATGTCCCTCTCTGAAGCGAGGCATGCCGCCGCGCTAAAATCCCCGCATGCCGAAAACGCGCCCTTCTCCCGCCTCCAACACCCGCGATGCTCCCGACGCAGCGCGCAACGAATACACCGTCGACGATCTGGCGCGCGTCGCCGATTCGACGGTGCGCAACATACGCGCCTATCAGGACCGCGGGCTGCTGGCGCCGCCGGAGAAACGCGGCCGCGTCGGCGTCTACGACGATACGCATGTCGCGCGGCTAAAGCTGATCAACCATCTGCTCGCGCGCGGCTATACGCTCGCCAATATCCAGGATCTGATCAAGGCGGTCGACGAAGGTCACGATCTGCGCTCGATTCTCGGTCTCGAAAGCGCGATCGGCAGCCGCTGGTCGCATGAGCGGCCCACACACTATTCGCTCGCCGAACTCGCGCGGATGTTCGGCGGCAAGGCACCCGGCGCGCTCGCGCAAGCGGTCGAACTCGGGCTGATCGAACGCGACGGGCTGCACTTCGTCGCAATCAGCCCCGCCACGCTCGCCGCCGGCGAGACGATGGCGCGCGAAGGCATCCTTCCCACCGATCTGCTCGAAGCCGTGCGTGTGTCGCGGCCGCATTTCAATGCGGTGGCCAAGGCGCTGGTCGAGTTGGTCGTGCGGCGCCTCGACCGCTACGACGCCGATGCATTGCCGCCGCCCGCCGATGTGCCCGCACTCGTCGAAGCGATCTGGCGCATCCGGCCGCTCGCGATGGTGCTGGTCGAAAGCGAAATGAATCGCGCGCTCGAAGAGGCGTCCGGCGATTATCTCGGTGATCGTGTTGCGGCGATTCTGGAAAAAGTCGAGCGCGAACGCGGCTCGAAAGATGCACAGGGCGCGCGGAAAACCGTCGCGAAACGCCGCGGTCTGGCGTCGCTGAAGTTCACGGGCAGCGGCAAAGGCAAGGCAAAAGCGAAGCGTTGATGCCTGGCGGCTTGGCGCGAGACATCCACGTGCATTGCGAACAGACGTTTTGCCCTCAGCCTCGCAAGTGGCGGCGACTTGGCCGCCTTGCCATGTTGCGACTTTACGCAAGCCGCCCGGCATCGTCTGCGCACTCGATCTTCCGTATCACCGCCGCCGCGCCACACACAAAACGCATAGAGCCCGCCGTCTAGTCACCCGCTTGCGCGACATCACGCGAACCACTATCGTTACATCGTTCAATGTAACAGTCATAGCTGCACGATCACGGAGAGCCCGCGGATGACTTCCAGCCCGACGCCCGCAGACGCCCCCACGGCCGTCCCGCACTTGCCATGCGCGATCGTGCAGACGGACATCGCGATCATCGGCTCGGGCTTCGCCGGTCTCGGCATGGCGATCAAGCTCCGCGAGGCGGGCTTCACAGATTTCATGATCGCCGAACAAGCCGGCTCCGTCGGCGGCACCTGGCGCGACAATCACTATCCCGGCTGCGCGTGCGACGTGCAATCGCACGTCTATTCGTTCTCGTTCGCGCCGAACCCGCGCTGGTCGCGGATGTTCGCGCAACAGCCGGAAATTCGCGCGTATCTCGAAGACTGCGTGCAACGTTTCGACATTGCGCCGCATCTGCATTTCGAGCATCCCCTCACCAGCGCGGTCTACGACGAAGTACAGCACCGCTGGCAACTGCGCTTCGCAAACGGCGCAGCATGGTCCGCGCGCGTGCTGATCTTGGGAATGGGCGGGCTGTCGCGCGCCGCGCTGCCCGAATTTCCTGGCCTCGCGCAGTTCGAAGGCAAAACCTTCCATTCGCAGCAGTGGGACCATGCGTATCCGCTCGATGGCAAGCGCGTCGCCGTGATCGGCACCGGCGCAAGCGCGATCCAGTTCGTGCCGCAGATCGCGCCGCACGTCGCGCAACTCGATCTGTATCAGCGCACGCCGCCGTGGATCATGCCTAAAGCGGATCGCCCGGTGAAGCCGTTCGAACAGTGGCTGTTTCGCCATCTGCCGTTCACACAGGCGCTGCTGCGTGCGGGCCTCTACTGGATGCTCGAGGCGCGCGCGTTCGCGTTCACGGTGCGCCCCGCGCTGATGAAAACCGCGCAGAAAGCCGCGCTGCGCCATCTGCGCCACCAGATCGTCGATCCGCAACTGCGCGCCGCGCTGACGCCGAATTACACGCTCGGCTGCAAGCGCATCCTGATCTCGAACGACTACTACCCCGCGCTGTCGCGCGCCAACGTCGCGCTGCATACCGCTGGCATCGCGCGCATCGAAGCCGATGCCGTCGTCACCGACGATGGTGTGCGTCACCCCGCCGACGTTCTGATCTTCGGCACCGGCTTTCAGGTGGCCGATCCTTTCCCGCGCGGCGTGATACGCGGCCGCGACGGGACCGACATCGTCGATACGTGGCGCGACGGTGCGCATGCGTATCTCGGCACGACGCTGCCCGGCTATCCGAACCTGTTCATGATCGTTGGCCCAAACACGGGTCTTGGCCATAACTCGATGGTGTACATGATCGAGTCGCAGGTTGAATACATCCTGCGCGCGCTGCAGACGATGCGCGCCGAGCGCGCCGCCGCGCTCGAAGTGCGGCCGTCGGTCGAGCGCGCGTACAACGAACGCATCCAGCAACAACTCGGCCGCGCGATCTGGTCGATCGGCGGCTGCCGCAGCTGGTATCTCGATCCGCGCAATGGCAAGAACACCACGCTGTGGCCGGGCTTTTCGTACCGCTTCCGGCAAGCGACGCGGCGCTTCGAGATCGGCGACTACTTTGCATATGCGCCGGCGAAGCAGACGTCGCAGCAGACGCAGGCTAGCGATGCAGCGCCGCACGCCGCACACGGTCGACGCGCAACGTCCACCGAAATAACGTCCTGAAACGGCGTGCTTAAGTAGCGTCCTTAAGCGGTCGTTTGCAACTCGCGCGTCCCAGCACGTGCTTTGTCGTACTGCGAGCGTTATCGCGCCGCGTCACACGCGTTACACGCATCGCAAGCACCACACGCGTTACCGATAACGCAACCGACAGATTGCTCCACGAATCCAGGAGGCCCGATGAAAAGCTTCACCGGCAAAGTCGCCGCGATCACCGGTGCGGGCTCGGGCATGGGCCGTTCGCTTGCGCTCGCACTCGCCCGCGAGGGCTGCCACCTGGCGCTCGCGGACCTCAACGAAGCGACGCTCGCGCAGACCGCGCAGCTCGCACGCGCAGCAGCACTGCGCACGGTGGGCGAAGTGCGCATCACGACACGCGTCCTCGACGTCGCCGCGCGCGCCGCAATGTTCGACTGGGCCGCGGACACCGTTGCGCAGCATCAGTATGTGAATCTGGTGTTCAACAACGCCGGCGTCGCGCTGTCGAGCACGATCGAAGGGATGGAGTATGCCGATCTCGAATGGATCGTCGACATCAACTTCTGGGGCGTCGTACATGGCACGAAGGCCTTTCTGCCCTATCTGAAAGCCACCGGCGAAGGTCACATCGTCAACACCTCGAGCGTATTCGGACTGTTCGCGCAGCCGGGCATGAGCGGCTACAACGCGACCAAGTTCGCGGTGCGCGGCTTCACCGAAGCACTGCGCCAGGAGCTGGACCTGATGCGCTGCGGCGTATCGGCCACCTGCGTGCATCCGGGCGGCATCCGCACGGCGATTGCGCAAGCGAGCCGCATCGCGCCGAACATGATCGGCTTCATGGTCGATAGCGAGCAGCAAGGCAAGGACGATTTCGAGAAGTTTTTCATCACCAGTGCGGACGACGCGGCGCGCACGATCCTCGACGGCGTGCGCAAGAACCGGCGCCGCGTGCTGATCGGGCGCGACGCGCGCGCCGCGGATTGGCTGGCGCGCACCTTGCCGGCCGCGTATCAGGCGCTTGTCGTGCTGCAGACGCGGCGCATGCGCCGCATTGCGCAAGCGCGTGCGCGCGGCACATCAGCGGCCAATACCGCGAATGCGCGGCCCGATGCGCAGGCATCGCGAGACGACGCTACCGCCAACCGCGCGCGGTCCTAGCGCGTGCCCGCGTGTCGCCCGTGAAACGAACAACACGCCCTCTCAGCCGATCAACCTCAACGGAGAACACCATGATGCCCGTGCGCCGCGACCTGCGTTTCGCGCTGCCTGCCGAACGCGCCTGCGACTGGCACCGGCTCGGTTCGCACGTCACGCATTTCTTCAATGCACTGTCGCTGCTGTTTCCGGCCGGCGAGCGCTTCTTCATGGACAGCGTGCGCCACTATCGCGACCGCATCGACGATCCACAGCTGAAAAAGCAGGTGCTCGGCTTTATCGGCCAGGAAGCCATGCATACGCGCGAGCACGTCGAATACAACGAACTGCTGCAGGCAGCCGGCCTGCCCGCACGCGGCCTTCAGCGACGCGTTGCGTGGCTGCTCGACGTCGACCGCAAGATCCTGCCGTCTTCGTTTCAACTGGCGATGACCGTGGCGCTAGAACACTACACGGCGATGCTCGCAAGCTTGCTGCTCGAAGACGGCTCACGTATCGAAGGCTCGGTCGAAGGCTACGTGCAGATGTGGACATGGCACGCGCTCGAAGAAACCGAACACAAGTCGGTCTCGTTCGACGTGTGGAACGCCGTGCTGCCGCGCGGGCCCGCGCGTTATCTGATCCGCACCGGCACGATGCTCATCGTGACGCTGCTGTTCTGGCTGCTGGTGTTCGACTTTCACGTGCGTCTGATCGTCGCCGATCGCCGGCACGGGGGCCATCTGCGCGGCATGTGGCAGGTCGCGAAGTTTCTGTATGGTCCGCGTCACGGTGTGTTCCCAGGCATTGCCTTAGAATGGCTACGCTTTTTCAAGCCCGGTTTTCATCCATGGGACCACGACAATCGCGCGCAGCTCGCCCGCATCGATGCACTGGTAGCCTCAGTGGCCGCGGTTGCCGAGACCACCGGCACGTCGCAAGCGCAGCACCCCGATCTCAACGGATAACCCTCCGCCGATCCGCCAGCACACACGATGGAATCTGAAACGCACACCGTCATCAGCGCCGATGGGCTGCGGCTCGCCGTCTACGTGAGCGGCCCGCGCGACGCGACGCCCGTGGTGCTGGTGCATGGCTATCCGGACTCCGCATTGATCTGGGAGGCGGTGCGCGCACAACTGGATGCGCGCTTTCGCGTGATTGCCTACGATGTGCGCGGCGCCGGCGCATCGGATGCGCCCGCCGGGCGCACTGGTTATCGGCTCGAAGCGCTCGTGGCCGATCTTGCCGCAGTAGCCGACGCGTTGATCGGCACCCGGCCGTTTCATCTGGTCGGGCACGACTGGGGCTCGATTCAATGCTGGGAAGCGGTGACCACCACGCCGCTCGAGGGGCGCATCGCGTCGTACACGTCGATCTCGGGACCTTGCCTCGACCATGCAGCGGCACGCACGCGCGGCCTGCCCCGTTCCGCAAACGACGCCGATACGCGGCACGCCGCGAGCAGGCGCACTTCGTTCGGTAGCACGATCGCACAGTTGCTGAAGTCCTGGTACATCTATTTCTTTCACCTGCCGCTGTTGCCGGAGCTGTACTGGCGCCTGCTTGGAGTGCCCGCGTGGCCGTGGTGGCTGCGCGTCAGCGAACGCTTGCAAGCGGTGCGCGATCCGGCGCAACTGCGCAACGCGCTGAACGGCCTCGAGCTTTACCGCGCGAACTTCGTGTCGCGTATGCTCCACCCGCATCCGCGCTCAGCACATGCACCCGTACAGTTCATCGTGCCGCTGCGCGATCCGTATGTCGGACCGGCGCTTTCCGTCGGGCTCGAAACATGGCTCGGCCCCTACCGGCGCGAAGAAATCGATGCCGGCCACTGGGTCGTCCTGCGCGAGCCGATGCGCGTCGCCGCGAGCATCGCACGTTTCATTGCGCGCCACGAGCCCGCAGAGGCTTCCACGCAGGCCGATCAGACGCGCGACGCTCAGACGACCGACGGCACGCGTGTGAACAACATCGGGTAGTCGATCACCAGACCATCTGCATCGACCGGCAGATTCGCCGCGAAATGAGTGGAAATGCCTTCGTAGCGATACTCGGCATCCGGCTCGATGCACGTGTACGCCTGCTCGACGCGTTTGACCTGCAGATCCGGCGCTGAAATAAACGCGACCGGAATCGTCTGCCGTGCGCCGCGCGCGAGTTGCAGCCGGCGGATCGGCAGCGTGTTCGTGAACGGCGTCGCCGTGATGTCGATATCGATGCAGCCGGCCAGTTGCGTCAACGCGAGCCCGTGTCCGTCGTGCCAGTTGCCTGCGCCATCTCCCGTCAGTTCGAGCGTGGCGCCGCCGGTCACCTTCAGGTAAGCATGCAGCGTGCGCCATTGCGGATCGCAGCGCACGGTGTAGAACAGCCCGTAGTTTTTGCCATCGCTTTGCCCGACTATCACGCTTTCGATACGAAAGCCGTCCGGGCGCTCGTCGAACGCGAGATGCTCGACGCCGCCGCCTTCCTCAGAAACCCATCGCACTTCACGCATCGCGTGTTCCTCCTTGCGGTTGTGCACGCGCCACTTGTCGACGTGGCGCAGCGCGTCCCGGATGCCGGTCGCCGCGCGCTGCCGGATGGCATCATCGGCAATGCGCGAAGCACTCTACGTTCGCGCCGCCGATAGCCGTTATCATCGCTGCTGCACGCCGCCGCGCGATACAGGCGTTTATGCTCACGGTTCAGCGCCGCAATTTCCATGCACGCGATACGCGCCGACACACCAAGGCGCGGCAGCACGCAAACGCAGCGCCGCCCGCTCGTCCCGCGGCGCAGCCACATTGCCCCCATATAACCGCAGGAGATGTCATGTCGTTCGCTCATGTCCCCGCCGGCCGCGTATCCGGCGCAGGCCCGATGTCCGACGCCGAGCGCAGCACGCGCGCCGATCTGGCCGCCGCATACCGGCTCGCGGCGCTCAACGGCTGGGACGATCTCGTCTATACGCACATCTCCGCGAGCGTGCCCGGCGAGCCCGGCCATTTCCTGATCAACCCGTTCGGCCTCAGCTTCGAAGAAGTGAGCGCGTCGAACCTCGTGAAGATCGACATCGACGGCAACGTGGTCGGCACCAGCGTGCATCCGGTCAACGCAACGGGTTTCGCATTGCACGCCGCCGTGCACGCCGCGCGCAGCGACGCGTTCTGCGTGATGCATCTGCACAATAGCGCCGGCATCGCGGTGTCGATCCAGCCTGAAGGGTTACAGCCGGCTTCGCAGCATGCGTTGCGCTTTCACGGCTACCTCGCGTACCACGACTACCAGGGCCTCGCGTTCACGCCCGCCGACGCAGAACGCCTGATCGTCGATCTCGGCAGCCGGCCCGCGATGCTGTTGCGCAATCACGGCACGCTGACGCTCGGCCGCACGGTGGCCGAGGCGTATGTGCTAATGGCGACGCTGATCAAGGCTTGCGAAATCCAGCTGCAAGCCCAGGCGGGCGGCGCGCCACTCGTGCTGCCGTCGCCGGCCGTGGCGGCGCGCGCCGCCGAACAGCTATACGACGGCGGTGCGATCGAAGGTACGCTCGAGTGGCCCGCGCTGCTGCGCAAGCTCGATCGCATCGATCCCGCGTTTCGCGACTGAACCCAGCCTCTCTCTCAACCAAGAGCCCGTTATCCCTAAAGGAGCCGTTGTCATGCCAACCTTTCGCATCGAACTGTTCGAAGGACGCACCGTCGAGCAGAAGCGCAAGTTCGTCGAAGCGATCACCCAGGCGACCTGCGAGTCGCTGAACGTCGAGCCGAATTCGGTCGACATCATCCTGGTCGACGTACCGCGTGAAAACTGGGCCACCGGCGGACGCCTGTGGTCCGACCCGCAGACATAGCCGATCTGAATCCGGCTCGCGAGCGGGAAGCGAGCCGCGACTCATGCTGCAGCGCGGTGTATTGACGCATCGCGCATCGCCCCGCGCACCGCCCTCCCAATTCGCATCGCGCGATTTTTTCAATCGCAATCAAAGCCTTACTTAAAAAAACGCGATGCGGCAAAGCGCCTCGCTGCGTGATTTCGACGCACGCGGCAGCGCAGCACAGCGCTGCACGTTAACCCCAACTTCCCCTACGCTTGCGCCATCTGCTTCGTGCAGTGCGCGCCGACGCTGGTCGCCGTGCGTAGTCCGGATTCGGGTACCGAAACATGCACACCTCCCTTTCTGCATTTGATCTGGCGCGGCTCCAGTTCGCGTTCACAGTTTCCTTTCATATCGTCTTCCCGGCATTGAGCATCGGCCTTGCGAGCTTTATCGCGGTGCTCGAATGGCGTTGGCTGCAAACCGGCAAGGCCTACTACAAAGACCTTTGTCTGTACTGGTCAAAGATCTTTGCAGTCGCGTTCGGCATGGGTGTCGTGTCGGGCGTCGTGATGAGCTACGAGTTCGGCACCAACTGGGCCGGCTTTTCGTCGTTTGCCGGACCCGTCACCGGGCCGCTGCTGATGTACGAAGTGATGACCGCGTTCTTCCTCGAAGCGGGCTTCCTCGGCATCATGCTGTTCGGCTGGCAGCGCGTCGGCCCGCGCGCGCACTTCGGCGCCACGCTGATGGTGGCAATCGGCACGCTGATCTCGACCTTCTGGATCCTCGCGTCGAATAGCTGGATGCAGACGCCGCAGGGCGTCGAGATCGTCGATAACCATGTAGTGCCGGTCGACTGGTTCAAGATCGTGTTCAACCCGTCGTTCCCGTACCGGCTCGCGCATATGGCGATCGCCGCGTTTATCGTGACCGCGCTAGTCGTTGCCGCGGTCGGCGCATGGCATTTGCTGAAGGGCCGCCGCGACGCCGCAGTGAGAAAGATGTTCTCGATGGCGCTGTGGATGCTGCTGATTCTCGCGCCGATCCAGGCATTCGTCGGCGACCAGCACGGCCTGAACACGCGCGAATACCAGCCGGCCAAGATCGCCGCGATCGAAGGCCTGTGGAATACGGAAAAAGGCGGCACGGCGCTGAACCTGTTCGGGATCCCGGACATGCAGGCGGAAACCACCCGCTATGCGGTGTCGGTCCCGCATCTGGGCAGCCTGATCCTGACGCATTCATGGGATGGCGAGATCAAGGGCTTGAAGGACTTCCCGAAGGAAGACCGGCCCAACTCGACGCTGGTGTTCTGGACGTTCCGCGTGATGGCGGGCCTCGGCATGCTGATGATCGCGTTCGCGCTGGCCTCATGGGCGCTGCGTCGCGGCAACCGGCTGTATGAAGCGAAGTGGTTCCAGCGCTTTGCCGTCGCGATGGGGCCGACCGGCTTTATCTCGTTGCTGGCCGGCTGGATCACCACCGAAGCGGGCCGTCAGCCGTGGGTGGTCTACGGCATGAAGCGCACCGTCGAAGCCGTGTCGCCGCTGACCGCGCAACAGGTCGGCATCTCGCTGATGGCGTTCGTCGTCATCTACTTCCTCGTGTTCGGCACCGGCATCTACTACCTGCTCAAGCTGATGCGCAAAGGCCCCGCGCTGCCCGGCGAAAGCCGTGACGGCGTGCCCGGCGGCGTGCGTGGTCGGCCGTCGCGCAATGCGTTGCCGGCAGCCTGATTCCCGGAAATTTTTGAATCCTTTGCGAGTTAAATGATGGACGTCACTCTGGTATGGGCCGCGATTCTCGCGCTAGGCCTTTTCATGTACGTGGTGCTCGACGGCTTCGATCTGGGCATCGGCATTGTGTTTCCGTTCTTTCCCGACGAGAAGGAACGCGACCTGATGATGAACACCGTCGCGCCCGTGTGGGACGGTAACGAAACCTGGCTCGTGCTCGGCGGCGCCGGCCTGTTCGCGGTGTTCCCGACCGTTTACGCGACGGTGCTTTCCGCGCTGTATCTGCCGCTCGTGTTCATGCTGATCTGTCTGATCTTCCGCGGCGTGTCGTTCGAGATCCGCGCCAAGGCGAACCGCACCAAACACCTGTGGGATCTGGCGTTTATCGGCGGCTCGGCGGGCGCGGCGTTCTTCCAGGGCATTGCGCTCGGCGCGTACCTCGAAGGGATTCCGGTGGCGCAAGGTGGCGGCTTCGCCGGCGATGCGTTCGGCTGGCTCACGCCGTTCAGTCTGTTGACCGGCCTTGGCCTCGTCGCGACTTATGCGCTGCTTGGCTGCTGCTGGCTGGTCGGCAAGACCGAGGGCGATCTGCAGCGGCGCCTGCACCGCGTGGTGTGGCCGCTGACGATCGTGCTGCTTGCGTTTATCGCGGTGGTAAGCCTGTGGACGCCGCTGCAGGACCCGAACATCGCTCAGCGCTGGTTCGATTCGGGGCTGCTGTATCGTCTGTTGCCGGTGCCGTTCCTCGTCGCGCTGTGTGCGGTGTTCATGTATCGCGCAGTGCGCGGGCGCGAGCACCATACGCCGTTCATGCTCGCGCTGGCGCTGGTGTTGCTCGGCTATGTCGGCCTGCTGGTCAGCGTATTCCCGTATGCGATCCCGTCGAGCGTGACGCTCTGGCAAGCGGCCGCGCCGCGTTCGAGCCAGATGTTCACGCTCGCCGGGGCCGCGGTGATTCTGCCCATCATCATCGCGTACACGACTCTCGGTTATTGGGTATTCCGCGGCAAGGTGCGTCATGGCGAAGCTCATTATCACTAACGCTCACACCCACACCGGCGTCAAAGCCCACGCCGACGGCAACCCGCGCCGCGTGCCCGGCTGGCTGTGGTTCATCGCGCTGTGGTGCGTCGGCGTAGGCAGCGCAGTGTCGGTGGGCTACGCGTTCAAGCTGCTGATGAATGCGACGCTGTTTGCGGTGAGCCGCTAAGCGGTCGGACAAACCCCACCCATCACGCCGACCACCCGACGGATACCCCATTCGTCTATACCCTCGCGCCGCGCCGCCGCTCTTCAAAATGGTCGAGACCCGCTCGTCTACGTAGCAGGTCGCGGCGGCAAACTTCGCCGCGCCGGGCGACGCCGCTGCCGCGACGGTCCGAGACAGGGCCGCGCGGTACGGACCTGAGAGACGGCGCACGAGACCAGCCTTCGCAACAGGCGCGATCGGGGTGCGATTGCAATCGCTGCAAAGGACGACAACAATAGCCGGAACGTACGACGGACGCGGTAGCGATAACCGCGCCGCCGTGCCACCGGAAGCAGAAGCGTCGGCGGCAAAAGCGGCAGCGACCGGGTACACGGCCGCGCCGCAGGGCAAACCCGGTCAGCACGACGGGCGAGCCCCGGATGGGTGCTGTAACGGTCCGCGTGGCGCGGGCCGCGGGGAACGCAGCAGGCGGCGGCGCGCGGCATCGGGTACGATGCTGCGCGCCGCGCTGAAGGCGCACGGAAGGCGCACGTCGTGCAGGGCGCCTTCCGCTGCGGCCCCGGCGGATGATTGCGTCGCGGCAGCCTCGACGCTGCGGCGCAGCGGCAATAACGAACCGGCAGGGCCAACTCGCGGAGACATCATGAAGTTTCTTGTGGCCGACGACCATGAACTGATCCGCCAGGGCGTCAAGGGACTGTTGCGCGGGCTCGATCCCGATGCGCAGTTCGATGAAGCCGACAGCTGGGAGAGCCTCGCGGCGCTTGCGCGACCCGATGCGAACCACGATCTCGCGATCGTCGACCTGCACATGCCCGGCATGAGCGGCGCGGCGTCGCTCGCCGGCCTGCTGAAGGGCAACCCCGCACTACCGGTGGTCGTGCTGTCGGCCGAAGAGTCGCCCGACGAGATGCGCGGCGTGCTCGCGGCCGGCGCGCTCGGCTTCGTGCCGAAGCGGCAGCCGGCCAGCGTGATGCTAAAGGCCATCGAACTGGTGTTGTCGGGCGGCGCGTATGTGCCGATGGAGGCGTTGAGCCTGCTCGGCGCGCGCGAGACTGCGAGCGTCGGTGCGGGTGCGGGCGCCGTGCCCGCGCCGGCTTGTCCGGAACCCGAACCGCCGCCCGCGCGGATCGAGGCGCTGCAGCCGCATCAACAGCATCTGCTCGAACACCTGTCGCCGCGTCAGCAGGAAATCATGCGGCTGGTGCACCGCGGCTGGACCAACAAGATGATCGCGCGCGATCTCGGCGTCGCCGAGGGCACCGTAAAGGTGCACCTGTCCGTGATCTTTCGGGCGCTTGGCGTGCACAACCGCGCTACCGCGATCGCGGTGATCAACGGGTGGCTCGAGACGGGCCGGACGCTGTAGCCGTCGCGGTCATGCCGGGGCTGAGGTAGCCGCGACAGCGAGCGGTTGTCGCGATGCCTGCCACAGCCGCAGCAGTCCGCTGTAGCGCTGCGCCCGGATGCGCCCGCCGAGCGTCGCTCCTGCCCTCACCCCTGCCGCCCGAACGCCGCTTGCGGCAGCGTCTGAACCACGCCTTGCCCCACTTCGGTCAGCTGCTCCTGCGTCAGTTCCGGCTGCTGCCACAGCAATTCCAGCGTGCGCCGCAGGCGCGCCGCCGTCACCGGCTTGTGCAGCACCGGAATGCCCTGCGCCGCAAGCGCGTGCAACTCCGCCGACGCCATATCGCCGGTGATCAGCAGCGTCACGACCTGCGCGCGGCCGCGCCGTTGCAATGCTTCGCGCACGGCGGCCAGCGCCTGTGCGCCGCTGCGGTGGTTGGCGAGCTGGTAGTCGCACAGCACCGCGTCCGGCTCGAAACCTTCATCGATCGCCCGCAGCGCCAGCGCCTCGTCGGGCACCCCGCGCACCGTGCAACCCCAGCGGCCGAACAGGCTTTTCAGGCCTTCGAGAATCGCCGGTTCGTCGTCGATACACAGCACGTGGCGCCCCTGCATCGCCACCGCGCCGCTCGCCGTTTCGTTGAACCCCGCGACGATGCGCGCCGCGTCGCCGGCCTCGACGCTGAAGCGGAACACCGAGCCGCGCCCGGGCGCTGAGCGCAGCCGCAGCGCGCTGCCATGCAATTCGACCAGCCGCTTGACGGTCGGCAGACCGAGGCCGTGCCCCTGGCGCGCGTCGCGCAGCGGATTGGTGACCTGGTAGAACTCTTCGAAAATGCGCTCCTGCTCGTCGGGCGCGATGCCGATGCCGGAATCGCGCACCTCGATGTGGCCGCCCGTCGCGCGACCGGCGCGCCGGTAGCCCATCCAGATCGCGCCGCTCTCGGTATAGCGCACCGCGTTCGACAGCAGATTGCTCAGAATCCGTTCGAGCAGCACCGGATCGCCGTGAATCACCGCCGGGGTCGGCGCGATCCGCAGCGCGAGGCCCTTCGCGGCCGCCTGCGGCCAATACTGGTTGCCGACCCGGTCGAACAGTTCGGAAAGCTTGAAGTGCATCGGCATCACCTGCGCGACGCCGCTTTCCAGCCGCGCCAGATCGAGCACCTGATTGAACAGCTGGTTGAGCGCCTCGACGTTGTTGACGATGTAATCGACGGTTTTCGCGTGCTGCGCGCGGGTCGCTTCCGGGTCGTTCAGCGACGCGGCGAGCAGGCCGATCGCGTGGAGCGGCTGACGCAGGTCGTGGCTGGCGGCCGCGAAGAAGCGCGTCTTCGCGAGGTTCGCCTCTTCGGCGACGAGCTTCTGCTCGGCCAGCGATTCGGCCAGCGTCTGCTGGTCGACGCGCGCCTGCACGACGCGCTGGAACAGCTTGCGGTAGCTCACCGCATAGACGTTGATCGCGCAGAAGAAGAACGCCAGCACGCTGGCGATCAGCGTGCGGTCGAAGGTGTGCACGCCGAAGTGCATCGCGATGGTCGGCAACAGCAGAAAGGCGATCGAGGTCGTGAAGTTGATCACGTCGAAGCCGTTCGACATGAACACGCCGGCCGCGAGCGTCAGCAGCATCACCGTGTGCAGCAGCGGCAGATCGGTCTGCGCGCTCTGGAACGCGAACCAGATGGAAAGACCCGGCGCCGCGTACAGCAGCACATTGCGCAGCGCATGCAGATAGATCCACACGCGCGGCTGCAGCGTGTCGGGCCAGCGCCGATGGCACATCCACAGTACGAGGCCGGCGCAGTTCGCGAGGCCGTAGAAAATAAAGCACGCCGCAAACAGCTGCGGATGCGGAATGTTCGTCCAGTACGGTGCGACCAGCACCGTGATCGAGAACCAGTGCGTGAAAAAAGCGATTGGATCCTGCGCGTACAGCACGCGCACGAGGTCTTCGTCCATCGCACGCTGAATGGGGTCGACCCGCATCGGGCGGTCTCCTTTTGGCCCGGACGGCGCTCGCGGCGGCTGGCGGCGCAGGTCAGGCCCGGGTTCGGTCTGGGTGGGCTGGGCAAGCGCCCGGCAAGTGGCCCGCAAGAATCCCCGGCAGGCACGCTGCACGGCACGGCAGCGCCGGGCGGCCGGCATCAGGCGGGCGGGCTCCCGTACGCATGTTCTTCGAATCTGGTCGACGGCTGGCTTCAATCTTCGGAGTTTAGCGCCGCCGTAGTTTACCCGTGCCGGACTTTACGGCTGTGACGGCGGTCGATTCCATGCATTACGCATTAAGAACCGACCCCACGCCGGATGGTTTACCCGACGGTTTACCCATCGGTTTACCCTTCAGCTATCACTTAATCCATATAGTCGGCGCCGCGTGCAAAAACCATACTGCATACCAATCACAGCGCGGCATGCGGTCTTCCGAAGCAACGCGAAGACCGATTCGATTGCCTTGTCATCAAGGTGCCCCCCGGCGGTTATCCGCCTCTTACCGCGCTTGCAGGCCCTAACACCACACGGAGGCTTTCATGAGCGCGGTACCGAGTCACGCATTCGCACGCATCCCCGACGAGACAGTCCTTCCCGATCTGTGGCGCCGCCGCACGCAGCTCTCCGATGACGAAATGGTGTCGATGTACGGTCTCGTGAAGCGCGCGCTGCGCAGCTACCATCCGCTCGAGCTGCATGCGCTCGGCGAAGACAAGGAAGAGCTGGTCCACCAGTTCATCTACACCAAGGTGCTGCGCCTCGCGCCCGGCCATATGGATTCGCGCGCCACACCGGAAAGCGCACCGTCCAACGGCTATGCGATCTGCGCCTACTTTCGCCGCTATCTGATCGACTGCCTGCGCAGTGCCAGCCACCAGCGCAATGTGTCGATGGAAGCCGACGGCATGGCGCAGGAAATCGACCTGCACGCACATGCGCTCGACGATCCGATCGACAGCGTGCTGCTACAGCACAATCTCGACGAAGCCAGCGTGCGCGCCGCAGCCCGCGCGTTTATCGCCGGTCTCGACGAGCCCGAGCGGGTGGTGTTGTCCGGCACGCTCGGCGGCTACTCGGAATGCAAGGGCGGCCTGTCGGCGGTGGCCGCGCGGCATCGCGTGCCGTCGTATCACTATCGCGCCGTCAAACTCGGCGTCACCATGAAGAAGACGGCTGGCGCCGACGAATTTTCCAATACCAAGATCGGCCGGTGGCTTAGCGACGATCTCGGCATTGCAATCGACGTCGATAATCGCGACGCCATCCTGATTGTGTTGAACCTGCTGGCGGTCGTGTCGTGCGAGAGCGAAGCGTTCGAAGCCGACGACGAACCGCTTGAAGCGGCCGCGTAAGAGCCGCGTGTCTGTCGAGCCGCCACGCGGTTCGTGCGGCGCGCCGGCGCACCGGCGGACTCCGTCGAAGCTGATCACGCGCTCGACATCGAAGCCGTGTAAAACACTCGCCTGAGCGCGGCGCCGACATACGAGGCACGGCGAAGGCACCGGCAAAGGCGCCGCGAAAGCGCCCGCGAAGGCACGCCAAACGGACGGCACACCAGCACCGCAAAGGCACCGCAAAGGCATA
Organism: Paraburkholderia jirisanensis; assembly: GCF_054782355.1. Taxonomy (NCBI): domain Bacteria; kingdom Pseudomonadati; phylum Pseudomonadota; class Betaproteobacteria; order Burkholderiales; family Burkholderiaceae; genus Paraburkholderia; species Paraburkholderia jirisanensis. The sequence goes on along the minus strand of NZ_BAAGSQ010000025.1, from coordinate 22,232 downwards.
GCGAGAAATGCCCGCGCGTGCCGCCCCGCATCGCCAACCCGCTGCGCGCATCGCGGCACCACCTGGAAGGCAGCACCCGAAAGGCCTCGCCAGGCTCCGCACGATCTGCTTTGCTTTTTCTTTTGCAACGTTCAGGATATCCAGGCTGCGCGCGCCCAGCCGCCGTCGACGCCCGGGTCCCCCCGCCCTGCTGATTCGAATAATGAGGTGGTCGTATGAACCGCTTGTCCAGCGCCCTTGAGGCGATGAAGCCGCATTACGAGGTAGTTGTCGTCGGATCCGGTTATGGTGGCGCGATCGCCGCGAGCCGCATGGCGCGCGCGCAGCGCGACGTCTGTCTGCTCGAACGCGGCCGCGAATTCATGGCCGGCGAGTATCCCGCCACGCCAGTCGAAGGACTCACGCAGGTGCAGTACAACACCGGTCTCGGTCAGTTGGGCTCGCCGCTCGCGCTGCTCGAAGTGCATGTGAACCCCGAGGTCAACGTGGTGGTCGGCTGCGGTCTCGGCGGCACCTCGCTGATCAATGCAAACGTTGCGCTGCAGCCCGACCCGCGGCTATGGGACGACCCGCGCTGGCCCGCCGCGCTGCGCGCCGACGAGGCCGGCCGCGACCACGGTTATGTGCGCGCGCGGCAGATGCTGCAGCCGTCGCCGGTGCCCGACGACTTCCCGACACTGCCCAAGCTGAAGGCGCTCGAACTGTCCGCGCAAAAGCTCGGCATGGCAGATCGCTTCTACCGGCCGCCGATCACCGTCACGTTCAAGGACGGCAAGAACGCCGCGGGCGTCGAGCAGCAGCGCTGCATCGGCTGCGGCGACTGCAATTCGGGCTGCAATCACGGCGCGAAAAACTCCACGCATATGAACTACCTGCCCGATGCGGTTGCGCACGGTGCGCAGATCTTCACCGGCGTGGCGGTTCATTCGGTGGTGCGCGACGAAGCGCAGCAGGTCTGGCGCGTGCGCTATCAACCGGTCGAGCTCGATCGCGATATTTATGGTGCGCCGGAGATGTCGCTGACGGCCGACATCGTGATTCTGTCTGCCGGCACACTCGGCTCGACGTCGATCCTGCTGCGCTCGCGCGAAGCGGGTCTCGCGGTGTCCGCGGAACTGGGCCGGCACTTCACCGCCAACGGCGACGTGCTCGCATTCGCGTTCAACACCGATCAGGACATCAACGGCGTCGGCTGGGGCGCGCAGCGGGCCGGCGTAATCCCGCCGGTGGGCCCGACCATCGCCGGCATCATCGATCATCGCAATACGCCCGACGTGCGTGACGGCTTCGTGATCGAGGAAGGCACGCTGGCCGCGCCGATCGGCGAGTTCATGCTCGGCGTGCTCGGCATTGCGGCGCCGGCCGAAGGTGTGTCGATGCCCGATCCGGAAGGCGACGCGCCGCTCGCCGACGAAGCACGCATCGCGCAAAGCGTGTTGCGCGGCCCGCACTTCGGCGCGATGCGCAATACGCAAACCTTTCTGGTGATGGCGCATGACGACGAAAGCGGCCGCATCACGGTCGACGATGGCCGCCCGCGCGTCAGCTGGCCCAACGCCGGCAAGCAGGCGATTTACGGCGTGGTCGAACACACGCTCGAGGCGGCCACCGCGGCGCTCGGCGGCGAGTACGTGCGCAACCCGGTGTCGATCGATGCGTTCCGCGACCGCACGGTGACCGTGCACCCGCTCGGCGGTTGCGCGATGGCCGAGAACGCCGAACATGGCGTGGTCGATCACACCGGCCGCGTGTTCTGCGATACCACGGGCGCGGCGGTGCACGACGGCCTGTACGTGATGGATGGCGCGGTGATGCCGCTATCGCTCGGCGTGAATCCGCTGCTGACGATCTCGGCGCTGGCCGAGCGCAATTGTGCGCAGCTGGCCGCCGCGCGAGGCTGGCAGATCGACTACGACGCAGCCGGCGAGGTCGCGCCGCCGCCCGCGCCGAAGATCGGCCTGCGCTTCACCGAAACGATGAAAGGCAGCTACGTGCCGGCCGGTGAGCCCGCCGAACGCGGCTTGCCGATGAGCTTCACCTTGACCGTCGAATCGGCCGATCTCGAAGACATGCTGGCGAATCCGCAGCACGAAGCGCGCATGGTCGGCACGCTGACCTGCGCGGCGCTGTCGCCGGAGCCGCTGATGATCTCGAACGGCCGCTTCAATCTGTTCGTGGTGGACGAGGCGCACGTCGAGCGGCGCAACATGAACTACCGGATGACGCTCGACTCGACCGACGGCAAGCACTATTACCTGTTCGGCCAGAAGATCATCACGCGCTCGTCGCTGCTCGATTTATGGACGCAGACCAATACGTTGTACGCGGAAGTACGTGAGTCCGAAGCGGCGGATGCGCCGTTGCTTGGCAAGGCCACGCTGATCATCACGCCGGAAAACTTCCTGAAGCAGTCGCGCACGATCGAGGTGACCAATGCACCCGATCTGGAAACGCGGCTCAAATGGACGAAGAAGTTCGGCGAATTTTTCGCGGGCGTGCTGTTCACCGAGTACGGCGGGCTAGCTGCGCCGTTGCAGTTTGCCGATCCGGATGCGCCGCCGCGTGTGAAGCGCGCACTGCGTGCGCCCGCGCCGCAAGTGACCTACTTCACCACCGCCGAGCCGGACAACAAGACTTTGCGGCTCACCCGCTATAAGGGAGGCGAGCGTGGCCCGGTATTGCTGGTACACGGCTCCGGCGTATCGAGCCGGATCTTTTCGACCGATCTGATCGATACCAACCTCGTCGAATTCTTGTGCGCGGCGGGCTACGACGTGTGGCTCATCGACCTGCGTGTCAGCATCGAATTGCCGAGTGCCGCCGAGCCGACCACCGCCGATGCGATCGCGCGCTACGACCTGCCGGCCGCCGTCGCGAAAGTGCGCGAGTTGAGCGGCGCGGCCGAGATCCAGGTGGTCGCGCATTGTCTCGGCGCGGTCGCGACCACGATGGCGCTGCTGACCGGTCTTACCGGCGTGCGCTCGGTAGTGCTGTCGCAAGTGTCCGCGCATCCGGTGCCGGGACTGCTGCAGCGGGTCAAGGCCGGGCTGCATACGCCGCAAATCCTGCAGCATCTGGGCGTGAAGGATCTGACGGCCTACACGAGGCACGCGAACTGGCCGCATAACCTGCTCGATGAAGCGCTGCGGCTGTTCCCGGTCGAACACGACGAGGAATGCAACAACGCGGTGTGCCATCGCGCGACCTTCCTGTACGGTCTCGTCTACGAACACTCGCAGTTGAACGAGCCAGTGCACGCGAACCTGCACGAGCTGTTCGGCGTGCACGACGTCGAACTGTTCAACCAGCTCGCCGCGATGATCCGCGCGGGTCATCTGGTCGATGCGAACGGCGACGATGTGTATCTGCAGGATCTCGACGGCATGAAGCTGCCGATCGCGTTTATCCACGGCACGGAGAATCGCTGCTATTTGCCGGAAAGCACGCAGATGACTTACGACATGCTGGTCGAACGGTTCGGCCCGGATAACTACGAGCGGCATCTGATTGCCGGTTATGGGCACATCGACTGCATCTTCGGCAGGAATGCGGCGGCGGACGTCTATCCGACGATCGCGCGGCATCTCGAAGCGCATTAGCACATTCGCGCATCGACTTCGAAACGCGGCGTGCGCGTAGGTGCGCTACCAGATATGCGGCACGAACCGGTAGCGCACACGCGCCGCGTATTCGCGATAGCCGTCGAGTTGTTCCATCAGTTGCCGCTCCTCGAGCACCGCGCGGTAGCCGATCAGCGCCACCAGCAGTGGCACGAACGCAAGCCCCCACCAGGAACCCAGCAACAGCGGCGTGCCCACGATGAACAGCAGCGCAACCCCGTACATCGGGTGACGCACGTACGCATACGGCCCGCTATCGATCACCTTGTGGCCGCGTTCGCGCTGGATCTTGACGACCGGCGCCGCATAACTGTTCGCGCGAAACACCGGCTGCACGCCAACGATGCCCGCGCAGATCGCCAGCGCGCCAAAGACGTTGAGCCATAGCGGCATTGCCGACCATTGCAGACGCACGGCGTCGACGCCCATCAACACTAGCCAGCCGTACCAGCCGAGGCCGGCTGCGGCCATGAACAGCTTGTCCCAGGAGCGCTGCTCTGCCTGCACGAACGGTGCGAGCCGCTCGGCCAGCAAGGCGGGATCGCGGCGCGCGAGCCACAGCCCCATCCATACGCCGAGCACGCCGATTTCCAGCAGGTAGAGCCAGGCGGCCGGCCAGTGGAGCGTGCCAGCTGCGCCGAATAGCGCGAGACCCATCGATGCGAGCCAGACGATCGTCTGGATCAGCAGGCGTGCGATCATCGCGTGCCTTCGGCTGGCGCCTGGGGCTTGTGTGCCTCGTGTGCCTCGTGTGCTGCTTGCTCGGTTCGTGGATCGCGCGCTGCTTGCTGCTCGCTGCGGCTCACAACGCGCTCGAACAGCTCCGCCAGATCGATACCACGCGCATCGATACCGAATTCGTCGCGCAGACACGCATCGAGCTCGAGCGCGCCTGTAATGCGCCGCTCTTCCTTGCGGCCGTCCGGCGTGCGTTCGGTGTACAGGTCGTTGAACAGCACCCGTCGCGCCGCCGGCGCGATCCGGCATGCGACCAGGTTCGCAACGAAAAACGAGTCGGGATGCGTCGACACATACCAGTTCATCACTTCGTAATCGATCGGTTCGGTGCGTTGCAGATCGAAGCGATACACCTTCGCCCACAGGTCGCCGGTTTTCACTTCGAGATCGAACGCGTCGCGCGCCGCGGCGGCGAAACGGTATGGCTCGAGCGTGGTTGGCTGCGCTTCGCCGGCCACCAGCCGCAGCGGCGCCGTCGGCGTGACGAGGCCGAAGCCGACGTCGGTCATCCATGCGTCGTCGCCGATATCGACGCGCAGCGTCATATGCGTGCGGGCCGGAACCGTGGCCGGATCGCGGCGCCATAACACTCGCGCGGACAGCGGCGTCACCGCGAAACCGAGTTGCGTCAGCACCTGCGCAAACAGCAGATTGTGCTCGTAGCAATATCCGCCGCGACGCTGCTCGACAAGCTTGGCGACGAGCTCGGGCAGCGCCAGCAGCACGCGCCGGCCGGTCAGCGGGTTCAGGTTTTCGAATGGAATGGTTTGCGTATGCAGCCGCTGCAGATCGCGCAATACATCGAGCGTGGCAGCGCGGGGGCCGTCGTAACCGATGCGCGCGAAATAGCGATCGAGATCCAGCGGGGAAGACATGGTGTGGCTCCATGACTGATCGGGTGTGCCGCGAACCGGCAGTGTGGCATAGCGGCGGGCGCGAGCATAGGGGCGCTCGTCCGTGGCGTTGAGCAATGCATGAGCCAACGCGTGTGCAATGCGGATACCTGTCGGTGCCGCGCCGGATCGACGCCATGCGCTCTGTGCGCTTCGCGGGTCATCAACGCACGTCGAAGATCGCGGGCGCCGTGGATTCCGATGCGCTTAACGCCTCGCCACGAAGCCGGTCGATGTCGCGCACAGTCATTGGCGGACGCGCGCCGCGAAACCGCAGTCGCACGACGCGCGCCGCCTCACGTCCCGTTGCGCGATCAGATGCCCGTCAGACCCTGCAGGCTGATCTTCGACACGGTATCGGCCGGTTGCTCGCCGAGCTTCGTCAGCGCGCCATTGCTGCCGATCGAATACGCGACGATCTTGTCGTCGCCCGCGTAGTCCTGATACAGGAATTTGCCATCAGGACTGATCCACGAGTCGTTCGCGAAACTCGACGACGATGCCGCCGGTTGCGTCGCCGCTTCGGTCGCTGCAGTCACGTTGGCGAGCGTCAGATGGCCGGACGTATCGACCGTGAATAGCGACACCACCCCGCTACCGCTGCTGACGTACGCAAAGCGGTTGTCCGGCGTGATCACCACCCAGCACGGCGCGGTCTGCCCCGTCACGCTCACCGGACCGCTCACCACACTGAACGCGCCGTTGCTTGCGAATGCATACGAACTCGCGGTCGTACCGGCGGCCTCGGTCACGAAATACGTGCTGGATAACGCACCATTGCCGAAACGTCCACCGAACGGACCGACGCCGGCCGACGCACTCGTGACGACTGTGCCGAGCGTGCCGTCAGCGTTGATCGGAAACGCGAGCAGCTGGTTGGCCGGCTGGGTCGGCGTCACCGTCTTCAGGAAACCGTTGACGACCACGAACTTGCCGTCAGGGCTGATGCTGACTTCAGTCGGCAACGCGTCTTGCTGGACCACTGTCGACTGACCGATCTGCGTCAGCTTGCCGCTCGTCGCGTCGACCCGAAAAGCGCCCAGTTCCTGCGCTCCCTTCTGATGCGTGACGTACAGCACGCCATTCTGAAACGCGAGCGAGGTCGGCAGCACGCCGTTGGTCGGCGACACGGCCAGCAGCGTCAGCGTACCGTTGGCCGCGAGCGCGAAGGTGCTGACCGTGGCATCGCCTGCGTTGGCCACGAACAGCCGGGTCTTGTCGGGCGTGACGATCACGCTGTTGTTGCTGGTCAGCGCGTCGGGGGAGACCGTGTTGCCCGCGAAGAAGTTGACGCCATTGGTGCCCTTGCCGCCGGTCGGAATGTCGCCGCGCGAAGCCAGCGTGCCGTCCGGGTTGCGCGTGAAAACGATCAGCTGGTTGGTCGCGTCGTTGGTCTGCGCGAACAGCAGTTGCGCGGCAGCCGCCGCGGGCGGTGTGGGCGTGGCCGGCGTCGGGTTGTGGTTGTCGTCGCTGCCGCATGCGGCAAGCATGACCGCGAAGGATAAAGCGCCTGCGAGCTTGAGTCTCATGTAAGCCTTGGTCGTGGGAGGTGGAAACGCGTCGTGCTTCGCTCGCCGGATCACGCGCATGCCGCAGCTGCACCGGTCCGCGAGGGAAACGGTGCGTCGCCAGGCGTGTTGCCTGAATCGGTGAGGTGGTGAAGCAGTGAAGCGCGGCTTAGTCGAGGTGGCCGCGAAGATATGACAGAGCGGCAGTGTTTTTTATGAGCGCGCGAATGCCTGGCCCGATGCGGCTATGCGATGGGGTTGATCGCGTAAATGCTTACGCGCCCGTAAAGCGATGACAGGTCGTAGATATGTGCGTGTGTTGCGTGTGTTGCGTGTGTTGCGTGTGTTGCGTGTGTTGCGTGTGTTGCGTGTGTTGCGTGTGTTGCGTGTGTTGCGTGTGTGGCGTGTGTGGCGTGTGTGGCGTGTGCTGTGCGGCTACAGGCAGATATCGCAGGTGGTCTTACGACCTCTCTGCTCCCACGCAAGCCGATGCATTGCGGCAGTGACCGCGCGCGCATATGCATGTGCGTCACCGCGCGTGCACCGCCGCACTCAGCATGTCGCCGCAGCCTTAGAGTCCTTTGAGCGCCGAGGTCGCGATCGACGGTACGCTGATGCCGTGGCTGGTCGCGAACTGTACGGCCTGGCTCAGTGTCGACGTGAGCGACTGCAACTGCCCCGGCGCGGACTTCGCAATATACGATGCGGCCTGCGCGGTCTGCGGATTGAGCCCAGACTGCAGCAGCGACGATGGGTCCATCTGGCCAACGCTGCCAAGGCTCGACTGCAGGCTCGAGTATTGGCTCACGCCGCCGCCGAGCGAAGCGAGGCCGCTGGAGAACGCCTGCTTGTCGACGTTGCCGGAAGCCGCTGCGCTGCTCGGGTTCGCGAAGGCCTGTGTGAGCGTCTGCGACAGCGACTGCTGCGTGTTGCCGACTTGCGTGAGCTGACTCACCGACGGCGTGCCACCGCTCAGCAATCCCGCCGCCTGTTGCGCCTGGCCAGCCGGGCCGCTCAGGCCCATCGCCGATGCAAGACTCGACTGGCCCGCCAGCACCTGCTGGTTCGCACCGACATAGTTCTGCAACAGCTGCGTGACGCCGCCCGTCGACGCCGCACCGGTGGCGGCACCGGCGTTGCTGTCGCCACCACCGCCAATGCCGAATTGCTTCAGGTTCAGTTGCGCATACGCTGCGCTGCCTGTTAGCGCGACGGCGCTGGCAAGCAATGCGGCAGAGAGAAGACGTGACTTCATGCTGCACCTCCTGATCGGGTTGCTGTGTGCCGATTTACGCTGTGCGCTTTCACCGCGGCGCGCAGCGCGGATTCGTACGGATTGCGTTGCCGCGTGTGCCTTGCGTGTGACGCAGTGCGGAGCAATGACACGTTGTGAAATGCGCTGATCGATTCGCTGCGCATCGACACGGCTTGTACGCCTGGAAAAACTCACCCTCCTGGATCGTCTCACCTTGTCTGCAGTATCGAGCTTTAGCGTGCCGCGCGACCGACGACGCCCGCTGCTTCGTCACGCGCAGCGTGCCAGCACCTGTCCATCTGTCGTGCGTCGAAACGAAACGACGCATGGCAAAGACTACTCCTGGAAAGGCTCACTATCCTGGAAAGACTCACCCTCCTGGAAAGACTCACCTTGCAGTGGCAATGCCGCAAAAGGCAATTGCCGTACCTGCGTACGGTACTGCTGGGAACGATGTTTTGTTTGCCTGATGTCGACGGGTATCGACCGGGGTCACGTGCATCGACTGCTAACGTCGATACAGATGCGAGCAGCAGAGAATCGGACCACGCGATGCGCGCCGAAACAGAAGCCGAAACAGAAAAAGGAGCGGAAGCAGAAGCAACCGGCCGCGCACAGCGAGCGCACGAGACCGGGCCCCGGGGAACCGCGCACCGTCGCGGCATGGCGCCGCGACGGTGCACATCTCGAGCGTCACTGCGGCAGCACTTCGCCCTTCGTCTCCGGAGCGAACGGAATAATGAACAGCCCGACGATGAACGCGATCGCCGTCAGCGCTACCGGCACGCCGAGCGTATGCATGTTCAGCACCGCCGCGCCGAGCAGGAAGTTCACCCCCGCGCCGACGAAGCGGCCGAACGACGTGCAGAATGCAAACGCCGTCGCCCGCACGCGTGTCTCGAACTGCTCCGGCAGCCACAAGCTGAACAGCGCGAAATTGCCACCGAAGAAGCCCATCACGAACAGCAGCGCAATGAACGGCATAAGCCCGTTCGGTAGATAGAACGCCCAGCCGAAGCTCAACGCAATCGTCACCGCCATGCCGACAAAGTAGATCGCCAGCGTCTTCTTGCGGCCGATGCGCTCGGCGAGCGGCGGCAGCGCGAGGCAGCCGAGGATCGTACCGATCGACAGCAAGCCGGTGGCGACCGACGCCATCCGGGTCGCGTCCAGCTTGTCCATGCCGGCGCGCGTCGCGAGCTGGATCACCGCCGACGGCTCATACACCGCACCCGCCCACAAACCGATAATCGCAATCGTCAACAGCGCGCATGCAACCCACGTGCGGCGTCGATAGGTCGGCCCGAAGATGTCGTGCAGCGGCTTGGTGCGCACCGCGTTTGCCTCGGCCTTCTGCCACTTCTCCGATTCCTTCACGCGCGTCAGGATCAGGATGGCGACCACCACCGGCACCGCGCCGGTCAGGAACATCGCGCGCCAGCCGAAGTGCACACCGACCGTATAGTTGAGCGCCGCGGCGAGAAAGAAACCTGCGTAATAGCCGGTCTGCAGATAGCCCGCGCCCATCTTGCGCCGGTCTTCCGGCCAGGCCTCCGCGACGTAGGTGCCCGCCAGCGCCCACTCGCCGCCAATCCCAACACCCGCGATAAAGCGATAGATGCCCAGTTCCCACACGTTATGCGCGGTGGCCGACAGCCCCGTGAAGATCGCGAACACGAAGATCGTGCCGGCCAGCACCTTGGTGCGGCCGAAGCGGTCCGCCAACGGCCCCCAGATGAACGACAAGCCCCAGCCGACCAGAAACAGCGCAAACAGGATCGAGCCGGCAAGGCCGATGTTGGCGGGCGTCGCCGCGTAGCCCGAACGGGGTAAGAGTTCGGTCAGCGCCGGGGTCAGGACCAGCGCGTAAATAAACGAGTCCATCCCGTCGAGCGTCCAGCCGGCCCATGCGCCCCAAAAGCCTGCAATCTGCGAACGGTTGAGCGGCGTTCGGCGTCGCGCAACGCCGGCGCGGTCGGTCATTGAATCCATGATGCTCCTCCAGTACTGCGGTTGTGATGCGTACGCCGCGTGATCACGCGGATGCGGCGCGCGCCTTGGTCCCCCGTTCCCTGATGCTGACCGTGCGAGCCATATGGCAAGCCATACGGCAAGCCGGACGACGAGCCGCACTGATACGAAAAGCTCGTGCCTGCGTTCAGGTGAATTGCAAAAACCGTAGATCGATCGGGCTGGTAATTTGCGATTTTTATATATAATATTTGATGTCATGAACAACGCAACCGATGGTTTTCCCCTGGCAAGCGGCCCGCGCGCCTCGCGCACGCCGTTTCTGCCCACCGCCAGCGCGCCGCGTGCCAGCACGTCGCGGGTGATCGCGGACGCGTTACGCGCCGCCATCGTCGACGGTACGCTAGCGCCCGGAGCGCCGCTGCGACAGGACGCAATCGCACGCCACTTCTCGGTCAGCGCGATTCCGGTGCGCGAGGCGCTGCGCCAGCTGGAGAGCGAGGGCTGGGCCAAGGCGGCGGTTCACAAGGGCGCGACGGTCGCACCGTTGTCGGCCGACGAAGCACGCGAGATCTACGAAATCCGCTCGGCGCTCGAGAGCCTCGCGCTCGGGCTTGCGATTCCTCATCACACGGATGCAACGCTTGCCGAAGCCAGGCGCCTGTGCAAAGCCGCCGAGGGCGAGCCGGACCCGTCGCTGTATGTGGCGGGCAACGAGGCGTTTCATATGAGTCTTTATGCGCCGTCGGGCCGCCCGCAGCTGATCGACATGATCGCCACGCTGCATCGGCGCGGCGAGCGTTACCTGCGGCTCAAATTCGGCTTTCCCGAATACAAGGGCGAGTCCGACCACGAACACGTCGAGTTGCTCGACGCGATCACGCGCCGCGACGTCGCGGCCGCGCAGGTGCTGGTCGCCGCCCATCTGATCGGCACCGGTGAATTGATCTATCGTTTCCTTACCGAACGCGCGCAGGCAGAAGCCGCAGCGGCGCCGCAACGAAAAGCGCGCAAGCCACGCACGCCCCGTGCGGCGCGCGCGCACCATTCAACTGCAACTTCTTCCGGGAGCTGATCTGCCCATGAATCCACGACTCGAACCGGCCAGTGCGAGCGCGGCCACCAGCACGGCTGCCCAGACACCCGCCGCGCGCTCATGGACCACGCGGCGCGACGAAAAGGCACGACGCCTCGCCGCCATCGCCCCGTGGCTCAAAGACGGCATCCTGCCCAGCGAACGCATCGTCGACGCGCTGCAGTTGCTGATCTGCTCCGGCGACCGCGTCGCGCTCGAAGGCGACAACCAGAAGCAGGCCGACTTTCTGTCGCGCTCGCTCGCGCAGCTCGACCCCGCCAAGGTGCACGACGTCCATCTGCTGATCTCCAGCATCAGCCGGCCCGAGCATCTGACGCTGTTCGAAAAGGGCATCGCGCACAAGATCGACTTTGCGTTTGCCGGCCCGCAGAGCCTGCGCGTCGCGCAGCTGCTCGAAGACAAGAAGCTCGAGATCGGTTCGATCTATACGTATGTCGAACTGTATGCGCGGATGTTCGTCGATCTGACGCCGCATGTCGCGCTGCTGTGTGCCGAGAAAGCGGACCGCCACGGCAATCTGTACACCGGCCCGAATACCGAAGACACGCCGACCATCGCCGAAGCAGCCGCGTTCCGGCACGGCATCGTGATCGTGCAGGTCGACGAGATCGTCGATGAACTGCCGCGCGTCGATATTCCGGGCTCGTGGGTCGACGTGGTCGTGAAGGCCGACCGGCCGTTCGCGGTCGAGCCGCTGTTCACGCGCGACCCACGCCACATCGGCGATCTGCAGGTGCTGACCGCGATGATGGTGATTCGCGGCATCTATGAACAGTACGGTGTCAGCGCGCTGAATCACGGCATCGGTTTCGATACCGCGGCAATCGAGTTGTTGCTGCCAACGTATGGCGAATCGCTCGGGCTTAAGGGCAAGATCTGCCGCAACTGGACGCTCAATCCGCACCCGACGCTGATTCCGGCAATCGAATCCGGCTGGGTCGAAAGCGTGCATTGCTTTGGCAGCGAAGTGGGCATGGAAGCGTATATCGAAGCGCGGCCCGATGTGTTTTTCACCGGCCGCGACGGCTCGCTGCGCTCGAACCGCGTGCTGTGCCAGCTGGCCGGTCAATACGGCGTCGATCTGTTTATCGGCTCGACCTTGCAGATCGACGCGGATGCGAATTCGTCGACGGTCACGCGCGGCCGGCTGGCGGGCTTTGGCGGCGCGCCGAACATGGGTCACGATCCGCGCGGCCGGCGTCACTCCAGCGAAGCGTGGCTGAAGCTGCTCAAGCAGGGGCAAGGGCCGATCGCGCGCGGACAGAAGCTGGTCGTGCAGCTCGCCGAAACCTACAAGAAAGGCGGCGAACCGACCTTCGTCGACGAGCTCGACGCGGTAGCCGTCGGTGCGAAAAGCGGCATGCCGATCGCCCCGGTGATGATTTATGGCGACGACGTCAGCCATGTCGTCACGGAAGAAGGCATTGCGTATCTGCACAAGGCAGAAGGCGTCGACGAGCGGCGCGCGGCGTTGGCGGCAGTGGCCGGCGTCACGCCGATCGGTTTGCGCGCGAAGCCTGAGAAGACTGCGGAACTGCGCCGCCGCGGCGTGGTGGCTTATCCGGAGGATCTCGGGATTCGCCGTGGCGAGGCGAAGCGCTCGCTGCTGGCTGCGCGCAGCATCGACGATCTGGTGACGTGGTCAGGCGGGCTCTATGCGCCGCCGGCTCAGTTCAGAAGCTGGTGATGCATGATGAGCGCGGCGACGATTTCCATGGGTTGTGCGGATGCGGTGGATGCCGCGAATCGCGTGGCGGACGATGCAGGTGCGAAAGGCGACGCACAGCAGCGCTCCGCTTCGCGGGATGGCATGCTGGACAGCGCGACGCCAATGCCGATGCGTAGCGCGCGTCGCAGCGCGTCGGCGCGGCGTACATGCTCCGACGCGGATCTCGCGCAGCACGCCGTCGCGGCGCTGATCGAAGAAGCGGAGCTGACGCCCAAACCGGCACTCGTCGACGGTCGCGGCAGCGGTGCGCATCGCGATCTCGATCTGCCGCTGATGCGGCGCTCGGCACGCGCGCTCGAAGCAACCTTCGATGCGCTTGCGCGAGCAGCCCGGCACCGTATTCCGTCGGGGACACTGCGCGCCGAGCTGGCACAGATCGGCCGTGCCGGCGAGCAGGCGATGCTGCAGGCAACGCATGGCAGCAATGCGCATCGCGGCGCGATCTGGATTGTCGGGCTGCTGGTGGCGGGTGCGGCGATGGCCGAGGCGGCGCTGTGCGGCGCTGCCACCCTGCCCGCTGGCTCCGACACCCTGGCACACGCCGCAAGCATCTGCTCGCTCGGCGCGCAGATCGCCTGTTTCCCCGATCGTTTCGCGCCGCCCGCCGATAGCAACGGCGAGCGGGTGCGGCTGCGCTATCGCGTCGGCGGTGCACGCAGCGAGGCGCAGCACGGCTTCCCGCATGTGATCGAGGTCGGCCTGCCGGCGCTGCTGCACGCCCGCGCACAAGGCATCGGCGAAAACGCAGCGCGCGTCGACGCATTGCTCGCGATCATGGCGGCACTCGACGACACCTGCCTGCTGCACCGCGCCGGCCGCACCGGCCTGCAGGCGGCGCAGCGCGGCGCGCAGCGCGTGCTGGCGGCCGGCGGCAGCTCGAGCGAGGCCGGCAAGGCAGCGCTCAACGTACTCGAGCGCACGCTGATCGCGCTCAACGCATCACCGGGCGGCGCGGCAGACCTGCTCGCCGCGACGCTTTTCCTCGACAAACAGTTACGTCAAGCCTTCACCGGGAGTACCTCAACATGGAACACCTGACGTTCGAGTATCCGGCGCAACGCGCCCTCAAGGCCCGCGCGCATGTCGGCGTGGTCGGCTCCGGCGACCTCGAGGTGCTGCTGTCGCCCGCCGCCGCGATGACGGCGACGGTCGAAGTACGCACCAGCGTCGACGGTTACGGCCATATCTGGAAGAGCGTGCTCGACCGCTTCTTCCAGCGCTATGACGGCGCGGCACACATCGAAATCAACGACTTCGGCGCGACGCCGGGCGTGGTCGCGCTGCGGCTCGCCGAGGCAATCGAGACGCTTGACGCCAACGGCGGAGGAAGCAACCCATGAACACCCTTGCCAGCCCTGCTGCACCGCGTCTTGCGGACAGCTTCATCGAATTGCCGGCACGCGAGCGCGTTCGCGCGCTGCTCGACGCCGGCACGTTCCGCGAACTGCTCGGTCCGTTCGACCGGATCGAGTCGCCGTGGCTGCCGCTGCAAGGCATCGTCTGCCAGGCCGACGACGGCGCGGTGATCGCGCGCGGCACCATCGACGGCCAGCCGGCCGTGGTCGCCGCGCTGGAATCCGCGTTCCAGGGCGGCAGCATCGGCGAGGTGTCGGGCAGCAAGATTGCCGCGGCACTCGAGCTCGCGCTGCGCGACTGCGAACGCGGCCGGATCGTGCGGCCGGTCATCCTGTTCGAAACCGGCGGCGTGCGGCTGCAGGAAGCCAATCTCGGGCTCGCGGTGATCGCCGAAATGCAGGCGGCCATCGTCGCATTGCGCCGCCACGTGCCGGTGGTCGGCGTGATCGCCGGGATGGTCGGCTGCTTCGGCGGCATGTCGCTCGCCGCTGCGCTGACTTCGCATCTGGTCGTCACGCGCCAGGGGCGGCTCGGCATGAACGGCCCCGAAGTGATCGAACAGGAAGCCGGCATCGAAGAACTCGATTCGAGCGACCGCCGCCGCGTGTGGCAATTGATCGGCGGCGAGCAACGCGCGGCTACGGGCCTTGCCGACAGTCTCGTCGAAGACGATGCGCACGCAGTGCGTGCGGCCGTCGCGCAGGCATTCGCGCAGGGCCTCGCCAGCGCGCCGCGCACCGAACAGGTCGAGACGTATCTCGCGCGGCTTGCCGAGATCGATCCGCAAAACGTGACGCCCGAATCGATGCGTGCAGTGTTTCATGGCGCGTCCAAATCAACGCGCAAGGAGTAATCGTGAGCGACACTCAATTGACCCGTGGCGCGCGCTGGTTCCGCGCGCTTGCCGGCGATGCCACAACCACTACGCCGGCTCCCGTGTGGAGCGGTGATGCGCCGCTCGGTGGCGAGGCCACGCGCTTCATCACCGTCGTGCCCGATCCGCAGAACCGCTTTGTGCGCGCCACCGACAATGTTGTTGGACTCGAACAGGGCTGGCTGCTGGCTCGCGCGGTACGCGACGCGATCGCGCAGGATGCGCATGCGGAGCGGCGGCGGCCAATCGTCGCGATCGTCGACGTGAAAAGCCAGGCCTACGGCTACCGCGAGGAGATGCTTGGCGTCCACCTCGCGTGTGCGGCGGCTGTCGATGCTTATGCGACTGCTCGCGACGCCGGCCACCCGGTGATCGCGCTGATCGTCGGGCCGGCGATGTCGGGCGCGTTTCTCGCGCATGGCTATCAGGCCAACCGGATTCTCGCGCTCGATGCGCCCGGCACGCTGGTCCACGCGATGGGCAAGGAAGCCGCCGCACGCGTGACGCGGCGCACCGTCGCCGAACTCGACAAACTCGGCGAAACGATCGTGCCGATGTCGTATTCGATGACGTCGTTCGCCAAACTCGGCCTGCTCGACGAACTGATCGACAGTATCGATGCGGATGCGCCGACTGCTGCACATATTGAACGCGTGCGCGTCGCGCTCGCCCGGGCGGTGAGCGACGCGCGCGGCGACTCGCGCGGGCTGGCGAGACGGCTCGATAACCCGGCCGCGCAGAAGAATCGCGCGGCGTCGATCGAGGTGCGGCGGCGGCTCGCCGAACAGTGGGACGCTGCGTGATGCAGGTCTGCTCGGCGCCGCCGTTTACTGCTGATGATGTGCGGGCGGCGGCTGAAGGGGCGGGATGTGGGGTGTCTGGGGGGAGGCCCGCTGGTGCCTGTGGTGACGTATCCGGCGATGTCCGTGATGGGCCGCCCGGTGGCGTGCCAGACGGTGCCTCATCTGGTGACGTGTCCGGCGGCGTGTCCGGTGTGGTGCCCACCGGAGTTGCTGGTGGGGCGTCAGGTGCAATGCCCGGCGGCGCCTCTGGTGCGGCGTCCGGCGATATGCCCGGCGCCGCCGTTAGTGGCGTGCCCGGTGGTACAACCGGTGCAGCGGCTGATGATGCGTGCGGAGGGACGCCCGATAGTACGCCCGGCAAGATGCACGACGCCAGCGTGCGCTGGCAGCCGCACGATGTGTTGCGGCTCGCGCGCCTACCGTCGCTGGAAGGCGAGCCCGCGTGGGTACGCGATTCGTTTTCACGCGCGCCCTATGCCGTCGTGCGGCGCGCGCGAAGCGCGGCGGGTTTCGTCGCGATCGGCATACGCGGCGCGACCCGCTCGCATCGTTACGGCACGTGGGTGGCAGCCAGCGACGTCGAGTGCGCATTCGCACCAGAGGCGCTGCTGGCACATCAGCCCGCCGCATCACGCAGCGTACTGCCTGTTTTCGTCGCGCTTGCGGCCATGCGTGCTGCGCCCGGCTGTCTCGCGCAGTTCTCGTGGGGTCCGGCGGGTAGCGCCGGCTTCGAGCTCGCAACGCAAGTGCCGACCGTCACCACATCGAGCGATCTCGATCTGCTGATTCACGCGCCCGACAGGCTGGCGGTGAGCGTAGCGCAGCAACTGCTGGGCGAACTGCACATGCATGCTGAACGCGCGCAAACACGTGTCGACGCGCAACTCGAAACACCTGCTGGCGGTGTTGCGCTCGCCGAACTCGCCGCGGACAAACCACACGTGATGGTACGCACCGCGTACGGCCCACGGCTTATGACCGACCCGTGGGCCCCGATAACGGAGCCGGCTTGATGCTCGCCTATCTGTTCCCCGGCCAAGGCGCCCAGACCGAGGGCTTCCTGCATGTGTTGCCCGACCATCCGGCGGCCACGGCGACGCTCGACGAAGCGTCCGACGTGCTCGGCCTCGACGTGCTGACGCTCGATACCGCCGCGGCGCTGCGCTCCACGGTTGCCGTACAGATCGGCATTGTGGTGGCCGGTGTGGCAATCACCCGCGCTCTGGCCGCAGAACAACTGACGCCTGAAATCAGCGCAGGCCTCTCCGTCGGCGCGTATCCCGCAGCGGTCAGTTGCGGCGCGCTGGCATTTGCGGATGCACTGCGGATGGTTCGCAAGCGCGCCGAACTGATGCAAGCCGCTTACCCATCGGGCTATGGCCTCGCCGCCATCGCCGGACTAACCGAGCACCAGGTGGAGACGCTCGCAGCATCCAGTACGCACGCTGGCCGCCGCGACGTGTTCGTGGGCAACGTGAACGCGCCCCGCCAAATCGTCGTAGCCGGCGCGACGGCCGCCCTCGATCTATTCGTTGAGCGCGCGCTCGCAGCAGGCGCGCGCAAGGCAACGCGACTTGCTGTCAGCGTGCCGTCGCATTGCGAACTGCTCGCCGATGCCGCCGACGAACTCGCAGCGTGGTCGCGCGACCTGCCCTTTCACGCGCCGAGCAGTATCTACGTCGGCAACCGCGGCGGCCGGCCGCTGCACACTGCCGATGCGATTCGCGATGATCTCGTCACGAATATGCGCCACACGGTTCGCTGGTTCGATGCGCTGACCGTGATGATCGAAATGGGCGCCAATGTTTTGCTCGAGGCGCCGCCGGGGCAGGTGCTAACCGATATCACGCGCGAGCAGTTCCCCGATACCGTCGCGATCGCCGCGAGTACGCTGACCTTCGACCGTCTTGCTGCGACGCTGAAACGGCGCATCGGCATCAGCTGAAACCATCGAATTCGCGATGCCGCTGCCGTTCGCCTAGTCGACGAAAATTTCCTGCAGCGTGGACAATGTCGATGCAAGCGCAGCGTCGGAAATCGTGCCCATTTTTTTAATCAGTCGATCTTTGTCCACCGTGCGAATCTGATCGAGCAGAATCAGCCCGCGCTTGCGCGCGAAGGTCAACTGAACGCGAAAGGGCGCCGGGCGGCTGCCGGTTGTCATCGGCGCGACGATGACGGTACGCAGATATTCGTTCAACTCCGGGGGCGATACGACGACACAAGGCCGCGTTTTCTGAATCTCACTGCCGACGGTAGGATCCAGCGCAACGAGCCAGACCTCACCGCGCTCTACCATTTGAACCCCGCATCGTCCGCGTTCGGAAACTCGCCCATGACGAGGCTATCGTCGCCCGCCGCGGCGACCGACCGGCTTGCTTCCGCCCAGCCTTCGCGCGCACGCTTTTGCGGACGGCGCAGCACCAGCGCATTACCTTCGATTTGCATGTCCACTTCGTCCTCCAGCCCAAGCTGAACCAAGATCGGTTTCGGGATCAGTACACCATGTGAATTGCCCATCTTGCGAATCGTGGTTTTCATGGTGACCTCGATGTGAGAAATGCTAAGTGAAGCGAAGGGAAAAGTAAATACATTGTATGCACATCATAGCATGGCCGAATGGCATAGGCAGGATCTGATGCCCACATGCGCGTCAGAAGTTTATGCGCATAATTTTTAAAAAATATTTTCCTTTTTACCGTAAACGACAGCGTCAGGCTTCGCCAATCCGGGCGGCCGCCAGCGTTCAGGCGCGAGGTGTTACAAAGCGGAACGTCAGATTGATGCGCTCGCCCTGCACTTTCAGCTCTTTTGGGACCCGGTGCCGCCATTCCAGCTGGGTATCGCCGCGCATCACCAGCAGGCTGCCGCTCGTCAACCGGAACGATTCCGTCCTGCCCGTGCGGTTGTGCTGCAGGTCGAAGCGGCGCGCGGCGCCAAGACTTATCGACGCAATCACCGGACGCTTGCCGAGTTCGGCCTCGCGGTCCGCATGCCAGCCCATGCTGTCTGAGCCGCTGCGATAGCGATTCAGCAGCACACTGTTGAAGGATGTGCCGCACGTAGCCTCGGCTTGCGCCTTCAATTGCGCCACCGCCGGTGTCCATGCATCGGGCACGTTCCGAATCCCCGAGTACACATAGATGGCGTCCGGCTCGCCCTGCCATGCCGTCAGCCGCGGCAGCGGCACACGGCCCGCAGGCGTGTTCATCGTGTCTTGACGCCAGACGACCTCGTCGACCAGCCGAGCCATGATTGACGCTGCCGCGTCGGCGGCTAGCCAGTCCGGGTACCACGCGACATCGGGCGTGGGCAAATCGTCGAATAGATCATGCATCTGTGGAACACCGACTATGTCGTGCAATGTTGGTCGAAACGCAGACTATTATGGATCTGGCGTGCGTAGCGATCTGCAAAAAGTGCATGCGCCACTGCCCGCGCCCCTCTTCTTTTCCAGCCCTCATCATGACGCTAACCGACGACGACCTCGACATCATCTTCCGCCGCGCGCGCACCCACAACGCCTGGCAACCCAAACCAGTCGACGATGCGCTGCTCAAGCGCGCCGTCGAACTCGCCCTGCTGGGACCAACATCCGCGAATTGCAGCCCTGCGCGATTTGTCTTCGTCAAGACAACCGACGCGAAGGAACGCCTGCGCCCGGCACTCGCCGCAGGCAATGTCGACAAAACGATGGCCGCGCCCGTCACGGCGATCGTCGCGATGGACATGGCGTTCTACGATCATTTGCCGAAGCTGTATCCGCACGCGGACGCGCGCAGCTGGTTCGCCGGCAACGAGCGCGCGATCGCCGACACCGCGTTTCGCAACTCGACGTTGCAAGGCGCTTACCTGATTGTCGCGGCTCGCGCGCTCGGGCTGGATGCGGGGCCGATGTCGGGCTTCGACAACGACATGGTGGATGCGGCGTTCTTCGCCGGCTCGCCCGTGAAATCGAACTTCCTCGTGAATCTGGGCTATGGCGATGCGTCGAGGCTTCATCCTCGCAGCCCGCGTTTTACCTTCGACGAGGTTGCACGGATCGCCTGAGCGAGCGCGTCAGGCGAGCGGGTGATCAAGCGATCAGGTGGTCGGCATCGCTATGTAAAGGGCCAGTTGGATGGTCAGGGAGCTCAACGCCTACTTAACGTCCGCTTGACGTTGACATGAATGCGCACCTGATCGGCCCCGATGCCGCGCGCGCCGCATCGCAAGGCGCCATGGGCTGTCAGCGGACATCGCGCCGCGCTGGCGTTCTGCCGGTAGAATGATTGGCCGGCCAATCGATGACTCATTCATCAGCGCGGACACCGCGGCAGTGTCCGCCTCTTCGCGCCCGCTCACTCTTCTATGCGCATATCCGCTTTTTTTGTTCGCCTGATTTCGATCGGCGTTCTGCTGCATGTCTATGTTGGTTTTCGGCTGATTCCGGACTTGCCGGTTGGCATGGCGGGCCGTTGGTTAGCGGTACTGTGGCTGGTGCTGTCGTGTTTGCTGATTCCGCCAGGCATGATGGCACGCAGGTTCAAACGGCAAGCGCTCGGCGACCGGTTCGCATGGATCGGTCTGCTGGCGATGGGGTTCTTCTCATCGCTGCTGGTGCTGACGTTCGTGCGCGACATCTTTCTCGCGTCGCTGTTGACCGTGGATGCTATCTGGGCTGGCTCGGTACCGATCGCAAATTGGCGGCCAGCCACTGCGGCTGCAGTACCGTTGCTCGCGCTGCTTTCTACCGCGGTTGGTTTTTTCAATGCACGGCGGCGAGCGCGAGTCGTCAACATCGAAGTGCCGATCGCGGATTTGCCCGAAGCGCTCGAGGGCTTCACGATCGTGCAGATCAGCGATATCCACGTGGGACCGACGATCAAAAGCCGATATGTTGATGCGATCGTCGACGCGGTGAATCGTCTAAAGCCCGACTTGATCGCAGTGACCGGCGACGTGGTGGATGGCACAGTCGCACAGCTCTGCGCGCACACTCAACCCTTGTCGAGGCTGAAAGCGCGGCACGGTGCGTACCTGGTAACGGGCAACCACGAATACTATTCCGGCGCGAACGCGTGGATCGCGGAGTTTCAGCGTCTCGGGCTGCGCGTCTTGCTCAACGAACACGTCGTGGTGAATCACGACGGAGCGCAAGCGGTCATCGCAGGCGTCACCGACTACACGGCCGGACACTACGACCCAGCGCACCAAAGCGATCCGGCAGCCGCGCTGGAAGGCGCCCCCGGCGACGTTCTGATCAAGGTGCTGCTGGCACATCAGCCGCGCAGCGCTGAAGCTGCGGCAGATGCCGGGTTCACGCTGCAACTGTCTGGCCACACGCATGGCGGCCAGTTTTTCCCGTGGAACTTCTTTGTACGGCTGCAGCAGCCGTTCACGGCAGGGCTCGCCCGCCTCAATGGGCTTTGGGTCTACACCAGCCGGGGCACCGGCTATTGGGGGCCGCCCAAACGCCTCGGCGCCCCTTCTGAGATTACGCGCGTGAAATTGACGAGTGGAGTTTAAGTGAAGCAGCCGGGTCGACGATGATGTTGCGCGAGGTGCGAGGCACGCGCCTCGCGTCGCCGAACACCGTGTGCACCGCCTATTGCGCAGCCGCTACCGACACGGTTGCGGTTGCCGCGTAATTGACCTGTACGTGCATGCCCGACGCCAGATCTCGGGTTTGCGAAGCGTCGCTTACCTGAATGTGGAACGTGTTGCCTTTAGGACCCTTTAGGGCGACGACGCCAGTTTTGCGATCAACCGTGACGATCTCCGCTGCGGCCATGGCATTGTTCTGAGCGGCATCGCCCTTTGAAGAACCAGCCGGCAAGATGACCGCGGCGCGCGTCATTCGGATGCGGACGTTATCTCCAGCGCGCAGATCCGACAACTTCGTGGTTTCGGGACTGACGTTGAACGTGGCCTGACCGCTAGCCGCGTCTTTCACGGTGATGGTGTGTGCGACGGGGTCGATCGCCTGCACGATACCCTCGGCCTGCAATACGCTGATGCCAGCGATGGGGGCCGACGACGCGGAAGATGAGACAGCTGGTTGAGCTGCCTCGGAGATCCATGGCGCAACAGCGATCAACGCTCCGGACATTACAGCGGCAACAGCAAGCTTTTTCATGCGAACCTCGGTTAGTAGTCAGCAATGTAACAACGGTTCGCAGCAGTTTGTTTTTCGAGATGTGTTATGTCAATTTTTGGGATCCGAATCATTTCGAGATTGGGACCCTCGACGGATGTCGCTGGAAAGAGGCGCCTGCGATGGTCTAAGGTGATTCGAGATTTCGAGCCGTAAACGCACAAACCCCGCCATTTATGGGGCGGGGTTTGTGGTGCTGCATAAGGAGCCTGACGATTACCTACTTTCACACGGGCAATCCGCACTATCATCG
>NZ_BAAGSQ010000024.1:0-1372 GCF_054782355.1 Paraburkholderia jirisanensis | reverse complement strand
GGTGAGTATCCCTTGCGTGACATCGAGCGAATCAGCTTTGCACGGGCGATGCGGGAGATCCAGCCTGGCCAGCGATAGTGCGCACCGCGATCGGAGTGCACGATAGGCCGGTCATTTCCAGACGCGACCGTCTCGACGGCTGCATCAAGCATTGAGTTCACAAGGTCTGCGTCAGGGCGCGTACCGATTGCCCAGCTGACGACCATTCCATCGAAACAGTCGATCACTGGTGACAGATACACCTTGCCAGCGGGAAGCTGAAACTCCGTGATGTCCGTAAGCCATTTCTCATTTGGCGCAGCAGCCCGGAAGTCGCGGTTGACGATATTAGCCGGTGCCGGGCTGATCTCGCCCATATAGGAGCCGTATCGACGCCGCTTCGGCGCGCTCGCAACCAGGCGCTCCTGTCTCATGAGACGCTGAACGACCTTCTCCGAGATCATGACCTGTTGCCGGCTCAACGATGCCTGAATGCGGCGATAGCCGTAGCAACGGTGATTGCCTTCAAAGATGTCTGCGATAGCGCGACGCACCTCAAGATACTTGTCAGTGGCATCGAGCCGCGCCCGATGGTAGAAGTAAGAGCTGCGTGCCAGGCCAACTTCCTTTAGAACATCCGGTACGCTGTACGTCTGTTTCAGGGCATCAACCAGCAGTGTCTTCTCCCGATTGCTCAGAGACTCCCGGTCGATGCCCACGTCTTTTTTTAGGATTTCATTCGCCGCCTTCAGGATGTCTTGCTCGAGCTGTAGTTGTCGGACCTGGCGTCGCAATTCATCGAGCTGTCGTTCCAGTGCTTCCCGTTCCGGAGGCAACGGCGTGTCGTCATGGCGTTTCATCGATGCAGGAGCCTCGCGGCCGAGTAGCTGGTTCTTCCAGTTGTACAACGTCGGCCGGCATACGCCAAGCCGTTGCGCTATCTCCTGTGCACTCTCCCGTCTTGTACACAATGCGATGACAGCTGCCTGCTTTAGGCTTGGTGATGCTGCCTCGGATCGACCGACAACGTGCGTGTGCTCCCCGGGCGTCAGTTCTCGTATCCAGGCGTGAAGTGACGCCCGGCCCGGATAGCCCAATGCCCTGAGTGTCGCGGAGATGCAGCGGCCATGCTCGAGATAGTGTTCAACGGCGAGCTGCTTCTGCTCTTGTGAATATCTTGGCTTCGAACGTGCGTAGCCAGCAGGCAGATCGAGTCGAAGTTCGAATTCCCGGTGCCAGCTCTTAAGAGCATTTTTGGTCGGGTAGCCAAGCTGTCGGATTGTTGCCGCGACACGTCGCCCCAGTTTGATGTACAGCCTGACTGCGCGGATGCGGTCTGCGTATGAATACATGAACTACCCTCCAGGTAGTCCAGGATTTTGTCCGCATCCCC
>NZ_BAAGSQ010000023.1:0-858 GCF_054782355.1 Paraburkholderia jirisanensis | reverse complement strand
TGCACGCTGACGACACGCCGGTTCCGGTGCTCGCGCCCGGCAACGGCAAGACGAAGACTGGACGTCTGTGGGTCTACGTACGCGACGATCGCGCATCGGCGGACATGACGCCACCGGCCGTGTGGTTCGCCTATACGCCGGATCGCAAGGGCATCCATCCGCAGCAGCACCTCGAAGCGTTCAGTGGCACGCTGCAGGCCGATGCGTATGGCGGCTACCAGGCGATTTACGAAACGGGCCGCGTTGGTGAAGCAGCGTGCTGGGCGCATGCGCGACGGCAGTTCTACGAGTTGCATGCAGCACGCCCCAACGCGCTGAACACCGAAGCGCTGGAGCGTATTGGTGCGCTCTACAAGGTTGAGGAGTCGATCAGGGGCAAGCCACCGGACGAGCGTCGAGCGTATCGGCAGACACATGCGAAGCCGCTGCTCGATCAGCTTCGCACGTGGCTCACCGCCACGCTGGAGACGCTCTCGCGCAAGTCCGACACGAGTCGGGCGATTCTCTATGCGTTAAACCGGTGGGAGGCGCTCACGCGCTATTGCGGCGATGGGCAACTGGAGATCGACAACCTGCCGGTCGAGCGGGCATTGCGCGGTGTCGCGATCGGACGACGCAATTACCTGTTCGCCGGCGCCGACTCAGGCGGTGAACGTGCGGCTGCGATCTATAGCCTGATCGGCACCGCGAAACTCAACGACGTCGATCCCGAAGCCTATCTGCGCTTCGTGCTCGCGCGTATTGCAGAGCATCCCATCAATCGCGTCGACGAACTTACGCCTTGGCGCGTTGCTGATCAGCTCCGCGTAGACCGATAGCTCCAACGTCGCGTCAAGACGTCACCGGCTACACGCTTAC
>NZ_BAAGSQ010000022.1:0-3386 GCF_054782355.1 Paraburkholderia jirisanensis | reverse complement strand
GAAGCGCTGCCCTACGCGCTGCAGCAGCGCTGCATGCAGGCACTCCCGCACACCGGCCTGCATAACCTCTACGGCCCGACCGAAGCCGCCGTCGACGTCACCAGTTGGGTTTGCTCCGACACGCTGCACCCCGGCATCGTGCCGATCGGCAAGCCGGTGGCCAACACCCGGATGTATATCCTCGATGCGCATCTGCAGCCGGTGCCGCTTGGGGTTGCAGGCGAGCTTTACATCGGTGGCGTACAGGTCGCACGCGGTTACCTGAACCGGCCGGAGCTGACCGCCGAGCGTTTCATCGCCGATCCGTTCAGCGATGACGCCGATGCCCATCTGTACAAGACCGGCGACCTCGCCCGCTTCCTCGCCGATGGCAACATCGAGTATCTCGGCCGCAACGACTTCCAGGTGAAGATCCGCGGTCTGCGTATCGAACTCGGCGAGATCGAAAACCGTCTCGCAAGCCACACAGACGTGAGCGAAGCCGTCGTCATCGCACGCGAGGACAATGCCGGGTACAAATCACTGGTTGCTTATGTTGTGCCGCGCGAACAGCGCACGCCGGGCGCTGCGGAACTACGTGAGTTCCTTGCCGCACAGCTAGCCGAATATATGGTGCCGGGTGCGTTTGTCGTACTTGATGCGCTGCCGCTTTCGCCTAATGGCAAGCTCGACCGCCGTGCATTGCCTGCGCCGGATGCTTCTTCAGTTGTCACCCGCGTTTATGAAGCCCCGCAGGGCGAGATCGAAACCGCGCTTGCCGCGATCTGGCAGCAACTGCTTGGTATCGAACGTGTCGGCCGCAACGATCACTTCTTCGAGCTCGGCGGTCATTCGCTGCTCGCCGTGCAGTTGCTCTCGCGCCTGCGCCAGCAATTTGACGCCGAAGTCGCCCTGCGCGAACTTTTTGCACAGCCCACGCTCGACGCGCTCGCACGCGTCGTCTCGCAGGCCTCGCGTGCCGGCCTCGCGCCGATCGAACGCCGCGAGCGCAGCCTGCCGCTACCGCTTTCGTTTGCGCAGCAGCGCCTGTGGTTCCTCGACCGGCTCGATCATGCTGCCGGTGCCGCGTATCACATGCCCGCGGCGCTGCGTCTCGCCGGCACATTGCAGCGTGATGCATTGCGTGCCACGCTTGACCGTCTGCTCGAGCGCCACGAAATCCTTCGTACGTCGTTCGCCATGCATGAAGGTCAACCGGTGCAGCGTATCGCTGCATCCGCTGCGTTCGCGCTCGTTGAAACCGATCTGCGCGCGCTCGATACTGCCGCTCAACAGGCCGAAGTGGAGCGCCTCAGCCAGCTTGAAGCGGTTGCCGCGTTCGATCTCGCCACCGGCCCGCTGATCCGCGGCCAGCTGCTGCAGCTCGGTGAGCATGAGCACATCCTGCTCGTCACGCAGCATCACATCATCTCCGACGGCTGGTCGATTGGCCTGCTGATCGACGAGGTCAGCGCCCTCTACGCTGCGTTCTGCCAGCAACAGCCCGATCCATTGCCCGAACAGCCCGTGCAGTACGCG
The DNA here is from genome assembly GCF_054782355.1 of Paraburkholderia jirisanensis. Classification (NCBI taxonomy): domain Bacteria; kingdom Pseudomonadati; phylum Pseudomonadota; class Betaproteobacteria; order Burkholderiales; family Burkholderiaceae; genus Paraburkholderia; species Paraburkholderia jirisanensis. The sequence goes on along the minus strand of NZ_BAAGSQ010000022.1, from coordinate 1,868 downwards.
GACTACGCCGCATGGCAGCGTCAGTGGCTGCAGGGTGAGGTGTTGCAGCAGCAGCTCGGGTTCTGGAAGAACCACCTGCTTGGCGCACCTGCGCTGCTCGAACTGCCGACCGACCGCCCGCGTCCGGCCGTGCAAACGTATGCCGGCGCCAGCGTGGCGTTCACGCTGCCCGCACAGCTCAGCGCGTCGCTGCGTACGCTCAGCCAGCAGCACGGCACCACGCTGTTCATGACGCTGCTGGCCGGCTGGTCCGTGCTGCTTGCGCGGCTGTCTAACCAGCAGGAAGTGGTAATCGGCACGCCGGTCGCCAACCGTCCGCGTGCCGAGCTCGAAAAGCTACTTGGTTTCTTCGTCAACACGCTGGCGCTGCGCGTGAACATCGATCACAACCCGAGCGTCTCGCAGTTGCTGTCGCAGGTCCGCGAAACGGCGCTGGCCGCCTACGCGCATCAGGACCTGCCGTTCGAGCAAGTGGTCGAAGCGCTGCAGCCCACCCGCACCCTCAGCCATAGCCCCGTGTTCCAGGTCATGCTCAGCATGGACAACACGCCGGCAAAAACGCTCGAGCTGCCCGGCCTCAACCTGTCAAACCTGCCGCTGCAGCAGATCACCACGCAATTCGACCTGACGCTGTCGCTGAAGGAAGAAGGCGAAACGATCACCGCCGTGCTCGACTACGCGAGCGACCTGTTTGATCGCCGCACGGTCGACCGCTTTGTACGGCACTTCGAAGTGCTTCTGCAGGCAATGGCCACCGATGCCGGGCAAAACGTCGCCACCTTGCCGCTGCTGGACGAACAACAGCGCACGCAGTTGCTGGAGGAATTCAACGACACGCGTGTCGAGTTCCCTCAACACCTGCTGATCCACCAGCTCGTCGAAGACCATGCGGGTGCGCGGCCCGATGCGCTGGCCGTGGCTTGTGACGGTCAGCAGCTCACCTATCGCCAGCTCAACGCGCGTGCCAACCAGCTCGCCCATCGTCTGATCTCGATGGGGGTGCGCCCCGACCAGCGCGTCGCGCTGTGCGTCGAGCACGGTATCGACATGCTCACCGGGCTGATCGGCATCCTCAAGGCCGGTGCCGCCTACGTGCCGCTCGATCCGGCTTATCCCGCCGAGCGCGTCGCTTACATGATCGAGGACAGCACGCCCGTGGCCCTCGTCACCCAGCGCGCGCTGCGCGACTCGGTGGCCGGTGCGTCCGCATTGCCCGTGCTGCTGCTCGATGGGACGCAGCCCGGTGAATCCTTAGACACGGAACCGACGCACAACCCTGATCCGCAAGCGCTTGGTCTCACTGCGGAGAACCTCGCCTATGTGATCTACACCTCCGGCTCCACCGGCAAGCCCAAGGGCGTGATGGTCGAGCACCGGCATCTGGTCAACTACGTGCTCGATGCGGTTCGGCTCTTCGGTCTGTCTGCTGCCGACGTCGTGATGCAGCAGAACTCGCTGAATTTCGACCTCTCGGTGGAAGAGATTTTCCCCGCGCTCGCCGCCGGCGCTACGCTTGCGCCCAGCTCGCGCATCTTCGGCTTCAGCGCGGGTGCTGCCGATTCCACCGGCAGCCTCGCTAGCTCGAACAGCGTCAACAGCAGCACCGGGGCCGCCGATTCCATCGGCAATTCCACGGACGGTGGCAGCAACGTCGGCATTAACAGCACTGGCAACGAAAACAGCAACGGCAACGGCAGCACGGATAGCACCAGCACCACCCCACGCGCCACCTTCGTGCACCTGACCGCCGCTCACTGGCACACCCTCGTCGCCGAATGGCACCGCAACCCCGCTCGCGCACTCGAACAACTGCACGGCGTACGCCTCGTCAACGTCACCGGCGATGCCCTGTCCGCGCAGAAGCTCGC
>NZ_BAAGSQ010000021.1:578290-620717 GCF_054782355.1 Paraburkholderia jirisanensis | reverse complement strand
AATACGGGCGGCCGGATCGGCGGCAGCGAGGTGCTCGTGCAGGCCGGACGCGACGTGATCAACGAGACGCAGACCTATGGCCTGTCAAAAACGTTCGGATCGAACGGCCTCACGGGGCACGTAACAGGCACCGGCGTCGACGCGATGGGCGTGATCTCGTCGACCGGTAACGCCACCGTGCTCGCGGGCCGGGATGTGACGCTCACCGGGGCCACAATCCAGAGTGGCGGCAATACGGCGATTGCGGCCGGCCGCGACCTGAACCTGAATACGACGACACTGGCCGGCGGACATGAGGTCAGCTCGCACGGCGGCCAGAACGGTCACCGCGACCAGATCCAGCAGCAGCTGGGCAGCGCGATCGTCGCGGGCGGTGACGTAACAACCGTTTCGGGGCGCGATACGACACTGACCGGTTCGACGATTGCCTCGGGTGGCGATACCGCAATGGCCGCAGGCCGTGACCTGACGGTGACCGCCTCGAAGGACACGCATACGTACAGCGGACAGTCGATGGGCGGCAGGCTGGCCCAGCACAAGTCGTCGAGCTATGACGAGGCGGTGAATGCATCGAGCATGAGCGCAGGCGGCAACCTGATCCTGGCGGCCGGCCAGTCAGGTAGCGGATCTGGTTCCCTGTCCATCCTCGGCTCGAACATCTCGACGAATGCAGATAACGCCGGCAGCGTCACCCTCATCTCCACCGGCGACATCACGATCGGCAGCGTGAGCGAAACGCACGACTCTCAAAGCTGGTCGCACTCGAATAGCTCGGGGTTCCTGTCGAAACAGAAGGTGACGGATACAACCAGCTCGCACCAGCTCATCGCGAACGGTTCGACCGTATCGGGCGATACCGTAACGGCGCTCGCCGGTCACGACATGACGATCGCCGGTTCAACGGTCGCGGCAACGAACGACGTGAACCTCGCGGCAGCGAACAGTCTGACAGTCACCACCACGCAGGACACCGCAGACAGCAGTCACTTCCACGAAGACATCAGGAGCGGCCTGGGCAGCTCGGGCGGCTTCGGCATCTCGTACGGCACGACGGATACGAAGAATACGACGCACGAGCGTTCGCTGGTACAGAACGGCAGCCTGATCGGCAGCACGGACGGCAGCGTCCGGCTGACGGCCGGTGGCGACCTGCACGTGAGCGGCAGCGACCTGATCGCGGCAAAGGACGTCGCGGGCACGGGCGCGAACGTGACAATCGACGCCGCCACCGGCACGGCACACCGCGACGAGACGCAGGAAGTCAGCAAGAGCGGATTCACACTGGCAGTAAAGGCACCGGTGCTCGATGCGATCTCGAACACCGTTGACCAGGCGCGGGACGCCAGCCGCAGCCAGGACGGTCGAGCGGCCGCCCTGCACGGCATGGCGGCGGCAAGCGGCGCGTACGATTCGGTGCGCGCAGCGGGCGGCGCAATGAACAGCCTCGCCAGCGGACAGAAGCCCGATGCCAAGATCGAACTGAGCTATGGCAGCAGCCACAGCAAAAGCACGTCCAGCGAGGACAGTACGACGAGCCGGGGCACGAATGTGTCGGCGGGCGGCACGACTGCCTTCGTGGCAACCGGCTCTGACGTGCCGAGCAGCGGCAACGTGACGATCGCAGGTTCGAACGTGAGCGCAAGCGATGTGATTCTCGCCGCCAAGAACCAGGTCAATCTGGTCAACACGACCGATACGGACACCACGCGCAGTTCCAACCAGTCCAGCAGCGCGAGCGTAGGCGTGTCCTACGGTACGCAGGGTTTCGGTATCAGTGCATCGATGGCGAAGGCACACGGCGATGCCAACAGCGATCTGGCCACGCAGAACAGCACGCATATCAACGCTGAGAACACTGCCACGATCATTTCTGGCGGCGACACCAGCCTGATTGGCGCAAACGTGACTGCCCGGCAGGTCAGCATGGACGTCGGCGGCAACCTGAACATCGCCAGCGTGCAGGACACGATGACGAGCCGTGCGAAGCAGGAAAGCACCGGTGGCGGTTTCAGCATCAGCCAGGGCGGCGGTAGCGCAAGCTTCAGCCACAGCAGCGGCAAGGCAAACGGCAGCTATGCGGGCGTGAATGAACAGGCGGGTATCCAGGCGGGTGACGGTGGTTTCAGCATTACGGTTGCAGGCAACACAGACCTGAAGGGCGGCCTTATCGCGAGCGATGCGGAAGCCTCGAAGAACAGCCTGTCGACGGCCACGCTCACCTTCTCCGACATCCAGAACCATTCGGAATACAGCGCCCACTCGAGCGGCTTCAGCGCGGGTGCAACGACCGGCGACGGTGGCGGCAACTACAGCACCTACGGCAACACATCCGGCAAAGGCACCGGTGGCGCCGCACCGATGCTCAGCCAGAGCGACAGTGGCAGCGACAGCGCGACCACGCGCAGCGCAATCAGCGCGGGCACGATTAGCGTGACGAATACCGCGAACCAGAAGCAGGACATCGCGAGCCTGAGCCGCGATACGTCCGACACCAACGGCACCGTCGCAAGGCTGCCGGACCTGAACAACCTGCTCGACCGGCAGGCAGACATGATGGCGGCCGCGAGCGCAGCAGGTGAAGCGGTCTCGCGCCGCATTGGCGACTTCGCCCAGTCGAAATACGATGAAGCCAGGGCCGCAGGCGATCAGGAAGGCATGAACGCGTGGAAGGAAGGTGGCACTGCGCGCGCCGAGATGCAGATGGCTGGTGCGGCACTCGTGACCGGTCTGGCGGGTGGCAACGCGCTCGGTGGCGCAGCAGGCGCCGCGATCGCATCACTTGCTGCAGGCAAGCTGAACGACGTGAGCAGCGCAATTGCCGGCTCGCATCCGACCGGCAGTTCAGACCTGAACGAAGCACTGGGCAACATCGTCGCCAATGCAATTGCCACCGGCGCAGGCGGCGCAATCGCAGGCAATGCAGGATCGGTCTCAGGCTATAACGTCGACCGCTTCAACCGGCAACTCCACCCGGATGAACGACAGTGGATCAGCGACAACGCAGGAGCCTATGCAAAGCAGCAAGGCATCACGGTCGAACAGGCGATTACCGCCTTGACGGCGCAGGCCGACCGGCAGGTGCAGAACGGATCCGCTGGTGCATGGGATGCAAATGCAAGCACGTTCCTGGGTCAGGCGCATGGCATGTTGCCCGCCGAAGGCAACAGCGGACCAGGCTATATGTTTTACGCGACGCCGGATCAAAAAGCCGACATCAGCATATACGCTAGCCACTATCCAAATGGTGCTTTGCCGAATCAGCCGTTGACCAGGCAAGTTCAGGACAGTGCTACCCGCGAGCAGGTCAATCGGAATTTGATGGGCGGGGCAACCATCTCGGCCGCGACAGGTGCTGCACTTATTGTGGGACTGCCGATCGCCATCGAGAGTGGTGTACTCGGCTACTCCGCGATAAGTGGTACCACAGGTGGAGGAATGGATGCAGCTGGACAATATGCACAATCAGGCACGATTCGGTTCGCACAGACGGCATTTGCAACTGTGATGGGCGCCATCTCAGGTCCTATCGGAGCCAAGGTCGGCTTCTCTCCGAACGTGCTGTTGGGTAGCGCAGCTAACACATTAAACACAGCTTTTAACAACGCGTATTTTGGCGAACATAGCAGTCTGAGCTATGCAATGGGCGTGGGCGCACTCGCTTCCGCCGGGGGCTCCTTGATCGGCACCGGAACGCAAATCGGACTGGCACAAGTCCTTCGACCATACGTTTACAAATCGCTTGATCCTGCTATCCCCGCGCTGCTGCAGCCACGCGCGCCAAACCCCGTGCACGGTCTCTCCGCGGCTACCGCAGGTTCGATAGCGTCTGGCTCATCGTCCTTCGTTCCGAGCAAGGATGCGGCGAAATGACCAAATCCCGAATCGACCTATTAATTTTTGACAACGGTTGGAGGGGTACGTGTGCTCGATGCATCGGCATGCTGCTTGTCTGTCTTGGATTTAAATATCTCCCAGACGTCATCGATTCGGGTTCTCAACATGGCGTTCTGGCATCAATGTCGTTGAAACAAACTGACAAGCATGGAGCGATCCTCACCTTGTTTGAAATAGCATTTGGCATAACCGTCGGAATCGAGGTCGCAAGATGGATTCTTGAAGGTATGCGATCGCTTACGAAGAGCAACAGAAAGAAAGAGAACGGAAAATAGTGGCACGCCTATAAGCAAAATTGATTCATCGTGCCTGGTATTTGCAACACACCGTTCGCTCCAGCAGCAAACGGTTGTATTACTGCCGATTGCGCGGCTGGATTACCCGCAAGTCGGCAAACTGCACTTCCATCAGTGACTTTTACGGCTGGGGGCGGTGGATCGGTAGTGGTCGGGTATGGCGGTTCGGTCGGTGTTGGTGTCTACTTCACCCCGGCGAGCGCCAATACAGCGTTTGACGCTGGCATCTACGGCACATATGGCATCGGGTACAGGTTTGATCCATCTGCCGGAGCGTCCCCGGGCTTTAATAAAGGAAGCGCATCTGTCTGCGTGGCGTGGCCTCAAACGTGAATACCACTGTTGCACTCGCCGACATCGGCATTGATGGCTCCGTGACGTATAACAACGGTCAGCCTACTGGTGCCTCCTACGGAATCGAAATCAAGGGCGTTCCGTCCGTTGTAGGGGAACTGCGTCCGTCACTAACATGACGACATGTACATTCGGCGTTAGCAATATCAAGAGTGGCTTAGCTCAGTCTCTTTGCAAGTGAGGACTTCACATAAAATGAATCTGCGTACACGAGTATTTGCAGCGAGCGCAGCATTGTCAGCCTTGCTGACAATGCTTGCAGCGCTTCTTTTCAATGAGACGTTTAACGCAGTAAGTTCTCCGCCGATCAGGGTGTTTGTTAGCGTCGCAACGGCAATCTTCGTTGTTTTTTGTGCATTAGCCGCTGGAGCGCTTTTCTCGGCAGCCTATCTATTCCTGCGAATGGTGAATAGTCCACAACCGGGGCAAACCGTTTTCGACGCTCGAATGCTGAAAGGAAAGTCGCCATTCTCTGAACGCTATCTGAGTGAAGAAGGCAAGACAGTTCGGTCTCGCTTGTTTCAGGCACTTCGATGGTTCGGAGCATGCTGGGTAGGCTGTTTGTGCTTTGGCCTCTTGGCAGGCTGGCTGGTCAAAATTGGTTGAGATCGGCCTGATCAGCGTTAGCATCAATGCGGGCTCGCAGTATATCCAGAACGGTAGCGTCAACCCGGTGGATGTGGCAGGCGCGTTCAGTACGGGTGCCGCGGGTTCGTATGGCAAGCTGTTATGGAACGTAGGTGTCAATGCGTTTGGCGGCGCTACCACAACGGCACTCAATAACATTATTCAAGGCAAGAATGACAGTGTTGTTGGGTCAGCATTTATCAGCGGAGCACTTTCGAGCTTGGGTTATGGCCTTGGAAAAGCAGCTGAGACAAGCGCTAGTTCTCTCTTGAAGCCTAGCCTGAATACGCAAAGTTGGGCATCTTCTGGTGACTGGTCGGGAAGTAGTTGGAATCTGTTTGGTAGCAACAAGATTCCGACCGTCGGCGGCTCGGTTAGTGGGGGCGTAGGGCAGGAACTTATCAACAATATTTATCAAAATATGGAATCTAGCGTAACTGTCAAAAAATGATCCATCGCATATTTCTCGTATTCGGTTTGTTCCTTTTTGTCTGCATATCGGGAATGGCGATGATTTACATTGTCGGGTCGTACTTAAGTTGTGCGTTTGTGGAGGGCTGTTATGCAAAGCTCGGCGTGGCAGGCGTCATGAAGACCGTGAGCGTAAATGGAATCTTCGTAAGAGGTGGCTTGTTGGCTGTAGCGTTCACGCTATTGGCGTGTCTAAAAATTCGCAATTCATAGCCTTAGCCGAATTCATGCCAACTAGAGGCAGTACGAATACGGTATATCGCTTCAACCGGCAACCGCATGCTACAGAAAAGCCCTTGCGAAGCAACATCGCTGCACGCACTGCAAAGCAGCCGTGCAGCCCATACGCGTACACACCAACTCTCAATGCGCCGCCGCCGGCTCCCTGCTATCGCTCAACTGCGCATCCACCTCATCCCATTCCTCGGGCGGACACGCACACACCCACTCGATGCACTTCTCATCGAGCGTCGCTTCCGATTCCGCGAGCGCGGCCAGATACTCGACCGTTTCCACCAGCGCGATACGATCGGCGAGCGTGACACGAGGGCGCTGAACTGCGCGCGCGAGTGCGCCGATTTTCGCCGCGTGTTTGCCGAATTGCCCTGCGTTAATCACGTTGGCGCGATTGACCCGCTCAAGCAGCTCGACGCGTCGTTCGAGCATTTCGCGCGTGATCGTCGGCGTCTTGTCGGTTTGGACTTTGGTTTTGGCTTGCATGTGAACCCCTCTAAAGCGAGGCCCATTCACCCATCCTGGAGGCGGGTGAGCGGGCACGATGGCAAGATTGAGCAACCGGTGTCTAAGCCCCCAAGACCGGCGAGCCTTTCGGCTCTCTCACCACGGCCCGCCCATTGCGTATGACTGCGCGAGGGCAAGCGCACGGCCTGCGAGGCAGGCGTGCGGGACTTCGACAACTCAGGTGCTCAAACCTGTCCGTCGTTGTTTCGACGGCTTGATGATTATAGGGTTGAGCATGTCGAAGTGAATTTTCAAGACAGAGAAAATGTCTGGAAGTACCGCATTTTCAGAGTTTTCGTACGCTTTGCACGTATCGATCAATTACCAAGGCATCCTTGGCAATGCGAATGCTCGATCTGTAAAGCTTGACGCCAGCAAGCAGGCGCATCACCACCACTCATCTAAACGTCACCAACTCAAAATCCGCCGGCGTCCCCGCCGCCTGCTGCGCGAGATCCGCAATCGCGATCGTCCGCGTAGTCTCTTCATTCCACGGATTGGTATAAGTCACCATCCCTGCCGCCGGATCGATCCGGATCATCGCAAACGCATGCCCATCGCCTCGAGTCCATTCGCCGTTGCGCCCGGGCTTGCCACCAAACACCATTGCCACACGTCCGCTACTCACACCTTCCGCATACGTCATCAAAAAACGCGTGATGCGTTCCGGCGAAGAATCGTGATCAGTAAAGCGCGCATGATCGCCCAGTTGCCCGGCCATCAACTCCATCACCTTGTTAGTCGGCAACGCGCCGTTACGCGGGTCCTTACGAAAGTAGCGGAACATCGCGCCAACAATCGCAGCCGCAGCAGGATCATGTTTGCCATACTGATCAAGCTCGTTAGCGCGCACATGAAACACACTCGCCGGCGCACCCGGCAAGGTCACGTGATAAACCGACCCATCCGCGCTTTGCGTCACCACGCGCTTCAAAATCGCTGTACCGCTCGGCGTATTCGAAAACGCCTTGATCACGGAAATCCCGACGCAATCGCCTTCGCTAGACTGATCAAGGTGCGTGCCAATCGGCATTGGAACAGGGTTTCCCGCAAGCGCCCCAGCGTCCCAGTCACCGGCATCGATCACACTCCCTTTAGCATCGCGCTGCAGCGCGCGAATACTACCTTCCGCACTGAACGACCCATCCGACAGCGACGCGACGATGTTATGCGCGTCTGTCTTCAAATCGTCACGAGCGCCGCCGTCGCGCTCCATCGTGTCCTGAAACAGACGCGCGGCGCTCGCAATACGTGAGCGCGTCATCGTATCGAGCGGACCGCCGCGGCTATGTTCGAGCTCGACGATCAACTGATGGTAAGTGCTTTCGATCGCGCGCAAGCCCGTCAGCGTGGGCGCGTGAGATTCGACGGCCGCGTCGGTCGAAACGGGCGAAGCCACCAACGCGAATGCGCACGCAAGTACAGCGCAAAGAGGTTTTTTTAACATCGGAGACTCGCCGGTTGTTGTGTCAGGGCTGCTACGTAGCTGACTTACACAACACTCGTCGCGGAAAACCTATTCCAGGCATCTGGGCCGTAGCGCTTCACATGTGCTTGCGCACGCGAATCCGCGGCAGCGGGATGTCGCGTCACAGGCCGCTCGATCCGATCACACGAGGCAGGGAAAAACAGAGGAGGGGGGACCAACGGAAACCGGCTGGGACTATCGCGCTCAGCTTTAGCCGGCGGAGCCGGAGCCACAGATCGGGCCCCGGCTTGAAACACATTTACCTTATATGCAACCGCATCAGGCAGCGCGATGGGACGCGACGCGATGCACGTCGCCTTACTTCAACGCCGCCCGTGCGGCGATTACCGCCGCCCGAACCTGCTCCGGCGCCGTCCCGCCCGGATGATTCCGGCTCGCCACCGACCCTTCCAGCGTCAGATACTCGAACACATCATCGCCAATCAGATGCGCGACGTTCGGCAATTCACTCCGCATCTGCTCAAGCGTCAGGTCCGCCAGATCGCAATTCCGGTCGACGCAAATCCGCACCGCATGCGCCACAGCCTCATGCGCATCCCGGAACGGCAACCCACGCTTGACCAGATAATCGGCCAGATCGGTAGCCGTCGAAAAACCCTGCAACGCCGCCGCACGCATCGCCTGCGGCTTCACCGTAATACCCGCGACCATCTCGGCAAAGATACGCAGCGTATCCGCCACCGTATCGACGGTATCGAACAGCGGTTCTTTATCTTCCTGATTGTCCTTGTTGTACGCGAGCGGCTGGCCCTTCATCAGCGTCAACAACGCCATCAGATGGCCGTTCACACGCCCGGTCTTGCCGCGCGCCAGTTCCGGCACGTCCGGGTTCTTCTTCTGCGGCATGATCGACGAACCCGTGCAGAAGCGGTCTGCCAGATCGATAAAGCCGACGCGCGGGTTCATCCACAGCACGAGTTCTTCGGAGAAGCGCGATACGTGCGTCATCACCAGCGCTGAAGCGGCGGTAAATTCAATCGCGAAATCCCGGTCCGACACCGCATCGAGCGAGTTCGCGCAGATGCCGTCGAAGCCCAGCGTCTTCGCCACCGCATGACGATCGATCGGATAGCTCGTTCCCGCCAGCGCCGCCGCGCCGAGCGGCAGACGGTTCACCCGCGTACGGCAGTCGCGCATCCGTTCGGTGTCGCGCGTGAACATCTCCACATACGCCAGCAGGTGATGCCCAAACGTCACCGGCTGCGCAACCTGCAAGTGCGTAAAGCCCGGCATGATGGTTTCGGCGTTCTGCTCGGCCAGATCGATCAGCGCACCGCGCAGATCCTTCAGCAAGCCGCCGATGCGGTCGATTTCGCCGCGCAGCCACAGCCGGATATCGGTGGCCACCTGGTCGTTGCGCGAGCGGCCCGTATGCAGGCGCTTGCCCGCATCGCCGATCAGCGCGGTCAGGCGTGCTTCGATATTCAGGTGCACGTCTTCCAGATCGAGCTGCCATTCGAATTCGCCACGCTCGATTTCGCCTTTGATCTGCGCCATACCGCGTTGAATCGAAGCGAGGTCGTCGTCGCCGATGATCTTCTGTGCGGCCAGCATCGACGCGTGCGCCAGCGATCCTTCGATGTCGACCAGCGCGAGGCGCTTGTCGAAGAAAACCGACGACGTATAGCGTTTGACGAGCTCCGACATCGGCTCGGAGAAGCGAGCCGACCAGGCTTCGCCTTTTTTGTGCAGTTGGGACGTCATGGTGTAGGGCAGTAAGCGGAATGAAGAAAACGCGGACGGCGGCGGGGGCCGGGGCTCGCACGGCAAGACACGGATTTTAGCATTGGGGTGGGGCGGTTCCAGCCTGGCGGTGGCATTAGCCTTCCCGCATCAGCACAACCAGCTTCAGATCCTCGCGATGCGCCGGTTTGAACGTGATCTGATCGTAGGCCACTTGTCCGTCGCGCGGATGGGCGAACTCGCGCCGGCCGCCTTCGCGTTCGCCGACGTCCTGCGAGGCCCAGAAGCGCGCGAACGCGTCGCTTTCGGCGGCGAGCGAATCGATCAGCGCGCGGGTCGGCGCGTCGTTCAGATGGCGGATCGAATCGGCGCGGAATTCGGCGGCAAGCCGCCGCGCGCGAGTTTCCCAGTCGACGATCAGCGCGCGCCCGAGCGGCGACAGAAACGTATAGCGCAGCAGATTGCGGTCGTGGTCGGCGTCGAGCCAGCCGACGAACAGATCGGCCGCCGGGTCGTTCCATGCAATCGCGTTCCACTGCCGGTCGAGCACGTAGGCGGGCGCGTTCACCAGTTGCACGGTTTTCAGCAGCATCGCCGGCGTATCGGTGCCGGACGATTCCGGCTCGGCCGGATCGCGCTGCGCGGCAAGCTCGAACAGATACGCGCGCTCGGCGCGCGACAGCTGCAGCGCCACCGCGATGCGCGCCAGCGCATCCGCCGAGGCCGATACCGGCCGCCCTTGTTCGATCCACGTATACCAGGTCGGGCTCACGCCGCACAGCTGGGCGACTTCCTCGCGCCGCAGGCCCGGCGTGCGCCGGCGCGGCCCCGGCGGCAGGCCCACCGCCAGCGGCGACAGCCGTTCGCGGTGGGCGCGGATAAATTCGCCGAGCGCGTGCGCGGGCGTCGCATCGAGGGGCGGCGGTGGGGCGTCGTTGGACTGCGTCGTCATTTTCAGCAAGGCGGGTGATGGCGATACCAGAATAGTTACTTGTCTTGTACTGGTACAGGCGAGGCTCTATTGTAGCGGCATGAAATCGCTGCCGGGCCGGCCGGGCAGGCGATTTCCGCCTGCCGTCTATCGCTACGGATCGAGGAGCCCCCCATGAAGCATCAGGAACAGGTTGCCGACGCGTTCGGCTCGACCGCCGCCGCTTATTTGACGAGCCATGTCCACGCCACCGGCAAAGACCTGCAGACGCTGGCCGCCGAGGTTGCGGCGACGCCGGGCGTCAAGGTGCTCGACATGGGTTGCGGTGCCGGGCATGCGAGCTTTGCGGTAGCGCCGCATGCGGCAGCGGTGGTGGCTTACGACCTCGCGCCCCAGATGCTGGCGACGGTGGCCGCCGCCGCCATCGAGCGCGGCTTTCCCAACATTACGACGCAGCAAGGTGCCGCCGAAAGCCTGCCGTTCGACGACGCATCGTTCGACTGGGTGATCAGCCGCCTGAGCGCACACCACTGGCATGACGTGCCGCAGGCGCTTGCCGAAGTGCGCCGCGTGCTGAAGCCGGGCGGCCGGGTGATTTTCATCGACATCGCCGGCAGCGATCATCCGCTGCTTGACACGCATTTGCAGGCGGTGGAAGTGCTGCGCGACGGCTCGCATATCCGCGACTACCGCGCGGACGAATGGATCGCGTTTTTCGCCAAGGCGGGCTTCAGCGCGCAAGTGCGCGAGCGCTGGCGCATGCCGCTCGAATTCGAAGCGTGGGTCACGCGGATGCGTACGCCGCAGCCGCGGGTCGTGGCGATCCGCTCGATCTGGGAGAACGCGCCGGACGAAGTGAAGCAGTATTTCGCGGTGCAGGCCGATGGCTCGTTCGAACTCGATGCGTTGATGGTCGAAGCGCGGTAAGGAAACGAGGCGGGGAAAACAAAGCGGGCACGCGATTCATCAAGACATTCACGTGCCCGCCGCAAAGCGTGCGTGAAGCCGGCGCAAAGCCGGCCCTGATCACAACGCTCAACAATCAACCCGTATTGCGCAACCCCGCCGCAATCCCGTTGATGGTCAGGTGAATCCCGCGCCGCAGCCGCGCGTTGTCTTCGCCGGCGCGGTGGCGCTTGAGCAACTCGACCTGCAGGTGATTCAACGGATCGAGATACGGAAAGCGGTTCTTGATCGACCGCGCAAGCAGCGGGTTATCCGCGAGCCGTTCCTTCTTGCCGGTAATCTCCGCGAGCACGTTCGACACGCGCTCCCATTCCGCGACGATCCGCTCGTACACGTGCTTGCGCAGCTTCTTGTCCTCGACGAGCTGTGCGTACCGCGACGCCACCGCCAGATCGGTCTTGGCCAGCACCATATCCATATTCGACAGCAGGTTCGAGAAGAACGGCCAGCTCTTGTGCATCTGGCGCAGCAACTGCAGCCGGCGGGTGCGCTCGGCGTCGCTGCCGGCTTCGTCGAGCCAGCCGCCGACGGCGCTGCCGAAGCCATACCAGCCGGTCAGCAGCAGCCGGCATTGGCCCCACGAGAAGCCCCACGGAATCGCCCGCAGGTCTTCGATCTTGCGCTGCTTCGGGTCCTGCAGCTTGCGCGACGCGGGCCGGCTGCCGATATTGAGTTCCGCGATTTCGGCGATCGGCGTCGACGAGAAGAAGTAGTCGGTAAAGCCGGGCGTCTCATAGACCAGCGCGCGATACGCCTTCATCGCCGCATCGGACAGGCTTTGCATGGTCTCTTCGAACACCGGCAGTTGCACCGGCAACTGGGCGGGCGCATGGCCGTGCGGCAGCAGCGAAGCTTCGAGCGTCGCCGCGATCACGGTTTCGAGATTGCGCCGGCCGATCTGCGGATTGCCGAACTTGCTGGCGATCACTTCGCCTTGCTCGGTCAGGCGGATCTGGCCATCGACGGTGCCCGGCGGCTGCGACAGGATCGCCTGATAGGTCGGGCCGCCGCCGCGGCCGACCGTGCCGCCGCGGCCATGGAACAGGCGCAGCGTGATGCCGCGGTCGTTGAACAGCGATACCAGCGCCAGCTCCGCGCGATACAGCTCCCAGTTCGACGTCAGGAAGCCGCCGTCCTTGTTGCTGTCCGAGTAGCCGAGCATCACTTCCTGCTCGTTGCCCTGATGCTCGACGATCGATTCGATGCCCGGCAGCGCCAGCAGATCGCGCATGATGTGCGGCGCGTTGCGCAAGTCGGGAATCGTCTCGAACAGCGGGATCACCATCAGGCCGGCGCGCGCCGGATAGTGCGCGGCGCCGAGCAGGCCTTGCAGCAGGCCGGTTTCCTTCTGCAGCAGCATCACTTCGACCAGATCGCTGACCGTCTCCGTGTGCGAAATGATGTAGTTGCGCACCGCGCGCACGCCGAACTTCTGGCGGATCACGCGCGCCGCTTCGAGCACGCCGAGCTCGCTTTTGACGAGGTCCGAATAGTTGACGTACGGCGAGCGCAACAGACGCGGCTGCGCGAGTTCGGCCAGCAGCACCTGCAGCTTGTCGGCTTCGGGCAGGGCGGAGTAATTCTCGGTGACGCCTGCGTGGCGCAGCAGTTCGGTGATGACCGCTTCGTGGATGTCCGAGCTCTGGCGCAGGTCGATCGACGCCAGATGGAAGCCGAACACCTCGGTGGCGCGCACCAGCGGCGACAGCCGCGGCGCGGCGAGCGAGACACCGTGCCGCTGGTCCAGCGATTCGATCAGCACGTTCAGGTCGCGGGCGAATTCGTCGGCGTCCGCGTACGGCTGTGCTTCGTGCTGCACCGGGCGCATCGTGATCGCGCCTTCACCGAGCCGCTCGCGCGCGGTGGCCGCCATCCGTGCGTAGACGCCGATCAGCGCGCGCCGGTACGGTTCGTCGACACGATGCGGCGAGCGGTCTGGAGACGCGTCGGCTAGCGTCGTCAGCGCGTCGCTGCAGCCGGCCAGCAGGTTCGATACCGACAGCTCCGCGCCGAGCTTGTGAATCTGCTCCAGATAGTGTTCGAAGATTACTGAAGCGTGGCGCGTGATCGCGTGCTCGAGCGTCGGTGCGGTGACGTTCGGGTTGCCGTCGCGGTCGCCGCCAATCCAGCTGCCCATCTGGAAGAACGGCGGCAGCCGCGCATCGAGACCGTGCTCGGCGAGCGCCGCTTCGATGTCCGCGTACAGCGCCGGGATTTCTTCGAGGAAAGTCGCGCGGTAGTACGACAACGCGTTTTCGATCTCGTCGGCCACCGTCAGCCGCGACTCGCGCAGCATGCGGGTTTGCCACAGCGACGTGACGCGGGCGCGCAGCAGCGCGTCGTTTTGCGCGCGCTCGCGTACCGTCAACGGCTGGTCGCGTTCGGCCAGCAGCCGGGCGATGTCGTGCTGCGCATCGAGAATGCTCTTGCGCTGCACTTCGGTGGGGTGCGCGGTCAGGACCGGCACGATCAGCGCGTCGTCGAAGAACTGCTGCAGCACCGGCGTCGCCGCCGCGCCGGCTTCCTCGAGGCGCTCCAGCGCGTGCGCGACCGTGCCCGGCTGCGACGACGAACCGGCCAGTTCGTGAATCCGGTGGCGGCGGTTGCGGTGCCGGTCTTCCGCGATATTCGCCAGGTGCGAGAAGTAGCTGAACGCCCGCACCACGCTGACCGTCTGCGCGGGGTTCAGCGCGCGCAGTTTCTTGTCGAGGGTCTGCAAGGCCGCCGTGTCGTCCTCGCGGCGAAAGCGCACCGCCGTCTGGCGGATCGTTTCGACCACGTCGAACACCGCGTCGCCTTCCTGCTCGCGCAACACGTCGCCGAGCAAGCGGCCCAGATAGCGGATGTCTTCGAACAGCGGCTGGTCTTTGTCTTCGCGGTTGCGGCCGTCTTTCGCGGCGGCCGGCGACGGCGCGCTGCCGGCAGCGGCGGCGGCTTGCCGCGCTTTCACGGCCTTGTCGGCCTTGGTGTCGACCTTTGCCGCCTTCACCGCGGCTTTGGTCTCCTTAGCGCCTTTGCCGGGTCGCGCGGCGTCTTTCGCCTGTTTAACCGGTTTGGTCTTGCTGTTTTTGCCGTCTTTCGCAGCCTTGACGGCGGCCGTTGGCGTGGCGGAAGCGCTCTGAGTGTCGACGTGGCCGGACTCGAGCGATGCAGTGTTGCGGCGCGCGGTGCGCGCCGATCCGAAAGACGTCACGATGGGTTTCCTTGGAAAGCCAGGGTCTAAAGAAGATGACTGCAACTGCCTAAAAACTGCTGCCTGAACTACGGCGGGTACTGAGGTACTGCCAGTGGACGCTGCCTGTGCGGGGCTGCCGCAACTCCCACCGTTGCCGCGTGTTGCGGGCCGTTCCGGTTGTGCCTGAACGGCCTCGCAACGCCGCCGGCCGGCGCGATGCGCGAGCCGGGCGAAATGAAAAGAGGACGAGCGGCATGGCGTCACACTGCACTGCATCATCGCGCAGGCGGTCTGCCGATGCGCGAACGACCGTGCACGGCCGCGGGGTTTTGCCGCCGCGTGCCTGCCACGTACCGCCTTCGTACTGCGTTGAATGCGCGCTGCGCCGGAACCCCTGCGCGCGCCGTCTCCTCGTTGACTGTCATGATCAACAACGCGGCAGGGTACCGGGCGGTGCACCTTGACGCGCGTGCTAACATTGTTTGTTGTCGATTCCCGCGCTACCGTGGTCCACCCTTGATGATCCAGCAATGAACCCCGAAACGCTCTCAGCGAACCCGCCCAGCACGCTTGTGATCGCTTCGCGTGAAAGCCGCCTTGCGATGTGGCAGGCCGAGCATGTGCGCAGTGCACTGCACAAATTATATCCGTCCTGCGACGTGAAAATCCTCGGCATGACCACGCGCGGCGATCAGATTCTCGATCGCACGCTGTCGAAGGTCGGCGGCAAGGGGTTGTTCGTCAAAGAACTCGAAAACGCGCTGGCCGACGGGCGCGCCGACCTCGCGGTCCATTCGCTGAAAGACGTGCCGATGCAGCTGCCGCCCGGCTTCGAGTTGAGCACGATACTCGAGCGCGAGGATGCACGCGATGCGATTGTCTCCAATCAGTACGACTCGTTGGGCGCGATGCCGCCGGGCAGTGTGGTCGGCACCTCGAGCCTGCGGCGCGAAGCGCTGTTGCGCGCGCGCTACCCGCATCTGGAAGTGAAGCCGCTGCGCGGCAATCTCGATACGCGTCTGGCGAAGCTCGACCGCGGCGACTACGCGGCGATCATTCTGGCCGCCGCGGGTTTGAAGCGGCTGGGTCTGGCCGAGCGCATCCGTTGTCTGCTCGATCCTGCCGACAGCCTGCCTGCCGCGGGACAGGGCGCGCTCGGTATCGAGATTCGCGCGGGCCGGCCTGAGCTGGCCGCGTGGCTCGCGCCGCTGCATCACCTGCATACGGCGGCGGCGGTCGAAGCGGAGCGCATGGTGTCGCGCGCGCTCGGCGGCAGCTGCGAAGTGCCGCTCGGCGCGTATGCGATCTGGCGCGACGGCGCGCTGCATCTGCGCGGCATCGTCGCAACGCCGGACGGCAAGCGCGTGTTGAGCGCGCAGGCTTCGTCGCCGGCCGAGACCATCGGGCGCGCGCTCGATCTGGGCCGCGACGTCGCCGGCCAGCTCGTGCAGCAAGGCGCACTCGACATCGTCCGCGAGCTGTCGTCCGCGGCCGACAAGCCGACTGGCGCGTAATGGCGGCCGGCTCGCAAGACAACTCGCGCAAGGCGCCGTCGGGCAACGGCGCAAGAGAGGCTTCGCAGCGCCGTCCGACCGTCGTGCTGACGCGTCCTGCCGGGCAATCCGGCGAGCTCGCCACGCGCCTTGCCGCGGCCGGTGTCGCTACCCTCGGCTTCCCGCTGATCGATATCGCGCCCGCCGCCGACGAAGCGCCGCTGCGCGCGGCCTTTGCCGACCTCGCGAACTATGCGCTGGTGGTATTCGTGTCGCCGAACGCGATCGACTGTGCGTTCGCGCGCTTCGATGCGATCTGGCCGCATGCGCTGCCGGTCGGCGTGGTGGGGCCGGGTAGTGTCGCGGCGCTGGCGCGTCACGGTGTGGCAGCGCCCGCGTATCAGGTGATCAGCCCGCAAGCGGCGGCCGACGACGACAACGCCCGTTTCGATTCCGAAGGCCTTTACGCGGCGCTGGAGGCCGCGCTCGGCGCGAATGCGTTCGAAGGCAAGCGCGTGCTGATCGTGCGCGGCGACGGCGGCCGCGAATGGCTTGCCGACCGGCTGCGCGAAGCCGGCGCGGAAGTCGACACGGTAGCCGCCTACCGGCGCATCGTGCCGGATCCGTCGGTCAGCACATGGGAGCGCGTCCACGCGCTGCTGGCGGGCGAGCCGCACGTGTGGCTCGTCACCAGTTCCGAAGGTGTGCGCAATCTGGCCGACCTCGCGCGCGACCATCTGACCAGCGCCGAAGTCACGCAATTGAAGCGCGCGCCGTTCGTCGCGCCGCATCCGCGCATCGCCGAAACCGCGCGGGGACTGGGTTTTGATAGCATTACGGTGTCTGGCGCGGGCGACGAGCGGATTGCCCGCACACTGCTGTCATCGTTGCCGTCCCACGTCGCGCCTTCCGAAGTTCAACCGGTTTCCGATCACCCGGCCCAAGCACGCATGACTGACTCGACTGCTTCCACTCATCCGCCGTCCCAGCCGGCCGCAGCCAAGGCGCTGCCGCCGAACCAGCCGTTCACGCCGTACGAGGCGCAGCAGCCGCAGCGCCGTGGCGGCAACGGGCTGCTGTGGCTGGTGATCGTATTGGTGCTGCTGGCGGCAGTGGCGGGCGGCGTCGCGCTGAACCGCAAGCTGATCAAGCTCGACCAGCAACTCACGCAGCGCCAGCAGGCCAACGACGCGCAAACCGCAGAGTTGCGCGTCAAGACCGAAGCCGCGCTGGCGACGGTGCGCCAGACCGATTCGCAGATGTCGCAGATGGAAGGCAAGCTGGCCGATGCGCAGAACGCGCAGCAGGCCTTGCAGCAGCAATATGCGGATCTGGCGCGCAATCGCGACGACTGGACCATGGCGGAAGTCGGGCAGATGCTGTCGAGCGCGAGCGAGCAGCTACAGCTCACCGGCAATACGCAGCTCGCGCTGTTCGCGCTGCAAAGCGCCGATACGCGGCTCGCGGCATCCGATGCGCCGCAGGTGGTGGCGGTGCGCAAGGCGCTGGCGCAGGACATCGACAAGCTGAAAGCCGCGCCGTCCACCGATCTGACCGGGCTCGCGATCAAGCTCGACAATGCGATCGAGATGGTCGACAGCTTGCCGCTGTCGGGCGAAGCGCCGATCGCGCATGCGACGCCGCACGCGTCCACGCCGGCCGATGCCGACAAGGTCGCCGCGGCCACCGGCGAGCCGCGCTGGAAAGTGTGGTGGCAACATTTCGCATCCGGTATCGGCGAACAGCTGACGAGCCTCGTGCAGGTGCGCCGCATCGACAATGCGGATGCGATGCTGGTGTCGCCGGATCAAGGCTACTTCCTGCGTGAGAACCTGAAACTGCGCCTGCTGTCCGCGCGGCTCGCGCTGCTCGCGCGCAACCAGGTCACGCTGAAGTCCGACCTGCATGCAGCGGACGCGTCGCTCACGCGCTACTTCGATGCATCGTCGAAGAACACGCAGACCGTGCGCAACCTCGTGAAGGAAGTGGACGACGGCTCGGGCGCAGTCGACCTGCCGAATCTCGACACGAGCCTGCAAGCCGTGCATCAATACCGCAGCCGGAGCTGACGATGGCGCTTCGAGGACTCCTGTGGCTCGCCTTCCTGTTCGTCATCGCGGTGGTGCTCGCGATCACCGGGCGCTTCGATACCGGGCAGGTGCTGCTCGTTTATCCGCCGTATCGCGTCGATATTTCGCTGAACCTGTTTATCGTCGCGATCATCGTGGTGTTTATCGTGCTGTACGCGGTGACGCGTATCGCCCGCAATATCTGGCGCATGCCGCAGCGGGTGGCCGCGTATCGTGCCCGCTCGCGGGTGGCGAAGGCGCACGCGGCGTTGCGCGACGCGATCGGCAACCTGTACGCGGGCCGTTTCTCGCGCGCGGAAAAAGCGGCGCGCGATTCGCTCGCGCATGCTGAGAACAAGGGCGCGGCCGGGTTGATCGCCGCGAATGCGGCGCACCGGATGCATGAGTACGCGCGCCGCGACGAATGGCTCGCGCAGATCGATGCAGCCGACTGGCAAGACGCGCGTTTGATGGCTACTGCCGATATGCGCGCGGACGGCCGCGATGCCGACGGCGCGCTGGCCGCGCTGCTGGAAATGCAATCGCAGGGCGGCCGGCGGATTCACGCGCAGCAGATCGCGCTGCGCGCGCAGCAACAGCTGAAGAACTGGAGCGAAGTGCTGAAGCTGGTGAAGACGCTGGAAAAGCGTGAGGCAATTCATCCGGCAGTGGCGGTGCGCTTGCGTCAGCTGGCTGCGGAGAATCTGCTGCGTGACCGGCGCCATAACGCGGATGCGCTGCTCGAGTTGTGGAACTCGCTGTCGCCGGTGGAACGGCATTCGCCGCGGCTGGCGGATCTCGCGGCGGAATTGCTGGTGGCGTTGAACCGGCCGCAGGACGCGCGCAAGGTGGTTGAAGAAGCGCTCGCGCAGAACTGGGATGCGCGGCTATTGCGGCGCTATCCGGATACCACGGGCGGCGATGCATTGCCGCTGATTCAAAAGGCCGAGGCCTGGCAGAAAGAGCGCCCGGACGATGCGGATTTGCTATTTGCGCTGGGCCGTTTGTGTCTGCATCAGCAGTTGTGGGGCAAGGCGCAGTCGTTCCTCGAGGCGGCTTTGCGCTCGGCTGATAACGAACCGTTGAAGATCCGCTCGCATCGCGCGCTGGCGAGGTTGCACGAGCAACTGGGCGATGCGGATAAGGCTAGCGAGCATTATCGGCAGAGCGCGCTGGCGATGAATGTAGTTTGAATTTGAGCCGCCGCCGCGCTTGCGATGCGCGGGCGTTTTGCGAGTCGACGCTGCTGGACTGAAGCGTCGACTTCGCACTCCGTCACCTCTACTTGTCCACCAGCCGCGCCGGCACACTGATCGCCAATATCCCGCCCAGCGCCATGAACGCCGCCAGCAGATACATGCCGGAATCGTTCGCCGCCGTCGCCTGCTTCAACCAGCCCACCGCATAAGGCCCAAGAAAACCCGCCAGATTGCCGATCGAATTGATCATCGCAATCCCGGCCGCCGCACCCGTGCCCGCGAGAAACGCGGTCGGCAAACTCCAGAACAGCGGCAGCGTAGTCAGAATGCCCATCGTCGCGAGGGTCAGCGCGGCCATCGCGAGCAGCGTGCTGTTCGCCCACGTCACCGACAGCACCAGCCCCAGCGCGCCCGCGAATGCCGGCAGCGCAAGGTGCCAGCGCCGCTCCCGCAGCCGGTCGGCACTGCGGGAGATCAGCACCATTGCGACCACGGCCGCTGCAAACGGAATCGCCGACAGCAAGCCGATCGTGAACGCGTCCTTCACGCCGGTTGCCTTGATCAGCGTCGGCAGCCAGAAACTCACGCCGTACAGGCCGATCACGAACGAAAAATAGATCAGGCTCATCAGCCATACGCGCGGGCTCGACAGCACGGCGCGGATCGGCGGGTCTTCCTTGGTGGCGTCTTCGGCTTCGATATTGCGCTGGAGCAGCTTGCGCTCTTCCTCGGATAGCCAGTTTGCTTTGGCGATGCGGTCGTCGAGCACGAAGAACACGAGGATGCCGACCACCACCGACGGTATCCCTTCAAGCAGGAACAGCCACTGCCAGCCGTGCCAGCCGTTCGCGCCGTCGAATGCCTTCAGGATGTAGCCGGACAGCGGCCCGCCGATTACGCCGGATAGCGCGATTGCCGTCATGAACCACGTCGTCATGCGGCCGCGCCGGTGCGCCGGATACCAGTACGTCAGGTACAGGATGATGCCGGGGAAGAACCCGGCTTCCGCGAGACCGAGCAGAAAGCGCATCACGTAGAACATCGTCGTGGTCGTGACGAACATCGTCAGCATCGACACGATGCCCCACGACACCATGATCCGCGCGATCCACACCCGCGCGCCGACCCGGTGCAGGATCACGTTGCTCGGGATCTCGAAGATGAAATAGCCGATAAAGAAAATGCCGGCGCCGAAGCCGTACACCGCATCGCTCAAAGCCAGATCCGATTGCATCTGCAGCTTCGCGAAGCCGACGTTGACGCGGTCCAGATACGCGACCACGTAGCACAGCATCAACAGCGGAGTGAGGCGCCAGGCGACCTTGCGGTAAGTGGCTTCTTCGAAACTGGAGGGCGGCGCGCCCGCGCCGGATGGATGAAGCGGATTCGCTGGACTGGCCATGGTGTCTCCTCGTCGTTCTTGTAGAAAGAAGTACCGCCGATGGCGATTCTGCACCTGACAAGAGGCTTGCGGCTTCGGGGAAAACACTGAGCACAACGCAGCGGACAGCCGGCGCGCGCGGGCGCCGGCCGGCATGGTTGATGCGCGCAGCCGGCGCGGTTAGCGTGAGCGCCGGTGCGTGTCGGGCGGTATTAGTCAGACAGCGTTATACGCAGCGACCGCCGTCTACTTCGAGGCATACGCCGGTGACGAACTCCGCGTCGTCCGATGCGAGGTACAGGCAAGCATTCGCGATATCCTGCGGCGTCGAGAAACGGCCGAGCGGAATCGTCGCGAGAAAACGCTGGCGGTTTTCCGGCGTGTCTTCCACACCCATGAACTGCGTCAACAATCCGGTTTCGCCGATCACCGGGTTCACGCAGTTCACACGAATGCGGTCTGGGCCGAGTTCGACTGCAAGCGATTTGCTGGCGATGATCACCGCCGCCTTGCTGCCGTTGTACCAGACGAGGCCCGGCCGCGGCCGCACGCCCGCGGTGGACGCGACATTGACGAACACGCCGCCGCCGCGCTCGCGAAAGTACGGTACGAACTCCTGCACGCTCCAGTAGATGCCCTTCACGTTGACCGCGTAGACGTGGTCGAACTCGGCCTCGGTGACGTCGAGCACCGGCTTGTTGCGATGCGTGGTGCCCGCATTGTTGACGACGATCTGTACGCTGCCGAAGTCTTCCAGTGCTGCTTCGCGCAGCGCGCGCCAGTCGTCGCGGCGCGTGATGTCGCCGGCCACCGCGATCGCCTTGCCCCCCGCCAGCGCGATCTCGCTCGCGACGCGCTCGGCGGCCGCGCCGTTCACATCGTTGACGACGACGTTCGCGCCTTGTTTCGCGTAGGTCTTCGCGATGCCTTCGCCAAAGCCCGAGCCGGCGCCGGTGACGACCGCTGTTTTGTCTTTCAACCGCATGGTGTCTCCTTCATGTGTAGTGCGTTGGGTGGTGCTGCGGCTTCAGCGGATCGACCGCTGTGCCGCTTTTCGTCAACCGTGGCGGATCGCGATCGTCTTCAGCACGGTAAAGCCGTACAGCGCTTCAAAGCCTTTTTCGCGCCCATGCCCCGAGTGCTTGACGCCGCCAAACGGCAGCTCCACGCCGCCGCCCGCGCCGTAGTTGTTGATAAACACCTGGCCCGAGCGTACGCGCCGCGCAATGCGCATTTGCCGCGCACCGTCGCGCGTCCAGATGCCGGCGACCAGACCGTATGACGTGCCGTTGGCCAGCTTCAGCGCTTCTTCTTCATCGTTGAACGGCATCGCGGCCAGCACTGGTCCGAACACTTCCTCGCGCGCGAGGCGATGCGCGGGCGGCACATCGCGCAGCAGCGTCGGCGCCTGATAGAAGCCGCTTTCCGGCGCTTCGGCGATCACCTGGCCTTGCGCGGCCATCGCGATGTTGTCGTGCTGCGCATCCGATAAAAAGTCCCACACGCGCTGCTGCTGTTTGGCGCTGATCAGCGGCCCGCAGTCGAGGTCGGCCTGCGACGGCCCGACGCGCAGCTTGCTGAATGCGCCCGCGAGGCGATCGAGCAGCGGTTCGTACGCGGCGCGCTCGATCAGCACGCGGCTGCCGGCCGAGCAGGTTTGCCCGGCGTTTTGCACGATCGCGGCGACCAGCACCGGCAACGCGGCATCGAAATCGGCGTCGGCGAATACGATTTGCGGCGACTTGCCGCCTAGCTCGAGCGTGACCGGTACGTGGTTTTCGGCGGCCATCTGCGTGACCAGCTTGCCGGTTTCCGGCGACCCGGTGAACGAGATGTGATCGATGCCAGGATGCCGCGCGAGGGCCGCGCCCGCTTCGTGGCCGAAGCCGCTGACGATGTTCAGCGCACCGGCCGGCAGGCCCGCTTCGGCGGCCAGTTCGGCGACGCGCAGCACCGACAGGCACGCGTCTTCCGCTGGCTTCACGACGCAGGCATTGCCGGTGGCGAGCGCCGCGCCGACGCTGCGGCCGAAAATCTGCATCGGGTAGTTCCACGGCACGATATGCCCGGTCACGCCGTGTGGCTCGCGGATCGTGAACACCGTATAGCCGGTTTGATACGGCAGCGTCTCGCCGTGCAGCTTGTCGGCGGCGCCTGCGTAGAACTCGAAATAGCGCGCGAGCGCGGCGGCATCGGCGCGTGCCTGGCGCAGTGGCTTGCCGGTGTCGCGTGCTTCGAGTTGCGCGAGCTCTTCGTGACGGGTGGCGACCAGCATCGACAGCCGGTAGAGCAGGCGGCCGCGCTCGGCGGCGCTCAAGCCGCCCCACGTGCCTTCGTAGGCTCGCCGTGCGGCCTGTACGGCACGATCGATGTCGGTGGCATTGCCGCGCGCGAGACGCGCGAACGGCTGGCCATCCGACGGATCGAGTACGGCGATCGTCTCGCCGCCGGCCGGTGCGGTCCATTCATTGCCGATGAAATGTTTTGCCTCTTCCATGCATGCTCCTCGTGTGAAGGGATGTTGGGAGGCCCGCGCGAGGTGACCCTGAGCGGGTGTCGTGCGGGCGTGTGAAGCAGTCTGTGAAGCGAGTCTGTAAAGCGAGTCTGTAAAGCGAGTCTGTAAAGCGAGCCTATGAAGCGGTCTGTAAAGCAAATCCATGAAGCCCGCCGCTGGGCCGCGCCGCGCAAGGCCCGTGGCGCCCCGGTCATGCGCGATGCGTTGCTGCGCAGCGCCGTAAGCGCAAGCGCACGTGACCGGACGACTCAAGCGATTATCGCGCCGAATGCCGCCGGAGAGCATCCGCCGATTGGCTATAATGGCGCATTCCGCAGTGTGCGGCCCGCGGCAGCGGCTGCTGGGCATGTGCCGATCGTGCATCGCCCCGCGCATCACCGATGCCTACCCGCTGCCGGCCGCACGCCGTGTCCCCGTTTTCATCCTGATCAGAGAGCGCCATGAGCTTCAACAACGTCCCATCCGGCAAGGATCTTCCGCAAGACTTCAACGTCATCATCGAGATTCCCGCGCAAAGCGATCCGGTGAAGTACGAGGCCGACAAGGATATGGGCCTGCTGGTGGTCGACCGTTTCATCGGCACCGGCATGCGCTATCCGGCGAACTACGGCTTCATCCCGCAGACGCTGTCCGGTGACGGCGACCCGGTCGACGTGCTGGTGATCACACCGTTCCCGCTGCTGGCCGGCTCCGTGGTGCGCGCCCGCGCGCTCGGCATGCTGCAGATGACCGACGAATCGGGCGTCGACGCGAAGCTGGTTGCCGTCGCGCACGACAAGATCTGCCCGATGACCGCGCATATGAAGTCGATCGACGACGTGCCGGAATATCTGAAGGACCAGATCAAGCACTTCTTCGAACAGTACAAGGCGCTGGAGAAGGGCAAGTGGGTGAAGGTCGACGGCTGGGCGGGGATCGATGCCGCTCACAAGGAAATTTCGGAAGGCGCGGCCAATTTCAAGAAGTAAGGCGGCAGCGCGTAACGCAGCAACAAGCAACGCAGCAACAAGCAACGCAGCAACAAGCAATGCTGCGTAGTCGCAAGGCGTAAAAACGAAAGAGGCAAACCGGTTTGGTTTGCCTCTTTGCTATTGAGCTAGCGCTTTTGCGCGGCGTGTGATTCAGTTCAGGTCTGATGGCTCAGGTCTGCAACAACCGCTGGGCTTGCTGTAAAAGCGCATGTGCCGCGGCAAATTCATTGCGGCCTACCAGGGTCAACGCCGCATGCGCCGTCTGGATGAATAACGCGTCGTCGGTTGTCGAGATTTCGGCGCTTGCGTTGTGCCCGGGACGACGGTCGTGATCGCCAAATTGCGCGAGCATCTGCAATGCGTCGGACCTTTGGGCCAAGGGTCCGGATTTCGCCAGAATGTCGGCTGCGGCGGCCAGCTGCCGCGCCGCTGCAAGGAATTGAGCGCGTTCCATGGCATCGGTCTCCTCTCGGTTAACCCGCAGTTTCAATCGGTTTCGCCGGCAGCATCCTCGACAACGTCGACAGCGGGCAGCACCGATTCCAGCGTTTTGGTCCCCGCCGCCAGTGCGCGTTTGCCCGCCGGCGGCAGCCGCTTTACCCAGTACTCGGCACGCGACGCGCTAGCCCGGTCCGCCAGTTCGAACGAAGCCAGCAGCCGCACCGGTTTGCGCGCCCGCGTATAACGCGCGCCGGTGCCGTTGCAATGCTTGTCGAAGCGCGCCGCGACATCGACAGCAATGCCGGTGTAGACGCTGCCGTCGTCGCATTCGAGCAGGTAGAGAAACCACGCCATCGCGCGCCTACTCCTTGAACGGATTGCGTTCGCGCAGTTCGTCGACGTACGCGTGAATGTGATTCGCTTCGTTATCGAGAAAGTGCGATACCGCATCGGCGAAGGCGGGATGCGCGAGCCAGTGCGCGGAACGCGTGACGGTCGGCAAAAAGCCGCGCGCCATCTTGTGCTCGCCTTGCGCGCCGCCTTCGAAGGTGCCGATTTTCTGCTCGATGCAGAACTCCAGCGGCTGGTAGTACGCCGTCTCGAAGTGCAGACACGGCACGTGTTCGAGCGCGCCCCAGTAACGGCCGTACAAGGTGCCGCCGGTCGCGTCGTCGCGCTGGAACACCACCAGCGAACTGGCGATCGGCTTGCCCTCGTATTCGGCGATCACCAGCATCAGGTTCTCCGGCATCGTTTCGCCGATGGTGCGGAAGAAGTCGAGATTCAGATACGGGCTCGAGAAGTGCTCGCGGTAAGTCTGCCGATAGCACTTGCTGAAGAAGCGCCAATCCGCATCCGAGATGTCCCGGCCAACCATGCGCCGGAACGTGACGCCCGCATCGCGCACCTTGCGGCGCTCCGCGCGGATGTTCTTGCGTTTCTTCTGCTCGAGCGTCGACAGGAATTCGTCGAAGTCGCGGTAGCCGTCGTTGAGCCAGTGAAACTGCACACCTTCGCGCTGCATCATGCCGAGCTCGGTCAACGCGGCGTTTTCCTGCTCGGTCGGAAACAGCACGTGCAGCGACGACACATCCGTCTGCTCCGCAAACGCAAGCAATGTTGCCGCCAGATGACGCAGCGCGTGTTCGTCGGTGGCCATCAGCCGCGTGCCTTGCACCGGCGTGAACGGCACCGCGCACAGCAGCTTTGGATAGTATTCGAGGCCGTTGCGCTTGTACGCATCGGCCCATGCCCAGTCGAACACGTACTCGCCGTACGAGTGCCCCTTCAGATAAACCGGCGCGGCAGCCGCGAGCTTGCCGGTGCGCGGGTCGGTCAGCGTGACGAACTGCGCGCCCCAGCCGGCGTCGGGCACCGCGCAGCGCGTGTCCTGCAGCGCACTCAGAAATTCGTGCCGCAAGAACGGCGTAGGCTGCGCCTGGCGGGCGAGCAGGGCGTTCCATTCGGCCGCGTCCACTTCCGACGGCGACGTCAGTATGCCCGTGCGATAATCAAAGCGTTCCTGATTCAATCTGCTTGACCGTTTGCTTGACCGTAGTCGATCGTTCGGGCGCGCCGTGTTGCTGGTCGCGCGCCGATGTTAGTCCCTGTTGCGCAGCGTGCTGCGGTGGCTTCGTGGCAGCGCGTGCGCTTCAAGCCAAGTTACGTCATGTAGCGTCACGTCGTCCGTTCGGCCATCAGGCCCATATTGCCGCCTCAGACGGCAAGCCATCAGGCTTGCCTCCGATCCTGCCTTGAAGACCTCATGAAAACCCGCCTCGCTCTTGCCCAACTCAATGTCACCGTCGGCGATTTCGCCGGTAACGTCGCGAAGATCGTCGCCACCGCGCGCGCCGCACACAACGACGGCGCGAAGCTGCTGATCGCACCGGAACTCGCGATCTCCGGCTATCCGCCCGAAGACCTGCTGCTGCGCCCGGCGTTCTATGCGGCTAGCGCCGCGGCGCTAGCCGACCTCGCCGCGCAACTGAAGCCTTTGAAAGGCTTGCACGTGGTGGTCGGCCATCCGCACCGCGATCCGGCGCACGGCCATGGTAATGCAAACGCGCCGATCGAGCGCGGCCTGCCGCCAGTCGATACCTTCAATGCGGCGTCGCTGATCGTCGACGGCGAGATCGTCGGCACCTATCTGAAGCAGGATCTGCCCAACACCGAGGTGTTCGACGAGAAGCGCTACTTCGCCGCCGATCCGCAGCCGTTCGTGTTCGAGCTCGACGGCGTCAGGTACGGCGTGGTGATCTGCGAGGACGTGTGGCATGCGTCGGCCGCGCAGCTCGCGAAGGCGGCTGGCGCGCAGGTGCTGCTGGTGCCGAACGGCTCGCCGTATCACATGAACAAGGAAGCGGTGCGCATCGACATCCTGCGCGCGCGGATTCGCGAGACCGGGCTGCCGATGGTCTATGTGAACATGGTCGGCGGCCAGGACGAGCTGGTGTTCGACGGCGGCTCGTTCGTGCTCGATGCGCAGGGCGAGGTGGTCGCGAAGATGGCGCAGTTCGACGAAGGGCATGCGATCGTCGAATTCGACGGTGCGCGGCCGGTGCCGGCTGCGATCGCGCCGGAGTTACCGGTCGAGGCGCAGGTGTATGCGGCGCTGGTGCTCGGCGTGCGCGATTACATCAACAAGAACGGTTTTCCGGGCGTGGTCATCGGTTTGTCGGGCGGCGTCGATTCGGCGCTGGTGCTGGCCATCGCGTGCGATGCGCTTGGCGCCGAACGTGTGCGCGCAGTGATGATGCCGTCGCGCTATACCGCCGATATCTCCACGACCGATGCGGCCGACATGGCGCGACGCGTCGGCGTGCGTTACGACGAGATTGCGATCGCGCCGATGTTCGATGCGTTCCGCACGTCGCTCGCCGATGAATTCGCGGGCCGCGCCGAAGATTCGACCGAAGAGAACATCCAGGCGCGTATCCGCGGCACGCTGCTGATGGCGCTGTCGAACAAGTTCGGTTCGCTGGTGCTGACCACCGGCAACAAGAGCGAGATGGCAGTGGGCTACTGCACGCTGTACGGCGACATGGCCGGCGGCTTCGCGGTGATCAAGGACATCGCCAAGACGCTGGTGTACCGGCTGTGTCACTACCGTAACGCGGCGGACAGCTTCGCGAAGCGCGACGTGATCCCGGAACGGATCCTGACGCGCGCGCCGTCTGCGGAACTGCGCGACAACCAGACCGACCAGGACAGCCTGCCGCCGTACGATACGCTCGATGCGATCATGCGGATGTTCATGGAAGAAGACCGGTCGCTCGCCGAAATCGTCGCGGCTGGTTATGCGCCGGACGACGTCAAGCGCGTCACGCGGCTGATCAAGATCAACGAGTACAAGCGTCGTCAGGCGCCGATCGGGATTCGCGTCACGCATCGCGCGTTCGGCCGCGACTGGCGCTATCCGATCACGTCGCGCTATACGGAACCGCTCGAGTAAGGCGCGCTTTGTGCTGACCGGCGCCGCTCATGCTGCTCGATGGTGCATGCGCAGGCGTCCATGCGCCGAATCGATGCAGCGCGTCGCGTGCGCCGTCGCCGAACCGCGCTGTGTGCGCCGGCGTGCTGGTAATGCGCGTAACGCAGCGTAGAATCAAAAGACTTACATCAACTTTATCGTTTTCGAACCCCCAAGAGGCTCGCCATGAAACGCATCACCGCAGTCATCAAACCGTTCAAGCTCGACGAAGTGCGCGAGGCGCTCGCAGAAGTGGGTCTGACGGGGCTGACCGTTACCGAGGTCAAGGGCTTTGGCCGGCAGAAGGGGCACACCGAACTGTATCGCGGCGCCGAGTATGTGGTCGACTTTCTGCCGAAGGTGAAGATCGAAGTGGTCGTCGCTAACGACCAGACCGATCAGGTGATCGACGCAATTATCGGCGCGGCGCGCACCGGCAAGATCGGCGATGGCAAGATCTTTGTCGCGGATGTCGAGCGTGTGATCCGCATCCGTACCGGCGAAGAAAACGAAGCGGCAGTCTGATTGCGCCGATTGCAGCTTCACGCCGCATCTGCAACGATGTGGCAACCCGCCGGATAAAACAAAGCCGGAAATAAAAAACGGTGCGATACCCTTTCGGACATCGCACCGATACGCGCCTCTCGCAGCAGCGTGAAATCGATTCTTTAAAGCTGTTCTCTAGTCGGTTGTATCAGCAAGGTTCGCTTAGAACGAGTGCTGGATACCTGCGTACACGCCCGACTGGCTATGGCCGACCAACGGGTTGTCCGTCGACGTCGCATTGCCGAAGTTGTTGGCATTCAGGCCGTAGTTAGCCGTCTTGCTGTTCTGCACGGTCGCGACCTGCAGGTCGAGCAGCGTGCGCTTGGACAGGTTGTACGAACCGCCGACCGTGTAGATCGTCGCATTGCCCGCGCCGTTGTTGCCGTTCACGTGGTACACCGCCGCGATCAGTGCAGCAGCCGGCGTGGCTTGCCACGTCACACCGCCCCATTCGTGGTCGAGCGTGGTCGGCTGGCCCGGCAGTGCGCCGGTGATACCCGACGAGCGGATCGCCTGGTACACGCCCTGAATCTTGAACTGGCCGAGGAACACGTTCACAGCTGCCGTGTATTCACGCGAATACGCATACACGCCATTGCCGTTGCCGTTGCCGCCGAGACTGCCGCTGCCGTCGGTCGCGATGTAGTTGCCGCCGAGGCCACCGTTGGACGGGTTGCGGATTTCGTCGTACAGCGCACGGACCTGGAACAGCGAAGACGTATAGGTGACCTGTGCGCCACCTTCACGGCCTTGCGGCGTCGTACCGTTACCGTTCCAGCCGGTTGCGTTCGACAGCGCGTATTGACCGTAGAAGTCAAAGCCCGCGATCTTCGGCGACTGGTACGAAATGTTGTTGCTCGATTGCGGCCAGTTGCGGCCACGAACCAGCGACGCCGACGACCAGTTCGATTGACCGAACGGATCGAAGTCCCACACGCCGTTGGCGATGAAGAGCTCACGGCCCAACAGCAGGGTACCGTACTGGTCGGTGGCGACACCGACCGTTGCCCAACGATTGAAGAGACCACCGCCGCCGGGGCCCTGGCCATTCATCGTGTTGAAGGAGCCTTCCAACTGGAATACGGCCTTGTAGCCGCCACCGAGGTCTTCAACGCCCTTCATACCCCACAGGCTGGTACCCCAGTCACCGCTTTCTGCCTTGAAACGGTGGGTGCTGCTGGTTGCCTGACCTTGTGCGCCCGTGCCAGTCGGCACGCCCCACATGGCTTCGAGGCCAGCGTCCAGACGCCCGTACAGCGTCACGCTGCTTTGTGCGTGCGCAGCAACGCCGACGGTCAGTAGCGATGCGGCGAGCAAAGCTTTCTTCATCTTCTCCTCCATACCCTGTCAAAAAAATAACCAGTACTGCGAGTGGTATCCGGACGCCAGCAGCGCCGGACAGGAAACGGTATGTTTCTCGGGAGATACTCGGATTGATCGGTGCCCTCCAGACGCGCAGCCTTAAGGCTGTCTGATCGTCTTCCCGATCCTCGCCGACCGGTATCTCCTAGTTGTTTTGAAGTGAAACTACTTTTAATGAACTTTGTTTTGCTACTTTGGTTACTAATTTAGCAAAAATACCCTGCAGTGGGCGAATAAATTAGTGGGCCGCGGTAGAGATGTCTCTAAATTGCAATACGGATATGTGCAACGGCTCTGGAAAAACGCCGAAAACGGCCCTCAAAGCCTTACCGGATAAAGGTTTCAGGGTTTGGGATGGGGTGGGTCAAGGATTGCCACTATTGACGATCGAAATCGTCGGGAGTAAGCCCAAAAGGTGTGGGCCGAGTGCATATGTTGGGATGCCGAACCTTTGTCAGGCCGGCCAGGCGGGCGAAAGCGGCAATAAAAAAGGCGCGTAAGCGCCTTGTAAAACTACTTTTACTACTGCGTCAGCGACTCATTTAAGGCTGCCGGACAGAAACTGCTTAAGGCGTTCGCTCTTTGTATTGCTGAACACTTCGGTTGGGTGACCTTCTTCTTCGACGCGCCCTTGATGCAAGAACATCACGTGGTTCGACACGTTGCGCGCGAACGCCATTTCATGTGTGACGACGATCATCGTGCGGCCTTCTTCGGCGAGCGTCTGCATCACCTTCAGCACTTCGCCGACCAGTTCCGGGTCGAGCGCGGAGGTGGGTTCGTCGAACAACATCACGTCCGGGTGCATGGTCAGCGCGCGAGCGATCGCGACGCGTTGCTGCTGGCCGCCTGATAGATGCGATGGGTATTGCTTCTCGACGCGTGGCGCGAGGCCCACTTTCTCCAGGTACGTGCGCGCGCGGTCTTCCGCTTCGCTACGCGATAACCCTAATACGTGGCGCGGCGCTTCGATGACGTTTTCCAGCACCGTCATATGCGTCCACAGGTTGAAGTGCTGGAACACCATCGACAGGCGCGTACGCATGCGCTGCAACTGCTTGTGGTCGGACACGCGCAGCGCGCCGGACTTGTCTTTCGCTGTACGCACTTCTTCGCCGTCGACGAAAATGCGGCCCGCATTCGGCTGTTCGAGAAAATTGATGCAGCGGAGCATCGTGCTCTTGCCCGAGCCCGATGAGCCGATCACGCTGATCACATCGCCACGTTTCGCTTTCAGCGAAACGCCTTTGAGGACTTCGTTGTCGCCGTATTGCTTGTGCAGGTTGTCGACGAAGAGCATGGGGTGCTGGTGCTGGGAGTTCATCTAAATCCTTGGGAGCCGGTCGCGTTCTTGTTTGCGGTGCTTATTTGCCTTGTGGGCGCAGATACGCGAGCCAGCGGCGCTCGGCGCGGCGGAACAGCCAGACGAGCGCGAAAGAAATACATAGATAGAGCAGGGCGGCGATGCCGAACGCATCGAAAGACTTATAGGTGGCCGAGTTGGCGTCGCGGGCGATCTTCAGAATGTCCGGCACGGTGGCCGTGAATGCGACGGTGGTCGCATGCAGCATCAGGATCACTTCGTTGCTGTAGTACGGCAACGCGCGGCGCAACGCGGACGGCAGGATCACGCGACGGTACAGCGTGAACTGCGACATGCCGTACGCGCGTGCCGCTTCGATCTCGCCGTACGGCGTCGCCTTGATTGCACCGGCGAAAATCTCGGTGGTGTACGCACAGGTGTTCAGCGTAAACGCGAGCAGCGTGCAGTGCATGCCGTCGCGGAAGAACGCGTTGGTCAGTTCGTGCGAGCGGATGATTTCGAGGCTGTACAGGCCCGTGTAGCAGAGCAGCAGTTGCACGTACAACGGGGTGCCGCGGAACACGTAGGTGTAGAGCCACACCAGCGTGGAGAGCCATTTCTTTTTCGACACCCGCGCCACCGCAAGCGGCACCGACAGGCAGAAGCCCAGACCGATCGACACCACCAGCAGCCACAGCGTGATCGCCACGCCGGTGAAGCGATAGCCGTCGGTGTATAGATAGTTGCGCCAGAATTGCTGGATCAGTTCGATCATAGTTCCGCCTTGCGTACGCCGCTCGAGTAGCGCTTTTCGAGGTACATCAGGACGAAGTTCGACACCGTGGTAATGGCCAGATAGATTGCGCCCGCCAGTAGCGTAAAGAAGAAGAACCGCAACGTGCCCTTGCCGGCATCCTGCGAGGCCTTCACGACGTCGGCGAGGCCGATGATCGACACCAGCGCAGTGGCCTTCACCATCACCTGCCAGTTGTTGCCGATGCCGGGCAATGCGAAACGCATCATTTGCGGGAACATGATGCGCGAGAACACCTGCCAGCCGGACAGGCCGTACGCGGCGCCGGCTTCGAGCTGGCCGCGCGGCACCGACAGAAACGCGCCGCGGAAGGTTTCGGTGAAATACGCGCCGTAGATGAAACCGAGCACCGCGACGCCGGCCACGAACGGGTCGATGTCGATCTGGTCCCAGCCGAGCAGGTCGGTCAGGTTGTTCAGCCAGATCTGGATGCTGTAGAACAGCAGCAGCATCAGCACCAGGTCGGGCACGCCGCGGATCAGCGTCGTGTAGACCGCGCCGACGCCGTACGTCAGCCGGTTCTTGGATAGCTTTGCCGCCGCGCCAAGGAGGCCGAGCACAAAGGCGAAGGCTAGCGACAGCAGCGCCAGCTTGATCGTCTGGAACGTGCCCAACAGGATAATCGGGCCGTAGCCTTGCAGAAACATGGTGGGTCCTTGACGGCGCGGTTCGCGCGCCGCGAAAGACGCGGCCTGCCTGCGCGGCATGGGTGGCGGAAGCTGTTTGCCTGCCCATGTCGTGCGCGACGCGCCGCTGTGCAATTCATGACTGCCGGCCATTGCTGGCCTGCAGCGCTTTTTCCGACTGTATTACGAGGCCCGTCTGATGGCCCATCCGGGCCTGCCCCAAGCGGTGATCTGGTCAGTGGCCCGATCGGCCGGCTGCCTGGGTTTGCTGGGTTTAGCGGGCCAGCTGGCGGTCGAAGTCGAAGTACCGTTTGCCGGATTGTGTCGCGGAACCGTCGTCGCGAACGTTCGCCAGCGCCTTGTCGAGCATCGTTTTCAGTTCGGCGCCGCGATTTTGTGCGCGATTCGCGCGAGCGTCGCCAGACGTCGTGCGTTCGTTCGCGATCGCGCACGTCGCGATGGCTGCCAGTGCCACGCACAATGCGAGCTTCTTCATGTTTCTCCTGTGTGGCCGATCATCGCGGATCGGCCCTATTCGTTGTTGCCCAGTATGTGTGACGCAATGCGTAGTGCCGGCCGCCGCTATTCTAGGCGGCCAAAAATGCGCTGCTTCATAACAGTGCGCTAGCGCAGTAGCCGGCTTTCGTGACGGCGGGTCACGCAAAAGGGCGGTATTTTACCCGAAGCGCACGGTGGCGCTAGCGGCCTGCAGCCGTAAAAATGCTGTATAGACCGCTTGCTCAAAAAGAAGCGCCATTAAAAAACGCCATGCAGCGCGGTAGCGCTGCATGGCGTCGATCGTGACCGGGCGGCGGCGCGCGCGGCTCGTCGCTCGCCGCGTCGCTCGCGTCTACGGCTTGGCAGCGGAGGCCGCGGCGTCGCCGTGGCGGTGCTGCCAATGCTCGCGCATCTTCTCGTGGCGCTGTTCCATCTTCGCGAAGTGCTGCTTGATCGCGGTGCTGACGGTGGTCTTCTGCTGGTCGTTCAGGCTGTTATAGAAGTTCAGCCACGCTGCCGAAGTCTGTTCGTGCAATTGCTGCGATTGCTGTTCGGCCTTTTGATGCGCGTCGTGCATCGCGTTCAGATCGAGAATCGGTTGCTGCTGCATCGACTTGAACTGCTCGCGCATCTGCTTGTGATTGGCGCGCATCGCTTCACGGTTCTGCTTCATCGTCGTGAGTGCGGTTTGCCACAGCTTTTCCTGCTCCGCATTCAGATTCAACTGGCCGTGCAGCTTGTTGATCTGCTCCATGAAGTTGTGGTGCCAGCCGCCAGGGCCGCCATGACCCATACCGGGTTGACCCGAAGGCTGGGCCGCGAATGCGGCGCCGATACCGATGGAAAGCGAGGCCGCCGCAACGGCGAGAATGCGAGAAGTTTTGTTGGACATTGAAGTGCTCCCAAGTGACTATCGTCTAATCCGACCAGCGGCCGTCACGACGTGAGCGGTCCGTATTCGGTAACCCACAGCGTAGAGGGGCTCGCGGTACGTCGTGTTACGCGGCTAATGCGGGCTGTTACGTCACATTACTTGCGCCTTTCGTGGTAACACCCCGTAACCCTTTTGGGGGCCAGGTGGGTCGAATACCCGGGGGGGCGCGCGTTAAACTTCGTCCCATGGCTACTCAAATTCTGGTCGTCGATGACGACGTCGAACTGCGCGATCTGTTGCGCGACTATCTGGCTCGCCAGGGCATCGAAGTGTCGGTGCTGCACGACGCGGGCTCGCTCGAGCGCCGCCTCGAGCGAGAGCGTCCGGATCTGATCGTGCTCGATCTGATGATGCCCGGCGTCGACGGCTTGACCGCGTTGCGCAAGCTGCGCGCGTCCGGCGACGATATCCCGGTGATCATGCTGACCGCCCGCGCCGACGATGTGGACCGCATTGTCGGTCTCGAGCTCGGCGCCGACGACTATCTCGGCAAGCCGTTCAATCCGCGCGAACTGCTGGCGCGTGTGCAGGCGGTGTTGCGGCGGCGCCGCACGCTGCCTTCGGCAGCCGCGCCCGAGCAGCGCGAGCCGTTTTCGTTCGGCCGCTTCACGCTGGATTTCCAGTCGCGCACGTTGAGCCAGGAAGGCCGGCCGATCACGCTGTCCGGCAGCGAATTCGCGCTGCTCAAGATTTTCGTCAATAACCCGATGCGCACGCTGACCCGCGAACGTCTGCTCGAGTTGCTGCACGGGCCCGAATACGACGGCACCGACCGTGGCATCGACGTGCAGGTGTGGCGCCTGCGCCGCATCCTCGAAACCGATCCGTCGGTGCCGCGTTTTATTCAGACGGTGCGTGGGCGCGGCTATGTGTTCGTTCCGGACGGCGAGCAACATGCGACGCCCAATTGATTCGCTGTTCGGCAGGCTCGCGCTGCTCGTCGTTGGGGTGCTGCTGATCTCGCACTTCGCGTGGTATGCGCTGATCCGTCTCGAACGCAATCAATCGCAAACCCGTTACGCGGTCGAAGAGGCCGCGTTTCTTGTCGAAGCGGTGCGCCAGCACGTCGAGCACACGCCCGACCAGCCGCTGCCGTCGCGCGTCAAGCTGGTCGATCCGCTGAGCCGCGAAGTGCCGCCGGAAAACACCGATCTGCCGGTGCCGCTCGGGCGGTTTCTCGACGACGTCCGCGACCGCATGCCAACCTCCACCCAGGTGCGCCTCAGCCCGCCGGGCAAGCCGCCGACGCTGTGGGTGCGCGCCGCGCGCGACTCGAACTGGATCGTGGTGCCGGTGCAGCCGCTGCGGCCGCCGCGCTCGCTGGACCGGATGGCGCTATGGCTCGGCATCATCTTCTCGACCGCGGTGATGGCGGCGCTGTTTGCCGCGTGGCAATTGCAGCAGCCGCTGCGCTCGCTGGCGCAAGCGGTCACGCGCTTCGGGCGCGGCTTGCCGGTGCCGCCGGTGCGCGAGCGCGGCCCGCGCGAACTGCGGCAGTTGACGCATGGCTTTAACCAGATGGTTCAGGAAGTGGCGCGTACCGAGCACGACCGCGCGGTGATGCTGGCGGGTGTCGCGCACGATCTGAAAACCCCGCTCGCGCGCTTGCGGCTGCGTGCCGAAATGATGGAAGAACCGAAGATGCGCGACGGCGTGGTGCGCGACGTCGATTCGATGACGCATATCGTCGACCAGTTTCTGGTGTTTGCGCACGACGGCGGCGATCGCAGCGAGCCGGTCGAAGTGGATGCCCAATGCGAGCGGGTGGTGCGCAACTACCGCGCGGTTTCGCCGGACTCGTACGGCGTGCAGATCGATCTGAAGGCGGGGCCGGGTTTCATGCTGCCGGCTGCGACACTCGACCGTATCCTGTCGAATCTGCTGGATAACGCGCAGGCGTATGGCGCGCCGCCGATCGTCGTGGCCACCGCGCGCATGCCGGACGGCTATACGCTCGCAATCAGCGACAACGGTAGCGGCATTGCCGCGCAAGACCTGATCAATGCGGCGCGGCCGTTCGTGCGGCTCGATCCGGCACGCGGCGGCAACGGTCATAGCGGGCTTGGGCTGGCGATCGTCGAGCGGCTGGTGCGGCGCGCGGGCGGCAACTGGGAAATCGGCAATCACGGCGGCCGTGGGCTGCGCGTGCTGATGACGTTCCCGCTGATGACGGCGACGCACAAGGTGTCGGCATCGGAAAGCGTGTGGTGATCGGGCGGGGGTAGGGTGAACGCGCGGCGCGGCGTGCGATGAGCAAGGTGATTGCTGGCTTGTTTGGCCAGCCGCGGCGCGCGGCGCGCACCTTGCGCACCGCAGCCGCAATGACGCCGGGACTACTCGGCGAACAACGTATTGAGGGCCGTCGCGGCGTCGCTATCGACGGTATTCCACGTCACGGTTTCGGCTTCGAAGATGTAGTGCGTCGTGTACTTGCCAAGACGCGTCAAGATTTCTTCCTGAATCGTCTCAGGCGCGACGTCTAGCTTGAGATACCACGCGGTCGATGAAAGCCGCGTCTGAAAAGCGCCATACTCGGCGAGTAGATGGTCGAACGCGTGAGCATCCTGATCGCGGCAGACGATCACCAGATTTCCCTTCATGCAAATCTCCCGGTAAGGCGGTTGCTATCTTCGGACGGAATTCATTGGCCGATGATACCGCGTGACTCGCGATAGCGAAGGTGCGTTGTAGCGCTTAGCGGCCGGAGGTGGCCTGGCGTGGCCCGGGTCGCCTGTGGGGTAGGCCGGGGTGGCTTTACCGCGACTTGATGATGGGCGCGACGATGTGACCAATGCGTGGCCAATGCGCGGCCAATGCTTGGCAATGCGCGTGGTCAACGCGCGGCGGCCCGATGCGCGGCCAACGCGCCGCAGCCGCTAATACGCGCCGCCGCCGCTAATACGCGTTGGCCGGCGCGCGCGCGGGCGGCGCGGTATCGTCGGGCGGCACCGCTGCGCTGCGGTCGCGTCCGCCCGTCTTCGCCGCATACAGCGCGGCGTCCGCGCGGCTGATGATGCGCTCGGGCAAATCTTCCTGCGACAACTCGGTAATCCCGATGCTCACGCTCAATCCGGCGCTTGCCGGCAGCTTGGCGCACGGCATCGCCTTCAGGCCGACCCGCAGCCGTTCGACTACTTCAAGCCCGGCGTTGAGCGACGTGGTGGGCAGCAGGATGCCGAACTCCTCGCCGCCCAGACGCCCGATCGCATCGTTGCCGCGCAGCTCGCTGCGGCAGGTCTCGACGAAGTGCTCGAGCGCGCGGTCGCCGGCCGAGTGGCCGTAGCAATCGTTGATCTGCTTGAAGTGGTCGAGATCGGCGATCGCCATGCACAGCGGTTCGCCGGTCGCATGCGCGCGGTCGATCTCATGGCGCAGTAAATCGAGAAAGTAGCGGCGCGATAGCGCGCCGGTCAGCGCATCGTGCCGCGCCTCGGCGGACAGCAGCGTGTTGGCTGCCTGCAGCTGGTCGGCGAGATCGCGGGTGGCGCGATGGTGGCGCCGCTCGCGCAGATACGACACGGTGATCACCCAGGCAAGCGATACGGTGCCGGCCAGCGTCAAAAACACCAGCAGATGGTCGCGCCGGTGATTGCGCACCAGCTCGTTCCACGCGCCGAGCGGATC
Organism: Paraburkholderia jirisanensis; assembly: GCF_054782355.1. Lineage (NCBI taxonomy): Bacteria > Pseudomonadati > Pseudomonadota > Betaproteobacteria > Burkholderiales > Burkholderiaceae > Paraburkholderia > Paraburkholderia jirisanensis. The sequence continues at coordinate 582,842 of NZ_BAAGSQ010000021.1, read as the reverse complement.
CACCAGATGCGCGGCGAGCCCCGAGTTCAGCCCGCCGCGCGTCTGGTACAGCGTCGGGATGGTCTGGCCCGGCATGTCGAACAGTTGCGCGGCGATCTCGTCGGGCATCCACTTCATCTCGCGCCGCACCTGTGCCGAAACCGGCTGGATCTGCACCGCCGGGAACACCTCACGATGGTAAGTGTTCATCCGTTCGGCCGCGCTCATCTGTGTGACGCGCGAGTTCGGCATGGCTTCGCCTTCGAGCGTTGCGTTGTGCGCCATGATGATCACGCCGTTGTCGTCGGTGACGAAGGTGCCCGCATGCGCGACCCAGTGGCGCAGCCGCGCAATGCCGACCTTCGCGACGATCGCGCCGACCAGCAGCCCATCGTCGTACACCGGCGCCGAGATGAAGATGCCCGGCTCGCCGCTCTGGCGGCCCACGCCATACGCCTCGCCGAACGCGCCGAGCAGTGCGTTGGTCAGGTAGCGGCGCGCGCGCATGTCGAGGCCGATAAACGATTGCGTACTTTCCGCGTTGCTGGCGGCTACGCACAGTCCGTTCGCGTTGACGAGCCAGATGATGTCGAGCCCGGAAAAGCCCTGTGCGTCGTGCAGAAACCGGTTGACCGAGGCGAGTTGCGGCGTTTTCAGCAGTTCGTCGCGGTGCGCGGGCTGCGCGTCGGGGCCGGGCGCCATATAGTTGCCGGCTTGCGCCAGCGCGCGCTGGACGACCTGCAGTTCGGCCATGGTCGCCGGAATCGCGCGCGACATCGCGAGGTCGCTCGCGATCACTTCGGCCATGTTGTAGACGATCGAGGTGGACATCTGGCGCTGCTGCCGCAGCGCGCCGTCGAGTTCTTGCTGTACCATCCGGTCCGCGACAACCCCGGAGGCGAACCAGCACGCCAGCGCGACCAGTATGAAACTGGCCGGCCCGAGTGCCTCGCGCAAGATAGTCCGTTTCATCGACCCTCTGATCTGTCTGACTGTTAGATGAGACAAAGGTCATGCGATGGTGATGCATCTACGCTGCGCCGGCACCGCATCGCTTGCTTCGCGAAGCGCCGTGCGGCGGGCTCCGACGGTATAAGGATCCGAGGCCGCGCCGCATCACGATTTTAACCGCGGCGCGGCGCCGCGCTAGTCCGTTATTTGCACCGCGCGCACGCGGCACGATGCTTGACAGCCGCGCGCAACGCGACTGCAGCGAGCTTGTCATCCGCGTCTGCGACCGGCCGGCCCGCCTGCGTCGCGTGCCGCTGTGGCTTGCACGCGACGGTTTGACGGCGCGCGGCACGCTGCGCTGCACACAGGTATCTGTCAATGGTTGTGCCTGTCATGCAGGTTGTAGTACTGTCGTGCCGTCCAAAATAGGGAAAGCTCGCTAGCCTTGACCGGCGGCGCCAGCGGCAGCCGTCGAGCCGCGCACGCGGAGCACGCAGCGCAAGCGTTGTGCCTCCGGTGTGCGGCCTCGACGCGTCTTTGAACGCCAAACGAATGACCGCGAACCTGCGTTTTGCCATGCTTCTTATCCGCTTTCCGGACCGACCAACGCAGTTCCCGCCGTGCGCGCAGTACGGTTATGCGCCACCCGCCCGTGCGGCCGCTTTCGCTGCGGCGCAGCGCGGCGCGTGCGACGCTTCGGTAGCCGTCGTCATCAATTGCGGGGACGCGTGATGGATCTGTTCAGCTTCAACCTGAATCGCACCGCCAATGCATCGGCCTGGCGGGTGCTGCCCAACCGTTGGGACTTCGTGGCGTTCCCGCTGATCATCTGCGTGATCGCGATGGCGGCGATCGGCTTTCACGAGACGCTCGCGCCGATCTCGACGCTGCAGACCCAGGTGATCTCGCTCGACCCGTCCAACCTGCCCGAGTATGCGATGCGCACGACGCTGCGCATGCTCGCGGCGATGGTCGCGGCGCTGCTGTTCACGCTGGTGTACGGTACGCTGGCCGCCAAGAGCCGGCGCGCCGGTACGGTGCTGGTGCCGATTCTCGACATCCTGCAGTCGGTGCCGGTGCTTGGCTACATTTCGTTTACGGTCACGTTCTTCCTCGCGCTGGCGCCTTCGCGCGTGCTCGGCGCCGAGCTGGCGGCGATTTTCGCGATCTTCACGAGCCAGGCGTGGAACATGACGTTCAGCTTCTACCAGTCGCTGCGCACCGTGCCGCGCGATCTGGACGAAGTGTCGCGCGGCTTTCACCTGACGTCGTGGCAGCGCTTCTGGAAGCTCGAAGTACCGTTCTCGATGCCCGGCCTGATCTGGAACATGATGATGTCGATGTCGGGCGGCTGGTTCTTCGTCGTCGCATCGGAAGCCATCACGGTCGGCAATCACTCGATCACGCTGCCCGGCATCGGCGCGTATCTCGCGCAGGCGATTACCGACAAGAACATGCACGCGATCGGCTGGGTGATCCTGACCATGACGGTCGTGATCCTCGCGTACGACCAGTTGCTGTTCCGTCCGCTGGTCGCGTGGGCCGACAAGTTCCGTATGGAGAACACCAGCTCCGGCAACGCGCCCGAATCGTGGCTGCTCGACCTGGTGCGCCGTACGCGGCTGATCCATCAGCTGCTGGTGCCGCTCGGCTGGTTCTTCGCGCGCACGGCGCGCATCTCGCTGCGCTTGCGGCTGCCCGCGGTCGGGCGGGTGCGCCTCGCCGCGCCGCAAAGCGCGGCTACGCGGCGCATCGGCGATATCGTCTGGGCGGTCGTCGTGCTCGCGACCACCGTGTTCGTGCTGTATCGCGTGATCTCCTACGTGCGCACCGGCGTCACGCTCGACGAGGTCGGCCACGTGTTCCTGATGGGCCTGCTGACGCTGCTGCGCGTGATCCTGCTGATCGCGATCGCGTCGGTGATCTGGGTACCGCTGGGCGTGCTGATCGGCATGCGCCCGGCGCTGGCCGAAAAGATCCAGCCGCTCGCGCAGTTTCTCGCGGCGTTCCCGGCGAACCTGCTGTTCCCGGTATTCGTGATCGTGATCGTGCGCTTCAACCTGAACCCGGATATCTGGCTGTCGCCGCTGATCGTGCTCGGCACGCAGTGGTATATCCTGTTCAACGTGATTGCCGGCGCGAGCGCCTATCCGAACGATTACAAGGAAGCTGCGGCCAATTTTCATATCCGCGGCTGGCAGTGGTGGAAGCAGGCGATCCTGCCGGGCGTGTTCCCGTACTACATCACCGGCGCGATCACCGCGTCGGGCGGCGCGTGGAACGCGAGCATCGTCGCCGAAGCCGTGCAGTGGGGGCAGACGCATGTGGTCGCGCACGGGCTGGGCGCGTACATCGCGCAGAACACCGCAGCGGGCGATTATCCGAAAATCATCCTGGGCATCGCCGTGATGTCCCTGTTCGTCTCCCTGTTCAACCGGCTGCTGTGGCGTCCGCTGTATGCGTATGCCGAGGCTCGTCTGCGGCTCGATTGAGGTTCAGCAACTGAAGGCAAAACGCGATGCAAAATCCTAAAGCCGCCGGCGCCGCTCAAGCGCCGCAGGTCCCGCCGATGCCGCCGCGCCTCGGCGAAGAAATCCTGCGCGTGAAGGACGTCTGCCGTGGATTCAACAAGACGCAGGGCGAACTGCTCGTGCTCGACGATGCAAACCTGTCGCTGCGCGAGGGCGAGATCGTCGGCCTGCTCGGCCGCTCGGGCTCGGGCAAGTCGACGCTATTGCGGATCATCGCCGGGCTGATCGAGCCGACCGATGGCGAAGTCACCTACATGGGCAAGCCGCTGAATGGGCCCGCCCGCGGTGTCGCGATGGTGTTCCAGACCTTCGCGCTGTTTCCGTGGCTCACGGTGCTGCAAAACGTCGAGGCCGGGCTCGAGGCGCAGGGCGTGCCGGCCCGCGAGCGGCGTGAGCGTGCGCTCGCGGCAATCGACCTGATCGGTCTGGACGGCTTCGAGAACGCGTATCCGCGCGAACTGTCGGGCGGCATGCGACAGCGCGTGGGTTTTGCGCGCGCGCTGGTGGTCGACCCGACGCTGCTGCTGATGGACGAGCCGTTCTCCGCGCTCGACGTGCTGACCGCCGAGACGTTGCGTACCGATCTGCTGGATCTGTGGACGCAGGGCCGCATGCCGATCAAGTCGGTGCTGATCGTCACGCACAACATCGAGGAAGCGGTGTTCATGTGCGACCGGATCCTCGTGCTGTCGTCGAACCCGGGCCGCGTGATCGCCGAGATCAAGGTGCCGTTCAACCATCCGCGCAACCGTCTGGACCCGGCGTTCCGGCGTCTGGTGGACGACATCTACGCGAAGATGACCGCGCGCCAGACTGGCGAGGCCACCAAGAAGGGGCTCGAGCTGCACAGCTGGCTGCCGCACGTGTCGACCAACCTGATGGCGGGTCTGATCGAGACGCTGGCGGCCGCGCCGTATCACGGCCGCGCGGACATGCCGGAGATCGCGCGTTCGCTGCATCTGGAAGTGGACGATCTGTTTCCGATCGCGGAAGTGCTGCAGAATCTCGGTTTCGCGGATGTGCGCGAGGGCGATATTTTCCTGACGCCGCCGGCGCGCGTATTCGCCGAGTTCGGCACGCAGGAACGCAAG
>NZ_BAAGSQ010000021.1:377702-578280 GCF_054782355.1 Paraburkholderia jirisanensis | reverse complement strand
CATGTGCCGCTGGCGGCGCGGATCAAGAAGGTGCTCAATGAGCGGCCGGGTCATCGGGCGCCGCGCGTGCGCTTCGAGCAGGAGCTGGAAGACTTCCTGTCGGATAGCGCCGCTGAAGAGACGCTCGATGCGGTGATCAACTGGGGCCGTTACGGCGAGATTTTCTCTTACAACGACCAGTCGGAAATTTTCAGCCTGGAAGACGTCGAGACCTGAGCGGCGCAACGCGGCCGCTGCAAGAGCCGCGTGCTAGCTGCGCGGCGGCGAAACTGCCGGCGCGACTTCGGCGACAAGGTCAATGCGGCGAAAGAAGGGCGGCTGTGGAAACACAGCCGCCCTTTTGTTTGGGCTTTGCACGTCGCGCGTTTCCGTTGCCGCGCGCCCAGGCGTGTTACTGCAGATTGCCCCAGCGCTCCACCGCCGGTTCCGCCGACGCCCATTTCCATAGGCGCTTGTCCTGCGGCGTCTGGCAGGCCGCTGCCGTGTACCAGTGCTCGGGCGAGTCAGCCTCGTCGCCGTCGGCGACCGAAAACGCAAATTCTTTACAGTCCGCAAGCGCGGTCGTAAACGCGCGTAGCACGCGCACCTGGCCGTGACCATTCTCGATCGGCAGCGTGTGCTTGACCTTCCACGGCCGCGTATCGCCTACCGGGCTCGCGCCGGCCAGCGCAGCGATCACATCCTGCTGATCGGTGTGCATCACGCGCAGATAGCGGTTGATGGTTTCGGTGGTGGCGGCCTGCACCGCAATGCCGACGCCGATGCCGATCGCCGGATTGGCCGTGACGATGCCGGTGGCCGCACCCGCTGCGGCACCGCCGGCGGCGCCGACCGACGTGGAGTTGCAGCCGGACAGCGATGCGGCAGCGCCAGCGCAGATGGCAAGCGCGAGCAACGCACGGGTGGCGACGCGAGGCACGGCTGCCGCTTTGACATCGCGAACGACGCCCGTGCCGTATAGCGCCGTTTCTGCGCGTTGCTGTACGGCTTCGGCAGCGCACGCCGCTTGCATGTGCCGCGTGCGCCGCTCGTGCCGCCACACCGCGCTACCGCGCATCGCACGCTTGAGCATGGTCGCAGCCGCATTCATTGCAGCGCACCCCAGCGCTCGGTAGCCGGTTCGGCAGATGCCCATTTCCACAGCGTGCCATCGCGGCAGATCGACGCGACAAAGAATGCGCTGGAGGCCGGGACCTTGTCGGTGGCCGGTTTGTCGACCGAGAACACGATTTCCTTGCAGTCGAGCGGTCCGGCGCTGATCACGCGGCTGACGGTGACGCGCCCATGCTGGTCTTCTTCGAGCGGCACCGAGTGCGACACGCTCCATGGCGCCACGCCGCCGACGTCGAGCGGCCCGGCGACCTGGGCGATGCCGTCCTGGGTATTGCGATGGATCACGCGCTCCGAATACTGGACGCCGGCGCGCGCGGCGGCGACTGCGCCGAGGCCAATGCCGGTCGCGACCGCTGCGTTATTGGTGATGGAACCGGCGATCGCTGCACCGGCGATACCGGCGCCGGCCGTGGCGCTTTCGGCGTAGAGCGACGAACAGCCGCTCAGTGCCATGGCGGTGGCACACAGGCCAAGTGTGGCGAGCAGCGTGAGGTGTCGCTTGACCTGCTGTATTAGGTGCCGCGCGAGCCGGCCTGTTGCTGCACGGGTATTGCGCGCCGTGATGAGTGTCGCGAGGCGATCCGCGACGCCTGCATGCGGCGCCGCATCGGCGCCGGACATTGTTGTTTGCATTTCCCTGTTCATGCTCCTGCCGATCCGATGCGCGCTACCCGAATGGGCGCTACCCAATGGGCGCACGCGGCGGTCTCACCGCCAAGCCGAGACTTTGCGTGACCTTGCGTGACTTTGACGCACAGGATTGTGCAGGATGCCAATTGTAATTGGCACAGAAAAAATGCAAGCAATTGCAAAAGCAGATGCGTGCGACGTCAGTTTCTGGTCGATCGCCCGCGGCTGCGGCCGTGCCGATGCGAGCGAGCGGTGGTGCATCGAGCGCGCCGCGCTACCCCGCCTCAGCTCTCGGCCGGCCCGGAGTCGTCTTCATCGCCGTATGCGCTCAAGCGGTTGTAGAGCGTCTTCAGGCTCACGCCGAGCGCCTTGGCCGCACGCCGCTTGTCGCCGCCGCAGTATTTCAGCGTGCCGAGGATGATCTGCTTTTGCGCATCGGCAAGCGGCGTGCCGATCCACACGCTCATCGAATCGCCGAGCGTGACGGGCTTCTTCACGCGCGACATCAGATGCGGATGCGGCAGCTCGACGGTTTTCTCCGCGAGAATGAACGCGCGGTACACCGCGTTTTTCAGTTCGCGCACATTGCCCGGCCACGACCACGTGCGCAGCGTTTCCATCGAACGCTTGCTGAACACCTTGTTCGTGCTTTCCTGCTGGTTCAGCTGCGCGAGGAAATGCGACGCGAGCAGCTCGCGATCGCCTTCGCGCTCGCGCAGCGGCGGCGCACGCAACGGGAATACCGCGAGCCGGTACATCAGGTCTTCGCGCAGCCCGTTTTCCTTGACCGCTACCGCCGGATCGCGGTTGGTGGCCGCGATCACGCGCACGTCGCCGCGAATCAGATCGGTGCCGCCGACCCGAAAGAACGTACCGGTTTCGAGCGCGCGCAGCAGCTTCACCTGACGCACCGGCGACATCTCGGTCACTTCGTCGAGAAACAGCGTGCCGCCGTTCGCGTGCTCGAAATAGCCGATGCGGCCTTGCACCGCGCCGGTAAAGCTGCCTTTTTCGTGGCCGAACAGCTCGGCTTCGATCAGTTCGTCCGGAATCGCGCCGCAGTTGACGGCGACGAATGCGCCGCTATTGCGCGTGCTGTGATCGTGAATGGTACGGGCGATCAGCTCCTTGCCGGTGCCGGATTCGCCGATGATGAGCGCGGTCGCGTCGGTCGCGGCCACGCGCTGGATCTGCTCATAGAGATCGAGCATGACTGGCGACGAGCCGTACAGCGTGCCATACGACTTCAAGCCCGCGACGCCTTCGGCGCCGCGTGATTTCGCCTGTGACGTGGCGCCGCCGCCGGCAGTGCCGGCAGCGGGCGAGTCCAGATCGGTTGACGCCATAACCAGGGTGTCCTGTACAAATGCGCTTCGAGATGGAGATGGCGCGGGGCTGGCGCGGCGGGTGTGCATCCGGATTTGAAACCGGGTCTGAAACATTCCGCCCGCTGTCTCGCAAAAGCCAATTTAACCACTCACGCGCCGTGCGCGGCAAGGCGCATCCGTCGATCGGGCACGAATGATGAATGACGGCAAAAAGTGCGTGCTGTACCCGTTCTCGGCAAGATTGACCTGGCTGCGGCCCGCGAAGCACGGCGAACTTCGCGCTGTGCAAGCCGATCGAGACCGTGTCGGGTACGCCGGTTGCGACGTCCGTCAGATGGGATTGAAGCATAGGAGATCGCGATGACTGCAACGACCGAACAGCTGTCGCTCGGCAGACAAAAAATTATCGAAGACCTGAACGTATTGTTGACGGATTCAGAGGAAATACTGCGGCTCGTCGCTGCAGTGCCCGGTGAGGGCGTCGACGCATTGCGCGAGCGGCTGCGTGCGCATGTCGAGTCGCTGCGTGCCGCATCGGCCGACGCACAGGCGGTTGCGCAACGCGGTTACCGCAGCGCGACCGTGCAGACCGAGCGTTACGTGCGGCGCAAACCGTGGCAGGCGCTTGGTATGGCAGCGGGCGTCGGCTTTTTGCTCGGCGTGCTGGCCACGCGTTAATGGATGTACGGTGGGACGGCGGCTGAAATTCGCGGCAGGTTGGTTTGATTTCGGCTTTAACTCCTGCTTTAACGCACGTTTTAACTCCCTTTTGATTCCCCGATCTGATTTCTCTTAGCAACGAGGCAACCAAGGAGGTTTTGATGGCACGGCCAAAAATCGGCATCTTCGGCGCGCTGTTCGCGGTTGGCAGCGTGCTCGCATGGCGTTGGGTGCAAAAGCAGCGCGCGGCTCAGGCGGTCCCGGCTCGCGATCTGACGCGCTGGGAAGGCGAGGGTGGCGCGGTCACCAACGATCAGCCGCTGCATCCGAAAGCGTTGGCTGGAACCACGCATCCGCGCTCGGCGAACGGCGCCGACCATAGCGCGTCGGGCGATGCGTGGCCGTTCCCGCGCAGTTGACGCGCATACGCCTGCTGCGCCGCTGTGGCGGCCGCAGGCGCGGTGATCGCGCGGTGTGACTGGGTGGTGTCCCAGTTGCGACCATTTCGCTCACTTTGTGGGGAGCCACCGCGCCCGCGGCGGCGTCCAGAGTGGCCGTCGCTGCCGCAGCGTGTCGGCCGCATCGGCTGCGCGCGCCGACCCTGCCGAGACCTTCCCGAGACCTTGCCGATATCGCAGCCGCTGCTGCCAGCGCGGATTCTGTTGCGATGTGCGCGCCGCTGCAGCGTCGCCTGATGCGCGGCACATTGAATCAATGGCCTCCCAAACCGGCCCGCCCCGTATGGTTTTATCGAGATATCGCCGTATAATGGGCAAATCCACAACAATGAGGTCGTTTAGAGCTGTCCCGGACGGCAATTGTTGCGCGATTACACTAAGTTGGTAATTTTTTCATGGTCGATAGCCCGGTACAGCGATTTCGCGCATAGGATTGTCTATAGGCGTTTCGGCGGGGCGGAGCAGCAGCCACCGTGCGCGTTCCGTCCATCGCGCGCCGCGCCGGGCTCCGCTGATCAGCACTTTTAGGGTTTCTCAAACGCGATGCCACACGCACTGATTGTCGACGACGATCCGGGTACCCGCGAGGCGCTAGCCGCGATTGTCGCCGAAGACGGACTCACCACCGCCACCGCAGGCGATCTGCGCGAAGCCCGCATTCAACTGGTCCGGCAAATGCCGGACGTCGTGTTCACCGATCTGAAGCTGCCCGACGGCAGCGGCGTCGATCTGTTCGAAGATCTCGATCCGCGCTCGGGCGTCGAATTCATCGTGATCACCGGTCACGCCACGGTCGAATCGGCCGTCAGCGCGCTGAAGATGGGCGCCGCCGACTATCTGGTGAAGCCGATCAACATGCAGCGCGTGAAGGCGATTCTGAGCCGCCTGCCGCGCGCGGGCGATCTGAAGGCCGAGATCGGCACATTGCGCGGCGAACTGCGCCGCATGGGCCGCTTCGGGCTGATGCTCGGCAATTCGCCGGTGATCCAGCAGGTGTACGACCAGATCAGCCGCGTCGCGCCGACCGCTGCCTCGGTGATGCTGGTCGGCGAATCCGGCACCGGCAAGGAAGTCGCGGCGCAGACGCTGCATCAGCTGAGCCTGCGTCGCAAGCATGCGTTTCTGGCGGTGAACTGCGGCGCGATTTCGCCGAACCTGATCGAGTCGGAGATGTTCGGCCACGAGCGCGGCTCGTTTACCGGCGCGGACCGGCAGCACAAAGGGTATTTCGAACGCGCGAACGGCGGCACGCTGTTCCTCGACGAAATCACCGAAATGCCGATCGAGCTGCAGGTGAAGCTGCTGCGCGTGCTCGAGACCGGCATGTTCATGCGCGTGGGCACGACCAAGGAAATCGAAACCGACGTGCGCCTGATCGCGGCGACCAACCGCGACCCGGAGCAGGCCGTGCTCGAAGGCAAGCTGCGCCTCGACCTGTATCACCGGCTCAACGTGTTTCCGATCAACCTGCCGCCGCTGCGCGAGCGCGGCAAGGACGTCGAATTGCTTGCGCAGTCGTTCCTCGACGAGCTCAACGAGAAGCACAGCACGCGCAAGCATTTTCCGCCGGCGGTCAAGGAGATGCTGCTGTCCTATGCATGGCCGGGCAATGTGCGCGAGCTGAAGAATTATGTGCAGCGCGCGCACATCATGTCGGGCACCGATTCCGATAGCACCGCGACCGTGCCGTTGCAGATTACGCTGTCCAAGCCGACTGCCGGCACGGCGATCACGATTCCGTTTGGCACGTCGCTCGCCGAGGCGGATCGTCAGCTGATTCTTGCGACCCTCGAGCAGTGCGGCGGCGTGAAAACACGCGCGGCGGAGATTCTCGGCATCAGCCTGAAGACGCTCTATAACCGGCTGGTCGAGTACGGCAACGACGCGGCCCGCGGCGACGACGATTCGACGGAAGAGCCGCAGGCGTTCGGGAAAGCCGACGCGTAAGCAGCGTGGCCGGCGGCCGTCGGTTGCGCTGCACCAGCCCGACTGCAACATTTCAAACGGCATAAGCCTTGCTGCGTCATCCTGAACGACGCACAACAAGGAGGCTCCATGTCACTGCACGATGCCGCCGCCGGGACGATCCCGCCGGCGCTGGATCCGGATGCGCACGGGGCAGCATGTCGGGCGCACCGCCGCGAGCTGCACCGTCCGGAGCCGACTGATCCGCCGTTGCCGGATGACGACCCCGATGATCCCGTTCCGCCCGATGGGCCGCCTGATCCCGATCGTTTGCCGGGTGAGGCTCCGCCATTGCCGATCGGCGATCCGCCGCCCGCGCACGTACCGCAGTCTTGCGCGACGGCGCGCGAAGCCGGAGGTGGTGTCGGCGAGCCACATGCCCGCTCAGCACGAATCCCCCTGCAGACCCCACGCAGCGCCACTTCTGCGCGCATTGCTCCGACCCATTACCACGCGATCCTGCACGCGCCGTCCGCGTATGTCTGTTGATACGTATCTTGATGTACTGGTTACAAAACCTGCGAACTTTTTACCGGCAAATTACTGTCCCGAGTCCTAGACTGAGGGGATGCCACCTCCCGGTGGCGGCCTTCCCCGGAGGCAATCGATCATGAGACACCCCGCATTGCGGCGCTCCGCGCGCCATTCGAAGCGCGACGCGCGCCCCGGCAGTGTTCCGGCAGGTCAGCAGCCCAGCCCGGATCCGGCCGCGCAGAACCGCGCCGCGCCCAATGCCCCGCCAGATGGGGATCACAACCAGGGTGGCAGCCGCACGGAAGGACTCGATTACCAGCGTGATCTCGGTTCCGAACAGGACGCCTGAGGCCCGTTCCGGTCGAGATTCATCTGGAGGAAAATACTCCGCGCGACCGGTTCGCGTGGCAGTTTCTACTCGTTCGTCACATTTGCATACATTTTCCTGTTTCCGGATGCGGCATTGCGGCATAAAGCTTGCGTGCACAGTTTCAGCGCATCACGGAACGTCAACTGATTAAGGGGGAGCTGTATGAGCAGATTGATCGTAGTTTCGAACCGCGTTGCACCGACGCAGGAAGGCCGTCCCGCCGCGGGTGGTCTGGCGATCGGCGTGCTGGATGCCCTGAAGGAAACCGGCGGCGTGTGGTTCGGCTGGAGCGGGGAGATTGCCGGTGAGCCGTCGGCTCCCGTGATCGAAAAGCAGGGCAACGTGACCTATGCGACCGTGGCCCTCACCAAGCGCGACTACGACCAGTACTACCGTGGTTTCTCGAACGCGACGCTGTGGCCGACCTTCCACTATCGGAACGACCTGTCGCGCTACGACCGGCAGGAGTACGCGGGCTATCAGCGTGTGAACGCGATGCTCGCGAAGCAACTGAAGGAAATGCTCAAGCCCGACGACATCATCTGGGTGCACGACTACCATCTGCTGCCGTTTGCGCGCTGCCTGCGCGAACTCGGCGTGCGCAACCCGATCGGCTTTTTCCTGCATATTCCGTTTCCGGTGCCGCAAGTGCTGCTGACCGTGCCGCCGCACGAAGAGCTGGTCAAGGATATGTGCAGTTATGACGTGGTCGGTTTCCAGACCGATGCGGACCGTCAGTCGTTCGTCGACTATATCGAGCGAGGCCGTCATGGCAGCGCCAGCGACGACAACATGGTGCACGCGTACAACCGCTTCCTGAAAGTGGCGGCCTATCCGATCGGCATCTATCCCGATGCGATCGCGAAGGCTGCCGAGCAGTTCACCGACCGCAAGCCGGTGAAAAGCCTGCGCGACGGCATGCGCAATCGCAAGCTGATCATGAGCGTGGACCGGCTCGATTATTCGAAGGGGCTGGTCGAGCGCTTCCAGGCGTTCGAACGGCTGCTGCTGAACGCGCCCGGCTGGCATGGCCGCGTGTCGCTGGTGCAGATCGCGCCGCCGACCCGTTCCGACGTGCAGACCTATCAGCGCATTCGCCAGACCCTCGAAGGCGAGGCGGGCCGTATCAACGGCCGCTTCGCGCAGCTCGACTGGACGCCGATCCAGTATCTGAACCGCAAGTACGAGCGCAATCTGCTGATGGCGCTGTTCCGGCAGTCGCAGGTCGGTTATGTGACGCCGCTGCGCGACGGCATGAATCTGGTCGCGAAGGAGTATGTGGCGTCGCAGGATCCGGCCGATCCGGGCGTGCTGGTGCTATCCCAGTTTGCAGGCGCCGCGGAGCAGTTGCCGGGCGCGCTGGTGGTCAATCCGTTCGATCTGTCGCAGATGGCCGAAGCGCTCGAACGCGCGCTGTCGATGCCGCTGGCCGAGCGCCAGGCGCGCCACGCGGACATGATGGCGCCGCTGCGCGAGAACAATCTTTCGGTGTGGCGCGATACGTTCCTGGCTGATTTGCGGCATGTGGCGACCGCGTCGTCGGTGACCGAAAAAGCGGTAAAGCGCGCTGACGTGACCGTTTGAGCAGCGGGCGGTTGCGTCTCGCTTCGGGGCGGTCTTGACGGGGGGCCGCTTGCCGATGATTGCTGCACGGCGCTACGCTGCCTCCGGCGCCGGCTGTTTCAAGCGCATCGCGCTGACCACTGCCGCCACCGCCGAAAACACCGCCGCCACATACAGCACGACGGCCGGCGCATGATGCGGCACCACACCGAAAATCAATGCGACCAGTGCGGCACCGAGCGTCTGCCCGGTCAGGCGCGCGGTGCCGAGCATGCCGCTCGCGCCGCCCGCGCGCGAGCGCGGCGCGGACGACAGGATCGTGCGGTTGTTAGGCGACTGAAAAATACCAAAGCCCGCGCCGCACAGCGCCATTCGCCACGCAATATCGAACGGATCCGGATGCGCGCTGAGCGTCGCCATCAGCAGCAGGCCGCCGGTCATCACAGCGAGCCCGATGCCGCCGAGCAACGCCGCCGACATCCGGTCGGACAGCGCGCCGGCAATTGGCGCGACGATCACGATGGTCAGCGGCCAGGGAGTCATCAACAGGCCGGTCTGTACCTGCGACAAACCGAGCGTGTTCTGCATGAAAAACGGCAGCGACACGAACGCCAGCATCTGCGCCGCGAACGAGCAGACCGACGTGCCGATCGACAGCGCGAAGATCGGGATCTTAAGCAGGTCGACCGGCAGCAGTGGGGCGGGCTGCGTCAACTGGCGCCGTACGAAAAAGTAGCCGATCACGACTGCACCGAGCGCCTCGAGTGCCGCGTAGCCGTATGACTGACCATGCCCAAGCCCGTCGACGGCGAAGATCAGCAGGCCGAATACAAACGCGTTCATCACCGCGCCGAGATAGTCGTACGGCGACTCGTGGCGGATATTGCCGGGCAGCGCCTTGAGCCCGATCGCGAACGCGACGAGGCCGATCGGCACATTGATCGCGAACAGCCACTGCCACGGTGCCACCGACAGTACGCCGGCAGCCACCGTCGGCCCGAGCGCGGACGAGACCGCGACCACCATCGCGTTGATCGACACGCCGCGGCCAAGTTGCGCGGGCGGATAGATCATGCGTACCAGCGCGGTGTTGACGCTCATGATGCCGGCCGCGCCGAAGCCCTGAATCACGCGGGCCAGCGCGAGGGTGGGCAGCGAATGAGCCAGTGCGCAGCCGAGTGACGCAACCGTGAATAGCACGAGCCCGCCCATGTAGACGCGCCGATAGCCGATGCGGTCGCCCAGCGAAGACAGCGGCAGGAGAGAAATCGTCACCGCCAGTTGATATGCATTGACTACCCAGATCGAACTCGCAGCGCTGGCGTTCATGTAGCGCGCGATGGTCGGCAGCGCGACGTTGGCGATCGCCGCGTCGAGCACCGAAACCGAAATGCCGAACGCGACGACGAGGATCGCCCAATAGCGTTGCGGCACCGGCAGGCCCAGTTCGGTGTCGGCCGCCGCCGGGCCTGGATGGACAGGCGCACCGGACGATTCGGGACGGTCCTTGCGGGATGGTTGTGCGCGCATCGGTTATCGAATTGTTTTGAACAGGCGCTGCCGATGGCCTCGCGGCCGGTCGAAGCGGCGGTTGATCGGATTGTTGGTTTCAGGCGGGCAACATAAACGCAACCCCGCGCATGCGACCCCGAGCAACCCGACCGTGCCGCAAGCGCGGTCTACCAAGCCGCACATACTACCGGCACAGGGCGATCAATGCAGCAGACTATTTCGGTTCGTAATGCCACTTACAGGTTGTCGAATCGATTTCAATGATGTGTGTCAGATAGCGTGCGATCGGAGTAATGGTGTCGCTTGCCGCCGGCACATTGCGCGACCTTGAGCGCATCTGGCTGGATCAGCGCCACACCCTTGCGTGCGTTGACGCGTGCCGCTGTCGTCTCGCGTGTCTTTCAGGCAGGCTCGCGCGCCTCGTGCATGGCGTTACGCGCGTTCGTCGAAGCTCGGTGCTTCGCCATGCAGCCAGTCGATCAGGCGCTGCAGCACGCCGTCGAGATCCCGATTCGCTCCGCGCAAAGCGCATTCCCAGACAGTCGCGACGCGCCAGCCGCGCTCGTGCAGCGCCGCTTGCGCCTTTGCGTCATTGGTGCGGTTGCGGCCGATCTTGTCGCGCCAGAACTCGGGACGCGTTTGCGGCCACTTGAACAGCGGGCAGTCGTGGCCATGCCAGAAGCAGCCGTGCACGAAGATTACCGCGCGATAGCGCGGCAGCACGATGTCGGGGCGGCCTGGCAGGTCGCGCGCATCGAGGCGGAAACGGAAGCCCCGGCGGTGCAGCAGGCTGCGGATCAGCAACTCGGGCTTGGTGTTGCGGCCGCGGATGCCGGACATCATCCGGCTGCGCGTCGCGCGATCGACGATGTCGACCATTACGCGGCCTGGGTGGGCGGTGGGGTGACGGTGAGCGCGCTGGCGGCCGCATGGGCAGGTGTTTCGGAGCGCGTTTTAGCGCCCGATCCAGTGCGAGTTTTGGTGGGCGCCTGGGTAGGCGCTTGGGCGGGCGTTTGCGTGGGCATGCCGGCGGAAAGCCCGGCGGGCGCGAGCGGCGCGACATGCGCGGCGATGACGTGCGCCGACTGCGGTGCCGCGCCGCTGCGCAGTGCGGTGACGTGCGGCAGCATGATGCGCGCGACCTCGCGCATCACGGGCATCACCACGCTATTGCCGAACTGCCGGTACGCCTGGGTATCGCTGACCGGAATGCGGAACGTATCGGGAAAGCCCATCAGGCGCGCGCATTCACGCGGCGTCAGACGGCGCGGCCGTTGGCGCGCGCCCTGATGCACCAGAATTTCCGAACCGTCCTTGTGATAGCGCGCCGATAGCGTACGCGTCACGCTGTCGGGATACGCGAGACCGAAGCCAAAACCGTTGCCCGCCGCGCGATGCTTCTCCGCATAGTTCTGCAGGTAAGTCCACAACTTCGGCGTCAGCGTGTACTTCGGCTGCACGATACGCGCGCGATGATCGAAAAAGCGTTCGCCGTCCCACGGCAGCAGCGGTTCGCTGCCGTCGGTCTTATGCAGCACCGACGCGAGGCGCGGGCCGTCGTCAGGCAGATCCAGCGCGTCCCACGAAAACGACGTCGCCTCGCGAAAGCCGACGATGATGATCCGTTCACGATGCTGCGGCGTGAAATGCGCGCCATCGACGATCCGGTAGTGCACTTCATAGCCGAGTTCGTCGCGCAGCGTCTGCAGGATCACGTCGAAGGTGCGGCCCTTGTCGTGCGACAGCAGGTTCTTTACGTTTTCCAGCAGGAACGCCGCCGGACGCCGCGCCGCGATAATGCGCGCGACATCGAAAAAGAGCGTGCCTTGCGTCGCGCATTCGAAGCCGTGCGGACGGCCAAGTGCATTCTTCTTGCTGACACCGGCGATCGAAAACGGCTGGCACGGGAAGCCGGCGAGCAGCACGTCGTGCGCGGGAATGTCGGCGGCCGCGTACGACACGATGTCGCCGATCAGGCGGTGCCCGGTGCGCGGAGTCTCGCCTCGCGCGACGCCATCGGCGACGTTTTCAGCGAAGCTTTCGCCGAAGTTCTCACCGAAGTTCTCACGGTAGGTTTTTTGCGAAAACGTATTCCATTCGCTGGTGAACACGCACGTGCCGCCGTGCGCCTCGAAGCCCATGCGGATTCCGCCGATACCGGCGAACAGATCGATGAAACGGAAGTGGGGGACGTTGCCGCGCTGCGCTTCGACCGGCACCGGTGCGCCGTGCAGCAACGCATGCAAAGCGGGCGTGAGCATCGCGGGGCAGGGCGTTTCGCCCTTTTCCCAGCGACGCACCGTCTTGATGTCTTTGCCGACGTGTGCGGCGATTTCTCGTTGGGTGAAGCGCGTACGTGCCTGTCTGAGCAGTTCAAGCGGTGCGGCCTGGGTCACAGGATGTCCTCTGGGTATTTTGGCGGACATTATGACCTATGACGCTCCCTCTTTTGCGCGCCGCTATCGCTTTCGCACGACGATGCGGCCCAATCACCCCGTGCGGGTGTCGCTCAGGTCAACACGAGCGCGAGGCCGCATGACAGCACGATCAGCATCAGTCCTGCGGCAAACGCGAGATTGTACGGATAGGCCATGGTAGTCGGACGAAACAGGGCAGTGACGCAATGATAAGAGCATGCGTGCACTGCGCAACAGGCGACCTATGCGGTTACGTGGGGCGCCGCACATTGCCCCGCAGAGCCTTGTCGGGCGGGCTTTGCGGCAGCGCGATTCGAAACATCGCGTGAGATTGCCTAGAATGGGTGAACAGCGCAAACGTGGGCAAGGAGACGGACATGAGCGAATCGATGCTAGCTTATTTGCTTGGGCCGACCGTCATGGTGGTGGTGTGTGTCGTGATGTGGCTGATCGCGCATCATCATCAGAAGATCATGGATCGCGGCGGGCCGCGTGTGCGTTATTTGCGCTGGCTCGATACGTATCACGGCGACTGGCGCCACCGTCACTGATTCCTTCACATCGTGCAGTTCGCGCCGCTGACAATGCGGCGCGTCCGCGCACGCCTGTGTTTGTCCCCATAGCGATTCATCTGCGCGTGTCCCGGTCGCGCGCATTATGGTATCCGGCGAAATAATGAATTGGGCTTTTAGGCGTTTACCCTGAAGCTACACACCCCTAGACTGTTTTCATTCGCTGCAGACAAGTGCAACAAGCGCTGCAGATACCTAAACAAATCCAGGAGGTAGCAATCATGAATTCGCTGATCAGAGCTGTTGCCGTTGCCGCTGTTCTCGCCATCCCCGCTTTGTCGTTTGCCCAATCGAACCAACCTGTCACCCGCGCGCAAGTGCGTGCTGAACTCGTGCAGCTGGAAAAGGCCGGCTATAACCCGGCAGATTCGAGCGACGCGCATTATCCGGCGGAGATTCAATCGGCTGAGTCGCGTGTAGCGGCGAGCAATCAGGTTACGCAAAACAGCAGTTATGGCCCGTCGACGGATGGCGCATCGCAATCCGGCCAACGCAAGGACGTCACGTTCAGCTCGTATTCGGCGCCCGTGTTCGTGCATCACTAACATCATCACTAATGGTTCGCTTCGGGTGACATAACGTCGCACGTATTGCCCGGGCGGATTCGGATGTAACGCAAACCCGCGATTGAGCTGTTACGCGGGTTTGCACTCTTCAGGCTGTTCAAGAACCTCCCATCGCCGGTTCGCCGGCGATTTACGCCCAGCCTGTATGGTCTGGGCGCTTTTCTCGAGTTCCAACCGTCAATAATGGGATCGCACGTCGCGCGATTTATCGCGTGCTACGATTTCGTGCGCATTTGTGCCGCATATAGCCGCTACGTTTTTGCTGTGTCATTACGGGTTCCGGCAGTCATGCCCATCAACTATCTTCGCGGTTTCACGTCGCCCGAACGCACCGACGCGGCCAATCGCCGGCTCGGATGCTCGCTCGCGTTCGTCGCGGGAGCCGCGAATGCCGGCGGCTTTTTGGCGGTAGGGCAATACACGTCACATATGTCGGGGATCGTGTCTTCGCTGGCCGACAATCTCGCGCTCGGCGACCCAGCGCTACTCGCCGCGGGATTGAGTTCACTGGCTTCGTTTCTGTGCGGCGCCGCGGCTTCTGCGATTCTGATCAACTGGGGGCGCCGGCGGCGTCTGCGCAGCGTCTACGCGACGCCGCTCGCGATCGAGGCGGCGCTGCTCTTGTGCTTCGGCCTGCTAGGCGCGAATCTCGAGCAGCAGCGCCTGTTCTTCCTGCCGGTCACGGTGTGCCTGCTGTGTTTCGTGATGGGCCTGCAGAACGCGATGATCACGAAAATCTCGCGCGCGGAAATCCGCACGACGCATGTGACCGGGCTCGTCACCGATATCGGCATCGAGTTAGGCAAGCTGTGCTATTGGAACGCGCGCCCGGTGGATGACGGCGCGGCAGTGGTGCGCGCCGACCGACAAAAGCTCGCGTTGCTCGGGTCGCTGCTCGGGTGTTTTCTGACCGGCGGACTAGCGGGCGCGGTGGGGTTCAAACAGTTGGGGTTTGTGTCGACCTTGCCGCTTGCGGGGGTACTGATCGTGCTTGCGGTGGTGCCGCTGGTCGACGATATGCGCGGTGGCGCGGCACGACTGAAACGTTAGCGTCGGCGCTCACCTGAGCGGTGCGGGCACATGCCTGTACGGTTGGTCGCTCGTCAAGGCTAGGCGACGCGAGCCACGAAGCCCTTCACGACGGGCTTCGGCGCACTTCATGCAGAAGTGCTGCCTAGCGCAGGTCGTCCTCGTGATCGTGGTCTTCCACGTGGCTGCCGGACGATGCCCATAGCAAATCTTTCAGAAAGTCTTCGGTCGCGGCATCCCATTGCGGCGTGCCTCGCGCAAAGTCTTCCGGGTTGCGTTTGCCGCTCGCGCGACGGATCACGCGCACGGAATCTTCCAGTGCCAGCGCCGCGTCGTACTGGGGCGTGCCGGGCTTCAGAGGGAGGTATTTGTCGGGTTCCATGCCGGGGCTAACGGCAGACCGCTGCGCAAACTTTAATCGCGATCGGCGGGGCAATCGGATTGGATGACGCCGGTTCGCGTGCAAGCGGCGTTTGATTGGCATGCAAACGCGTTGGCCGGTGACGCAGAATCGGGCCGCCAAGCCTTGCTGTGCGGGCTACCCCGCGTCTATTCCCAATAGATTGTCGCGCATATGGCAATGATCAATTCCTCAGACTAGGGTTTCCCCTAGGCGCCGAACCCCCTAGACTGTTTTCAACGGTTGCTAACAAACAGCGCCGGCCAACTCAAAATGAATCCCGGAGGTATGTGATGAATTCGCTGATCAAAGCTGTTGCTCTTGCCGCTGTACTCGCTGTGCCCGCTGTGTCGTTTGCCCAATCGAACCAACCCGTCACCCGCGCGCAAGTCCGCGCCGAACTCGTGCAACTGGAAAACAACGGCTACAACCCGGCCGATTCCAGCGATGCGCATTACCCGGTGGCGGTGCAGAAAGCGGAAGCGCGCGTAGCGGCGGATACGACCGGTTACGGCCCGGCAACGGCGGGTACCTCGCAGGCGGGTTCGGTCAAGCAACCGGCGCCGCAATACAACCAGTTCCTGGGTTCGCCGTACAGCCACTCGTAAGCTGAAGGGTTGGGCGCTGGGGGGCGCAAAACCAGTCATTTTCGAGTGAAGAAACAGGCCCACGCTATCGGCGTGGGCCTGTTGCATTGTGGGGTGCGCGCGAGCAGGGCGGCCCGCTGCGATGATCAAAGATTGGGTTGCAGTGCAGCGGCCTCGAGAAACCGGCGGGTAGCTTCGAACGATTGCAGCATCTGGTCGGGCCACGGCGTTTGCTGCATCATTGCCTGGTGGTTTTCATACGCGCTCTTCAGCAGCGTTTGCAGTTCAGGCGAAGCCAGGTGGCGCAAAACGACGCTCAGCGCGATAGCGGTTGCCTGGCTCGCGCCGGCGGTTTGCAGTTCCGAAGTGGTGAGAGCCGCGAGTTGTTTGTTGATGTCCATATTGAGTCGTCAGAAGCGTGGTCGCAAAAGCTAGATTCTGACATGTCGCGCTGGCGAGCCATTTCACACAATGTGCGCTTCAAT
The DNA here is from genome assembly GCF_054782355.1 of Paraburkholderia jirisanensis. Classification (NCBI taxonomy): domain Bacteria; kingdom Pseudomonadati; phylum Pseudomonadota; class Betaproteobacteria; order Burkholderiales; family Burkholderiaceae; genus Paraburkholderia; species Paraburkholderia jirisanensis. The sequence continues at coordinate 562,151 of NZ_BAAGSQ010000021.1, read as the reverse complement.
CATCATATCGGCCTGTGTGAGCTGCGGTCACTTCCAGACCGTGCGCGTTTGCTATACTCTGCCCCCTGCAACGCGGTTCGTCAGGCAGCACGCGCCGCGCAGGTCCTCTCCGCGTAGTTCAATGGATAGAACAAGTGCCTCCTAAGCGCTAGATACAGGTTCGATTCCTGTCGCGGGGACCATCGCATTTTTCACGCATTTTCCAAACACAAACGGCCTGGCGGAATATGATCTTCCGCCAGGCCGATGCGATACGCCACGCCAGCTAGTTCTCTACGCGGTTCATCATGCCGCACCGCACGTCAATGCGAACGGCGGCCCACGCACATCAAAACTCCACGACTGCGAATTCCGCCTTGCTGACGTCGCATAGCGGGCAGCGCCAGTTATCAGGGATATCGGCAAAACGGGTGCCGGGCACGATGCCTTCTTCAGGCAATCCTTCTTCTTCGTTGTAGATCCAGCCGCAAATCAGGCAGACCCAGCTTTTATATTCGATCACTTCACTCACGACGTACTCTTTGATTCGTTCAGATGCAGGCTTGGCGCGTTTCACCCCTCTGCGCGCGAAGGGGCAGCGCGCGGCGGGGCTGCCATTTTACCGGAAATCGGCAACGCCCCCGGGCACGCGGACGCGAAGCGCGAGCGACGCCGTAACACAACGTCATCGCGCATTGGCCGGCTCGGACAATTCCGACACATGCGCGGTGTATGCTCGAGGCGCAGCCCTTCCGCGCGATCTCGCAACGCGCCGCGACGAGGCTTGCCGCCGCTGGGCCGCCGTGCGTAAGCAGGCGCGGCGACCCAGCGGCGGGATCCGGATCGCCTTGCATCGGGCTGCTTTTTCTTCAAGGAGAACAGGATGTTGACGAATAAATGGCTGGCCGGCGCACTGTGCAGCGGCTTGCTGCTCGCGTCGGGTGTCGCTCGCGCCGAAGGCGTGTCGTTTGTCGAGCCGAAGGACGGCGCGACGGTGCAAAGCCCAGTCCACGTGAAGTTCGCGGTCGACGGCATGAAGGTCGCGCCGGCCGGCACGATGACCGAAGGCACCGGCCACCATCATCTGGTGATCGACGGGCAGCCGGTGCCGAAGGGCACCGTGATCCCGGCCAACGACAAGTCGCTGCACTATGGCAAAGGGCAAACCGAAGCCGACGTGCCGCTGACGCCGGGCGATCACACGCTGACGATGCAGTTCGGCGACGGCGCGCATCGCTCGTATGGCCCCGACTGGAGCAAGACGATTACCGTGCACGTGAAGCAATAAATGCAGTCGCGCCGCGCCATGCTGGGCGCGGCGGCGCAGTTTTGCGATGGGTCCCGGTCCCGGAGCGGCTGCTGCCGCGCAAAGCTGTGTGTGTCGGATGCGGGTCTGCGCCTGATCCGCTTTTTGAGCCGCGCCTGAGCCGCGCTTTATCCGCGCCTGATCCGTTTCGTGCCGTTTCTTTGTCCTATCCCATCCGGCTAGCGAGGCAGCGCGCGAGCCGCCCGGTACAATGCATGTTTTGCTCCATCGCTGCCGGCCCCCTTCCTCCATGTCGCTCTACACCATCACCGGCGCACAACTCGCGTTCGGTCACGTCGCGTTGCTCGATCACGCGGATTTTTCACTCGAAGCCGGCGAACGCGTCGGCTTGATCGGCCGCAACGGCGCGGGCAAGTCGTCGTTGCTGAAAGTCGTTGCAGACCTCGCGAAGCCTGATGACGGGCTCGTCACGCGCCAACAGAATCTGGTAACCGTCTACGTGCCGCAGGAAACGGAATTCGAAGCCAACGCATCGGTGTTCGATACGGTCGCCGCGGGTCTCTCGCATGCGCGCGAACTGCTCGACGAATATGACAAGGTTGCGCACGCGCTGGCGGATGCGCCCGAAGGTGCCGCGCACGACGCGCTGCTGATGCGCATGAACTCGCTGCAGTCGTCGCTCGATACGGCCGACGCGTGGAACTGGCGCATGCGCGTGTCCACCACGCTCGCGCAGATCGGCCTTGACGGCAACGCACAGGTCGAGGCGCTGTCGGGCGGCATGCAAAAGCGCGTGGCGCTTGCGCGCGCACTGGTGCTGCAACCCGACGTGCTGCTGCTCGACGAGCCGACCAACCACCTCGATTTCGAAGGCATCCGCTGGCTCGAAGACTTGCTGATTTCTCAACGCGCGGGCTTGCTGTTCATTACGCACGATCGCGCGTTTCTCGATCGTGTGGCTACGCGCATCGTGGAACTCGACCGTGGGCGCCTGCTGTCATACCCGGGCAATTTCTCCGCGTACCAGACGCGCAAGGCGCAGCAACTGGAAGTGGAGCGGGTCGAGAACGACAAGTTCGACAAGCTGCTGGCCCAGGAAGAAGTGTGGATCCGCAAAGGTGTCGAGGCGCGCCGCACGCGTAGCGTGGGCCGCATCGCGCGGCTCGTGCAGATGCGCGGCGAGCGCGCGGAGCGCCGCAACGTGCAGGGCAACGTGAAGCTCGACGTCGCGCAGGGCGACAAGTCCGGCAAGATCGTGGCCGAGCTGACCGACGTGACGAAGCGCTTTGGCGAGCGCACGGTGGTCGATTGTTTCACTGCGTCGGTGATGCGCGGCGACAAGATCGGCTTCGTCGGCCCGAACGGCGCGGGCAAGACCACGCTGCTCAAGCTGATTCTCGGCGAACTGCAGCCGGACGAAGGCCGCGTGCGGGTCGGCACGAATCTGCAGGTCGCGTACTTCGACCAGATGCGCGCGCAACTGGATCAGGAAAAAAGCCTCGGCGATACAATCAGCCCAGGCAGCGACTGGGTGGAAATCAACGGCGCGAAGAAGCACGTGATGAGCTATCTCGGCGATTTCCTGTTCGCGCCGGAACGTGCGCGCTCGCCAGTCAAGTCGTTATCCGGCGGCGAGCGCAACCGGCTGTTGCTGGCGCGGCTGTTCGCGCGTCCGGCAAACGTACTGGTGCTCGACGAACCGACCAACGACCTCGACATTCCGACGCTCGAATTGCTCGAAGAACTGTTGACCGACTACGACGGCACCGTGCTGCTCGTCAGTCACGACCGCGCGTTTCTGGACAATGTGGCGACCTCGGTGATTGCGTCGGAGGGGGAGGGCCGCTGGCGCGAGTACGTCGGCGGTTTCACCGACTGGCAGACGCAACGTGATCGCTCGGAGCAGCTTGCGCAGCAGGACGTGCCGAAAGAGCCGGCAAAAGAAGCCGCGCCGAAGGACAGCGCAACCGGGCGCAATGCTCAGCGTTCGGTGAAACTGTCGTACAAGGAGCAGCGCGAACTGGAAGCCTTGCCGGAACGGATTGCTGCGCTCGAAGCCGAGCAGAAGACCGTCTCGGCGCAACTGGCGGATGGTTCGGTCTTCGCGAAAGACGCGCAGGAAGGCGCGCGCCTTACGCAGCGCTATGCGGAAATCGATGGCGAGCTGATGGTGGCGCTGGAACGCTGGGATGAGTTGGAGAACAAGGTTAAATAAGCGGTTTTGATATATACGGCTTGCTTCTCACACGGGCACCGCTTCGCTGATTACGCGTGCCCGAAACGATTCCAGCCGGGCGAGCGGCGTCAGCACGTCCACGCACACGCCTAACAGCGCTTCGAGCTGCCGCTGTATGCGGGCAATATCGAGTAAGGTTGTCGCCATCTGCGCGCGAAACCTTACCTGACAACCACCATGCAGCCGCAGCCCCTCACCCGGCCGGTGCGGTCCGACGCCACACAACACAGCCGAAATAACTAGCCAAACAGCCAACCTCGCCCTTCTCAAATTGCCGCGCGCAATGAAATCAGTAAAATACCCGCGAACCTGCTGCCACCGCAGCGCGCGCCATTCGCACAATGGCCGCGCATGGCGCGGCAGCCGCAACGCAATCAGAGAAGCCTGCCTGCATGTGCACGCAGGGCAGGCAAACGTTCCATTCCGTTGTTTCGATTCGCTTTTTTTGAGAACTCAACGCGTTGTCCACGCAGATGTCCACAGCCGTTGTGGACAACGATGAACCGACGGACCCGAGCAAGCCATGTCTACGAAGAAGTCAAACGCTGCGTATAGCGAAGCGTCGATCAAGGTACTGAAGGGACTCGAGCCGGTCAAGCAGCGGCCCGGCATGTACACGCGCACCGAGAATCCGCTGCACATCATCCAGGAAGTGATCGACAACTCGTCGGATGAGGCGCTAGGCGGTCACGGCCGCCAGATCACCGTCACGCTGCACACGGACCATTCGGTCTCCGTCGAAGACGACGGCCGCGGCATTCCATTCGGCATGCATCCTGAAGAACGGGTGCCGGTCGTCGAGATCGTTTTCACGCGCCTGCATGCGGGCGGCAAGTTCGACAAGGCCGAAGGCGGCGCGTACACGTTTTCGGGCGGCCTGCACGGCGTTGGCGTGTCGGTCACCAACGCGCTGTCCACGCGCCTCGACGTGAGCGTGTGGCGCGACGGCAAGGTCGCTGAACTGGGCTTCGCAAACGGCGACGTCGTCACGCCGCTGAAAGTCCGTGCCGCGCAACGCGACGAAAAAAAGACCGGTACACGCGTCACGGTGTCGCCGAATCCGAAGTATTTCGATTCGCCGAACCTGCCGGTCGGCGAATTGCAGCGTCTGTTGCGCTCGAAGGCGGTGCTGCTGCCGGGCGTCGAAGTCACGCTGATCACCGAGAAAACCGGCGAGCGGCAAAGCTGGAAGTACGAGGACGGCCTGCGCGGCTATCTGCTCGAAGGCATGGCCGGCAGCGATCTGCTGATTCCGTTGTTCGAAGGCGAGCGCTACGCGGAAAACTCGCGCTCGAATGAAGAGACGTTCGCCGAAGGCGAGGGCGCCGCATGGGTGGTTGCGTGGAGCGAAGAAGGTCCGCTCAATCGCGAATCGTATGTGAACCTGATTCCGACGCCGGCCGGCGGCACGCACGAGGCCGGTTTGCGCGACGGCCTGTTCCAGGCGGTGAAGAGCTTCGTCGAACTGCACAACCTGCAGCCGAAGGGCGTCAAGCTGCTCGCCGAGGACGTATTCGCGCGGGTGTCGTTCGTGCTGTCGGCGAAAGTGCTCGACCCGCAGTTCCAAGGGCAGATCAAGGAGCGTCTGAACAGTCGCGACGCGGTCAAGCTGGTGTCGTCGTTCACGCGCCCAGCGCTCGAATTGTGGTTGAACCAGCACGTCGAGCACGGCAAGAAACTGGCCGACCTGGTCATCAAGCAGGCGCAGGCGCGCACGCGCGCCGGGCAGAAGGTCGAGAAGCGCAAGAGCTCGGGCGTCGCGGTGCTGCCCGGCAAGCTGACCGATTGCGAATCGACCGAAATCGATCGCAACGAGCTGTTCCTCGTCGAAGGCGACTCGGCCGGCGGCTCCGCGAAGATGGGCCGCGACAAGGAATTCCAGGCCATCCTGCCGCTGCGGGGCAAGGTGCTGAACACCTGGGAAACCGAGCGCGACCGGCTGTTTGCGAATAACGAAGTGCACGACATCTCGGTGGCGATCGGCGTCGATCCGCATAGCCCGGACGACACCATCGACCTGTCGAACCTGCGCTACGGCAAGATCTGCATCCTGTCCGATGCGGACGTCGACGGCGCGCACATCCAGGTACTGCTGCTCACGCTGTTCTTCAAGCATTTCCCGCAGCTGATCGAACGCGGCAACGTGTATGTGGCGCGGCCGCCGCTGTTTCGCGTCGATGCGCCGGCGCGCGGCAAGAAGCCCGCGCAGAAGCTGTACGCGCTCGACGAGGGCGAACTCGAGGCGATTCTCGACAAGCTGCGCAAGGACGGCGTGCGCGAATCTCAATGGACCATCAGCCGCTTCAAGGGCCTCGGCGAAATGAGCGCCGAGCAGTTGTGGGACACCACGATGAATCCGGATACGCGCCGCCTGTCGCCGATCGCGCTGGGCGAGCTCGATTTCGACGCGACCGTCGCGCGCATGACGATGCTGATGGGCAAGGGCGAAGCGGCGTCGCGCCGCAGCTGGCTCGAAGAGAAGGGCAACGAGGTCGAAGCGGACATTTGAGCCTGACGCCATGGCGCGCCACGACGCGCGGCTTGAAGTCACGTAGGGCCAAGTAAGGCAAAGCCTGACGCAGCGAGCTACGCCAGGCTCATGGCCACCAAGGACACGGAATAAAGATGGCAGACAACACTCCCGATCTATTCGAGCAGGCGCCCGCAGCGGGCGATCGCCTGACGCTGGGCAACTACGCGGAACGCGCGTACCTCGACTACGCAGTCAGCGTCGTCAAGGGCCGCGCGCTGCCCGACGTCAGCGACGGGCAAAAGCCGGTGCAGCGCCGCATCCTGTACGCGATGAGCGAGATGGGGCTCGCCGACAACGCGAAGCCGGTGAAGTCGGCGCGCGTGGTCGGCGACGTGCTCGGCAAGTACCACCCGCACGGCGACCAGTCCGCATACGACGCGCTGGTGCGTCTCGCGCAGGACTTCTCGATGCGCTACCCGCTGATCGACGGCCAGGGCAACTTCGGCTCGCGCGACGGCGACGGCGCCGCGGCGATGCGCTACACGGAAGCGCGCCTCACGCCGATCGCGAGGCTGCTGCTCGACGAAATCGACCTCGGCACGGTCGATTTCATGCCGAACTACGACGGCTCGTTCGAAGAGCCGAAGCTGTTGCCCGCGCGGCTGCCGTTCGTATTGCTGAACGGCGCGTCGGGCATCGCCGTGGGTCTCGCCACCGAGATTCCGTCGCATAACCTGCGCGAAGTGGCGGCCGCGGCGGTCGCGCTGATCCGTCATCCGAACCTGACGCATGCGGAGCTGATGCAACTGCTGCCCGGCCCGGACTTCCCGGGCGGCGGCCAGATCATCTCGAGCGAAGCCGAAATCTCGGCCGCTTACGAAACCGGCCGCGGCAGCCTGAAGGTGCGCGCGCGCTGGAAGATCGAAGACCTCGCGCGCGGCCAGTGGCAACTCGTGATTACCGAGCTGCCGCCGAACACGTCGTGCCAGAAGGTGCTCGAGGAAATCGAAGAGCAGACCAACCCGAAGATCAAACTCGGCAAGAAGTCGCTCACCCCTGAACAACTGCAGACGAGGCAGACGCTGCTGGGTCTGCTCGACGCGGTACGCGACGAGTCCGGCAAGGATGCGCCGGTGCGTATCGTGTTCGAGCCGAAGTCGAGCCGTATCGACCAGGCCGAGTTCGTCACCACGCTGCTCGCGCACACCAGCCTCGAATCGAACGCGCCGCTGAACCTGGTGATGGTCGGCGCCGACGGCCGGCCGCGTCAGAAGGGCGTCAGCGAGATCCTGCGGGAGTGGGTCGGGTTCCGTTTCGCAACGGTCACGCGGCGTACCCAGTTCCGCCTCGCGAAGGTCGACGACCGCATCCATATTCTTGAAGGCCGCATGATCGTCTTCCTGAATCTGGACGAGGTGATCCGCATCATCCGCGAATCGGACGAGCCGAAGTCGGCGCTGATGTCGGCGTTCGACCTGTCGGAGCGGCAGGCCGAAGACATCCTCGAAATCCGCTTGCGTCAGTTGGCGCGGCTGGAAAAGATCAAGATCGAGAAGGAGCTCGAAGAACTGCGCAACGAGAAAGCGAAGCTCGAAGAACTGCTCGGCAGCGAAAGTGCGATGAAGCGCCTGATCATCAAGGAAATCGAAGCCGATGCGAAGCAATACGGCGACGAACGCCGCACGCTGATCCAGCAGGAAAAACGCGCGACTTTCGAAGTTCGCGTGATCGACGAGCCGGTCACCGTGGTGGTGTCGCAAAAGGGTTGGGTGCGGGCGCTGAAGGGCCACGGGCTGGACCCGGCCGGCTTTACGTTCAAGGCGGGCGACGGGCTATACGCGGCATTCCAGTGCCGCACGCCGGATACGCTGATCGCGTGGGGCAGCAAGGGGCGCGTCTATTCGGTGGCGGTCGGCCAGCTGCCGGGCGGGCGCGGCGACGGCGTGCCGGTCACGTCGCTGATCGAGCTCGAATCGGGCACGCATCTGATGCACTACTACGCGGCGAACGCCGAGCAGGCGCTGCTGCTGGCGTCGAGCAACGGCTTCGGCTTTATCGCGAAACTCAGCGACATGGTGAGCCGTGTGAAGGCAGGCAAGTCGTTCATGACGATCGACGAAGGGTCGGTGCCGCTCGCACCGATGCCGATGTTGCCGGACGCGAAGCAGGTGGCGTGTCTGTCGAGCGGTGGGCGTCTGCTGGTATTCGGCCTCGACGAGATGAAGACGCTGTCGGGCGGCGGCCGCGGCGTCACGCTGATGGCGCTCGACGACAACGAAACGCTCGCGCAGGCGCTTGCAATCGGCGCGGCCGGCCTCGTGCTGACCGGCACCGGCCGTGGCGGCAAGCCTGCTGAAGAAACGCTCGCGCGGGCGGCACTCGCCGCGCATGTCGGCAAGCGTGCGCGCAAGGGGCATAAGCCGGACACGAAGCTGAAGATCGTTGCGCTGCGGCCGGCGCTGCAGGCTTGAGCATAGATAAAGCGAAAGCGAAAGCGAAAGCGAAAGCGAAAGCGAAAGCGAAAGCAACAGGCAGGCGCCGGGCGCAGGCCTGAAACGACTCATCATGCACGAATCACGCCGCGCCGCGCGACCTCCACCTGATGCGAGAACGAGGCCGCGCGGCAGCGATTCAAGCAAATCGCAGCACAACGATGAACTGCGCGGCACAAGTGCGGTCGAACGCGCGTTCCCGCCGCACAGACACCGTCACTGGAAAAACAATCATGACCAAAGCGATCGAAATCGCGCTCTTTCTTCATCTGCTGGGCGTCGCCGTGTGGGTCGGCGGCATGGTATTCGCTCATTTCTGCCTGCGGCCGGCGCTAGGCGACCTGTCGCCGCAATTGCGCCTGCCGCTATGGGAGTCGGTGTTCGGGCGCTTCTTCAACTGGGTCGGCGTATCGGTGCTTGTGATCCTCGTGACCGGCGGCTTTCTGCTGTCGCAGTTCGGCGGTGGCCACGCGACGTGGCAACTGCACACGATGGCCGGCCTCGGCATCGTGATGATGCTGATCTTCGGCCATATTCGCTTTGCGGTATTTCCACGCATTCGCCGCGCGGTGCAGGCGCAGAAGTGGCCCGACGGCGCGCGCGCCGTGGCTAGCGTACGGCGGCTGGTGGTGGTGAACCTCGTGCTGGGCGTCGTGACGATCGGCGTGGCGGTGATGTCGCGCGGCTTCTGATGCAAGGAAGCGCTGCCGCGGCGTGACGTTACATCAAGTCGAATCAAGTCACGCCGAGTCACGCCGAGTCACGTCAAATCACGCCGCCCGACATCGCATCCGCGCAAGAACCGTTGCATAGGCAACGACACGCGGCGCGTCTCGCGCACCCGGTGCGCTGACGCCCGCTTTCTGACACTCAGTTCAGTCCAACTGCGCGAGCAGCAGACGCCGCGCGGTGCCGAGCAGCGACGGCATCGGCTCGGCGCTGACGTTGGTCATGCACAGCAGGCCGTCCACGGTCGCCACCGACACGGTCTGCGTATGCGGTGCGCCGCTCATCGCGGCCGGCGTCACCCAGCGCAGCCGCAGCCGGCCGTAGTGCGTCGGAATCGGCAGGCGGCCGTAGTTGTCCATGGCCAGCATCGGCGCGCGCTGGCGGCTACCGATCAGCAGCCGGTCCGGGTCCGCATGCGCGGAAATCATGTCGAGCACCGGTGCGCACAGGCTGCCCGCGGCATCTGCGGCCGTGCGCTGCATGTCGATATCCTGCTTGACTGCCCGTGCGAGCTCCCAGAACGGCGGGGTGTCCCACGGTTCGAGCGTGCTGTCGCGCTGCATTTCGAGCAGGCCCAGTTGCTCGCCGGCCACGAACTGCCCACGCAGGTCGACGCGGCTGGCGCAGCGCACCGTGCCGTCACGCCACGCGCGTGACAACGCACGGCCGGCCAGCATGACGGCCGTGCTTAGCGCGCCGTGCACGCTGGTTTGCTCGGCGCGGGCGCGCCGCGTCACCAGCGAGGTGATCGACGGCTCCAGCCAGACTTGCTGCAGCAGCGGTTCTTCGTCGGCGGGCGCGAAGCGCATACCGTGTGTACTGTGTCCGTCGCGATCCGCCGGCGCACTAGCCAACGTCGGCGCCGGCGCACTCACTGCGGTGAAACCCAAACCGGTAGCCGAAGCCGCTCCCGGCACGCTCGCGTGACGCTCGCTGGTATGCAGCCCGAGCCATTGATCATGCGACGGCGGCATGGTCTGCGCGTCGCCGAGCGACTCGCCGGACAACGCACGCAGCAGGTCGCGAATCATAAACACCAGCGAGGTGCCATCCAGCGCGGCATGATCGGCTGCGAACAGCAGCGTGGAGCGGTCGCGTCCGTAGAGCAGTGTGGTGCGCAACAACGCGTCTTCGGGGGCAAAGCGCGCGGCCAGTTCTGCCGAAACCAGCTCGAACAGACGCGTGCCGGACTCGCGTGGCACCACCTTCAGTTCGAGCGGTAATTCGGGCGCCGACACGAAAGCCGGGCGATAACCCGGCGCTTGCCGGATGCGCGTAGACAGAATCGCATGATGAGCCTGCAGCGCGCGCAGCGCGTCTTGCCAGCGTTCGACGCTCGTCACGCCTTCTACTTCCGCGGCGACCACAAGCGTGCGTGCCGCGCGCTGGCCGAGCAGCCAGAAATATTCTTCGAGTGCGCCCAGGGTACGCAGGGTCTTGCCGGGGCCAAGCGACGCCCGGTAGCTGGTCAACGATTCGCTCATCAGTGCTTCTCACGATGCGTGATGGATCATCGGTAGAACACGTTATCGCGTCAGGATATTCCTTCGCAAGGGGCGAAAGCGCTGAAAGCGCGTGCAAACGACCGCAAGGAATTCAAAAGAACGGCGGCCTGAAACCTAAGATGAATGCCGGCTTTCCCAGCCGTGCGGTGATTGATGACCGACAGTCAAAACACGGACAACCATCAGACGATAAAAGGCCAAGATCCGGCAAGCGTCGGCCACCGCAACCAGGGCGCGCATCGACCGCGACGAGGTCATATCGCGTGCCCGTACATCAGCCATGCGCCGCAGCCGAGCGCAACCGTGCCGTAGACCGCATATACGGGCAGCTTCAGCTTCGCGAAGCAGATGCCCGAGAACAACGCGGTGATCAGATAGGCCGGTTCGAGCGGCACCTCGCGCGCGAGGCGCAATACAGCAACCGCAAGAAATGCGGTGGTGGCTGCCCGCAAGATACGCATGCCGTTTTCGAAACGCGGATGAGCCTTCAACTGATGCAGATGGCGCTGCGCGAGTACCGCAAGGCAACCGGACGGCAGGAACAGTGCGGCTGTCGCGATCAACGCACCGGGCCAGCCGTCGATCAGGTAACCGAAAAAAGGTACGACATTCAACAGCGGTCCGGGCGATAGCGGCGACAACGAAAACGCCAGCGTGAAGTCGCTATCGGAGACACCGGTGGCAGGCGTGACGAACAGTGTCTTCAACACCGGCAGCGCGGAGAAGCCGCCGCCGAACAGTGTCATGCCGGCACCCGCAAGGCGCGGCCACAACAGTGCGAGGTCGTAGCGATGCGGCAGCGGTACCGCGAACAGTGCGACCAGCACGGCCAGCGCGGCAATCAGCCGCCAGTCGTGCGCGCTGATCGACGTGACGAGGCGCACCCCGCGCACGGGGCTCGTGAACCAGCCGGCGCCGAACGCCGCCATCAGCATCAGCACATAAGCGGCGGCGCTGTGTGCGAACAGCAGCGCGATGCAACCGAGCACGGCTGCGCACCATTCGAGCGGCGTGCGCACCAGCGTGCGGGTCTGCTTGTACCAGGTGACGCCGATCAACGTGCCGAGCACGACGTTGAAGTGATGCAGCAGCGTGCCCGAAGCGGCCGCGCGTACCAGCGGCGTGCGATAGAACACCGCGAACGCGGTCATCAGCAGGAAGAACGGCAGCACACTCGCGATGCCGGCGATCCATGCGCCGGCGCGGCCGCGCAGCGCGTGCCCGAGTTGCACGGCGACGTTGCAGCCGACCGGCCCCGGCACCATCCACGCCAGCGCGATCAAGTCGGAAAACGCGAGCCGCGACAGCCGCGCTTCACGCTCGACGTAGTGGTTCTCGAGTTGCGCCATCAGAGCGAGGCCGCCCCACGACAGCGCGGACAGGCCGAACACCACGCGAAACAGCGTCCACAGCGGTTCGCGTTCGCCACGGCGGGTGGCGTCGTTGCGGGTGATGAGGGTCTGCATGCCGATGCGCAGCGCGCCGCCGTCGGCCGCTGCTTCTCCTGTTGAGGTTTGAATGGCTGCGCCGGCAGCGATGGGCACGTGAGCGAAAACCATGACCCAGCGAAGACGCAGCGAAAGCGCGACGACAAACCGGGCGATCGACCGACCGCGACGCCGCACGGTTTCAGGCAGACTGGCCGCTCGTGCTCGTGCTCGGTGCCGGTGCGTCGCTGGCGCCATCGTCGCTGCCGACCTGCAACGGCGGACGGCCGCGCATGCCGCACACGCCGAAGCGTTCGAGCAGCGCCGCAATGCCTTCCACCGGCACCGGCCGCGAGAACAGGAACCCTTGCGCCTCGATATGGCCAAGCGCCGCGAGCCATGCAATCTGCTCTTCGGTTTCGGTGCCCTCGACCACCACCGTCAGCCCGAGCGAGCGCGCAAGGTTCACGATCGCGGTGACCATCACGCAGACGCTGCGGTCGCCTGGAATCGCCTGCACGAACGAGCGGTCGACCTTCAGCGTATCCACCGAAAAGCGGTTCAGATACGACAGCGACGAATACCCGGTACCGAAGTCGTCGAGCGCGATGCGCACCCCGAGGCGCTTCAACGCGAAGATCTTTTCCGACACGAGATCCGGATACTCCATCATCGCGGTCTCGGTGATTTCCAGTTCCAGCCGGCGCGCCGGCACGCCGGCGTCTTCAATGGCGCGCGCGATCGTTTCGAACAGGTCGCCGCGCCAGAATTGCACGGCAGAGATATTCACCGCCAGCGACAGCGACTCATAACCTTGCTGCTGCCACTGCGCGAGCTGCCGGCACGCGGTGCGGATCACGAAGTCGCCGATCGGCACGATCAGGCCGGTCGATTCCGCGACCGGAATAAACTCGTTGGCCGGAATCAGCCCGTGCTGCGGATGGTTCCAGCGCACCAGCGCCTCGAAGCCGGTGATGCAGCGGCGCGTCAGATCGATCTTCGGCTGATACGCGAGGAACAGCTGGCCTTCGGCCAACGCGATGCGCAACTGCTGTTCCCACTTCATCAGATGGTCCGCGCGGTGCGACAGTTGCGGAGAATAGAACTGGTAGCAGTTCTTGCCCGCATCCTTCGCGCTATACATCGCGAGGTCGGCTTTCTTCAGCAGGTCGATCTCGCTTTCGTTGGCGATCGAGTACAGCGCGATGCCGATGCTCGCATGCAGCACGAAGGTGCTGCCGCGCACTTCGAACGGCTTGGCGAACACGTCGAGCGTCGCTTCGGCGAGCGTCACCGCGCGATCCTCGACTTCGTCGCCGCGGATGACCACGACGAACTCGTCGCCGCCGATGCGCGACAGCGTGCCTGCGTCGCCCACCGCATCGGCCAGACGCGCGGCGGTCATCTGCAGCACGATGTCGCCGGCGTTATGGCCGAGCGTGTCGTTGACGGTCTTGAAGTTATCGAGGTCGATGAAGAGGATCGCCAGGCGCCCGACGTTGGTGCTCTGCGCGACGTCGTGATGCAGGATCTGCAGCGTCGAATAGCGGTTGCGCAGGCCGGTCAGCAGATCGTATTCGACCAGATGCGTCATCTCGCGCTCGCGGCCGAGCAGCTTGCCGATCAGGCCGGTCGCGACCGCGAAGAAACCGAGCATCGCCAGCGAGATGAAGCTCGCCATCAACAGGTAGACGTTGCGCGTGTGGTTGTAGTCGGCGAACTCTTCGGCCTGCGACAGACCGACCAGCACGCCCAGCGGATAGCCGTCGATATGCCGGTACGACACGATGCGCGTGACGTTGTCGATCGAATCGACGTAGGTACCCGACACATGTTCCGATGTGGGGTAGGTGCCGCTCGCGGTGAACACGCCGGACGCGCGCTCGTTGCTGCCGGTGCGGCGCGCGAGCACGGTGCCGTTATCGGCGATCACCGAGATCACGCCGTCGCGGCCGATCGCCGCGTTGTTGTAGAAATCGCTGGTGAAATAGCTCGGATCTTCCGAGACCACCACCACACCCGCGAACGAGCCATCCGGATGATTCAGACGCCGCGTCATCTGCAGCGTCCAGTGGCCGGACACCCGGCCGAGCACCGGCTTGCTGATATACAACTGGTCGTCGTTCTCGTGCTCGTGAACCTTGAAATGGTCGCGGTCCGACAGGTCGATACGCTTCGGATTCTGCTCGGCGGTGGTCGAAACCAGCGTGCCGCGCTCGTCGATCAGCGACACTTGCACGAGCGTCTCGCTCTGCACCACACCTTTCTCGACCGTGCTGGCCAGGTCGAAATGCTCGGGCGACTTCTCGAATTCGTATTTGACGAAGCGGGTGATCTGGTCGACCTGATGGATCGCCTTCACCGTATGCTGTTCGAGCGCGGCAGAGAGGATGGCTGCGGAAGCCATTGCTTCACGGTTAGTGGAGTCCTTCTCCACCGAAAGACGCGCGAAGATGACGGTCCATAGCAGCACGAGCACCAGCACGCCGAGCGCGGGAATCGCGAGCAGCGCGCGGCGGCGCGAGGCGGCCGGGTCGGGCCGGTGCCGGGCGTCGCGGGCACTTGAGTGTGGATGCTGATTCATCGAATAAACCGTGACCTGTGCTTGGCGGCGCTATGAGTTTCGATCGACGACTACGCTCTTTGTGAACCAGGCTGCATGGTAAGCGAAGTATCGCTATCGCTGCGGAAATTGGCGGAGCGTCGTGCCGAACCATCGGGGGATCATCGGTTGCGTTTTCGATATTACTGAATGGCCGGGGATTAAGAAAGAGCCGGGCCTGGGGGTATACGCGCGGCCCGTCGGGCACGCGTGAGCCGCGCGGGGCGGGCGTGGCGTCGGCATCGGGCTGGCTATTTCGCCAGTCATTTCATTCAATTTGTCAACAAATGTCGGCGATTTTTTGAAAGCACGGCCGTATCGAATTGCGAATGCGCTTTGCAATAGGGTTTGCAAATGCTTGATGAATGATGCATGTCGCATCGAGCGCGCGGCAAATGGTGGGATTCACCGGCGCTATGCGATATTTCGGTAGGGGTATTGAAAGTACTTCAATTCGTGTTGCGAATCGCGGCGGGGCGCGGCACCGCCTGGGCCACAGGCGTCAAGCGAGCCTGAACGTGCCGTCGACGATCGTCACCGAGGCGCCGCCGATCCACGTCTTGCCGGCGTCGTCGTCGTAGAGCACCTCTATGTCGCCGGCGCGGCCGATCGCGGTGCCCTGGCGGACCGTGTAACGCGGGCCGGGGCGCCGCTGCTGTGCGGTGAGCAGTCCCGCCAGCGCGGCGTTGGCGCTGCCGGTCACCGGGTCTTCCCCATTGCCGAATGCGCGGCCGACCATCAGGCAGCGCACTTCGAGGGTTGCCGGGCCTCCCGGCGGATGCGGCGCATAGGCTGCGAGACCATGGGCGCCGACACTTGCGGTGATTTGCGCCAGTGCTTGCGTATCGGGCGCGAGCGCGAGGCAGTCCGCGGCAGTCGCCATGCGCACCACGAGCCACGGCGCGCCGTTGTCGACACCACACGGCGGCGCGCTGAAATCGATCGCATCGCTATGCAGCGCCGCGGCAAGCGCTGCGTATTGCGTCGGAGCAAGCGGCGTGACGCGTGCCGGCGGTGCGGCAAAGGCCCACGCGCCGGTGGCCGCGTGGCCGTTGCCGGCACCGTGACGGCTGTCGAGCGCCTTCAGTTCGACCAGCCCCGCGCCGCATTGCTGTACGAGGCGCCCCGGCTGCTTCGGCTGGTAGCCGCTTTCGAGCAGCGCGTGCGCGGTGCCGAGCGTCGGATGGCCGGCGAACGGCAACTCGCGTCCCGGTGTGAAAATGCGCACGCGATAGTCGGCTGCGGCGTCGGTCGGCGGCAGCAGGAAGGTCGTCTCGGACAGATTGGTCCAGCGCGCGATGGCCTGCATCTGAGCGGTGTCGAGCGAGTCCGCATCGAACACGACGGCGAGCGCATTGCCCTTGAAGGGCACAGACGTGAAAACATCGACCTGCTTGAAGCGGACAGTGCGGTGGTTCATCGGATCTCCTCGTTGAGCGATGGCGGCGTGCGTATTCAGGTAGCGCTTAGCCGCACAAAACAACGCGCCACGGGCAGTGAGCTGCCGGTGGCGCGAAATAAGGCATCGCGCGTCGCCGCGCGCGGCGGATCAGCCGACTTCAGCGATCAGTTCGATTTCGACGCATGCGCCCAGCGGAATCTGCGCGACGCCGAACGCCGAGCGCGCATGCTTGCCGCGTTCGCCGAACACTTCGACAAACAGTTCGGACGCGCCGTTGGTTACCAGATGCTGTTCGGTAAAAGCGAGCGTCGAATTAACCAGACTCATCACTTTGACGATACGCGTAACGCGGTTCAGATCGCCGACGTGCGCATGCAGCGTTGCGATCAGGTCGATCGCGATCGAGCGCGCCGCGGCCTGGCCTTCCTGGGTGGAGAGGTTGTCGCCGAGCTTGCCGACGTACGGCTTGCCGTCCTTCTTCGCGATGTGCCCCGACAGATATACGGTGTTGCCGCTTTGCGCGCTCATCACATAAGCGGCGGCGGGTGCGCCGGCCGTCGGCAATTCGATGCCGAGTTCCTTCAGCTTGTCATATACATTTGCTTGAGCCATGACCGTGTCCTTTCGACGAGTGTGAATCAGTGTGGAGCGCGACGACGCGCTACGAGGCATCATGCCAGCCGCGCTGGCAGCGGCACGATGCGCAGAGACTTCAGGCATACGCACGGATCAGTGCTGCGAGCCGCGCGATGCCTTCATCGATCTTCGCCGGCGGCACCGTCACGAACGACAGACGCAGCGTGTTGAGTTGCGCGTCGTCCGCAAAGAACGGCGCGCCCGGCACGAATGCGACGTTCTGCGCGATGGCCTGTTCGAGCAGCTTCATCGAATCGATTGCCGCCGGCAGTTGCACCCAGATAAACATGCCGCCTTCCGGACGATTCCAGCTGACGCCTTCGGGCATCTCGCGGGCGAGCGCCGTCAGCATCGCTTCGCACTGGTCGCGATAGAGCGTACGGATCTGCGGCACGTGCGTGTCGAGAAAACCATCCTTGACCACTTCGTGCACGATGCGCTGCGTGAAGCTCGGCGTATGCAGGTCGCTGGCCTGTTTGGCCTGCACGAGCTTGAAGTGCAGCGGTTCGGGCGCGACGATGTAGCCGACCCGCAAGCCCGGCGCCAGCACCTTCGAGAACGAGCCGAGATGCACGATGTGCTCGGGCGCCATCGACAGCAGCGTCGGCAGCGGTTCGCCGCGATAGTCGAGTGCGCCGTACGGATCGTCTTCGATGACCGGAAACGCGGCGCGTTGCGCGAAGGCGGCCAGTTCGCGGCGGCGTTCGACCGGCAGGCGGCGCCCGGTCGGATTCTGGAAGTTCGGCTGCGCATACAGCAGGCGCGCGCCGGCGGTCAGCTCCGGCGTGAGGCCGGCGGGAATCAGGCCGGATTCATCGGTCGGCACCTGCACGTAATTCGGCTCGTACATCGAGAACGACTGCAGCGCGCCGAGATAGGTCGGCGTTTCGACCAGCACCGGGCTTTGCGGACACACCAGCACCTTGCCGAGCAGATCGAGCGCCTGTTGCGAGCCGGTGGTGATCAGCACCTGCGACGTACGGATCTGCACGCCGCCCACCGAATAGCGCGCGGCCACCCATTCGCGCAGCGGCAGATACCCTTCGGTGGCGCTGTATTGCAGAGCGGCGCCGGGCGCGTCGCGCAGGATCCGGTCGGACGCGGCGCGCATCTGTTGCGCGGGGAACGTGGCCGGCGAAGGCAGGCCCCCGGCGAATGAAATGACCTCGGGCCGCTCGGTCACCTTCAGGATCTCGCGGATCGCGGAACTGGTGAGCTTGCGGGCGCGTTCGGACAGTTGCCACGCGCCGGCGCCGACGTTGGTCAGATCGCTTTGATCCATGATCTCCTCGATATATTGAGCGGTGAAAGCGTGATGGGGCGGTTCGACGCTGCGTGCGGATGCTGGGGGCGTTGTCGCAATGCAGCGCAAAGGTCAATTATGCGCGATTTCAGTTGACGCCCGCGGGCCGCGGCGCAGTCTGAATCGATGCCCGGCGGCCGAGCATCACAGTGGCGATCACTGCGGCGGCGAACAGCCACGTCGACGGCGCGACCGTCTCGCCAAAGAACCGCGCCGAAAACGCCATCGTGAAGAAGATCTGCAGCAGCTGCACCTGGCCGACCCGCGCGATGCCGCCGATCGCAAGGCCCGCGTACCACGCGAAAAAGCCGAGGAACTGCGAGAAGAACGTGACATAGGCGAACGCGAGCCACGTCTTGAGCGCGACCGGTTCGGGGTGATGCACATGCTGCTGCCACGCGAGCCAGCTGACCGGCAGCAGCAGAAACGGCGCGGATACCACCAGCGCCCAGCAGATCACCTGCCAGCCGCCCATCTGTCTGGCGAGGCGCGCGCCTTCCGCATAGCCGAGCGCGCCGATGCCGACAGCCACCAGCATCAGCAGATCGCCGGTCTGCGGCGTGCCGCCGCCGGCCTGCAGCGCAAACACGACGACGATCGCGCTACCGGCCAGCGCGCTGACCCAGAACATTTTCGACGGCCGCTCGTGCGACAGCCACGCCGCATAGAGCGCCACGCACAGCGGCTGCAAACCGTTGACCACCGCGCCATGCGAGGCCGGCACGGTCTTCATCGACCATGCGGAGAACACCGGAAACGCGACGATCACACCGAGCGATACCACCGCGAGGCTTTTCAGCTGCGGCCAGGTGGGCCAGCGTTCGCGGCGCCATGCAAGCAGCGCGGCGGCCGGCAACGCGGCGAGCAGCGCGCGCCCGAGGCCGTTCAGCAGCGGATGCCACTGCGCGACGACGATGCGTGTCATCGGCAGCGTCAGGCTGAAGACGATCACGCCGGCGAGGCCGAGCAGCATGCCGTGGGATTCGCGGGACTTCATGGCAGTGGGGGTCTCCGTTGATGAGCGGCAGGCGCGCGATGCGCGTGCGCGATTTGAGTGTGGTTATCTGAGCGTGCGCAGGCCGGCCGGCGTGTCGAATTCGGCGATCAGTGCGGGCGCTTCGGCACTGGCCGACAGTTCCAGCAGATGCGCGGCGCCAAGCCACGTCAGATGCGTGGCGATCAGTTCGGCCTGCGGGTGGTGGGCGCGCAGGGACTTCAGCGCGATGCCCGAATCGGGCAACACGTGGGTCGGATGGTGCGCGGTATCCCATTGAATCAGCGACGGCACGACACCGTCGCCAGCTTGCTGCCACGCGGGAAACGCGCCGTCGTCGGGCACCGTCAGGCCCCACGTGAAATCGCCGCGCGTCATCGGCACGACCGGCGGGATGTGCTGCGGGTATTGCGACTGCCAGCGTGCCAGGTCCTTCGGACGCTCGACGCGCGCCACCCAATGCGACAGATAAGGGCCCTGCGCGAGCCGCGCCTCTACGGCGGGCGCGTCGAGCGCGAACAGGCGCGGGCGGGGTGCTTCGGTATCCGGCGCGCCGGCTTGCGGGTCGATCGCGATCACTTCGAGGTACACGCCGTCCCACAGGTTCAGCAGCCGGTTGGCGGTGCGCATCAGCGGGTGCGAGCCGCCGCCGGACGGCGCGACGCCGAGCGTATCGGCGACATATTGCGTGCCTTCGTCGAGCGTGCGGGCGGAAACGACGAGGTGATCGAGGCGAAGCGAATGAACGGTCATGGCGAGTCGAAAACGGTTGTGCTGCGGGCGGTGAGCGGCGGGCGGCTGCGCGGCGGACTGCGGCTTGGCTGGTGGCGATCCTGCAAATTGCGTTGTCAATGGGGCTGCCGACCACAGGGCTGCCGACCAGGTTGCAGGTGCCGTTGCCTGCTGCACTGCGGCGCGAACCCGCGCGGACCAACGGTGAAAGCTTGAAGCATAACCGCCGGCGACACCGCCGTCGCGCTGTTCGCAACACCGGCCAGCCACCTCCCGCCCAAGGCTGCCGTTCGAATGTATCGTCAGCGACCTGCACAGTAACGGTACAATCGCGTCGGTAGTCTTCAGTACAGTTGCAGACAATGGAGCCCCGCCGTGTCCGTTCCGCTCGACCAGATTCCCGCCCCGCATGACGCTTCCGCGTTGACGCTCGTCGATCAGCTGGTGCAGTGGGCGCGCCGGCGCATCGAGGAGCGCGTGTTCCGCCCCGGCATGCGCATGCCGTCCATCCGCAAGCTCGCGCTCGACAAGGGCGTGTCGCGCTTTACCGTGGTCGAGGCGTACGAGCGGCTGGTCGCCCAGGGCTTGCTCGACTCGCGGCGCGGCTCCGGCTTCTACGTGCGCGAGCGTTTCATGGCGCCGGTGCCCGGCGAGCGCCGGCCGCTGGTCGAAGCAGCGCCCGCGCCGAGCACGATCGACGTGGTCTGGCTGTTGCGCAATATGCTGCATACGTCCACGCGCCCCGAGCGCGGCCCGGGGCTCGGCTATCTGCCGTCGCGCTGGCTCGACGGCGAACTGATCTCCGGCGCGTTGCGCACGATCGGCCGTCAAAGCGGCGCGCAACTGCTCGGCTTCGGCACGCCGCAAGGCTTCCTGCCGCTGCGCCAGCAATTGCAGACGCGCCTCGAAGAGCTCGAGATCGGCGCCTCGCCGGAGCACATCGTGCTGGTGTCCGGCATCACCCAGGCGATCGATCTGCTTGCGCGGCTCTACGTGCAGCCCGGCGACGCGGTCGTGGTGGGCGACCCGGCGTGGTTCCAGATGTTCGGCCGCTTCGCGTCGCAGGGCGCACGCCTGATCGGCATGCCGTACACGCCCGAGGGCCCGGACCTCGACGCGCTGGAAGCGCTGGTCAAGGCATGGCGGCCCAGAATGCTGGTGATCAACTCGGTGCTGCACAACCCGACCGGCACGTCGTTGTCCGCGGCGCAGGCGTTCCGCATCCTGCGGCTCGCGGAGGAATACGATTTCATCGTGGTCGAAGACGATATTTACGGCGACCTGTGCCCGCCCGGCTATCCGGCAACCCGTCTGGCGAGCCTCGATCAGCTCAAGCGCGTGATCTACCTTGGCAGCTTCTCGAAGACACTTGCCGCGAACCTGCGGGTCGGTTTCGTCGCGTGTGCGCCGGACATCGCGCAGGCCATCGCCGACCAGAAAATGCTGGTCAATATGACGACGCCGGAACTCAACGAGCGTCTGCTGTACAAAATCCTCACCGAAGGACACTACCGGCGCCATGTCGAGCGGCTGCGCGCGCGGCTCGACGGGGTGCGCGACAAGGCCTGCCGGATGCTCGAGCGAACCGGGCTGCGGCTCTTCCTGACGCCCGGCGCGGGCATGTTCGTGTGGGCCGATACGGGCGTCGATGCCGATGCGCTGGCCGCAGCCGGCCACGAAGGCGGCTTCCTGCTGACGCCGGGCAGCCTGTTTTCGCCGCAGCAGTCGCCGACCACGTGGATGCGTTTCAACGTGGCGAACTGCGCCGATCCGGCGTTGCCGGCGTTTCTTTCGGACTATCTGGAGAGCGTGGTGCGCCGCGCCTCTTGAAATCACGCGCGGCGCCCTCATTTGGGCCGGCGATTCGCGAGTCCGCGCACCGCATCGCGCGGCGCCGCATTCATTCCGAATTCTGAATTCTGAATCAACCTGCAATCGAGAGGACGTCCGACCATGGCACAAGAAACCATGAGCTTCCAGGCGGAAGTGAAGCAGCTTCTGCACCTGATGATTCATTCGCTGTACAGCAACAAGGAAATTTTCCTGCGCGAACTGATTTCGAACGCATCCGATGCCGCCGACAAGCTGCGCTTCGAAGCGATCGCCAACAACGCGCTGTACGAAAACGATCCGAACCTGCGCATCCGCGTGGCGTACGACAAGACCGCGCGCACCATCAGCATCGACGACAACGGCATCGGCATGAGCCGCGACGAAGCGATCTCGAACCTCGGCACGATCGCGCGCTCGGGCACCAAAGAGTTCTTCGGCAAGCTGTCGGGCGACCAGCAGAAAGATGCGGCGCTGATCGGCCAGTTCGGCGTAGGCTTCTATTCGGGCTTTATCGTCGCCGACAAGATCACCGTCGAGACGCGTCGCGCCGGGCTGCCGGCCGCCGAAGGCGTGCGCTGGGAAAGCGCGGGCGAGGGCGACTTCGAGGTGGACACGATTGAACGCGCCGCACGCGGTACGACGATCACGCTGCATCTGCGCGCCGAGGAAGACGAGCTGCTGTCCACCTACAAGCTGAAGTCGATCATCCAGAAGTACTCGGATCACGTCGCGCTGCCGATCCTGATGCAAAAGGAAGAGTGGGACGCGGAAAAGAGCGAGATGGTCACGAAGGATGAAGACGAGACCGTCAACCAGGCCAGCGCGCTGTGGACCCGCTCGAAGAACGACATCACCGAAGAGCAGTACAAGCAGTTCTATCAGCATCTGTCGCACGACCATCAAGACCCGCTGACGTGGACGCACAATCGCGTCGAAGGCCGCAGCGAGTATACGCAGCTGCTGTATGTGCCGGCGCATGCGCCGTTCGATATGTACAACCGCGATCACCGCGGCGGCCTGAAGCTGTATGTGAAGCGTGTGTTCATTCTCGACGACGCCGAACAGCTGCTGCCCGGCTATCTGCGCTTCGTGAAGGGCGTGGTCGATTCGAGCGATCTGCCGCTCAACGTGTCGCGCGAACTGCTGCAGGAAAGCCGCGACGTGAAGGCGATTCGCGAAGGCGTGAGCAAGCGCGCGCTGTCGATGCTCGAAGAGCTGGCGAATGCGGAGACCGACGCGGACAAGGAAAAGTACACGACGTTCTGGAGCGAGTTCGGCCAGGTGCTGAAGGAAGGCATCGGCGAAGACTTCGCGAACAAGGACCGCATCGCGAAGCTGGTGCGCTTCGCGTCGACGCATAACGACACGGCCCAGCAGAACGTGTCGCTGGCCGACTATGTCGCGCGGATGAAGCCGGAGCAGTCGAAGATTTACTACGTGACCGCCGATACGTGGCAGGCCGCGAAGAACAGCCCGCATCTGGAAGTGTTCCGCAAGAAGGGCGTCGAAGTGCTGCTGCTGACCGATCGCGTCGACGAGTGGATGCTGTCGTTCCTGAATGAGTTCGATGGCAAGCCGCTGGCCAGCGTGGCGCGCGGCGATCTCGATCTCGGCGAGTTGAACGACGAAGAGAAGCAAGCGCAGGAAAAGGTCAGCGAAGAACTGAAGCCGCTCGTCGAGCGGATGAAGGATGCGCTGAAGGACAAGGCCAAGGACGTGCGCCTGACGTTCCGGCTGACCGATTCGCCGTCGTGCCTCGTCGCCGACGAAGGCGATATGAGCGGCTACCTGCAGCGCATGCTGAAGGCCGCGGGCCAGCAAGGGCCGGCGTCCCAGCCGATTCTCGAAGTGAACCCGGAGCATCCGCTGGTCAAGGCGTTGCATACCGATAATGCGAACTTTGACGATTGGGCGCATCTGCTGTTTGACCAGGCGATGCTGGCCGAAGGCGGTGCGCTTGAAGATCCGGCGAGTTTCGTCAAGCGTACGAATGCGCTGCTGTTGACGCGCGCGGGATAAGTTCGTGGCGGCAGTGTGCCGTGCCGCTAGCTTGTGATTTTTTGTTGTTTGAAGATGCGCTGCATTTGAAATGCAGCGCATTTTTTTTGCCTGCTGCTTTGAGTGTTTTGTTTGCTTTGCGGCGGGCGATGCGCTTGCCCGCTTGTCCGCTTGCGACTAGCGCTCGGGCATCCGTTCCGCTAGACCACGCACTTGCGCCAGAACCGAGCCGGCCAACTCCTTAGCCTCGGCGCACGCTTGCAGATCGGCCAGTACCTTGCCGGCTACTTTACCGATGGCCGTGCTGGTGTGCTTGGTTGTGTGATGTTGCGCCAAGGCCGAGCCGGCTAATTCTTTTTCGATATGAGACACGCCGGGTTTTTTAAGAACCACGGCCGCGAGATGCGCGATTCTATCGGATGTTTCCTTCGTATTCTTATTCAAGTCTTACTCCTTTTGGATGGCTTTTTTAATACGGGAATCTGCGTTCAAATATGTCCGCGCCGAACGCTTTTTAAGTATGGGTTACTGATCAATAATTTTCAACGCGGGGAGGTTTGTCATGTCGATGAATATGTCAGGCAGGGCGGCGGAGCGTCGCGATGCGTTGTTGCGGGCGTGCGCGCTCGACCCGCATCTCGATGCCGCGTTGCGTTTGCAACTGGTGCTGGTATTTCGTGAAGCGCGCGACTGGCGCACGGTGGCGCAAATCGCACGCGCCGCGTTGGCGCGCGATCCGGCGGACGCGGAAATGGCGTGGCAGTTGAGCCATGCGCAATGGCAATGCGGCGATGCGCAGGCCGCCGAGCTGACGATGGGCGCGGTCGGCGCGCGTGCGCGAAGCAATGGCGCGGTGCTGGCGGCGATCGGCACCTATCGCGCAGAGCAGGCGCGCTATCGCGACGCGGAGGCGGCGTTACGCGAGGCGCTGACGGTCGAGCCGGACCTGGTGCAGGCATCGGTCGATCTGGCGGAACTCGAATTGCGCCGCGGCATATGGACAGGCGCGTGGCTGCGCTACGAGGCGCGGCTCGCGCGCACCGATCGCGAGCCGAACAATGTCGTTCATCTGTTCGCGCAGTCGTATCCGCGCTGGTGTGGCGAACCCGTCGACGGAAAAACGCTGGTCGTGTATAGCGAACAGGGCTGCGGCGACGATATCCAGATGGTGCGTTTCGTGCCGACGTTTGCCGCGCGCGTGCGGCAACAGGGCGGGAGTCTCGTGCTGGCTTGCCGTCATGCGTTGCAGCCGTTGTTCGCGCGGTTTTGCGCGCCGTGCTCGGTGCCGTGTGTCGCGATCGAAGAGGGGGTACCCGACGCGCACTACGCATTGCCGATGATGAGCCTGCCGTATGAAATCGGCTTGCTGCCCGAGCAGGTGACGGGCTCACAATATCTGCGCGCGGACAACGGATTGATCGCGGCGTGGCGCGAGCACGTGCAGGCGTTCGAGCGTGCCAATCCGCAGGCGCGTGGCGAGCGGCATCGCGCCTTGCGTGTCGGCCTCGTCTGGTCGGGGAGCGCGACGCACCGGCGCGACGCAAAGCGATCGGTTCGACTGGACGCATTGGCGCCGCTGGCGGATTTGCAAGGCGTCGTCTTTCATCCGCTGACTCCGGGCAAGGAAGCCGACACAGCCGCGCTCGCCGCGCAGGGTCTCGCTGTTTGCGATCTGACTGCCCAGTATCGCAACGGCTTTGACGACGTGGCGGCGCATATGTCCGCGCTCGACGTGCTAGTTACGATCGACAGCGCGCCACTTCATCTGGGCGGTGCATTGGGACGCCCGGTGCTGGCGCTGCTGGATCATGTGTCGCATTGGTGTTGGGGCATTGGCGAATCGCAGAACTGGTATGACTCGGTCGAACTGTTCCGGCAACCGGCGCCAGGCGAATGGGGGCCGGTGGTGGCGCGGGTAACGGGGCGGCTCGCAGAAATCGCGCAGGCGGTCGTGGCTGACGAGACGGTTCTCACGCAATCGGGCTAGAGGGCATAGGTAGCGACCATCGCAGCGTGCCAGCTGGCGTGCGCGCGATGGCTCAGGCGACAGATTGATGACCGGCCGTGTTGCTGCACGGGTGCCTCGCGCACCCTATAATGCGGCGCATGCCTACCTGTTTCGATCCTGCCGACGCGCATTGGCGCGTCGCCCCATTGCCTCGCTTCACCTCCGACCAGAAAGACTGGCTCACGCGTGGCGGTTCGCTGACCGCGCATTTGCGCATGCTTGGCACGGTGGCCGTGCGCGTGACACGCGAGGCGGTTGCACAACCGTGGGCCGACGAGCATCGCGCGTTGGGCGCGAGCGCGCGTGCGCCGGTGTGGGTTCGCGAGGTGGTGTTGTCGGTCGACGGCACACCGTTCGTGGTTGCGCACAGCATCGCGCCGGTGGCGGCAAGCGTAGGCGTGTGGCAGGCGATGCGGCGTCTGCGTACGCGGCCGCTTGCTGAGCTGCTGTACAGCGACAGCAGCGTGGCGCGCTCTGCGTTGGTGAGCCGGCGCCTGACGGCGCGGCATCCGCTGTATGCACTGGCGGCGCGCGAGCTTGACGCGCGCAGTGAAGCACAGCCGCATTCGCTGGTGGCGCGCCGTTCGGTATTCGAGCGGCACGGCGAGCCACTGATGGTGACCGAGTGCATGTTGCCGGCGCTGTGGGCATATCTGTCGGCGCGCGCGGCAAATCAGCGCGCAGGTCAGCCTACAACCCAGCCTGCAACCCAGCACGAGCAGCGTCAGGTCTCCCGTGAACACGGAAGAGCGCTTGAACACACGTCGGCGCGCTCGCATCAGATCGCCGCGCACGGCACGCACAACGCACACACCGCGCGCGATGCCACCGCTGCCCACGCAGCCGATAGCGAGACCCAACGCTGATGTTGCGCGGCTTCCCACCCATCGCCGGCGCCGACACGCACACGATGATTCTGGGCAGCTTCCCCGGCGAGGCATCGCTGGCGGCCACGCAGTATTACGCGCATCCGCGCAATCAGTTCTGGCGCCTGCTGGGCGCCGTGCTTGGCGAAACGCATCTGCACGACATGCCATACGACGCGCGACTCGAACGCGTGCTGTCGCACGGCATCGGCATCTGGGACGTACTCGACGCGTGCCATCGCGAAGGTAGTCTCGATTCGGCGATCCGCAACGCGCAGCCGAACGATTTTGCGTCGCTGCGCGAGCACGCGCCGTTGCTGCGAAAAGTCTGCTTCAACGGCAAGACGGCAGGGCGCTTCGCGCCGGTCATCGCGGCGGCCGGCTACACGACGCTGGTGTTGCCGTCGTCGAGTCCTGCTCACGCGACACTATCCTTCGAGCAGAAACTGACGCTATGGCGCGAAGTACTGGCCTGGCCGAATTAGCGCGCGATCGCCGCGCAGACATCGGCGTAATAGCGCTGAAACGTGAAATCGCGACATCACATGAGGCATGCAATACAAGCTACACATGACATGCCGCCGGCCTCCAGCGAGCCCGCATTTGCCCGCCAATGCTATCCTCTCGTTCGCCTCAAACCTCACGCACCTCAAACGCTCCCAAGCGCTCCCCAGATAGATGACAAAACTGATCAAACGCGCGTCAGCCGAAGCGCGCGCCTTCCGCCGCGAAGCTACCGACGAAGTCGCCACGAAACTGAAGCAACCGCGCGCCAAGACCCGCACGCCGCGCGGCGCGAACGTCGACGCTGACGGCAGCATCGCCCATGCCCCGCAAATCGAAGCGCCGCGCAAGCCGCGCTTCGCGCCGGTGACGTTCTCGGAAGAGGGCGGCGTGCGCTATCTGCATTTCGGCACGGAATGGGTGCAAGGCGCGATGCGTCTGCGCAAGCCCGACCAACTCGAACTCGAATACGCGCAGCAGATGATGGCCTGGCTGCTGTTTATCGAAACGCCGAAGCGCATCGTGCAACTTGGCCTCGGTTCGGCTTCGCTGACAAAGTTCGCGTATCGCTTCCTGAAGCGCGCACACGTCGAAGCGGTCGAACTGAACCCCGCCGTCGTGGTCGCCGCCCGCACGATGTTCGATCTGCCGCCGGACGATGCGCGTCTCACCGTGCGCGAAGCCGACGCATGGGACTTCGTCAACGACCGCACCAACCACGGCACGATCGGCGCACTGCAAATCGACGTCTACGATGCAACCGCGCGCGGCCCGGTGCTCGATAGCGTGGCGTTCTATCGCGCGGCGCGCGCGTGCCTGACGGATGCGGGCGTGGTCGCGGTCAATCTGTTCGGCGATCATCCGAGCTACGTGCGCAACATGAAGCGCATGAACGAAGCCTTCGACGGCCGCGTGGTCGCGCTGCCCGAAGTGCATGACGGCAACCGCATTGCGCTCGCATTCTCCGGCCCCGCGCTCGAAGTGCCGTATGCGCAGTTGCAGCAGCGCGCGAAACTGATCGAAGCGCAACTCGGCTTGCCGGCGCGCAAGTGGATCAAGGGCCTGCAGGCATCGTTGCCGCAAGACGGCACTGCTTTCCGCATCTAGGCCACAGCAAAGCCAAAGCAACCGCAAAGCAACCGCAAAGCAACACCAGCAAACCCCACGCAACACACGGCAAGCCCACGGGCTTGCCGCTCTCCCTTTCATACCCCTTCCGCACATTCGCGCTGCATTGCCGCTTGACAAGTGCGCAACGCATCGGGTCCGCCCTGCTTGACCGGTCGTTCGCCACTCCTATACTCTTTCGAAGCTTTCGGGGTACCCGACCGAGCTCACATCACAATTCAAAACACGAAAGAGGAGACGTCATGGCTCATGACGCCAACAAGTCCAGCAAGCATTGGTTATGGCTGCTGTTGCTGCCCTGGATCGCGATGATCTGGGTGCCGTCGTACAACAGGCTCGAGCCGACGCTGTTCGACTTCCCGTTCTTCTATTGGTACCAGCTGTTGTGGGTGCTGATCAGCGCGGTGATCACGGCGCTGGTCTACTTCAAGACCAAAGCGAAGAAGCCCAACAACCTGAAGAACGGTTCGCAAGGAGGCACGCGATGAATCCGATCGCTACTTTCGTGTTCGTGCTGTTCTTTATCGGCGTGACGATTCTCGGTTTCGTCGCCGCGCACTGGCGTCGCGGCGACCTCGCGCATCTGGAAGAGTGGGGTCTCGGCGGCCGCCGCTTCGGCACCATCGTCACGTGGTTTTTGCTCGGCGGCGACCTGTACACGGCGTACACCTTCGTCGCGGTGCCGGCGCTGGTATTCGGTGCGGGCGCCACCGGTTTCTTCGCGCTGCCTTACACGATCCTGATCTATCCGTTTGCGTTCGTGGTGTTTCCAAAACTGTGGAGCATCGCGAAGCGTCAGGGTTACGTGACCTCGGCGGACTTCGTCAACGCGCGCTACGGTAGCCGCATGCTCGCGCTCGCGGTGGCGGTGACCGGCATCGTCGCAACCATGCCGTATATCGCGCTGCAGCTGGTCGGCATCGAAGTGGTGATCGGTGCGCTCGGCTTCGATACCACCGGTTTCGTCGGCGACCTGCCGCTGATCATCGCGTTCGCGATTCTCGCCGCTTACACGTACACGTCGGGGCTGCGCGCGCCGGCGATGATCGCGGTGGTCAAGGACGTGCTGATCTACATCACGATCGCCGCGGCGGTCATCTGGATCCCGCCGCAACTGGGCGGCTTCGGCCATATCTTCAGCGTGGTGCCGCCGGCCAAGCTGCTGCTGAAGGCGCCGGACGTGTCGAGCCTGAACGGCTATAGCGCATACGCGACGCTCGCGGTCGGCTCGGCGCTCGCGCTGTTCCTGTATCCGCATTCGATCACCGCGGTGCTGTCGTCGTCGTCGGGCAATACGATTCGCCGCAACATGGCGATGCTGCCGGCGTACTCGCTGGTGCTGGGTTTTCTGGCGCTGCTCGGCTTTATGGCGCTCGCGGCCGGTGTGAAGGACATGCCCGAGTTTGCGCCGTACTTCAAGGCGTTCGGCCCGAACTTCGCGGTGCCCGCGCTGTTCCTGCACTTCTTCCCGTCGTGGTTCGTCGGCGTCGCGTTCGCGGCGATCGGCATCGGCGCGCTGGTGCCGGCCGCGATCATGTCGATTGCGGCGGCGAACCTGTACACGCGCAACATCCATAAGGAGTTCGTCAATCGCAACATGACGCACGAGCAGGAAACCAACATCGCGAAGCTGGTGTCGCTGATCGTCAAGGTGGGGGCGGTAGCGTTCATTCTCGGCTTGCCGCTCACGTACGCGATCCAGCTGCAACTGCTGGGCGGCATCTGGATCATCCAGACGCTGCCGGCCATCGTGCTCGGCCTGTACACGCGCGTGCTCGATTATCGCGGCCTGTTGATCGGCTGGGCGGTGGGCATCGCGACCGGCACGTGGATGGCCGTTTCGCTGAAGCTGGCCGGCTCGATCTACGTCGTGCATATCGGCGATTTCGCGATTCCGGGTTATGCCGCGGTGTGGTCGCTGATCGTCAACCTGGTGGTGTCGGTGCTCGTGAGCCTGCTGGTGCGCGCGATCGGCATGAAGCGCGCGGAAGACCGCACGCGGCCCGAAGATTATCTGGACGTAGTCGAAGGCTGAAGCAACGAAGTTTATTCGCGCGATACGCTCAACCCCGAAAGCCGGATATCCGGCTTTTGGGGTTTTTATTTACTGGCGCAAGCAATTCTTTCATTTACTTCTTTCGCCTGCTTCTTTCGCATTGAAAGACTGTTGCTGAATGGTTCGATAGCGCACCGGCCCTGTGCAATACAAGCTGAACCGCTCACGCCGCAATGAGTTTTGAAGCCTTTGCTAAAGATACTGGCGTGGTCGTCGTTAACCCCGACATTACCCAAATCAAATCAAATCAAATCAAAAGCCCAGGGGCTCGGACCATGCGTCTCTCGATCAAATCTCGTCTCGCGTTTGCGATGGGTCTGCTGTCGGTGCTGTTGCTGGTGATCGGCGCGCTCGGCATTACCGGCATGACCAACAGCAACGATGCGAACCGCGACACCTACAGCAACAAGCTGCCGAGCACGACCTACATCGGCGACGCCGAGACCAGCCTGCAGCGCGAACGCGCGACGCTGGCGCGCGCGGCGCTCAATCCGACGACGCCGGACCTGCGCAGCATCCTCGCGCACTCGCGCGACTATCGCACCGAAGCGCGCGCGAGTCTCGACAATTACATGAAGCTTCCAAGAGACGACGACGAAGACAAGCTGGCCCGCGACCTGTTGCAGAAGCGCGCCGCGATGGACGAAGGTCTCGAGGCATTTTCGAAGGCGCTGCTAAGCGGCGACAGCGCGCAGATCATGCACGCGACGGTGGCCAACAACGAGCTGTTCGCCACGTATCACACCAGCAGCGCGGCGCTGCGCGCCTACCAGTACACGTCGGCGAAGAAGAGCTTTATCGCGCAGGAGCAGTCGTTTTCGCTGTTCCGCATCGTCACGCTCGCGGCGGTCGCGCTGGGTCTCGTCACCGCGATCGCGAGTTTCTTCAACCTGCAGCGCGCGATCGGCCGGCCGCTCGACGATGCACTCGAACATTTCGACCAGATCGCACAAGGCGACCTGACGCGCCTGATTCAGGCCAGTTCGCACGACGAGATGGGGCAACTGCTGCAAGGCATCGCGCGCATGCAGGAGCGTTTGTCGGGCACCGTGCGCAACGTGCGCAGCGGCAGCGAAGCGATCGCCACCGCGACGCGCGAGGTCGCGGCCGGCAATCAGGACCTGTCCGCGCGCACCGAGGAGCAGGCGGCGTCGCTGCAGGAAACCGCGGCGAGCATGGAAGAGCTGACCTCGACGGTCAAGCACAACGCCGATAACGCGCAGCAGGCCAGCCAGCTGGCAGCGACGGCGCGTCAGGTGACCGTGGAGGGCAACCAGATCGTCGGCCAGGTGGTGCAGACGATGACCGGCATCGGCGACAGCTCCGGCAAGATCGCGGAAATCACCAGCATCATCGAAGGCATCGCGTTCCAGACCAACATCCTTGCGTTGAATGCGGCGGTGGAAGCCGCGCGTGCCGGCGAGAACGGCCGCGGCTTCGCGGTGGTGGCGGCCGAAGTGCGTTCGCTCGCGCAGCGTTCGAGCTCGGCGGCCAAGGAGATCAAGGACCTGATCGGCACCTCGGTGACACGGGTGCGCGAGGGTACCGAACTGGTCGCGCGGGCGGGCAATACGATGGAGCAGATCAGCCAGTCGATCGAACGGGTGCACGACATCGTCGGCGAGATAGCGGCGGCGTCGAACGAGCAGAGCCGCGGCATCGAGCAGGTCAACCAGGCGATCTCGCAGATGGACCACGTGACGCAGCAGAATGCCGCGCTGGTCGAGCAGGCTGCGGCTGCAGCAGCTTCGCTCGAAGACCAGGCGGGGCAGTTGCGCGCGGCGGTGGTCAGCTTCAAGATCGAGCAGGGCGGCTTTGCGGCACAGGCGCTTGCGCCGCGTGTTGCGTTGGCTGCGGCGTCGCCGTCGGCGAGCGCGGCTGCCGTGCGTCCGGCGGCAAGCCATGCACGTCCCGCGCGTCGCGCGGCGGGTGCGAGCCCGGCGGCACAAACGCAGGCAGGCGCGGGCAGGAAGGCTGCAAGCGGCGCCGCCAGCACTACCGCTTCCACTGCTTCTACCGCGCAAGCGGCCCAGCCGGGCGTTGCAGCGGCGACCGCGACGACCGCAGCCGCGGACGACTGGACAACCTTCTAACCGCACGCAGTCCGCACTACTTGCGCGACCTGCTGCGCGTCGCGTTCGCTGCAAGCCCACGCTTTTTACCGCACCGGCCGTGTGCCGGTGCGTTCCACGCATTAGCCGAACCCCACGCTACCCAATGAATAACGACGATCAGCCGCGCAGAAAATTTCTGCGTCAGGTATTCACGATTCTTCCCGCGACGGCGTTGACCCCGGTGCTGGTCGCACAGGAAGGCTGTACCCGCTCGAATGCGGCGGTCGATCTGGGCCCGGCCGCGTCCGCCGCAGTGGCACCGGCACCGGCCGCAGCGAGCAACGACAAGGCGGAGTACGCGCCGGTCTACTTCACCACGTCGGAATGGACCTTCCTGCACGCGGCCGTCGACGAGCTGATTCCCGCCGATGCAACCGGCGCCGGCGCACTCGAAGCCGGCGTGCCCGAGTTCATCGACCGCCAGATGGAAACGCCCTACGGCCACGGCAAGCTGTGGTACATGCAGGGCCCGTTTCATCCGGAGGTGGCCACCGAACTCGGCTATCAGTTGGGCCTCGTGCCGCGCGACATCTACCGGCACGGTATCGAAGCGTGCAACGTGTGGTGCGTGCACGAACACGGCCAGCCGTTCGCGTCGCTGCCGCCTGCGGTGCGCGTGCAGATTCTCGATCAGCTCGAAGCGGGCCAGATCCATCTCGACGCGGTGCCGTCGAAGCTGTTCTTCAACACGCTGCTGCAAAACACGAAGGAAGGCTACTTCGCCGATCCGATGTACGGCGGCAACAAGGGCATGGCCGGCTGGAAGATGATCGGCTTCCCGGGTGCCCGCGCGGACTACGCGGACTGGGTTGAGCAGCCAGGCGAAAAGTACGCGCTGGGTCCGGTATCGATTCTTGGAGAGCAGGCGTAACGATGGCGATCAAAAAAGACAAGGTCGATGCGGTGATGGTCGGGTTCGGCTGGACCGGCGCGATCATGGCGCAAGAGTTGACCGAAGCGGGCCTCAGCGTGCTCGCGCTCGAGCGCGGCGAAATGCAGGACACCGCCAACAACGCGAAGTATCCGAATGTCGCCGACGAACTCGCGTATGCGATTCGCGGCGAGCTGTACCAGGATCTCTCAAAGGAAACGCTGACGTTCCGCCACGCGCCCGATGGGCTTGCCGTGCCGTACCGTCAGCATGGTGCGATGCTGCTGGGCAATGGTGTGGGCGGCGCGGGCTTTCACTGGAACGGCCTGACGTGGCGGCCGCAGGCGTCGGACCTGCAATTGCGCAGCCACTATGAGGCGCGTTACGGCAAGCAGTTCATCCCGGATGACATGACGATTCAGGATTTCGGCGTGACCTACGACGAACTCGAGCCGTACTTCACGCGCTTCGAGGAGGTGGCGGGCATCTCGGGCAAGGCCGGCAATCTGAACGGCACGGTGGTGGCGGGCGGCAACCGGCTCGAGGCGTGGCGCGGCAAGGAGTTTCCGCTGCCGCCGCTGAAGGACGTGTACGGCGCGCAACTGTTCGCGAAGGCGGCGCGCGAACTCGGTTACGAGCCGTTCCCGATACCGGCAGCCAATGCGTCGCAACCGTATACGAACCCGTACGGCGTGCGGCTCGGACCGTGCAACTTCTGCGGCTTTTGCGAGGACTTCGGCTGCTACATGTACGCCAAGTCGTCGCCGCAGACGACGATTCACCCGGTACTGCTGCAGAAGAAGAACTTCGAGTTGCGCACGCGCTGCCAGGTGCTGCGCGTCAATCGCGATGCGAGCGGCAAGGTCGCGACCGGCGTCACCTATATCGACGCGCAAGGCCGCGAGATCGAGCAGCCGGCCGATATCGTGGTGCTGAGCGCGTTCCAGATGCACAACGTGCGCCTGTTGCTGCTGTCGGGGATCGGCGAACCGTACGATCCGGCGAGCGGCGCAGGGGTAGTCGGCCGGAACTTCGCATACCAGATGAACGGCGGCGTCAACGCGTTCCTGCCGAAGGGCACCCAGTTGAATCCGTTTATCGGCGCGGGCGGGGGCGGCCAGGCGATCGACGATTTCAACGGCGACAACTTCGATCATGGTCCGCTCGGTTTTATCGGCGGTGCGAATGTGCGTCACAACCGCACCGGCGGACGGCCGATCGGCCAGGCAGGCGCGCCCAAAGGCGCAAAGAACTGGGGCAGCGGCTGGAAAGCCGCGGTGCAGGACAGCTACCAGCGGATGATGACGATCGTCGCGCAGGGCTCGGTGATGTCGTACCGCGACAACTATCTGAGTCTCGATCCGAGCTATCGCGATGCGTATGGCCAGCCGCTGTTGCGCGTCACGTTCGACTGGCACGACAACGAGCTGAAGATGACGCAGTACACGGTGGGCCAGGCCGAGCGCGTCGCGCGCGTGCTGACGAACCAGGTCGATTCGAACGCGCGCAAGCTGGGCTCGCACTTCGATACGCGCGTTTATCAGAGCACGCATACGACCGGCGGCGCGGTGATGGGCGCCGATCCGAAGACGAGCGTGGTGAACCGGTATCTGCAGAACTGGGACGTGCATAACGTGTTCGTGCTGGGGTCGTCGGCGTTTCCGCAGAATTTTGGCTACAACCCGACGGGGTTGGTCGGCGCGCTCAGCTATTGGGCCGCGCGTGCGATTCGCGAGCAGTATCTGAAGAACCCCGGACCGATGGTGCAGGCATGAGAAAGAAGGCGATTGCGCTTCGTTTGGGGGCGGTGGGGCTGGTCGCGGCGATGGCGGTTGCGGCGAGCGGAACGGCGGTATTGGCGGCTGTGACTGGAGATGGGGGTGCGGCTTCGACGTCGGCTGCGGCGCTCGCTTCGGCACCGAGTGCTGCCTCCGCGGTGACTTCGTCCGCGGCGCCGGTTGCGACGCCGTCTGCGATGCGCGCCGTAACTGTATCCGCCGCCGACGCCGCGCTCGTCAAACGCGGCGAATATCTTGCGCGTGCCGGCGATTGCGTCGCCTGTCACACCTCAAAGGGCGGCAAGCCGTTTGCCGGTGGCCTGCCGCTCGCGACGCCGCTTGGCACCGTCTACTCGACCAACATCACGCCGGACGCGCAGACCGGCATCGGCAGCTATACCTACGCCGACTTCGACCGCGCGCTGCGCCACGGCGTCGCGCAGGCCGGCTATTCGCTGTACCCGGCGATGCCGTATCCGTCGTACGCCCGCGTTCAGCCCGACGACGTCAAGGCGCTTTACGCGTACTTCATGCACGGCGTCGGCGCGGTTCATCAGGCGCGGGTGGCCAATACGATTCCGTGGCCGTTGTCGATGCGCTGGCCGTTGAGCCTGTGGCGCCGCGCCTTCGCGCCCGGTGTCGCGCTACAGGCCGACGCGGCTGCGCTGGACGGCAGCACGGTGTCGCTCGAGCGTGGCCGCTATCTGGTCGAAGGGCTGGGTCACTGCGGCGCCTGCCATACGTCGCGCGGCACCTTGCTGCAGGAACAGGCGCTGAGCGATGCCGGCGGCCTGTCGTTCCTGCGCGGCGGCGTGGTCGAGCAATGGTTCGCAAACAACCTGCGCGACGACCGCGCGGACGGCCTCGGCGACTGGAGCAGCGACGACATCGTGAGCTTCCTGAAGGCCGGCCGCAACGCGCACTCGGCCGCATTCGGCGCGATGCACGACGTGGTGCAGGACAGCACGCAGTATTTGAGCGACGCGGATCTGAACTCGATCGCCGAGTATCTGCAGGCGCTTGCGCCGGCGGGGCAGCGGGCGTCGCTGGTGTACTCGGACGAGACGGCGCAGGCGCTGCACGCGGGGCAGGCCACGCTGCCGGGCGCGCGCACCTTCCTCGACAATTGCGCCGCCTGCCATCGCAGCGACGGCAAAGGCTACGACGGCGTATTCCCGCGGCTCGCGCTGAGCTCGACGGTCAACGCGCAGGATCCGACTTCGCTGATCAATATCGTGCTGCACGGCGCGTCGATGCCGGGCACGCAAACGGCGCCGACCGTGTTCACGATGCCGTCGTTCGCGCAACGGCTCGACGACAGTCAGATCGCGAGCGTCGTGACGTTTATCCGTAGTGCATGGGGCAACGACGCGCCGGCGGTCGATGCGGATGCGGTGCGGCGCGCGCGCAAGCAAAGCGGGCCGTGACGGTGGGCCGCTGAGCGCACCGGCGCCAGTCGTGTGCGCCGCTAGCGCGTGAGCGCGAGCGCGCCGTGCATGGCCAGCCGCACAGCGCGGAAGACGCGTGTGTCAGGCGACGTGTGATGCGGAGCCGCTGTGCGCCGCGGACAGTTCCGCAACGTCACGCGCCCACGCCACCGCACGCCCATACCGCCGCGCGCTGCTGCAATGCAGCGTGCAAGTCTCACTCCACCTCCCATCGCCCGGCCGACCCCCGCCGGGCTTTTCTATTTGTGCGCCGCGTTGCTGTCAGACGCCATCAGGTGCGCGATACTGCGCACTTCACCCCCGCGCTGCACCGATCCACGATTCGAACCATTGCGAGGACGAACCATGGCTCTGGACCATTCCCCCTCGGCTGGCCGCGCCAGCCTGGCGCACGGCGGGCACCGCCGCTCCGCGATCGCGCGCCTGCTGCGCACCATCACCTCACCGTATTACCGCTACCGTCACGCCAGGGTGCTGCACGGCTTGCGCGTCGGCGTCGCGATGCTGGTGTCGGTGCTGCTGACCGCGTACTTCGAATTGCCGCACGGTATCTGGGCGTCGATCACCGTGCTGATCGTGATCGGCGGCCTGCAGCATCACGGCAATATTCGCCGCAAGGCAGTCGAGCGGACCATCGGCACGTCGATCGGCGTGATCTTCGGGCTCGGTCTGATCGTCCAGCACAGCGTGTTCGGCTCGCTCGCGGTGACCGCCGCGCTGATGTCGGTGTTCGCCGGCGTATGCAGCTATTTTGCGATCGGCTCGACCGGCTATATGGCGCTATTGACCGCGATCACGATGTGCATCGCCGGCGGCTTCGGCGACAACCATATCGCCGACGGTCTGTGGCGCTCCGCCGACGTCGCGCTCGGCACGCTGATCGCGCTGGTGTTCTCGTTCGCGCTGCCGCTGCATGCGACCTATTCGTGGCGCTATCTGCTGTCGGACAACCTGCGCGAATGCGCGCGCATCTACGCGCGCCTCGCGAACGGCGAGTGGCTGTCGGAGGAGGAGCAGGCGGCGTCGTATCTGCGCATGGCGCGGCGGCTCGTGCAATTGCGCGCCGTGATGCCGTGGGTTGCAAAGGAGACCGATATTGCGCAGGCGCGCATCGACCAGATCCAGCAGTTGCATCGCAGCCTGCTAAGCGCGCTCGAGATCATGTCGAACGATGTGCTGACGCGCGCCGATCAGGCGACTCGCGAAGCATTCGCGCGGCAATGCCGGGCCAATGCGTTCGCGGTGCGGGCGGTGTTGCTGGGGCTGGCGCGGGCGCTGCGTTTTACGCACGCGGAGCAGGTGCGGATGCCGGCGCCGTGTCCGGCTACCGCGCTCGATCCGGCGGGCGCCGCGCGGGTCGCGCCCGAACTGCAGGGGCCGTACTGGCTCAACGAACGGCTCGCGGAGCAGGTCGAGCGGCTGCGCACGTTGATCGTCGAAACCGAGCCGGGCTGGAATATCGAGCGGCACGTGCGACGGCCGGCGCCGCGTTGAGCCCGGCGTTGCGCTTAAGGGCTACGCCTACGCGCCCGCGTCCGTTTCGTGCGGAATCGTCACCATCCACATCACGCCGAAGCGGTCGATCAGCATGCCGAAACCCTTCGACCAGAACGTCTGCTGCCACGGCAAGGTGATCTGCCCGCCGTCGCTTAACGCATTGAAGAGTTTTTCGCCGGACGCGGCGTCGTCGGCGGTCAGCGACAGCGCGTAGCCGCTGTGCGGGCCAGCCGACGTATCGCAGTTGCCGTCGGAGGCCATCAGTTCGGTCGAGCCGATGCGCAGCGTCGTGTGCATGATCTTCTCTTCGGTGCCGGGCGTGATCGGGCGTTCGGGGTTCGGCGGCGCGTCCTTGAAGCGCATCTGCAGCAGCACTTGCGCGCCGACCTTGTCGCTGTAGAACCTGAGCGCTTCTTCGCAGCGGCCGTTGAAGAACAGGTAGGGCTGAACTAGCATCGTCGTCTCCTGGTGGGGTGCCGCGGAGTGACCGCGGGGGTGTCATTTCGCACAGCACGTTGGTGCGCCTTGTGGACGCAACGTAGCTGTGCCGACGATTCTAGTCTTCGCGTCGCGGCGCTCTGTGAAAGTTTGTAGGCGACGCGCAATCGGTCGCCCGACGCTATACGGAGCGCAGTATCGGGCAGCCGCGATGCAGCACAAAAGCAAACGGCGCATGCCGCGGAAATCCGCGGCATGCGCCGTGCCTGATGACGGCTGCGAGGCGTCGATACGTCGGGCATAGCGACGCCGCGCGTGCTTGGCCGGGCGCCGCTACGCCAGGCGCCGCTGCGCGCCCGCTGTCTTCTTACCGCAACGCCTCGATCATCTTCTCCAGCTTGACCGCGTCCGCCGCGAACACGCGGATGCCTTCCGACAGCTTTTCAGTCGCCATCGCCTCGTCGTTGACGAGGAAACGGAACGTCGGCTCATCGACCGGCACGCGCGCGATGTCCTCACCCTTGCTCGCGTCCGGCGACAGCTTGCGTTCGACCTTTTCGGTGCTCTCCTGCAGCTTCTGCAGCAGGTCCGGGCTGATGGTCAGCAGGTCGCAGCCGGCCAGTTCGAGCACCTGGCCCGGCGTGCGGAAGCTCGCGCCCATCACTTCGGTCTTGTAGCCGTACTTCTTGTAGTACGCGTAGATGCGCTGCACCGATTTCACGCCCGGGTCGTTGGCGCCGCCGTCGCGTGCCTCGTCCCAGTTGCTGCCGGCGTTCTTCTTGTACCAGTCGTAGATCCGGCCGACGAACGGCGAGATCAGCTGCGCGCCGGCTTCCGCGGCCGCGACGGCTTGCGCGAGCGAGAACAGCAGCGTCATGTTGCACTTGATGCCTTCCTTCTGCAGCACTTCGGCGGCGCGGATCCCTTCCCACGTCGACGCGAGCTTGATCAGCACGCGCTCGCGGCCGATGCCGGCCTTCTCATACAGCTTGATGATCTCGTGCCCCTTGTCGATCGACGCCTTGGTGTCGAACGACAGGCGCGCATCGACTTCGGTCGACACGCGGCCCGGCACGATTTTCAGGATTTCGGTGCCGAACGAAATCAGCAGATGGTCGATGACCTCGCCAACCGGCTTGCCGGCGTTGTCGCGCACGGCTTTTTCGAGCAGCGGTTTGTATTCGTCTTTCTGCACGGCCTTCAGAACCAGCGACGGATTGGTCGTCGCGTCCTGCGGCTTGTACTGGGCGAGTTGCTGGAAGTCGCCGGTGTCGGCAACGACCTTCGTGTATTGCTTCAGTTGATCGAGTGCAGTAGTCATGTCGAGCCTTTGAGGCGCGTGGGCGCCGTGGTTCAGAAAATGATGACGCTGCCGGTGCCGAGCTGCGGACGGCGGCCGGGGCAGCGGGTCATCCCGCAAGATCCCGTCGTGCCTGGGCGGTGCACCGTCGATAGTAGCGCGCAACGGTGCCCGGTCCCTTCATTTTATGGCGGATCGGCCGCGCATGGCTCGCGAAGCGGTGTGAGCCCTGTTCAGCCGCGCTTCGCGTGCAATACGGCCTGGGTCGCGAGGCCGGCGACCAGTCCCCAGAAAGCCGGGCCGATCGACAGCAGCGTGAGGCCCGAGGCGGTCACCATGAAGGTGACGAGCGCCGCCTCGCGCTGCTTCAGGTCGCCCATCGCGTTCGCGAGGCCGCTCATGATCGAACCGAACAGCGCGAGCGCCGCGATCGACACGACCAGCGCCTTCGGCAGCGCGGCGAACAGCGCCGCGATGGTGGCGCCGAAAATCCCCGCGACGAAATAGAACACGCCGCACCAGACCGCGGCCATGTAGCGTTTCGAGCGGTCTTCGTGCGCTTCGCGGCCGGTGCACATCGCCGCGGTGATCGCCGCCAGATTGACCGCGTGCGCGCCGAACGGCGCCAGCACGAGCGACGCGATGCCGGTGGTCGAGATCAGCGGCGACGACGGCGTGGTGTAGCCGTCGGCGCGCAGCACCGCGATGCCCGGCACGTTCTGCGACGCCATCGTGACGACGAACAGCGGAATCCCGATGCTGACGATCGCCGCCAGCGAGAACGACGGCACCGTCAGCACCGGCACGGCCAGCGCGATATGGAAGTGGCTGAAATCGAGCAGCCCGAGCGCGCCGGCCGCGGCCATGCCGAGCACGAGCGTGACCACGATCGCGTAGCGCGCGGCAATCCGTTTGACGATCAGATAGGTGAAAAACATCGTCAGCACCAGCGCGGTCTGATACTGCGCCGCGCGGAAGATCTCGATGCCGATCTCGAACAGGATGCCGGCCAGCAAAGCAGAGGCGATGCCGGCCGGAATTTTTTTCATCAGCGTATCGAACCAGCCGGTCAGACCGACCGCGGTCAGCAGCAGCGCGCAAGCAATGAACGCGCCGATCGCCTGCGCATAGGGCACGTGCGGCAGCGACGCGATCAACAGCGCCGAGCCGGGCGTCGACCACGCGATCACGATCGGCGCGCGAAAGCGCAACGACAGGCCGATGGTGGTCAGCGCCATGCCGACCGAGAGCGCCCAGATCCACGACGAGATCTGCGCGTCGGACAGGTGTGCGGCCTGGCCGGCCTGGAAGATCAGCACAAGCGAACTCGAATAGCCCGTCATCATCGCGACGAAGCCGGCCACCATCGCCGATAGCGACGAATCGGCAAACGGTCGCAGCGGTGCGCGCGGAGGCGCCGGAAGATCGGCGGAAGAGGGCGAAGGCGAGGTCATGCAGGCGGTTTTCCGTGGTTTTGTTGCGTGATTGCGACGCTCCCGCTGCGGCATTGCGCCGCATCGGGGGTTTATTTTAACGGGGAAGAACCGGGGTTGAGTGGGGCGGCCCGGGTTTGCGACCGGGTTTGCGATCGGGTTTGCGACCGGTTGTGCGACCGGTTGCGGGAACGCGCAGCGCCTACTTGCTTAGCGTGCGCATCGCCGCTTCGAGACCGGCGAGCGTCAGCGGATACATCCGGTGCCCGAGCACCTCGCGGATCATCGCGACCGACTGCCGGTATTCCCACAAACCTTCCGGTTCCGGATTCAGCCACGCATGGCGCGGGAAGTGATCGGCGAGCCGCCGCAGCCACACGGCGCCGGCTTCACGGTTGTTGTATTCGACCGAGCCGCCCGGCTGCAGCACCTCGTACGGGCTCATCGTCGCGTCGCCGACGAAGATCAGCTTGTAGTCGGGCGTGAACTTGTGGAGCACGTCCCACGTCGCGGTGCGCTCGGCGTGGCGGCGCCGGTTGTGCTTCCACAGGAAGTCGTACACGCAGTTGTGGAAGTAATAGAACTCGAGGTGCTTGAATTCGGCCTTGGCCGCGGAAAACAGCTCTTCGGTACGGCGGATGTGGTCGTCCATCGAGCCGCCGACGTCGAGCAGCATCAGCACTTTCACGTTGTTGTGCCGCTCCGGCACCATCTTCAGATCGAGCCAGCCGGCGTTCGCGGCCGTGCTGCGGATCGTGTCGGGCAAGTCGAGTTCGTCCGCTGCGCCTTCGCGCGCAAAGCGGCGCAGCCGCCGCAGCGCCACCTTGATGTTGCGCGTGCCGATTTCGACCTGATCGTCGTAGTCGCGGTAGGCGCGCGCTTCCCATACTTTGACCGCGCTGCGGTTGCCCGCGCTGTCGCCGCCGATGCGGATGCCTTCCGGGTTGTAGCCGCCATTGCCGAACGGCGACGTGCCGCCGGTGCCGATCCACTTGCCGCCGCCTTCGTGGCGGCCTTTCTGCTCGTCGAAGACTTCCTTCAGGCGCTCCATCAGCTTGTCGAGGCCGCCTAGTGCCTCGATCTGCGCCTTTTCTTCCGGCGACAGCTCGCGCCGCAGCTTTTTGGCCAGCCAGTCTTCGGGCAGGTCGAGCGCCAGTTCGGCGGTCTGCGCGACACCGTTGAAATACTCGCCGAACGCCTGGTCGAACTTGTCGAAATACTGCTCGTCCTTCACCAGCGTCATGCGCGACAGGTAGTAGAACTCGTCGAGCGACGGCGCGATCACATCCGCTTTTAGCGCTTCGAGCAGCGTCAGGTATTCCTTCACCGAAACCGGCAGTTTTGCCGCGCGCAGCGTATAGAAAAAGTCGATCAGCATGCTGGGTTCTCCGCGTCGGTCGGGGCGCTCGCGTGCCGTTTAGCGGTTGTTGCGGTTCATCAACACGAGCCGTTCGAACAGGCTCACGTCCTGCTCGTTCTTCAGCAGCGCACCGGACATCGGCGGCACGATCTGCTTGTGGTCGCTCGAGCGCAGCGCTTCGGGCGGGATGTCCTCGGCGAGCAGCAGCTTCAGCCAGTCGAGCAGTTCGGAGGTGGACGGCTTCTTCTTCAGGCCCGACACGTTGCGCAGCTCGAAGAAGCTCTCGAGCGCCGCCGTCAGCAGTTCGCGCTTGATGCCGGGATAGTGCACCTCGACGATCTGCTGCATCGTCGCCGGCTCGGGGAATTTGATGTAGTGGAAAAAGCAGCGGCGCAGGAAGGCGTCCGGCAGCTCCTTCTCGTTGTTCGACGTGATGATCACGAGTGGCCGCTGTTTGGCTTTGACCAGCTCGCGCGTCTCGTACACGTAGAACTCCATGCGGTCGAGCTCGCGCAACAGATCGTTCGGAAACTCGATGTCGGCCTTGTCGATTTCGTCGATCAGCAATACCGTTTGCTGGTCGGCGTCGAACGCCTGCCACAGCACACCTTTCACGATGTAATTGCGGATGTCCTTGACGCGCTCGTCGCCGAGCTGCGAATCGCGCAGGCGCGACACCGCGTCGTACTCGTACAGGCCTTGCTGGGCCTTGGTGGTGGACTTGATGTGCCATTGCAAGAGCGGCATATCGAGGGCCGCGGCGACTTCCTCGGCCAGCATCGTCTTGCCGGTGCCGGGCTCGCCTTTGATCAGCAGCGGGCGTTTGAGCGTCATCGCGGCGTTGACCGCGAGCTTGAGGTCGTCGGTGGCGACGTACTGCGAGGAGCCTTCGAAACGCATGACAGGACGCTCGTTCGGGAAAAAAACCAGTATAAGTCAGAAGGGCTGTTGGGCTGGGCGGCGAGGGGCTTATCGTAGCGGCTGGTGGTAGCGGCTGCGCTGACCGCTTCAGCGGCCGATGCGCCGATCACTCGTGAGGCAACTCCAGCCGCCCGTCCGGTGGACGCCCGTCGCAGCGACGCGGTACAATTGGGCCGATTTTTTTGGCCTGCGTGGCAATCAGGAATAAATGACGGCGCAGGTCGTCGCTTTTTTGAGCGCCGCGATTTGAGGCCCTCGTTTTTGAGCCGTTTCCCCTCAAGCCAGGTTACAAGAGCTATGAAAAAATTCGTCGGCAAACATGTCGTGATCGCAGCGTTGTCGGGCATCGCGGCCTTTGCGGCCAGCGCGCAGGCAGCGGATGTCGTCGGCAACGCGAAAGCGGGGCAAGGCAAGGTCGCGATGTGTATCGGTTGCCACG
Source organism: Paraburkholderia jirisanensis (assembly GCF_054782355.1). Classification (NCBI taxonomy): domain Bacteria; kingdom Pseudomonadati; phylum Pseudomonadota; class Betaproteobacteria; order Burkholderiales; family Burkholderiaceae; genus Paraburkholderia; species Paraburkholderia jirisanensis. The sequence continues at coordinate 518,382 of NZ_BAAGSQ010000021.1, read as the reverse complement.
GCATTGCCGATTACCGCACGGCCTACCCGGAGGTCTACCGGGTACCGATCCTCGGCGGCCAGAACGCCACCTATCTGGCCAACGCGCTGCACGCATACAAGAAGGGCGACCGCCACTTCGACACGATGCGCGCCATTACCGCGTCGCTGTCGGATCAGGACATCGCGGACATCGCCGCGTATTACGCAGCGCAAACTGCCACTTCAAAGAACAACCCCGACAAATGACCGGCTGCGCAGCGCTGAAGTCAGTCGCTCGGTCATTTCCTTACGCGGGCCAGGAGAATTCATGAAGAAGCACCCACACGGTTTCAACACGGTGTTCAAGACGGCATGCGCATCACTGGCGCTGGCCGGCTTCGTCGCCGCATCGAGCGCGGCGCATGCGGCGGACGCCTCCAACGGCCAGGTGCTGGTCGAAAACCATAACTGCGCGGCCTGTCACGGCGCGAAGCTGAATAACCCGGTGAGCCCGGAGTATCCGAAGCTGGCGGGCCAGCACTCGGATTACATCTACTGGGCGCTGCGCCAGTATCAGATGGGCACCGGCAACCCGCATCTGGGCCGCAACAACCCGATCATGCAGGCGCAGGTGCAAACCCTGTCGCAAGGCGATATGAAAGACATCGCCGCGTATATCGAATCGCTCAGTGGCGATCTGGTCGAGAAGAAGTAAGCGGTTTTTAGCGCTTTTGCTTGTCTGGATGCGAAAACACCCCGCTGCGGCGGGGTGTTTGTTTTTGGGGCGGGGGTTTTGCGCGATGGGTGGGTGGCGGGATCGCTCGCGGCGGCGTTTTCTGCGCGTTGCTGATACGGCTGGCTTTGTCGTAGTCGCAACCGCAACCGCAACCGCAACCGCAACCGCAACCGCAACCGCAACCGCAACCGCAACCGCAACCGCAACCGCAACCGCAACCGCAACCGCAACCGCAACCGCGAGCCGTAGCCGCAGCCGTAGTCGCAACCACAGCGGTGACCAGTTTGGGTCAGTCGCGTGATGCGCGCCGTTCGATGCGCTGCAAATATGCATCGGTATCGGGCGGCGTATTGGTGCGTTGCGCTTCCCAGATCGTTTCGCCCAGGCACTCCATGATCGCGTGCTGTGCATCGTGCGTCGAGCCCAGTCGCGCTGCCAGCCGCTCGTGTGCCGTACGAATGCCGGGTGGCTGATCGATCGACAACTGCTCGCTGATCGCCAGATGCATCGACAGGTGCAGGAACGGATTGCTCTGCCCGCGCTCGGGTGAATAGTCTTCGGCGGCAGCGGCTTCGGCGTCCTTCAACTGCGCGTGATACTCGGGATGCTCGACGATCCAGTCTGCCGCGATCGATTCGAGCGGCGTCATGATTTCGCCCGCGCGCTGCTTGCGCCAGGTGTCGGTGAAGAAACGTCGGACTTCGTCGCGGCTAGGATTGAACATCGGCAGTGGTGAAAATGGAAAGCGGGGAAGGCGGAGCGGGGTCGCGCAGCGCAAGCGTTGGGCGTTTGGCGTTTGGCGTTGGGCGTTTGACGTCACTCGTCGCGCGCGGTATGACCGTCGCGCCCCGCATGCATGAGCCATGCATTTTACGCTGCTGTCCCGAGCCGTGCCGGCCGCGGCATTGCCGCGCGTGCCCGTCCATTGCGCACGCGCCCGTCACAAATCGGGCGGCGGCGTCTTCGGCCTGAATTCGCACAGCGGTTCGATCGCGCAATGCCAGCATTCGGGACGGCGCGCCTTGCACACATAGCGGCCATGCAGAATCAGCCAGTGATGCGCATCGTGCCGGAACTCGGCGGGCGTGAATTTTTCCAGCGCCGTCTCGACTGCGCGCACGTCCTTGCCGGGGGCGAGACCCGTTCGGTTCGCAACCCGAAAGATATGCGTGTCGACCGCGATGGTCGGCTCGCCAAACGCCGTGTTCAGCACCACGTTCGCGGTCTTGCGGCCGACGCCCGGCAGGCTCTCCAGCGCCTCGCGCGCGGCGGGCACCTCGCCGCCGTACTGGTCGAGCAGGATGCGGCACGCGGCCACCACGTTCTTCGCCTTGGTGCGGTACAGGCCGATCGTCCTGATGTAGCCGGCGACGCCTTCCTCGCCCAGTTCGACCAGTTGCTGCGGCGTATTGGCGACCGGGAACATCTTGCGCATCGCCTTGTTCACCGACACGTCGGTCGCCTGCGCCGACAGCATCACGGCGATCAGCAGTTCGAAGGGTGTCGTGTACTCGAGCTCGGTGGTCGGGTGCGGGTTCAGGCTTTGCAGCGTCTCGTAGATCGCGCGGCGTTTATTCGCGTTCATGCGGGGCGGTCGGCGTTTTAGCGCTTCGGGTTGGTATGGGGAGCGGGCGGCGGGTTGTCGCCGGCTGTCTGATTGGCGGTGCCGGGTGAATTGTTTGATGGACGACTGCCGGATGGCTCACCGCCTTCACTCGCAGCGTCACTCGCAGGGGTGGCACCGGTCGGGCTGCTTGCCGGTTGGTTCGCCTGCGTCGTCTGCGCGCTGTTTGCTTCGCGTGCTTCAGGCGCATGGCGCGTGGGTTGTCGCTCATCGCCCGATTCTTGCAGGCCCGGTTGCGTTTCAATACCGAGCCGCTGGCGGCGTGCTTCCGCGGCATTGATCTGCGCCTGCACGTCGGCGCTGACGTTCGCGGTGTTCTGTGGCGCCTGGCCTTTTGCTGCCAGTTCTTCTTTCTTTTTTCGGGCACGCTCGAGCGCGGCCTGGATGATGGCGCGCTTCTTTGCGTCGGCGTCGTTTACCGGCGCAGATTGAGCGGCGCCGGCGTCAGCGCCTGCCGCGGCGAGCGCGCCTGCTGCGTTTGTGTTTGCGTTTGCTGCATTCGCGTCGACACTTGCGCTCGCCGTTGCGCCGGTGTTTGCATCTGCACCTGCGCTAGCACTTGCACCCGTGCCCGTGCCCGTGCCCGCGCCCGCGCTTGCCGTCGCGCGCCGCGCCGCAGCGCGCGCCTCCGAGGCTTCGCGTTCACGCTCGAGCCGCGCGAGGTGCCGATCGTGACGCACGCGCGCGGCGTCGGCCTGTTGCTGGGTCCACGCATCCCAGCCGGTCGCCTCGCCAGTGACAGGTAGCATCGCGATGCAATCGACCGGGCAGGGCGCAACGCATAGATCGCACCCTGTGCATAGCTCGGCGATGATCGTGTGCATCTGTTTGGCCGCACCGGCGATCGCATCGACCGGACACGCCTGCATGCACAGCGTGCAGCCGATGCACAGGCTCTCGTCGATAAAGGCGACCGGTCGCGGGCGCTCGACGCCGTTGACCGGATTGATCGGAATCACCGGCTTGCCGAGCAGCGCCGCGACGCGCGCGACCCCTTCGACGCCGCCCGGCGGGCACTGGTTATAGTTCGCAGTGCCGTGCGCGATGGCTTCGGCATACGGACGGCAACCGTCGTAGCCGCACTTCGTGCACTGGGTTTGCGGGAGCAGATCTTCGATGCGCTCGGCGAGGGTTTTCGGATCGGTCACGGTGACGGCGTTGGGGCTTCTGCTGCGATTCATCGATGCCGGCGCGGCCGGCACGTTTGCGCATGTGGTTTGAGTTCGGTGTTTCCGGGCGGCCTGGCCGTTGGTGTCGTGCATGCACTGCAGCTTGTTGTTACGCGGCGAGTGTGCGCTGCCGCACACGCCAGACGTCGCTCGGTTCGCGACGCCCATCGACGCCCATCGACATGCATCGACACGCATCACACCGCTGCACAGGCAGCGACAAGGCGCTCGCCGGACCGCGCAAACACCCTGCAAACGCCGCGCAAAACCGCGATGCCGATGCGCGATCGACACGCAGGCCGCGTGCCGCCGACGCGCAACCAGACTCAATCGACGCGCAATCAATGCCCACGCAACACACCACGAACCAGCGACAAATATGCTGCGAATGTGCGCCGCTTCACTGCCGGCCACCCACCCAAGCCACCCGCTACAAGCGCTGCGCGGCTTGCGCGACAAGGCTTTGGCCAAATGCACATTATCGCCGATTTCCCCCATTGCCATTGCCGAACCATGTGCCATAATCGAAGCGCTTTACGAATGACCGCAGGAGGGTGCATCCACCAACCAGCCCGCGCTCATCGCCGTTTTGCAAGGCCAGGCAAAGCCGGCGATGTGATCCGGAATACGCGGCTCACGAAGCACATGCCACCATGAATCAGCCCAAAATCAAAAGAGATCCTGAAGGCACGCGGCGTCGCATCCTGTTGGCGGCGGCCGAGGAGTTTGCCAATGGTGGGTTGTTCGGCGCACGCGTCGATCAGATTGCCCGCCGAGCCGAGACCAACGAACGCATGCTCTATTACTACTTCGGTAGTAAAGAGCAGTTATTCACTGCAGTACTCGAGCACGCATTCAGCGCGCTCACCGAAGCCGATCGCACGCTCGACCTGGCAGGCGTCGCGCCAGTCGAGGCGATGACGCGGCTCGCGCATTTCGTGTGGGATTACTACCGCGATCACCCGGAACTGCTGCGTCTGATCAACAACGAGAATCTGCACGAGGCGCGTTATATGCAGAAGTCGACGCGCATTCGCGAGATGATCTCGCCGATCGTCACGACGCTCGGCGGCATTCTCGAACGCGGCCAGCGCGCAGGGCTGTTTCGCGCGAATGTCGATCCGCTGCGGTTTTATGTGACGTTATCGGGGATGGGGTACTACATCGTGTCGAACCGCTTCACGCTTGAAGCGACGCTCGGCCGCGATTTCAGTACCGCGGCCGAACGCAGCGAGATGGTGCAGATGAATACGGAAATTCTGCTCGCCTACCTGTTGCGTCGCTGATTCGGCGAACTGAGTACCGGCTCTTGAATGCGACAGCGGCCTCATCAAGAGGCCGCTGACGTATTGCGCGCTGCGTTTGGGGCAGCTCAGGTGCTCGAGCGCCTGGGCACTCAGGCTTCGACCTGCTCCTTCTCCTGCTTGCGCGCCTTGTTGTGCTCGAGGATGAAATCGCGCAACTGCGGATAGATGATGGTGCGCCAGCGGCGGCCCGAGAAAATGCCGTAGTGGCCGCACTTCTCCGCGGTGAAGTGGCGCCGGTTTTTAGCCGGAATGCCGGTGCACAGTTCATGTGCCGCGCGGGTCTGGCCGCTGCCCGAGATATCGTCGAGCTCGCCTTCGATGGTGAACAAGGCGGTGTGCTTGATGTCCTGCGGCCGCACCTGTTCGCCGGCAACTTCCCACGTGCCTTCAGCGAGACTGAATTCCTGGAACACCACCTGGATCGTCTGAAGATAGTACTCGGCGGCCATATCGAGCACCGCGTTGTATTCGTCGTAGAAGCGGCGATGCGCTTCCGCGTCTTCTTCGTCGCCGCGCATCAGGCTCTGGTAGAAGTCCCAGTGCGATGCCGCGTGACGTTCCGGGTTCATCGCCACGAAACCGGTGTGCTGCAAAAAGCCCGGATAAACCTTGCGCCCGACGCCCGGATAGTTCGACGGCACGTTGTAGATCACGTTGGCCTCGAACCAGCTCAGCGAATGCTGCGTGGCCAGCGAGTTGACCGAAGTCGGGCTTTTGCGCGCATCGATCGGGCCGCCCATCATCGTCATCGTGCGCGGCGTCTCTTCGCCGCGGCTCGCCATCAGCGCAATGGCCGCGAGCACCGGCACGGTCGGCTGGCACACCGAGATCACGTGCAGGTCTTTCGCGCCGATATGGCGGATGAAGTCCTGGATGTACGCGATATAGTCGTCGAGATCGAACTGGCCGTGCTCGAGCGGCACCATGCGCGCGTCGATCCAATCAGTGATGTACACCTTGTGGTCTTGCAGCAGCGTGCGGACGGTGTCGCGCAACAGCGTCGAATGGTGGCCCGACAGCGGGGCGCATACCAGAACGACAGGTTCGTCTTTCAATTGGGTTACGGCTTCGGTATCATCGGCAAAACGCTTGAAGCGCAGCAGCCGGCAAAACGGCTTTTCGATGATGGTCTGCTCGACGATCGGAATGTTGTGGCCATCCTTCACGATCTGATGCAGATTGAACTCGGGCTTTTCATAGTCCTTGCCGAGCCGGTACAGCAGCTCGTAGCCGGCCGATAGCCGCGTGGCGCCAGGAATGTACGCAAGCGGGCTCGCCGGATTGGCGAACGATTTCGAGGCCGCCTGGGCCCAGGCGGTGAGCGGGCTCAGCAGAGCCCGCTGGAATTCATGAAATTGGTAGAGCATGAGTGCTCCAGCGTTAGCGGTGCGCGGGGCTGCGCGAAAACACGCGTAGCGTCAGGCTGGCCGGATGGGTTGTCAGGGTTGTGAAGGTCCATTAGCGGCCGTCAAACTTGTTCGATGATATCCGGCGGCGCGATGTTGTGCAATGCAACAACGGTGCGCCGTCCCACAATAAAAGCGTGTTATCGATGTGTGGCCGGATGTCATCAGGAAAGTCATCAAGTCATGCTACAGGCGTTGGCTCGGCGCCCGTATTCAGTGTGCCAGCGGAAGGCCCATGGCCGTTGTGCGGCGGCTGTCCGGTGGCCTTGGCCATTTCCTGCTCGTGCTTCATCAGATTGAGCCCGGTGTGAACCAGCGCAACATGGGAAAACCCTTGCGGGAAATTGCCGACCAGGCGGCCCGCCACCGGGTCGTATTCTTCGGCGAGCAACCCGACGTCGTTGGCGAGCGACAGAAGGCGTTCGTACATCTCGCGCGCTTCGGCTACGCGCCCTTGCAGGGCGAGGTTGTCCACCATCCAGAACGAACAGGCGAGGAAGGTTCCCTCACCCGGTGGCAGCCCGTCGTTGAATTCGGTCGTGCGGTAGCGCATCACGAAACCGTCATGCATCAGCTGTTGTTCGATTGCGACGACGGTGCCGGCGATGCGCGGATCCTTCGGCGGCAGAAATCCGAGCAGCGGCAACAATAGCACGCTTGCGTCGAGCTCGCTGCCACCGTAAACCTGCGTAAACGCGTTCAGTTCGGCGTTAAAGCCCCGCGCGCAGACATCCGCGTGAATCCGCGCGCGCATTTCGCGCCAATGGTCGATCGGTCCGGGCAAGTCGAACATTTCGGCAGACCTGACCACCCGGTCGAACGCCACCCACGCCATCACTTTCGAAAACGTGAAATGCTGGCGGCCGCCGCGCGTTTCCCAGATGCCCTCGTCGGGTTCCTGCCAGATGTTCTCGAGATGCACGAGCATCGCGCACTGCACGTTCCACGCCGTTTCATCGGCCTGCAGGCCGCCGACGCGCGCCAGATGCAGCGCGTTCATCACTTCGCCGTACACATCGAGTTGCAGCTGGCCGACCGCGTTGTTGCCGACCCGCACCGGCTTCGCGCCCTGGTAGCCGGGCAGCCAGTCGATTTCGATCTCGGGCAGGCGCCGCTCGCCGGCGAGCCCATACATGATCTGCAACTGCTCGGGCGAGCCCGCCATCACGCGGCCGAGCCACGCGCGCCATGCGCGCGCTTCGTCGTAGTAGCCGCCGCGCATCATCGCGAGCAGCGTGATGGTTGCATCGCGCAACCACACGTAGCGGTAGTCCCAGTTGCGGGTGCCGCCGAGCTGTTCCGGCAGCGACGTGGTCGGCGCGGCGACGATGCCGCCGGTCGGCTCATACGCGAGTGCTTTCAGGGTCAGCAGCGAACGTTGGATCGGCCCGGCATAGCGGCCCTCGACGGTGCTGCGCGCGGACCACTCGGCCCAATGGTTTTCGGTGCGCGCGAGCGCGGTGAGCGGATCGTGCGCGGGCGGGATGCGCAGGTGCGATTGCGAGTAGGTGAGCGAAAACGGCACGCGCTCGCCTTCGGATACGTCGAATTCGGCGACCGTGCGCATGTTCTCGCCTTGCAGGTCGACCGGCGTGCGCAACGTGACGGTATCGGGACCGACGATCGCCTTGATGCCGTTTTCGTGCGCGAGGCGGCTCACCCACGGCACCGAGAAGCCGTAATCGAAACGCAGCACCAGCTCCATCTTCATCCTGACGGTGCCGCGCCGGCCGACCACCACGCGGATCAGCTCCGACCAGCCGTTGCCGGGCGGCATGAAGTCGATCACGGTGACGGCGCCTTCGGCGGTTTCGAAGTCGGTTTCGAGGATCATCGTTTCGCCGCGATAGCGGCGCCGGCTCGGGCTCGACTGTTCGGCGCACGGGCAGATCAGCCAGCGGCCGTGATCGGGCGTGCCGAGCAGGGCGGCGAAACATGCGCCGGAATCGAAGCGCGGCCAGCATAGCCAGTCGACCGAACCGTTGCGGCAAATCAGCGCGGCCGTGTGACCGTCGCCGACGAGTGCATAGTCTTCAATAGGAGCGGGCATGGGATCAAAAATGGACAGAGGGAGAACAGGCGCGTAAAAAATACGCGCGACAGCATGCCGTCTGAATCTCAGACGTTGATATTACCGGACCCGCGACTGCCGGACCCGTGCGCTTCAAATTGATTCCGCGCGGCAGCAGAAATTGAGTATTGGCGTGGTTCGTTTTGCCTGCTTACAATCAGACCTTCTGGACGTGTCATGTGACAGGCAGCCCGTTCGCGTCCGCCCGTACCGCCATGTGCACAACGTGCAGTTTCGAGGATGAAAGCCATGCTGAACCCGTCGAAATCCGATTGCATCACGATCCTGTCCGCCGCCAGCGAGTTGACTGACGGCACACTTCTACCACTCGACAGCCGTACGCTCGGCCTGTCCCGCAACGGGATGGAAACCGCCGCCGCGTTTCTGGTCGAGCGTGCGTGCTTCAAACGTTATAGCGAAGCTGACGGCCATTATGCCGTCGGCGGTCTGTCGCTGCAGGGCAGACTGCGTCTGGACCAGCTGTCGAACGGTTGAGCGCTGTGCCGGACGCGTTTCGCTTATCTGAGCCGGTTACCTGTCTCGCCTGTTTGCTGCAGCGCTCCGCGCAAGCGGGGCCTGCCACACGAGTAACCGCGAATCGCGCGGCACACGCATAACCGTATCAGCGGGCTCTATCGCATAACGTTCGCGAGCCATCGGCCGTGCGCTGTACGCAATGCGTGCAGCGCGAGCGGCTGTGCGCGTCGTGCAAACCGTGTCTATCTCACACGTCGCGCACTTCGCGCATCTCGACACGCGGGTCACTTCATGCCGACCAGCCCCATCACGCCGATGATGATCAGGTACAACGCGACGATGTAGTTGAGCAGACGCGGCATCACGAGGATAAGGATGCCGGCGATCAGCGAAACGAGCGGGCCGAGACTAAGCGTAACGTTCATGAAGACTCCGTGGTTTGAACAGGTCTCGACGAGACCGACTGCGCCACTGTCTTGCGTAGCCGCCGACATGGGCCGGCCTTGCGCATGACTGGGCGATTCTTTGCGACACTTCTATACTTGCGGCTTCAACCGCGGTTACGACTGCGGCTACAACTGCGGTTATAACGACAACGAGACATCTCAGGCACGCCTTCATGGCCGCGCGTGGCAGACCAGCGACACCACAATAACCGAACAAACCCATGTCAGGAGGTCGTCATGCACCGTCGCCGACAGCGTCTGCCCACACTGCATCTCGCCGCACCGCATCTACCCCGACCGCATTTACCCCAACGTTTGACAGCCTCGATAATAAAGGGTCTCGCACTGATGGTCATGGCAACCTCCGCACTTGCACAAGGGCCTGCCGCCGCACCGGCAGACGGCGTCTACGATCTGCTGGTCGGTACTTATACCGGGCCGCGCAGCGAAGGCCTCTACGTGTACCGCTTCGATACGAAAACCGGTGCCGCGACGCGCATCGGTTCGGCGCGTACCGTCAACCCTTCGTATCTGGTCGCGAGCCGCGACGGCCGCTTTGTGTACGCAGTCGAAGAGCTGCCCGGCGATAACGGTCCGGCTTCGCAGCGCGGCGGCGTCAGCGCGTTCAGCTTCGACGCGAAGAGTGGGCAACTTGCGTTCCTGAACAAGGTTTCGTCCGAAGGCAACGATCCGTGCTACCTGAGCATTTCGCCGGATGGCCGCTATCTGACCACCGCGAACTATTCGGTCGCATCGGACCCGGGCGGCAGCTTCGCGGTATTTCCGCTGCAGGCGGACGGCCATGTCGGGGCGGCGGTGCTGAGCGTGCATCACGACGGCAGCGGCCCGGTGAAAGGGCGGCAGGACAACGCGCATGTCCATTCGACGGTGTTCTCGCCGGACGGCCGTTATCTGTTCGCGCAAGACCTCGGCGCGGACAAGCTGTACTCGTACCGCTATACGCCGGATGGCAGCCGCGGCCTGATCGGGCCGACCGAGCGCCGCTACGTCGACGTGAAGGCGGGCTCGGGGCCGCGTCATCTGGTGTTCGGCGCCGACGGCAAATACGCGTATCTGACCAGCGAGCTGGCAGCGACCGTCACCGTATTCCGCTACGACGACGGCACGCTGCATCAGCTGCAGGTGGTGCCGATGACGAAGCCAGGCTTCAAGGGCGAGGTGGGCGCGGCAGCGATTCACGTGTCGCCGGACGGGCGCTTTGTGTACGCGAGCAACCGCGGCGATGCCAACGAGATCGTGATCTACGCGGTCGACGCGGCCAACGGACATCTGCGCGAAGTCGGGCGCCAGTCGAGTCTTGGCAAGGCACCGCGCGAATTTTCGATCGATCCGACCGGGCAATGGCTGATCGTCGGCAATCAGAATAGCGATACCGCGTATGTGTTTCGCCGCGATGCGCAAAGCGGCTTGCTCGACGCGAAGCCGGCGCGCATCGAGATCGGCGCGCCGGTGGACTTCAAGTGGGTGTCGCCGTCGTAGACACGGTGGGCTGCGCGGGTCGGTCGGCGCTTAGTTGCCCCTTAGGTGCTCCTTAGTTGCCCCTTAGGTGCCGCGCGCGGCCGGATTACTCCGCCGGCCCCGGCGCGAGTACTTCCCGGCTGCCGTTGATACCCATCGACGACACCAGTCCCGCCGCCTCCATCTGCTCGACCAGCCGCGCCGCGCGGTTATAGCCGATCCGCAGTTGACGCTGCACCGCCGAGATCGACGCGCGCCGCGTGCGCACGACGAACGCGACTGCCTCGTCGTACAGCGGGTCCGCTTCGGCATCCGGCGCATCGCCGAACAGGTCTTGCGGCGCGCCGTCGCCGCCGGTGGGGCCGTCGAGAATGCCTTCTTCGTACTGCGGCTCGCCGAACTGCTTCAGATGCTCGACGATGCGATGCACTTCCTCGTCGGCGACGAACGCGCCGTGCACACGCTGCGGGTAGCCGGTGCCGGGCGGCAGGAACAACATATCGCCCTGGCCCAGCAGCGACTCGGCGCCCATCTGGTCGAGAATCGTGCGCGAATCGATCTTCGACGACACCTGGAACGCGACGCGAGTCGGAATGTTCGCCTTGATGAGGCCCGTGATCACGTCGACCGAAGGACGCTGGGTGGCGAGAATCAGGTGAATGCCGGCGGCGCGCGCCTTCTGCGCGAGCCGTGCGATCAGCTCTTCGATCTTCTTGCCGGCCACCATCATCAGATCGGCAAGCTCGTCGATCACGACGACGATCATCGGCAGCGGCGACAGCGGCTCGGGGTTCTCCGGCGTCAGCGAGAACGGATTGCCGATCTTCTTTTCATGAGCGCGCGCATCGCGGATCTTCTGGTTGAAACCCGCCAGATTGCGCACCCCGACCGCGGACATCAGCCGGTAGCGCTTTTCCATTTCACCGACACACCAGTTGAGCGCATTGGCCGCGAGCTTCATATCGGTGACGACCGGCGCGAGCAGATGCGGAATGCCTTCATAGACCGACAGCTCGAGCATCTTCGGATCGATCATGATGAGGCGCACGTCTTCCGGCGTGGCCTTGTACAACAGCGACACGATCATCGCGTTGATCGCCACCGACTTGCCCGAACCGGTTGTGCCCGCAACCAGCATGTGCGGCGCCTTGGCGAGATCGGTGACGACCGGATGGCCGATGATGTCCTTGCCCAGCGCGATCGTCAGCTGCGATGTGGAATTCTGATAGACGCCGGCCTCGAGAATTTCGGACAGGCGAATCGTCTGGCGCTTCGCGTTCGGCAGTTCGAGGCCCATACAGGTCTTGCCGGGAATCGTCTCGACCACGCGGACCGACGTCAGGCCGAGGCCGCGCGACAGGTCCTTCATCAGCCCGACGATCTGGCTGCCGCGTACGCCGAGCGCGGGTTCCACCTCGAAGCGCGTGATCACCGGGCCCGCGGACGCGCCGACCACGGTCACCGGCACTTTGAATTCCTGCAGCCGCTGCTCGATCAACTGGCTGGTTTCGGCGAGTTTTTCGTCGGAGACGGCTTCGACTTCGTTCGACGCGCGCGCGAGCAGGTCGAGGCTCGGCAACTCGATCTGCGACGCGGCGGGCGCGTGGAATTCGAAGCTGGTGGGGGCGTGGCCGCGCAGCGGGCGAGGGGCGGTGGTGGGTTCTGGCGGTGGCGGGGTGGGTTCGGCGATGCCGATGCTGCTGCTGTCACCTATGCCGCTGCCGCTGCTGTCGGGTACGCCGCTGTGGTTGCTGTCGCCGTTGTCGTTGCCGTTGCCGCTGTTTGCGGGTTGGACTGCGGATGATTGCAGGTCCGTGATGGTTGCGCTCGGGGCTGGGGTGGCCAGCGGATGCGGTTGTATGTCTGCGGCTGTGGTTGTCGTTGCATCCGCGTCTGCGTTCGCAACTGACGTTTCGAGTGTGTGTGCCGTAGGCGTGGACGCCTGTTCGAGCATGTCGTGCGCGGTGCTGTGCACCGTGAGTGAAGCTGGCGTGCCAGGGAAACGCACGACGTTCGATAGGGCAGGGGTGTCCGGCGTCTGCCGGATGTCGCTGTCTATGGTGCCCGGGTTGACGACATGCAGCCTCGGCGCGGCGTGAGGCGTGCCATTTCCGTCGGCCGGCGTGCTTACGCTCGGCACGTGCTGCGCCGATGACACCGGGTGCGCGGCGACCAGCTCGTCATTGACAGCGTCCTCCCAAGGCGGAATCGCGGCGGACGTCTTCGGATCGGCTGCGTGACTTGTACCAGTTGCGTTCCCGGATGCGGATGGGCCTGTGGCTTCGCGGGTTGCAGCGGCCGGGTCTGCGGACGTTTGGGCTACGACGTTTTGCGCCGGTATGTTTGCCGTGACGGTGGCCGCGATATGCAGTGCGGTCGGGAACGCGTGCGCTGCGAACTGTTCGCCGGATGGTTGCGACTGGGCTGCGGCGAGCGCAGGGAGGTCGGCAGGCGTAACGAACGCAGGTGCAGCCGGTGCGGACGTGTGATGTTCGGTCGACGGCGGTGCCGGCTGCGTTGCGGGCGATGCCGTCGGCGCAGATGCTGCGGGCGGAATTGATGGCGCAGATGCGGCGGGCAATGCGGATGCCGCCGGTGTTGTCGCAGGCTCTGGCGTGCCGCTAACCGGATCGCGCTCGGCAGGTAACGGGGGGAGTGCTGGGGGCAGTGCCGGGTGCAGTGCCCGGCCGTCATGCACTTCGGGCGGCGGTACATCGTTCGGTGCTGCGGATGTCGATAGCGGCGGCGTGCTTGCTGTGACCGGACTTTGTTGCTGTGTCTGCGCGTTCTCGTCGGACGTGGGGGATGCGGCGGTTGCCTGTGACGGAGCGGTTGCCTGTGACGGAGCAACCGCCTGCAAAGGGACAGCCGCCTGCAAAGGAACCGCCGCCTGCAAAGGAACCGCTGCCTGTGAGGGATCCATCACAGGCAGCGAATCCGCCGCCAACCCGGCAACATCTTCCGCCGGTTCCACCGCATTCGGTGCTCCGGGTACCAGCGCTTCATCACCTTGCACACTCGCCGCGCCCATCGCATCGCCTGCGACTTTCGCGGGTTCCCCTTGACCACGCCGCGCGAGGCTGGCGCCTGCGAGCGTCGTCCAGCGCGCGGTGTTTTCTTCGATGCTGCGCAGCGTTTCCCGTACGCTCGGAGCCGGTTCGGTGTGCGGCGAGCCTGGTGCGGGCCGCGCGTAGGCCGGCGCCGGTCTGTGCGCAGTCGTGCCGCCAACCGGAGCGGGCGGGCGAGTAGTTTGTGCCGTAGGCACCTGCTGTCCGTGTCTCATGCCCGCCGGCTGAGCGGGCACAGACCGCGCCGGCGCGTTGCGTGTCGCATTGACCCCGCTGCTGCGCGCTGCTGCAGCGGCAACCTGTGCGGGCGCTGTCGCGCTGCGCACCGGAGCGGCCGGCATGGTCGGCGCGGCTGCTGCACCGCGAGCCGCAGCGTGTCCCATTGTCGACAGCCCCGGTTGTGACGCCGCTTGCGACGCATGCGAAGCCGCAGCCACAGCCGCGGAGCCGGTCGCCAACCCTGCCACACCTGCATTCGGTCCGGCATGGCCAGGCCGGTTTTCGCGCATTGTCCGCTCGCGCGGCTTACCTGCTTCGCTTTCTGCCCGCAACCATCCGGCGGGCGCGGTCGGCTCAGCCTGCGACCAGGCGGCCGGTTGCTGCGTGGGTACGCGCGCCGTCGCGCCGGCGCCGCCCGCGGCGGCTTCACCCCGAGTTGCGCCTGCAGGGCCGCCTGCGCCTGCCGCTGTTCCTGTCGCTACACCTGCCCCAGCCGCTGACGATGCGCCTTTGCCACGCGTCGGAGCCTGCGGACGCCACACGGTCGGGCGCGCATAACGCCCATTCGAGCGAGGCGTCATCGCACCGGCATGATGCGTCGCCTGCGCAGCTGCCGCCACGTCGTTCGAACGCCGGCCGCGAGCTTCTTCGTGATGGGGTTTGCCCAGACGCGGCAGCCCGAGCCCGAACGTCGCATCGGCCCAGGCGGCTGCCCGCGTCCAGCGAAAGCCGAGCAGCCAGGGCAGGCTCACTACCAGCAGCACGAGCATGGCGAGCGGCGTGCCGAAGTGTCCGAGCACATGCCCGAACAGCCCGGCAAGCGCGTGACCAACATGATCGACCCCGTCGAGATTCAGCAGCGACGCCTCGAGCGTGCAACTGGCCACGAGTACGCAGACAAAGCCAAGCCACAGGCGGATCGTGCCGGGCCCACGCAAGCCGGAGCCGCCCGGCAGCATGGCTCTCGCAAGGCGCCAGAAAAGAGGGAGAAACCAGACCGTCGAGCCGCCGAACCAGCTGAGAACTACCGTATGCATGCTCTACACATCAACGAATGACAGACGCGCCCGGCACGAGCGCAACTTGTCGAGTTTAAACTGCAGCAACACTGCACCGCGAAAGCCACGAGTCTCATGCGCCACCGCATCAAGCGTGAGCCGCATTGACGACAACATGAAGACAGCCGCCGCGCCTGCGTTCATTGGCCATGGCGAGCGAACGTCAAGGTGTCCCCGTTTGCGACGATCAGCTGCAGTTGCTGCGGCGGCTGCATTTGCACGCCACTGCGCTCGACGTGCGCAAGGGCGTCGAGATACGCCGGCTCGAGCTCGCCGGCCGCGCCGGCACATGCCATACGCGTGCTCGCCAGCGGGCCGAAGCTGAGTTTGCCGTCGCGCAGCAGATACGTGCCGGTGAAACGGTTGCAGCCCGAATAACCACTGGCGAGCCGCTGGCCATTGGCAGTCGACAGCGTCAGGGTGAGCGCTTGCCCGTCGTCGCCGTGCGGCACCGTGCGCGCCGCGCCCCCTGGCTGGGTCCAGCCGGTGAGATCCCAACTCGTGTTGTCGAGCAGCTGCGTCGCGGCGGGGTTGAACGGATCGGGCGGCGGTGCGTTCGCGTCGAGGTGCTTCGGCATCGTGCACGCCGCGCACAACAGCGCGGCCGCGGCGAACGCGAAGGCGCCGCGCGGCAGACCTGCGTGCAGGGAACCCGCTTGAGAGAAGCGGCTCCGCGCAGAGCCATCGTCAAGCGCAGCGCTGCGCGGTGCATGCGCGTGCGACGCAAAACCGTTCTGCGCGCCCGCGCTCTGAGCATGCGCACTTCGCGCCGCCGCGCCGCAGACGCGGCGCGCCAGCCCGGCAGTGTGCGAGGCGGCAACGGACGCAGCGCAAGCAACGGCTGCGGCAGCGCGGCCGCGAACCGCTGCAAGCAGATACGCAACGCATCGCGCGGCGGACGTGGAGACCATGGCGTCGTTCCTGTTGAAACTGGCGAAGGCGTAAGGGTAACGCACTACGCTTGCAGCACGCGAGCGCGAAAACGCGCGCGGCGCGCCGCCCACAGCGGCTGCGTGGGGGCTAGCCTCTGCCGAATGGCTAACGGAGGCCAACCCGTGCGGGCGCTGGGGTCGCGCATGTTAACATCGCCGCAGTCATTGATCCACCTTCGCGTCACACGCGTTATTTCTCCGGAGCTTTCATGCAGATCGGCCAACGTATCGGCACACCGCTTTCCCCATCGGCCACGCGCGTCATGCTGCTCGGCGCGGGCGAACTGGGCAAGGAAGTGATCATCGCGCTGCAGCGGCTCGGCGTCGAAGTGATCGCCGTCGACCGCTACCCGAATGCGCCCGGCCACCAGGTCGCGCACCGCGCGCACGTCATCGACATGACGGACGCATCCGCGTTGCGCGCACTCGTCGATAGCGAACGGCCGCATCTGATCGTGCCGGAAATCGAAGCGATCGCGACCGACGCGCTCGCCGCAATCGAAAGCGCCGGGATCGCCGAAGTGATCCCAACGGCGCGCGCCACGCAACTCACGATGAACCGCGAAGGCATCCGGCGCCTCGCCGCCGAAGAGCTCGGCTTGCCCACCTCGCCGTATGCGTTTGCCGACTCGCTCGACGAGCTGAAGGCCGGCATCGCGAAGGTTGGCTACCCGTGCGTGGTGAAGCCGGTGATGTCGTCGTCAGGCAAGGGGCAGTCGGTTCTGAAAAGCGACGCGGACGTCGAGCCGGCATGGCAGTACGCGCTCGCCGGCGGCCGTGTGAATCACGGGCGCGTGATCGTCGAGGGCTTTATCGATTTCGACTACGAGATCACACAACTGACGGTGCGTGCGATCGACCCGGCGAGCGGCGCGACGCAAACCTGTTTCTGCGATCCGATTGGCCATCTGCAGGTGGCGGGCGATTACGTCGAGTCGTGGCAGCCGCAGCCGATGAGCGCAAAGGCGCTCGAGCGCTCGCGTGACGTTGCACACAAGGTTACCGAGGCGCTCGGCGGCCGCGGCCTGTTCGGCGTCGAGCTGTTCGTGCGCGGCGACGACGTCTGGTTCTCCGAAGTGAGTCCGCGGCCGCACGACACGGGGCTCGTCACGCTGGCGTCGCAGCGCCTGTCGGAGTTCGAGCTGCATGCGCGCGCGATTCTCGGCCTGCCAGTGGATACCGCGCTGCGCGCGCCGGGCGCGTCGGCGGTGATCTACGGCGGGCTTGACGAAGCGGGCATCGGGTTTGAAGGCGTGGCGCAGGCGTTGGCGGTGCCCGATGCGGACCTGCGTCTGTTCGGCAAGCCGGAAAGCTTCGTGAAGCGCCGCATGGGCGTCGCGGTGGCGAGCGGCGCAAGTATTGATGAAGCCCGCTCGCGCGCGAAGCAGGCTGCGGCAGCGGTGCGGCCCGTGTCGTCCCGATAACGCGTCGCCGCGGTTCGGCACGAGCCGCGGCGCAAGCAACGCAAGCAACGCAAGCAACGCAAGCAACGCAAGCAACGCAAGCAACGCAAGCAACGCAAGCAACGCAAGCAACGCAAGCAACGCAAGCAACGCAAGCAACGCGCACTCCGGTCGCCGGCTAACCGGTCTGCATCACGAAGCAGGTCCAGCATCAAGCGAGGGATTCGATGAACAGGTGTCTGACTCGAATCAACATGGCCATCGCGCTGTCCGTGGCACTCGGCGGCGCAGGCTATTCAAACACTGCCGATGCCGCGCCCCCGCGCTTCGGCGAAGCGCAGCCGCGGCACCCGCGCACGCAGAAATACACCTGCGCGACCGGCAAGATCCTGCAGGTTACCTATCTGTCCGCCATCAATGGCCAGAGCTTCGCGATCGTGCCGGTCAAGGGTCGGCCGATGCTGTTCGTCAATACGCTGTCCGGCTCCGGTGCCAAATACCAGGCAGGCAGCTACACGTGGTGGACCAAGGGCCCGCGCGCCGACCTCTACGATCTGATGACGGGCCCGGACGCGCCGCCTGTCGTTGCCGACTGCGTGACGATCATCCGCTGAGCGACACCTTGGGCGCGAGTCCCCGCGCCAACCACACGCCAACCACAACGCGAAGCCCAGTCATCACCCAGTGCCAATGGCCGCACAAATCCCACCCGACAAACTCAGGCCTCAGCCCAACGAGAATCCCGGCCCAATCCCATCTCAAAATCAAGCGCACCGGGTTTTTCTCTATTCACACCCATTCAGATCGCTTTAAAAGCGCTGTCATTAATACTGCGTAATCGGTAGTTTAGGCATATTTACCGTATGCCTATGCATTTTGATTTTGGAGTTAAAAAAATATAACCAGGACACCCTTGCGGCAAAAATAAGTTTGTATATGCTGATGAAAGCCGTTCAAGTTGATAACAAAGGTCTACGAGAGAGCGTATCAATCTGGGGGTCGTCAATCATGTGCTTTTCCTGAGCAGGCGTCTCGCCTGTAGCCGGTTCCATTACTGCTTTCGCTAAACCGCGCCCAGCGAGGCGCGGCGGGCACGCGCGCGCCGCGAAACGATGAACCGGCATAACCGCTGCAAGTGTTGCCTGTCGATATTCGACCGGGCTGGACGATGTCGTCTGTTTAAAACGCATAACCGTCCAGTTCGATTTTCAGTCGATTCACGTTCTTGAGGGGGAGCAGTGAAAGGCGCCGTCAGTCGAAACAAATTCAATCTGCAAAAGACCGCGCTCGCGGTGAGCGTGTTTCTCGCATTCAACACTGTCGGCATCGAAGAAGCAGAGGCGGTCTGTTCGACCGCCGGCGTGGTTGTCACTTGCACTGGGTCAGCCAATCCGCTGGCGCCCAATTTCGCAAGCTCGACCAACAACCTGACGGTCACGACCAGCTCGACTTCTACCCTCGGCGTGCTGCTGGGCGTCGGCGGCACGGCGCTGACGCTGACCGGCAACAATGTGTCGCTGATCAACGCCGGTACCATCGACCCGTCGCTGCTCGGTGCGATCAGCATCCTGTCGAGCGGCACCGTGATCGGCAACACGTCGGCCAGCACGGTCAGCGTCAACAACAGCGGCATCATGAAGGGCACGTCAGCCATCCTCGGCGTGAATCTGTCAGGCCTGAGCGGCCTCGCGCTGGCGGTGCAGAACGGAATCGGCGGCACGACCAGCATCACGAATACCGGCTTGATGGGCGGCAACGCACTGGTGGCCGGCACCGTCGGCGTTGGCGACATCCCGACAGTCGCCGTGTATGGCGGCGGCCAGACCACCTTCACGAACGACGCCGCCGGCATCATCAATGGCCGGGTCGCGTTCCAGGCGCCGGGCACGGCGGGCGCCGGCAATACGTTTACCAACGGTGGCACGATCACCGGCAGCGTGTCGCTGGGCGCGGGCGCGACCAACACGTTCAATGCGCTGACTGGCTCGGTCGTGCAGGCCGGCACCGGCGTGAGCGGCAATATCCTCGGCGTGGTCGGCATTTCGATCGGCTTCGCCGCGGCAGGCATAGTCGACGGCGGCGCGGCCGGCAACAACACGCTGCATCTGCAGCAAGGCTCGGGCGGACCGACCACCGGGTCGATCAGCATGCCCAACTACATCAACTTCCAGCATCTCGCGCTCGATAGCGGCTCGTGGACCATCAGCGGCGCGTCGGCGGTGAGCGATGCGACGCTTTCCTCCGGCGCCGTGGCGAACATCGATAACGCCACGAGCCTCGGCACCGGCGTCATCACGTCGAACGGCGGCGCGCTGGCGGCGACCGTAGCCGGGCTCAATCTGAACAACACGCTGCTGTTCGGCACCGGCGGTCTGACGGTACAAGGCACCAACGCACTTACGCTGTCCGGCACCGCCACCGGCAGTGGCGGCCTGACGCTGGCGGGCACCGGTGCGGTGACGCTGACGGGCGTCAATACCTATACGGGCGGCACGAACCTGAATGCGCTGGGTGCGGGGCTCGTGCTCGGCAATGCCGGCGCGATCGGCTCGGGTGCGCTCAACGTGAACGCAACCGGCGCGCTCGACACCACGACCGGCATGACGCTAGGCAATAGTGTCAATCTTGCCAGCGGCGCGGTGCTGAACCTCGGCGGCAGCAATGCACTGACTTTGAGTGGCGCGATCAGCGGCGCCGGCGGCCTCGCGAAGAACGGCGCGGCCACGGTGACGCTGACCGCCGCGGACACCTTCACCGGCTCGACCACGGTCAACGCCGGCACACTCGCGTTGAGCGGCGCCGGCAGCCTGGCTTCGACCGGCGCGGTCGTGCTCAACGGCGTCGGCACGGTCTTCGACATCAGCGCCGCCGCAGCCAACCAGACGATCGGCGCACTGTCGGGCAGTGGCAACGTGACCCTCGGCACGCGCACGCTGAGCTTCGGCGACGCGACCAACGTCGCATTGAGCGGCGTGATCAGCGGCACTGGCGGCATCATCAAGCAAGGCACCGGCACGGAGACATTGAGCGGCGCGAACACGTACACCGGCGGCACCACCATCAGCGCCGGCACGCTCGCGCTATCCGGCGCCGGTAACCTCGTGTCGACCGGCTCGGTCAACCTGAGCGGCAGCGGCGCACAACTGGATATCAGCGCCGCGAGCGGCGCGCGCACCATCGGCACGCTGTCGGGCGTGGCGGGCAGCGCGCTGGCGCTCGGCGCCAACACGCTGAGCTTCGGCGACGCGACCAACCAGAGCTTCGGCGGCGCGATCAGCGGCACCGGCGGCATCACCAAGCTAGGCGCGGGCACCGAGACGTTCAGCGGCGCCAGCACGTACACCGGCGGCACCACGATCAGTGCGGGCACGCTCGCGCTGTCGGGGGCCGGCAGCCTTTCGTCGACGGGCGCGCTGAATCTTGCCAACACCGGCGCGACGCTCGATATCAGCGCGGCCAGCGGTGCGCGCTCGGTCGGCGCGCTGATCGGTGCGACCGGCAGCTCGATCGCGCTCGGCGCGAACTCGCTGACCTTCGGCGATACCACCAACCGTGTGTTTAACGGCGTGATCAGCGGCACCGGCGGTATCACCAAGCAAGGCGTGGGTACCGAGACACTGACCGCGGCCAACACGTACACCGGCGGCACGACGGTCAATAACGGCACGCTCGCGCTCGGCGCGGGCGGCAGCCTTTCATCGGGCGGCCTCGTCACAATGGGCGGCGCGGGGGCCACGTTCGACATCAGCTCTTCCGGCGCCAACCAGACGATCGGCGCGCTGGCCGGCACCGCCGGCCTGGTATCGCTCGGCGCGAACACGTTGACGTTCGGCAATGCGACCAGCCAGACCTTCGGCGGCGTGATCAGCGGCACGGGCGGCATCGTCAAGCAGGGCACCGGCACCGAGACGCTGACCAATACCAACGCGTTCACCGGCGCGGCTACCGTCAACAGCGGTACGATCGCATTGTCCGGTGCGGGCGCGCTGTCCGCGTCGACCAATCTGAACCTCGCCAGCGCGGGCACCGGCTTCGACATCAGCGGTGCGAGTGGCAACCGTTCGATCGGCACGCTGACCGGCGTGGCCGGCAGCGCGGTGTCGCTCGGCGCACGCTCGCTGACGCTCGGCGGCACGGCGAGCAGCAGCTTTGCCGGCACGATCGGCGGCACCGGCGGCCTCGTCAAGCAGGGCAGCGGCACGCAGACGCTGCTGGGCACCAACACCTACACGGGCGGCACGACCGTCAGTGCCGGCACGCTCGCGCTCGGCGCGGGCGGCAGCCTCGCATCGACGGGCGCGGTGACGCTAGGCGCCGTGGGCGCCGGCTTCAGCATCGCCGCGTCCGGCGCGAACCAGACGATCGGCGCGCTGTCGGGCGCGACCGGCAGCGCGCTGTCGCTCGGCGCAAATTCGCTGAGCTTCGGCGACGCGACCAATCAGACCTTCGGCGGCGCGATCGGCGGCAGCGGCGGTCTCGTCAAGCAAGGCACCGGAATCGAGACGCTGTCCAGCGCGAACACCTATAGCGGCGGCACGGCGCTCAATGCAGGCGGGCTGATTGTCGGCAACAACGCGGCGCTGGGTACCGGCGCACTGTCGGTCAATGCGGCGGCGACGCTCGATAGCAGCACCGCCGCGACGTTGACCAACAACATCGCACTGAACGCGGGCCTGACCGTGCTCGGCTCGAACGCGCTGACACTCGGCGGCGTGCTGTCGGGCAGCGGCGGCCTGACCAAGAATGGCGCGGCCGCGCTGACGCTGGCCGGCACCAATACGTTCACCGGGCCGCTGACCGTCAACGCGGGCACGCTGGCCCTGTCGGGTGCAAGCAACCTGTCGGCACTCACCGACGTGAACCTCACGAATGCGGGCGCGAGCTTCGACGTCAGCGCCGCAACCGGCGCACCGGTGATCGGCGCACTGGCCGGCGTGGCCGGCACCAGCGTGTCGCTCGGCGCCAACACGCTGACACTCGGCGATGCCAACAACGCCACCTTCGGCGGCACGATCGGCGGCACCGGCGGCATCGTCAAAAACGGTAGCGGCATCGAGACGCTGAGCGGCGCGAACACCTACACCGGGGGCACCACGATCAATAGCGGCACGCTCGCGCTCGGCGCGGGCGGCAGCCTTGCGGCGAACGGCGCGGTGTCGCTTGCC
Organism: Paraburkholderia jirisanensis; assembly: GCF_054782355.1. Classification (NCBI taxonomy): domain Bacteria; kingdom Pseudomonadati; phylum Pseudomonadota; class Betaproteobacteria; order Burkholderiales; family Burkholderiaceae; genus Paraburkholderia; species Paraburkholderia jirisanensis. The sequence goes on along the minus strand of NZ_BAAGSQ010000021.1, from coordinate 495,862 downwards.
GGCGTGGGTGCGGCGTTCGATCTGAGCGCCGCGGGCGCGAACCAGACCGTCGGCGCGCTGTCGGGCGTGGCGGGCAGCACGCTGGCGCTCGGCGCGAACACGCTGAGCTTCGGCGATGCGACCAACCAGACCTTTAGCGGCACGATCGGCGGCACGGGTGGCCTCGTCAAGCAGGGCGTGGGCACCGAGACGCTAACCGCGGCCAACACCTACACCGGCGGCACCACGATCAATAACGGCACGCTTGTGCTCGGTGCGGGCGGCAGCCTCGCGGCGACCGGCGCCGTGACGCTAGGCGCGCCTGGCGCAGGCTTCGATATCAGCGCATCGGGGGCGAACCAGACGATCGGCGCACTCGCCGGCAGCGCCGGCAGCACGCTGGCGCTGGGCGCAAATTCGCTGAGCTTCGGCGATGCGACCAATCGCACCTTCAGCGGCTCGATCGGCGGCACCGGCGGTCTCGTCAAGCAGGGCACCGGCATTGAGACGCTGGCTGGCGTGAACAGCTATTCCGGCGGCACCGCGCTCAATGCGGGCGGCCTCGTGCTCGGCAACGGCGGGGCACTCGGCACCGGCGCGCTGTCGGTCAACGGTGCGGCGACGCTCGATAGCAGCAGCGCCGTGACGGTGGCCAACAACGTTGCGCTGAACGCGGACCTGACGGTGCTCGGCTCGAACGCGCTGACCCTCGGCGGCGTGCTGTCGGGCACTGGCGGCCTGACCAAGAACGGCGCAGCGACCCTGACGCTGACGGGCGCCAATACCTACACGGGCCTGACCACGGTGAATGCGGGCACGCTGGCGCTGTCTGGCGCGGGCAGCCTCGCGGCCGGCGGCGACGTCAACCTCGCGAATGCGGGCGCGGCGCTCGATGTCAGCGGGGCGACCAGCGCGCCTGTGATCGGCGCGCTGTCGGGCGCAGCCGGCACCAGCGTGCTGCTCGGCGCGAATACGCTGACGCTTGGCGATGCCAACGACGCGACCTTCGGCGGCACGATCGGCGGCACCGGCGGCCTGATCAAGCAGGGCACCAGCACCGAGACGCTGACCGGTGCGAATACCTTTACCGGCGGCGCGACGATCAATAACGGCACGCTCGCGCTCGGCGCGGGAGGCAGCCTCGCGGCGGGCGGCGCAGTGAATCTGGCCGGCGGCAGCGCGGTGTTCGATCTCAGCAACGCGGGCGCGAACCAGACGATCGGCGCGCTGTCGGGCGTCGCGGGCAGCACGCTCGCGCTCGGCGCGAACACGCTGAGCTTCGGCGACGCAACCAATCAGACCTTCGCTGGCCTGATCAACGGTACCGGCGGCATCGTCAAGCAAGGCGCCGGTACGCAGACGCTGACGGGCGTCAACACCTACACCGGCGGCACCACCGTCAACAGCGGCACGCTCACGCTCGGCGCGGGCGCGAGCCTCGCGGCGACCGGCGCGGTGAATCTGGGCGGCCTCGGAGCGACCTTCGACATCAGCGGCTCCGGTGCGAACCAGACGATCGGCGCGTTGTCGGGCGTCGCGGGCAGCACGCTCGCGCTCGGCGCGAATACGCTGAGCTTCGGCGATGCGACCAATCAGACCTTTGGCGGCACGCTGAGCGGCACCGGCGGCATCGTCAAGCAAGGCACCGGCGTCGAAACGCTAGCCGGCGCGAACACCTATACCGGCGGCACCGCGCTCAACGCGGGCGGCCTCGTGCTCGGCAACGCGGGCGCGCTCGGCAGCGGCGCGCTGTCCGTGAACGGTGCGGCGACGCTCGACAACACCGCTGCGCTGACGCTTGCCAACGACGTTGCGTTGAACGCCGGCCTGACCGTAGTCGGTTCGAACAACCTGACGCTCGATGGCGTGGTGTCGGGCGCCGGCGGCCTGACCAAGAACGGCGCGGCCACGCTGACGCTGGCGGGCGTGAACACGTTCACGGGTCCGGCCACGGTCAATGCCGGCACGCTGGCGTTGTCGGGCGCGGGCAGTCTGTCGGCGACTACCGACGTCAACCTGGCCAACGCAGGCGCGGCGCTCGATGTCAGCGGTGCGGCCAGCGCACCGGTGATCGGCGCGCTGTCGGGCGCAGGCGGCACCAGTGTGCTGCTCGGCGCGAACACATTGACGCTTGGCGACGCCAACGACGCGACCTTCGGCGGCACGATCGGCGGCACCGGCGGCCTGATCAAGCAAGGCACCAGCACCGAAACGCTGACCGGCGCGAACACCTTCACCGGCGGTGCCACGATCGATGCAGGTGTGCTCGCGCTCGGCGCAGGTGGCAGCCTCGCGGCGAACAGCGCGCTCACGATCGCCAACGCGGGCGCGGGCTTCGACATCAGCAACGCGGGCGCCAACCAGACGGTTGGCGCGCTCTCCGGCGCAGCAGGCAGCACGCTTGCACTCGGCGCCAACACGCTGAGTTTCGGCGATGCCACCGACCAGACCCTTGCCAGCACGATCAGCGGCACGGGCGGTCTGGTGAAACAGGGTGCGGGCGTCGAAACGCTGAGCGCTGCCAATACGTACAGCGGCGGCACCACGCTGAATGCGGGCGGCCTCGTGGTCGGCAACAACGCGGCGCTCGGCACCGGCACGCTGACGGTCGGCGGCGCAGCGACGCTCGACAGCAACGCAGCGACCACGCTTGCCAACAACGTCGTGCTGAACGCGGGCCTGACGGTACTCGGCGGCAACGACCTGACGCTGAACGGTGCGATTTCCGGCATTGGCGGCCTGACCAAGAACGGCCTCGCCACGCTGACGCTGAACGGCGCGAACAGCTATACCGGCGGCACGCAGATCAACGCCGGCACGCTCGCGCTCGGCGCGAACGCGAGCCTCGCGGCTTCGGGCATCGTCGACGTCGCGACCGGCGCGACCTTCGATCTGTCGGCGGGCAACGGCACGCAGAGCTTCGGCACGCTGACCGGCGGCGGCAACGTGATCCTCGGCGCGAACCAGCTGACCATCGGCGGTCCGACCGATGGCACGTTCAGCGGCTCGATCGGCGGCGCGGGCAATCTGGTCAAGGTCGGCACGGGTACCGAAACCTTGACGGGCACCAACACCTTCACCGGCGGCACCGCGATCGATGCGGGCATTCTCGCAATCGGCGCCGGCGGCACGCTGGCCGCTACCGGCAGCGTTGCGCTGAACGGCATCGGCACGGGCTTCGACATCAGCGGCGCGGGCGCGAACCAGACGATCGGCGCGCTGTCCGGCGTGAACGGCAGTGCGGTGACGCTCGGCGCGAACACGCTGACGTTCGGCGACGGCTCGGATCAGACCGTCGGCAGCGCGATCAGCGGCACCGGCGGCATCGTCAAGGAAGGCAATGGCAGCGAGACGCTGACCGCAGCGAATACCTTTACCGGCGGAACCACGATCAACGCCGGCACCCTCGCGCTTGGCGCAGGCGGCAGCCTCGCGGCGGGCGGCGCGGTGAATCTGGCCGGCGGCAGCTCGGTGTTCGACCTCAGCAACGCGGGCGCGAACCAGACAGTCGGTGCGCTGTCCGGCGCAGCAGGCAGCACGCTCGCGCTCGGCGCGAACACGCTGAGCTTCGGCGACGCCACCGACCAGACGCTCGCCAGCGCGATCACGGGCACGGGCGGCCTCGTCAAGCAGGGCGCTGGCGTCGAAACGCTGACGGGCGCGAGCACCTACAGCGGCGGCACGACGCTGAACGCCGGCGGCCTGATCGTCGGCAGCGACACGGCGCTCGGCAGCGGCACGCTGACGGTCGGCGGCGCGAGCACGCTCGACAGCAGCACCGCGACCACGCTCGGCAATAGCGTGGTGCTGAACGCCGGCCTGACCGTGCTCGGCAGCAACGACCTGACGCTGAACGGCGGGATTGCCGGCACCGGCAGCCTGACCAAGGACGGCCTCGCCACCTTGACGCTGAATGGCACCAACACGTACACCGGCGGCACCGCGGTCAATGCGGGCACGCTGGCGCTCGGCGCGAACGCGAGCCTTGCGGCGAGCGGCATCGTCAACGTCGCGACGGGCGCGACCTTCGATCTGTCGGCGGGCAACGGCCAGCAGACCTTCGGCACGCTGACCGGCGGCGGCAACATCATTCTCGGCGCCAACGTGCTGACGCTCGGCGACGCCACTAACGGTACCTTCAGCGGCTCGATCGGCGGCACCGGCAGTCTGGTGAAGGTCGGTACAGGCACCGAAACCTTGACCGGCACCAACACCTTCACCGGCGGCACCGCGATCGATGCCGGCACGCTCGCGCTCGGCGCGGGCGGCACGCTGGCCGCCACCGGCGGCGTGACGCTGAACGGTATCGGTTCCGCCTTCGACATCAGCGCTTCGGGCGCCGACCAGACGATCGGCGCGCTGTCCGGCGTGAATGGCAGTGCGGTGACGCTCGGCGCGAACACGCTGACCTTCGGCGACGCGACCGACCAGACGCTGGGCAGCACGATCAGCGGCACGGGCGGCATCGTCAAGGCGGGCAGCGGCACCGAAACGCTGACCGGCGCGAACACCTTCACCGGCGGCACCACGATCGCCGACGGCACGCTCGCGCTCGGCGCGGGCGGCAGCCTCGCGGCGACCGGCGCGGTGAATCTGGCAGGCGCCAGCTCGGTGTTCGACCTCAGCAACGCCGGCGCCAACCAGACGATCGGCGCGTTCTCCGGCGCGGCGGGTAGCGCGGTGCTGCTCGGCGCGAATACGCTGTCCTTCGGCGATGCGACCAATCAGACCTTCGGCGGCACGATCGGCGGCAGCGGCGGCATCGTCAAGAACGGCATCGGCACCGAAACGCTGACCGGCGCGAACACTTACACGGGCACCACCACGATCAACGCCGGCACGCTCGCGCTGGCGGGCGCGGGCAACCTGTCGGCGTCGAGCGACGTGAACCTCGCGAACGCGGGCACAGGCCTCGACGTGAGCGGCGCAACCAGCGCACCGACAATCGGCGCGCTGTCCGGCGTAGGCGGCACGAGCGTGACGCTCGGCGCGAATACGCTGACGCTGGGCGATGCGAACAACGGCACGTTCGCCGGCACGATCGGCGGCACCGGTGGACTCGTCAAGAACGGCAGCAGCACGGAAACGCTGACCGGCACGAACACTTATACCGGCGGTACCACGATCAACGCGGGCACGCTCGCGCTGGCGGGCAACGGCACGCTGGCGGCGAGCGGTGCGGTGAACGTCGCGGGCGCGGGGGCGACTTTCGACATCAGCGGTGCGGTGGCCGGCCAGACGGTCGGCGCGCTGGCGGGTGCAGCGGGCAGCACGATTGCGCTCGGCGGCAATTCGCTGAGCTTCGGTGACGCCACCAACCAGACGGTAGCCAGCACGGTCACCGGCACCGGCGGGCTCGTGAAGGACGGCAGCGGCGTCACGACGCTGTCCGGCGCGAACACGTATAGCGGCGGCACCACGCTGAACGCGGGCGGCCTGATCGTCGGCAACAACGCGGCGCTCGGCACCGGCACGCTGACGGTGAACGGTGCGGGCGCGGCGACGCTCGACAGCAGCGCCGCCACGACGCTCGGCAACAACGTCGTGCTGAACAGCGGCCTGACGGTGCTCGGCACCAACGATCTGACGCTCAACGGTTCGATCTCCGGTGTCGGCGGCCTGACCAAGGACGGTCTCGCCACGCTGACGCTGAACGGCGTCAACACCTACACCGGCGGCACGACCATCAACGCCGGCACGCTCGCGCTCGGCGCGGCTGCCAGCCTCAACGCGAACGGCATCGTCGATGTGGAAACCGGTGCGACCTTCGATCTGTCGGCGGGCAACGGCCTGCAGACCTTCGGCACGCTGACCGGCGGCGGCACGATCAATCTCGGCGCGAATACGCTGACGCTCGGCGACGCCACCGACGGCACCTTCAGCGGCGCGATCGGCGGCAGCGGCGGCCTGATCAAGGTGGGCACCGGCACCGAAACGCTGACCGGCGCGAATACGTTCACGGGTGGTACCGCCATCAATGCCGGCACGCTCGCGCTCGGCGCGGGCGGCAGTCTCGCGGCGACCGGCAGCGTGACGCTGGGCGGCCCGGGCACGGGCTTCGACATCAGCGCGTCGGGCGCGAACCAGACGATTGGTGGGCTGGCCGGCGCAGGCGGCGACGTGACGCTCGGCGCGAACACGCTGACTTTCGGCGACGGCTCGAACGAGATCTTCGGCGGCTCGATCGGCGGCACGGGCGGCATCGTCAAGGCCGGCAACGGGACCGAAACGCTGCTCAACGCCCAGACGTACACCGGCGGCACCACCATCAACGCGGGTACGCTCGTGCTGGCGGGCTTCGGCAGCCTTGCTGCGGGCGGCGCGGTGAACCTGGCCGGCGCAGGCGCGGGCTTCGATATCAGCGGTGCGGTCGGCAGCCAGACGGTCGGCGCGCTGTCGGGTGTGGCGGGCAGCACGATCTCGCTGGGCGCGAATTCGCTCAGCTTCGGCGATGCGACCAACCAGACCGTGGCCAGCACGATCAACGGCACGGGCGGACTCGTCAAGAATGGTTCGGGCGTGACGACGCTGTCTGGCCAGAACGCTTACAGCGGTGGCACCACGCTGAATGCGGGCGGACTGATCGTCGGCAGCAATACGGCGCTCGGTACCGGCACGCTGACGGTGAACGGCGCCGCGACGCTCGACAGCAGCACGGCGGTTACGCTGGCCAACAACATCGTGATGAACGCCGGGCTGACGGTGAACGGCACCAACGACCTGACGCTCAACGGTGCGCTGTCCGGCACCGGCGGCCTGACCAAGGACGGTCTCGCCACGTTGACGCTAAACGGCGCGAACACCTACACCGGCGGCACGCAGATCAACGCCGGCACGCTCGCGCTCGGCGCGAACGCGAGCCTGAACGCGAGCGGCATCGTCAATGTCGCCGATGGCGCGACCTTCGATCTGTCGGCCGGCAACGGCATGCAGACCTTCGGCACGCTGACCGGCGGCGGCGCGATCAACCTCGGCGCCAACACGCTGACGCTCGGCGACGCGACCAACGGCACCTTTACCGGCGGCATCGGCGGCACCGGCGGCCTGATCAAGCAGGGCACCGGCACCGAAACGCTGACCGGCACGAGCACCTATACCGGCGCGACTACCGTCAACGCCGGTACGCTTGCGCTGGCCGGCAACGGCACGCTGTCCACCACGACCAACGTGAATCTGGCCAACGCCGGCACCGCGCTCGACGTGAGCGGCGCGACTGGTACGCCGACGGTCGGTTCGCTGTCCGGCGTGACGGGCACCAACGTCACGCTCGGCGCGAATACGCTGACGCTCGGCGGCGGCACGGACGGCACCTTCAGCGGCACCATCGGCGGCAGCGGAGGCCTGATCAAGGCGGGCGCCGGCACGCAGACGCTGCTGTCGGCCAACACCTACACCGGCGGCACGACGCTGACCGGCGGCACGCTGATCGTCGGCAACAACGCGGCGCTCGGCACCGGTGCGCTGACTGTCAACGCACCGGCCACGCTCGACGCGGCGGGCGCCGTCAACCTTGCGAACGCGGTCGTGCTGAACGCCACTGCCACCATCGGCGGCAGCGCGGACACCACGCTGTCGGGCGTCGTGTCGGGGATGGGCGGTCTGGTCAAGAACGGCGCAGCGGACCTGACGCTGTCCGGCAACAACACGTTCTCAGGCGGCACGGTAGTCAATGCCGGCACGCTGACGCTCGCTTCCAGCGGCGCGCTCGGCACCGGCGGCCTGACGATGAACGGCGGCATGCTGAACGCGTCCGGCGCCGTCGGCGCGCCGCCGCTGCAACTGAACTTCGCGTCGCTGAATGGTGTCGCCGGCGCGGCGATCAACCTCGGCAACGCGAACCTGACGGTGAACGGCGGCGGCAGCTTCGGCGGCACGCTGTCGGGCACCGGCTCGGTGACCAAGTCCGGCGGCGATACGCTGACCTTGAGCGGCACCAACACCTACAGCGGACCGACCACGGTGGCCGGCGGCACGCTCGCGGTGACCGGTTCGGCGGCGAACTCGACGGTCACCGTGCAATCCGGTGCGGGCCTGACCGGCACCGGCACGGTCGGCGGGCTGATCGTGCGCACCGGTGCGACCGCGACGGTCGGCACGCCGGGCCAGAGCCTGAACGTGACCGGCAACGTGCTGTTCGAACAGGGCTCGCAGCTGAACGTGACGGCCACGCCGCAGCAAAGCGGCGCGGTGAGCGCGAGCGGCGGCACCACGCTGGCCGGCGGCCAGGTGCAGGTGCTGGCCGGGCAGGGCATCTACACGCCATCGACCACTTACTCGATCGTCACGTCGACCGGCGGTGTGAGCGGCACCTTCAGTGGCGTGTCGTCGAACCTCGCGTTCCTGACGCCGACGCTGTCGTATGACCAGACGCACGTGTTTATCCAGTTGCAGCCGAACGGCGCGGCGTTCTCGTCGGTGGCGGCAACGCCGAACGAAGGCTCGGTGGCCGGCGCGCTGGCCACCGTCCCGACCACCGGCACGCTGATCCCGGCGCTGCTGTCGACCGATGCATCGACCGCGCGCACCGCGTTCAACCAGCTCGACGGCGAACTGCATGCGAGCACCAAGAGCATGCTGCTGATCGACAGCCGCTATCTGCGCGATGCGGTCACCGACCGGGTGCGCGAGGGCCTCGCGCCGTCGAGCGGACCGCTGGCGGCGCTGTCGTCGGGTTCCGCGCAGTGCGACACGCGGCTCGCGCAGGGCGCGCTGCCGGGCTCGGCCGATACGGTGCACGGCGGTTCGCGCGATGCCTGCGTGGATCCGCGGCCGTACCAGCCGGTGGTGTGGGCGCAGGCCTACGGCTCGGAAAGCAAACTGGCCGGCAACAACAACGCGTCGGGCATCGACCGCAGCACCACGGGCTTTATCGGCGGCGCGGATATGGCGTTGAACGACAAATGGCGCATCGGTCTGGCGGGCGGCTTCGCGCACAGCTCGCTCGACAACGATCTGAGCTCGTCGGCTTCGGTGGACAGCTACCACGTCGCGATGTACGGCGGCGCGCAGTACGGGCCGATCGGCGTGCGGCTCGGGGCGTCGTACTCGTGGAACGATATCGGCATGGACCGCTACCCGAACTTCACCGGCTTTAGCGATCACGACCAGGCCGACTACTCGTCGAAGACCGCGCAGGTGTTCACCGAGGTCGGCTATGCGATCCCGCTGAACCGCTTTGCGATCGAGCCGTTCGCCGGTCTCGCGTATGTGAACCTGCATACCGACGGCTTTACCGAGAACGGCGGCGATGGCGCGCTGCGCGGCAACGGCGAGACCGACAACATCGGCTTCTCGACCCTGGGTCTGCGGATCGCGACGCGGCTCGGCTCGCTGCCGCTTGCGGCGTTCACCGCGCATGCGATGGCCGGCTGGCGGCACGCGTTCGGCAACACGCAGCCGAGCTCGACGCTCGCGTTTGTCAGCGGCGGTTCGTCGTTCGACGTGGCGGGTGTGCCGATCGCGCGCGATACCGCGGTGGTCGAACTGGGCATCGATGCGAATATCGCGAAGAACATGACGCTCGGGGTGTCGTACAGCGGCCAGTATGGCGGCGGCTCGCACGACAACGCGATTGGCGGCCGCTTCGCGTGGAAGTTCTGACGACGGCACGGCGCGCGGGCGGCGGTTGCGCTGCGCGTGCCGTACGGCGGCGTGTAGTGTGGCGTACCGGTGGCCGCGGCTGGGCGCTGTCTTGCTGAGCGCTGCTGTGGCGCACCGCGTGGTGACGGACGCTGCGGCGCGCGGCAACAGACGCCGTGCCGCGCGCCGCCCCGCGTGATGGCGGAGCCCACGCCGCGCATCCCGCACGAAATCCGCTGGTGTCACGCTACTGCCGTTTGCGCTCGCTACGCTGTGCCGATGAGACGGCGTGCCAGCCCGCAATCCGCAACCCTCCGCGCGTCGACCTGCGTGTCGACTTACGCGTCGACCTGTTCCGCTGCGCGTTGCCCGACCGTGTGCGGCATAGGCTGCCGTGCCGTTGCCGCGTACGGTTGCGTCAAAAGCCTTTCCGTTGAAGTGCTACAATACCGCCCTTTGCGGCGAGTATTTCCGCCGCCCGGAGCCAGCAGCTGCGCGCGGCGGCGAATGCGATACCAAAGCAGACACCAAAGCAATGCGCAGCGGCAAGTGCGGGAATGCGACAGCGCGCGGCACGCAGCCTCGCGCGAAAGCCCGGCCAGCCCTACGTGCAGCCGCTTTCGTGCAGTGTTTTTCAGGCGCGCGCGAGCAGGCGCGCGCAAGCAGGCGCGTGCAAGCACCATCGTGGCTCCGCCTTCATCCTGATGTCCTGCGCGGCGCCGGCCGCTGCTGCAACAAGTCTTTACGGCACGACCCGCCCGTTCGAGGCCACTTCAGGGCGATTTCTGAAGTGCGCTTCAGAGATCGTTTTTCAGGCCAGATCAGGGTCACGCGCGAGCCACACCGCGTTTAAGCGCATTTATTAGCGAAAGCCACCATGTCCGACACAGTTGCCAACGACTCCGTAGCCCCCCAAAGCATCGCGACCTTCGATCAGTTCGGTCTTGACGCCGACATTCTGAAAGCCGTGGTGGATTCGGGCTACACGACGCCCACGCCGATTCAGGCCGAGGCGATTCCCGTCGTGCTGGCTGGCCGGGACGTGATGGGGGCCGCCCAGACCGGTACCGGCAAGACCGCGAGCTTCTCGCTGCCGATCATCCAGCGGCTGCTGCCCACGGCGAGCACCAGCGCGTCGCCGGCGCGCCACCCGGTGCGCGCGCTGATCCTCACGCCTACCCGTGAGCTGGCCGACCAGGTTGCGGCCAACGTGCAGGCGTATGCAAAGCACACCGCGCTGCGCAGCCTGGTGGTGTTCGGCGGCGTCGACATGAACCCGCAGTCGGCCGAATTGCGGCGCGGCGTCGAAATCCTGATCGCAACACCGGGCCGTCTGCTCGACCACGTGCAGCAGAAAACCGCCAATCTCGGCCAGGTGCAGATCCTCGTGCTCGACGAAGCGGACCGCATGCTCGACATGGGCTTTCTGCCCGACCTGCAGCGCATCCTGAACCTGCTGCCGAAAGAGCGTCAGACGCTGCTGTTTTCAGCCACCTTCTCGCCCGAAATCAAGAAGCTTGCGGCGACCTATCTGCGCAACCCGCAGACCATCGAGGTGGCGCGCAGCAACTCGACGGCGGTCAACGTCACGCAGATCGTCTACGAAGTGGCCGAAGGCGACAAGACCGGCGCGGTCGTGCAGCTGATCCGCGGGCGCAACCTGAAGCAGGTCATCGTGTTCTGCAACAGCAAGATCGGCGCAAGCCGTCTGGCCAAGCAGCTCGAGCGCGACGGCGTGGTCGCCACCGCGATTCACGGCGACCGGTCGCAGAGCGAGCGGATGCAGGCACTGGACGCGTTCAAGCGCGGCGAGATCGAAGCGCTGGTGGCCACCGACGTCGCCGCGCGCGGTCTCGACATCGCCGAACTGCCGGCGGTGATCAACTTCGACTTGCCGTTCAACGCGGAAGACTACGTGCACCGGATCGGCCGTACCGGCCGTGCTGGCGCGTCGGGCGATGCGCTGTCGCTGTTTAGCGGCAACGAGCGCAAGCAGCTCGCCGACATCGAAAAACTGATCAAGCGGCCGCTCACCGTCGAGCGTCTGGTGGTCGATACGCCGGTGCGCCACCATCACGAAGAGCGCAGCGCCCCGCGGCGTGGCCGTGACGAGCGCGACGAGCGCGGCAGCAGCAGCCGTCGCCGCACCGGTGGCTTCGAGCGTGGCGCGTCGCATGCGACGCACCGTCAGGCGCCGGTCGACGATTTCTTCCTGAAGCCGTATGAGCCGTCGGCAGCGGCGTTGTCCGCGGCGTCGGCCAAACACGACGAGAACCAGGACGCGCCGCAGAAACAGGCTTCGCGGCAGCCGCTGGCGGCGTTGCTGGGCGGCTTCGGGATGCCGCGCAAGACGACGTCGTCCTGATCTGTCAGGTAGTGAAAGATTGAACGCGGTGGCGCGGATGCGCCACCGCGTTTCTTTTTGGGCGGATGGTTCCGCGACGCGGTGCGAGAACTGCTCACCACCTCCGCCCGCCGGCAGCACTGGCCCATCCCCCGCCCCCCTCGCATCTCCAGCATTCTCCGCATCCGCATCCGCATCCGCATCCCGCATCCCGCGTCCCGCATCCCGCATCCCGCATCCCGCATCCCGCATCCCGCATCCCGAACCTGCACCCGCATCTCGCCTGCGCGAATCCCGCCTGCCCGAATCCTCGCCAAAGCTCAACTCGCTGTGGTGGCCGGAATATTCCTTTCCGCCACTTGTTGTCAGAAGCGTGGGCCGTATTCGCATCCACTGCCACGTCGTGCGCGGCGCGATGCACCGGCCCGGCGACGCGCATCGTGTCGCGTGCGGCAATCGGACGAGGAGAGCAAGGATGTTCATCGGCAGACGTGCGGTAGTGATCGGGGCGGGCATCGGCGGTCTGGCGGCGGCGCAGGCGCTGTCCGGCAAGTTCGAGAAAATCGTGGTGCTCGAACGCGACGTGTTGCCCGCGCAGCCCGAAGCCCGCATGGGTGTCCCGCAAGGCCGCCACGCGCACGCGCTGTTGCCGGGCGGCGCGGCGGCGCTCGATGCGCTGTTCGACGGCTGTTCCGCGAAGCTGGTAGAGGCCGGCGCAAAACATTCCGACTTCTGCACGCGCTTCGTCTACGAGGTGGGCGGGCGGTCGATGCCCGAGCGGCCGATCGGCACGCAACTGATCAAATGCTCGCGGCCGCTGATCGAGGCGGTTGTGCGCAGCTTCGTTCAAGAGCGCAACGACATCGCGATTCTGGACGGTCGCCGCGTAACCGGCATCGTCGCCGCGGCGGACGGCCGCGCGGTGAGCGCCGTGACCTGCGATGCGCGCGACGGCATGCCGGAGCGCTACGAAGCCGATCTGGTGGTCGACGCATCCGGCCGCGGCGAGCTGACCCTCGCGTTTCTCGCGGCCTCCGGGCGGCCGGCGCCGGAAGAAACCACAATCGGCATCGATGTCGCGTATTCGACCGCGATCGTCGAGTTTCCTGGCAGCGCGATGCCGGACTTCCACGTGATGGTGACGATGCCGAAGGCGCCGGACAATCCGCGCGCCGGCTTGGTCCTCGCGCGCGAAGACAACAGCTTTTTCGCGTCGTTGAGCTCGCGCGGCGGGGATGCGCCTCCCGCCGATTGGCCGAGCTTCATCGAATACTCGGCCAAACTGACGACGCACACCCATCACGACCTGATGAAACGCGCGAAGCTGCGCGGCCGCATCATGCAGTTCAAGTTTCCGGAAAGCCGGCGCGTCCATTTCGACCAGCTCGCGGACTGGCCGCGCGGTCTCGTGCCGTTCGGCGATGCGCTGTGCCGCTTCAATCCGGTATACGGCCAGGGGATGAGTTCGGCCGCGCAGCAGGCGGTGCTGCTGCGCGATCTGCTGGCGGGGCGGCAAGGCAACGCACAGCCGCTCGACGGCCTGTTCGGCGCGTTCGCGGCTGCGATCGCACCGACCCTCGACAACATCTGGTCGCTATCCGCGCTGCCGGATCTCGCGTATCCACACGCGCGCGGCGTACGGCCGGATGGCATGCAGCAGGCGCTCGACTTCAACGTCGCGGTACATCAGGCGGCCTTTGTCGATGCCGAGATTCAGCGGCGGCTGTTCGAGGTGATCGGACTGCTGAAGCCGGCCTCGGCGCTGCGCGAGCCGGCGTTCGTCGACAAGGTCGAGCGGTTGGTCGCGCAGATCCGGGCTGAGGCACAGGACAACGTGCCGGTACGCGCCTGACGCGGCGGGCTATGGCGCAGGGCTCACGGCGCCCGGTAGCGGGTCAATCGGCACGGGACCGCACGGCGCGCGCAAGCTCCGTTGCACCGCCCCTCAATGCACCGACGGCGTCACCACCACCGTGCAGGTGGTGCCCGCCGATAGCAGCACGTCGCCCGGCACCGAGTCGATCTTGATCCGCACCGGCACGCGTTGCGCGAGGCGCACCCAGTTGAAGGTCGGGTTCACGTCGGCGAGCAGTTCGCGGCTTTGCGGATTGTCGCGGTCGTAGATGCCGCGCGAAATGCTCTCGACATGCCCGCGCAGCACGCCGCCGCTCATCAGCCGCATCTGCGCCTGGTCGCCGATGCGCACGTGCGGCAGCTTGGTTTCCTCGAAGTAGCCGTACACCCAGAACGAATGGCTATCGACGATCGCGAGGCGCGGCGAGCCGGCGATCGCATAGTCGCCGCGATACACGGCGAGGTTCGTCACATAACCGTCGACCGGCGCCACCACGTGCGTGCGCTCGAGGTTCAGCTTCGCCGCATCGAGCTGCGCGAGCGCCTGCTGATACTGCGCCTGCGCGGCATTGGCGGTGTGCGACGCGTTTTCGCTGCTTTCTTTCGACACCACGAGGCTGTCCATGTCGCGGCGGCGCTTCGCGTCGTCGAGGCGCATCTGCAGTTCCGCCTTGCGTGCGGCCACCGCGGCCTGCGCCTGTTCGACCGCGATCTGGAAGTGCGACGGGTCGATCTGCATCAGCAGGTCGCCTTTCTTCACGAACTGGTTGTCGCGCACCGGCAGCTCGACGACCGCGCCGGACACGTCCGGTGCGATGTTGATCACTTCGGCGCGCACGCGGCCGTCGCGGGTCCACGGTTCGTCCATGTAGTGGATCCACAGCACGCGGCCGATCAGTACCGCGATCGCGAAGATCACCGCGGTCGCGACGAAGCCCAGGATATTTCGGATGGTCATGATGCGGCTCTTCTGAGGTCAGCTGTAAACGGCAAGTCCGAGCGCCCCGCACACGCAGACCAGCAGGCTTGCGCGGAACAGGGACGGGTGCCAGACGAAGTTGTAGAGGCCCGTGAACGCAAGGATCCGGTCGATGAACCAGGTCAGCGCGGCGCCGGCGAGGAATAGCAGCACCACGGTCGGCATATAGGCGTCGAGGACGGCGATCTCACGAGGCATCAGGTGCTCCTTGGGGGCTGGCTCGGGGCGGTGGGGGCGGCAGGCGTCGTGGGCGCGGCCAGTTCGCCGAGCGGCGATTGAGGGTCGAGCAGCGCGCTGCGGATAAAGTGCGCGTGGCTCAGGATGCGTTGCAACTGGTGCCGTTCTTCGCGCGGCGGCTCGAGCGCGACGAGGATTTGCTGGACCGCCGCGATCGCATCGTTGGTGGCGGCGAGCGCGCGATCGAGACGCCGCGCGTGCGGTTTCTCGAACAGCCGGCCGACCGCTTCGCGCATCGCACGCAGCTTCACGCGCCACGGCATCGACGCGTCGTAGCGCGCATCGCGCGGCAGCGAGCCGATCTCGCGGCGCAGGTCGATGATCGCGTTGCCCACTTCGAGTACCGCGAACAACCAGCGCAGCGTCTCGTGTTTTTGCCCGGCGTCGCTGGCGAGCGTGTTGATCTGGAACATCAGGTCGCGCGCGCCGCTTTCGAAGCGCGAACGCAGCCCGTTCAGGCGGCCGCGACAGCCGCTCACCACCTGGCTGCGCAGTTCGCTCAGCATGCGCTTGCGCAGCCATGTCGACGATGGCGGCAGCAGCACGGTGAACGCGAGCGCGGTGGCAAATATCGACAGCACCAGCGCGAGCGCGTCGTTCATGAAGCTCATCGGGTCGTAGACGATCAGGTTGTCCGGCCCGGCGAGAAAGCAGAAGTAGATGCAGTAGCCGACGCCGTAGCCGGCCAGTTTCGGTCGGGTCGTCATCCAGACGCCGAGCAGCAGGAACGGCGCGAGCGCGACGCACAGCAGCGGGAAGCCGTCGATATGCGGATAGATGCCGAAGGTCAGCAGCATCGCCAGCATCGACGACAGCGCCGTACCGAGCGCCATCTGCCATGCGGTGCGCGGCGGATTCGGCGACGACGATGCGAGCGCGCAGATCGCGGCCGCGTTCAGCGTCAGCGTCGAGCCGCTCGGCCATGCGGTGGCGATCCAGAACGCGCCGAGCACGCACATGACGATCGCCGCGCGCACGCCGGAGATGCCGGCCGACAGCAGATTCGTTTTCGGTTCGTAACGCTCGGCCCAGCGCTCGCGTTCGTGCGACGTGACCGCGAGCGACGCGTAGGTCGCGGTGTACGCGTGCAGGTCTTCGAGGAAGCGGTACAGCAGTTCGGATGCGGTATCGAAATCGAGCAGCGGTGCATCGGGATGGGTGCGCTCGAGTTCGGCGCGCGTCGCATGGATGCGTCTGGGCAGCGCAGCCTTGTACGCTTCGAGCTGGGTCGCGGCGGCGCTCGCATCGGCGGCGCTCAGCACCGGCTCGCCGGACTTGCGCAACAGCGGCGAGATTTCCTTGAAGTACGGTTCGAGCGCATCGATGGTCGACCATGCAACGGCGGTGTGCAGACGGTTCATCAGCTGATGGAGCGCGTGAAAGCGCGTCGACGCCGCCATGAACTCGCTGTTCAGCCGCGACAGCCGGCCGCTGCGCAGCCGCGCGGCGGGGTTTTCGAACACTGCCATGCTGCGCATCGCTTCGAGCCCGACGATGTCGGCGATGAACTGCGCGTTGGTCGCCTCGATCTGCGCGCGTTCGATGCGGCCCGCGAGCACCATGCCGACGTAGTCGACGAACGAGCTGAAGCGCGCGCGGATCGTGCCGCGCATCTTTTCGCCGGTGTGCTCGGGGAACACCAGCGCGCTGACCGTGCCTGCGCAGACGATGCCGAGCAGCACTTCGGAGACGCGGGTCAGCGCCGACAGCAGCGCGCCATCCGGATGCTGCGAAGCCGGGATGCCGATCAGCGCAGCGGTGTAGCCGGCCAGCACGAAGCCGTACGAGCGGAAATTGCGGTTGCGCGCGGCGCCCGCAGTGCAGATGCCGACCCACAGCGCGGTGGCGAGGAGGAACAGTTCAGGCTGCTGCGGAAACAGGCCGAGCAGCGCGAGCATCACAACGAGGCCGACCAGCGTGCCCCCCGCGCGGTAGAAGCTCTTCGCGAACACCGCGCCGCTTTGCGGCTGCATCACGATGAACACGGTGGTCATCGCGGTGCGCGGCTGCGGCATCTCGAGCTTCATCGCGATGGCGAGCGACAGGAAGGCGGCTGCCAGCGCCTTGAACAGATAAATCCAGACGCGGCCGTCGGTGTGCGCCCAGCCGGCGGCTGCCGCGTACAGCGACGCCGCCGACCCGGACGGGCGGGGTTGTGCGGAAGACGGAGTGGACATGGTGAGCGGCTCCTCGGTCAGCGCGCGGCGGTGGCGGCCGTGGCCGCAGCTGCGGCGGGCGGCGCGGCGGCGCTGGTGGATGCGCGGGCAGCGGTGTCGGCGGTTGAAGCGGCAAGGGCGGTGGGGGATGCGGTGGCCGCTGCCTGGGCTTTGGGCTGTCCCTGTGTCGCGGGCTTCGCGTCGCCGGTTACGCCGGTTACGCTGACTGCACCGACTGCACCGACTGCACCGACTGCACCGACTGCACCGACTGCACCGACTGCACCGACTGCACCGGCTGCACCGGCTGCACCGGCTGCACCGGCTGCACCGGCTGCGGCCGCGGCCGGGCTTGCACCGCCCGTCGCTCCTTTGCCGCGACCATGCGCAGGCAGCACGTCGTCCTGCGCCGGCCCGTCCGCCGGGCTCGCCAGGCCGCCGCCAAGCGCGACCACCAGCGTTGCGCGTGCATTCAGGCGCTCCGCCTCGACCCGCGCGACGCCTTCCTGCGCGCGCAGCAGCTGGGTCTGCGCGATCAGCACGTTCACGTAGTCGGTCAGGCCGCGCCGATAGCCCTCGCGCGCCAGCTGATAATTGCGGCTCGCGATGTCGACCGCGCGCTGCGCTTCCTTCGCCTGGGTTTCGAGCGAACGGATCCGCACGACCTGATCGGCGATGTCCTTCAGCGCGCCGACGATCGCCTGGTTGTATTGCTGCGCGGCTTCGTCGTAAGTGGCCGACGCGGAGCCGAGCTGCGCGCGCAGCCGGCCGCCGTCGAAGATCGGCAGCGACAGCGCCGGGCCGGCGCTCCAGCTGCCGTTAGGCGCTTTCAGAAACTGGAACAGCGGGCCCATCGCCGCATAGCCGCCGATCGAAGCGAGCAGATCGATGTTCGGGTAGAAGTCCGCATGTGCGACATCGATGCCGCGCGCCTGTGCCGCCACCGTCCAGCGCGCCGCGACGATGTCCGGGCGATGGCCGACCAGCTCGAACGGCAGCGTCGACGGCAGGCCTGCCGGGCCGCCCAGCACCAGTTGCGGACGCGTGATCGAATCGCCCGCGCCCGGGCCTTTGCCGGCCAGCGCGGCCAGCTGGTTGCGGCCGAGCGCGATCGCTTCTTCGAGCGCATCGATGCGCCGTTCGTCTTCGGGCAGCGGCGTTTGCGCCTGGGTCACTTCGAGCTGCGTGCCGAGGCCGCCCTTGAGCCGCCGGCTGGCCAGCGCCGCGACCTGCTGCTGCTGTTCGAGCGTGCTCTTCGCGCTGTCGAGCAGCGCGTAGTTCAGCGACATCTCGATATAAGCACGCACCACGTTCGCTTCGATTTCAAGCTGCGCCGCGCGTGCATCGGCGGCGCGTGCGTGCGCGAGGTCGAGCGCGCTTTCGGCGGCGTTCTTGTCGCGGCCCCACAAATCGAGGTGATACGACAGACCGAGCGAGGCTGTGTTGTTCCAGGTGGTCTGATCGGCAAGCGGGCCCGGCCCGTAGTACACGTTGTCCGGCCAGTGCTCGCGCTGGATCGACAGACTGCCGTTGACCTGCGGCGCCAGGTCGGCGGCGACCGTGGCCGCCAGCGCCCGCGCATTGCGCACCCGCGCTTGCGCGGCGGCGAGCGTCGGATTGCCGGTCAGCGCGCTTTCCATCCACGCGTCCAGTTGCGGATCGCGATACGCACGCCACCAGTCGAGGTCCGGCCATTGGGCATCGACGTCGGCCGCGCGGATCGCCGCGCCGACATCGAGCGTTGCCGGGTCGTTGCCGCCGCTGGTTTGCGGTGCAACACCGCCGGGTGTCGCGCAACCGGCTGTTAGCGAGATCGCAAGAACCGCGAGTACGGCGCTCCATTTTTTCACCGCAACCTGCACGATTCTCTCCCTAATCGACGATGAAGCTGTGTGCGCCATTATATTTTTCGGCGGATTGGTAAAATACCGGCAAAGGTGCAAGGGATCTTTACGGAAATTGAGATAATCACCCTTA
This sequence comes from Paraburkholderia jirisanensis, assembly GCF_054782355.1. Classification (NCBI taxonomy): domain Bacteria; kingdom Pseudomonadati; phylum Pseudomonadota; class Betaproteobacteria; order Burkholderiales; family Burkholderiaceae; genus Paraburkholderia; species Paraburkholderia jirisanensis. The sequence goes on along the minus strand of NZ_BAAGSQ010000021.1, from coordinate 476,757 downwards.
CCGATTGTGCAACAATCAGCACCAGTTTGCAGTTGAGGGATCTCCATGGATACGCTTCAGAACATGCGTGTGTTCGTCCGCGTCGTCGAAGCGGGCAGTTTCACCGCCGCCGCGCAGCACCTGAACACCACGACCGCGTACGCGTCGCGTGCCGTGTCGGACCTCGAGGCGCACTTGCGCACGCGGCTCCTGAACCGCACCACGCGCCGCATCGCGTTGACCGAGGCGGGGGAGCGATATCTGCACCACTGCGAGCAGATCCTCGCGTACGTGGATCAGGCGGAGGCCGAGGCGAGCGACGCGCACGCGCGGCCGTCGGGCAAGCTCAAGGTCCACGCGATGACGAGTTTCGGCCAGCACTACGTCGTGCCGGCAGTGGGCCGCTACCGGCAGCGCTATCCGGATGTGCAAGTCGAGCTGACGCTCGCGCAGCGGCTGCCCGATCTGCTCGATGAGGGTTACGACGTGGCGCTCGTGCTGGCGCACAATCTGCCCGATTCGGGGCTGGTGTCGCAGCGCCTGGGCAGCGTGTTCAGTATTACCTGCGCATCGCCGCAGTATCTGGAGCGCTATGGCGTGCCGCGTACGCCGGGCGACTTGCTGCAGCACACCTGTCTGCAGATGATCACGCCGGTGTCGCCGGCCGACGAGTGGGTGTTCAACGGCCCGAACGGACAGGAGACCGTCGCGCTCGGCGCGGGAAGCTTTTCGGTGAACGTGGCCGAGGCGCTTGCGGTGGCCGTGCGCGAAGGCATGGGCATCGGGCTGCTGCCGATCTATTCGGCCATCGCCGGGCTGCGCAGCGGCCAGGTGGTGCGCGTGATGCCGGAGTACACCGCGCAGGAGATGGCACTGTATGCGCTGTACGCGTCGCGTCAGTACCTCGACGCGAAAATCCGCACGTGGGTGGAGTTTCTACGCGACGAGCTGCCCGCGACGCTGGCCGGCGATCAGGCTGAATTGCGCAGGTTTGTGCGCACCTGAGCGGGCGTGGGCGTTGTCACAGGGGGCTGCTTCGGGCGGTGTCGGGTGCGGTGCCCGGTGCGGTGTTTTGCCTGGTGATCGGGGCGGTTATCCGCGCTGCTGTTACATGTGCGCCGCATCGCAACACTTGCTTACTTTCCGGGCGCGCCTCTTTTGTTAACGTGGAGACCATGCTGCTGCCGGAGTTCGCACCGGCGCACGCGGTAATCCGCAATGAAAGAGGAACAGCATGGATACGAATCTGATGATCGGTGTGGCCGTGATTTTTGGACTGATCGGCATTGCCGCGACGCGCGATCTGCTGCGCCGCATGCGGACGCAGCAACGGCTCGTGCCCATCAAGGTGCGCACCGGGCGCCCCCCGCGCAGAGATGATGCGAGCGGGTTGTGATGCGCGGCGTGGATGACGGACGCAGGTGACGGACGCAGGTGAGCGGTGCTTCAGATCTCGACCACCTTGTCCCACGCGAACTGCTCGTTTTCCAGCTTTCCCGTGCGTAGATCGAAATAGCCGCGTGGATTGCAGACTACCCGTGTGCCGTTCTCCACGTAATCGAACGCGGTGTGCGTGTGGCCGTGCACCCACAGTGCAACCGGCGCGCGCACCAGATCCGTCAGATCGCTGACGAAACCCGACGACACGAGATCGTGCGCATACTGCAATGCGAGGCTGCGTCGATGCGGCGCGTGATGCGTGACCACGATCGTCTTGCCGGCAAATGGCTGTGCGAGCTGCTGTTCGAGCCACGCGCGGGCGTGCCGATGCATCGCGAGCGAATCGGCCGGCGTGAAATTGCGCGCTGTGCTGGGCTTTGGCGTTGATGCTTGTGGCGCGGTGGGTTGCTGGGCGTTGACGTCGATGCCGGCTTGAGCGGTAGCCGCTGTTTGTCCGGATGGCGGGAGCGTGTCGTCCGCCTGGCTTGCCCACGTCACCTGAATGAGCCCGCGATAGTCGAGCATCGCACGTTGCGCGGCGGCAATCGAAGCGGTGCGCTGCGCATCGCTTGCACCATACAGGTCGAAATCGGTCCACAGCGTCGTGCCGAGCACGCGCCAGCGGCCCTGTGGATCGACCAGCGCCGCGTTGTTCAGAAAGTGAATGTTGTCGACCGAGTGGGCGGCATCCTGCATCGCCGCTTCCATCGCGCCGAATTCACCGTCGTAGTACTCGTGGTTGCCGGGCACGTAGACCACCGGTACCGCGCCGTCGAACGCCTCGGCAGCCCAGCGCAAACCCTGCGCGTGATTGTGGATGTCGCCTGCAAGCACGATCAGGTCGGCTGCGGCGTGCGGAATCACGTCGGGCTCGTCGCATTCGAGGTGCAGGTCGGACAGCACGCGGATCTTCATCGGTAGGGCTCCCATGTCCTGTGCGCCGGGCGGGCGGCGCGGTGTGGGTAGCGTAGCACCTGTGCAGTGGCTGCGATGCGTGTCGCGCGGGCCGGGTGTGGCGGGTTTGTGCAGCGCGCTTAAGCGCGGGGTTTGTGCGAGGTATTTGTGCGTGACGCTCACGCCCGGCGTTCATGCGAGGCGCGCTTGTCTCATCTGGCGGTTCGTCTGGCTGGCGATGCAGTGCGAAGGGCTCGCTGGTCGCGCCAACGGGCCGATCGCGTTTTCTGTCATTGTTCGGCTTTTTTTGCGCGGCGCGCGGCGCGTTTGAACGGTGCGAGATAGGCCAGCGCGCATCCGAAGAATGCTGCCGCGAGCAGCGCTTCCAGCCAGCCGAGCCATGCGCTCAGGCCGGCATCGCTCATGCCGCGCACGATGCCTTCCATCAGATACAGCAGGATCAGCATCGACGCCCATTGCAGCGTGTACAGGCTGCGGCGCGCGACGCCGCGCAACGCGAGCAGCAGCGGCACGGCTTTCAGCACGAGCAGCGATCCGCCCGGACGCAGCGGCGCAACGCGCCATTCCCATGCAATCGATAACGCGATCAGCAGGAGCAGTGCGGCGAGCGCGCCATATGCGGCGAGTGGGGCCGTGTGCGTGGGGCGGGCGGACGGCGTGGGTGGCGTGGACGACGCAGACGACGCAGACGACGCAGACGACGGCGCCGGCGCCGGCGCTTTTGACGAACCCGACCCGGGCGTGTTCACAGGCGCGCGTCAGCCAGCGCCGCCGCGGCACGCGCGATGCGCACGCCCAGTGCGACGGCCAGCGTTTTCTCGTCAGCCGAGATGCCTTGCGAACCCGAGCCGACGCGCGCGAAATGCGACGCGCCGTACGGCGTGCCACCGGTCTGCGTGGTGTTCAGCGTGCTTTCGGTGTACGGGATGCCGGCAATCAGCATGCCGTGGTGCAGAAGCGGCAGCATCATCGACAGCAGGGTGCTTTCCTGGCCGCCATGCAGGCTACCGGTCGACGTGAACACGCAAGCCGGCTTGCCGGACAGCGCACCCGACAGCCATTGCGGCGTGGTTCCATCGAGAAAATATTTGAGCGGTGCGGCCATATTGCCGAAGCGGGTGGGCGAGCCGAGCGCGAGGCCCGCGCATTGTTCGAGGTCGCGCAACTCCGCGTACGGCGGACCTTCTGACGGAATGTCCGGCGCGGTGGCTTCGCAAACCGTCGACACCGGCGGCACCGTGCGCACACGCGCCTGCATGCCGGCCACGCTGTCGACGCCCTGCGCGATGGCCAGCGCAAGGTCGCGCGTGGCGCCGTGCCGGCTGTAATAAAGCACGAGGATGTCTTTCATAGGCCCATTCGAGTGAGCGGGTATTATAGGGGCTCGGTTCGACGCTCAGGCCACGCACACGGGCATCGGGGCATGACGGAGAGATTCATGAAGTGGAAGGGGCACGATTTGCTGTCGCTGCTGTCCCGTTTGCGGGTCGATTTCGACACGATCAAACGGCTCGCAAAATTCGCCGCGCAACGCAGCGGCGAAGACCGTATCCCGCAGGTGGCCGGCAGCCTGACGTTCACCTCGATGCTTGCCTTGGTGCCGCTCGCCACCGTCGCTTTCGCGTTGTTCACGGCCTTCCCGATTTTCGCTTCGTTTCAGAGTTCGCTGCAGGGTTTCCTCGCCGATCATCTGATGCCTGAGCAGTTCAACAGCCAGATCTTCAAATACCTGAACCAGTTCGCGTCGAAGGCCAAAGGGCTGACGACCCTCGGCATGATCGTGCTGTTCGTCACGTCGGTGATGACGATGATGACGATCGAATCCGCCTTCAACGTGATCTGGCGCGTGCGCAAGGCACGGCCGTTCGCGCAGCGCGTGCTGGTGTACTGGGCGATCCTGACCCTCGGCCCGATTCTGATCGGCGTGAGCCTGTCGATCTCGTCGTATCTGTTTACGCGCTCGATGGCTTTCACGGCCACGCATATTCCTTCGCTGATCGAGTGGGCGCTGACCGGCGCGGCGCTGCCGCTCACCGTGCTCGCGTTCACGATGATGTACGTCTATCTGCCCAACTGCCGCGTCGAGTGGCGCGATGCGGTGGTGGGCGGCGTATGCGCGGCGATCGCGTTCGAATTCGCCAAACGCGGCTTCGGTTTCTATATCCGCCGCATGCCGACCTATACGGCCGTGTACGGTGCGTTTGCGGTGGTGCCGCTGTTCCTGCTGTGGATGTACCTCAGCTGGTTCATCACGCTGATCGGCGCGATGGTGGCCTCCGCGTTGCCGGCCATACGCGTTGGGCAATTTCACCGGCCGTACTTTGCAGGCAGCGACCTGCTGTACGCGCTCGAACTGCTCGCGACGCTGCGCGAAGCGCGCGACGATCCGCGCAATGATGGCGCGCGCGGCTATACGGTGGCGCAGCTCGCACGCATGCTCGGCCGCGACATGGATACGACGGTGCGTCTGCTGCAGCAGCTCGAGGCAGCGGGCTGGATCGTGAAGCTCGAAGAAGGCGGTGCGCAGCCGCGCTTCCTGCTGCTCGCCAACTCGCAGCAAATCACCGTACGGCAGCTGTACGAGCGCTTTGTGATCGAGCGCGGCGAACTTGAATATCAGCTCAATCTCGACTCCACACGCATTCACGGCGCGATGCTGCTTGCCGCACTCGATAACGACAAGCTCGACGTTTCGCTTGCCGCGCTACTTGCGGCGCGCGAAGCGGAGCGAACCCAGCGCGCGGCTGACGGCCAGACTGACGCGGCTTCGGCGCTGCCGCATCGGGTGGCGTGATGCAGCGGCCGGGCGTCTGGCAGATTGCCGCGCCGCGAGTCACACTGCATCGCGCATGCAGGCCGCGTTTATCTATTCTCGTTACAGCGAGATCTTTCCGACGCAAATGTCCTTGAACATCACCCAGTCGCCCATCAGGCTATAGAGCGGGTGGCGGAAAGTGGCCGGACGATTCTTTTCGAAGAAGAAATGGCCTACCCACGCGAAGCCATAGCCGCATACGACGGCCGCCGGCAGCCACAGCCAGTCGCCTGTCGCGAGCGCCATCGCGACACAGCCGATCACCCCAAGCGAGCCGACGAAATGCAGGCGCCGCGACGTCAGATTGCGATGCTCGCCCAGATAGAACGGATAGAACTGCGCGAAGTTCGTGAACTGCGGTTCATTGCGAGTGGATTGCTGGGTCATCATCGGCTCCCATGGCAGCTGGCGCGTCCGCCGGGTGAAAACAATTGTGCTGCGAGTGCCGCGGCGGCGCAACCTGGCCGTTCGGCGGATGGTGCGTTGGGTCGCGTCCGGTTAAGGTAGCGGTGCTGCGGCGGACTGCGCATCCGGTCTTGCGATATGCCGCGCAAGGCTCGTGGCGAGCATGTGCCGTGCCTTGGCCTGCGAGGCACGGCGCTATGCGGGCAGTTGCGTATCGCGCTGGGAGCGCGTCGCGAATGAATAGAGCGCATCGAGTGTCGCATCAGGCTGCTCGGTCATTAGCGCGTGGCCTGCGTCGAGCGTGACGACGTCAACCGGCACCTGCGTGGCGCGCAGTGCGTCGGCCAGCGCACGGGTGGCGCGCGGCGGCGTCATCAGGTCGCGGCGGCCGACGATCATGCGCACTGGGCAGCGCACCTGTGCGGCGCGCGCGAGGCCATCCGCGTAGTCGTTACACGCGCTGAAGTCGGTATGAAACAGGTGCGCCTCGCCCACGGCGGCCACGCGCTCCATCAGGCGCTGGTTCATACCGTGCAGCCAGAAGCCCGGCGCGGGGCAGGATGGCTTGGCCGCGATGGTCGAATGCGACCACTGGTTCACCATGTCGATCGCCTGCGCTTCGCGGTCGCGGGCGGCGTCGAGCAACGCATCGGAGACGGCCATCGGCACGGCTGTCGCAAGCAGCGCGAGATGGGTTGCGCGGGTGGGGTAGCGGGCTGCGAACTCGAGCGCGACCAGCGAGCCCATGCTGTGGCCCGCAACGAATGCGCGCGCGGCGCCGGCGGCGTCGAGCAGCGTCGCCACCCAATCCGCCAGCGCGGCAATGCTGGCGAGCGCCGGTCCGGCGCTGCGGCAGTGCCCGGGCAGATCGACCGCCAGCACGCTGAAACCGTGGTGCGCGAAGTAGCGGCTTTGCAGCGCCCACACGCTATGGTCGTGCTCGGCGCCGTGAATCAGGATGGCGGCCGGCAGCGCCGGGTCGAATCGTTTGCCGCCGGTGTACGCGTAGGCAGCCTTGTCGTGCACGTCGAGGATCATGCGGACTCCTCGCGCGACGTATCGCTCGAAGGCGCCTCAGGTGCGCGAGGCGGCGTGCGTGTAGCGTCGCCGGCGGATTTTTGCGCGGCTTTCAGCGCGCGTTTGAGGTCGTCGATCAGGTCGTCCGGGTCTTCGAGTCCGATCGACAGCCGTACCGTGCCCTCTGCAATGCCGGCAGCGGCGAGTGCGGCGGCGTCCATGCGGAAGTGCGTGGTGGAGGCCGGGTGGATCACCAGCGAGCGGGCATCGCCGACGTTCGCGAGGTGCGAGAACAGCGCGAGCGATTCGATGAAACTGCGTCCGGCCGCGCGGTTGCCGCGCAGATTGAAGCTGAACACCGCGCCTGCGCCGCGTGGCAGCAGACGCTGCGCGAGTGCGTGATCCGGGTGCGACGGCAGGTCCGGATAAGCGACCGATTCGACCGCCGGATGCGCGACGAGAAACTCGACCACCTTGCGGGTGTTCGCGATATGGCGCTCCATGCGCAGCGGCAACGTTTCGATGCCCTGCAGCAATTGCCACGCAGCCTGCGGGTGCAGGCACGCGCCGAAGTCGCGTAATCCTTCGCGGCGCGCACGCAGCAGGAACGGCGCCACCGTGCTTTCCTCCGCGAACACCATGCCGTGAAAACCCGCATACGGCTCGGTGAATTCGGGAAAGCGCCCCGACGCGGCGAAGTCGAAGGTGCCGCCGTCCACCAGCACGCCGCCGATGGTCGTGCCGTGACCGCCGAGAAACTTCGTCGCCGAGTGGTAGACGAAGTCGGCGCCGTGCTCGAACGGCTTGACGAGCCACGGTGTCGTGAAGGTCGAGTCGACCAGCAGCGGTACGCGATGCGCGTGGGCGATCTGCGCGACCGCGGCGATGTCGAGCACGTCGAGCCCAGGGTTGCCGAGCGTTTCGCCGAACAGCAGGCGCGTGTTTGGCCGCAACGCCGCGCGCCAGCCGTCCAGATCGCGCGGCTGGACGAAGGTCGTCTCGATGCCGAAGCGCGGCAGCGTGTAACTGAGCAGATTGTGCGAGCCGCCGTACAGCGCGCTCGACGCGACAATATGCGAACCCGCGCCCATCAGTGTGGCGATCGCCAGATGCAGCGCGGCCTGGCCGCTTGCGGTGCCGATCGCGCCGGCGCCGTTTTCGAGCGCAGCCACACGCTCTTCGAATACCGCCACCGTCGGGTTCGAGATACGCGAGTACACGTGGCCCGCGCGCTCCATGTTGAACAGCGCCGCAGCATGGTCGGTGTCGCGGAACGCGAACGACGTGGTCTGATAGATCGGCGTCGCGCGGGCGCCGGTCGCGGGGTCGGGGGCGGCGCCGGCATGCAGCGCCAGCGTGTCGAAGCGGTTGGCGGGCATCGTGAGGCGGCAGGCGGACTGGCCTGCGCGAAGGTGAGGGTGGAGGCATCGTAGCACCCGCGCCGCGCCGTTCCACCTCTGGATAACGCCTGGCCGGCGGCGTGCATGGTAGTTTGTGCAGACACACGCAAGAGCGCTGTCGATGCTCCGGGACCGGCCTGGGCAAGCCCGTGGGCAAGCCCCCGAGCAGCCCCTTGAGCAGCCCACGGAGCCGCACAATCAGGCCGCGCAAGCAGCCCGCGTAGTCAGCCCAGACAGGCAGCTTTCCTTTTAAGGGCCTTTCCGCTAGGATCGAAAATCATGCCAGTTTGAGCCTTTAAGCCTATTCCGCCGCTTCATCAGGAGACGAATCATGCGAGTCAGCGACATTCTCAAAGTCAAAGGGAATACCTTATTTACGGTTACTCCCGATACCCCGCTCATTGAAGCGGTCAATGCCATGGCCGAGCACGACATCGGCTCGCTTGTCGTGATGGAGTATGGCGATCTGGTCGGCATGCTGACGTTCCGCGAAATCATCCTGGTCTTGAGCCGCAACGGTGGCGCGGTCGGCACCAACACGATCCGCAAGGTCATGGACGACCACCCGCTCACCTGCACGCCGGAAACCGATGTCAACGAAGTGCGCCGCATGATGCTCGAGCATCACGTACGTTATCTGCCGGTAATGGAAAGCCGCGCGCTGATGGGCGTGATCTCGTTCTACGACGTCGCGAAAGCGGTGGTCGAGGAGCAGGGCTTCGAGAACCGGATGCTCAAGGCTTACATCCGCGACTGGCCGGAAGAGCGCGAGCAGGCGCAATAAGGGTTGTCGGCAGCGCGGCATCGGCGTTTCGTAAAGAACCGGCGTGCGGCAAACACCACGACCTGAGCGCAGCATGCGAAGCGGGCCTGCCCGGCTCGCGCCAATGTGTCAGCGGCCTGGTGTAGGGTGCCGGTATCCCGATGTCGCATGCATCAGATGCGAGCGGAGCGTGCGCGAAAGCGCGCGCTTTTTTGTATCCGCTGTCGCAGCAACAGCCGCAACGCATAGGCTGCTGCGACTGTGTCGTAGCGGAGCATGGGTTGTGGCCCGCTGCTGCCAGTGGCCCGTTATTGCGCGTTCCTGCTTTTTCACCCGCACAACTTCATGAGCGATCGCCCGCTACCCACCGCCAGCCGTGCCGCCCGTACCGGCACCGCCCACGAATCGCAGTTCCGCCTGCTGCGTCTGCGCCGCTTCGCGCCGTTCTTCTGGACGCAGTTCCTCGGCGCGATGAACGACAACGTGTTCAAGATCGGCTTCACGTCGCTGGTCACGTATCAGGCAGCGCGCTTCTCCGGCGTCAATCCGGAGACGGCCGCGTTTCTGATTTCCGCGATCTTCATCCTGCCGTTCGTGCTGTTCTCCGCCACCTCCGGCCAGATTGCCGATAAATACGACAAGGCGATGCTGACGCGCTTCGTCAAGACCTTCGAGATCGGCGTGATGCTGGTGGGCGGCGCGGGCTTCTGGCTGCACAGTGCGCCGCTGCTGTATCTGTGCACGTTCCTGATGGGCGTGCATTCGACCCTGTTCGGCCCCGTCAAGTATGCGTATTTGCCGCAGCACCTGGAGAAGGACGAACTGGTTGGCGGCAACGGAATGGTCGAAATGGGCACCTTCGTCGCGATCCTGCTCGGCACGATCGCGGGCGGCGCCGCGGCCGGCGCGTCCGCGCACGGCGAAGCGATGCTCGCCGGCGGCTGCATTGCGATCGCGCTGGTCGGCCGGGTGGTGTCCGGTTTCGTGCCGCCGTCGCGCCCCGCGCAGCCGTGCCTCGACATCAACTGGAATCCGGTCAGCGAAACCTGGCGCAATCTGAAACTGGCCAAAGAGAGCCGCACGGTGTTTCTGAGCCTGCTCGGCATTTCGTGGCTGTGGTTCGTCGGTGCGACTTTCCTGTCGTCGTTTTTCCGCTTCGCGAAAGACGTGCTGTTCGCCAATCCGGACGTGGTGACCGTGCTGCTCGCGACGTTTTCGACCGGCATTGGCATCGGTTCGCTGCTGTGCGAGCGGCTGTCGAAGCGGCGTATCGAAATCGGCCTCGTGCCGCTCGGCTCGATCGGCCTCAGCGTATTCGCAATCGATCTGTTTTTTGCCAGCCATGCGCTGCCGCCGGCGTCGCATCTGCTGACGGTGGGCGAATTCATGGTGGTGCCGTCGCACTGGCGGGTGCTCGCCGATCTGTTCCTGCTGGCGATGTTCGGCGGCTTCTACAGCGTACCGCTCTATGCGTTGATTCAGAGCCGCAGCCAGCCGAGCCACCGGGCGCGCATCATCGCGGCGAACAATATCCTGAACTCGCTGTTCATGATCGTCTCCTCGCTGATGGCGGTGGCGTTGACTTCGGCAGGCGTCGGCATTCCGGGGTTGTTTCTTGCAACTGCGCTGCTCAACGTGCTGGTCGCGGTCTACATCTATTCGCTGGTGCCGGAGTTTCTGCTGCGCTTCGTGGCGTGGATATTGGTGCACACCTTCTACCGGATCCGCCTCGTGCATGCCGAGCGGATTCCGCACGAGGGCGCGGCGGTGCTGGTTTGCAACCACGTGAGCTATGTCGACGCGCTCGTGATCATGGCCGAAAGCCCGCGGCCGATCCGCTTCGTGATGGATCACCGCATTTTCCGCACGCCATTGGTCGGCTGGCTGTTCCGTCATGCGAAGGCGATTCCGGTGGCGCCCGCGCATGAAGACGCCGCGCTGCTCGAGCGCGCTTACGCCAGCTGCGCGCAGGCGCTGGAGGCGGGAGAACTGGTCTGCATCTTCCCCGAGGGCAAACTGACCAGAACCGGCGACATGAATCCGTTCAAACACGGCGTCACCGAGATTCTGCAGCGCGCGCCCGCGCCGGTCATACCGATGGCGCTACGTGGGCTGTGGGGCAGCGTGTTTTCGCGCTCGGGTGGCGGAAGCTGGCCGCGGCCGCTTCACAAGGGCGTGATGAGCCGGCTGACGCTCGCAGTCGGCGAACCAATCGAGCCGGCACAGGTCACGCCCGACGGACTGCAGCAGATCGTGATGGAACTGCGCGGCGCGCGGAAGTAGTGGCGCGTCGTAACGCGCGTTCGCGAACCGGCCGCGGGCAGGCCAGGCAGGCGGCAAGCCGGTAGCGAGCCGCCACGAACCACCACGAACCACGGCCACGACAAGCCCCGCCACAGCCCGCGCGGCCCCTGGCCCCTTACGGGCTGGCATAATAGCGTTTTCCCCGCCTTACTTTGGACGACGCTCATGTCCGGCAATACCCTCGGTACGCTCTTCACCGTCACGACTTTCGGCGAGTCGCACGGTCCGGCCATCGGTTGTGTGATCGACGGCTGCCCGCCGGGCATGGCGCTCGCCGAGCCCGACATCCAGCACGAACTCGACCGCCGCAAGCCCGGCACGTCGCGCCACGTCACGCAGCGTCAGGAAGACGACAAGGTCGAGATCCTGTCCGGCGTATTCGAAGGACGCACCACCGGCGCGCCGATCGCGCTGTTGATCCGCAACACCGACCAGCGCAGCAAGGACTACGGCAACATCGCTGAAACCTTCCGCCCCGGCCACGCCGATTACACCTATTGGCAAAAGTACGGCATTCGCGATTACCGCGGCGGCGGCCGTTCGTCCGCGCGTCTGACGGCGCCCACCGTGGCAGCGGGCGCGGTGGCGAAGAAGTGGCTGCGCGAGCAGCTCGGCACCGAGGTGCGCGCCTACATGTCGGCGCTGGGCGAAATCGCAGTGCCGTTCGTCGACTGGTCGCATGTGCATGAAAACCCGTTCTTCGCGGCGAATGCGGACGTCGTACCGCAGCTCGAGGCGTATATGGACGCGCTGCGCAAGGATGGCGATTCGATCGGCGCACGCATCAACGTGGTGGCGTCGGGTATGCCGGTCGGTCTGGGCGAACCGCTGTTCGACAAGCTCGACGCAGACATCGCGTACGCGATGATGGGCATCAACGCAGTGAAGGGCGTCGAGATCGGTGCAGGGTTCGCGAGCGTTGCACAGCGCGGCTCCGTGCACGGCGACGAACTGACGCCGGCCGGTTTCGTCGGCAATAACGCGGGCGGTGTGCTCGGCGGTATTTCGACGGGGCAGGACGTCACCGTGTCGATCGCGATCAAGCCGACTTCGAGTATCCGCACGCCGCGCCGCTCGATCGACAAGGCGGGCCAGCCGGCCATCGTCGAAACGTTTGGGCGCCACGATCCGTGCGTCGGCATTCGCGCTACGCCGATCGCCGAAGCGATGCTCGCGCTGGTGCTGATCGATCACGCGCTGCGGCACCGTGCGCAATGCGGCGACGTGGTCGTCGCGACGCCGAAAATCGCGGCAAGCGCGCCGTAATGCCGCGTTAGCGGTAGACACGCAGGCACGTAGACGCGGCCCAAGCGTGGCGACATGCGGACCCAGGCGGTCCGGTCGACGCGCAAGCCGCACCGCATGGCCATGACAGATTTCCCTCTAACGCCTGCCACCGACCCGTTCGCGCAATTGCAGGCTCGAGCGGCTTCTCCCGATGCGCAGGCAGCCGACTGGCTCGCTTACGGCAGCGCGCTGCTCGAACGCGCGGGCCGCGATCCGCAGCGGCTGCGCGCGGCGCTCGACGCGCTGGTGCGCGCGCACCAGCTTGCTGGTTCAGCCAATCCGGCGCTGCTCTCAACGATTACACAGACCGCGTTCATGCTGCGCGACTGGCCGCTTGTCGAATCGGCGAGCGCGTTGCTGCTGGCAGGCGACACAGCCGACCTGAACGCGCTCGTCTGGCGCTCGGCTGCCGTGCAGCAGCGTGACGATTTCGACGAAGCGGAGCGCTTGCTGTGCGAGGCCGCGCGCGTTGCACCGCTCAACCCGATAGTGCTGCACAAGCTTGCACTGTGCATCAAGGAGCAGGGCCGTTTCGCCGAAGCGGAACAGTTGCTGCGCCGCGTGCTCGAACTGGCGCCATACAGCCCGCATGCCCGCTTCGATCTGTCCGAACTGGAAATCCGCGCAGCGCGTTTCGTACCGGGTTGGGCGAACTACGAAGCGCGCCTCGCCTTCGACGATGCTGCGAACGCCGCGCAGCAGGCTCTGGCTGCGTTGAGCCCGTATTGGCACGGCGAGCCGTTGACGGGCAAGACGCTGCTTGTCTACGGCGAGCAGGGTCACGGCGATTGCCTGTGGGCGATGCGCTTTGTGCCGCAACTGGCGCAGCGGGTGCGCGACGAAGGCGGCCGGCTGATTTTCGGGTATGACGGACCGCTGCGGCCGCTGATCGAACGCGTGCTGCCGGCGGACGTGCCGCTCGAAACCAGCCTGAACACGCATCCGGATTTTCATTGCGCGCTGATGAGCTTGCCGTTGCGATTAGGCGTCGCCAATGCCGCGAGCGGCGGCCAGCCCTATCTATGCGCGGACGCCGCGCGCAGCGAAGCGTGGCGCGCGCGAATAGCCGATGTTGCGAGCAACGGACGCAAGCGCGTCGGCGTCGTGTGGAACGGCAACCCGGAGCACGTACGCGATGCGCGCCGCTCGGTGCCGGCCGTCCAACTCGAGCCGCTGCTCGCGACGCCGGGCGTCAGCTGGTTTGCGTTGTCTCCGGGACGCTCCGCGAGCGTCGCGCAATGGCGCGCGCAGGGCATCGATATCGTCGATCCGACCGTTCACTACACCGAGGGCTTCGACGACGTCGCGGCGCTGATGGCGAATCTCGATCTGGTCGTGACGATCGACAGTGGGCCCGCGCATCTGGCGGGCGCGCTGGGCGTGCCGACCTGCCTGCTGATCGACCATGTGTCCGCGTGGTTCTGGGGCGCCGATACGGTCGCACAGCGCACGCCGTGGTACGACTCGGTCGAACTGCTCCGCCAGCCGGCGCCCGGCGCGTGGGCGCCGGTACTGGCACGCGTGCGTGCGAAGCTGGAAGCGCCGGGCACGCAGCACAAGTAAAAAGCGCCGCAAAAGTGCGGCGCGCGGTGATCGCAACGCATGAATCCGGCGCGTAGCGGCAAGCCAGCAAGAAAGCCACCAACGAAGCTCGCCCGCCGTCTGCCCGCCGCTTCATCACATGTTCGGATAGTTCGGCCCGCCGCCGCCCTCCGGTGTGACCCATACGATGTTCTGCGTCGGATCCTTGATGTCGCAGGTCTTGCAATGCACGCAGTTCTGCGCGTTGATCACCAGCTTTTCATTGCCGTCGTCGGCCTTGACGAACTCGTACACCGCCGCCGGGCAGTAACGGCTTTCCGGACCGGCATAGGTCTTCCAGTTCACGTTCACCGGCACGCCCGGATCTTTCAACGTCAGATGCGCCGGCTGGTTTTCCTCATGATTGGTGTTCGAGATAAACACCGACGACAACCGGTCGAAAGTCAGTTTGCCGTCCGGCTTCGGATACTCGATCGGCTTGCATTGCGAAGCCGGTTTCAGCATCTCGTGGTCCCAATGCTCGTGATGCAGCGTCCACGGCACATTGCCGCCGAACACCTTCTGCTCGATGCCGACCATCAGCGTGCCCAGGTACAGGCCTTTGCTCATCCACTGCTTGAAATTGCGCGCGCGATGCAGTTCGGTATGCAGCCACGACTGCCTGAACGCCTCGGGGAAGGCGCTCAGCTCGTCGCTCTGGCGGCCGGCCTGCACCGCGTCGAACGCCGCTTGCGCGGCCAGCATGCCGGTCTTGATCGCCGCGTGCGAACCCTTGATGCGCGACGCATTCAGAAAGCCCGCATCGTCGCCGACCAGCGCGCCGCCCGGAAACACCAGCTTCGGCAGCGACAGCAGGCCGCCCGCGGTGATCGCGCGCGCGCCGTACGACACGCGTTTGCCGCCTTCGAGAAAGGCGCGGATCGACGGATGCGTCTTGTAGCGCTGGAATTCCTCGAACGGCGACAGATACGGATTCGAATAACCGAGCCCGACCACGAAGCCGACCATCACCTGGTTGTTGTCGATGTGATAGAGAAACGAGCCGCCGTAGGTCTGGTTGTCGAGCGGCCAGCCGGCGGTGTGGATCACGAGACCGGGTTTGTGCTTCGCCGGATCGATTTCCCACAATTCCTTGATGCCGATGCCATACACCTGCGGCTCGGCGCCGTCGCGCAGCTTGAACTTGTCCTGCAGCTGGCGGCCCAGATGGCCGCGCGCGCCTTCGCAGAACAGCGTGTATTTCGCATGCAGTTCCATGCCGAGCTGGAAGTTCTCGGTCGGCTCGCCGTCCTTGCCTATACCCATGTTGCCGGTCACGACGCCCTTCACCGAACCGTCTTCGTGGTACAGCACCTCGGCGGCCGGAAAGCCCGGGAAGATCTCGACGCCCAGCGCTTCGGCCTGTTGCCCAAGCCAGCGAGTCACATTGGCAAGGCTGATCACGTAGTTGCCGTGATTCTTGAAGTTGTCGGGCAGCGCCCAGTTCGGCACCGTCTTCGAACCCGTTTCCGACAGGAACAGGAAGCGGTCTTCGCTCACTTCGACGTTGAGCGGCGCGCCTTTTTCCTTCCAGTCGGGCATCAGTTCGTTGAGCGCGCGCGGGTCCATCACCGCGCCCGACAGGATGTGAGCCCCGATCTCCGACCCCTTCTCGAGCACGCACACGCCGAGTTCGGCGCCTTTTTCCTGCGCCAGCTGCTTGAGCCTGATCGCCGCGGCAAGACCGGCCGGGCCACCGCCGACGATCACGACGTCGTATTCCATCGACTCGCGAGGGCCGTACTGCTCGATGAGACTGGCGGGGGTCATTGATGCTCCTCTTACCGTTAGAATGCTTTTTTCGGGATCGTATTGTGGGCGAACGGTCCCGGCGCTGCAACAGAATGCGAGAAGATTAGCACGATCGTACTATTAAAGGCACCCGGGTTTGACGAGATGTCAACCCACGCGTGCCGCGGTCGCCCAGACCGCTCTAACGAAATTCAAGGAAAAGCAAATGGGCCGTTCGATCAATCTGGAAGGCAAGGTCGCGCTGATTACCGGCGCCTCCACAGGGCTTGGCAAGCGGTTCGCCCAGGTGTTGTCGCAAGCGGGCGCGAAGGTGGTGCTGGCGAGCCGCCGCACCGAACGGCTGAAGGAACTGCGCGCGGAAATCGAGGCGTCCGGCGGCGCCGCGCACGTCGTGTCGCTCGACGTCACCGACTATCAAAGCATCAAGGCCGCGGTCGCGCATGCGGAAACCGAGGCCGGCACGATCGATATTCTGGTCAACAACTCGGGCGTGTCGACCACGCAGCGTCTGTCCGAAGTGACGCCGGCCGACTTCGAATACGTGTTCGATACCAATACGCGCGGCGCGTTTTTCGTCGCACAGGAAGTGGCCAAACGGATGATCATGCGCGCCGGCAGCGGCGGCAAGCCGTCGTACCGGATCATCAATATCGCTTCGATGGCGGGCCTGCGCGTGCTGCCGCAAATCGGCCTGTACGCGATGAGCAAGGCCGCGGTCGTGCATATGACGAAGGCCATGGCGCAGGAGTGGGGCCGGCACGGCATCAACGTGAATGCGATCTGCCCGGGCTACATCGAAACCGAAATGAACCGCCATCACTGGTCGACCGAGCAGGGGCAGAAGCTGGTGTCGATGCTGCCGCGCCATCGCGTCGGCCATCCGGAAGATCTCGACGGCTTGCTGCTGCTGCTCGCCGCCGACGAGTCCCAATTTATCAACGGCTCGATCATTGCCGCCGATGACGGCTTCGGGCTGTCGTAAGCCGATTCGCTATGGGTTCCGCGCGCGGCCCGCAAGCCGCGATGATCGCGGAACCTGTTTTTACCCGTAGAAGAAGTCTGATGAACGAATACCACGCCGTTTTCGAGATGTCGATCCAGATCCGCTGGGGCGACATGGATGCCTTCGGGCATGTGAACAACACCGTCTACTTCCGTTATATGGAACAGGTGCGCATCGGCTGGCTCGAGTCGCTCGGCACGCCGCCGGATAGCTCGGCGGGGCAGGGGCCGGTGATCGTCAATGCATCGATGGAGTTTTTGAAGCAGTTGCACTATCCGGGCGACGTGATCGGCCGGATGTCGGTTGGCCAGCCGGGGCGCAGCAGCTTCGACACGCGCTTCGAACTGGTGCGCGCCGACGATCCGCATACCGTCTATGCGCGCGGCGCGGCGCGCTGCGTGTGGGTCGATTATGCGGCGGGCAAGTCGATGCCGATGCCTGACATGCTGCGTGCGGCGATCGAGAATGCGCCGTTGACCGACGTGGCCTGAGGTTTTCTCCTGCTCGTGCGCCGCTAATTCCCCAGCAGCCGCTGCAACAATTCTGTCGCATTGCCGGTATCGTATTTGCGCATCAGCCGCGCACGATACACGTCGACGGTGCGCGAGCTGATGTCGAGCACGCGCCCGATCTGCTTGCTGGTCTTGCCGGTTACCAGTTGCGCGGCGATCTCGCGTTCGCGCGGCGTCAGCTCGACCGCCACGCGCCGCGTCGCGCTCAGATCCTCGAAGGTCCACACGCCGGCCGCGTGCGGATCCTGCCGTTCGAGCGAGCGGCCGGTCACGTGGCACCAGAACAGCTCGCCATTGGCGCGCTTCATGATGCGGTCGTCCGCGTAGCTGCCTTGCGAGGTCATGATCGGCGGAATGCGCGCGCCGATCCGCTCGAATTCGTCCGGCGACGGATACAGCACCTGAAACGACTGTCCAAGCAGCGACGCGCGCGTGCAGCCGAAGATCGATGCGAGTTCGTCGTTGCAGTCTTCGATGATCCGCGCACGCGACAGCACGAGTCCGATCGGAGCGAGATGAAAGGCGGTTTGGTAATCCAGGGCGGGCATGAGATGCGGGTCGAATACTTATGTATTTTTGCGTATTGTGCCGGATTGCCTCGCCAGCGTACCCTTTCGTCACTACAAGTCACGACAACGGGCGTCGCGATGGTGGCGATGGTTGGTGGTAACGAAGGTCGTCAGGCTCAAAGGCGCGAACACCGGCCGGCCGTGCCTGCCTCACCTTTTGTACGCCGCGCGCCGCCAATGACTAGAATGACGTCTCGGGCGCAAGCCCGATGCACGTTCGATCGCAGCGCGCCGCGTGGCGTTTGAATTTCCATTCAAGGAAGGGACATATTGATGAACAAGGTCTATCCGAGCGCGGCCGATGCGCTCAAGGACATCGTCAAGGACGGGCAGACGTTCGCCGTCGGCGGCTTCGGCCTGTGCGGCATTCCGGAGGCGCTGATCGCGGCACTGCGCGATTCGGCCGTCAAGAACATCACGTGCATCAGCAACAATGCGGGCGTCGACGGCTTCGGTCTCGGCCTGTTGCTGGAAACGCGCCAGATCAAGAAGATGATCTCGTCGTACGTCGGCGAGAACAAGGAGTTCGAGCGGCAGTTCCTGGCCGGCGAACTCGAGCTTGAATTCACGCCGCAAGGCACGCTCGCCGAAAAACTGCGCGCGGGCGGCGCCGGCATCCCGGCGTTCTTCACCAATACCGGTTACGGCACGGTGATCGCGGAAGGCAAGGAAACCCGCCAGTTCGGCGACAACCACTACGTGCTCGAACCGTCGCTGACGGCCGACGTCGGTCTCGTCAAGGCGTGGAAGGCCGACAAGTCCGGCAACCTGATCTATCGCCGCACCGCGCGCAACTTCAACCCGATGTGCGCAATGGCCGGCCGCATCACCGTGGCCGAAGTCGAAGAGATCGTCGAAGTCGGCGAACTCGATCCGGACCATATCCATACGCCGGGCATTTTCGTGCAGCGCCTCGTGCTGAACGCGCATCCGGAAAAACGCATCGAACAACGCGTGGTCCGCGCGAAAGGAGAGTGACCATGGCATGGAATCGTGACGAAATGGCCGCACGCGCGGCAAAAGAACTTCAAGACGGCTTCTATGTGAACCTCGGCATCGGGCTGCCCACGCTGGTCGCCAATCACGTGCCGCCGGGCATCGAAGTGTGGCTGCAATCGGAAAACGGCCTGCTCGGCATCGGCCCGTCGCCGACCGAAGAGGAAATCGATGCTGATCTGATCAACGCGGGCAAGCAGACGGTGACCACGCTGCCGGGCTCGTCGATTTTCTCGTCGGCGGATTCGTTCGCGATGATTCGCGGCGGCCATATCAACCTCGCGATCCTCGGCGCAATGCAGATCAGCAAAGAGGGCGACCTGGCCAACTGGATGATCCCGGGCAAGATGATCAAGGGCATGGGCGGCGCGATGGATCTGGTGGCCGGCGTCAAGCGCGTGATCGTGCTGATGGAGCACGTCGCGAAGGGCGACCAGCACAAGATTCTCGAAGCATGCACGCTGCCGCTGACAGGTGTCGCGGTGGTCGACCGGATCATCACCGATCTGGGCGTGATCGACGTCACCGATAACGGCCTGAAGCTGGTTGAGCTCGCACCGGGCGTGACGGTCGACGAGATCAAGGCGAAGACTGGCGCGCCGCTGGATGTGAGCGCGGTGCACTAAGCTGAGAGGCTGATTGTTTCGGAAGGCAGAGGCGGGCGCGGCGTGAGTCGCGCCCGTTTTGCTTTTGGGGCGTTTTGCGCAGCGACGCAGCGACGCAGCGCGTGGTGCGCGAGCCGCGTCGAACGCGCGGAATACGCGACAACGCTGTCGAAAATGAAGCGGATACAATCGGTCGGGTTGCGGCTCGCTCCGCATGCCGATTTGCATAGGGGTTCGCACACCGGTTCGCTTATGGGTTCGCGTGGCTCGTCGCGGCAACTGCCGCGTTGCCCAGTCGGCTCGTGCGCCGATGTGTCGCCCCGCTCATGAGGAAATCACGATGACCGCCACGCCCGTCGCTGTACCCGCCGCCTTGTCGTCAAGCGTCGCCGGCACCACGCCTGCGCCGCGCCAGCGCTACGTTCAATGCATCAGCCCAGGCGGTCTGCACCGCATCGCCTATACGGAATGGGGCGAACCGCACAATCCGCGCGTGCTGGTCTGCGTGCATGGCCTGACGCGCAGCGGCCGCGACTTCGACCGCTTCGCTGCGGCGATGGCCGCGACGCATCGCGTGGTGTGTCCTGACGTGGTGGGCCGCGGGCTGTCGTCGTGGCTCGCCGATCCGAACTATTACGGCGTGCCGCAGTACGTCGCCGATATGGTCACGCTGATCGCACGGCTCGAAGTGGAAACCGTCGAGTGGTTCGGCACGTCGATGGGCGGGCTGATCGGCATGGCGCTTGCGGGCCTCAAGGACTCGCCGATCCGCAAGATGCTGCTCAACGACGTCGGCCCGCATATCGAGCCCGATGCGCTGACGCGCATCGGCAGTTATCTCGGCAAGCCGGCGCGCTTCGATACGTTACAACAGGGCGTCGAGCAGGCGGCGCTGCTCGCGCAATCGTTCGGGCCGCTGACGCCCGACGAATGGCGCGAGATCAATACGCCGCTTTTGCACGAGCGCGACGGCGCGTGGCAATTCCGTTACGACCCACGCATCGCGCAGCCGTTTGGCGCGATCACGCCCGAGGTGGCGGCGCTTGGCGAGGCGGCGCTGTGGAAATCGTTCGCGGCGATCGAAGCGCCGGTGCTGGCGGTGCGCGGCGCGCAATCGGACCTGCTGTCGCGCGAGACGCTTGCGCAGATGGTCGAGCGCGGGCGCAACGTGACGAGTGCGGAGATCGCGGGCGTCGGGCATGCGCCGGCCTTTCTCGATGCGGCGCAGATCGGTCTGGCGCGGCAATTCTTTATCGGTGCGGCGGGCGACGCGTCATAATACTGGGTTCTACGTCGATCGGCCGCATGGGCTTCGGCGTGTCGATCCAGGTTTTCGGTGCGGGTTTTCGTCCGCTTTTTGGTCCGGGTTTTCGTCATCCAGCATAGGGATTCGTCATGGCAGTCATTCGTCACCACGTCGGCAAGCGTCTTTCGGAAATCGCGGTGCACAATGGCACCGTCTATCTCGCTGGCCAGATTGCAGAGGACACCGATCAGGACATCGGCGGCCAGACCCGCGAAGTGCTCGGCCATATCGACCGGCTGCTCGGCGAAGCAAACAGCGACAAATCGCACCTGCTGTCGGTGCAGATCTATATCGCCGACATGGTGAATTTCGCCGGCATGAATGCAGTGTGGGACGAGTGGGTCGCGCAGGGCGCGACGCCGCCGCGCGCCACCGTCGAGGCGAAGCTCGCGAACCCGAAGTGCCTCGTCGAAATCGTCGTGGTGGCTGCGCAGCGCGGTTGAGGCCCGGTTGTCCGTCGATACACCGCATTGCATTGAAACACCGGCTTCGAAGCACGCGCTTTGAAATACCTGTGCCCGCGCTGAGCCGCGGGCTTGCCGCACGATGAGATGAATACCGAACCGCTGAGCACCGCCCCTTCGTTCGACGCTGCACTTGCGTTCGTGCGCGAGCACGCGGGCGACGCACGGCTGTCCACCGGCGAACTGCTGGTCGATCATGCGGCGGGTACCGCGGCGATCATGCGCACGCTGGACGTCGATCCGCCGGCGGTGCTGGCCGCGGCGCTGTTCGGCCTGACGCCTCATCTGGAAGACCCGGCGAATGTGATCGCCGAACGCTTCGGCGACGAAGTCGCGCAGCTGGTCGGCGACGTGCGCAAGCTGCTGCGCCTCGGCACCGTGAGCCTGCGCGCCGCGCAGCACGTGCCGGCCGATGCCGGACGCGAAGCCCAGGCCGCGCGTCGTGCACAGGTCGAGGCGCTGCGCAAGATGCTGCTCGCGTTCGCGCAGGACATTCGCGTGGTGCTGATCCGGCTCGCGTCGCGGCTGCAGTCGCTGCGCTACTACGCGGCCGCGAAGCTCGCGCCGTCGCCGGATGTCGCACGCGAGACGCTCGATATCTACGCGCCGCTCGCGAACCGGCTCGGTATCTGGCAACTGAAGTGGGAACTCGAAGACCTCGCGTTTCGCTTCGAAGAGCCGGTCACCTACAAGCGCATCGCCAAACTGCTGGATGAGAAGCGCGTCGAGCGCGAGACCTATGTGGCCGAAGCGATCGCGCGGCTGCAGCGCGAGCTGGCCGCGGCGCACATCCGCGCCGAGGTGAGCGGCCGGCCGAAGCATATCTACAGCATCTGGAAGAAGATGCGTGGCAAGGATCTCGACTTCTCCGAGCTCTACGACGTGCGCGCGTTCCGTGTGATCGTGCCGGACATCAAGGATTGCTACACGGTGCTTGGCATCGTGCACAACCTGTGGCAACCGGTGCCCAGGGAATTCGACGACTACATCTCGCGGCCGAAGCCGAATGGCTACAAGTCGCTGCACACGGTGGTGATCGGCGACGACGGCCGCGCATTCGAAGTGCAGATCCGTACGCAGGACATGCATGAGTTCGCCGAGTACGGCGTGGCTGCGCACTGGCGCTACAAGGAAGAGGGCGCGCGCGGCTATGCCGGGCAGTTCAGCGCGAGCGACAAATACGACGAGAAGATCGCGTGGCTGCGGCAACTGCTCGCATGGAAAGAAGACGTTTCCGAAGGCGAGCACGACAGCGAGGGTGAGCAGGGCGGCGCGCAGGAACGCCACGGTGCCGCGGGCGACGGAGGCGACCTCGAGTCGCACGCGAGCGCCGGCACGCGGCAAACCTGGCGCCATCTGCGCGAAGCGACGCTCGACGACGACCAGATCTACACGCTGACGCCGCAAGCCCGCGTGATCGCGTTGCCGCAAGGCGCGACGCCGCTCGATTTCGCGTATCACCTGCATAGCGAACTCGGCCACCGCTGCCGCGGCGCGCGCGTCGACGGCGCGATGGTGCCGCTCAACACGCCGCTGCAAAACGGGCAGACGGTCGAGGTCATCACGGTGAAGGAAGGTGGGCCGTCGCGCGACTGGCTCAATCCGCAGCTCGGCTATCTGCAAAGCAACCGCGCGAAACAGAAGGTACGCGTGTGGTTCAACGCGATCGATGCGGCGGAGAACATCGCCAACGGCCGCGCGCTGGTCGAAAAGACGCTGCAGCGCGAAGGCAAGACGTCGGTCAATCTCGAGCAGCTGGCGGCGAAGCTCGGCTTCAAGGCGCCGGAAGAACTGTATGCGGTGGTCGCCAAGGAAGAGTTCAGTCTGCGCCTGATCGAGCAGGCGTTGAACGATGCGCCGCCGGCCGAGCCCGAAGTCGAAGCGCCCGAGCAGTTCGAGAAACGCAGCAGCGGCGCGAGTGTCGCGCACGGGGCATCGACCGGCGTGCTGGTGGTCGGCGTCGATGCGTTGCTCACGCAGCTCGCACGCTGCTGCCGCCCGGCGCCGCCCGACGAGATCGCGGGGTTCGTCACGCGCGGCAAGGGTATGTCGATTCACCGCAGCGATTGCCCGACCTTTCTGCGCATGGTGGCGCGCGCGCCGGAGCGCGTGCTGCAGACCGCGTGGTCGGCCGATGTGATGAACGGCCGCGGGCAGTCGGTCTACCCGGTCGATCTCGCGATCGAAGCAACCGACCGGCAAGGCCTGTTGCGCGACATCTCCGAAGTCTTCGCGCGCGAGAAGATGAATGTGATCGGTGTGAAGACGCAATCGCGACGCAACGCGGCGTATATGTTGTTCACCGTCGAAGTGTCGAGTGCGTCGCAGATTCAGCGCGCGTGTGCGCTGCTGGGTGAGGTGAGTGGTGTCGTGCGTGCGGGGCGCAAAGGGTGAGTGTGGTCAGCGCGAATCACGTGAGCTCGCGTGTCGCGACGCATCGAGATGTTGCCGTCAATGCGCTGCAATCGACGCGCTGCAATCGAGCTGTTGTGCGATGGATTGCGCTGCGCTGTAAACACGCCGCGTGTTTTTGATGTCGCCGCATAAAAACACTTGCCAACTCTCAGGGTGCTCCATATAATCTCGTTTCTTCAGGCTCGTAGCTCAGCTGGTTAGAGCACCACCTTGACATGGTGGGGGTCGTTGGTTCGAGTCCAATCGAGCCTACCAACGAAAGTGAAACATCGGTGTGCGATCGTAGTTGTTCAAGCTTCATGCGAGCGTTGCCGATGTTTCGAAAACCGCAGTACGTACCTCCGGGTGCGAACAAGGTGAATAAGGTTATGACACCGCGAACGTTGACCGAAACCACTTCGGAACGACGCTAGTCGAGGACCTCTTTCGCCACTGCAGTTTGATGGAAAGTGAATGCGGCCCCTCGAAAGCGGGGCCGCATTTTTTTTGTCCCGGCATTGCGCCCGAGAACGCGCACTTCCAGTACGCCGAGCTGTTTAATAGAGTTGTTGTAGCCGCCGACCGGTCGGCATCACGGAGAACACAATGGTTTCGATACGTCTGCCTGATGGTTCTGTTCGACAGTACGATCACCCCGTGACGGTCGCCGAAGTCGCGGCATCGATCGGTCCGGGGCTCGCGAAGGCCGCGCTCGGCGGCAAGATCGATGGCGAGCTCGTCGATACGTCTGCGCTGATCGACCACGACGTGTCGCTTGCAATCGTCACGGATAAAGATGCGGATGGCCTCGACATCATCCGCCACTCGACGGCGCACTTGCTCGCGTATGCGGTGAAGGATCTGTTCCCCGAGGCGCAGGTGACGATCGGGCCGGTGATCGACAATGGCTTCTACTACGACTTTGCGTATAGCCGTCCCTTCACGCCGGAAGATCTCGAGAAGATCGAAAAGCGCATGCAGGAGCTCGCGAAAAAAGACGAGCCCGTGTCGCGCCGCGTCGTGTCGCGCGACGAAGCGGTCGACTACTTCAAGAGCATCGGCGAGAAGTACAAGGCCGAGATCATCGAATCGATTCCGGCCAGCGACGACATCAAGCTGTACTCGCACGGCGGCTTCACGGATCTGTGCCGCGGCCCGCACGTACCGTCCACGGGCAAGCTTAAAGTCTTCAAGCTGATGAAGGTGGCGGGCGCGTACTGGCGCGGCGACGCGAAGAACGAGCAGCTGCAGCGCATCTACGGCACGGCCTGGACGAAAAAGGAAGACCAGGACGCGTATCTGCACATGCTCGAAGAAGCGGAGAAGCGCGATCACCGCAAGCTCGGCAAGCAGCTCGACCTGTTTCATATGCAGGACGAGTCGCCGGGCATGGTGTTCTGGCATCCGCGCGGCTGGACGCTGTGGCAGCAGGTCGAGCAGTACATGCGCCGCCGCGTCAACGACGCCGGCTACCTCGAAATCAAGACGCCGATGATCATGGACCGCTCGCTGTGGGAAGCGTCGGGCCACTGGCAGAACTATCGCGAGAACATGTTCACGACGGAATCGGAGAAGCGCGACTACGCGATCAAGCCGATGAACTGTCCGGGGCATGTGCAGGTGTTCAATCACGGCCTGCGTTCGTATCGCGACCTGCCGCTGCGCTTCGCGGAATTCGGTTCGTGCCACCGCAACGAGGCGTCGGGCGCGCTGCATGGTCTGATGCGCGTGCGCGGCTTCGTGCAGGACGATGCGCACATCTTCTGTACGGAAAGCCAGTTCATCAGCGAGTCGATCGCGTTCAATACGCTCGCGATGAGCGTATACACGGATTTCGGCTTCGATCAGGTCGACATCAAGCTGTCGCTGCGCCCCGACGCGCGCGCCGGCACGGACGAAACGTGGGATCGCGCGGAAGAAGGCCTGCGCGAAGCGCTGCGCGCGTGCAACGTCGAGTGGGAAGAGCTGCCGGGCGAGGGTGCGTTCTACGGCCCGAAGGTCGAATACCACATCAAGGATGCGCTCGGCCGTTCGTGGCAGTGCGGCACGCTGCAGCTCGACATGGTGCTGCCGGAGCGCCTCGGCGCCGAGTTCGTCGCTGAGGACAATAGCCGCCGCCGGCCGATCATGCTGCACCGGGCAATCGTCGGATCGATGGAGCGTTTTCTCGGTATTCTGATCGAGCACCATGCTGGTGCAATGCCCGCGTGGCTTGCGCCGCAGCAGGTTGTGGTGATGAATATCGCAGAAAGTCAGTCCGAATATGCGAAAAATCTTGCTCAAACGTTGCAAAAACAAGGGGTTAGAGTCGAAGCCGATTTGCGCAACGAGAAAATAAGCTATAAAATACGCGAGCACACGCTACAGAAGGTCCCGTACCTGCTGGTTGTCGGTGACAAAGAGCGTGATGCACAAACGGTAGCCGTGCGTGCCCGTGGCGGTGTCGATCTGGGTGTGATGCCCGTCGATGCCTTCATTGAGCGTCTGCGCCAGGAAGTGCAGTCGTTCAAGTAACCACTTGGCAGCGCGGCTCGTTTTTTTCAATTTTTAGAGGAAACGTAACATCGCTACTGATAAGTCGTCGCATCGCATCAACGGTGAAATCTCTGCACCCGAGGTGCGTCTGGTCGGAGTCAACAACGAACCGCTAGGCATCGTAAAACTCGCTGACGCGTTCCGTTTGTCGGAACAGCAGGACGTTGACCTGGTCGAAATTGCCCCACAAGCAGTCCCACCGGTATGCCGGCTGATGGACTACGGCAAATTCAAGTACCAGGAAGCGAAGAAGCAGCACGAGGCCAAGCTCAAGCAGAAGGTCATCCAGGTCAAGGAAGTCAAGTTCCGCCCGGGTACCGACGATGGCGATTACACCGTCAAGCTACGCAATCTCGTTCGCTTCCTCGAAGACGGCGACAAGACGAAAATCACGTTGCGTTTCCGTGGCCGCGAAATGGCTCACCAGGAAATCGGTATGCGCATGCTGGAACGCCTGCGCACCGACCTCGACGAAGTCGGGCAGGTTGAGCAGATGCCGAAGATGGAAGGGCGCCAGATGATCATGGTGCTTTCGCCGAAGAAGAAGAAGTAAGCTCGCGCACGTCGGTTTCGATGTGCGCCGGCCGCAGCAGGTTGAGTTGATGTTGGAATCGAACGGTGCCTTGCCGCAATGCATGTGGCGGGGGCCGGCAAAGTTTCGGATCGACGCCCGCGCAAAGCAGTACTGCGGGCGTTTTGTCTGAAAAGCAGGGGTCGAAACGGTGTGCGTCGTTGAATACGCATCAACGTATCGGCCAACTGCATACCAAGTGGACTGGGTTTCGAAGGGCGGGTGAAGGGCCATCAAGGCCAACCGCACACCCAAATCCATCAAATAATGGAGTGGTTCGTCATGCCTAAGATGAAGACGAAGAAGAGCGCTGCCAAGCGCTTCAAGGTGCGTCCGGGCGGTACCGTCAAGCGCGGTCAAGCCTTCAAGCGCCACATCCTTACGAAGAAGAGCACGAAGGTCAAACGCCATCTGCGCGGCTCCACGTCGGTCCACGCGACCAACATGGACTCCGTACGCGCAATGCTGCCGTTCGCGTAACCCTTTAACCGATACTCACAGGAGCGAAACATGCCTCGAGTTAAACGTGGGGTTACCGCACGGGCCCGTCACAAGAAGATCATCAAGCTGGCCAAGGGTTACCGCGGCCGTCGCAATAACGTCTATCGCATCGCCAAGCAGGCGGTCATGCGCGCAGGCCAATACGCCTACCGCGATCGCCGCAACAAGAAACGTGTGTTCCGCGCATTGTGGATCACGCGTATCAACGCGGCGGTGCGTCAGCACGACATGACGTACAGCGTGTTCATCAACGGCCTGAAGAAGGCGTCGATCGAACTCGACCGCAAGGTGCTGGCCGACATGGCTGTGTTCGACAAGGCCGCTTTTGCTGCGATCGTTCAGCAGGTGAAAGCCGCCGTTGCAGCCTGATAGCGCTGAGGGGCGCCCGCTTCCTGGGCGCCTCGCACACTGCAGGGTTCGTGGCAGCGAACATCCGGTCGTTTCGGTGACGCTGCAACAAAAACGGGGCTCCTCACCGAGCCCCTTTTTTGTTGGTCGAGCCGCTTTTGCATCAAATGAACATTGACGTTGAGAAGATGGGATCAATGGACCTGGACCAGATTGTCGCCGACGCGAAAAGCGCCTTTGAACACGCCGCCGACGTCACGACGCTCGAAAACGAGAAAGCGCGTTTTCTCGGCAAGTCGGGCGTGCTGACGGAACAGCTGAAGGGGCTTGGCAAGCTCGATCCCGAAGCGCGCAAGACCGAAGGGGCGCGCATCAACGTCGCCAAGCAGCAGGTCGAAGCCGCGTTGAACGGGCGCCGTCAGGCATTGGCCGACGCGCTGATGAACCAGCGGCTCGCCGCCGAAGCGATCGACGTGACGCTGCCGGGCCGTGGCCCGGGCAAGGGCAGTCTGCATCCGGTGATGCACACGTGGGAGCGCGTCGAACAGATTTTCCGCACGATTGGCTTCGACGTGGCCGACGGTCCCGAGATCGAAACCGACTGGTATAACTTCACGTCGCTGAACAGCCCGGAAAACCATCCGGCGCGTTCAATGCAGGATACGTTTTACATCGACGGCAAAGATGCCGACGGCCGCCCGCTGCTGCTGCGCACGCATACCAGCCCGATGCAGGTTCGCTACGCGCGCACCAACACGCCGCCGATCAAGGTGATCGTGCCTGGCCGCACCTATCGCGTCGACAGCGACGCGACCCATTCGCCGATGTTCAACCAGGTCGAAGGCCTGTGGATCGAAGAGAACATCAGCTTCGCCGACCTCAAAGGCGTCTACAGCGATTTCCTGAAAAAGTTTTTCGAGCGTGACGACATTCAGGTGCGTTTCCGCCCGTCGTACTTCCCGTTCACGGAACCGTCAGCCGAAATCGACATGATGTTCGAGCATGGCAAGAACGCCGGCCGCTGGCTCGAAATTTCGGGCTCGGGCCAGGTGCATCCGACGGTGGTGCGCAACATGGGCCTCGACCCGGAGCGCTACATCGGCTTCGCGTTCGGCAGTGGCCTCGAGCGCCTGACGATGCTGCGTTACGGCGTGCAAGACCTGCGTCTCTTCTTCGAAAACGATCTGCGATTTTTGCGGCAGTTCGCGTAAGCGCGCAATGCATCACGCGTGCCTCGCGTGGGCGTCGCGCGGTGCGGCGGCACCCACAGGGCCGTCGCCCTCTACCGTGTCTTCGGCGGGCAACGCATGCTGCATGCGAACGCTAGCAAGCCGTGCCGGCAGGACGCCGAGCGATTGAGTTCAACCTGTTTAGAACGTACAGAACCATGCAATTCCCGGAATCCTGGCTTAGAACCTTTGTCGCTCCGCAACTGACGACCGAACAGCTGTCGCATGCGCTGACCATGGCCGGTCTCGAAGTGGAAGACCTGCGGCCGGTCGCGCCGCCCACCACGAAGATCGTGGTCGGCCGTGTGCTCGAAGTTGCGAAGCATCCGGATGCGGACAAGCTCAACGTCTGCCAGGTCGATGCCGGCACCGGCGCGACGCTGAACATTGTGTGCGGCGCGCCGAATGTGGCGGTGGGCATCAAGGTGCCGGTCGCGCTGGTCGGCGCGCAACTGCCGCCGTCGGAAGCGGGCGGTGCGCCGTTCGCGATCAAGCTGTCGAAGCTGCGCGGCGTGGAAAGCCAGGGCATGTTGTGCTCGGCGCGCGAACTGAAGCTGTCCGAAGACCATAGCGGTCTGCTGATCCTGCCGGACGATACGCCGATCGGCCAGGATATCCGCGAAACGCTGAAGCTCGACGATACGATCTTCGAAGTGAAACTCACGCCGAACAAGGCGGACTGCCTGTCGGTGTTCGGTATCGCGCGCGAAACCGCAGCGATCACCGGTGCGCCGCTGAAGCCGGTCGAGATCAAGCCGGCGCCCGTCACACTGAACGAAACGCTGCCGGTGAAAATTTCGGCGCCCGATCTGTGCGGCCGCTTCTCGGGCCGGGTGATTCGTGGCGTCAATGCGCGCGCAAAGTCGCCGCACTGGATGGTCGAGCGCCTCGAGCGTTCGGGCCAACGCAGCATTTCCGCGCTGGTCGATATCTCGAATTACGTGATGCTCGAACTGGGCCGGCCGTCGCACGTGTTCGACCTCGACAAGATTCACGGCGCGATGGACGTGCGCTGGGGCAAGCGCGGCGAAACGCTGAAGCTGCTGAACGGCAACACCGTCGAACTGGACGAAACCGTCGGTGTGATCGCCGACGATCGCCATATCGAAAGCCTCGCCGGCATCATGGGCGGCGACAGCACGGCGGTCACGCTCGACACCACCAACATTTATCTCGAAGCCGCGTTCTGGTGGCCCGACAGCATTCGCGGCCGCTCGCGCAAGTACAACTTCTCGACCGACGCAGCGCATCGCTTCGAACGCGGTGTCGACTATTCGACGACGGTCGAGCATATCGAACGCATCACGCAGCTGATCCTCGACATTTGCGGCGGCAATGCCGGCCCGGTCGACGATCAGGTCGTCAACCTGCCGCAGCGCGCGCCGGTGAAGATGCGCGTCGCGCGTGCACAGCGCATCATCGGCATCGCGATCGGCGCGGATGAAATCGCCGATATTTTCACGCGTCTCGGTCTGTCCTTCGAGCGCGACGGTGACACCTTCGCCGTGCAGCCGCCGCCATATCGTTTCGACATCGAGATCGAAGAAGACCTGATCGAAGAAGTCGCGCGCATCTACGGCTTCGAAAAGATTCCGGCCAATCCGCCGGTCGCACGCAGCGAAATGCGCCGCACGAATGAAACGCAGCGCTCGATTCACATGCTGCGCCACGCGCTCGCCGCACGCGACTACGCGGAGACGGTGAACTTCAGCTTCGTCGATGCCGAGTGGGAACAGGACTTCGCCGGCAACAGCAATCCGGTGCGTCTGCTCAATCCGATTGCGAGCCAACTGTCGGTGATGCGCACGACGCTGTTCGGCAGTCTGATCAGCGTGCTACGTCACAACCTGAATCGCCGCGCCGAGCGCATCCGTGTGTTCGAAGCCGGCCGCGTGTTCCTGCACGACCCGGCGATCAAGGCCGGCGAGATGACGGTCGAAGGCTTCGCGCAGCCGAAGATGCTCGGCGCGCTTGCGTATGGTCCGGTGCTCGAAGAGCAGTGGGGCGCGCCGTCGCGGCAAGTCGACTTCTTCGACGCGAAGGGCGACGTCGAAGCGCTGTTCGCACCCGCGGTCGCGCGCTTCGTGAAGGCGGAACACCCGGCGCTGCATCCGGGCCGCAGCGCGCGCATCGAAGTCGATGGCCGCGCAGTCGGCTGGATTGGCGAACTGCATCCGCGCTGGCTGCAGAAATACGACCTGCCGCACGCACCGATCGTATTCGAAATCGAAGCCGAAGCGCTGATGCAACGCGCATTGCCGAGCCCGACCGAAGTGTCGAAATTCCCGCCGGTCCGGCGCGATATCGCGCTGGTCGTGGATCAGAAAATCGAGGTTCAGGCACTGCTCGACGAGCTGCAAAAGGCGCTGTCGGACGACGCCTGCAAGACCGTTCAGAGGGTTGCACTTTTCGACGAATTTCGTCCAAAATCAAGTACTTCCGGTGGGCTGGCAGCCCACGAGAAAAGCCTTGCGTTCCGTGTGACGTTGCAAGATACTGGCGGGACCCTTCAGGACGAAACGGTCGATCTGGCCATTCAAACCCTGGTGGATCGTCTGGCTCGAGCATATGGCGCGCGGTTGCGCGGATAACCCGCGGTAACGTTTCTGGTTACGTGTGGGTTACAGAAAGGCGGCAGTTGCGGCCTATCCGTTTCAGGTAGTGCGCCATTTGATAGATATGAATGAAATGAACTCGAGTGATTTCGAAGCCCTTCTTACGGCGCAGCGTAGCGCCATGATTCGCGACATCCCGACATCACCGGCCAGCGCGTCGGGCGAAACGCCGACGCTGACGAAGGCCGAACTCGCCGAGTTGCTGTTCGATAACGTCGGGCTGAACAAGCGCGAAGCGAAGGACATGGTCGAGGCGTTCTTCGAGGTGATTCGCGACGCGCTTGAAAGCGGCGACAGCGTGAAGCTGTCCGGCTTCGGCAATTTCCAGTTGCGCGACAAGCCGCAGCGTCCCGGCAGAAACCCGAAGACGGGCGAGGCGATTCCGATTGCCGCGCGCCGTGTCGTGACGTTTCATGCAAGTCAAAAGCTGAAAGCGCTGGTCGAGAACGGCGCCGAGGCGAGTCTCACGCGCTGACACGCAAGGCGCGTGCGCGCGCAACCATCACGACGGCCTAACTGACGATGACAGCGACGATCGAAAAAGTCGTCTTGCCTCCGATACCGGCGAAGCGCTACTTCACGATTGGCGAAGTGAGCGAGTTATGCGGTGTGAAACCGCATGTGCTGCGCTATTGGGAGCAGGAGTTCACGCAGTTGCGGCCGGTCAAGCGCCGCGGCAATCGCCGTTACTACCAGCATCACGAGGTGCTGTTGATCCGGCGGATTCGCGACTTGCTATACGAGCAAGGCTTTACGATCAACGGCGCGCGCAACCGGCTCGATTCGCATGGCAGCGCGCATGCGCAGGCCGATAGCGCCGAGCGTGAAGAGGCGCAGGAAGCAGCGGCGGCGACGCCTGCGGCTAGCGCTGCGGTCGATGTCGATCAGTTGCGCAAGGAGCTGTTGCACGTGATCGATTTGCTTGGGCACTAAGTTGCGCATTGAGTTGGGCACCAAGGCGCAAACGCCGATCTTGTTGCGATCCTCAAAGTGCGATCTTCATGTCCGCGAGGGTACTCAGCCACGTTTGGCTCTGTTATACTCGCTGGCTTCGGGGCGTAGCGCAGCCTGGTAGCGTACCTGCATGGGGTGCAGGTGGTCGGAGGTTCAAATCCTCTCGCCCCGACCAGGAAAAATGAAAAAGGACTTACGGTGAAAGCCGTAAGTCCTTTTTCATTTGCGCAGCATTGTCCATCAGTAGCGCCGCTGACAGATGCCGGACACTCTGCAACCAACGCGACATTGATCAGCTTGCCTAAGAACGAACTCGGTACACGTTCGCTTCCTGAAGTGGCGCACGCCCCAAGACTTTCTTTTAGCCGATGAAGGCGCCAGCTTCAGCGCTTAGCGCCTGCCAGATCATCCTATGCATCCAGTTTGTCGCGCGAGACCTCATCTGTTTTTTCGCGCACACGCATATCGTTTCCCTTACCGGCAATGGGAATGAGCCAGGCGCTCACGACGGCAAGCACCGCGACCACGACGACGCCCCAAAAACTCCAGTACAAAGCCTGAAACAAAACGGCCCGCACGTCATGGTTGCTAGCGAGCTGCGCAAGCCCAGTCGGTTCGTCAAGCAGGTGAAGAAGCCGGGTGGCCAGTTCGCCGTTGCCGTAATGCGTGATGCCCAGATTGAGAATCGCGCCGAGCGCGGCGGCACCCAAGGTATTGCCGAGGCTGCGCGAAAAAGTAATCGACGCGGTAGCGCTGCCGCGCATCGACCATTCGACGCTCTCCTGTACCAGCACGATGCCGGTGATGCTGACGAGCCCCATCCCGAAGCCCATCAGAAATGACGCGAATGCGGCCACTGCGGGATGACTGTGCGGCGTCAGCAACAGCAGAAAGACGGCTCCGAACGGAAAAATCAGGCTGCCCACCCGCACCGAGCGACGGATGCCGAAGGTCTTGAAGAGTCGACTGGAAAGCATCACGGCGAGCGGCCAGCCGACGATGAGCGAGGTCAGCGTGGTACCCGCCGTGATCGGTGAAAGGCCGAGCACACCTTGCACGTAGATCGGCAGGATGGTGGTCAGTCCGATCAGCGCCATGCCGGCAAGCAGGGTGGTCGCGTTACTGGTCGCGATGAGGCGGCGTGTCCACAGTTCGAGCGAAATGATGGGCGCGGCGGCACGCCGCTCCTGCAAAATAAACAAGCCACCGCTGACCAAAAACAGCAGCGCGAGACCGGCGAGCACCCAGCCCGATGCGTCCGTTTCCGTCAGCATAAGCAGCAGCGAGACGATCGCGACTGAAAAAAGCAGCGCGCCGGCATAATCGATTCTGACTGCGCGATGCTCAAACTTCTCGCGTAGAAAGCGTGAGAAGCCGATGATCGTCAGCACGCCGAGCGGCAGGTTGATCCAGAAGATCCAGGCCCACGAGAAACGGTCGATGATAATGCCGCCGGCGAGCGGCCCGACGACCGCGGAGGCGGCCCAGACTATCGCGATCATGCCTTGCGCCTTGCCGCGTTCCTCAAGCGTGTACAGATCGCCGATGAGCGTCATCGCGATGGGGTAAATAGCCCCCGCGCCGAGACCCTGCAGCACACGGAACGCGATCAGCGACGTCATCGACCAGCCGAAGCCGCACAGCAAAGAGCCCGCAAGAAACAGCACGATGCCTGTCAGCAGCACGGGCTTGCGACCGAACATGTCGGCGAGTTTTCCATAGATGGGCGTAGTGGCCGATTGCGCGAGCAAAAACGCGGAGAACACCCAGCTGTAGTACGCGAATCCGCCGAGTTGACCGACGACACGTGGCATCGCAGTGGCCACGATCGTGGCCTCGATCGATACCATGAAGGTTGCCAGCATGATCGTGCCGAGGATCAGCGAGCGCTGCGAAGCAGAGACGGAGTGGGGCATGCGAATCCATCAAAAGTCGATATGGCCGGCGGCATCGACGGATTTATACATGCATATGCACTCTCAGGCAAGATCGAATACTCAAATGTTGAAGTTGTGCTTCGTGCGACGTGACGGCGTTGCGTTTCGCTGCCGTCGGCGGCGGCCGCTTACGGTAGCGGCACGAACCTCAATCTTGTGGCGCTACTGCGCTATCGAAATGCTTTCTCGCATCGACGATCTTGTCGAAGCTGATCTCAGCCCACGCGGTCAGCGTATCAAGCGGCGCCATCGCCGATTGGCCTAGCGACGAAAGCCGATACTCGACACTCGGCGGCTTGGTCGGAAACACATGACGCGTTATCAGCCCATTGCGTTCCAGCGTGCGCAGCGACTGCGTCAGCATGCGTTTCGAGATATCCGGAATCTGTCGATGCAGTTCATTGAAACGGCGCGCCTTGCCCGATAGCGACATCAGCGTGAGCGTCGACCACTTGTCGCCGATCATATTGAGTACGTTGCGCAACGGGCAGCGCTCGGCGTCAAAGCCCTGCGTCTGCCATTCGTTAAAGCGCGTTGCTGCCGAGTGTCGGGCCGCGGTGGCGTCGTCGACAAGGTTACTGTCGGGTAACTTGGACACGGAAAACTGCCTCCTTACGCGTTCGGAACTTGGCCTCTATGATAGACCGAGTCTCAACCACAGACAGTAGGAGCTCTTCGATGTCCACTCAACCGACTATCCTCGTCACCGGCGCTGCCGGGCAACTAGGGCAACTCGTGCTGCGCGCGCTGCTTGACACCACGCCGGCAAACCGGATCCATGCACTGGTGCGCAGCGAACGCGCCGCCGCGAGCGTCGCGGCGCTGGGTGTGCAGGTCCGCATCGGCGACTACACCGCACCACGTTCACTCGATGCCGCATTTCAAGGCATCGAACGCGCGCTGCTGATTTCGTCGAATGACCTCGGCCAGCGCGTTGCGCAACACGCGAACGTCATCGATGCGGCGAAACGCGCCGGCGTCGGCTTGCTGGCGTACACGAGCTTGCTGCACGCCGATACCTCGCCGCTTGGACTGGCCGAAGATCATCGGCAGACGGAGGCCGCATTGCGTGCGTCGGGGTTGCCGTTCGTGCTGTTGCGCAACGGCTGGTACACCGAGAATTACACGGCTGGAATTCCCGCCGCGCTCGCGCACTCGGCGCTATTTGGCAGCGCCGGCGCTGGCCGCATTTCGTCCGCGGCGCGCGCCGACTATGCGGCCGCGGCGGCTGCCGTGCTGACGGCTGCGCACGTGCAAGCCGGGCGAATTTACGAGCTCGCGGGCGACCATTCATTCACGCTAGCGCAATTCTCTGCTGAGTTGTCGTCACAGACGCACAAGTCGATTGCGTATAACAATCTGCCCGAAAGCGAATTCAAGGCCGCGCTGCTCGCAGCCGGACTGCCCGAGCCGGTCGCGGCGCTGCTCTCCGATTCGGACAAGTGTGCAGCCGACGATGCGCTGTTCGACGACAAAGGCGAACTGCGCGCGCTGATCGGCCGTCCGACGACGCCTTTTGAAAAGACGATGGCAGCAGCGCTCGCGGCGTGATGGCCTGATCGCATCACGACGGCACAGCTACGCGTTGTGCACGCAAAGCGATCCATCCGCCCGCGCGGCGATACGCCCGGTGTGAACGGTGCACTGTAACAGCCGGCCTCGCACATGACGGAAGGGCGAGGCTGCGCTACGCCGGCCATGGCGCAGCGCCAGCGCGTGCGTCAATCGCGGCCCGCATCCGCCAGCGCGGCCGTTTCCGGCGCCACTTCCCAGCCGCCGCCGAGCGCACGATACAGCGCAACGGCGGCCTGCGCATGCGCACGCCTCGCCTGATTGAGCGCTTGTGCGTCCCGCAGATAAACCCGTTGCGCGTCGATCACATCGAGAAAGCTCGACGCACCGCCTTTGTACAACTGCGTCGACAACGTCAATGCGTGCTTCGACGCGTCGCATGCCGCGCCTAGCCGCTCGGTCTGCGTCGCGTCGTTCACCAGGTCGCTGCGCGTGTCTTCGATTTCCTTGAGCGCGTTCAGCATCGTCTGATCGAGTGCGAGCTGCGACTCGCGCATCCGGCTTTCGCTCGCGTCGATGTGTGCGGCGATCCGGCCGGCATTGAAAATCGGACTGGTCGCGCTCAACGCCGCACTGAACAGATTGTCGGTGAGCGTCGGGCTGTTGACCCACGACGCTGCCAGCAAACCGTCGCTCAGGCTGAGCTGGAACTTCGGGTAGCGCTCGGCGCGCGATACACCGACTTCCGCGGCGCGCTGCTCGACCTGCGCATACGCGGTTCGCACATCGGGGCGCTGCAGCAGCGCGGCGGACGGCAGCGTGTGCGGCACGCGTTGCGACGGCACCGGAATGTCGCGCGCGTCGATCGATAGCGATTGCCCGATGCTTTCGGGCGTACGGCCTGACAACACAGCGATCAGACTCAGCTGATGCTGGATCTGCGCATCGATACGCGGCATGCGAGCTTCTACATCCAGCAGTTGGTTCTGCGCGCGCACCACGTCGAGCTGGGTCGACAGGCCGAAGCGCAAGCGGTCCTGCGTCAGCTTCAGCGCGCGGCGGCTGATTCGCTGGTTGTCGTCGAGGATGCGCCGTTCCGCCTGTGCCCAACGCAAGTCGATATATGCGGCAGCGGTATCCGCCGCCAGCGCAAGACGCAGCGCATGCAAGGCCGACTCGCGGCCCGCGACCAACGCCTGGCTGGCCAGCACCGCGAGCCGTTCGCCGCCGAACACGTCGAGGTCCCAGCTGGCCGTCGCGCCGAAGCCGGCCGAATCGACGTAACCGAGCGGTGGCGGCGTGATTTGCCGCGCGTGCGCGGCGAGGGCGCCCGCGTCGAGTTGCGGCACTAGCGCGGCGTGGCGCTGCCTGACTTCGTCCTGCGCCTGCGTGATGCGCTCCTGCGCGGCTCGTGCGTCGAGGTTGCCGTGCAACACCGTTTGCACCAGCTCGTGCAGCGTCGCGTCGCCGAACTGCGACCACCAGCGGTTTGCATCGAGCGGATCCTGCGGCGTGTCGACGCTCCACGCAGCGGGCGCCAGCGCGCCGACGGCGGCCGGCAAATCAGCATGCGTGGCGGGCTGCACCGCACAGGCGGCCAGCGTCAGCGCGGCCGCTGCGGCGAGCGCCGTTTCGATCATCTTTACCATGGTTTTTTTCA
The DNA here is from genome assembly GCF_054782355.1 of Paraburkholderia jirisanensis. Classification (NCBI taxonomy): domain Bacteria; kingdom Pseudomonadati; phylum Pseudomonadota; class Betaproteobacteria; order Burkholderiales; family Burkholderiaceae; genus Paraburkholderia; species Paraburkholderia jirisanensis. The sequence goes on along the minus strand of NZ_BAAGSQ010000021.1, from coordinate 439,388 downwards.
GTGTGCGTCCTGGGGCGGCGCGGTATGGCCGAACGGTTTCGACAGCAGCATCGCAAGCAACGCGACGCCGAAACACAGCGCAACCGCAACGAAGGTATCGGAGAAGGTCAGCACCAGCGCTTCGCGCATCAGCAGTGCGTGCAGCATGCCGATGCCGCCTGCGGTGCCGTTCAGCGTATCGCCGGCCAGCGCATGCAACTGCGCGATCTGCCGGCCCAGGGCGAGGTCGATCCGCGGCCGGCCGGCGTTCACGTGTTCGGCAAGCCGCTCATAGTGCAGGTTCAGGCGGTCGTTCAGCATCGTGCTGACCACCGCGATGCCGATCGCCCCGCCCAGGTTGCGCATCAGGTTGAACAGGCCGCTCGCCGATTTGAGCCGCGCCGGCGGCAAGCTGCCGAGCGACATCATCACGATCGGCGAGATGCAGAACTGCTGCCCGAAACCGCGCAGCATTTGCGGTATCAGCAGTTGTTGCCAGCCCCATTCATGGGTGACCGGCGCGTACAGCACGCAGCCGAGCCCGAACAGCACGAGCCCGAACACCAGCAGCGTGCGCAGCGGTACAAAGCGTGCGAACCACGTGTACGCGACGAGGCCGACCAGCTGCGCACTGCCGACCGATAGCATGGCCACGCCGATCTGCAGCGAATCGAAACCCCGCACGCGCGACAGGAAGCCCGGCGTCAGAAACACCATGCAGTAGATGCCGATTCCGATCACGAACGACAACACGCTGCCGATCGCGAAGTTGCGCAGCGCGAGCGCTTTCAGATCGACGATCGGGTCCTTCGCGGTGAACGCGTGCACGATGAACAGGAAGCCGGCGACGCCGGCAATCCATGCGCACGCAACGATCGCATCATCGCCAAACCAGTTCTTGCGCGGTCCTTCTTCGAGCACGTACTCGAGGCAGCCGAGCGCCGCCGACATCAGCAGGATACCGAGGTAATCGCCGCGCCTGAGCAGCGACAGATCGGGCTCGTCGACATGCACGAACTTCGGCACCAGCACGGTGACCAGCACGCCGGGCACGAGATTGATGAAGAACAGCCAGTGCCACGACCACTCGCCGGTCAGCCATCCGCCGATCACCGGGCCGATGGTCGGCGCGAGCGACGCCAGCGTGCTGACTGCGGTCGACGCAATCAGCCGCTGCTTGCCGGGCGGAAACAGCACGAACACCGTGGTGAACACGGTGGGGATCATCGCCGCGCCCAGTGCGCCTTGTAGCGCGCGAAACAGGATCATCGAATCGATGTCCCACGCGAGACCGCACACCATGCTGACCACAGTGAAGCCGAACGCGGACGCGGTGAACAGCCAGCGTGTCGAGAACACGCGCGACAGCCAGCCGGACATCGGGATCACGATGATTTCGGCGATCAGGTACGAGGTCTGCACCCACGACAGCTCGTCCTGGCTCGCGGACAGCCCGCCGCCGATATCCTTCAGCGACGACGCGACGATCTGGATATCGAGCGTGGCCATGAAGAAGCCGACGCACATCAGCACGAACGCGAAGACTTTGGCGCGCAACGGCTGGTCGGCGGGATTGAGGGCGGCGGTCATCGCGCGTCGCCGGTGGCAGGCGCGGTGGCGGACGCAGCCGAATCACGGGCGGCGCCGGCGGCCTGCGGCAGGCCCGCGCTGGAACCCCCGCCGGAACCCCCGCCGGCGGTGTCCAGATGCACGCGCACGGTGGCCGACAGGCCCGGGCGCAGCACCTGCTGCATGTCGTTCGGCACATCGAGCCGGATGCGCACCGGCACGCGCTGCACGATCTTCGTGAAGTTGCCGGTCGCATTCTCGGCCGGCAGGATGCTGAAGGTCGCGCCGGTGGCCGGCGCGAGGCTTTCGACAACGCCCGCGAGCGGCTGGCTCGACGCATCGAGTTGCACGTCGACCTTGTCGCCCGGCCGCATCCGCCGCAACTGGTCTTCCTTGAAGTTCGCATCGACCCACAAGCCGCGCGCGGGCACGACCGTAAGCAGCGCCGCGCCGATATTGGCCAGCATGCCGGTGCGCGCGGTGCGGTTGCCGACATAGCCGTCGAGCGGCGCGCGCAGCGTGGTGTATTCGACGTTCAGCTCGGCCACGCGTTGTGCGGCCGTCGCGGACAGCACGTGAGCCTTTACGGCCTCGACTTGCGCATCGAGCACGGCGAGGCGGCGCTGCGCAGCCAGCAGCGTCGCGTTGCTGCGCGCCAGCGCGGCGCGCGCCTTCGACAGGTCCGCGTCGGCGCGCTCGGTCAGCTGGCTCGACACGGCCTCGTCCTTTACGAGCTCGCGATAACGCGTCTGATCGGCTGCGCTGCGTGTCAGTTCGGCGTTCGCGGCCTGCACGCCGGCCGCCTGTTCGTCGATCACCGCAAGCTGCAGCGCGCGTTGCGCGGCAAGCTCGCTGGCGTCGGCGTGCGCGCGTTGTAGCTGGGCATTCGCGTCGGCAAGCCGGGCATCGTAGTCGCGCGCATCGAGGCGGATCAACACGTCGTTGGCATGCACGTACTGGTTGTCGGTAACCGCGACGTCGGTCACGAAGCCGCTCACGCGCGGCGCCATCACCGTGACGTCGCCGCCGACATAGGCGTCGTCGGTGGTTTCGATGAAGCGCCCCGCAAAGTACCAGTAGCCGCCCGCGGCGAGCGCGATGGCAACCACCAGCAACAGCGCCAGCCACATCCACGGAAGGGAGCGTGCGCGAGCGGGAGCCTGGGCGTTCCCCGGTGGAACGCCCGCTGTTGAAGAAGAGGTCATGGTGTGGTGTGTGATGCAATGAAATGATTCGCGCTGCGCCTGAACGAGCAGCGTCGGCGTTACTGTGACAGAACCGACGCTGCGAACAAATTCCCCATTCGCTCGCGCTGGATGCGCAAATTTGCAGGGCCGGCAGCGCCGTGCAACATCGCAGGTCCGGCGTGCGCGTACGGCCAGTTACGAGCCGCTTGCGACGCATCGATAATCCCTTAGGAATTCGACTCTTTTGACAACCGGCGCCGCTACGCTAGTGGTGCGCGCCAACGCTTGATGGGATGCGCGACATGAAAGGGACTTACAGGGCGATCCAGGCGATCGCGCCCGGCCAGCTGGAAATGGTGGAACTTGCTTTGCCCGAACCGCCGCCAGCGCATGTGCGAATCCGCGTCGAAGCATGCGGCGTGTGCCACAGCGATTCGTGGACCGTCGACGGCACCGTTCTGCCAGGCATCGCGTATCCGCGTGTGCCGGGCCACGAAGTGGTCGGGCGGATCGATGCGCTCGGCGCGCTGGCCGAACCGTGGCGAATTGGGCAGCGGGTCGGCGTCGGCTTTCTTGGTGGCCACTGCGGTATCTGCCAGCATTGCCGGCGCGGCGACACGGTGAGCTGCGAGGCGCGCGATTTCACCGGTATTAGTGTCGACGGCGGCTATGCGGAGGTGATGATCGCGAAGGCCAACGCGCTCGCGTCGATTCCGGACGAACTGCAGTCCGTCGACGCCGCGCCGCTGCTATGTGCGGGCCTGACGACCTTCAACGCGCTGCGCAACGCCAAAGCGCGCAGCGGCGAACTGGTCGCGATCCAGGGCGTGGGCGGCCTCGGGCATCTGGCGATCCAGTATGCGGCGCATATGGGCTACCGGGTTGCGGCGATCTCGCGCGGCGCCGACAAACTGCCACTGGCGGTGCAGCTCGGCGCGCATCACTACATCGACAGTGCCGCGCAGGATGTGGCCGCCGAACTGCAGAAACTCGGCGGTGCGAAGGCGATTCTTGCGACCGCGGCGGTCAACCAGTCGATGGCGGCGCTGACCGCCGGGCTTGCGCCACGCGGCGAACTGTTGATCGCGGGGTTGGGCGGTAGTGAGGCGATGGCGGTCGATGCGCTGCCGCTGGTGCGTGGCAGCCGCTCGATTGCCGGCTCGCTGACCGGCAGCCCCAGCGACAGCGAAGACACGCTGGATTTCAGCGTGCTGCAGCGGATCAACGCGATGACCGAGACGTATCCGCTTGAACGCGCCGGCGAAGCGTATCAGCGGATGATGCGCAATGAAGCGCGCTTTCGGGTCGTGCTGGTAATGGGGCAATAGGCGTCGCGGCGCCCGGTAGACAACCTGGGGGCGCCGGTCCGACAACCCGGTGCTACGGTGAAACCGTGTACGCCGCGTCAAACAGCGCCCGTTCTGCAACGAACGTCTCGGTCAGAAAATCGGTCGCTGCTCTGACCGCGCGGTTTTTGTTGTCGCCCGGCCGGGTAATCATCCACAACTCGCGGGAAGGCGGCAGCGGCTCCAGCGCACACGGCACGAGCCCGGCGACGGCTCGCCCGATGAAATGCGGCAGCATTGCAATGCCCGCGCCGGCACGGGCCGCGGCGGCCTGCGCCGACTGGTTGTCGGCGCGGAATGCGAACCGCGCACGCGGAAAGCAGCGCATCAGCCACGCGGCGTCGGCAATCGACGCGTTGGCTTCGTCGAACGCGACGAATACCGGCGTGGCGCCCACGGCGATGCGTTGCTGCCACTCCGGCGCCGCGTAAAATCCGTAGTCCAGCGTGACGAGCGGCCGCGCAATCACATCGCCGTCCAGCGGCCGGCCGAAGCGCAGCGCGATATCCGCTTCGCGCAAGTCGAGGCTCACCGCGCGCACGCTGGCGGAAAGCTCGATGTCGAGCCCCGGGTGGCGCGCGGTCAGCCGCGGCAGCCGGGCCGACAGGAATTCCTGTGCGAGACCGGGCGTCGCGCTGATCCGCACCAGACCTTTCGGACTGTCGTCGGTGCCGGGCCGGCTCAGCGCCGCGGCGGCCGCTTCCATCTGATGCGCGGCGGCGACCGCATGCGCTCCCGCAGCCGTCAGCACGAAGCCGTCGGGGCGCCGCTCGACCAGTTTCTCTCCCAATGCCTGTTCGAGCGCCGCGATGCGCCGCGCGACTGTCGTGTGGTTCACGCACAGCGCACGGGCGGCCGCCGCAAGGCTGCCGTGGCGAGCCAGCGCGATGAAGAAGCGGATGTCCTCCCAGCTCGGATGGTGTGGGGTGGGGTCGTTCATGGGGCGAAGGCGGTGGATTGAGGGTGTGAGGCGTTGCCGGTGCGAGTCCGGGAAGCCGGTCGTGCCGCTCGCGCAGCGCGGCGGTGAGGTGTCGAGCCTGTTGACGAATTTGCCCGTGGCAACAGGCATTATGGTCGCGCGGCCGGCTGGGCGAAACCCATCATTCGCGCACAGCCGCGGCTCGATTTTGCACTGGCCTTCATTGGCCTTCATTGGCCTTGTACGGCAGCTGTTTGTTTCGGGCAGCGCCTGCGGCGGCCGGGCAGGGCGGCAACCCGAAGTCTGCCGGTCCACCACCCGACGAAATTAGAACCCCCCATCCTAAAGTTCCACATTCATCCAGCCGTAAACCCATCAAGCATGTTTCCGTCGTTTTTTTCGGTCACAATGCGTCGCCGGCTGCAGCGTGATCCGGCAACGCGCGCAGGGTGACCGCGCGGGCGAAAGGTGCGGTGACCCAGGCACCCGCAATACTGTCACCCAGGCTGCACAGAATTCGCGCTACCAGACCACTTACCAAGCCGGAGACCATTCGATGCGGCACATAACAGTCGGCTTGCTCGTACTTCTGATGATGTGCTGCACCAGCCGCGCTGCGCTGGCCGCCGGCCCCACCTGCTCGCGCCCGTTCACGCTTGCGCTGCACGAGCACGGTTTGCTCTATTCGACCGACACCGATTCCGGTATCGACAAGGACTTCGCCGACGCGCTGGCGCGCCGCAGCGGCTGCGAGATCCACGTCAGCGTGATGTCGCGTGCGCGCATCTGGAAGCTGATCGAATCGGGCGCGCTCGACTTCAGCCTGTCGGGCATCACGAACGCGGAGCGGGACCACTATGCGTCGTTCGCGTGGTACTTCAGCGACAAGTTCTATCTGCTGGTACGCAAGGATTCGGGCATCCGCGCGCTGACCGATTTCGAGCACAATAACCGCTTCCAGCTCGGCGTGATCCGCAGCTTCCGCTATAGCGATTCCGCCAACCGGCTGGTCGACAGCCTCGCCGCCGAAAATCGCGTGAGTCTCGCGGGCGGCCTCGACCCGCTTTATCAGGCGTTGATTGCCAAGCATATCCAGGGGATGATCATCGAGCCATTCGATTACCCTGTGCTGCAAGAGGACAACATCCGCAACGTCACGACCATCATCGAGTTCAACGATCCGGCGGTGCCGCATGGCCTGATCATGTCGAAAAAAGCCTTGTCCGACGACGAGCGCGCCCGCTGGCAGGCGCTGGTCGACGACATGCGCGCGGACGGCACGGTGCGGCGTATCTTCAGGAAGTATTTCAAACCCGACCTGGCCGACGCGATGGTCGATTTCCAGACCTTGCCGTGACGCGCGCGCGCCTCGTCCTGATTCCGTTGCTGGTCCTGTGTGCCGCGCTGTGTCTGACGTGGGCCGTGTGGGATCACGAGCGGCATGCGTCGCAGCACGAGTTGCGCTCGCAATTCAACTTCGCGCTTGGCGACGCGGTCAGCCGCATCGAGCAGCGCATGGCGGCCTACGAGCAGATGCTGCGTGGCGTGCAGGCGCTGTTCGTCGCCACCGGCACGCTCGATCGCGAGCGCTTTCGCGATTACGTGAACGTGCTCAATTCGGATGCGAACCTGTCCGGCATCTCGGCGATGGGCCTCGTGCAATGGGTACCCGAGGCCGACGCCGCGCAGCACATCGCGACCATGCGTCAGCTGGTCGGTGCAAGCTACGCGCTCGAGCCGGCCGGCGCGCGCAGCGGCTACGCGCCGATCATTTCGCGCATTGCATTCGGCGACAGCAACCGCATGGTGCTGGGTTTCGACGCGTGGACCAACCCGGTGCGCCGCGCCGCGATGGAAAAGGCGCGCGACTCCGGGATGGCGGTCATGTCCGGCAAGGTACAGCTCGCCGCCGACCAGGGCTTGCCGGAGTTGCCCGGCTTCATCCTGTACTTGCCGGTGTACGCACCCGGCCCGATCGATTCGGTCGCGGCCCGCCGCGCGCATCTGATCGGCTGGATCTACGCCGCGTTCCGCATGAGCGACGTGATCGCGAGCCTGTACGGAGAAGAACCGCCGGGCCTCGCGCTGACACTCTACGACGGCGTCGACGCGTCGCCTGAGGCGCTGCTGTACCGCTCGCCGAACGCCGGCAGCCAGCGGCACACGCCAGGGCAGCTGACGGCCAACGAATATCTGGTAGTCGGCGGTCACGACTGGATGCTGACGCTCGCCGCACAACCGCGCTTTCTCGACCGCTTCGGCCGCAACGCCGAGTGGCTGATTGCCGGCACCGGCGGCGGCCTGGGCGTGCTGCTTGCGCTGCTCGCGTGGTTTCTCGCCACCGGCCGTAGCCGCGCGCTGCGCCTCGCGTCGACGATGACCCGCGAGCTGCGCGAAAGCGAGGAAAAATTCCGCGCGATCGCCGACTGCACGGTGAACCTGGAGGTGTGGTGGGGGCCGGACGGCAAGCCGCGCTGGATCAACCCATCGGTTGAGGAGTACACCGGCTACAGCGTCGCGGAATGCATGGCGATGCCGGATTTCGCGAGCAAGCTGATTCATCCGGACGACATGGCGCGCGTCGCGCCCGAGTTCCTGAAAGGGCGGCGCGGCCTGCGCGGCGCCGACCTCGAATTTCGTTGTGTGCGCAAGGATGGCGCGGTGATCTGGCTGTCGGTTTCGTGGGTGCCGATTCACGATGGGAAGGGCGCGTTCACCGGTTTTCGCACCAGCGGGCGCAACATCACCGAACGCAAGCAGGTGGAGGCGGAACTGCGCATCGCGGCGGTCGCATTCGACTCGCTCGAAGCGATGATGGTGACCGACTCGAGCGGCACGATCCTGCGCGTGAACTCCGCGTTCACCGAATGCACCGGCTACACGGCGCAGGAAGCGGTGGGCCGCACGCCGCGCATCCTGCAGTCGGGCCGGCACGACAAGGCGTTTTTCCATCAGATGTGGTTGACCATCCGGCGCGAAGGCGGTTGGCAAGGCGAGATCTGGGACCGGCGCAAGAACGGCGAGATCTATCCGAAGTGGCTGACCATCACCGCGGTGACCGGCGACAACGGCAACGTCACGCATTACGTCGGCACGCATCACGACATCACCGAGCGCAAGATCGCCGAAGAGCGCATCAAGGAACTGGCGTTCTTCGATGCGCTGACGCGCTTGCCGAATCGCACGCTGTTGTGGGAGCGCTTGCGCGAGGCGATCGTGCGCAACGCGCAAAGCGGCGCGTGCGGCGCGCTGCTGTTCGTCGACCTCGACAACTTCAAGACGCTCAACGATACGCTCGGCCACGACAAGGGCGATGTGTTGCTGCAGCAGGTCGCGCAGCGCCTGTCGGCCTGCGTGCAGACCGGCGACACGGTCGGGCGGGTGGGTGGCGACGAGTTCGTGGTCGTGCTCGGCAACCTGGGCACCGAATACCCCGCAGCGATGCGCCGCACCGAGGCGATCGGCGAACGGATCCTCCGCGTGCTCGGCGAAGCGTTCCAGCTCGACGGCATCGAATACCGCACCAGCGGCAGCATCGGCGCCACCGTGTTCCAGGGGCCGCAGGAATCGATCGACGAACTGCTGAAGCAGGCCGATCTGGCGATGTACAAATGCAAGGAGCGCGGCCGCAACGCGCTGTGCTTCTTCGATCCGTCGATGCAGCGGGTGGTGCTCGAGCGTGCCACGCTCGAGGCGGCGCTGCGCAAGGCGCTCGACGAAGACCAGTTCCTCGTCCACTACCAGGCGCAGGTCGGCGAGCACGACCGCGTGACTGGCGCCGAGGCGCTGGTGCGCTGGCAGCATCCGGAGCGCGGCATCGTCGCGCCGGCCGAGTTTATTGCGCTTGCCGAAGAGACCGGGCTGATCATCGCGCTCGGCGACAAGGTGCTCGAAGCCGCGTGCCTGCAGCTCGCGCGCTGGGCCCGCGAGCGCGACATGGCGCATCTGACGATCGCGGTGAACGTCAGTGCGCAGCAATTGCGCGATCCGCGCTTCGTCGACAAGGTGCTCGCGGTGATTGCACGGATCGGCGCCGATCCGCACCGGTTGAAGCTCGAGTTGACCGAGAGCGTGCTGGTCGACAACGTGCAGGACATCATCGAGAAGATGGCGGCGTTGAAGGCCGAGGGCGTCGAATTTTCGCTCGACGATTTCGGCATCGGCTATTCGTCGCTGTCGTATCTGAAGCGGCTGCCGCTCAACCAGCTGAAGATCGACCGCTCGTTTGTGCGCGACATCCTGGTCGACGCGAACGATGCGGTGATCGCGCGCACCATCGTCGCGCTGGCGCAGAGTCTGGGGCTGGGGGTGATCGCTGAAGGCGTGGAGACCGAGGCGCAACGCGATTTTCTGGCGGACATCGGATGCCGCGCGTATCAGGGCTACTACTTTTGCCGTCCGCTGCCGATCGGTGAGTTCGAGGCGTTTGCGCGCAGCTTCGATACCAACGCGGTTGGACTGGAGCCTTGACGGTGCGCTGTGCGTGCCGGGCCGCGGTGCAGCGCGGCGGCCCGGCATGGCGCTGTCAGTGCGAGTTCGTCAGCGACGGATCGATATACAGGCTGACGTCCTGCGCCTGCTTGTACACCGCATTGCGCACATTGAACTTGTCCGCATTGGCGCTCGAGCCGTAGATCGAATCGAGCCCGTCACCCTTCCTGAACGCGTTCTTCGCTGCCGCCGCGTCGAGCAGATGCGTGCCCTTGAGCAGCGGCAGATACTGTTCCGGCGTCAGGCCCACGCGAGCCGACATGATCTTCACGGCGTCGCCCTGGGTCTTCGGATCGTTGACGTACGCGACGCAGCGATACCAGACCTTGATCACCTTGGCCCAATCCGCCTTGCGCGATGCGAGGCTCGCCGGGTTCACCGTGATCGCGTCGTAGATGAGGCCGGGCGCGTCGGCGGAGGTGAAGATCGGCCGCGCACCGGGCACGCGCTTCAAAGCCTCGCCGGCGGTCGGCTGCCATGCGGCGACCGCCGCGATATCCTGCGACGACCCGAGCACCTGCGGCAGCTCATTGGTTTTCGCGTTGACCAGCGTCAGATCGCTTTCCTTCATGCCGTGTTTGGCCAGCGCAGTATCGAGCAGCAGATGATCGACGAGGCCGACTTCGACGCCGACTTTCTTGCCCTTTAACGCCTCGACGGTTTTCGCCGACGGCTTGGCGATGATCATATCGTTGCCGCTCGAATAGTCGGTCAGCAGGATCATCACGTTCTTCGCGCCGCTTGCGCCGGTGACGAGCGCGTCGCCATTGGTCGCGCCGACGCCGTCGAGCTTGCCGGCCGAGAACGCATCGAGCGACGCGGAGTAATCGAACCACTCGAAATCGACCGCGACGTTTTCGTCCTTGAACCAGCCCTTGTCGATCGCGACCTGGAACAGCACCCAGCCGGGCCAGTCGCTATAGCCGATCTTCAGCGGCTCGGCGGCTTGCGCCGGGGCCGTGGTCGCGAAACCGACGGCGAGGGCGGTGGCGGCGCCGGCAAGACCGCGGCGCAGCGTGCGCGAGGCAAGAAGTTGGGCGCGTGCATATGCGAATGCTTTCATCGTGTGCTCCAGGAGACCGGGTGAAGTGTCGTCGTCGAAAGTTGTGGTGACACCTATCAGGCGGCCCGCGCTCGCGCGCGTGCCGGCGACATGGCCGGTTCCTGCGTGTGGTGTGCGGGCGCCGCCGCACAGTGAGTGCGTGGCGCAAGCCGGCCATGGAGAGGCACGACAGCGGTCGCTATCGCGGATCTCCCGGGCTTTTGTCCCGCCGTGTAGTGACGCCGTGTGGCGGCTTCGCAGCGACTGCCATTGCTGTGAAGCGCACCGCTGGCGCACCGGGCTGCTCTCGGACCAGACGTTCGTGTGAACCGGAACCCTAGCATCCCTAAGATGCGACTCCGCCGCACCTCTCGGGATACGGTGAAGCCAGAAGCGTGCCAATTGGATAGCAAGCGCGACTGGCGGCGTCGACAAGCGGTATCGATGCGCGGCATGCTCGACGATACTGTCAACCATCGCAGCGGCGTGAGCATGCCGCGTTCGCTGCCGGCCACACGTGCCAGACGCGCCACGCGCGCGGCACACGAGGTGCCGCGCTTTACAGTTGCTCGAGCGCCGCGAAGCGTTGATGGACGAATGCAAGGAACTGCTCGAGCCGTTCCTCGATTGCGAGCGCGAGTTGCACATGCTTGATGCGGCGGTCGTGCGCCGCGCTGGTTTCGATCAGCCAACCCGCATCGATCAGTTGCTGCACGTAGCGAACAGCGGTACGCCGGCTTACGCCCGGCATGAAATCGTAAAGCGCAGTCTTTGCGAACTGGTCGCCGCGATTGGCCCACATCTGGCAGAACAGGTCACTGTAATTCAGATCGTTGAGCCCAAGCTCGCCGAATTGCGCGGACCATTGATGGTCCATGTCGAGAATCGCGCGCGCAACCGCTTGCGCTTTGGTCCGGGCAATTTTCTTCATCGATTCACCAGCACGAGGAGGGGTGCACAGTTTATGTGCGCGTGAGCCCGCAAATGGGCGTGCCGCGGCTATTTTCCGCGCAGTTCCTGTCATCGCACAGACTTTTTTGACGCGTAGCGTTTCGCATGTAGAATTGCATGCAATTTTGCATCTAAATGAGACGACGCAATGCGCTTTGAACTGTTCAAGACGTTCTGGGGTTTTGCCGGCGGCCCGCGGGAAGCCGCACCGTTGGTGCGAGCGGCGGGCTTCGACGGCATCGAGGCGCCGGTGCCCGCCGATGCGGCGGCGCGCGAGCAATTCGCGCAAGCGCTTGCCGACCTGCAGCTCGAATTCATCGCGGAGATCACCACCGCCGGCAGCTATGTGCCGGACCGCCGCGCGACACCCGACGATCATCTGCGCGACCTCGACGCGAAGATCGCATGGGCCAAACCGCTGCGGCCACGCTTCTTCAATGTGATGGCGGGTTGCGATGCATGGCCGGCCGAGGTCCAGGTGGATTTTTTCGCACGTGCGCTCGATGTGGCGAACCGGCACGACGTGCTGTGCAGCTTCGAGACGCATCGCGGGCGTTCGTTCTTCAACCCGTGGATCACCCGCGACGTGGTGCGCGCGGTGCCGCAACTGAAGCTCACGTGCGACTTCAGCCACTGGGCGGTGGTCTGCGAGCGGCTGCTCGACAGCGAGTGGGACACGATCCACGAACTCGCGCCGCATGCGCACCACGTGCATGGCCGGATTGGCTATCCGCAGGGGCCGCAGGTACCGCATCCGGCAGCGCCGGAGTATGCGGAGTGTGTCGCGTCGCATCAGCGCATCTGGGAAGTGCTGTGGCAGGCGCAACTGGCCAACGGTTACGCCGTCACCACGATGACACCGGAGTTTGGCCCGGACGGCTATCTGCACACGCTGCCGTTCACCGACGCACCGGTCGCCGATCTGTGGGAAATCAACCAGTGGATCGGCCGCGAAGAGCGCCGCCATTTTGCGGCGTTCGCCCAACGTATGGCGGCGCTGGACGGAGGCACACCGCGATGAACTCGACACATCAGGTATTCGACCGCTTGCCGGTGGTCGACATCAACGGCCTGTATGACGAAGACCCGCAAAGCAAGCAGGCGACGGCACGCGCACTCGATCGCGCGGCCCGCGACGCGGGCTTCTTCTATATAACCGGCCATCGCGTCGCGCGCGAATTGCGTGCGGCGCTGGTGGAGCACGCGCAGCGCTTTTTCGCGGCGCCGCATGAATGGAAGATGCGTTACTACATCGGCGAGTCGCGTGCGCATCGCGGCTACGTGCCGGAGGGAGAAGAAGTGTTCGCGGCCGGCAAGCGCGACCGCAAGGAGGCCTTCGATACCGGCCGCGACCTGCCGCTCGACGATCCCGACGTGATGGCCGGCACGCCGATGCTCGGGCCGAACGTATGGCCCGATCAGCCGGGCTTTCGTGAGGCTATCAGCGCCTACTACGATGCCGCGTTTGCGCTCGGCAAAGTGTTGTTTGGTGGCTTCGCGCTGGCGCTCGATTTGCCCGACACCTACTTCGACGCCTGGCTGCGCAAGCCGCCGAGCCAGTTGCGCCTCGTGCATTACCCGTTCGATGCAACTGCGACGGACGCCGCCGGCATCGGCGCGCACACCGACTACGAATGCTTCACGATCCTGTTGCCCACCGCGCCGGGCCTCGAGGTGATGAACGGCGCCGGCGAATGGATCGATGCGCCGCCGCAGGACGATGCGTTCATCGTCAACATCGGCGACATGCTTGAAGTGTGGACCGGCGGCACCTATGTCGCGACGTCGCATCGCGTGCGCAAGGTGGCCGAGGAGCGCTATTCGTTTCCGCTGTTTTTCGCCTGCGACTATCACACGGTGGTGGCACCGCTGCCGCAGTTCGCGACGCCCGCGGCGCTCGAAAAGTACGCGCCGCTCGCGGCCGGCGACCATCTGTATGCGCAGACCGCGCAGAGCTTCAGCTATCTGAAAGCGCGCGTCGCGCGCGGCGAACGCCTGCTGCCGGATGGCGCGAAGCAGCTTGCGAGCTTCGGCCAGCAGGCGAAGTATGCGTCAAGCGGAGACTGATCTGCGCCGCTAGCGAACGATGCGTTGTTCGACGCGGCTCGTACGCGCGCTCTTCTGAAGCTCGATGAAACGCACCGAAAGCAATTCGTACAGCGTGCGCCGAAGCGCGACAAGAACAGACATGGCGGTGTACGGAAGGTTAGGGTCCCCATGTTGAGCAACGGTTATGCCATTGCACGCAGTCGATGTTGAAACCGCGCGCAAGCGCGTGCCAACGCAACGCAAGCCGCATGCACATGCATGCAAGCGAGCACGTGACGCCCGAACATGGCGCCTTGCCGCATTCAATTGGTGCGCGCTGCCCTGAGACAGGGCGCGCGCCGCATCGTCATGCCCATTGCACAGGCATGCGCCGAATCGCGCGTTGCGCCTTGTTTCCGCACGCTCTTTGCAGCAATGCGCGACGTTCTACGCACGCTGGCACAGTACTCGCTTAATAGGCATCCGAGAGGTGCGAAGCAATTTGCATCATCTTCAGGATCGCTAGGGTTCCGGTTGCGCCGCAAGCTGCTTGGCGCGATGTCTGGTCCGAGAGCAATCCGGTCTTGCCGCCCACCTTGCAACAAGGCGCCGGCGAGGCTCCACGGAGGGACAAAAGCCCGGGAGGTCGCGATGTCGGTTTGTCGCCCTCTCACGCTTATCCCAACCGTTACGAGGAGCCTTCATGGCGTCGAATTCCCCCATCGATCTTGCCCCGATCCCGCACGTGCTATGGGAAGCGGTGATCCCTGCCGGCACGCATTGGTCCGGCATCCTGCGCCGCGGCATCGCATTGCGCGTCGTCGATATTGAAGGCGGCGCGAACCTGTCGGCGGTGTTCTATCGCCAGGAAGATCCGCTCGAACGCTACAACATGGCCGACACGCTGAAGGCGCAGCACACCGCGCATCTGACGCAAGGCTTCGTGCTGTATTCCGACATGGGCCGCGTGATGACGTCGATCACGTCCGATACGCTCGGCTGGCACGATGCGTTCGGTGGCGTTGGCGACGCCGCGTTGTTCGCACGCAAGTATGGCAACGCGCGCTATCAGGAACTGCGCAACACGATGATCCGCAACGGGCGCGACAGCCTGTTGATCGAGCTCGCGAAATACGGGCTCGGCACGCGCGATCTGGTTGCCAACGTCAATTTCTTCAGCAAGCTGGTGCCGGACGATAACGGCGCGCTCAGTTTCGTCGACGGACATTCGCCGGCCGGTGCGTCGGTCGATCTGCGCTTCGAGATGAATACGCTAACGGCGTTTTCCTGCGCGCCGCATCCGCTCGATCCCAACCCCGAATACCAGCCCAAGCCCGTCAAGCTGATCGCGTATCGCGCGTATGCGACGGACGCCTCGGTGCCGTCCGACGACCTGTGCCGCGCGAAGTGCCCAGAAAACGGCCGCGGCTTCACCAACACCGATCGCCTGTTTATCTGAGGAGCGCCGCCATGACCATTATCGAAAGCAAACTGGACGCGCGCGACGCCGCCTACGACTACACGCTGCGCGCGGGCGAACCGTGGATGTACGAAGTGAAGCGTGGCCAGATTTTCCGCATCCTCGATCTGGAGGGCAATCAGGCGGTCGACACGCTGTTCTACAACAGCGCCGATCCGCAAGAGCGCTACAGCGCGCAGGACACGATCCGCGCGCAGATGAACCTGTATCTGAGCGGCGGCAGCGTGCTGATGTCGAACCTCGGCAACCCGCTGCTGACGATCGTCGCCGACACCTGCGGGCGTCACGACACGCTCGGCGGCGCGTGCGCGGCTGAAAGCAACACGGTGCGCTATGCGCACGACAAGCTTCATATGCACAGCTGCCGCGACAACTTCATGCACGCGATCACGCATTGCATGTGCGGCACCGGCGGGCATCTGACCAAGCGCGACATCGTCAGCAACATCAATTTTTTCATGAACGTGCCGGTCACGCCGCTTGGCAAGCTGACCTTCGCGGACGGTATTTCGGCGCCCGGCAAATACGTCGAGATGCGCGCGGAAATGGACGTCACCGTGCTGATCTCGAACTGCCCGCAACTGAACAACCCGTGCAACGGCTATAACCCGACGCCGGTGCGCCTCACGGTGTGGGAGGCGCAATGAGCTTCACCAAGGTGCTGGTCGCGAACCGCGGCGAGATTGCCTGCCGCGTGATCCGCACGCTGAAGCGGCTCGGCATCGCATCGGTGGCGGTCTATTCGGAGGCCGACCGTCACGCGATGCATGTGATGCTCGCCGACGAAGCGGTGTGCATCGGGCCGGCCGCCGCCGCGGCAAGTTATCTGAACGTCGACGCGATTCTGGCGGCAGCGCGTGCGACCGGTGCGCAGGCGGTGCATCCCGGCTATGGCTTCCTGTCGGAGAACGCGGGCTTTGCGCAGGCATGCGCGGATGCCGGCATCCGCTTTATCGGGCCGCAGCCGGCGCAGATGCGCGCGTTCGGTCTGAAACATACGGCGCGCGAACTGGCGCAGCAGAACCACGTCGCGTTGCTGCCGGGCACCGGTCTGTTGCCCGACGTTGGCACCGCACTTTCCGAGGCCGCGACGATCGGCTATCCGGTGATGCTGAAAAGCACCGCGGGCGGTGGCGGCATCGGCATGTCGCTGTGCCGCGATGCCGCGCAGCTCGAAGCGGCGTTTGCGTCGGTCGCCCGCCTCGGCGAAGCGAACTTCGCGAATGCGGGTGTGTACGTCGAGAAGTTCGTCGAAGCCGCGCGCCACATCGAAGTGCAGATCTTCGGCGACGGCGCGGGCAACGTGCTCGCGTTGGGCGAGCGCGATTGCTCGGTGCAGCGGCGCAACCAGAAAGTGATCGAGGAAACCCCGGCGCCGGGACTCACCGATGAAGAACGCACCACGCTGCATGCAAGCGCGGTGCGCCTCGCGCAGGCCGTCAAATATGAATCGGCGGGGACCGTCGAGTTCGTGTTCGACGCGACGACGCGCCGCTTCTATTTTCTCGAAGTCAACACGCGGCTGCAGGTCGAGCATTGCGTGACGGAAGAGGTGACGGGCCTCGATCTGGTCGAGTGGATGATCCGCCAGGCCGAAGGGACGCTGGCGCCGCTTGCTACGCTGGCACCGGTGGCGCGCGGCGCGAGTATCCAGGTGCGACTCTATGCGGAAGATCCGCACAAGCAGTTCCAGCCGAGCGCCGGCACGCTGACGCATGTCGCGTTTGCGGATGGCGTGCGGGTCGACACATGGGTCGACGCCGGCACCGAAGTCAGCGCATTCTACGATCCGCTGCTCGCGAAGCTGATCGTCAAGGGGGCGACGCGCGCCGAGGCGCTCGCGACGCTCTGCGACGCACTCGAGCGCACCCAGCTGTACGGTATCGAAACCAATCTCGACTATCTGCGCGCGGTGACCGGCTCCGATACCTGTGCGCGCGGCGTGCAGACCACCGCCTTCCTGTCGCGTTTCGTGTTCGCGCCGCACACCATCGATGTGCTCGACGGCGGCGTGCAGACCACCGTACAGCAGTTGCCGGGCCGGCTGGGCTACTGGGACATCGGCGTCCCGCCGTCGGGCCCGATGGACGACCTGTCGTTCGCGCTCGCGAACCAGCTGCTCGACAATCCAGCCGATGCGGCCGGGCTCGAATTCACGATGGTCGGCGCGACGCTGCGCTTTAACACCGCGACGCAGTTCGTGCTCGGCGGCGCGGCGTTGGCGGCGACGCTCGACGGCAAGCCGGTGCCGTTCTGGCGCGTGCTGCGCGCGCTGCCCGGTGCCGTGCTGAAGCTTGGCGGCGTGACCGGGGCAGGCGTGCGCGCGTGCCTGGCGGTGAAGGGCGGCCTGCAGGTGCCGGATTATCTCGGCAGCAAGGCGACCTTTACGTTGGGCCTGTTCGGTGGACATGCGGGACGTGCGCTGCGCAAAGGGGATGTGCTGCATCTGTCGGCCGGCGCGGATGAAGGCGACGCAGGCGCCGAATTGGCTGCCGCGCAGATTCCGCAGCTGACCCATGCGTGGACACTGCACGTGCTGAACGGCCCGCACGGCGCGCCGGACTTCTTTACGCCGGAAGACATCGAGATGTTGTACGGCACGAGCTGGACCGTGCACTACAACTCGAGTCGCACAGGCGTGCGCCTGATCGGCCCGGTGCCGAAGTGGGCCCGCGCCGACGGCGGTGAAGCCGGTCTGCATCCGTCGAATATTCACGACAATGCGTATGCGGTCGGCGCAGTCGATTTCACTGGCGATATGCCGGTGATTCTCGGCCCGGACGGCCCGAGCCTCGGCGGCTTCGTGTGCCCGGTGACGGTGGTGGCCGATGAGCTGTGGAAACTGGGTCAGCTGCGGCCCGGCGATACGGTGCGCTTTGCGCCGGTGCATGCGGCTGCGGCTGCTAAGTCGTCCAGTGGCGATGTGCCGGCGCCCGCGGTGCTTGCCGCCGCAACCGGCAGCCCCGTCGATGTGCCCGCAACCCGGCGCACCGATTCCGTCATCGCCGCCGCAACCGGCAGCGACGCCTGCGTCCTCGATCGCAATCCGGCCGCCGGCGACGGCATTGGCGTGGTCTACCGTCAATCGGGCGATCAAAACCTGCTGATCGAATACGGTCCGCTGGTGCTCGACCTGAATCTGCGCTTCCGCGTGCACGCGCTGATGAACTGGGTCGATGCGCATCGCTTGCCGGGCATCATCGATCTGACGCCGGGCATCCGTTCGCTGCAGGTGCATTTCGATCGCCGCGTGCTGTCGCGCGATGTGCTGCTCGCGCATCTGCAGCGCGCCGAAACCGAGCTGCCGGCGATCGACAACATGCGCGTGCCGAACCGCATCGTGCATCTGCCGCTGTCGTGGGACGACCCGTCGACGCGCATCGCCATCGAGCGCTATATGCAATCGGTGCGGCCCGATGCGCCGTGGTGTCCGAGCAATATCGAGTTCATTCGCCGTATCAACGGATTGAACAGCATCGACGATGTGAAGCGGATCGTGTTCGACGCGCGCTATCTGGTAATGGGGCTCGGCGACGTCTATCTCGGCGCGCCGGTCGCGACGCCGCTCGATCCGCGCCACCGGCTGGTGACCACCAAGTACAACCCGGCGCGCACCTGGACGCCGGAGAACGCAGTCGGCATCGGTGGTGCGTATCTTTGCGTGTACGGCATGGAAGGGCCGGGCGGGTATCAGTTCGTCGGCCGCACCGTGCAGATGTGGAACCGCTATCGCACCACGCGTGAATTCGAAGCGGGCAAACCGTGGCTGCTGCGCTTTTTCGACGAGATCCGCTTTTACGAAGTCAGTGAAGCCGAACTGCTCGATCTGCGCGCGGACTTCGTCGCCGGCCGCGCCAGCCTGAAGATCGAAGAGTCGGAGTTCGATCTCGGCGCCTACAACCGCTTCCTGCGCGACGAAGCGCCGTCGATCACGGCGTTCAAGAGCTCGCAACAGGCTGCCTTCGAAGCCGAGCGTGAACGCTGGAGCGCGGCTGGCATCGCCGCATATGTCGGCGAGCCCGGCGCCGATGCGAATGCGGCAAACGGCGCCGGCGGTGCTTCGGTCGAAGCGCTTGCGCAAGGCGTACGTGCGATCGTCGCGGACGTGTCGGGCAGCGTATGGAAGCTGCTCGTCAAGCAGGGCGAAAGCGTCGCCGAAGGACAGGCGGTCGCGATCGTCGAATCGATGAAAATGGAAGTGTCGATCACCGCGCTGGAAGACGGCGTGGTCGAAACGGTCGATTGCGCGGAAGGCGCAGCGGTGATCGCAGGACAGCGGCTGATGACGGTGAAGAGCGCCGTCGCAGCCAAGGCACTTGAAGAGGTGACGTGCAAATGACGCAACACAACCTGGACAACCCCGCAGCGGCGCAGACCACCATCGCGGCGCTGGCAGCGCGCTACCGCGTCGGCAGTCTGACGCCGGCCCAACTGGTCGAGCAGATCGCCGCGCGCACCGCGGGCGACGATCCGCATCACGTGTGGATCAGGCCGCTTACGCGCGACGAGATGATGGTCTACGCCAGCGCGCTGGCCGACAAGGATCCGCACAGCTTGCCGCTGTATGGCGTGCCGTTCGCGATCAAGGACAACATCGATCTGGCCGGTATTCCGACTACCGCCGGATGTCCCGCGTACGCGTACACGCCGCAGAAAAGCGCGGCGGTCGTCGAACGGCTGATCGCGGCGGGCGCGATTCCGATCGGCAAGACCAATCTCGACCAGTTCGCGACCGGCTTGTCCGGTCAGCGTTCGCCGTACGGCGCGGGCCGCAATGCGCTGGATCCGCGTTATGCGTCGGGCGGCTCGAGCTCGGGTTCGGCGGTGTCGGTGGCGCTCGGCATCGCGGCGTTTTCGCTCGGCACCGATACCGCCGGCTCGGGGCGCGTGCCGGCGGCGTTCCACGGTCTGGTCGGTTTGAAGCCGACCAAGGGTGTGCTGAGCACGCAGGGCGTGGTGCCGGCGTGCAAGTCGCTCGATTGCGTGTCGATCTTCGCGCACACCGCGCACGATGCGCAGCGCGTGTTCGATGTCGCGTGCGCAGTGGTGGACAGCGATCCGTACTCGCGCGCCTTTACGCCGCCGGCGCCGGTGCAAGCGTTCAGCTCGCTGCGCGGCGTGCGCTTCGGCGTGCCGCGCGCGGCGCAGCTCGAATTCTTCGGCGACGAAAGCTATGCGCAGGCATTCGACGTGGCGCTTGCGCGTTTGCGTGACGCAGGCGCGCAACTAATCGAAGTCAACTTCGGGCCGTTTCTGGCTGCCGCGCGGCTGTTGTACGAAGGGCCGTTCGTCGCCGAGCGGCTGGCGGCGATCCGCTCGTTCTTCGAGCAGCAGCCCGACGCGCTGCATCCGGTGATCCGCGAGATCATCGGTGGCGCGGCCAAATGGAGCGCGGCCGACCTGTTCGCCGCGCAGGATCAGCTAGCCGCGCTGCGCCTCGAAGCACAGACCGTATGGAACGGCATCGATGCGATCGTGATGCCGACCTCGGCCACCACCGCGACCGTCGACGAACTCGAAGCGGATCCGATCCGCGTCAATTCGCGCTTTGGCTACTACACGAATTTCGTCAATCTGCTCGACCTGTCCGCGCTTGCGGTGCCGGCGGGGCAGTGCACGGTCGGCAAGCACAGCGGCCTGCCGTTCGGCGTGACCTTCGTCGGCCGCGCACACGACGATGCAGCGTTGCTGCAGCTGGCGTATGCGTGGCTCGGCGAAAGCGGCGAAGCGCGCGGCACGCCGACGGCGGGCAGTGTGGACCCAACGAGCGCTGGACAAGATGCCGATGCTTCGGTGCGGGTGGCGGTGGTCGGCGCGCATCTGCGCGGCGAACCGCTCAACTTTCAGCTGACGCTGCGCGGCGCACGCTTTATCGAGGCGACCACCACGTCGTCCGACTACCGGCTCTACGCGCTGGCCGTAGCGGGCGGCGGCGTCGCCAAGCCGGGCCTGGTGCGCGTGCCGGCGGACGGCGCGCCGGTCGAGCTGGAAGTGTGGGAGCTGCCGCTCGCCGCATACGGCAGTTTCGTCGCGGAGATTCCGGCGCCGCTCGGTATCGGCACCTTGCAGCTGGCCGACGGCTCTCGCGTGCAGGGTTTCCTGTGCGAAAGCATCGCGCTCGCCGGTGCCACCGACATCACGTCGTTCGGCGGCTGGCGCGCGTATCGAGCCAGCCTCGACGCGCGTTGAGCGTAGCGAGTGGACTTCATGTTGCGTACGCAATCGACCCACCCCAGGAGAATCCGATGACCCCCTCGGCCAACAGCCGGACCGAATGGTTTGCCGTGCGCCGCGAACTGTCGGGCAGAAGCCGCTGGGTACTCGCGCTCGGCTCGTTCGCGCTGCCGGTTATCGTGTGGTGCATGGTCAGCTATCTGCCGTTCGTGTGGCACCCGCAGATGCTGGTCGAAAACCCGGGCAGCGTCGACTATTTCCAGCCCGGCATGCGGGTCGACAAGGCGACTTTTGCCGACGAGCTCTCGCAGGCCAAGGCAAAGCACACGGCGCTGCCCACTGGCGAGGCAGTCAACCCGGTGTATCTGCCGGCGCCTCACGAAGTGCTGCGCGCGTTCTACACCGCGTTCACCACGCCGCCCGCGTCGCGCGACGGCCCGTGGCTGCATCAGAGCCTGTGGCACAGCATCCAGGTGATCTTCTGGGGCTTCGTGATCTCGTCGCTGATCGGTGTGCCGCTCGGCATTATCTGCGGCACGTACAGCACGCTGGCGCGGCTGCAGGAGCCGTTCATCGAGTTCTTCCGCTACCTGCCGGCGCCCGCGTTCGGCGCGCTGATGGTGGCGATCCTCGGCATCTACGACGGCCCGAAAATCGCGATCATCGTGATCGGCACCTTGTTCCAGCAGGTGCTGATCGTCGCGAACACCACCCGCAAGCTCGACTACGCGCTGTTCGAAGCCGCCATGACGCTCGGAACGAAGAAACTGAAGCTGCTGTTGCACGTGGTGATTCCGGGCATTTTGCCGGACCTGTACCGCGATCAGCGCATCCTGCTCGGCTGGGCGTGGACTTACCTGATCGTCGCGGAACTGGTCGGCACCAGTTCGGGCATCACGTGGTACATCACGCAGCAGGCGCGCTACGAGCATTTCGACAACGTCTACGCGGCGATCATGATGATCGGCATCATCGGTCTGGGTACCGATCTCGTGCTCGCGTGGGTCGGCCGCAAGCTGTTCCCGTGGGACCGCTCGCTCAAGACATGACTATTTCCGTGGATCGTCCGATCGCCAACTCACAGGGTTTCAACATGTTGAATCCGCAACCGGTTCCACCGTACCTGCTGCAGTCCGACGCGGTGCGCGAGCGCTTCGAGCGGCTCAAGGCACGCGAAGTGATGCTTGACGTGCGCGAGCTCAGCAAGCGCTTTGCAACCCCGCAAGGCGAGCACGTCGCGCTCGAGCGCGTTAGCTTTCAGACGCATCGCCGCGAATTTGTCTGCGTGATCGGGCCGTCGGGCTGCGGCAAGTCGACGCTGATCCGCATCCTCGCCGGGCTCGAGCGGCAAACCAGCGGCTCGGTGCTGGTCGACGGCACGCCGGCCGATGGGCCGGGCGCCGACCGCGGCATGGTGTTCCAAGGCTATACGCTGTTTCCGTGGCTGACCGTCAAGAAGAACGTGATGTTCGGGCTCAAGATGAACGGGCTCGGGCGCACGCAAGCCGAGCGCGAAGCGCTGCAGTGGCTCGATCTGGTCGGCCTGACGAAGTTCGCGGACCACTATCCGCATCAGCTGTCGGGCGGCATGAAGCAGCGGGTCGCGATTGCGCGCGCGCTGGCGAACCGGCCGCGCATTCTGCTGATGGACGAGCCGTTCGGCGCGCTCGATGCCCAGACCCGCGCAAAGATGCAGACGCATCTGCTCGATATCTGGCGCAACGTCGACGTAACGGTGCTGTTCATTACGCACGATCTCGACGAAGCGATCTTTCTGGCCGACCGGATTCTGGTGCTGAAGGCGAACCCCGGCGAGGTGCAGGAATTGATCGAGGTGCCGGTGCCGCGGCCACGCAATTATTCGCAGGTGACGTCGCCGGAGTTCGTCGCGACCAAGGCGCGGCTCGAGGCGCTGATCCATCCGCCCACCCACGACGACCACGACGACGACGGCGTGAAGCCGCATCTGATACGGATGACCGACGTTTCGGACAACGTCGAGTAAATCCGCGCGCGCTGCGGCCGCCGGGTCAATCCTCGAGCGGCACTTCAAAGTGCGCGTGGCAGCCCGGGCATTCGGCCGGCGCGAATTCGCCCTGCGCGGGCTGCAGCAGCAGCGGCTGTTCGATGCCGGTCAGATAACAGACCGGGCACGGAAAGGCTTCGTGCGAACGCAGCCGGTGCCAGCGGTCGACAAAGCGCTCGACATCCTGCGGCGACGTGCCGATCGACTCGAGATGGTCGAGCAGCACGTGAAATAGGGCGGCATTTTGCATCGCGGTCTCCGGTGCGCCGGTCGATGCTAGCACGCGGCAGCGAGCTTTCTTTTCTGACGGTACGCGTGCGTGGCGGGTTACGTGCGCCTGTGCCGCCGCGCCTGTGTGTCTCCCGCATCGTAGCGGCCCGCCCCGCGCGCTGCTCAGGAGCCCGTACGCACGGCGTGCAACCCCCTCTTTCTTATGACAGGCGGCAGATTGCCCGTGCGATGCGGGTCGATCGCCGCTTTTCGGCCCTTTAAGTTCCGGTTAAGAGTTCGCTTTTACATTGTTCGAGCCGTGCGGCATGCGGGGCGGACGCCGCCTCGCGCCCGCACGACCGCTTTCGTGAACTACCGGGGGGTGGTGAACGAAGACCATCGTCGACGCCCTGTCGACTGCCGCAAGGCGAAGATGGCGGCGGTACCGGCTGCCACCCGGCCTTGCAGCAGGCCGGCGGCGACCTTCAAAACCCGGCATTCAGCCGGGTTTTTTCTTTGGCGTCGCGTCTCATATGACCGAGCGCATTGCGGCGGCAGCGTCCGGTTTTCGGCGCTTTGCGGATGGCTTGCCCGTTACGGGGCCTACTCTCGACCGGATGGAACACGCTGTGCTGGCCAATCAGGCGCGCACGGTTTGAAGGCAAGCCGTCGGCCCGGGCGGGGGCGCTCCGGTGGAAAACTGTATAAGCATACAGTATAGTATCCGTCGGATTTCAGCTTCGACAGCCGGCTGGCCGCTCGGCAAGGGTGCCGCGCCTGGCGTCGAGTCGGCGTCAAACCGGCGTTTGCATTCCGGCGTACATTCATTCCTTTGCGCCGCCGCCGGCGCTCGCCCGCATCGAATCACTCAATCGAACGCTCATTTTGACGGATAGCAAATTGTCATCTCATGGAACGATCCGCATCCGCGGTGCTCGCCAGCACAACCTGAAAAACGTCGACCTCGACCTGCGCACCGGCGAAATGACGGTCGTGACGGGGCCGTCCGGGTCGGGCAAATCGAGCCTCGTTTTCGACACGCTTTACGCGGAAGGACAGCGTCGCTATGTCGAGACGTTCAGTGCGTATGCACGCCAGTTTCTCGACCGCATGGACCGGCCGCAGGTCGACCGCGTCGACGGGGTGCCGCCGGCCATCGCGATCGATCAGACCAATCCGGTGCGCAGTTCGCGCTCCACGGTCGGCACGATGACCGAGCTGAACGACCACCTGAAGCTGCTGTATGCGCGCGCGGCCGAACTGTTCGACCGCAAGACCGCGCAGCCGGTGCGGCACGACACGCCGGAGACGATCTACGCGGAACTGGGCGCGCGCACCGGCGCGCAGGATCCGCGCATCGTCGTCACCTTTCCGGTCGAATTGCCGGAAAGCTCCAGTGAGGCCGAAGTCGAGCAATGGCTGTCGGCGAGCGGCTATACGCGCGTCGAGGCGCAGCGCGAAGTCGCGTCGCCCACCGGCACGCGCAAGGTGCTCGACGTGGTCGCGGATCGTTTCCGGCTGCATCAGGTCGACAAGGCGCGCGTCGTCGAAGCCATCGAAGCGTCGCTCAAGCGCGGCGGCGGGCGCGTGAACGTCTATGTGCGGCAGGAGGCGGAGCAGGCCGACGGCGCAGCGAGCGCGCCGCAGATCTGGCGGTTTTCCACCGGCTTGCACAACCCCGACAGCGACCTGCGCTACGCAGACCCGCAACCGGCGCTGTTCTCGTTCAATTCGGCGTACGGTGCGTGCGACACCTGCCGTGGTTTCGGCCGCGTGATCGGTGTCGATCTCGGCCTCGTGATCCCCGACGAGCGCAAGACGCTGCGCGGCGGCGCGATCAAGCCGATGCAGACACCCGCGTGGAAGGAGTGCCAGGACGATCTGATGCGCTACGCGGCCAAGGCGGATATCCGCCGCGACACGCGCTGGTCGGAGCTGACCGACGCAGAGCGCGACTGGGTGATCAACGGTTCGCCCGACTGGGACGGCGAATGGCAGCGGCAGTGGTATGGCGTCAAGCGCTTCTTCGCCTATCTCGAGTCGAAAGCGTACAAGATGCACATTCGCGTGTTGCTGTCGAAGTACCGCAGCTATACGCCGTGCGAAGTGTGCGGCGGCGCGCGGCTGAAGGTCGAGTCGATGCTGTGGCGGCTGGGCACCAAGGCCAACGCCGACGCAGTGCTGGAGCCGGCGCAGCGCTTCCTGCCGCGCGGCGTCGACTGGTCGCGCGCGCAGCTCGAGGCGCTGCCCGGCCTGACCGTGCACGATCTGATGCTGCTGCCGATCGAACGCATCCGCCGCTTCTTCGACGACATCACGCTGTCAAGCGCGCTGCTCGACGATGCGCTGAAGCTGCTGCTCGCCGAAGTGCGCACGCGCCTCAAATACCTGTGCGACGTCGGCCTCGGTTATCTGACGCTGGACCGGCAAAGCCGCACGCTGTCAGGCGGCGAAGTGCAGCGTATCAACCTGACCACCGCGCTGGGCACGTCGCTGACCAAGACGCTGTTCGTGCTCGACGAGCCGAGCATCGGGCTGCATCCGCGCGACCTGAACCGCATCGTCGAGGCGATGCAGCGGCTGCGCGACGCCGGCAATACGCTGGTGGTCGTCGAGCATGATCCTTCGGTGATGCTCGCCGCGGATCGGCTGATCGACATGGGCCCGGGCCCCGGCGAGCGCGGCGGCACGATCATCTTCGATGGCGAGCCGCAGGCAATCCGTTCGGCCGGCACGCTGACGGGCGAGTACCTGAGCGGCCGCAAGCACGTTGCCGATGCCGCGCACTGGGCACGCCGGCCGGTCGATGCGGGTACGCCGCGCATCGTGCTCGAGGGGGCGCGCGAACACAATCTGCGCGACGTCGACGTCGCCATCCCGCTGCAGCGGCTCGTCTGCGTGACCGGCGTGTCTGGTTCGGGCAAGTCGACGCTGGTGCAGGATGTGCTGTATCCGGCGCTCGCGCGCCATCTCGGCAAGGCCACCGAATCGCCGGGCGCGTTTCGCGCGCTGTCCGGCGCCGAGCAGATCGGCGACGTCGTATTCGTCGACCAGTCGCCGATCGGCAAGACCACGCGTTCGAATCCGGCGAGCTACGTCGGCGCGTTCGACGAGCTCCGCAAGTTGTTCGCGAAAGCGCCGCTCGCGGCGCAGCGCGGCTATAGCGCCGGCACGTTCAGCTTCAATTCCGGCGACGGGCGCTGCCCGACCTGCGGCGGCTCGGGTTTCGAGCACGTCGAAATGCAATTCCTGAGCGACGTCTATCTGCGTTGCCCGGACTGCGACGGCACGCGTTACCGCGCCGAAGTTCTTGAAGTGAAAATCGAGCGCGGCGGCCGCTTGCTGTCGGTGGCCGATGTGCTCGAGCTGACGGTCAACGAAGCCACTACGCTGTTCGCCGCTGATACCGAAGTGCTG
Organism: Paraburkholderia jirisanensis; assembly: GCF_054782355.1. Taxonomy (NCBI): domain Bacteria; kingdom Pseudomonadati; phylum Pseudomonadota; class Betaproteobacteria; order Burkholderiales; family Burkholderiaceae; genus Paraburkholderia; species Paraburkholderia jirisanensis. The sequence goes on along the minus strand of NZ_BAAGSQ010000021.1, from coordinate 412,569 downwards.
CGTGTGCTGCAGCCGATCGTCGATGTCGGGCTCGAGTATGTGAAGCTCGGCCAGCCGGTGCCGACACTGTCGGGCGGCGAGGCGCAGCGGCTCAAGCTGGCAGGTTTCCTGGCCGAGACCGCGCAGACGGCCGGCGCGCGCAACAAGAAGCAGGCCGACACGGCGCGGCTCTTCATGTTCGACGAGCCGACCACGGGCCTGCATTTCGACGACATCGCGAAGCTGATGCAGGCGTTCGGCAAGCTGCTCGCGGGCGGTCATTCGCTGGTCGTGATCGAACACAATCTCGACGTAATCCGCGCCGCCGACTGGCTGATCGATCTCGGCCCCGAAGGTGGCGACGGCGGCGGGCGGGTGCTGTGCGTGGGCACGCCCGACGACGTCAAGCAGTGTGCCGGCTCGCATACCGGCGCGGCGCTGGTGCAATACGACGACGCGATGGGCAAGGCCATCGAACCGGCCGAAGCAGCCAGCGCCGGCGTGCCGCTGCAAAAGACGCTGGCCGCGGCGCGTGCGCGGCGCGCGGTGGAAGGCGAGGACGTGGTGCGCATCGTCAATGCGCGCGAGCACAATCTGAAAGCGCTCGACGTCGATATTCCGCATGGCCGCTTCAATGTGATTACCGGCGTGTCGGGCTCCGGCAAGTCGACGCTTGCGTTCGACATCCTGTTTCACGAAGGCCAGCGCCGCTACCTCGAATCGCTGAACGCCTACGCGCGCTCGATCGTGCAGCCGGCGGGGCGTCCCGAAGTGGATGCGGTGTACGGCATTCCGCCGACGGTCGCGATCGAGCAGCGCTTGTCGCGCGGCGGCCGCAAGAGCACGGTCGCCACCACCTCCGAGGTGTGGCACTTCCTGCGCCTGCTGTACGTGAAACTCGGTTTGCAGCATTGCATTCACGACGGCACGCCGGTCACGTCGCAAAGCATCGAGTCGATCGCGGCGCAGTTGCTGCGCGATCACAAGGGCCAGCACGTCGGCATGCTGGCGCCGCTGGTGGTGAACCGCAAGGGCGTCTATACCGATCTCGCGAAGTGGGCGAAGGCGCGCGGCAATACGCATCTGCGTGTCGACGGCGAATTCGTGCCGGTCGACCCGTGGCCGAAGCTCGACCGCTTCCGCGAACATACGATCGAACTGCCGGTTGGCGATCTCGTCGTATCGGCGGATAACGAAGCCGAACTGCGTCGCCTGCTCGAAGCGACGCTCGAGGCGGGCAAGGGCGTGATGCATCTGCTCGCGCCACTCGACGGCCTGCAGCATGCAATGGGCAATGGCGGCACGGCGCAGGTCGGCGCGGTCAAGGTGCTGTCGGTCAAGCGCGCGTGCCCGGTGTGCGGCACCAGCTACCCCGAGCTCGACCCGCGCATGTTCTCGTACAACAGCAAGCACGGCTGGTGCACGACGTGCGTCGGCACCGGGCTCGCGCTCACGCGCGAACAGCGCGCCGCATACGACGACACCGTACTGGTCGACGATAACCGCGGCCGCGAGCAGACCTTGCCTTCGGAAGAGCAGGAACCGGAAGGCGTCGGCGCCGAGCCGTGCCCGGATTGCCACGGCACACGGCTGAATCCGGCGGCGCGCGCGGTCACGTTCGATGACACGGCGATCGTCGCGGTCGCGCAGTGGACCGTATCGGATACGCGCCGCTGGGTCGACGGGCTGAAGCTCAAAGGCCGCGAGGCGGAAATCGCGCGCGATGTCGTCAGCGAAATTGCGAGCCGCCTGCAGTTTCTCGAAGAGGTCGGGCTCGGTTATCTGAGCCTCGACCGCGCGGCGCCGAGTCTGTCCGGCGGCGAAGCGCAGCGTATCCGTCTCGCCGCACAGTTGGGCAGCAATCTGCAAGGCGTGTGTTACGTGCTCGACGAGCCGACTATCGGCCTGCATCCGCGCGACAACCAGATTCTGCTGAACGCGCTGCGCAAGCTCGGCGACAAGGGCAATACGCTGGTGGTGGTCGAGCACGATGAGGATACGATCCGCCGCGCCGATCACATCATCGATATCGGTCCGGGCGCCGGCAAGCGCGGCGGCACGCTGGTCGCGCAAGGCTCGGTGGCGGATCTCGCGGCGCAGCCGGACTCGCAGACCGGCCAGTTTCTCGCGCAGCCGATTCCGCATCCGCTGCAGCCGCGCCGGCCGGTGGTCGCGCCGGGCAAGCGCGCGGCCGCGGTGCCAGAGCAATGGCTCACGGTGCACGGCGGCAAGCTGCACAATCTGCGCGATGTCACCGTCGGTATTCCGTTGGGGCGTCTGGTGGCGGTGACGGGCGTCAGCGGCTCCGGCAAGTCGACGCTCGCGCGCGATGTGCTGATGACGAACCTGCTCGACGCAGTCGGCCGCTCGGTGCTGTCGTCGCCGGCCACGCGGCGCGCGCGCAAGGCCGCGCAGCAAGGCGAGCCGGCCGTTAACCGGCGTGCCAGTGTGCTCGCGCGCAGCGCGCCGCGAGCGGCGCTGAACGTTGCGCATCACTGGCAAGGCTGCGAATCGATCAGCGGTTTCGAGGCGATCGACCGCGTACTCGAGGTCGATCAGACACCGATCGGCAAGACGCCGCGTTCCTGTCCGGCCACCTATATCGGCGTGTGGGACGCGATTCGCCGCCTGTTTGCCGAGACGCTCGAGGCACGGGCGCGCGGCTACACCGCGTCGCGCTTCTCGTTCAACACCGGCGATGGGCGCTGCCCCGCCTGCGAAGGGCAGGGCGTGCGCACCATCGGCATGAGCTTCCTGCCCGACGTGAAGGTGCCGTGCGACGTGTGTCATGGGCAGCGCTTCAACCCGGAGACGCTTGCGGTGACCTGGCGCGGCAAGAATATCGGCGACGTGCTGACCATGGAGATCGACGAAGCAGCGGAATTCTTCGCAGCGATGTCGAATATCGGGCACCCGCTGCAATTGCTGAAGGACGTCGGGCTCGGCTACCTGACGCTGGGGCAGCCGTCGCCGACGCTGTCGGGCGGCGAGGCGCAGCGTATCAAGCTGGTCACGGAGCTCAGCAAGGTGCGCGACGACATCACGCGGCGCGGGCAGAAGGCGCCGCATACGCTGTATGTGCTCGACGAACCGACCGTCGGGCTGCATATGGCGGACGTTGCCAGGCTGATTCGTGTGCTGCACCGGCTGACGGATGGCGGCCACAGCGTGGTCGTGATCGAGCACGATCTCGATGTGATCGCCGAGGCCGACTGGATCATCGATCTGGGTCCTGAAGGGGGCGTGGGCGGTGGCATGATCGTCGCGGCGACCGATCCGGAAGGGCTCGTGAAGGTCCGTGCGAGCCATACCGGGCGTGCGCTCGAGCCGGTGCTCGCGCGTGGCGGCGCGGCGCGCGAGGCACTCGACGAAGCGCAGCAGGGAGCGGCTTGATCGTTTGACGAGTTGAGGGTTTGCGGCGAAAGCGTTCTGGGCGGCGCGTATGTGCTTATGCGCGTACGGCCGCCTGCCGCCCGGGCCGCACGCTGCACGAGTTGTGCCTCATGCTTCATCCGTCATGCCGCCCGCCTCGCGGAAATTCGCGGCCTGTTTGGCAAGCCGCTCGCGCGCGCGGCAACCACTCGCGGCGTAACAACCAGCCGTGTCAATCGACGTTGAAGTGCACGCGAATGTCCTGGCTGCTTTCGACCGCAGTGCCGTTTTTCATCGCCGGAAAGAAGCGCCATTTCTGCAACGCATCCAGCAGCAGCTGATTGAGCCGCGGGTTGTGCGTCGGTTTGATCAGCTCGACATCGACCGAGCCGTCACGGTGGATCGTAAAGCGCGCAGTCGCAACGGCCTGGAATGCGTCGGAGCGCAAGTCGTCCGGTAGCGACGGCAGCGGCTGGATGATGGCGTGCGCCACGCCGTTGCCGCCCGAGGCGGGCGAGCCGGCGGCGCCGGACGCAGCGTGTGCTGCGTTGGCTTGATCCGCGGTTGCCGGGCTGGGCGGGCTATTGGCAGATGGCGTTTGCGCAGCAGGCTGCGTTGAAGTTGGCGCCGACTGGGTGAGCGCGGCTGGCGCTGCGGGAACCGTGTCATCGCGGTGCGCCACGTCAGGCGGCGGCGCAGTGGTGGCAGCCGCGGACTTGACGGCAGCGCTGACGCTTCGCTGCGCGGGACGTGCGACAGGCGGCATCGCACGTGAACTTTGCGCATTCCGCGCCCGCGGTTCCGCAGCAGGCGCCGCCTTCGCGGCCGTAGCCGCCGGTGCAGGCGCGGGCGCAGGCGGCGGTGGCTGCAACAGCACCAGCTTCACATCGAACGCCACCGGCTTGCGTACCGGCGCCGGCCGCTCTTGCCGCCACAATCCGTGCACGAAACACACGGCAAACACGCACCAGATCGCCACCGCGCCCGCCGCGCACAGCGCGACGCGCACGCCGCGCACATCCAGCAGCGCGCCTGCCCGCTTCACGTCATCGGTCACGCTGCACAGCCACCAGAAAATGCTCGGCACCGCCTTCGCGCGCGCGCAGCATTGCCTGCACGACCACGCCGTTGCCGGCTGCTGCGTCGGCGGCGATGATCACGTTGCCGTCCGGCCCGACGCGTCGCCGGATCGTCGTTGCCACCTGGTCGAGCGTCACCGGCTGCTGGTCGATCTCGATGCGGCCATCGCGCGTGACGGCCAGCGTCAGCGGCTGCCGCTGAGGTGCGAGCGTCTGCGCGCGGCCTTGCGGCAGATTCACCTGCACCGCGTCGAGCCGCTGCATCGACAGCGACGTCAGCATGAAGGTCGCCAGCAGAAAAAACATCACGTCGATCATCGGAATGATCTCGATGCGCCCGCGGCGGGCCGTGCGTGAACGGCGCAGCTTCATCGCGTCGGCATCCCCGGTTCGCGGGCGAGCCGCACCTGCGCGAGCCACCTGCCGGCAAACGATTCGAGCTCTTCGACAAGCCGCTCGATACGTCGCGAAAAATAGTTGAAGGCGAACAACGCAACCAGCGCGATCACGAGGCCCAGCGCAGTCGCCACCAGCGCTTGCGCGACACCGCCGGTGACGCCGGTCGGATTCACCAGCCCGTTGCCGCCGATCAGCTGGAACGCGTGCATCATGCCGACGATCGTGCCGAGCAGCCCGACCAGCGGCGCGGCCGTCACGATCGTCTCCAGCACCCACAAGCCGCGCGACATATCGCGCTGCACATCGAGCGCGAGCGCGCTCGCCTGCTCCTCGATCCACCATACGGGCTTCGTATCGTGCTCGATGAGCGGCATCATCAGCCGGCGCAGCGCGTGTTGCCGCGGCAGCACGGCGACCCGCGCGGCGAGTTCGCCGTCCGGTTGCACGCCGTCCGGCAGCGCCGCGCAGCGTGCGAACACGATCAGCCGGTCGAGAATGATGAACAGCGCGGCGAGCGCGAGCAGGGTCAGCGGATAGACGATCCACCCCGCGACGCGCGCCGCTTCGACGATATTGAGCCAGTCTTGTTGCATTGAACGACCTTCGTTAAAGAGCGCGAACTGCTTTAGAAGTACTTCGTCACGCCCGCATAGAACGCGCGATACGGCCCGAACTGCGGCGCGCCGACGCCGATGCCGGAGCCATCGCGGATTTCATACACGCGGCCGAAGGTGTTGATCACCGAAGCGCGCACATCGACCTTGCCGACCATCGGTGCCTTGATATGTTCGATCACGCCGAGATTGACCTGCGCGTAGAGCGGCAGCTTGTCGGTATTCGCGAAGCCCGCGCGCAGGCCGCTACCGACGGTGCCGTCAGCGGTGAAGGTCAGCGTATGCCACGTGTACGCGCCGCCGAACGACGCGGTGACGCGCTGGTCGTGATCGAGGAACACGAAGTGATTGCTGATGAAGGCCAGCTCGTCGGCGCCGAAGTTGAACTGCGCCGAATCGATATTCTTGCCCTGCGCGCGGCTGAACGCGACGTTCAGGTACGCGGAGACATTCTCGTGCTTGTAGTTCGCGGTGAATTCGACACCGTACACGCGGCCGTACTGGTAGTTGAACGGCGCGAAGATCAGCGCGGTGCCGAACTGGCCTTCGTCGAGCAGGTTGTGCGCCTTCTTGTAGTACGCATCGAGGCCGACCGTGATGTCCGAGCCGAGGCGTTGCGTGACGCCGATGTCGTAGTAGTCGTCGCGCTCCGGCTGCACCGGGTCGTTCTGCGTGACTTCGGGTGCGTTGGTGGTGCCGGCGAAGCGGCCCAGCGTGCCGCTCGACACCAGCTCGAACGACGGCGGCGTGAAATAGCGCGCATAGCCAGCGTGTACCGTGGTGGCGGGCGTCAGCTGGTAGACCGCGCCGATCCGCGGGCTCAACTGGTGCGCGCTGACGAATTCGTCCATGCCGTCGTAGCGCAGACCGTAGTTCAGTGTCAGCTTGCTGGTGATCTTCCACTCGTCCTGCAGATATGCGCTGTACAGATAGCCGGTCTTGCTGCTCGAATCCTGCAGCGTCTGCGGGATGTCGGAGCTCTGGTTGCCATCCGCGTCGGTCGGGAACACCGACACCGTATCGCTGAACTGCGCATGTTCCTGCTGCAGCTGGATGCCGCCGCGCAACGTGTGCTTGCTGTTCAGGCGCCACGTCGTATCGGCCTGGATGCCGTTCGCCGTGTCGTTGTGGAAATCGTTCGACGCGACGCCGTTGAACAGCAGGTCGCCGGTGGTATCCGGATTAAACTGGGTCCGCGTATAGCGCGTGAAGAACGCGACCTGATAGTCGAACGCGGCGCCGTTGGTGCCCTGCAGCGCGACTACCGCGTAGTTGTTCAGCTCCGATTGCGTCTCGTTGAGGTTCGCCGAGTTGAAGGTCGGCGTGCCGGCCAGCGTGAACGACGGCGTCAGGCCCGGCGTATTCGGAATTTCGAACTGGTTGGCCGCGGTGCCGAACATCACGCTGACGCGAGTCAGCGGATTGATCAGGTACGACATGTAGCCGAACGCGTCGCCCTGGCGCGTGTGATCGTGAATCGGCGACGGGCTGGCGGTCGGCGCTTCGATGCCGAGGTTGTTCTCGCCCAGCGAACCGCTGAAGTAGTAGCTGAAGTCGCCCTTGCTGCCGTACACGTCGGCGCTGGTGCGCAGCGTCTGGTGGCTGCCGCCGAATACGTCGATCGCGCCGCCGTCGCCGTTATCGCCGGTTTTGGTGCGGATGTCGACGACGCCCGCCGTGCGGTCGCCGTACTGCGCGGGCAGCGCGCCGGTCAGCAGATTCACCTGGTCGATGATGCGCGAGTCGAACGACTGGCCGAAGCCGCTGATCGGCTCGGGAATCTGAATGCCGTTGATGCGGTACTGCAGGTCGGCGTGATCGCCGCGCACGTGTACCTGGCCGAACGAGTCGTTCGCCACGCCCGGCGCCTGCAGCAGCACCTGGTTGAGCGGCGTGTTCTCGCCCTGCGGCATGTTGTGGATGTCCTCGCTGGTGATCCGGTAGACGCTGCTGCCGGTCTCGGGCAGCAGGCCGTTGCGCGCCTGATCGAGACGCTTCGCGTTCACGTTGACGTCGAGCGTGTCGTCCTGCTTCATCGTGAGCGCGAGCGGTGCGGTGGGGCCGGTGCCGGTATCGGCCATCTGCGTGGTGCCGGCGAAACCGGCCGCGCTGGCGCTGACCGCATACGTGCCCGGTGCGACGTGATCGAGTTCGAAGTGGCCCGTGGCATCGGTGGTCGTGTGGCCTGCGTTGCTGCCGCTGGCGCTGGTCAGATTCACGTCTGCGTGCGCGACAGGCTTGCCGTGCGCGTCCTGGACCGAGCCGCTGAGTGCGCCGGCCGAATCGGCTGCCCACGTCAGCTGACTGCCTGCAAAAGTTGCAAACAGCAGAAGGGCGGCTTGCGCGAAAGGTGTGCGAGGTTTCATACCGGAAAGGTGAGTTCGATTGTTGGTCTTCTGTCAGGCCCGCGTGGTACCCGGCGCGGGCACGCTGCGGCGTGCGTGCCGCGCGACGTCGGCGTGTAGCGAGGCGGTCGTCGTCGATGCGCGGCGCGGCAAATGATATAACATAACATTTGATGTTGCGATAATTCTTTGCATTTGCGCTTTCCGCGGCTTGCGGTCCGCGAACGAAAGCCGCGTGCGTGATTGATCCCCGTGGATAGCCATCGGCATTTGCAATCTGTGCGACGATTCGCAGGCGCCCGGCGCTTGCCGATGCGCGGTGACGGCGCATGCCGTGCGCGCCTAGCCAGCGCGCGCGGCGGCTTTGCGCAACGATGCAGTCGAAAATTTCACAAGGGGACTTCCGATGGCCGACCTTTCCGCTTTTCCAATCACGCGCAAATGGCCTGCGCAACACGCCGAACGAATCCAGCTGTACTCGCTGCCGACGCCCAACGGCGTCAAGGTTTCGATCATGCTGGAGGAGACCGGCTTGCCGTACGAGCCGCATCTGGTGCGCTTCGATGCGAACGACCAGACCTCGACCGAATTTCGCTCGCTGAATCCGAACGGCAAGATTCCCGCGATGATCGATCCGCACGGCCCGAATGGGCGGCCGCTCGCGCTGTTCGAATCCGGCGCGATCCTGCTCTATCTGGCCGACAAGAGCGGGCAGTTGTTGCCGCAGGATCCGGCGGCACGTTACGAGACGATCCAGTGGCTGATGTTCCAGATGGGCGGCATCGGGCCGATGTTCGGGCAGGTCGGGTTCTTCAACAAGTTCGGGGGCAAGGACTATGAAGACAAGCGGCCGCGCGACCGTTACGTCGCCGAGGCGCGGCGCCTGCTGGGCGTGCTGGACGAGCGTCTTGCCGGGCGCGACTGGATCATGGGCGACACCTACACGATTGCCGATATCGCCACGTTTCCGTGGGTCCGTAACCTGACGGGCTTCTACGAAGCGGGTGAACTGGTGGGCATCCAGGACTTCACGCAGGTGACGCGCGCGCTTGACGCGTTCGTCGCGCGCCCGGCTGTCGCGCGCGGACTCAATATTCCTCAGCGAGTCTGAGCGTTACCCGTGGCAATGTGCGTTTGAGCTGTCGTATCAAGGGCTTGGCGCGCTTGCGGAGGGGTTATCCACAAGCTTGTCCACGAGATCTGTTGATAACACCGAGGTTGCCTGCGCGCCGGCGACAGCGCGCAGGCATCGGGGTGAACCCGAGGTGCATCAACGGGTTGGGCATGCTGTGCGCAGGATATCCACAGCCTTTTCAACAAATTGTGGGGATAACTGGGGCGTGCTTCGGTACGCCCGCGTTGTACGTGCTACGTGCGTGCGTGGCGGATACAGCCCGCGCGCGCTTTCAGTTCTTGCTGTGGCTGACTGCCGGCTGCCGCCCGATTACCGCCTGGTTGCCTCGCGCATAGGTCGAACGGCATATTGCCTCACGATCTGCTTCACCGGAAGATACACACGCAGTCCGAACGATCAACACCGGTAAGTGAAGATCGTTTCGGATCGTGTCGATTAGGTACCCGTACTTATCGCGAGAACCGCGTGCTGCTGCGCCGTTGCCGCGCATCGAGCCATGTGGGCGCGATGCACGACTGCGCAGCAAGACACCGCGCGCCAGTGCCGGGCATTCGCTGATTTGTCTCATGCGGATGCTCTCGGGCACTGTGCGATGGTGGACGGCGCGGCACGGATCGGTCCTGCGCGATTCCGTACTGTTGTAAAGCGAGAGTTTACAGTCTATAGTAGCGGCTGTGCGGGATGGAAACTACGCCGTGTAGCAGGCGCGGTAGCCAACCGGTGAAAGATGATCAAATCCTTCAGGCACAAAGGGGTGGAGCAGTTCTTCCTCACAGGCAGCAAGAGTGGTATCCAGGCTTCGCATGCGGCGCGGCTTAGCCGTCAGTTGGCGGTGTTGAACCGGGCTCGGTTTCCGGCGCACATGAACCAGCCCGGATGGGGGCTGCATGAGCTCACGGGCCGGCGCAAGAACTGCTGGTCGGTGCAGGTCAACGGCAACTGGCGGCTCACATTCGAATTCGACGACGGCGATGTCGTGCTCGTCGACTATGAGGATTACCACTAGCTGCATGTTTATAGGGCGCCGGTCAGCGGCGGTGTAGCGGTTACTTTTTGAGGTGTAGCGATGGCCAAGATGTTCAATCCTCCGCATCCGGGGTCGATCCTGCGTGAAGACGTGCTGCCCGCGCTGCAGCTCAGCGTGACCGAGGCGGCGAGCCAGCTCGGCGTGTCGCGGGTGATGCTGTCGCGCGTGCTGAACGAGCGCGCCGGGGTCACGCCGGAAATGGCGTTGCGTATCGAGGCGTGGCTGGGCGTCGAGCGCGGCGGCGGCGCCGATTTGTGGCTTGCCTTGCAGCTCGACTACGACTTGTGGCAGGCGCGCAAGCACGCGCCCAAAAAGATCAAGCCGGCGCGCATTCCCGACACCGAGCCGGCAATGGCGTGATGTTGCTAACGCCAGGTCTCGATCGGCCTGGTTGGGTTGGTTTCGATCGTTAAGTGCGCTGCTTTCACCGCGAAACCAATCGCTTGCGAACAACGTTCGAAAATACCGATCAGGCGGGCTTTCAAGGCCGCCTGAATCAACGGGTCGAGGCCAGAGCAAACCCACGGAGTTCGAGATGCCGTACACCCATACGCAATTCCCGGGCTTGACCCAGCAGCATATCGCGGCCGGTGCGCGTCTTTTTGCGGACCGCTACGCGATGGTCGAGGCGCTCGCGCCGCGGGGTGGCGTGGTAACCGAGGTCGGCGTCGCGGCGGGCGACTTCTCGCAATTTATTATCGACACCTTGCACCCGTCCCGGTTCTACGCGCTGGATACGTTCGACATGCATAAGAACGAGTTCATCTGGGGGCGGCCTTCGAGCGAACTGTTCGGCCACCGCACGCAGCTTGAGCACTTCCGCGCACGCTTTGCGCAGCACGGCGCCGGTGTCGAGGCGCGGGTCGGTTTGAGCGCCGAACTACTCGGCGAATTCGGCGATCAGACCTTCGATTTCATCTATATCGACGCGGGGCACGACTACGAGAACGTCAAACGCGATGCGCAAATGTCGGCGCGCAAGCTGAAGCGCGATGGGCTGATCGTGTTCAACGATTACACGATCATCGACGTCTTTTCGCTCGAAGGGTATGGCGTCGTGCAGGCCGTGAACGAACTGGTGGTGGCGGGCGGCTGGCAGGTGTGCGCCTTCGCCCTTCAGCACAGCATGTTTTGCGATATCGCGCTGCGGCGCACGTGACCTGCGCAACGGCGCTTCATGTGGTTTGACCTGTAGGTCCACGTGCGGCCCGACGTGTGCAATTCCGCACGCCGTCATACATCGAGGTCACGCTCCTCGCGCCGGCAGTACGAACGCCGCGATCGCGTCGTTGAGCGCCTGCGGCGCGTCGCGATGCGGCGAATGTCCGCAATTCTGCAGCTCGACGAGTCGCGTGTGCGGCACCATGTCGGCGATCCGCCCGATTTGCGACATCGTGCCGTAGTGATCGTCGCGGCCCTGCACCGCAAGTAGCGGGCATCGTATCGTCCGTAAATTGTCGACGATGCTCCACGACCTGAAGCCTGCATCGAGCCAGATATCGTTCCAGCCGTAAAAAGCGGAGTCCACGTCGGCGTGGTAGCGGGCGAGGCGTGCGCGCAGGCCGCCGCGCTGATACGCGCGCCTCGCTTCGGTGATGCCGGCAATCGATACGTCTTCGACGAACACGTGTGGCGCGATGACCACCGCGCCGGCCAGCGCGGCCGGAAACGAAGCGGCATAAAGCAGTGCAATCGAGCCACCGTCGCTGTGGCCGACCAGCCACATGGTCTCGCGCTGTGCCGCGTCGACGTGCAGTGTGTCGAGCAGCGCCGGTAACACGTCGCATGCCTGCGTCGCCATGAAATCGCGCGGCAGTTTGACGTCGTGCGGCCTTGGCGTCGAGCGGCCATAGCCAGGCCGCGAATAGACGAGTCCGCGCATGCCGAGCCGGTCGCATAGCGCTTGCGGCCAGTCTTTCCATGCCGCGACCGAGCCGAGCCCCTCATGCAGAAATACGACAATCGGCGCGCGCTGCAGGTCGGAATTGATCCAGCGGTACTCGATGACCAGTTCGCCACGCCGCAGGCTGGCGGGAAGCGTAGCGAACGCGCCGGCATGTTGTGGACCATCGGCGGGCAGGGCAGGCATAGTGGAATTCGACATGTCTTCGATCGCGATCAGCAGCATGCGCTGCCCATTTCCGGACGATGCTGCGGCAGCCGGCACAGGCCGCTGCCGGCCGACGTCTGTTCAGTATCGCTGCGCATTGTAAAATCAACGTCTTCGGGCTACTTTATTCCGCCTTCGCATATGCATAAAGCGCAAAATGCGTTGCCGAAACAAGGGCCGTTTGCTACAGTCCGCGCACTCTGCAGCACGCTCGATGCGCAGAGCATCGCCCTGCGGTGAAAGAACAAACTACGTACGGAGTCAACACTCATGAAGTCCATTCGATCCCTGCTGCTGATCGGCCTGCTGCAAATCGCCACCGCAACGGCAGCCTTCGCCGCGGACGGCCTCGCACAGATCAAGTCTGCCGGCGCGTTCAAGGTCGGCACGGAAGGCACGTACGCGCCGTTCTCGTTTCACGATGCGTCCGGGCAACTGACCGGCTTCGACGTCGATATCGCCCGCGAGATCGCGAAGCGCCTGGGCGTCAAGGCGGAGTTTGTCGAAGGCAAGTGGGACGGCCTGATCGCCGGCCTCGACGTGAACCGCTACGACGCGGTGATCAACGAAGTCGCGATTACCGACGCACGCAAGGTCAAATACGATTTCTCGGATCCGTACATCGTGTCGCATGCGGCGCTGATCGTGCGTTCGGACAACAACGCGATCAAGTCGTTCGACGATCTGAAGGGCAAGAAGTCGGCCAATACGCTGACCAGCAACTTCGGCAAGCTGGCGGCTGCACACGGGGCGGACGTCGTGCCGGTGCAGGGCTTCAACGAATCGATCGACCTGCTGACGTCGGGCCGCGTCGACGCGACGGTGAACGACTCGCTGTCGTTCCTCGACTTCAAGAAGCATAAGCCCGACGCGAAGGTGAAGATTGCCGCCATCGACAATTCGGATCAAAGCGACAAGTCGGCGGTGCTGATCCGCAAGGGCAACCCTGATCTGCAGGCTGCGATCAACAAGGCGCTGGCCGACATGAAGGCGGACGGCACGTATGCGAAGATCGCCAACCAGTACTTCGGCAAGGACGTGTCGAAGTAAGCGGCGAATGTGCCGTACCTGAGCGGCTCGCGCCGCTCACCTGACGAACCAGACGAATAAAGCAGATCCGACTATGCCAGCCTGGCTGCATCTGATGGCGCAATCGCTGTGGCCCCTCCTTTATGCGGGGCTGCTGTTCACGGTGCCGCTGACACTCGTGTCCTTCGCGTTGGGCCTGGCGCTGGCCTTCATCGTCGCGCTGGTGCGGCTGTTCGGGCCCAGGTGGCTGGTGGCGATCGTCCGCTTTTACGTCTGGCTGATCCGCGGCTCGCCGCTGCTGGTGCAACTGTTCGTGATTTTCTACGGCTTGCCGAACGTCGGCATCGTGCTCGATCCGTTGACGGCTGCGATCATCGGTTTCTCGCTGAATGTCGGCGCGTACAACTCCGAAGTGATCCGCGGCGTGATCGAGTCGATCCCGAAAGGGCAGTGGGAAGCCGCGTTTTCGATGGGCATGACGCGCGGCCAGGCACTGCGCCGCGCGATCCTGCCGCAGGCCGCGCGCGTCGCGTTGCCGCCGCTGTCGAATTCGTTCATTTCGCTCGTCAAGGACACGTCGCTGGCGGCGGTGCTGACCGTGCCGGAAATCTTCCAGGCCGCGCAGCGGATCGCGTCGGTCACCTACGAGCCGCTGATCCTCTATACCGAAGCCGCACTGATCTATCTGATGTTCAGCTCGGTGCTGTCTTCCGCGCAGGTACGGCTCGAACGCAAGTTCGGGCGGCATGCGCTTTTCCAGTCGGGCAGCTGATGATTCGCCTCGAGAAAATCGACAAGTACTTCGGCAGCCATCGCGTGCTGAGCGCGGTCGACCTCGCGCTCGAGCCGGGCAACGTGACAGCGTTGATCGGCCCGTCGGGCAGCGGCAAGAGCACGCTGCTGCGCTGTGTGAACCTGCTCGAAATTCCCGAGGCGGGCACGCTCGAACTGGGCGACCTGCGCGCCGAATTCAGCCGCGACAGCAAGCCGGCGCGCGATACCGTGCTGGCGATTCGCCGCCGCACCGGCATGGTGTTCCAGAACTTCCAGCTGTTTCCGCACCGCACCGTGGTCGAAAACGTAATGGAAGGGCTCATCACCGTGCAGAAGTGGGACAAGGCGCGCGCCCGGGTGCGGGCGCTCGAACTGCTGGAGAAGGTCGGCATCGCGCACAAGGCCGATGCATGGCCGGTCACGCTGTCGGGCGGCCAGCAGCAGCGGGTAGCGATTGCGCGGGCGCTTGCGCCGTCGCCGGAAGTCTTGTTGTGCGACGAGCCGACCTCGGCGCTCGACCCGGGCCTCGCGGCCGAAGTGGTGGAGGTGCTGCGCCAGTTGGCCAAAGAAGGCATGACGATGCTGATGGCCACCCACGATCTGCGTCTGGCCGCATCGATTGCGCGCAATGTGCTGTTTCTCAGCAACGGCGTGGTGGTCGAATCCGGCCCGTCGCGCGAGATTTTCACGCGGCCGCGCGAGCAGGAAACCGCGAACTTCGTGTCGACGCTCACCCAAAGCCTGCCGGACGTGTGGGCCAACTAGGCGACGGCTGTCTCTGACGCTGTCGCGGCCTTGCCCGCAGCATGTGTCGCGGCGGCGCTGCTGCGCCGCGCAGTCGCTGCGCGGTGGCCCGCGCGGGGCGCGTTCGGCGAGCCGCCAGGCTACAATTGCCGACAGCCCAAAACCGGAACATCCATGACCCTGCGCGCTCTCACTCTCGCATCTGCCGCTGTTGCCGCCGCCGTGCTGTGCGCAGGCTGTACCGTCGCATCGACGTACCGGAATTCCAGTGCGTGCGAACAGCAGATGCGTGAAGCAGCCAGTCGCGACGCGGCTGCGGAGACGTTGAGAATCACCCACACAGGCGCTGGTATCGACGGCAGCCGCGTGGTCGTCGAAGGCACGCTGTCGCATCAGATGACGCCCGCCGAGGCGCAGATCGCCGCGAAGGCGCCGCCACCTCCGCCGACGGTCGGGCTGTTCGGGCCGCTCGTCGACAAGTTCTCCGCCGGCCGGCCGAAGCGGATCATCAAGCCGGCGGCGCTCGAGTGCACCTTCAATACCGCCGGGCTCGCGTCAGTCCATTGGCTCGCGCCCGAGCGGCTCGCCAATCCTCCGGCCGCTCATCCGAACGAGGCGTCCGAGTAACACGGGCGCACTGTCCGCGTTTTCCTTGCCGTTGGTGCTGACCCGCCAAGCCGGGTATGGGCGTTGCTTGAGCTACGCAGCATGGCTGTAGTGCTACGATTTGCGGGTAACGTCGCAGGAGGCACCATGGACGGCTATATCAGGCATCAGATCGAAGGAGCGTCGGTCGACATCGACGTCGTTCCCGCCAAACCACGCGGCTTTACAGCCCGCTTCCGGATTTTCCGCAACGCTGGCGACGAGCCCGAATGGCATCGGGTTCATGTCTCGGGCTGTGCATTCGATACCGAGCAGCAAGCCGAAGAGGCGGCGCGTTCGATGGCATACGAGAAGGTGCTGGCAGGCGGCGCCGCGTAGCCGCAGGTGCCGGCAGCAGGCACGCGACGCGTCCTCGTGTCGCGCCTGGTTTCACCGATTCACCTCGCCCGGATTCGCGCCGGCACGTGCTGCCGGACGGCGGATGCGCGCGGCCCATTCCACCACGCTTCCAGTATCGACGTATGCGCGCGCGTCCGCGCATGCATGCTCCCGTACGGCGGAGCACGACGTAACTCACTACGGATATCGAATCATCGGAGATCGCAGCGGCGAGGTGCGTCCGTTTGCATGCGCTCGTTACTTTTGAGAGTTTTCTTGTATCGCATAGCGCCTGATCTTCGTAGGATCTTGCTGTCGTCGATATAGCCAAACGATGTAAGACAACGCGGATGCATCGGCAGCGTGCCTGCATCGGCGATCGTGCGAAGAACCATGCGCATAGCGAGGAAATATATGACGTGAGCGTTCACGGGAATTAATTCGTCATCCATATCGTGTGGAGTGGATTGGGTATCCAGCGAGATGACGTAAGGCAGGTTGGGTCGAGTCGATTGGTTTTCTCATGGTGCAGGGTGTCAGATGAAGAAAAGAAAATACGTCACGCGCAAGCGCGACAGGTACACGTCGATCGTAGCGGTAGAGCGGAGCGCCGCGCGGATGCGGCTCCGGGTGGGAAAGGCGCGTCTGGCGGCATTCGCGGTGGGCGCCGCATCGTTTGCCGGCGGCGTGTGCGCGGCGGAGCCGGCAACCGCTGACTACGCCACGGCCGTCGCCAATGAGGGCGTCCCCGCGACGGTGGAATACATTGCGCCCGAATCGGCGAGCGCGCCCGTCATCCAGCAGCAGGCGCAGCCTGTCGCCGCCGGACAGCTCGTGTCGCTTTCTACGTTGCGTTTGCTGGCTGCAGCGCCGGTCACCGACTACATTGCGGTGAGCACCAACGTGACGGCCGGCGCGACGACGCGCACGTCGAACGATCTGAACGCGATGGCGATCGGACCCACGTCGGCGGCGACCGGTGTCAATGCGATCGCGGTCGGCTCGGGCACGTTCGCCGCGCGCAGTTACTCGACGGCGGTCGGCACAGGCGCCGCTGCGCTGGGGATGCGGGTGACCGCAGTCGGCATGGGCGCGACGTCGGGCTACGACGCGGACAATGGTGTGTCGATCGGCTACATGGCGTCGGTCGACGGGGCGGATTCGCTGGCAATCGGCACCTATTCGGAAGCGGCCGGCAACAAGTCGGTGGCGATCGGCATGTACGCGGTGACGGATCCGAATGCGCCCAACTCGCTCGCGCTGGGGGCTGGCTCGCTCGTCAGTGCTTCCGGCGGTGTCGCGATCGGCGCAAGCTCGGTGGCCAATCGCAGCAATGCGGTGTCGGTGGGCAATACGACGCTGCGACGGCAGATCATCAATCTCGCGGCCGGCACGCTGGATACCGACGCGGTCAACGTCGCGCAGCTAAGAGGCGTGGCGGCGGGCTTCGGTAGTGGCGCGGCGGTCAACGCAGACGGTTCGGTCACGCTCCCGACTTATGCGATCGGCGGCAACAGCTACCGTAACGTCGGCGATGCGCTGACCAATCTCGACGGCCGCGTGACGAGCAATTCGGGCGACATTGGCAGCCTGACCAACGTCGTGAATAACATCACGAATACGACGGCTGAACTGCGCTACCTGCGCGTGAATTCGCTGCTTGCGGATGCATCGGCTGCCGCGAGCGAGGCGATCGCAATCGGCGGCAACGCGCAAGCTGGCGCGGCGAATGCCGTCGCGCTCGGTGCAAACGCGGTGGCGGATCGGGCGAATACGGTATCGGTCGGCGCGGCCGGCAACGAGCGGCAACTCGTGAACGTCGCCGCCGGTGCATTCGATACCGATGCAGTCAACATCGCGCAACTGAAGGGCATTGCGGCGGGCCTCGGCGGCGGCGCATCCGTCAACGCAGATGGCACGATCACGCTGCCTGCGTACGCTATTGACGGCAACATCTACCACACTGTCGGCGACGCACTGAGCAATCTCGACGGCCGAGTGACGACCAATACGACCGACATCGACAGCCTGACGAACGTCGTGAACGACATCACGAACACGACCGCTGAATTGCGCTTCGTCCGTGTGAACTCGCAGCTTGCCGATGCATCGGCTTCGGGTAGCGAAGCGATTGCGATCGGCGGCAATGCGCAGGCGAGTGCGGCCAGCGCGGTCGCGCTCGGTGCAAACGCGGTGGCGGATCGGGCGAATACGGTGTCGATCGGCACAGCCGGCAACGAGCGGCAACTCGTGAACGTCGCCGCAGGCTCATTCGATACTGATGCAGTCAACATCGCGCAACTGAAGGGCATTGCGGCGGGCCTCGGCGGTGGCGCATCCGTCAACGCAGATGGCACGATCACGCAACCGTCTTACGCGATCGACGGCAACACCTACCGCACGGTCGGCGACGCACTCACTAACCTCGACGGTCGCGTCACGACCAATACGCTCGACATCGACAACCTGACCAACGTCGTCAACAACATCGCGAACACCACCGCGGATCTGCGCTACTTCCGTGCAAATTCGCTGCTCGCCGACGCTTCGGCGACCGGCAGCGAGGCGATTGCGATCGGCGGTAACGCACGTGCGAGCGCGCTCAACTCGGTCGCGCTCGGTGCGGGCGCGGTGGCGGATCGGGCCAATTCGGTGTCGGTCGGCGCTGCCGGCTACGAGCGGCAGATCACGAACGTCGCGGCGGGCACGGCGGATACCGATGCAGTCAACGTGCGGCAATTGAAGGATGCAGGCCTGATCGACGGCAACGGCAACCTGAGCAGTGCCGTGACCTACGACAACGCGAACGGCCAGACGGACTACTCCAGCATCACGCTAGGCAAAGGCGCGGCGGCAGGGGGCACGCAGATCCACAATGTCGCAAGCGGCGTGCTCGACTCCGACGCCGTCAATCTCGGCCAGTTGAACGATGCACTGAGCGACGCGATCAACCACACACTGCCGCGCGCCTCGAACCCGTTCGTCGCGCTCAATGGCAGCGGGGACAGCGAGGCCGCGCGCGCCACCGGCACGCATGCGGCGGCGCTCGGCGCCAATGCGGCGGCCAACGGCGACGAAGCGCTGGCGGTCGGTGCGAACGCGGTGGCCAACGGCAATACGGCGACCGCGCTTGGCAGCAATGCGCTAGCGAACGGTGAACGCGCCGTCGCGCTCGGCTGGGGCAGCAACGCCAGCGCAGAAGGGGCGGTCGCGTTGGGCGCGGGGTCGCTCGCCGATCGCGCCAACACGGTGTCGGTGGGCAGCGCCGGCAACGAACGGCAGATCACGAACGTCGCGCCCGGCACACGCGGCACCGATGCCGTCAACCTCGACCAGTTGAACGCCGCGTTCAACCAGTCCAGCCAGGCGCTGCACGACCTCGATCGCAACACCCGCAAGGGCATCGCGTCCGCTTCCGCGCTGCAAATCGTCACGCCTTATCTGCCGGGCCGCACGACGCTCAACGCGGGCATCGCCGCTTATCGTGGTCAGGCCGCGCTCGGTATCGGCGTGTCGCGCTGGAACGACAAGGGCACGCTGAACTTCAATGCGGGTGTCGCGTCGTCGGGGGGCAACAGCACGATCGTCCGCGCGGGCGTCGGCATTGTGATCGGCGACTAGGCGTACCCGCGCCAGACACCGCCCGGCATACGGGCGGTGTTTTCAGCGTCGCAGCGGGCAACCCCCAGCGGATCTACCGTCGCGCGGCTGCCGCGCGAGTCAGAAAGCGTAAAACGGTCCTTTCCCAGCTGGAGTCGCGCGCGCTTCGATCGCCGTATACACACGCCTGCCGAAGAAAAATGGCAGCCCCCAGTCGAACATCGTGCTGGAGAACCCCGCGAGATTGTCGAACGCGTTGTTCGACGAACCCAGCAGCGTCTGCGCATTGCCGACCGGAAACGCAAGCGTCACAGCAGTGCCATCGTTGCCTTGCAGCGTAGCGGTCAGCGTCTGCTCGACGGGCGGACAAAACCACACCCCACACTGAGGCAAACCAAGATCCGGAATGAACATGCCATTCGAGCCGCTATCCAGAAAGCTCAGCGACCAGCTCTGACCGTTCGCGACGGTCGTCACATAGCCGGTCTGCGCATTGGCTTTCAGCACGGTGGTGCCGGCGAGCGTGTTGTTCGCTTGCGTGCCGATGCCGAAAATCAGCGAGCCTTCGACCTGCGGCGCACCTTCATCGGCGACGCTGGGCAGATCGATCACCACGCCGTTGTTGTCGGCCGCAAAGCGGCTGACCGGATTCGCGACCTGCGCCGCGAGCGGCTGCGAACCCGGCGTGCAGGCGCCGCTCGCATCGCACGCGTAATACCAGCGCGGCGGCGCGCCATTGACGCACGCGCTGCCGCAATCGACCGCGAACAGGCCGACGCCGAGAATGCCGTTCACGCGCAATGCGCTGGGGGTCGTCATCGCCGGACCGGAGCGTGCGCAGTCTGCGGGAACGGCGGGCAATGCCGGATCGGCGATCAGCTGTACCGGCAATGCGGCGGCCACCTGGCCGGCCATCCGCACGTCGGCGATGCGCACCGCGCCCCATGTGTAGCCGGTGCCGAACACCGCACATTCACCGCTCGTGCCGCTTGCGCCGTCCGCACCGCCGGCCGGCAACTGCGGCAGCACGAGCGAGGCCGGCAGCGCCGATGCGAGCAGACGCAGGCCCTGCGAACCGGTGTCGACCTGCACGCTGTCGATCGTTGCGCAGTTCGACGTGCCGGGCACGCAGACGGTGACGCTCGTCGTCAGCATGTTGCGCACGCGCGTCGGCAGCGCGCTGACCTTGATCGGCTGCACATTCGGCGTGGTCGATTGCGGGATCGCCGGCGTCGCGGCGCCGTCGCTGCCGGTGGGCGCGACAGCGGGCGGAGGGGCGGCGGCGACGGGCGGCGAGCTCGCCACGACAGGGTCGCTACCGCCGCCGCCACATCCGGCTAGTCCAAGCGACGCGGCGCAGACAGCAAGCGTGACCAGCGACGGCGCCGCGCGAGCGGCGCTAGCGATGCAGGTGGCACCCAACCAGCGCCGGATCGAGGCAGTCCGCGAGGTGACCGATGAGGCAATCCGCGAGGCAGTCCACGGGGCGACCGATGAGGCAATCCGCGAGGCAGTCCACGGGGAGACCGATGAGGCAACCAGCGAGACTGTCCACGCGGCGGTCCACGAAGCAACCCGCGATGCAGTCCCCGGGGTAGCCCACAAGCCAACACGCGAGGCAACCAGCGAGCCAACCCAAAAGCTGACCAATTTACGCACGGCAGTTCTCCCTCAGCGCAGTTCAGCGGGTGACACGCCCGGCGGCAGCGCGCCCGGCAGCCAGGCGCGGCCGACGTAGCTGCGCATTTGCCCGCCGGAATCGACCACCACGTCCGGTTGGGCGACGCGCGACGCGTGCAGGCTGCCGCGCGCTTCGCGCTGCGCGTCGGCCTTCACACGGTAAGACGCGAGGTAGGCGCCGAGCAGCCGGTGCAGGTCGGGCATCGTCGGGCCTTGCCACGTGTACGCGAAGATCAGGCCGTCGGCCGCTGCGTATTCGTGAATCGTGGTGCCGCCTTCGTCGGTCCAGCCACGCACACGCACGCTGGCATCGAGCAGATGGTTGGCAACCGGCGCGCTGCCCGCCGGCGCCACCGCCGGCATGGTGCCGCCGAGCTGCGCATGGGCGGTCGGCGCGGCAGCCGGCAGCAGGGCCGCTAACGTCAGCGCCAGCGCCGCGCGTGCGGCTGGCGCAGCGAAACGATGCAGCAGGACGGAGTTCATCGCGGCTCCTTTGAGCGGGGTCCTAACTTTTTGAGATCGTTAATTCAAGATAGCACCGGGTTTGTCCGATCAATCAACCGCGCGCAGACCGGCGCCCGTCGCGGGTCGCGAAGGGCATGAGGCAAAGCGGCGAATATTTCGAGAAAACAAGGGGGTTGAGCGCGCGGTGAGAGCGGGCCTACGCTGCAGCGACAAGCTTGCCGATTGTTAAATCTGGGCAAGCGATTGCGATTGTTTCGAACCTGCCATGGCTCGCGGTTGCGCTTGCGGACGCACTCGCGCGCTTGCTCGCGCAAGCTTTGCAAAGCAGTGTCGGGCAAGGTTCAAATCACCCGAAAGCTTAGTTTTTGCACCTGAGCGCGCCGGACCGGTAAAATAGCGGGTTGATCCACGGACACGGCCGTGGCGTAGCGGAAGGATTCCCCGAACATGACAGATCTTCGTCTTACCAAGCGGTTCGCAGTAATGCTGATGGCAGGCGGGCTGGTTGCCGGCTGCGGCACGTCGTCGCCGACCAAAATCGACTATAAAAGCGACCAGAAATCGAAGGAGGTGTCGCTCGCCATACCACCGAACCTGATCGACGAAACGCCCGATCAGCGTTCGCTGCCGCCCCAGAACGGCCAGACCTCGCTGTCCACGCTGCAACAGGTGCAAAGTACCGCGCCGCCCGAAGCGGCGGTGGTGCCGGCCGTCACCGGCCTGCATATCCAGCGCGACGGCACCGAGAGCTGGCTGGTGGTCGACAACGAATCGCCCGACCAGGTCTGGCCGCAAATCCGCCGCTTCTGGCAGGAGCAGGGCTTCCTGCTGGTGGTCGACCAGCGCGACAAGGGCGTGATGGAAACCGACTGGAACGAAACCCATCCGGCGATCAACGACGGCTTTATCCGTGGCACGCTGTCGAAGGCGATGGGCAACTCGTACGTAACGGCCGAGCGCAACAAGTACCGCACCCGTCTCGAGTCCGCGCCGAACGGCGGCACCTATGTGTTCGTCAGCCAGAAAGGCCTGCGCGAGCAACTGAGCGGCGCGAACAACGACAGCAGCTCGTGGGTCGCGAAGCCGAACGATCCGGCACTCGAAGCGGAATACCTGAAGCGGCTGATGGCGTCGATTTCGGTCGCGCAATCGCGTGCGAAGGCGGGCGAGATCCAGAACGCATCGCTGTCGCCGGCCGGTACGCAAACGGCACCGAATGCTGCCGCGGCTGCGAATTCGGCGGCTGCCGCTACCGCCGCGCAGAACGTCGCGCTGTCTGCGCAGACGCCGCTGCCGCAAGCGCCCGCGGGCGCCGCCGGCAATTCGGATATCTCGGCACAGATGTCGTCGGACGAGCTGACGCTCGGCGAGCCGTACGATCGCGCATGGCTGCGCGTCGGCCTCGCGCTCGACCGCAGCAACTTCACCGTCGACGATCGCGATCGCACGCGTGGCCTGTACTTCGTCCGCTATGTCGATCCGAAAGACATGACCTCGGCCGAACAGGGCTTCTGGAGCCAGATTTTCCATGGCCGCAAGGAGAAGGTCGCGAAGCAGTACCTGGTGAACGTCCGCGCCATCACGCCGAACCAGACGCGTGTGGCGGTGGTGGACGACAAGGGTGCGCTCGATGCGTCGTCGCAGGCGAAGCAGATCATGTCGCTGATGGCCGATCAGTTGCACTAAAGCTGCATGGGTAGCGGGCCGCGCCGATAAGCGGCCGAACCGGTAGAAAGGCCGCGTGACGGAAACGTCACGCGGCTTTTTTCATCTGGACGGTGATAGCAGCGCGAAAGCTTGCACACCTCTTGCTTATACAGAGGCAGACCAAACGAAAGGAGACCTGCGATGAACGACATCATTCCCTGCTGGACATGGGCGGCAAGCCTGCTGGCGCTTGCGGTGGCGTATGGGGCGGCACTCGCGACGCACGAGTTGCGCACGTCGCGCGTGGCGCGCCACGACGTGAATACCGAAGGCTAACGGGGTTTCGCGACGTCACGTCACCCGTAACACGTAACGCCGCAGTAACGGCTGAGCCGTAACACCAGCCGTGCAGCATGCGCCGGACAGCATAGGCCGGATGCAGGCAACCCAATCGAAAAACGACAGGCATTCAGGGAGCGATTGGGAAACAGACACACGAGCCGGATCGGCAATCCGCTCGACGGCGCCCGCGTAACGCGTGCGCCACGATGGCCCCATCGCCTATTCCTCGTAGGGCGATGGTTTTGCCCGCACCCCGGATGGGTGCGGGCTGTTTTTTTTGTGCTCTGCACTGTCCGCCGCGCCCGCCACGGCGCTGCGTGAGCCGAAGCCCCCCACGCGTTTGATCACACCGGTTGCCAGCGCCGTGCCGGCCAGAATCACCGCGCAGCCCTCGAGCATGCCGACGGACACGTGTTCGCCGAGAAACATCGCGCCCCACAGGATGCCGAACACCGGAATCACGAACGTGACGGTAATCGCACGCGCCGGCCCGGCGACCGCGATCAGGTGGAAGAACAGCATGTACGCGATGCCGGTGCAGCCCACGCCGAGCGCGAGCACGGCAGCCCATGCGTGCAGCGACACCGGTGCGGCCGGCCACTGCGCGAGTGCGAGCGGCAGCAGCACGAGCGTCGCACCGAGCATCGTGCCGGTGGCGACCGTCAGCGCATCGACCCCCATCAAATGCCGCTTCGTGTAGCTTGCCGCAATGCCGTACAGCAGCGTCGCGCCAAGCGCGGCGAGCGCGGCGAGCGCCGTGGTCGCTGGTGCTGCGCCGCTGCCGTCGGGCGCGGCGATCTGGTCCCACACCAGCATCAGCACGCCGGCAAAACCGACTGCCAGCCCGATGGTGCGCAGCGCGGTGAGCCGATCCTTCAGCCACAGAAACGCGACGAGCGCGCCGAACAGCGGGGTCGCCGCATTGATCACCGAAGTGGCACCCGCCGACAGCGTGAGCTCTGCATACGCGAACAGGCAGAACGGCGCGGCCGAATTCAGCACGCCGACCACGGCAAGCGGCCACGCGCGCTTGCGCATCGTACCGAGCGCGGTGGCAAGCGGCCGGCGCACTGCCAGCACGACCAGCAGAAACAGCGCGCCGATGCCGACGCGCAGCGCCATCAGCGGTGCGACGCCGAACTCGACGACACCGATGCGGATGAACAGGAACGACGCGCCCCACAGCGCGGCGAGAATCAGCAGTTGAACGATGTTTTGCGCGGTCATTGAGCGGGCGTCGCGCGCGGTTGAGTCGCGATGCGCAACGCATGGTAGCACCGGCGTACGAGCGGATAGTTCAATGCGGAATGAAATGGCAAGAAGCGGGAGCCAGCTAGGAGAAGCAGGTTTTGACGCTGCAATCAGGCCTGCCGAAAACACAACGGGCGACATCGTTGCGATGTCGCCCGTTGGAATTGCGTTGCGGGATGTGCGTGCGTCATGCGCTTATGCGTTCACACGTTCACGCAGCGTAACGTAACGCCATGCAGCGTAGCGTAGCCCGACGCGACGCGGCCAGGCCGCCGCGCCACGCAGCAAACCACCTCAGTGCGGAATCATCCCTTGCAGATAATTCTGCTGCAGCCACACCAGCACGCCAAGCACGACCGTCAGAAAGATCGAATGCTTGAAGGTCTTCGCGAACACGACGCCTTCCTTGCCCTTGAGCTCGGTGGTCGCCACGCCGGTCGAGATGTTTTGCGGCGAGATCATCTTGCCCATCACACCGCCCGACGAGTTGGTCGCGGCCATCAGGATCGGGTTCAGGTTCAGCTGGTTCGCGGCCACCACCTGCAGGTTGCCGAACAGCGCATTGCCCGACGTATCGCTGCCGGACAGGAACACGGCCACCCAGCCGAGGAACGCGGACACCAGCGGGAAGAATGCGCCGACCGACGCAACGCCGAGACCCAGCGTGTAGTTGAGCCCCGAGTAGTTCATCAGATACGCAAGCCCGACGATGGTCGCGACGGTGAAGATCGCGATGCGCGTCTGCACCCACGTATCGACGATCGCGCGGACGAACTCGGACGGCTTCAGGCCGACCACGAACGACGTGATGATCGCGGCGACCAGAATCGCGGTACCGGTGGCAAGCGGCTGGAAGTCCCAGATCGCGCCATACGGCTGGTTATACAGCGTGATGAACACGGCGTTGTGCAGGCCCGGCCACGGTACCTTGATGTCGCCGATCAGGAACACCTTCGCGACGGTCCAGATAATCACCACCGCCGACACGATCAGCCACGGGTACCAGCCCTGGATGCCGCTGATCTTGCCGCGCTGCTGGTTGGCGCGATCGACGTTGATCGCGAACTTCGGATCGACCGCGGGACGCCACACGCGCAGGAACAGGATCGTGACGACCAGCGACACCAGCGAAGACAACACATCGGTCAGGCTGTAGTTGATGTAGTTCGACGTGACGAACTGCGTGAGCGCGAAGCTGGCGCCGGATACGAAAAGCACCGGCCACACGCGCAGCATGTTGCGAAAGCCGGCATACACGGTCATCACGTAGAACGGCAGCAGGAACGCGAAGAACGGCAACTGGCGGCCGACCATCATGCCGAGCTTGTCGGCGGGCAGGTGGGTCACCGCGCCGAGCACCGTGATCGGCACGCCGAGCGCGCCGAACGCGACCGGTGCGGTATTGAAGATCAGCGTGAAGGTCAGCGCTTCGAGCGTCGGGAAGCCGAGCATGATCAGCAGCGAACTGGTGATCGCGATCGGCGTGCCGAAGCCGGAGATGCCCTCGAGCAGCGCACCGAACGAAAAGCCGACTACCACCAGCACGATACGGCGATCGTTCGGCAGGTTGTCCATCATCCACATGCGGAACGCGTCGAAGCGCCCCGAGCGCACCGAGATGTTGTACAGCAGGATCGCGGTGACCACGATCCACATCACCGGCCAGCACGCGAACACCGCGCCGGCAACGACCGAGTTGATCGCGAGGCTGACCGGAAACTGCCAGCCGACGATTGCGATGATGAGACCGACGACCAGTCCGGCCAGCGACGCCTGCCATGCCGGACGACGTGCCCAGCCAAGCAGCACGAGTACGACGAAAATAGGTAACACAGCAACGAGGAATGACGGCAACAACGAACTACCAATAGGCGTCAACAGCTGATGAAACATCACGTCTCCTTCTTATGAGTTTTGACTTCGACGTGCTTCTGCGCTGACCGCGCATGAACACGGCGAGTCGGGTATAGCAGAGCGGATGGCGACGGCGCCGCTGGTCTCCTTCAGCGCCGGGCTGTCATTTAAACGGGCATTGCACAAACTACCGCAAGCATAGAGATCACATAAATGCAGTCAATAGGGAAACTACCGCGAAATGCGTGACCAGTTTGTCCAACTTGCCCGTCTGTCGGCGACGCGTATTTTGTTTGTAATGAAGTTGAATGATTCGACGGGTTAAAGCGAGATGGGAGTCGAAATAACGCAAATGCGATGCACTGGCGCGCCGCATTTGCGCTCGCTTCAGGCAGCGCGCAAATGCGACGTTGAATGATCAATGATGGCCGTGCCAGCCACCGCCATGCCAGCCGCCGCCACCGTGCCATCCGCCCCAGTAACCGAAGCCCACCGATACCGACGGACCCCACCAGCCGGGCCACCCGTAATACGCGGGGTACGCAGGATAAGCAGGGTAATACGCGGGATAGGCCGGCGCTGCATAAACGGGAGGCGGCGGTGCGGCCGCATAACCCGACGGTGGCGCAGCCGCATAACCAGACGGCGGCGCAGTCGATGACGAGGGCGCGCCGCGTTGTGCCTGTGCGGCGGCGCGCGGATCGACCGAGGTGGGCGGCGCATCGGGGCCATCGTCCATCGCACCGTTCGGCGCACCGGGCTGCGTCGCGAGCGGCGGCGCAGTGGGATAGGCACCGTAGTAGCCGGAAGGATAATAGCCGGGCACGTAATAGCAGCCGGCAAGGCTCAATAAAACAGCGACGCCGCTCACGCGCGCCGCTGTCGAAAACGGATTCATGACGTGCTCCCAGGTGGTCGTCGCGCTGTCATCGCAGACGGCGCGCATTGTCTGTCGAGCTTACGTCAGCACCCAAAGGGCCGGGTTGCAAACTGGTAACTGCATATTTCACAGCGTTGCAAAAGATCGGCCGTGACCGTGGCTGCGCGGCCCAGTCTGCTCATCCGGGCGCGCTGCTTGTGCTGTTGCTTGCGGCTTACTTGCCGACTTCGTGGCCGATCAGCCCACCTGCTGCAGCACCGCCGACAGTCGAAAGCGCACTGCCGCCAATCGCCGCGCCCGCCGCGCCGCCCACGCCTGCGCCGATCGCCGTATCGCGCGTGCTGCGCGACATATCTCCGCATGCTCCGAGGCTTGCCACCGCTGCGGCAATGGCCGCCCACACTCCAATTCGCTTGAACGTATTCACGATTGCGCTCCTTTCATTCCCTTTGATTATTACGGTGGGGCAAGCAACGTGCCTGACACAGCGCAGGCGCAACGCTAAAGCCCATGCAACCGATGGTATGGCGTGAGCGGGTATCCGGATGTATGGCGTTGTCAGCGAAATGTGGGTTCCGTAATCAAATGTTTCGCGCTGCGCGCAGGGCCGCAAAGATTGCTTGTCACACCTGAGAAAGATGCAAAAAAAGCCTGCACGTCGTTAAACGTGCAGGCCGCTTTTTACCGCTTTGCGAGATACTTCAGCGCAATGCGCGCTTATTGCCGCTGATAGATTTCCGCGCCACTCTTGATGAATTCGACCGCCTTCACTTCCATCCCTTTCTGCAGCGCATCGCTTTCGCTCACGCCCTGTTGCGCCGCGAACTCGCGCACGTCCTGCGTAATCTTCATCGAGCAGAAGTGCGGACCGCACATCGAGCAGAAGTGCGCGACCTTCGCCGAATCCTTCGGCAGCGTTTCGTCGTGGAACTCGCGCGCCTTGTCCGGATCGAGGCCGAGATTGAACTGGTCTTCCCAGCGGAATTCGAAGCGCGCCTTCGACAGCGCGTTATCGCGTACCTGCGCGCCCGGATGGCCCTTGGCCAGGTCGGCCGCGTGCGCCGCCAGCTTGTACGTGATGATGCCTTCCTTCACGTCGTCCTTGTTCGGCAAGCCGAGATGCTCCTTCGGCGTCACGTAGCACAGCATCGCGGTGCCGAACCAGCCGATCATCGCGGCGCCGATCCCCGACGTGATGTGGTCGTAGCCCGGCGCGATGTCGGTAGTCAACGGTCCGAGCGTATAGAACGGCGCTTCGTCGCACCATTCCAGCTGCAGGTCCATGTTCTCCTTGATCAGCTGCATCGGCACGTGGCCCGGGCCTTCGATCATCACCTGCACGTCGTGCTTCCACGCGATCTGCGTGAGCTCGCCGAGCGTCTTCAGTTCGCCGAGCTGCGCTTCGTCGTTCGCATCGTAGATCGAGCCGGGACGCAGGCCGTCGCCGAGCGAGAAGCTCACGTCGTACGCCTTCATGATTTCGCAGATCTCTTCGAAATGCTCATACAGGAAGCTTTCGCGATGATGCGCGAGACACCACTTCGCCATGATCGAGCCGCCGCGCGACACAATGCCGGTCATCCGCTTGGCCGTGAGCGGCACGTATTGCAGACGCACGCCGGCGTGAATCGTAAAGTAGTCGACGCCTTGCTCGGCCTGTTCGATCAGCGTGTCGCGGAACATTTCCCACGTCAGATCTTCAGCCTTGCCGTTCACCTTCTCGAGCGCCTGATAGATCGGCACCGTGCCGATCGGCACCGGGCTGTTGCGGATGATCCATTCGCGCGTTTCATGAATGTGCTTGCCGGTCGACAGATCCATCACCGTGTCGCCACCCCAGCGGATTGCCCACGTCATCTTGTCGACTTCCTCGCCGATCGACGACGTGACCGCTGAATTGCCGATGTTCGCGTTGATCTTCACGAGGAAATTGCGGCCGATGATCATCGGCTCGCATTCCGGGTGATTGATGTTCGACGGAATGATCGCGCGGCCGCGCGCCACTTCGTCACGCACGAATTCGGGCGTGATTTCCTTCGGCGCGTTCGCACCGAACGCTGCCGCGCCGAATGCCTGGCCCGGGTGCTGGCGGCCCATCATCTCGGCGAGCTTGGCGCCGGTCGGGCCGCTGTTACGCACGCTCTCGAGATACTCCGCACGCCGCTGGTTTTCGCGGATCGCGATGTATTCCATTTCCGGCGTGATGATGCCTTTGCGCGCGTAGTGCATCTGCGACACGTTCGCGCCCGCTACCGCGCGGCGCGGCGTGCGGTGCAGGCCGGGGAAGCGCAGTTGCTCGGTGGCGGTATCGGCGGCACGCTCGCGGCTGAAATCGCTCGACAGACCGGGCAGCGCCTCGGTGTCGCCGCGCGTTTCGATCCAGCGCTGGCGCAGCGCGGGCAGGCCGGCGCGGATGTCGATGTGTGCGTCGGGGTCGGTGTACGGGCCGGACGTGTCGTACACGTAGACCGGCGGGTTCTTCTCGCCGCCGAAGCCGGTCGGCGTATCCGACTGCGTGATTTCACGCATCGGCACGCGGATGTCGGGTTGCGAGCCGGTCACGTAGACCTTGCGCGAATTCGGCAGCGGCGCGACCGCGGCTGCGTCGACGTGCGCATCGGCGGAAATGAACTTCGGGTTGGCGTTCATATGTCTCTCCTTGTAGCGGGACCACCTTGGGTTGGGCTACACGGGAGACGAGAGGAAGTGGGACGGGTTCGCGCTGCTGGTTCGGTTACTACTGGCTACTGGCTGCGAGACCCGAACGCTTCCCTGCGCTGGCATTATCCAGATCAGGTTCAAAGGGTATTTCTCACCCACGTTGCGCGATATTGATGGCGATGCTGCAGACCTCGAGCGCTAGACCCAGAAATCGACCAGCCCGCCGGACAACGATGCGCAACGCAGGACCCCCGCGTTAGCAGCGCACAAGATACCCTGGGTGGGTGGCGCTTGGCAACCGCGTTGTAACCCGCGTTGCAACCCGTTCCGTGGCCGGTCTTGTGTCCATTGGCATTAGACCGTTATCCCAATGCACTACTGCGCCGCCGCAAGCGCACCGCTAACATACGGCAAAAAATTTTCGATCCGGCTGTCATAACGGCGCACGCCGCTCGACAAACCTGCAAATCCCGACTGTGGAGCCGGCGGTGCGCAGGGCAGTGAGCGGGTCTGCGTCGCTTGCAAAGGCATTACAACGTCCACCCCCAACCCGGAGAGTCTGATGGCAACTCCTCACGCGCAAGCGCAGCTGACAAGGCCGCCCGCCACCGGTTCGCGCCCGGTCCATCCGCTGTGGGTGCGCATCGGCCATTGGCTCAACGCCCTCGCGGCGATCGTCATGATGCTGTCGGGCTGGCGCATCTACGATGCGTCGCCGGTGTTTCACGGCTTCACGATTCCGTCGAACCTGACGCTTGGCGGCTGGCTGGGCGGCGCACTGCAGTGGCATTTCGCGGCGATGTGGCTGCTGGTGTTCAACGGCATCGTCTATGTCGCGCTGAATCTGGCGAGCGGGCGTCTCGCGCGCAAGTTCCTGCCGCTGTCGCCGCGCGCGATGTTGCGCGATTTCATCGCGGCGCTGACCGGCAAGCTGTCGCACGCCGATCTGAGTCATTACAACGCGGTGCAGAAGTTCGCGTATCTGTTCGTGATCGCCGACCTGATCGTGCTGGTGCTGTCGGGCCTCGCGATCTGGAAGTCGGTGCAATTTCCGCTGCTGCGCGACCTGATGGGCGGCTATGACAACGCGCGCATCGTGCATTTCTGCGCGATGGCGCTGATGGCCGGGTTCATCGTCGTGCATCTGGCGATGGTCGCACTGGTGCCGCGCTCGTTGCTGGCCATGCTGCGCGGACGCTAAGGAGTAAAACGATGAGCAACCAATCCGACAACAAACCAGCCGGCAAGCCGGACGCCACGCGCCGCAGCCGCTTTCCCGCCGGTCTCGACCGCGACGCGATCCTGATCGACGCGCGGCGCGAACTGTCGATGCCGTCGCGGCGCCTGTTCGGCAAGCAGATGCTGTCGCTGGGCGGCCTTGCGATGCTGACCGGCTGTTCGATCACCGACAACGACTCGGTCAACACATTCCTGACCGCGGTTTCACGGCTGAACGACCGCGCGCAGGCGTTCCTGTTCGACCCGAAGCAACTCGCGCCGACCTACACCGAAGCGGAACTCACGCGGCCGTTTCCGTTCAATGCGTTCTACGGCATCGACGACGTGCCCGAGGTGAACGGCGACGCGTACCGCCTGAAACTCAGCGGCCTCATCACCGGCCAGCGCACGTGGACGTTGCCCGAGCTGTACGCGCTGCCGCACACCGAGCAGATCACGCGGCACATCTGCGTGGAAGGCTGGAGCGCGATCGGCCATTGGGGCGGCACGTCGTTCGGCGATTTCCTGCGGCGCGTCGGCGCGGACACGACGGCGAAGTACGTCGGCTTCAAATGCGCGGACAACTACTACGAAAGTATCGACATGCCGACGGCCCTGCACCCGCAGACCTTGCTGACTTTCGACTACGATGGCGAGCGCTTGCCGGCGAAGTACGGTTACCCGATGAAGCTGCGCATGCCGACCAAGCTCGGCTACAAGAATCCGAAGCACATTGTCGAGATGTTCGTGACGAATACGTATCCTGGCGGCTATTGGGTCGACCAGGGCTACAACTGGTTCGGAGGCTCCTGATGCACGGCGGCATCGGCGCACGCTGATACGCCGCGCAGCAGGAACCTCGGAAAGCACCCGGCACGCGCCGGTGAGCACACACGAAGTGATACACCCATCCCATTACTGACCAACCCACGGAGTCAACCATGAAGAAGATCGCACTCGCAGCCGCTGCAGCAGCATTCCTGATGAGCGGTACGGCCGCGTTCGCGCAGGCAAGCGGCGCAATGTCGAACGACGCGATGTCGCACGATTCGATGTCGAAAGATGCGATGTCGAAAGACAAGATGTCGCACGACAAGATGTCGAAGTCGGGCGACAAGATGAAGCACGACAGCAAGATGAAGAAGGGCGACGCGATGGGCCACGAGGCATCGGGCGCGATGAGCCAGTAAGCAGCATGCTGCGCGCGGAACCGCCGCCGGCGAGCCGGCGGTTCCGCGTCGCTGCGTGACGGTTCGAGGTTTGCAACCTGAAGTTTGACGTTTGAAGAACCGGGATGCCGCAACGGCATTCTGTTGTAGCGGGTTCGGCAGCCCGCGAGCCTGTTCTGCGCGATGCCACGGACGTGGCTCATCATTGACGCTTCGTTACGATTGTTTCGGCCGGCACGCGCGGCAGTTACTGCATAATTGCGGCTGCGCCGGCCGCCGGCGCATCTGCCGGATTTGTTCCCGCCTGCCGTCCTATCGTTCTACTGCCATGCGTCTGCCCCTCGCTCGCCTTGCCGCCGCCGCGCCCGTTCGCGTCGCGGCGTTAGCCGTTCCGTTACCGGGAGCCTGCAGCAGCGGGCCCGGTGGGTCGACCGGCTGCGGCGGGGCTGCGTCATGCGGCTGAACTTCGCG
This sequence comes from Paraburkholderia jirisanensis, assembly GCF_054782355.1. Lineage (NCBI taxonomy): Bacteria > Pseudomonadati > Pseudomonadota > Betaproteobacteria > Burkholderiales > Burkholderiaceae > Paraburkholderia > Paraburkholderia jirisanensis. The sequence goes on along the minus strand of NZ_BAAGSQ010000021.1, from coordinate 379,740 downwards.
TCGATCGTCGAGCGTTTATCGCAGTATCTGCCGCGGCGTTTTCCAGGCGGTTTCCCGCGCGGTTTCCCATTCAGGATGCCGCAGTCCGCAGGTGGCCGCATTGCGCTGGCGCTCGCGGTGGTTTACGTGGTGTGGGGCTCGACCTATCTGTGCGTGCACGTCGCGCTCGGCTCGTTCCCGCCGCTGTTGATGTCGGGCCTGCGCAACTTCTTCGCCGGCGTCGGCCTGTTCATCTTCGCGGTGCGCCGCCGGCCGCCGCTGCCTACCGGCGAGCAGGTGCGCAACGCGGCGCTGGTCGGCACGATGCTGGTCGGCCTGTCGAGCGGCATGCTCGCGTACGGCATGCGCACCGTCGGCACCGGCACGGCGGCCGTGATGGTCGCGACCGTGCCGCTGTTCGCCACCGTGATCGCGGCGGTCGCCGGGCGTCATATTGCGCGTGGCGAGTGGTTCGCGGTTGGCCTTGGCCTCGTCGGCATCATGATCCTGAGCCACGGCGACACGTCCCCCGGTTCGGCCGGCGGCAGTCTCGCGATTCTATGCGGCGCACTGTTCTGGGCCGGCGGCGCGCATCTGGCCGGCCGCCTCAAACTGCCGTCCGACCTGTTCCTGTCCACCTCGCTGCAGATCGGCCTGGGCGGTGCGGTATCGACGTTGGTCGCGTGGGTGTCCGGTGAGCGGATGCTCGAGCTGCACTTTCTGCCCGTCGTCGCGTTTCTCTATCTGATGCTGATCGGCACGATGGCCGCGTATGTCGCGTATGGCTATCTGATTCGCCACACGAGCCCGATCATCGCGAGCAGCTGCATGTACGTGAATCCGCTGGTGGCGGTGGCGCTCGGCGCGCTGCTGCTCGGCGAACCGGTGACGCGCTCGACGGTGCTCGCAACCGCGGTGATTCTCGTCAGCGTCGGGCTGTCATTCTGGTTCGACTACCGGCGACGCGCGCGCACGCCCGGTTCATGAGCGCCTGGTAAGGCCTGCACTGCCGATGTAAAGGCGCACGCACGGGCTGCCGTCCGGCGTGCGTCGCACTGCGCAGGCTCGCGCGCAACGCGCCTTCCCGATGAACACTTCTAAACAACTCAAGCCCTTGACGCCCAATGGATTGCAGCGGCGCGCGTCTTGCCATGCATCCGCGCGGCACAGCGATTGCTGATTCCGGTCGTCCGAACCATGCGAACCCCGGTCGCGCGCAACGAAAACGCACCGCACCGGCCGCAATCAGGGATACGAAAAGGCATGCCGCCGTCCGGACGGAGCGTCGCACGTCGACGCCCGCGGCATGCCGCACATCACTGGGCGCGAGCCCATATCAGAGAGGTGGCAAATGAAGCTCATCCGAACCATTGCAGCACTTTGCAGCGCGGCGACCCTGCTCGCGGCCTGCGGCGGCTCGGGCCATGACGTCGGCAAGGAACTCGGCCTGACGAACCCGGTGATGCGTTTCGTGCACGCAATTCCGAGTGGCCCCGCAGTCGACTTTCTGGTGAACGGCGCGGTGCTGCAGGGCAACCTCAGCTACAAGCAGGTCACCAACTTCGCTAACGTCAACACCGGTCAGACATCGGTGGCCTATGCGGCGACCGGCACCACCACGCCGCTGGCGAGCGGGTCGTTTTCCGATGTGGCGAAGGGCCATGAATACACGGTGCTCGCGGTGCCGGGCCTGACGCCCGATATCGGTCTGATCGACGATCCGTTCGACAAGGGCTTGCTGTCGAGCAGCGCGCGCGTGCGTGCGTTCAATGCAACCGTCAACGCGCAGAACGTGGATATCTACATCGTGCCGCAAGGTACCGACGTCAACACGGTTGGACCGACGATCTCCGCGGTCGCGTTCAAGAACGCGGTGCCGGCGAGCGGCCAGGATTCGATCTATATCAACGGCGGCACTTATGTGCTGATCGCGACGACCGCGAACACGAAGACGGTGATCTTCCAGTCGAGCACCTTTTCGCTCGGCAACAACGCGGACTGGCTGATCACGACGGTGCCGATCAGCGGTGTGTTGAGCCAGCTGCTGCCGAACCAGATT